>CAWFPR010000024.1:60000-381554 GCA_963817635.1 uncultured Acidobacteriota bacterium | reverse complement strand
CCGGCGGTCTCGGCGGGCGCCGTCGCTGTGATCGAGGTGGCGCTGTTGACCGTGACGCCGCTCGCGGTGGTCGCACCGAACTTGACCGCGCTGGCGAGGCTGAGGTTCGTGCCGGTGATCGTGACGCTCGTGCCGCCGCCGGTCGGACCCGCGCTTGGACTCACGCTGTGACGGTCGGCGCCGGCAGCGTAGGTGTAGCGGTCGTTAGCGCTGGTTGCGCTGGTGCCGCCGGGAGTTGTAACGGTGACGTCGATGGTGCCAGCCGAGCCTGCCGGTGCGGTGGCGGTGATGGAGGTGGAGCTGTCGACCGTGAAGCTCGTCGTACTCCTGTTGTCCCGAACGTCACGGCGCTTGCGTTCGTGAACGCCGTACCCGTGATCGTGACGTGTGCCGCCGGCGGTGGGCCCGGCGCTCGGGCTGACGCTGGTGACGGTCGGCACGGCGGCGTATGCGAACTGGTCGTTGGCGCTCGTTGCGCTCGTACCACCGGCGTTGGTGACCGTGACGTCGACTGTCCCGGCCGAGCCGGCTGGGTTTGTCGCCGCGATCTGGGTCGCGGTGTTCGTAGTGACCGTCGCGGCGTTGGCCCCGAACTTGACCGCGGTCGCGCTGCCGAGGTTCGTGCCGGTGATCGTGACGCTGGTGCCGCCCGCCGTCGGCCCCGCGGATGGGCTGACGCTCGTGACGACCGGCCGCGGCGGGCTCACCGTCGCCGTGCCGGTCGCACTCGCGGTCGAGCCGCCGACGTCGTTGATCGTGATTGTGGTCGTGAACGAGCCGGTCTTGGAGTACGTGTGCGTGCCGGTGACCTTGAAGCCGCCGCCCGCGTTGGTCGCCACGGTCCCTGCCGTCGCGCCGGTTCGGCGTCTCCCCAAGCGATCGTGGCCGTAAAGTCCGAGGCCTGAGACAGCGGGTTGGCGTCGGTGAACGTCGCAACTGTGCCGTTGAACGATGTCCCCTGGGTCGCGCTGAAGGGCGTCCCGGTCGCGCTCAGGGCTGCGTCGGTGACCTTCACGTCGAACGCTCGCGTCGACGGATTCCCGTCGCTGTTGAGCCAGTGCAGTGTCCCGTGATAGATGCCCGCCTCGGCGTAGGTGTGGGTCCCGGTGACCTCACGCGTCGTTGGGTCGACCGAGCCGTTCGACTGGGCGGTGCCGTCGCCCCAGTCGATCGTCGCCGAGGTGTTGTCGATGCTCCCGACCACCTCCGAGAACTGCGCGCCCTCGATGGGCTCGATCAGCTCATACGCGCCGATGTCGCAGCTGGACCCCTGTGGTCGACTGATGTCTCGCTGATCGGTGGTCTTCGTGCAATTGGAGGCGCTGGTCGGGATTGCGTCCACCGCCGGGCTACTGGCCGACAACGGAAGCGTGTCCGTGTTCCCGCCCAGGTCTGTGACCCCAGAGAACAGGAACTGGGGGTCGGTCTTCTGCAGGTCGCCCGTGGATTTGAAGCCGCAATCGGTCGACGTCTCGATGTTGTGGCCCAGCGATGTGATCGAACCTGCGCAATTCGATGCGGTGGCTCCGCTGCCGACAGTGTTCGATGCGACGATCGAGTTCTCGACGGAGATGCTGCTGCCGGTGCCGGCGATCAGGCCCCCGGCGTTAGTCGTCGCCGTGCCGCCGTCGTTATTGAAGATCGTCGAGTCGACGACTGTCACGGTGCTGGTGGTGGTGCACCGGACGCATCGGCTTCCGATCCCGCCGGCCCCACCTGCGGCGGTGTTGCCGGCGAGGGTGGAGTTGTTGACCGTCACCGTCGCCGTCGTCGCCCCACTGGCGACGTTGGCGATGCCCCCGGAGATACCGCCACTGCCACTGGAGGCGAAGCTGAGGTTGTCCTCGAGCAGCGAGTGCGTGATTGTCAGCGTCCCGCCCACGTTTGCGCCTGCGGCTCCTTCGCCGCCGGTGGTCTCGCCGAGGACGATGTCGTCCTCGCTGAGCGTGAGCGTCCCCTCGTTTAGGACGTTCCCGCCGATGTTGCCGTTCGTCGAGCCTGACGTGGTCTTGCCGAAGAGGATCTCGAGCCCCGAGATCGTCACGGTCGGCGCGACGCCGCTCGCAGGGTCTGGCTGGATGTCAAACACTCGGGCGACCGGCGTTCCAGCGGGCGGGTTCTGCTCCACGGTTGTCGTCCGCGCGCCGGCGCCGGTGATCGTCATGTTCTGGTCGATCAGCAGCTCGCCGGCCGTCAGTGTGTAGGTGCCGGCGGGAACGGAGATCGTGCTGCCCGCCGGCACTGAGTTGACGAGCTGGCGCAACGTGCAGGTCGTACCGGTCGGCGGCTTGGCGCAGCCGCCGGTGTCGGCCGTCGAGCCGACCGTGAACGTGGCCGCCTGTGCCTGCGCGACGATGGCGATGAGCGCAGCCAAAGTCAGCGCGATCGTTGCGACCACTCGTCGCAACGGGCTCGCGGTGCGGCGTTGACGCTCGCCACGCCCCAGCTGCGCTCGCTTCATCTAGGTCCCGTCAGCTTGTCGCCGATTGTTGGTGAGCCCGGGATCGTTCCCGAGGCTCGCCGTAAGAACGGCGTGATTGCCCCCAAACATGCGCCCCTTTACGTATTTCGTCGTCTTAGCTCGTTATTTTCGCTTATGCGGTGGTTTGGCGAGAGCCAGGTAGTGGGCGGTCGCACTCGCGGCGAGGCGTTCGAACGTGCGCAGGCGGGTGCGCCACTCTTCGAACTCCGCCAGCCGAACGCCGACGTCGCGATCGTCCGCCCCGTGGATGTTGACGACGACGAGCCGGTCGGGATCGGCAAAGGGCAGGGAACGCAGCAGGGCGCCGTAGGCCACGGCAAAGACGCCGGTCGCGAGCCCGGTGCCCACGGCGAGCGTCAGCACCGCCGTGACGCAGAGCACTGGCGCCCTGAGCAGCGAACGGATCGCAAACCGCAGATCCCGCAGCAGGCCGTCCATTGCCTGCATTAGATACCGGACGGACGGCAGAGTTCCAGCGGCGGTCTCAGCGCGGCGTGCCGGCCTGCTTCCGCGCTTCCCTCACAGTCATGATCTTGTTGTAGAGGTCCGTACCCGGCTGCTGGCGGCGCCCGCCCGCGGCGAGCGATCCGGTGTCCACGGCGCCGAAGCCGATATCGTCGATCAGGTTCATCACGACGCGCTTGGCGAGTTCGTCGTCGCCGGCCACGAAGATGGCGTGCCGATCGTCTGGCGGGAGATCGGGACGCGCGCATTCGGCGAGATGCGTGAACCAGATCGTGTTGAACGCCTTGACGAGGCGCGCCACGGGCAGCCGCCGGCGGGTCTCCTCCGAGGACGTCGTGGCGCCGAGATCGAGGACGTTCCCGTCGGGCCCATACGGATTCATCGCGTCAATCACGATCTTGCCCGCGACCGCATCCGGCGGCGGCAGGGCCTCCGGCGTGCGCCACGGAACCGCGAGCAGCACGACGTCGCCCCAACGTGCCGCGTCGGCCACAGTCATCGCGTGTGCCCGGGGCCCAAGTTCGCTCACCAGAGCCGCGAGCGACCCGGGGCCCCGTGAGTTGCTCACTGCCACCTCGTGCCCGGCTCCAACAAGCCCGCGCGCCGCCGTCGCCCCAATCATGCCCGCGCCGACAATCCCTACCTTCATCACCACCTCGCGACCGGCGACCGCGGTTTATTTCCCATACCAGTCCCGAATCCGCACCTCAACGCCGGGCGTGTCCTTCAGCGCCGCGGCGAACTGCTGCAGATCCTGGCCCCGATAGTGGTACGGATACACGATCGCCGGCTTGAACGCCTTGACGCAGTCCGCGGCTTCTGCGGGCGGCATCGTGTACGGCAGGTTCATCGGCAGGAAGGCGACGTCGATGTTCTTCAAGGCCTTCATTTCAGCCGTGCACTCCGTGTCCCCCGCGATGTAGATGCGCTTGCCGCCGAGGGTGAGGATGTAGCCGTTCCCGCGCCCCTTCTCGTGGAACACCTGGCCGGCTGACGGGCCGCGCTGGAGGTTGTACATCGGCACGGCCTCGATGCGAACGCCGTCCACGTCTTTCGTCTCCCCGTTGGCCATCACGATCGCGCCGTCGATTTTCGCCGCGACGGCCGCCGGCGCGACGATCTTCGTCACGGGCGTCTTCAGTTTGGCGATCGTCACTGGATCCAGGTGGTCGCCGTGGATGTCCGTCACCAGGATCAGCGTGGGCGCCGGAAGCGATCCGAAGTCCGCCTGCGCGACCGGATCGACGTCGATCACGGCATTGGCGTGCGCGATCTGAAGCGTCGCATGGTTGATCGGCGTGATCGTGATGTTCCCGCCGGCGGCCCGGATGGTGTCGGACGCGGGTGCGCCGGCAACGGCGGCGGCGAGACCGAGACTGGCTATCAGCGTTCTCATCGTGCCTCCCTCGGGCGGGCTACGCCGCGCCCTTCCATGCGGCTGCGGTTTCTTTGACGAATGCGGCGAACGACCGTGGCGCGTGCCCGAGCAGGCGGGTCTGTCGCGCGATGGCCGACTCGCTCGCGATCAGCCCCTGCGTCTGGAAGTACGCATACATGTGGCGGAAGTCGAACACCGTCCAGTCGGGCAGGTACTGCAGCTGCTGCTTCTCCCACGCCTCGAGATCGTCGCCGGCATACGCAATGGGCCGCCCGAGCGCCTGGCTCCAGGCCGCCGCCGTGGACGCGCCGGTCATCGCTTCCGGGCCAACCAAATCGTAGGTCTGGCCCGCGTGCCCCTCCGTTGTGAGCGCAATGGCCGCCGCCTCGGCAATGTCGCGCACGTCCACCCGCGACACGCCCGTACTTCCCAGCGGCTGCGGGTACACGCCGTACTGCTGGAGCGCGTCTTTGAACCAGTAGTCGTTCTGGAAGAAGTTGTTGGGCCGCAGGATCGTCCACGCCAGCCCCGACGCCTTGAGCCCTGCCTCGGCGCCGACCTTGGCGCCAAAGTGCGGGAGCCATGCCGCTCCATCGGCCTGCTGCACCGACAGATAGACGACGTGCTTCACGCCGGCGACGCGCATGGCCGAGATCGCCATCAGCGCCTCGCAGGACTCCGTCTGGCTGACCTGGTTCAGCAGGAACACCCGATCGACGCCGTCGAACACGCGCCGGACGGTCTCCACCTCGAGGAGATTGCCCTTGACGGCCGTGACACCCTTCGATGGGCGCAGTTTCGACGGGTCGCGTGTCAACACGCTGACCTCCACGTCCCGCTTCACCAGCTCCGCCACGACCGCCGATCCCACCGTCCCTGTGCCGCCTGTGACCAGAATGTTCATGTACGTTCTCGCCTCCCTCGCCTATGACGCCCGCCTTCGCGCTGGCGTCTCCTTCAGCGCTTCGGCGAGGCAGGCTCGCGTCCGCGCTGGCGTCTCCTTCAGCGCTTCGGCGAGGCAGGCTCGCGTCCGCGCTGGCGTCTCCTTCAGCGCTTCGGCGAGGCAGGCTCGCGTCCGCGCTGGCGTTCTCCTTGCGGCGCTTCGGCGGGGCAGGCCCACGTCCGCGCCGGCGTTTCCTTGCGGCGCTACGGCGGGGCAGGCCCGCGCCAACCAGAGACCGGTTTGACTTCGACCCCGCCGGTCCGCTCAAATGTCGAAGTATATGAGAACCCTGCGCGTCCTGCTCCTGGCCCTGCTCGCCAGCGGATCAGCTTCGGCGCAGGCGCCGGCGCCGGTGCAGCGTCCGTTCGGCACGCTGCGCGAACAGGCCGCGCTGCAGCAGGCCTGGCTCCAGAAGCGGCTCGATACGATTCTCCCCGCCCTGATGCGCCGGCACGGCGTGGACATGTGGGTCGTGCCGATGCGCGAATACAACGAGGATCCGGTCTTCAGCTCGCTCGTCTCGCCAGAGACGTTCGCCGCCAGGCGCCGCACGATCTACGTGTTCTTCGACACGTGCGCGGCCGGCGGCGCGCCGCCGGCGGCCGCGTGCGTGCAGCGCATCGCGCTCGGCGGCAGCTCGCAGGGCGGCGTCTTCGACGCGCGCCGCTCCACCAAGCCGGCCGATTCCACCGTCGGACAGGGACCGCAGGCCGAGCTGTGGGGCGACGAGCAGTGGCAGGCGCTCAAGGCCGTCATCGAGGAACGTCAGCCGCGCGTGATCGCCATCGATCGCTCGACGGTCTTCGCGTTCTCCGACGGGCTCTCGAGCGGTGAGTTGCAGGGCATGAGCGTGGCGCTCGGCGAGCGGTGGACGTCGCGGTTTCGCGACGCCGAAGCGCTACCGCTCGAGCTGATCGCGGTGCGCCTGCCGGAGGAGGAGGCGTTCTTCACGCGGATGCAGGAACTCGTCTGGTCGATGACCCGGGAGATGTTCTCGGCGCGCACGATCGTCCCCGGCACGACGAAGACGAGCGACCTCGTCTGGTGGTGGCGCCAGCGCGTCAGCGATCTCGGCCTCGGCACCTGGTTCCAGCCGGGCATCGAGGTCCAGCGCCAGGGCGCCACCGATGCACAACTGGGCGACGATCCGGTGATCCAGCGCGGCGACGTGCTGCACTGCGACGTCGGCATCACGGTCGCCAGGCTCAACACCGACACGCAGCACATGGCCTACGTCCTGCGCGAAGGTGAAACCGACGCGCCCGAGGGGCTGCGGCGGGCGCTCGGGAATTCGAACGCGCTCCAGGACATTGTCCTGAGCGAAATCCGTCCGGGCCGGAGTGGCAACGACATACTCGCCGCGTCGCGCGCGCGGATGCGGGCGGGGAAGATCGACGGCAGCATCTACTCGCACCCGATCGGCCTCAATGGACACGGCGCGGGACCGCTCATCGGCCTGTGGGACTACCAGGACGGCGTCGCGGGTCGCGGCGACGCGAAGGTCATCCCCGGGATGTGGTTCTCGATTGAACTCCAGGCGACCACACCGGTGCCCGAATGGAGCGGGCAACCGGTGCGCATGGCGCAGGAAGAAGATGCGATCGTGGACGCGAACGGCAGGACCCGGTGGGCGCTCAGGCGTCAGGACACGCTCTTCCTGATCAAATAGCCGCCCGGACGCTCGTCCGGCCTTGAACTCGCCGACCTTGTTTCCGTCGTCGTCCACCAGGCAGAGTCGAACGCATGGATTTGAACCGCGCGGCTGAGGCGGTCCTGCTGCGCCTCAGCCGCGCGCGACGTGCTACAACGTGGCGACGGCGACGCTGCCGACGACCGCGGCCGAAATCGCCACGACGACGAACGTCAGCACGATGATGACGAGCGCCGCAACCACCATGTAGGGGATGACCTTGTCCTGCGGCGTCTTCATCATGACAGGCAGGCCCACGTAGAACAGGTAGACTGCGTAGAGCGCGCCGACCAAGCCGGCCAGGCTGCCGAGCAGCGGGATGATATTCAGCGCCCCGGCGATCCACACGGGCGTCTCCGCGTAGGCCACCAGCTTCAGCGCCTGCGTGTCGCTCGGCGTGGACTGGAAGGTCGGCGCCAGCTTGCTCACGACGATTCCTGAGATGTACACGGCAACCAGCGCGAGCACGTACGACACGATCATGCCGATGACACCGCTGACGATGGCTGTGCGACCAAAGAGCCCGAGGCCGAGGATGCTCATACCGATGAAGGAGGCGACTACCGGGATCGCCGCCAGCGGCATGATGTAGCCCTTGTAGAGTTTTTCGACAGTCGTCGATTCCGAGTCGATGACAGGCCACTCGGCCTTCGGATCGGTCAGGATCTTCGTGACGCGCGCCTGGATGGCAGCGGTATTGACGTCTGATGTGATGGACATCTCATCCTCCTGGGGACGCGACGAGTTTACACCTTCGCGGGACCAATGGCGGGACCGACATGGCGGCGCGCGCGTCAGGCCTTCTCGACCGCATTCGAGGTCCTGCCTTCCGGACGCTACAGGTCGAACGTCAGGAAGGCGCCCGGCAGGTCGGCGTTGCTCGCCGGCTTGGTCATCCGTGGCTGATGTCCGAACGCGTAGACGAAGCGGGCGTTCGCCACGAAACACGCCGCACGCCAGCCCCGGAACCGCGCCAAGGCACGCCCCATGCCGGCGTAGAGATCCAGGAGCGCCCCCTCCCCCTCTTCCCCGCCGATGCGCACGCCATACGGGGGGTTGAAGCAGAACACGCCGGCCCCGAGGTCGCGGGCACGGGGCAGCAGGCCGGCGACGTATTCGGGCGTCAAGGTCCGGACATCCTTCTGTCCGATGACGATCGAATGCTCTCGGGCCGGTCCCGTCAAACCAGCGGCCCTCAGGTTCCCGACCATGGCGGGAATCCTGGCCTCGTCGATGTCGAGCGCGAGGATCCTCGGGACCGTGCCGGGAAACAGATCGGGCGCCTCGTCCGGCAGGCCGTCGAACGCGCGCAGGTGCCGGAACGGCAGGTGCGGCGGCTGGCGGACGGCCGCGCCGACGGCAAGGCCGGCGGCTTCAATCGGGATCGTGCCGCCGCCGGCCATCGGATCGACGAGCAATTCGGACCGCGCGTCCCAGCGCGAGAGCATGACGAGCTGCGCCGCCATCGTTTCGCGCATCGGCGCCGGACCGGCAGCCACCCGCGCCCCGCGGCGATGCCTCGCGCCTGCGCCGATGTCGATCCCCACGACGGTGCGGCGGCTGTCGGGAGTGCCGGCGCGCCGGACCACGAACACGACGTCGGGGGCGTCGGCATCGACGTCGGCCGATGTACCGCGCGACGCCAGAGCCTCGACGATCGCGTTCTTCACCACGCCGCGCAGTTGCAGCGGCGAGGCCTCGAAGTCCTGCGACGGCCCGAGATCGACCGAGAAGCGCAATCGGGCCGCGGCCGGCAGCCGATCGTCGGAACGCAGGGCCGGGAGGAGTTCCTCGAACAACGGCTCCAGGCGGACCGCCGTGCTCGAGCAGAGGTCCCAGGAAATCCTCGATGACGTCCGATGGTGGCAGGCGGCCACCCAGGCGATCCGCGGGTCGAACGGATACAGCAGCGCGGCATCGCCCTCGCGCGCCGGCGCCGGTACCCGCACCTCGAAGGGCGAGCGCATGACGAGCCGCTTGAGTTCCGCCTCCATCACGCGGTTCGCGCCGCCGGATCCCGTCAGCCGCAGTTCGTCGCACCGCATCCGAGTCACCCGCGGGCGGGGCGCGCGGCGAGGCGCCAGAACCGCTGCTCGTCGAGCAGCGTGATCCGGTGCCCCTTGGCGCGCAGCCGCTTGATTTCCATCAGCTTCAGTCCGCCGTCCTCGCCAGCCGCCTGCTGCGCGTTGGGGCGGCCGCGCACGACGACCGTCGTCTGCGAGGATGGGCCGGTGTGCACGACCGCGCCCGCGCGCCTCGCCGCGGCGATGGCTTCGCGGCGCGGCCGGCTCAGGATCCCGGTGAACGCCATGTGCACGCCCTTCAGCGAACGCACGACGCCGGCCGTGAGCGGCGCCGGCCGCGTGCGCAGCGCCGCGATCATCTCGTCGGCACTGTCGTAGCGCTTCCGCCGCTCGCCGATGCAGCGATACACGATTTCCTTCAGGTGATCGGTACACGGCAGCTGCCGCACGTCGCTGGTCCGGATGCGCGCCCGGGCGTCTCCCTTCACCAGCATCGCCAGCAGCTGTCCCACCTGGTACACGTCGTCGCGCGCCTGCCACTTCGGCACCGTACCGGCAACGATGTCGCTCGGCGCCGTCATCGCGTTCATCGTGCGCGCCGTGATGCCTCGCATGTCGCTCTGCTGGCGGACGATGCCGAAGTCTCCGAGCTTCAGGCAGGGGCCGTCGCAGACGAAGACATTCATGGGCGTGAGGTCACGATGGAGCAGCTGTCCGCGGTGCAGCCTGCCGAGCACGTCGAGCACCCCGGCGATTTCGCGGCGCGCGACCGCTTCTTTCCACGTGTTCCCGCGCTCGAGGTACCGGCCGAGATCGCCGTGTGCCGCATACTCGAGGACGAGGTAGTAGAGGACCTGGCCGTCCGCGCTCGTCGACGGAAAGCGGTCGAACAGCCGGATGGCGCGCGGATGGCCGTCGAGCAACTGCCCGAAATACGCCTCGCGGACCCACGCATCGATGTAGGGGCTGACCTTCACGCAGACGGTGTCGGGAACGACGGTCGAGGCCCCCTGGCGCCGTGCCAGGTAGGCCTGGCCAAAGCCTCCTTCGCCGAGCAGGCGCTCGACGCGATAGCGAAGCCGGGTCTCCGCGCTCGCGACGATCTGCCCGGGCCGGAGCAGGTGGTGCGGTGCAGCCGGCGCCCGGACGGAGCGAGCCGTGCGCGTCGTCTGGTCGGGTCGGAGCATGGATTCGACTGTTCAGAATATCGGAGAGGTGGCGGATGCCGATTGTATCGCGTCGGGGTCGTCGCGCCACAGGCGTGGCGCCCGGCACGTTCCGGCCGCTCGAGGCGGCACGGCGGCCTCACGCAATCGCGGTATCATCCGCGCATGACGAAGCGCATCCTGATCGCTCTCTCCAGCGTCGCCCTCGTGGCCGTCGCGCTGGCCGCGCAGGCGCCGCGGGGACGCCTCGTGGACCTCGGTCATCCGATTGCGGCGACGGACCCCAGCTGGGACGGTTCGCCCGCCTTCACGCGCGAAGCCGTCGCGTCGTTCGACAAGGACGGCTATGCCGCCGGACGCATCACCGTCGAGGAGCACTTCGGCACCCATGTCGATGCGCCGGCGCACTTCTCGAAGGGTGGCTGGACGCTGGATCAGATTCCGGTGGATCGGCTGATGCGACCCGGCGTGTGCATCGACGTCACCGCGCAGGTCGCGAAAGACGTGGACTATCGCGTGAGCGTCGCGGACATCAAGGCATTCGAGGCGAAGTCCGGGCCGGTGCCGGAAGGATCGATCGCGCTGATTGCGACCGGATGGGATCGCTTCTGGCCGGACCGTGCGCGCTACATGAACGAGCGCGGCGGGGTGAAGCACTTTCCGGGCCTCTCGGCCGAAGCCGACGCGTATCTCGCGCGCGATCGGCACGTGGCGGCGATCGGCATCGACACGGGCAGCATCGACTACGGCCCATCCACGACGTTCGAGGCGCACCAGGTCAGCATGGCGCTGAACGTCTACCACATCGAGAACGCCGCGCACCTGACGTCGCTGCCGCCGACGGGGTTCACGGTGATCGTCGCGCCAATCGACATCAAGGGCGGATCCGGCGGGCCGGCGCGGGTGTTCGCCCTGCGGTAGTCGTCTGCCCCTGGCACGACGGAAAACCGGCTCTCGCCTGAGGCCGCCGCGAACAATACAGAACGGTTGTTCTGTTTTGGGAGATAATTCGCTCCATGCAAATCCTCGGCTGGGCGGCCGTCCTCGCCTACTTCGCCCTCACCGGCACGCTGGCGGCCCGCGCGGCGCGGCGCACGCGCTCGGTCGCGTCTTACGCGGTCGGCACCCGCGACATCCCGGCCACCGTCATCGGCCTGTCGCTCGCGGCACAGCTCACGAGCGTGGCGACCTTCGTGGTCAACCCGGGTCTCGTCTACGCCTTCGGGCTGCCGGCGCTCCTCGGCTACGGCGTCGCGGCCGGAACCGGAATCATGCTCGGATTGAGCGTGATGTCGCTGCGGTTCCGGCGACAGGGGGCGCGCGTGCAGGCACTCACCGTGCCGCAGTGGATCGCGCGGCGGTTCGACGCGCCGGCGCTCGGGCTCCTCTTCGCCGTGCTCTCGCTCGCGCTCGTGACGTTCGCGACGCTGATCGTCGTGGCGCTTGCCCTGGTCCTGGCGCCGCTGCTCGGGATCCCGATCGCAGGTGCCGTCGTCGGACTCCTCGTGATCGTGGTTGGCGGCGTGATGCTGGGAGGCGCGACGGGCCACGCCTGGACGAACGCCGCACAGGCGACGGTGATGCTGGTGGTTGCCGTCGTGATGATTGCCGCGGGACTGCCGCTGCTCGCGTCAGGCGGCGGGGTGCTCGAGCAGCTTCGCGCCATCGATCCCAACCTCGCCGGCTACGTCAACCCGGGCTCGCCCTACTTCCGCACGATCTTCGAGGTGTTCGTCTGCAACTTCGTGGTGGGCATCGCCATCGTGTGCCAGCCGCACGTCATCAGCAAGGCGCTCTACCTCCGTGACGACCGGGACGTCCGGCGCTTTCTCCTGACCGCCATCGGGTGCGGCGTCGTGTTCACCGCCGTCCTGCTGACGGGGTTCTTCGCGCGGCTCTCACTCGACGTGCCGGTCCGCATCGACCGCGCGATCCCGACCTGGATCGGCGGGCACTTCCCTCCCGCCGCGCAGGTCCTCATCGCGATCGGCCTGCTGTGCGCCGGCCTGTCCACACTCGAAGGCATCCTGCTCGCGTTGTCGTCGATCGTGTCGATCGACATCTTCCCGTGGCTCGTTCGCTCTCCGTCCGACAAGGCGTCGCTCGCCGCCGGGCGTGTCGGCCTGGCGGTTGCGGGTCTGGTTACGGCCGTGCTCGCGCTGTGGCAGATCGAGCACCCGACGGGCGGGACCGTGGCGATTTTCGCGCAGTATGGCGTCTACCTGGTGTTCTCTACGTCGTTCATCCCGCTCGCGTGCGGCATGTTCATCCCCTCGGCACGCCGCGCTGACGTCGTCGCGGCTGTCGCGGCGTCCATCGCGACGTACGCAGGTGTCGCAATCTTCAAGGTGACGACGTATCACAACAACCCGGCGTTCCTGGCGACGGCCGCGATCGCGGCGGGATGGCTGGTAATTGGAATAGCCGTCGGCATGAGGAAGGTGCGCCGGAGCCCGGCCGATCCCGCAGCTTCAAGTGAGCTCTCGAACGCCGGCAAGGACTACACCGTGACAGAATGGCCGTCATGACAACGGTGTATCGGACGTTGGCCCTGGGCGCCGTGGCGCTCGCTCTGACCGGCCCGTTCGCGCAGTCCACGCCGGCGGCGCAGGACCAGGCTGGCGCGCTGATCCAGCAGGAGCTGTCGCAGCCGTTCGGCTACTTCAAGGCCCCGACGGACCAGTTGGGATTCAAGGAGTCCCCGAAAGCGACGATCGTCACCTACGACGGCGCCTTCGTGACTGCGTACGGCCAGCTGTCCTTCTATGCCGGCGCGCCGCGGTCGATGCGCCCGGTGAACCAGCGGGTGAAGACGCTCCTGGAGGACTACCTGCCGGTCATCCGCTTTGGATTCGATCGCGACAGCCTCCGCTATGACTTCGAGGCCTTCGCGGCGCCGGCCGGCATGGACCCGCGCGCCAATCTGATTACGTTCATCTCCTGCTCGGTTCGCAATCCCGGGCGACAGACACAGGCGGGGGCGCTAGGCGCCAACTACGGAGACATCGCCTCGGAGATCAACGTCGATCCGGCCTACGACTGGTTCACGGGCCAGCGGGAGGCCCTCAAGAAGGCGCTCAGGACTCAGCGTTCGGACTGGCACAGCCAGTTGTTCCTGGACGAACCCGTATTCAACGCGGGCAAGCGGGACGTCGCGTTCGAAAACGGCAGGATGGTGCAGGGCGGCCACCTGGTCTTCACGGCTCCCAGGGACGGGGCGGAGCCCGGTATGCCCGGCTTCAACAGCGCCTTCAAGGAAGCGGCCGTCCAGTACGAGTTCACGCTCGGTGCCGGCGAAACGCGGGTCTTCCGATTCGCGCTGCCAGCTGTTCCGACGGCGCTCTCCAGGTCCGACGCGCTCACAGCGATTGCTGCCGCGGATTACGACGTCTACCGCGGCAAGGTAATCGCGTTCTGGAAGGCCGAGGTGGCCGCCGGTGACCGGTTCTCGGTGGCTGATCCGAAAGTAATGAACACGTTCAGGACCAGCCTGGTCAACGATCTGATCGCGCGGGAAGTGAGCGAGGACGGTCGGGTCTATCAGCGCGTGAACAGGATTCACTACAACTACTTCTGGATCAGAGACGGGTCCTACTTCGTCCGCACGTACGACATGCTCGGCCTGCACGACATCGCGCGCCAGACGCTCGACGCGTTTCTCGTCCGCCAGGACGGGAGGCTGACCGGCTTCTTCAAGCCCGGCGCGCCGCAGCCACCAGGCGCACGCCTGTCGGTGCAGGACGACTACTGGGGCCAGGTCCTGTGGGCCATGGGCGCCCACATCCGCACTACCGGCGATCGCGCGCTGCTCGAGCAGATCTATCCGTTGCTCGGCCCCCACATCGACGAGTTCCTCGCCAGGTGCGCCAGCGATCCGCGCGGGCTCTGGCCGGCCGCCGGGCCCTACGACAACGAGGAGATCACGGGCCACTACACCGGGCACAGCTTCTGGGCCCTGCTCGGGTTGAAGTACGCCGTGTTCATGGCGAAGGACATGGGGCGGCAGGCCGACGCGGACAGGTGGCAGAAGATCCACGATGACTATCAGGCCAACTTCCTGAAGCAGTTGCGCGACCTGGCCGCCAAGTCTGACGGCTACATTCCGCCCGGCATGGACACCGTGACCGACGGCAACGACTGGGCGAATGCCAGCGGCGGTCTCTATCCGTTCGAGGCGATCGCCAAGGGCGATCCCCTGGCCCGCCGGACGCTGGAGATGGTCCGCGGCTACAACTACCAGGAAGGGATCATGACCTACGGCGGCAACGCCTGGGTGGCGAGGCAGCAGAAGCAGGAGCGCGACACGAAGCCGCACGGCACGCTGCATCACTACGAGACCTTCTACGTCACGGAGGGGAACACGATCCTGGGCGAGCAGCAGAGCGTGATCGAGGACCTCTATTCGATCCTCGCGCACACCGGCAGCACGAACAGCGGCTTCGAATACGGCATCCCGGCCTGGACGACGCGCGATCCCAGGTCGAATTTCACGCCGCACGGCTGGTTCGCCGCCCGCTACATGGAACAGATCCGCAATCTGCTGGTGCGCGAGGAAGGGACCGAAGTGCACATCACGTCGGCGCTGGCCCCGCTGTGGGTGAGGCCCGGCAGGCAGGTCACGGTCACGGCCGCGCCGACCTTCTTCGGCTCCGTCACCTACACGCTCGACAGCCGGCAGGATGGCGCCACGCTGTCACTCGCCAATCGCTGGAAGACCGGCGCCGGACCGACGGCGGTCGTGTTCCACATCCCGTGGTTCATCACGGCGGTCTCCGCGACGATCGATGGAAAGACGGCGTCCATCGACGGCGGCGCCATCACGCTTCCGCCGGATGCCCGCAGGGTGGACGTGCGCTGGCGCCGTTCCCCGGAGCCGAACCTGAGCTACGAGGAGGCGGTGCGCCTGTATCTCGAGAAGTACTACCGGAAGCCGGCCGGCGCCGACTACGACTTCCTGTTTCCGGTCATCCGTCGCGACTGAGCAACTCGACGGCGGCTACCGCTTCGCGAACACGAGAAAGTACTTGTCGGCGAATATTCTGATGTCGTCGACCTGAGAGAAGCCGGCGTCGCGCATCCACCCGATCAACTGCTCGCGGCTCACTTCGAGTTCGGGCGCCGAGCTGTGCGGCCCCTTGCCGGCCTCGAAATCGACGACGGCGATCCGGCCCTGCGGCGCCAGGTAGGTGGCGAGCGTCTTCAGGTAGGCCCCGCGGTCCGCGATGTGATGGATGACGTCGTGGAAGAACGCAAGGTCGATGTTCTTCACGGGCAGCGCCGGGTCGGTGAACTTCCCGAGGACGGTGTCCACGTTCGTCACCTTTGCTGTCAGCCGCGCGCTTCTTGATCTCCGGGAAGAACCCGGCATCGATGTCCACCGCGTAGACCCTGCCCCGCGGTCCGACGGCGGTCGCCAGCGGCACCTCGAAGAGCCCGGTGCCGGCTCCGATGTCGGCAACCGTCTGGCCTGGCTGGAGCTTCAGCGCCGCGACGACCTCCGGGATCTTCATGCTCGCGACGCGCTGCGGGCCGTCGAGCGTCTTGATCCACTCGTCGGCCGGACGCGAGCCGAGCTGGGCGCTGGCTGGCGCCGCGATCAGCATCAGCAGCGCCAGCACATCGAGGACGATGACGGATCGGCGAATTCGCACCATGAGCGTCAGTCTACCCTGTCGCCTGGCCCGTCCGCGACGTCGATTCCGAGCGCCCGGCGGATGGCACGTTCCCGGTAGGCGAATATCCTCCGCACCTGGACCTTGACGATGGGGGCGGCGATCTCGCCGAGCGGAAAGAACGGGAGCGTGTAGGTCACCTCGTCCTGGATCAGCGTCCCGCCTGACACATCGCTGAAGCGGTGGCGATGCACCCACGTGCGGTACGGCCCCTCCAGCTGTTCGTCCACGAACTCGTCCGGCGGACTCCACGCGGCGATCCGGGTCAGCCAGCCGAACCGGATCCCCATGAGCCAGAGCTGGTAGCGGATGAGCGCGCCCTGGCGCATCTCGATTGGGGCCGGCGTCAGGACGTGGAAGCGCAGCTCCGGTGGCGTGATGATCTCGAGATTGGCCGCGTCCGCGAAGAACGCGAACACTCTCTCCTGCGGCAGCGCAAGGGTCATCGATGTCGCAAAACGGAGTTCACGCGTCACGAGGCGCCCTGCCGGACGCGGCGTCCCTTATCAGGCTCTCGTAGAACGCCTCGTACTGCGGGACGATCAGGTCCGAGCAGAACCGATCCGTAACGGCCTCTCGTCCGCGCTCGACGAAGCTCGCGTGCAAGTCCGGGTCGGTGAGGAGGGCGATGCCGCTCGCCGCCATGCCGTCCACGTCGTCCGGCGCGTGGAGGAACCCGGTGACGCCGTGCTCGACGACTTCGGGCAGCCCTCCGACGCGCGACGCGATCGACCGGAACGCCGCACGCCATCGCCTCGAGCGCCGAGAGGCCGAAGCTCTCCTGGGCGGACGGCAGGAGGAACAGGTCCGAGATGGACAGGAGCGGCGTGACCGGATCCTGCTCGCCGAGCGCGTCCACGCGATCCGCGATGCCGAGCTCCCGCGCCAGATCGAGTGCGTCGCCCAGGTCCGGCCCGTCGCCGACGAGCAGGAGCCGCGACGGCACCAGGGCGGCGATGCGCGCGAAGACATCGATCACCGTCCGCACGCGCTTCACCGGCCGGAAATTGGAGACGTGCACGACGAGCTTCTCGCAGCCTGGCGGGCAATGGCGCTTCCGCAGCTGGGGCTGCGCGGTCCGCAGGTGGACGGCGCAGTCGAGGAAATTGGGGATGACCGCGATTTCGCGGTGGACCTTCAGGACCCGGTACGTGTCGGAGCGGAGGCTCTCCGACACCGCCGTCACGCCGTCCGAGTGCTCGATCGAGAACGCGACCGTCTCCGAATAGGACCGATCGCTGCCGACGAGCGTGATATCGGTGCCGTGGAGCGTCGTCACGATCTGCGGCACCTGGCACGGCGACTCGAGCAGGATCTGTTTCGCGAGATACGCCGCGGCGGCGTGCGGCACCGCATAGTGCGCGTGCACGATGTCGAGCTGATACTCGCGCGCGATCTGGACGATGCGTGTCGCGACCGAGAGGAGATACTGCGGCTCGCGGAAGAGCGGGTAGGACGGGCGTGCTGACGCGGTGGAACGCCAGGCCCGGCTGGTAGTCGCCGAGGCGGAACGGCGTTTCGGTGCTGAGCACGTGGATGTCGTGCCCCCGCACGGCCAGGGCCTTCGCCAGCTCCGTGGCGACGATGCCGCTGCCGCCGACCGTCGCGTAGCAGACGATGCCGATCTTCATGCCGGCCGTTCGCGTGCCGTTCAGGGCATTCGGCGCGCAGCACAGGATCCCGGACGACCAGCCCTTCGGCGAACGCGACGCCGGTCCGCGCGCCGAGCTGCGCGTCGCGGCTCTCGATGAGCTGCATGAACGTGGAGGCCGTCAGGCGCGTCGGCACGCTGCCGGGTTGCGACGGCGCGAACTGCGACGCGTGGCACGCCAGCGCCCGTCGCTTCGTGTCGTAGTGCGCTGAAACGTCGATGGCGAATGACGGCTCGACGGCGTCGTTGATGAAGTAGCAGCAGATCCAGTCCGGCCGCCATGCGGGCGTTGCGGGATCGAAGCGGCGCAAGCCGCTGTTGAACGACGCCGCGCGTGAGCACGTCGCTGGCCGCGACGTGGTCGGGGTGGCGATCGCCGCGAAACGGCAGGACGACAGTTCCCGGACGAACCGCCCGGATGAGCCGCACCAGCTCGAGGATCTGCGCGTCGGTTCCCGTGATGCCGCCGTCGGGCCATCGCAGGTTCGTCCGCCAGGCGGCTCCGAGCACCTCCCGCGCCGCTTCGGCTTCCGCCTCGCGGTCCTCGGGGGTGCCGTTCGATCCCAGCTCGCCGCGCGTCAGGTCCACGAGACCGACGCCAAGCCCCTGCGCGGCGTGGGCCGCGACGCCGCCGCCGAACCCGATTTCGATGTCGTCCGGGTGCGGCCCGAACACGAGGAGATCGACCGGATCCATGCGCCCCAGACTACTGCATCGCCGGCGAGCCGTGCGCGTCGACCCGCTTCGACCAGTTCGACCCAGCTTCGACAGCTTCGACCCAGCTTCGACCCAGCTTCGACAGCTGTCGACCATGGTCGAAGCTGGGTTGAAGCTCCCCCTTTGAGGCCGCCTTATCGCCGGCTGATGGCGAACAGGCTCCGCGCGGTCCGCACGTACATCACGCCGTCCGACAGTGCCGGCGTCGCCATCAGCAGGTCCCCCATCGAGTTCGTCGCGATGTGCTTGAACTCGCGGCCGGCGGCGACGACCAGCATCTCGCCGTCTTCGTTCGACAGGTAGATCTTCCCGTCCGCAGCCACCGGCGATGCGCTGAAGCCGCTGCCGACCGTTGGCAGCCGCTGGCGGTAGATCTCCTGGCCGGTCGTAACCTCGTAGGCGTCGAACACGCCGTTGTTGGCGAGGACGTACAGAATGCCGTCGTACACGAGCGGCGTCGGCATGTAGGGCCCGCGGCCGGTCTTGCTCCACGCGACGCCGGCGTTGCTCGTCGTGTCCTTCGCGAGCGTCACGTCGCCGCGGGCCTGCGGCCGCACCGCGAAGATCGGCCGCTCCGGTGCGCGGCCGCTCGCGACGATCAGCAGGTCGCCCGCGGAAATCGGCGTCGGCGCCGTGATCTTCGAGCTGCCACCCAGCCGCCACAGCTCCTTTCCGGTCCTGGGGTCGTACGCCCGCACGTACTTCGACGCATTCGTGACCAGCTCGGGCCCGTCCTTCGTCGCCAGCACCGTCGGCGTCCCCCACGAGGGCAGCTCGTCGCGCTCGGTCTTCCACACGGTCTTCCCCGTTTTCGCGTCGAGCGCCAGGATGAACGAGTCGGCCTGCGTGTCGCACTGGATGAAGACGAGGCCGTTCCAGATGATCGGCGAACTCGCCGGTCCCCACTCGTACGCCGGAATGTCGTACGCGCCCATGTTCACGCGCCCGAGATCCACCTGCCACAGGCGCTGGCCGTTGACTTCGAAGGCGTGCACACCCTGCGAGCCGAACCACGCGACCACGATGCGGCCGTCGGTCGCCGGCGACGCTGACGCGTAGGTCGATTTCATGTGGCGCTTGTTGCCGGGCGCGCCCTCGAACGCGGTGCGCTCCCAGGCGATCTTCCCCGTCTTCCTGTCGATCGCGTACAGCACCCACTTCTGCGTCGATGTGTCGTCCGAGGCGTCGCCGTCGCCATACAGTCCGGGCTTGAAGCTCGCGTTCCCTTTGCTGCTGATCGCGGTCGTCACGAAGATGCGATCGCCCCAGACGATCGGGCTCGAGTGCGCGAGACCGGGGATGGGCGTCCGCCACAGGACGTTCTCGTCCTTCGCGGGGTCCCACACGTCGGGCAGGTTCATGCCGTCGGCGACACCGGCCGCATTCGCTCCGCGGAACGACGGCCAGCTCCCCTTCGCGGGTGCCGCCGCCGGCAGCGCCGGGGCCTTGTCGGGACCGGTGCGAACGAGGCTGCGCGGCTCGATCTTCGGCGCCTCCCCCTCCGGGCGCCATTCGCTCCTGTCCAGGATCATCCGCCGCGGCGTGCACAGGTCTTCGGCGACGGTCAGTCTCAGGTGCGCGCCCTCGATCTGGAACGTGTAGCGCCCGGGCTGCGCGCACTCCGGGGGCCCGCCCTTCGTGCTGATCGTCACCTCCTCGCCCGCCGCCTTCCAGGTGCCGGCCATCGTGGGCCATCCGGTGCCCTGGAGGCTGAACGTGCCGTCGCCGGCAAAGCTGACGGTGAAGAAGCCGTAGGTCAGGGTCGCGGACGGCAGCGGGTTCTGCTGCGCCGCGCTCGGCGTCGGTGTCGGCGCTCGGGGTTCGGCGCTCGGCCGGCGATCGGCGGCCCGGTGCCGGCGGACGGCGCAATCAGCAGGAGCGAGCCAAGGATGACGCCGATGGGACGAGACGCAGTGGTCATCGTTGCCGGATGCTAGACCCGACGGCGATGCAGAACGCAAGCGCGGGATCGGCGCTCGGCACTCGGTCGGCCGGGCGTCAGGGCTTCGGCACTCTGATCGTGCTGATCATCAGGCTGCCGCTGATCAGGAACAGCACCGAAAATGGGTGAAAGCCGCGCCACAGCAGATCGACATGACCGCCGAAAAAGGTGTATCGGCCCACGCGGCCCATTGCGAAGAGCGCCGCCATCAGCATCACGAGCACGATGCTCGTCGGGATCGGCGTCCCCTCGAAATACTCGACCTTCCCCGTCGTGGCGTTCGTCATGTCGGCGGACGTCACGTTGAACCGCGCCAGCCGGCTGATGCCGCAGCAGATGAAATACGCGAGACAGAGCACGTCCCAGAACCCGCGCAGGCCGAGCGTGTAGCCGAGCACCGCCGGGCGCGACGCCGAACGAAACGATGTCCGCGAGCGAGTCGAGGTCGGCGCCAAGGAGCGACTGGCGGCGCTTGCTGAGGCGCGCGACGTAGCCGTCGAAGTAATCCAGCACCAGCGCGGCGATCGGCAGCACGAAAGCCGCCCAGATCTGCCGCGACCTCGCATCGTCTATGTAGCTGAGGCACGCGAAGATCGAGAGCGCGCCGCAGCTCGCGTTGGCCAGCGTCAGCAGGTCCGCCGGGGTGTACGAGCGGAGCATCGAGAGCCGGCGGGGATTCCGGGGCGTGTCACTCACCACCGCAGCTTACCGTATCGCGTCGCGAAGGCGAGCGGCGCCGCCTGCGTGATCCACTGGTTCACGAGGCGCTTCGCGACCCACTTCCCGTCCTCCTTCTCGAGTTTCGACGGTCGCGCCCGAGTAGCCGATCGTCACGCGCGCGGCCGCCCGCGTACGTGCGGCGTTGGTGAACCGGATTTCGGTGATGCGGGGATAGGTCTCGATCTCCCATCCGCCCCAGTGACCGGGACGCGCGGCGAAGAACCTGTTCCAGAGTCGCAGGACCTGCATCGAACCGCCGACTGGCTGGTTGGGGGTCTGCATGATCGCGGTCGGCTCGCGACGCTTCGTCCCTCCGAGAGTCGCGATCATCCGCTGCAGGAGCGCGACCTCGTCGGTGTCGAAGAACAGGGGCTTGTCTGCTCCGGGAAGGGACTGAATCAGCCGCACGCTCACGGCCTGGCCATCGTGCAGCTTCGCGGGCACGTCTGCATTCAGCAGCACGAACGGCGCCGTCGCGCTGGTCCACGCGAACGCGTTCCACCGGTCCGCTCCGTAAACCGAACCTCCGTGCGGCAGAAAGATGACCCGGCGGATCTCCGCGACGTCTTCTTCGATCGGCGTCGCGGGGGTGGACAAGGGCTGGTGCGTGTGCCAGTCGGTCAGCGCGGTGGACATCTCAGCTTCCGCGGCGTCGGCGTCGCCGCGTTTCCACAGGATGCTCGCGCGAGCAATCCGCGCGGCGGTCACGGAGAAGTCGAGCGGCTCGCGCGCCAGCGCTTCGAACTCCTTCAGCGCGGCGTCTTCATCCGCGTCCGGACCCTCGACGTCCGCCATGGACAGCGCACGTTCCAGGCGCGCACGGCGGACGAGCGAACGCGCCTCCGCGGAAGCGGGCGAGTCGGGGTATTGCCGGGGAATCCTGCCAAGCTCGGCGATCGCCTGATCGAAGCGCTTCTGCACGAGCAGCGTCCGGCCACGTTCGACGGCCGGGCCGCCGGGCACGCTCAGGGCATGCCGCAGCTCGGCGATGCGCGGCGGCAGCGCCCCATGGACGACTTCCGCTGTGTCGGTCGCCGGCACGAACGGATCGCCCGGCTTCCGCGGCCTCCTGACGTACGTGCTGTAGCGCCCCTGTCCGAAGCCGAAGTCGTCATCCCAGAGAATCAGCGCGCGCTCGTGCGCCGCGAGCGCCTTCTCGAACTCCCCTGTTGCTTCGTGTGCGCGCGCGGCGTACTCGTGTCCGAGGACCATCGCGAGCGGCAGGTCGGAGCCGGCCGCCTTCAGGTAGAGAGGAACCGCGGCTGCGGGATCCCCGAGCGCTTCGGCGCTCTGGCCCGCACGGACCGCGGCGACCCAGGCCCAGGGACTGGCCGGGTACGCGGCCAGGGTCCTTCTCGAACGCGGCGCGCGCTTCCGGGTAACGTCCCTCGGCGAAGTCAATGGACGCGAGCGAAGCCAGGGCGGCCCGGTTGTACAGCCCTGTTCCGGCGCTGCTGAGCGCGGCAAGCTCGGCGCGCATCTTCCCGGCTCGGGCCTCTGTTTCATCGGGCGTCTCCTTCTCGAAGGCCGTCCTGTAGAACAACGCCCGCAGGTACCGGGCAGCAGAGGGATCCTTCGCCGTTTTCTCGAGATCGCCGAGAAAGCGCGAGGCTTCCAGGACACGGTCGTCGCCGTGCCGCGCATAGAGGTCGGGCAGCTTGGTCGTCACCACGTACCCGATTCCGTCCCGATCTGGCGACACGGTTCGCAGCGCGAAATGCGTGCGCACCAGCGTCTCGTACGCCGCGATCATGCGTTCCGCGCTTTCGGGCGCGACGGAGTCTTCTCGCGGGAAAAAGAAGTTGATCAGCAGATCGGGCGCCTTCCGCACCCACTCGCACTCGGGGAACTCCCCGCTTTCGAGCCGCTGGACGATGGCGAGCACGCGCGTGAAGCGGCCAATCGGATCGGCGCCCCGAGGCTCGAGGACGCCCAGCGTGTTGCTCGTGTGCCACTCGAAGCCCTGCTGATAGACCGCCTTCGCGCCTGCCGCGCTCCCCGGGTGCGCACGGGCGAACGCCTCGAGGGCGTCGAGCCTCTGCTGCATCGCAGCGCGGCGGTCGCGCACCGTGCGGTCGCTGGCGGAAATCGCGTCCACCTGGGCGAGGAGCGCGGCTTCCGTGCCGCGATACTCTTCGATGAATCGGGCGACGCGTTCGGGAAAGTCGTTCCGCGATCCTGGCGTCAGTTCGCTCTCGAGATTCAGGAACACGCGTGCGGCACGCGCGGCGTCCTCGCGAGGAAGAGCCGGCAACTGCTTTTCCGCGTCGGCCACGATCTGCCGAAAGGCTTCGCGCCGGCCGGTCATCGCCTCGTCGCCGCCCCTGAACGCCCACGCCGTGTCGCCCAGCGCTTCGAAGGCATCGGGAATCCGCCGGGGCTGCCTCTCCACAATCGTCCGAAGCACCGCCAGCACGTCGTCCAGCCGCTGCGCTCGCGCCACGAGGCGGAGCGTTTCAGGACTGTCTGGCGCGGCCGCCAGTTGCTGCTTCGCGAGCTTTGCCGTCAGGCCGGCCGACTCGAGGCTCCAGAGCTGTGCGTCCTGGGGAGGAAACTCCGCCGCCGCCTGATCGAGTCGAGCGGAGGTGAGGCTTCCGGGTGCCTGACCGAGGAGAAGCAGGACAACGAGCAGGGTCGTCAGGTCGAGCATTTTCGGCTCCTGCCAACATTAGACCCCCGTGGGATGAATCTGGTCCGGGGTCTGTCGGCAGTGTATTCATCTGCTGAATGACTATCATTCAACGCCCTGGGGGGCCTCCGGCGGTGCGGTCACTCCCCGGTATAGCCGCAGACCCCCGTCCGCGGGGAGTTCACTACGGGAAGGAACGATTCCGGTCTCGCCACGCGTTGACGGCTCGCGGCGTGGCGCGCGCACACGAACGCCGATGCGAGGCCGTCAGCGCACAACACGCACAGGTGACGCGGCCGGCTCGCCGCAGGTCGCGCATGTCCACGCGACCCGTGCGTTCTGCGCGAGCAGGCGCGTGGCCGCCCGGCCGGGCGCGCCATTCCGCCTGCCGACGACCTCGATATCGAGCGTCGTCGTCGAGCCGAAGTCGTATTCGGTACTGCACGTGACCGCCGATATCGGGCATGGCATCCCCGACGCGCGCCGTCATCCGGCGCTGCGGACGGCGTTTGAAGCCATCCCCCCACCCAAGGTCGCCGGATGTTACCTGCACGTAGTCCACGTGGCCGATGATGAACTGGCTCAGGTGTCCGCAGCATTCCAGCCACGTGTCGCGCAGGAACCTGTCGAGCGTCTGCAACGTGGCGCTCGCACGGATTTCGACGTCGAGCCAATACCACGGCAGTCCGGGGGCGGTAACGCGCAGGTGCAGGAGATCGTGACGCGCACCTCCCCTGGCATCGTGCGCAGGCGCGCACGCGGCGAGGTGCGCAGCGGAGGCATCCGGCAGCAGCACCACGCCGCACAACGCGCACGTGCCAGGCTGCGGAATCGGCGGCAGCGGCAGACTGTCAGGCTCGTCTTCATCGTCGAGCGGCTCGTTCGGGAACGGCACGTCGATAGTGCGTCCGGCGGGCGCCGTTCTCATGGCCTCACAGAGCCGGTGAAGGGACCGCGTTTCTTCGGTGTTCTGGAACAGGAGGAGCGGGCCGCGGTTGTATACCTCGATCGTGATGATGTCGTCGTCCGCGGTTTCGATGTCGATGATCTCGACCTGGATCGGCCTCGCCGCCTCGGGGTCGCCCCACGCGCCCTCGAAGGCGCCGGCATCCTCGACCTCGATCGCGTCGAGAATCGCGGGCGGTATCGATGGAGCGTGCCATTCCACGGTGACGAGCCCGTCGCCGGCGAGAGCGCGTTTGAGACTCTTCACCATCCCACTGGCGTACCCCACCGATACGATGTCGTCCGCCACGAGCGGCTCCAACTCACCGACGTCGTCGTACCAGTCGTCGCTCGTCGTGCTCAGGTCCTCCGCGCTCAACAGTGATTCACGGCGCGCCGCTTCGACGACCTCGAGGCAGCATTTCTTGTACTTCCTGCCGCTGCCGCATGGGCAGGGATCGTTGCGGCCGGTCTTCTCTGCCATGACAGTCCTCGGCTGTGAAGGTTGTGTCGCTTCGGACGCGGCGCCACAGATTGAAGGGACTGAAGGCGACCCTGCGTGGAGCAAGGTCGCCTCTCGTTTGAAATCTACTGCACGCTCGTCGAGGTCTTGTCTCCGCCTGGGGGCGGCGTCACGAGCGCGTTGAACAGGAACTTGTAGGTGCCGTGCGTCTGCGCGCGGTTCTGCGTTCTGAACCCGATCAGGACCACCTTCCCCTGGCCGTAGCCGATCGACGCCATGGCGGTCTTTCCCGCGATGTACTTCTCGCCGTTCAGCCATCCGCTCCGTTCGACGTTCCGGTCGGCGTATCGAACGACGATGTCGTTGGGCGTGTTGAAGCCGGTGGCGGCGACGTCGAAGGCCGGGCTGTAGTGGAACAGCACGAGCCCTTCGGCCGGCATGCCGTACGCCAGCGGGTTCGTGTTGTCGATCGTGACGCGCAGGGTCGAGCCGGGGCAGAAGAACTCCTTCGTGCTCAGCCCCTCGACGACGTTGCGGACCGGGAGGCCGAGGCGGCTGATGGCGAAATCGGTCGCGCCGCCGAGGGTCACGAGCGTGCCCCCTTTCTGCACGAAGTCCCTGATCGCCGCGACGCCGTCCGCGCCGATGCCGCTGCGATACTCGGGCGGCGTCGTGTCCGGCACGCCCGCGAAGCCCCGTCCGCGGCCGCCGCGCCCCTCACCCGCCTCGCCGGTAATCGTGCCGGTCGAGTCGTCCGGGAAGATGAACACGTCGTAGCTCGCGTTCAGGTTGCCCTTCTTGATCTCGGGGTCGTAGACGTCCTTGAACTGGAACGCCCACTGCTCGAACAGCCACCGCGTCCAGCCCTCGTCCATGTTCCCGCCGCGATAGCGCTGGTACATCCCGATGCGCATGCGCTTGATGTCGTGTGCCTGCTTCGGCTCGGTCTTCAGCGCGTTGAAGTCCACGCCGGTCGTCTTCGCAATCTCGGCAATCGCCGAGTCCGATGCCGAGGCGGGGACGACGAAATCGCCGGGACGGACGTCGTCACCGGCCGCATCGACGCGCTTGAGCGGGACGTTCTTGTCGAAGAGCAGGTTCATCGCCTTGAACGCGTCGTTGAGCCGGCCGTCGATCACGTAGCCCGCGGGCTCCCTTCGTGACGCGGCCGACCGGAACGATCGCGGACGTCACCTTCGCGAAGTCCGCCTTGACCGCTTCGTCCAGCGGGTCAACCTTGATGCCCATGTATTCGGCGAGCACGTCCTGCCCCATGTCGTACGGGCGGATCGGCGTGCCGTCCTGCTGGCGCGTCCATTCGTTGTCCGGGTAGTGGGTCTCGCCGAGCAGGTAGCGAATCAGTCCCATCTTCGGCTGCGCCAGCGTCACGTAGAACGACCCCGCCGGATACGTCATGCCGTCGCCGGCCGCGAACCCTTTCGCTGAGCGCAGAACCTCGATGCCCTGGTTCAGCAGCGCGTTGACCAGCTTGTCGCGCGTCAGCGGATCGTGCTGCGCCGCCGAGATCGCGTACGCCGCGGGCTTGCCGTTCGCGCCGCGCTCGGTCTGGCGGCTCGCCTTCAGGTAGGTGTCCCAGACGATCGTCTCCTTGTTGCGCGCCATGAGATCGAGCAGCGCCCACGCGCCGACCTTCTGGCGTTCGACGATGTCCCGCAGGCGCCACCAGCCGCCGGGCCAGGGATTCGGGAAGTTCATCTGGTCGCGGCGTGGGTCCTCGAGGTTGCGCGCGCGTCCGGTGAGCTGGCTCGGGTCGATGTAGAGCGGCGTCGCGAGCTTCGCGCTCGCCGATTCGGTGAGCATCCCGGTGATGTTGTGGAACGGCGTGATCCAGTGGAACCCGAAGTGCCCCCATCCCGAGTACTGGCCGTCGTTCATCACGCCCGAGAGGCCCGCTTCCTCGGCCTTGTTCGCCATCTGCGCGCCGTACCACTCCATCTCGCGCCAGACGAGCGGATCGGCGAGCGGCCGCACCGGCTCGGCGTACGGGGGGAAGAAGATGCGCGCGCCGTAGCTCCCCATGTGGTGGAAGTCGAAGTAGGCGGTCGGCCTCCAGTCAGTGAAGAGCACCTTCCCCGCGTACTGCGACTCCTTGGTGTTCATCGTCATCGCGTCGCGGTTGTTGTCGTGGCCGATGTACTTGTTGTAGAGCGACGGCGGCCCGGCCCCCTCGGTACTGGGTGCCGAGGTACTTGTTGTAGAAGTCGGTGACCATGATCTCGCCGTCCGGATTGAAGGACGGGAACAGCAGGAACACGACGTTGTCGAGGATGCGCTGCGTGTCGGTATCGGTGCGCGCCAGCAGGTCGTACGCCAGCTCCGGCGCCATCTGCGCCCCGCCGATCTCCGTCGCGTGCATGCTCATCGTCATGAGCACGAACGGCTTGCTGGCGTCGGCGATCTTCCGGATCTCCGGCTCGGGGATGCCGCGCGGGTCGCTCAGCTTCAGGTTGTTCTGACGGAGCTGCTCGAGATTCTGCTGGTTGGCGGCCGACGTGATGATGACGAGCAGGAAGGGGTTGCCCATCTCGGTGGGCCCCATGTCGATGGCCTTCAGCTTGCCGCCGCCTTCTTTTTCAAGGAGGCGGTAGTACTCGACGAGCTTGTCCCAGCGCGCCATCTTGCGGTCGGCGCCCATCTGGAAGCCGAAGAACTTCTCGGGCGAGGTCACGGCGGCGGCGGCGGCACGCTGGGGCGCTGATGCGGCGGGTGCGGGCGCCGGGATTCCGCCGCTCCGCGCGTTCGCCGCGGCGATTGCGCAGGCGATCAACACACACGTGGTCGAAACCCGTGTGATCAGTCTCATCATGGTGGTCCTCCGTTATGAGTGGGGACATTGTCGCGCCGTGGGGGGCGGGATGCAAACGGACGGTTCCGAAGGGGACGGAATGACGCAGCCCCGGATGATGCGAACACAGAGCGGCTCGGTCATGATGGACGCGTGACGAGCGAAGCCAGACAGCGCGAATGGTCACGGCAGTGGCGCGGGCGCCGCTCTCGGAGGCATGCGGGCCGACGACCTGGGGCACCTGCGCGACGCTGGTGCACTGACCCCCAGCGAGACGCTGCTCGGCCTTGCGGCCACGGTGCCGCTCCCCGTCGAGCGGGTTTGCGTGGTCCGGGCTAATCGACCTTCAACGATTGCTTCACGGCAACCGGCGACATGAACCCGCTCTTCGCCACCGCCCTCGAACTTCAGGGGTTCTTCGAAACGCGACGGTGACGCTTCTGCTTCATCAGGCGGCCTTACCGTCCAACGCTGGGTTGAGCCGCGGCTGACACGGGATGTTGACGGCACGCTGTTGACGGGATTCAGCGACGAGGCTGCATACGTCGACGAATTGCTGACAACGTTTCACCGGCCGCATCGACGATCCTCGCGGCTTCGCGCTTGCCAACCGCGTCCCCTGCTGTACGGCGCTTCCAGGGTGCCGCTCGACGTCGCGCTGGCGGCCATGCCCTTCGAAGAACGCTGTGTCGATCGCGCCTCGTCATTCGACATCTGGGGCGGGCACTCACTCCTGACCTGCTGTGCGGAGGGCCTGGTCGTCTTCAAGGCGTTCGCCGGCCGCGAGCGCGACTGGGTCGATATCGAAGACGTCATCCTGCGCCAGAGGGAGAAGCTTGTCCGAAGCGAACCGCGGAAAGCGGACCGAATCGCGACTGTCGGACCCGTCCTTGACAGAAATGATAATATTGTTGTCTAAATCATGGCGCCCCACCATTATCCCGCGCCCCTGGGCGAGTTCGAGCTGCTCGTGCTGCTCTCCACCATGAGCCTCGCAGACAACGCATACCCGGTTTCCGTGGCCCGCGATATCGAAGCGCGGACGGGCCGGAAGGCGTCTCGCGCAGCAGTGTTGATCACGCTGGAGCGGCTCGAAGACAAGGAACTCGTCAGGTCACGATACGGCGATCCGACGCCGGAACGCGGCGGACGGCCGAAGCGGTTCTTCCAGGTCAAGGCTCGAGGCGTGCAGGCCGTGCGGGATGCGCTCGAGCGCATCGAGACACTGACTGCGGGACTCGGAGCCGTGCTCAAGAGCCGATGAACGACATCGCGCCGTCGCCGCTTCGTCCGCTCGCCTGGCTCCTGCGGCGCGTGTCGTCGCGAGCCGCCGCGAACGCCGCAGTCGGCGATGTCCTCGAGGAGCTGGCCGAACGGCGTGCATCCGGTCGCGGACCGCGCCATCCCGCTCTCTGGGTCAACCTGCACACGATTCGAGCGCTCGAACTCGAGGTGCACGCCGCGTGTCCACGGCTGGTCCGCTCGGCCGGCCTGATACTGCGCGACGCGGTCCGCGCGATTGCTGCCGCCCCCGCCCACTCGCTGTTCGTCGTCCTGGTTCTCGCCGCTGGCATCACGCTCGGTACCGGTGACGTTCTCCGTCGTCGATGCCGTTGTCCTGAAGCCGCTTCCCGTCGATCATCCGGAACGACTGGTGTACATCCCGACGCGAGACCAGGGTCGGAAGCAGCGGATCACGCCGGAGATTTACTGGCGACTCCACGATCGGCTGGGCAGCGTCGAGGTGTTTGGCGCCCGGTTGAATGAGCTCGGCACCATGGCAACGGTGGCCGGGATCACGGAACAAGTGACCGTGACGCACGCCAGCGCCGACATCTTCCGGATGCTGCGATTGTCGCCGGCAGTCGGCCGACTCTGGACTGCAGACGACGAGGCGCGAGGGCGCACGGATGTCGCGGTGCTGGGCCATCGGTTCTGGCAGCAGCGGCTCGGCGGCGATCCGGCGGTGCTCGGCAGGGACGTATCGATCGGCACGCACACCTACACGGTGGTTGGCGTACTGTCGGCCGAGAGCGATCACCCGGAGGTCGGGGATCTGACGAACGCGCCCATCTGGGTGCCGTTGGTCGTGCCCCGGACATCCTCGGAGTCAGCGCTCGGCGTCGTGGCGCGCATGCGCCCGGGTGTGACCACCGCTCAGATCGCCGATGACGTGCGGCGCGTCGCGGAGGCACCGGACTGGCAGCCTGCGGTCACGCGGCTGCTCGACTCCGCCGTCTCGCCAGTCCGTCACTGGATGCTGCTCGCCCTGGGCGCCGCGGCCCTCGTCGTCCTCATCGCGTGCGCGAACGCCGCCAACCTGATGCTCACGCGGTCCGCCGCGCGCATTCAGGAGATGGCGATTCGCGCGTCGCTCGGGGCCTCGCGCCGGCAGATTGCCCTGGCGGTGCTGGCCGAAGGACTCCTGCTGTCGCTGGGCGCGACGGCAGGCGCGCTGCTGTGCTCGATCGCCGGCGTGCGCGTCGCGAAGGCCGCCGTCACGTCCGTATTGCCAGGGATGTTCCGGGCGTCCACGATCGCCATGAACGGCCGCGTGCTGGCCGCAGCAGTCACCTGCGCAATCGTCACCGGCGTGCTGTGCCCGCTCGTCCCTGCGTGGCACGCGTCGCGGACGCCGGTCGCCACGCTGCTCAAGGACAGCGAGGCCCCCACCGCGACCGGTCGTCGCCGCTGGCGCAGCGCGTTCCTCACCGCGGAGATCGCGACTGTGGTCGTGCTCATGGTGGTCGCGTGGCTCTTCGTCGTCAGCCTGATTCGGGTGACCGGGATCGATCTCGGGATCGATCGCCCCAACCTGCTCGCGGTCATGCCGCGGCTCGAGTTTCGGGCTCCCGTGGACGAGGTGCGGCAGCGAATCGAGCGCGTGCCTGGCGTGTCTGGCGTTGCGGAGTCGCGAGCGGCTTCGCTGCCGCTCTTCGGCCGTGCGTTCCACGGCGCGTGGTGGACGACAATCCTGGAGCGCGCCGACGGGATCTCGGGTGCGGGCTCGCCGATCACGACCCTGCAATATCGTGTGACTCCCAACTACTTCGCGGTCGCGGGGCTGCGGTTCCGGCGAGGCGGGACTTGGCAGGCCGATTCGGCTGGCGGTGCGCCCGCGATCGTGCTCGACGAACGAGCGGCTCGGCATCTGTTCGGAGACGACGACCCGCTTGGACGGCGGGTGCGCGCCAGCGAGCCGGCCGGCCTCTTCACGGTCGTCGGGACGGTTCCTCACGTGTACGCACGCGGTCCGGAAGAGGACGACCCGCCGGCTGCGTACTTCAACCTGAAACGCGATCCGGCCAGAATTTTCGCGGCGCTGCTCGTCAGGACGTCTCGGCCGTCGGAGGAGATGCTGCCACTCCTCGCAGAAGCGGTCGAGCCGGTGGGACCCGACCTGAAGGAGCCTTTCGTGTTCGCCGCCGACGACGCCGTCAGGAGGCTCACCGCGACGCGGCGCTTCAACGCAGGGCTGATGTCGGTGTTCGGACTCGTGGGCATGCTGCTCGGCGCGGCAGGCGTATACGCAGTGATGGCGTCGGTGGTCGCGCAGCAGGCGCGCGAGATCGGCGTGCGTCTGGCGCTCGGCGCGACGCCAGCGCACATCCAGCGCGGCGTGCTGGCGCTGGCGTGGCGGCACCTGCTCGCAGGCCTCGGCCTCGGCCTGCCGGTTGCGTGGTGGTTGTCGCGCGGATTTGCCGCGCTGCTCTTCCATGTCACGCCCGCCGATCTATCCGTCTACGCCGCTGTCGCGGCGCTGGTGAGCGTGGTTGGCTGCCTGGCCGCGTGGATCCCGGGACGCCGGGCCGCCAGGATCGATCCGATCGTCAGCTTGCGCCGGTAGGCGGTTCGCTGTCCGTGGCCGCGCACTTCATTCGCAGGGCCCCCCTTAACCATCACCTGTCCATCGCTGGATCTGATCACGTACAACGATCGCCTGGCCGCCGCGGCGCGGGCTCACGGACTGCGTCTGCTCCGGCCGGGTGCCTCAGCCCGCTCATGTCAGCTCCGTCGGCTATCTGGCGCACCCCTCCACGATCCTGACGCAAAAGCCGGCTTGCGTCGGCGCTTTTGCGGAGCTGGTTTGAATCGGAGCTTCCCGCTGAAGGCTGCACCCTCCGGCTGAAGGTACGGTTACGGGCGAGGTGGGTGAGGTGAGCTGCTAGTCGACGAGACGTGACGATGTCATCGGCGGCGCGCGCGGCCATGGCGGGCCTGCTGCCGCCCACGAGTGTTCACACGGCGTCCCCCGTGCGCGTCCCGGTGCCCCCGGATCAGATCGCGCACCTCGCCGACCGCCAGGCGTTGGTCGGACAGCCGCTGGATGCCAGCCGTGAGGGTCTCGACCACGGCGTCGAGGCGCTGCACTTCCTGCGCCACGTCCAGCACGTAGATCCCGAACCCGTTTTCCACGACGAGGTCCGCGTATCTGGGGTGGAAGGGCAGGTCCTCGATCTCGGCCCGCAGCCGGGCGGCCTGCTCCCGGAGCACTTCAGCGTAGGCGCTCAGCGTCTCGTCCGTTCGGCGCTCCGCATGCGCGCCGTCGCTGTCGAGGCACTCGATCTCCAGGCGCAGCAGCGTGTGCATGTCCTGCTCCGCGTACGCCGCCGTCACCTCCTGCATCACGGCCATCTTCCGTTCCCGCACCGCCGGGTCTGGCTCGAGGTCGGGATGGAGCGCTTTCACGAGGCGCTTGTAGACGGCGCCGATGCTGATCTTCCGAGCCTGGTCGCGGCGCGCGGCGCGCTCTTCCTCGCGCAGCTCGCGCTTGGTCCGGCGCTCCCCGGCCGGCCGGGCCGCGGCGCCCTCGTACCTGCTGCCGCATCCGCTCGGCCATCTGCGCGGCGAACCCGGCCATCTCCTCCTCGGTCATGTCGGGACGGAACTCCGGCACCTCCATGTCGAGGCCGAACGCCTCGAACGCTTCCGCGATCTCGGCCCGCGCCGACTCGATGTCCTCCTGCATCGCCCGGTCGAGCCCGACCCCGTGCAGGCGCTCGAAGAGCGCTGCGATATCCTGCGGAGGCGTGGGCACGCGCGCGAGTATCTCGTCGATCTGCTCCCGGAGAATGACGCACAACACACGGGTGTCCGCCTTCGAAAACCGCCGGTCGTCCAGGAAGCGCGCGAGCGCCCGAACGACCTCGGTGCGAAGAGCGGTGACCTGCTCCTCCCGCGGCCTCACCTGCGCGGCATGGAAGATCAGCGCGTCGTCGAGCCGGCGCTTCTCGCGCGCATACGTTCGCCCGCAGCGATTCCACCTGCTTCAGCAGGCTGGTGACGCTCTTCCCCTTCTTGCTCGCGCCGAACTGGGGAGCGCGCCGGACCAGAGAGGCGCGTGGCAGTGCCAGGCCGGGCTCGTCGTCGAAGAGGCTGGGGATGCTGGACATGGGGTCGAAGGGCGAAACAAACAGTAGGGCCCGCTTAGAGCTCCCATCACGTGTGCGGGAAAGAGGGCTACCGACTCGAGACGAGCTTCAAGTCCGCAGACGGCGCGGGCGTCGGAGCCTCATTGCCCCACTGGATCCACCCGTTGCGCCCTTGTCGCGCGAACATCTCGAGGAACGGTCCTGGAGAGCAGCGCTCGATCAGTTCGTACTGCTGCTCAGGCTTGCGCGAGTGTTCCCGCTTCCGTTCGACGACAATGTTGGTCTGTGTTCGTCCGGGCGTCAGCGTCCGGTTGTTCTTGCCACGCACGCCAAAGAGCAGCAACTCCGTAACGTTGCGGAAGTAGAAGCCGACGCCGCGGCCGTCCGGGCCGCCGTCCTTGCGCACCTTGTACCAGACAACGTTGGTCTTATAGGTGAAGCCCCAGCGCTTCATCACTTCCAGGCCTTCGAGGATCAGGGCGTTGGGCACCCAGAGATAGAGATGCGCGCGTCCCTGAACGATTTGCGCGACCGGCAGTTCCATGATCTCCGCGAGGTCCATGGTTCCGTAACGGCTCAATCGTCGGTGCTCGGGCGCCATCTTACCGGTGCGGTTCTGGAAACGCCACGGCGGATCTGCGAGCACCGTTCTGAAGCGATCCGTACCGAGCGACAAGAGATCTTCAGCGGCACTTCCCGGAGGGGTTTCGATCAGCTTCTTCCGCTCAGTCTTCGACATACAGCTTCTCTGAGATCCCGAGCGCCAGAATGGGACATCCTCCGCCGCTGCCTCCGACGAGCCGCGGAAGCAGCTTGCTCATGTGCGTCGTGGAATTGCCGTATGACGTCCCACGACCGAGTGACGTTGAAGATACCCTGTAACTCATCGCACCGCGTCACGACCACGCCGACGCTCAGCGCGCGCAACTCGAACAACAGCCTGAAATTATTGAAATCTCGATCGAAGAACGGATCCTTGTTGTTCCACTCCACTTCGAGACCGACGCCGTTCTTGAAACAGTCTACCGCGTGCGTCGGCGCATCGTGTTCATGATCGTCGACACGGATCTTCGTCGCGAAAGACTTGCAGACCCAGCCTCGCTGAATGAGGCCGCCGTCAAGAGCGCCGGCGATCAGCGACTTCGAGCCCCCGGGCTGCACGATATGGCTGCGGTACAGGCGAAAACCCACCAGGACCGCGAGGATGTCGGCCCACTCGTTCGTGAAATCTGTTGAGAAGATTGCGATGGCGTGGCGCCAGTCGTGGAGTTCGTAATTCTCGCGAACGAATTTGAGGTGCTCGTCCACGTCTACGGGTCCGGAAAAAGACGGGCGGGGCCGAAGGCCCCGCCCGCGAAACTTGGCGACCCTAAAGGGTCGCCCTACGAACGCGGAGAGCGGATCGCGGACCGCGGAGCGCGCTACGCGCACCCTGACGTCGTGCCGCAGTTGGCGCACTTGTAGCACGAGCCGCTGCGGACCATGATCGACCCGCACGTCGAGCACGGCGGCGCGTCCTCCTGGTTCTGGATCGCGGCAAACCCCGGCTTCGACAGCACCGCGGTCGGCATCGCGCCGGCGGCGGCGGCGACGTCGAGCGGCAGCTGCTCCGGCGTGGACACCAGTTCCGGCATGTTCACGCCGGCGCGGTACTGCGCCTCCGGGTTCAGGAACTTCGACGCCATCCACCGGAAGATGTAGTCCACGATCGACTTCGCGAAGCGGACGTCGGGGTTCTTCGTCATCCCCGACGGCTCGAAGCGGACGTGGCTGAACTTGTCCACCAGGTCCTGGAGCGGCACGCCGTACTGGAGCGCGTAGCTGATCGCCTGCGCGAAGGCGTCGGCGAAGCCGCTGATAGTGGACCCTTCCTTCGCCATCACCAGGAACAGCTCGCCCGGCTGGCCGTCCTCGAAGAGGCCGACGGTGATGTAGCCCTCGTGCCCCGCGATGTCGAACTTGTGCGTGATCGCGTGGCGCTCGTCCGGCAGCTTCCGGCGATGCTTGAGCGACGTGCCGGCGGCGGCTCCGGCAGGACTTCGCCCTGCCCTCGTCCTTGTCCTTCGACGTGTTGAGCGGCTGCGTGCGCTTGCTGCCGTCGCGGTAGATCGACACGGCCTTGGCGCCCAGGCGCCACGAGTCGATGTAGGCCTGCTGGATGTCCTCGACGGTCGCGTCCTTCGGCACGTTGACGGTCTTGCTGATCGCGCCCGAAAGGAACGGCTGCACGGCCCCCATCATCCTCACGTGCCCCATGTAGTGGATGCTTCGGACGCCGCGCGCCGGCTTGAACGCGCAGTCGAACACCGCGCAGGTGCGCCTTCCTTGACGTGGGGCGCCCCCTCGATGGTCTCGTTCTCGTCGATGTACTCGACGATCTCCTTGACCTGCTGCGCGCTGTATCCCAGCTTGGTCAGCGCCATCGGCACGGTCTGGTTGACGATCTTCATCAGGCCGCCGCCGACGAGCTTCTTGTACTTCACGAGCGCGATGTCGGGCTCGACGCCGGTCGTGTCGCAGTCCATCATGAAGCCGATGGTGCCGGTCGGCGCGAGCACGGTCGCCTGCGCGTTCCGGAACCCGTGCTGCTCGCCCATCTCGATGACCTCGTCCCACACGGCCTTCGCCGCGTCGAAGAGATCGTTCGGCAGGTGGGTCTTGTCGATGTCCTTGAGCGCCGCGCGGTGCTTGCGCATCACGCGCAGGAACGGCTCGCGGTTCTTCTCGTAGCCGGCGAACGGGCCGCCGTGGTCGCGCGCGACCTTCGCCGACTGCGCGTAGGCCGCCCCGTGCATCAGCGCGGTGATGGCCGCCGCGTAGTCACGCCCCGAGTCGCCGTCGTACGGGAGCCCCTTGGACATCAGCAGCGCGCCCAGGTTCGCATAGCCGAGCCCGAGCGGCCGGTACTCGTGACTGTTCTTCGCGATCGCCGGCGTCGGATAGCTCGAGTTGTCGACGAGGATCTCCTGCGCCGTGATCATCGTCCGGCAGGCCGCTTCGAAGGCGACCGGATCGAGCTCGCCGGCTTCGCTGCCCGCCGTGTCGGGCTTGACGAACTTCATCAGGTTGATCGACGCGAGGTTGCACGCCGAGTCGTCCAGGAACATGTACTCCGAGCACGGGTTGCTCGCGTTGATGCGCGCCGTGTTCGGGCAGGTGTGCCAGTCGTTCACCGTCGTGTCGAACTGGAGGCCCGGGTCGCCGCAGATGTGCGTCGCCTCCGCGATCCGGCGCATCAGCTCGCGCGCCTTGTAGGTCTCCATCGGCTCGCCGGTCACCACCGCCCTCGTCGTCCACTCGCCATCGTCCAGCACCGCGCGCATGAACTCGTCGGTCACGCGCACGCTGTTGTTCGAGTTCTGGAAGAAGACCGACGCGTAGGCCGGCCCGGTGAACGAGCCGTCGTAGCCGGCGTCGATGAGCGCCCAGGCCTTCCGCTCTTCCTCGACCTTGCAGTTGATGAACTCCAGGATGTCGGGATGCTCCGCGTTGAGGATCACCATCTTGGCGGCGCGGCGGGTCTTGCCGCCCGACTTGATGACGCCCGCGAACGCGTCGAAACCCTTCATGAACGACACGGGCCCCGACGCCGTGCCGCCGCCGGCCAGCAGCTCCTGCGAGGAGCGGATGCTGGAGAGGTTGGAGCCGGTGCCGGAACCGTACTTGAACAGCATCCCCTCGGTCTTCGCCAGGCCGAGGATCGAGTCCATCGTGTCCTGCACCGAGTTGATGAAGCAGGCCGAGCACTGCGGGTGCGTCTCGAAGCCGACGTTGAACCAGACGGGGCTGTTGAAGGCCGCCTTCTGATAGACGAGCAGGTGCTTGAGGTCGTCGCTGAACGCCTGGAGGTCGTCGTCGCTCGCGAAGTACTTCTGCGCCGCGGCCCACGCGGTGATCGTGTCCACCACGCGGCCGATGAGCTGCTTGACGCTGCGCTCTCGCTCGGGCGTGCCGATCGTCCCGCGGAAGTACTTCGAGACGACGATGTTGGTGGCCTGCTGGGACCAGAAGCGCGGAATCTCGACGTCGCGCTGCTCGAAGACGACCGAGCCCTTTTTCGTTACCGATGATGGCGGAGCGGATGTCCCACTCGACTTCGTCGAACGGATCGATGCCTTCCCTGGTGAAGAACCGCTCGTATTCGAGCCCGGCGAACGTCGACACCGGCGCCGACGTGCGGACTGTGGTCTGCGGGCTGGTGGATTCCACCTGCTGAGCAGCGCCTCTCTGCATCTGACCCTCCGAACGCGAGTCACGCCGCCGCCCCGGGCAGGCGGGACCCTGATATGACAATTGTGCTGGAAAAAGCGCCAGACCGGCGAGATGAGATACGGGTCGGGAGTACCACCACTAAAGGTCGACCGCCCCGGCACTTATCTCATCCTTTGCCTCGCAGGAGCTGGGAAGTTCCCGTTCGGGTCAGGTGACGCTGGCCGACAAATATGGACCCTGTTTACACGGATGTCAAGGCCCGATCCACCACATATTGTGTCCTGTTTTTCGCCAGTACTCAAGATATTGACATTTCGCGTGATTGGCGCGGAGTTTTTCTGGGTGCCCTATTTTCGACTGGGGGCCTGACCCCGGGGGCGGGGTCGACCCCCGGGCGGGGTCTGACTCCCGGGGCGGGGTCTGACCCCGGTTGTAACGGTCAGCGACTCTGGAGCTCTTTCGCGATCTTGTCGGCCTTTTCGGCCAGATTCTTCGCGAAGTCGAAGTTCGCCGCCTTCACGGCGTCTTCAGCCTGCTTGATCAGAAGCTTTGCGTTGTTGTACTGAGCGCGACGTTCCCTGGTCAGGTGGCCGTAGTCGATCGAGTTCAGCGTGCCGAGGGCACGGTCTGCGATCTCCTGCACCTGGCGCCCGGCGTCGGGAGAATTCGGCGTGCGCAACTGCGGCAGCGGTGGCGGCGGCGGAGTTTCGGGCGGCGGCTCGGTCTTCGGCGCCTCGGGCTTGGCCGGTTCCGTCTTCGGCGCCGCCGGCCGCGGCTTCGGCGTTGCCGGGTTCGGCGGCAAATCCTCGACCGGCTCGGGCTGCCGTTCGGCCGGCGGCGTCGCCGGCTCGATCACCCGGGGCGGCGGCGGAGGCACTTCGAGATTGGGGCGGACGACGGGCGCCTTGGCCTGCACCGTCGTGCAGGCAGCCACGGGCAGCAACGCCAGCAACAGCAACAGAATTGGTTTCATCGGCATACCCCATCGCCTTGCGACTGGGTGTTCCTCACTCGAGGGGATTTTCGTTCGGCCGCGTCTCCCCTCTCGTGAGGAGACGCGTCACGCCTGGGGAAAGATCAGCCGGAACCGCGTGCCGGCCCCGGGGGTAGATTGCACCTCCACCTCTCCATCATGCAACTGGACGATGCGAAATACCATCGACAACCCGATGCCCGACCCTTTCTCCTTGGTGGTGAAGTAGAGGTCGAAGATGCGGCTCAGGTTTTCCGGGGGAATCCCGACGCCGGTGTCTTCCACGTCGATTTCGACCCGGGCGCGCGACGCCGCATGGCATGCCAGCCGGAGCGTCCCTCCGGAAGGCATCGCGTGGCAGCCGTTGATCGCCAGGTTCAGCAGCGCCTGGCGCAGCATGCCCGGGTCGGCATTGATCTCCGGGAGGCCGTCGGGACACTCGGTCTTGACGGTGATCCCCTGCCGCTCGGCGTCGGACGCGACCGTCGTCGCCACGTCGGACATCAGCGAGGCCAGCCGCACGGGCTGGAGCTTCAGCTCCTCGGGACGGACGAACTTCAGGAACCCGACCACCACCTGATCGAGACGGCGGATTTCGTCGGCAATCACGTTGACGTGCTTGACGATGTCGGCGTTGCCCCCTTCGCCGAAACCGCGCCGCGCCAGGCCGGGCGCCGGCTCGCTGACCGTCCCGGCCGCCACCGGCAGCCGGGTGAGCTTCTGCTTGAGCAGCTCGAGGTGAATCGTCATGGCGTTGAGCGGATTCTTGACCTCGTGGGCGACTCCGGCCATCAAGCGGCCGAGCGCCGCGAGCTTGCGCGAGTAGTTGAGCGTGGAGTGAACCTGCGAGAGATAGGCCAGGTTGCGGGCAACGAGCATCGCGCCGAGGAAACGGCCATGGGTGTCCGTGATCGCGTGCGACATGAACAGGCGCTCTTCGCGGCCGCCACCCTGCTCGGCGGTGCCCGTCGCGGCGTCATCCGGACGGGGGCCGGCTCGCACGTCGCCCTCGGGCGCCGGTTCGCCGCTGGCGGCGGAAAACGACATGGGTCCGGCGGACTTCCGGCCGGCGAGTGTCTTATCGACCAGCTCACGGACGGGGTGGCCCAATGGCAGGCCGTCGAGCGTCGAACCGGAGGCAATGCCGGCATCGATGTCGTGCAGCAGCGCCGTCATCGCGGTGTTGTTGAAAATCAGCTCGCCGGCCGGCGAGAACAGGGCCACCGCGTCCTCGAGGTTGTCCATCACCGATTCGAAGTCGGTCGGCCCCCCGGCCCGCACCGCACTCCCGTCGGCGGGCGCCGACACGCTCCGCCCGACCGCGGAGAGTTGCGCGCTGATAGCCTCGAACGAGCTGCCGAGGTCCCGGAATTCGTGTTCGGGCAGGTCCAGCCGCACGTCGAGCTCGCCGCGGCCGAGGCGCGTCAGGCCGCTCTGGATCACGTGGATCGGACGCAGCATCCACTGCGCGAGGAGCATGGCCACGAGCGACGAAATGACCAGCGCCGCGAGGACCGTGGTGCCGGCGCGATTGAGCGCCTGCTGGAGTTCGCTCCGGACCAGGAGCGTCGAGACGCCGATCCGGATCGTGGCGAACTCCTCGGCGCCGGAACCGGCGAGGATCGGTTTGCGGATCTCGAACGTGCGATCGGAGTACACGACGCGCAGCTGCGTCATCGGGCCGGCCTTCACAATCGGCTCGAGGTCCTCCTGCTCCACCATCACCTGCTGCTCGGGCGGCGGAAAGTGCGCCACGGCCACACCCTGCGGATCGACGATCGCGGCGTAGTTGACGTTCGGCGAGTACCCGACGCTCGATTCGAGGATGGACCGGATGCCGCTGTCGTTCCGCAGCGCGTCGTACGGGTCGGTGCCGGGCGTCGCGTTCGCCACGACTTCGCGCGCCCGCTGGAAGATCGCCTGCGCGAGCATCTCGCCGCGCGACGCGGTTTCAGCCAGATTGAGCTGCGCGAGCGTCGCGAGGTGGTAGGCGCTCAGAATCGCCACCACGAACACCACGAGGGTCGTTACGCCGGCTACCTGTTTTGCTTTGATGGACACTCGCTTCGCTCGATGGACGATGGTGGGCGGCAATCGCGAGCCGGACGCCAGGCGGCCGCGTGGACGCGCACCGGGACCCTCCGCGACACTCTGACTTCTCGGGCTCCTGTCCTGGCTGCTAGTGCCGGGCTCCCGTCCCGGCCTCTTTCATGCGATTCAGTTTGTTGTGCAGCGTCTTGAGACTGATGCCGAGGATCTCGGCCGCACGGGTCTTGTTGTTTCGCGTGTGCTCCAGCGTGAGCACGATCAGCTGCCGTTCCGCCTCGTCGACCGTCGTCCCCGGCGAAATCGTCAGCGTCGGCAGCGATTCTTCTCCGCGTTCGATGAGGGTCGGTGGCAGGTGCCGGTGCTCGATGAACTCGCTGTCGGCGAGGATCGTCGCGCGTTCGATGACGTTGCGCAGCTCGCGGATGTTCCCGGGCCAGAGATAGCGCTCGAGGACGTACATCGCGTCCTGATCCACGCCGCGGATCTGCTTGTTGTTGCCCTTGTTGAACTCGTTGAGGAACGACTGGACCAGCAGCGGAATGTCCTCGCGCCGCAGCCGCAGGGGCGGAAGTTCCACCGAGAAGACGTTCAGCCGGTAGTACAGATCCTCGCGCAGCTTGCCGCTCTTCACGGCGTCGCCTGGATTCGCGTTGGTGGCGGCAATCACGCGGACGTCCACCGGCACTTCCTGGCGTCCGCCGAGCCGGCGGAACGTGCGTTCCTGGAGCACACGCAGCAGCTTGACCTGGGTGGCCGGCATCATCTCGGCGATCTCGTCGAGGAACAACGTGCCGCGATGGGCGAGTTCGAAGACCCCCGTCCGGCGGTCGTGCGCGCCGGTGAAGGCGCCTTTCTCGTGACCGAAAATCTCGCTCTCGAGGAGCGTCTCCGGAATCGCCGCGCAGTTGATGGCCACGAACGGGTGGACGGCGCGCGGACTCAGCTCGTGGATCGTCTGCGCAATCAGCTCCTTGCCGGTGCCGGATTCGCCCCAGATCAGCACCGACGCGTTCGTGGGGGCGGCCTGTTCGATGACTCGATAGACGCCGCGTATGCCGGGACTGTTGCCGATAATCCGCCCGAAGCTGCCCTGTTCCCGCAACTGGCGTCGAAGGTGCTTCACTTCGCGGAGCGTTTCCTGACGTTCGACCGCCTTCTGCAGCAGGATCTGGAGCCGCTGGGGATCGACCGGCTTGCTCAGGTAGTCGTAGGCGCCATCCTTGATGGCTTCGACCGCGCTCTCGACGGTCCCCTGCGCCGTGAGCAGGATGAAGGTGATGTCGGTCAGCTGATCGCGCAGCGCGTGCAGCAGCTCCAGGCCGCCCATGCGAGGCATCACGAGGTCGCTCAACACGATGGCGGGACGGAACGTCGTGACCTTCCGCATCGCCTCCTCCCCGTCCGGCGCCTCGCCGGTCTGGAAGCCCCAGGCTTGCACCAGCTCGGCAAGGCCAGTGCGAGTGGCCGGATCGTCTTCGACGATCAGGACCCGTTCGCCGGGCTGCGGAAGGGTGGTCTTCTCGCGCAAAGGTGCTGTTTCGTTCATTGAAACCCAGCCTACCATCCGCCGCGTAAGGATTACATAGCGGATTGCAGCTCAGCTTGGCAGAACTGTAACTGTCCAAGCTGAACCGGGACCTGCGGAGACCGGCGTCCGGGGTCCAGCGCCGGAGACGGCGGTCCGGCCTCCGGCTTCTATAGGACGATTCCCGCCCGTGTCCGAACCGGGCCCCGACAGCCCAGAGCTTTCGTTCATTCCACTGCCGCGCCAGGTGCTCCCACTCGAGCGACTTGGCGCGGTCGCCGAGGTCGTGCTCTGCTCCGGGTTCCCCACCCAGCTCACGCTGATCGCCCTGATGTCGGCCCTGGGGATGCGGCTCCAGACGGCTGACGGACACCTGTCCCCCCCGTTCATCTTCACGCTGTCGCTGGTGGACGCCGCGGTCGTCGTGGGACTCGTGCTCGGCCTGCTCCACGCCCACCGGGAATCGGCGCGGACCGTGCTCCTGGGGGACGGCAGGGTCCTCCGCGAAACCGTGCTCGGCATCCTCGTGCTGCCCGCGGTGTTCCTGCTCCTCGTTCTCGTGCTCGTGGTGATCCTGACCTTCGCGCCCTCCCTGCACAACGTGCCGGTCAATCCCCTCGAGGACATGCTGCGCACGCGGCGCGATGCGCTGATCTTCGGCGTGGTCGTCATGGTCGCCGGAGGCGTGCGCGAGGAAGTGCAGCGCGGCTTCATCCTGCACCGGTTCGGACAGTATCTGGGCGGAGCCCGGTGGGGCATCGCGATCTACAGCGTGCTCTTCGGGCTCGGGCACTACGAACAGGGCTACGACGCGATGATCGCGACGTCGGTCCTCGGCGCCGCCTGGGGCACGCTGTACCTGGTCCGCGGGAGCATCGTCGCTCCGATGGTGAGCCACGCCGGGTTCAATCTCGCCCAGCTCGCCAAGTATTTCGTGCTCCGCTGACAGGCGACGGCGCGAGCCGCCGTGCGCTCAGGAACGACGGCGTCCGCCCGGGGCCGGGCGTGCCAGCCGCTTGACTGCCGAAAACTTCGATCTCGAGTCAAGTTTTCGGCGGTCAAGCGGCGAAATAGTAAACAATGCCGCTAGCGAGGCGGAGCCGCAGGGTCTGAGGCGCAGCCTCGCTAGAGTTTCAGTGCCATTGATCCGCACATTCGCCACTCTTTTCCGCGTCTCTTCGCGCGAGCTTCTGGTCCTCGCGCTGGTGTTCGCGGCATCGCTTCCCGCCGTCACCGCACGCCTCTATTCGTCCGACGAGGTCGAGTACTTCTCCTATCTCCGATCGCTCTGGTTCGACCACGACGTCTCGTTCGAGAACGAGTATCAGTATTACTACGACCACGACATCGCGCAGTCGGCGGGGTTTCACGAGACATTCCTCGAACGTGAAACGGCCGCGGGCCGGCGCGTCAACTACGCGACGATGGGATGCGCGCTGCTGTGGGCGCCGTTCTACGCCGTGGCGGATCTCGGCGTGCGGTCGGCGCGCGCGATGGGCCGCGAGATCGCCGCCGACGGATACGCGAAGCCGTACGTCGCGGCGGTCGCCTACGGGTCGGCGTTCTACGGGTTCCTCGCGATCCTCCTGTCGATAGGCGCCGCCCGCCGCGTGACCGGGCCGCACGGCGCGCTCCTGTCGGCTGCCGCCGTCTGGCTCGGGACGCCGCTCCTGTTCTACATGTACGTGGCTCCACCTTTCTCGCACGCGTGCTCGGCGTTCGCGGTGGCGCTCTTCGTGACCGTGTGGCTGCACGTCCGCGAATCGTGGACAACGCGCGGGCTGGTATGGCTCGGCCTGTCGGCCGCCCTGATGGCGATGGTCCGCGAGCAGGACGTGTTCTTCGCCGTCGGCCCGGCCTTCGACTGGGCGCTCTCGCTGAGGCAGGGCTCAGGGCTCAGGGCTCAGGGCTCAGGGGGCAAGGCTCAGGGGGCAGGGCTCAGACAAAAGGTCATTGCGGCGGGCGCGGGCTGCGTCGCCTTCGCGGTCGGCTATGCACCGCAACTGCTCGCCTACAACGCGCTCAACGGCTATCCGGGCCCGGCCGCGCATGTGACGCGAAAGATGACCTGGTATGCGCCGCACGGGCTTCAGGTCCTCGGTTCTCCCGGGCACGGGTTTCTCGTCTGGACGCCGCTCGCGATGCTCGCCATTGCCGGACTGTTCATCCTCGCCGTCCGCGGTGCCGGCGACGCGCGACGCGTGGCCTGGTCGGCGCTGCTGATGATCGCGTCGCAGGCGTACGTCGCCGGCAGCGTCGAGTCCTGGACCGTGGCCGGCGCGTTCGGACAGCGCCGTTTCGTCGCGGTCACGATCCTGCTGGTGATCGGGCTGGCGGCACTGTGGTCGGCGCTTCGGGCGACGCCTCGCCGCATCGGGGCCGTGATGATTGCGGCGTGCGTCTGGTGGAACCTCGCGCTCATGGCGCAGTTCGCGCTTCGCCTGATGGACCGTCAGCGCGTGGAGCCGATGCGCAACGCCTACCACGCGTTCGTGACGCTGCCGCGGATGCTGCCGGGTATCGCCTACCGCTACCTGTTCGACCGGCAGTCGTTCTACGACGAACACGCGGGGCGGCAATGACGCGTGACGCGAAGTGGGCCGGGGCGGTGTTCGTGGCCGCGTTCGTCGTGTACAACGCGAACGGCCGGGAGATCGGCAGCTACGACTCGCAGCCGACGAAGCTCGCCGCGCGCGAGCTGCTCGTACACGGCACGCTGGCGCTCAACTACGCCGTCGGCGCGGCGCCGGGACTGCTCGAGCGGCCCGGATTCGTACTCGCGCGCGACGGGCGCTACCGCTCGGCCTATTCGCCGGTGCCGGCGCTGTTCGGCGCGGCCATCTTCTGGCCCGCCGACCGGCTCGGCCTGGTAGACGTCCGGGCGCCGCTGGGCCCTTCGCTCATATCGGCCGTGTCGGCCTCGTTGCTCACGGCGCTCGCGGTCGCGGTCGCGTTCCTGAGCGCCCGCCAGCGGCTGCCGCTCCGCCGCGCGATCGTCCTGGCCTCGGCGCTTGCGCTCGGCACCGGCCTCTGGAGCACGGTCAGCCAGACGCTGTGGGCGCACGAAACGGTCGTGCTCGGCCTGGCGATCGCGGTGTATGCCTGTGCGCGCCCCGACAACGCCCTGACAGCCGGTCGCGCCGTTGCCCTCGGCATCGGGCTCGGTCTGGCGGTCGCCGCCCGGCCGCAGGTCGCGCCGGCGGTCGTCATCATGGCGGCGGGTGCCTTCGTCCTCGGCGGATGGCGGCGCGGCCTCGCCGTGTCGGCGATCGCCGCGGCGTTCGCGTTCGCGCTGATGGCGGCGTACGTGCGCTGGTTCGGCACCATTCTCGGAGCGGCGCCCCTGCTCGAATCGCTGCACCAGACTGTCCACGCGACCGGCAGCGGATCGTTCCACTGGCAGCCGGCCGGATTCGCGGGTCTCCTCGTGTCGCCCTCGCGCGGCCTGTTCGTGTTCAGCCCGGTCGTCGCGGTCGCCGTCCTCGGACTGCCGGGGATGCGTCCCGGCGGGTGGCGATCCTCGCTGCGCTGGTGCGCGCTCGCCGCGGCCGCCCAGTACGCGTTCTACGCCAGCTATGTCGTCTGGTGGGGCGGCCACACCTACGGACCCCGCTACATGCTCGACGTGCTTCCTCTGCTCGTGCCGCTGGCCGCCGACGGCGCCTCGCGCCTGCGCGGCGGGGTCGCGGCGGCGCTCGTCGGGACGGCGCTGGTCTGGTCGGTGACGGTGGCGGCCCTTGGGGCCTTCTGCTATCCGAACGGGCAGTGGAACGTGGACCCGCGCGATGTGGACCGGGCTCACCAGCGGCTGTGGGACTGGTCGGACAACGAGATTGCGCGATGCTGGCATGCCGGTCTCAGTCCACAGAACTTCAGCCTCGTCGGCCGCGCGGCGTTCCGGCGCGACGTGCGATGATGCGCATCCTCTATTTCGCCGACATCCGCTTTCCTCTCGAGCGCGCCAACGGCATCCAGACAATGGAGACGTGCTGGGCCCTGGCGGAGCGGGGTCACGAGGTCGTCCTCGCCGTGCGGCCGGACACCCACTCGCCCGCCCGTGATCCGTTCGCCTACTACGGCCGCCCCCCTCACGCGGGCCTCCGCATCGAGCGCGCGCCGGTCGCCGGCCCCGCAGCGGCGCGCCGCTTCGGCTACCTCGCTTTCGCGATCGGCCGGGTGCTGGGACGGAGCCGGACAGATCTGATCATGACGCGCGATCTCGGCCTCGCGTCCCTCCTCGTCCGGGTGCCGCACGCGGTGCGCGCGCCGATCGTGTACGAGTCGCACGGCTACGCCCCTGACGTTTCTGCCGCGCTGCCCGAACTGGTCGCCACCGCGCTGCCGCCGTCTCCCGCAAAGGTGAAGCGCCTGGCGGCGCGCGAGCGTCGCGTGTGGCAGGCGGCTGACGGCTATGTCACGATTACGGTGGGGCTCGCCGGGGCGTTGACGGATCGCTTCGGCAGGCGCCGCCGGCTGGCGGTGATTCCCGATGGCGTGCGGTTGCAGCCGGGGGACATCGATGTCGAGCCGCCAGCGGGCAACATCGTCGCGTACGCGGGCCACCTCTACGCCTGGAAAGGTGTGGACGTGCTGCTCGATGCGCTCGCCGGCGTGCCCGAGGCGCGCGGGTTGATCGTCGGCGGACACGCCGCCGAGCCGGATCTGGCGCGTACGAAGGCCCGCGCCGTGGACCTGGGTCTCGAGGACCGCGTGACGTTCACCGGACTCGTCGAACCGGCGCGCGTGCCGGAATTGCTGCGTCAGGCGTCTGTGCTTGTGCTCCCGAACCAGGCGTCGGCCATCTCGACGCGGTTCACGTCGCCGTTGAAGCTGTTCGAGTACATGGCGGCCGGCCGGCCGATCGTCGCGTCGGACCTGCCGGCGATTCGCGAGGTCCTCCACGACGGCGTGGACGCACGGCTGGTCGCGCCCGGCGATGCGCGGGCGCTCGGCGACGCGATCCGCTCGCTCCTGTCGGATCGCCAGGCCGCCCGGCGCCTGGCCGCCGCGGCGGCACAGGCCGTCCCGGCATATGGCTGGGACCGAAGGGCGGAGCGCCTCGAAGCGCTCTTCAAGACGGTCACGACCGCAAGACGATGATCTCCACCGACCTGCTCTCGCTCGTTCGCTGTCCCGACTGCCGCGCTTCCCTTCGCGCCGAAGGGGACGGCGCGTCGCTCGTCTGCACGGGATGCCGCCGCGCGTATCCGGACCTATCGCCCGACTTTCTCGATCTCCGGCCGCGCGACGCGTTCGACGAGCAGACGAAGTACCTGGACGAGTCGCTGCACACCGACGCGCGTCACGAGCGTCTGTCGCCGCCGCTGCTGGGATCGCGGATCCGCAACGACATGCTGCGGGCGTTCCTGGCCCCGGCGGCGTCGGATCGGGTCGTCGATCTCGGATGCGGCAGCGGACGGACGCTCCTGTGGAACCGCGACTGGGGCGCGCGGCTGACAGGGATCGACATCGCGCCCTTCTTTTCCCGGGAAGCGAGGCAAGACGTCGACCTGCTGATCGGCGACCTGCGGCGCCTGCCGTTCGGCGACGGGACGTTCACGAAAGCGTTCTCGCTCGACGTGCTCGAACACCTGTCACCCGAGGCGTTGCGCGGCATGCTTGCCGAGGCCTCGCGCGTCCTCGCGCCCGGCGGCGCGCTCTTCGTATATACGCACGTCCGCAAGAACGCGCGCATCGCCGTGGGCCTGCGCTGGATCAACGCACTGGCCAGGCAGCTCGACCGCGCCGGTCTCGTAGACCTCCGGCAGGAGCACCTGCGCAAGTCGGATCACCTGAACCCGCTGCGCGACATTCCCGAACTCGAGCAGGTCGCGCGGGATGCCGGATTCCGGATCGCCCGGATCCGGTACTACACGCCAATCGTCGGCGGGTTCGTCGAGAACATCCTCGTCCGGATGGCCGAACGCGCGATGGCGCGCAAGGCAGCCCGGCGCCTGGAGGCTGGCGGGCGCGCGGCGCCCGACGTGCACGCGGAGGCGATACGCGAGGCGCGGACCGCCGCCAAACAGCAGATCGCGAAGAGCCCCGCGACCTACGCGGCGCTGCGGGGGCTGTCCTTCGCGATGAAGCTCGACCTCCTGCTCTTCGGCCGCATCCGCTCGGGGCCGTTCTTCGCGCTGCTCGTCAAGGAATCGTGAAGATCCTCTACTGCGCGATCGATCAGACGGTACCTGGAACCACGGGGGGATCGGTGCACGTCACGGCCGTCGCCGACGGACTGGCGGCGCTCGGCCACGAGGTACACGCGCTCGTCACCCCTGGCGAGAGGCTTCCCGACGGTCCGGTGCGATGGCTCGCCATGCCGCCGCCGCTCGGCGCGAAGCAGCTGCGGTGGGCGCGGACCCGCGCCGTGACGGCGCTGGCACGGGCCATCCAGCCCGACGCCGTCATCGAGCGGTACTACAACTTCGGGGGAGAGGGCATTTCGGCGGCCAACGCAATCGGCGCCACGGCCGTGCTCGAGGTCAACGCACCGGTCATCGACTACCCCGGGTCGGGCAAGGCCCGGCTCGACACGGTCCTCATCGTCCGGCCGATGCGTCGCTGGCGCGAGCGGATCTGCCGCCGCGCCGATCTGATCGTGACACCGAGCGCCGCCATCCTTCCGGGCGACACGCCACCGGCGAAGATCGTCGAACTCGAATGGGGTGCGGACACCGACCGGTTCCACCCCGGCGCAGCCGGCGCCCTGCCTTTCACGCGGCCGGAAGGCACGCTGGCGGTCTTCGCCGGCGCGTTCAGGAGCTGGCACGGGGCGATTCACCTGGCGCACGCGATCAGGGAACTGCGCCAGCGCGGCCGCCGCGACGTCGGCGCGGTCTTCATCGGCGACGGCCCTGAGCTCCCTGCCGTACGCGCCGCGGCGCACGGCCTCGAAGGGGTCGTGTTCACGGGTGCCATCCCGCACGACCGCATGCCGGCGTGCCTTGCGGCCGCGGACATCGGCGTAGCGCCGTTCGATCTAGCGGAACATGCGCCGCTGGCGCTCGGCTTCTACTGGTCGCCGCTGAAGATTTTCGAGTACATGGCCGCCGGCCTGCCGGTCGTCGCGCCCCGAATCGCGCGGTTGCCGGATCTCGTGGAACACGCGCGCGAGGGCTGGCTCTACGATCCCGATGCGCCCGGGGCCCTGGCGGACGCTCTGGAGCGGCTGAGCGTCCCGGCGGCGCGTCAGGAGGGCGGCGCGGCCGCCCGCGATCGAGCCGTCCGCGAGTACAGTTGGAAGGCGCACTGCGCGAAGCTCGAGGCGGCGATTCGCCGCACCCACGGCAGATCCGTAGCCCCGTGAATCCACTCAGCATTCTCCTGGCGACCGATGCGTTCCCGCCGCGCTGCGGCGGCAGCGGCTGGAGCACGTACGAACTCGCCCGTGGACTGCGAACGCGCGGCCACGCGGTGACGATCGTCCAGCCAAGGCCCGGCCGCGCGGCCGGTGAACGCACACGCGCGTACGACGGCTTCACGGTCCTGGAATTCGGAGCGGCCGCGCCGTCGATTCCCTTCGTCCGGAACTACTTCAAGAACGAGCGCCTGTACGCCGCGCTGGCGGAGTACCTGTCCACGGTCATCAGGCGCAACCACATCGACGTCATCCACGGCCAGCACGTATTGACGACGGTCCCGGCGGTCGCCGCGGCACGCCGCAGCGGCATCCCGTCGGTCGCCACCGTCCGCGACTACTGGCCCGTCTGCTACTGGTCCGATCTGATCCACACCCGCGACGGCTCGGCGCTCTGCCCGGGCTGTTCGGCAGGCACGATGACGCAGTGCATCCGGCCGCGCGGCGGTGCGTTGTGGCCGTTCGCGCTGCCGATGATTCCGTACATGCGCGGCAACCTCGCGCGCAAGCGGCGCGGGCTCGCCGACGCGGACCGGGTGATCGCGGTCAGCTCGACCATCGCGGCCGACCTGCGCGCGCGGGCGCCCGAGCTCGCGAACCGCAGCATCGAGGTCATCCCCAACCCGGTCGACATCGCGGCGTTGCGCGAGCGAGCCGCCGCCGCGCCGCGCCGGCTCGAGGGTCCCTACGCGCTCTATCTCGGCAAGCTCGCTCCGAACAAGGGCACCACCCACCTGGTCAGCGTGTCGGAACACGCGGGGCTCGACTGGCCGCTCGTCGTCGCGGGCGACGGCCCCGATCGCGAGGCCATCGCGGCGGCGGCCGCGCGCTCGGGCCGCGACGTGCGGCTGGTCGGCTGGGTCGATCGCGACGCGGCGACAGCCTGGCTGGCGCACGCCTCGATGCTGATTTTTCCATCGCGCGGGCCCGAGTCGTTGAGCCGCGTGCTCCTGGAAGCGAGCGCGCTCGGCATCCCGATCGCGGCCATGAACACGGGCGGCACACCGGACATCATCGAGCACGAGCGCACCGGGCTGTTGTCGGATACGCCGGAGGGCCTCTCGCACGACGTGCGGCGCCTCCGCGCGGATGCCGCGCTCAGGGAGCGGCTCGGCCGCGCGGCGCAGGCGCACGCCGAGGTGCACTTCGACAGTCACGGTGTCGTGGCGCGCGTCGAACAGGTGTATTCGGCCCTCGTGCGCGAGAGGCGCGGATGACATCTCCCCTCCGCGTGGCTGTCGTCGCGCGCTCGGTGTTCCCGCTGCACGGGCTTGGCGGCCTCGAGCGCAGTGTCTACGATCTCGTCCGCTACCTCGCCGGCGCCGGCGTCGAAGTGACGCTCGTGACTCGGCCCCCGGCCAGGCCCGCCGCGCCGGACGCGATTGCCTCCGGGGTCGCCTCGCTCTTCGTCCCCTATCGGACGTTCCCCTTCGCCGGACGCCGCGGCACCACGGTGATCGATCGAAGCACGGCGTACCCGCTCTTCGGCGAGCGCGCCGGCAAGGCCGCCTGGAACCTGGTCGAACGGGGTCAGATCGATCTCGTCCACGGTTTCGGAGCGAGCGTGCTCGGCTACGCGCGCCGCCGCACGATGGCGCGGGCGCCGCTCGTCCTGAATCCGCAGGGGCTCGAGGAATTCGGCGCGACCGATCCGGCTCGCGCGCGGCTCAAACGCGCGGCGTACCTGCCCCTCAGGAAGGCCGTCATCGCCTGCGCGCGCGCGGCCGACGCGGTGATCGCGACCGATCGCGCGCTCGAACCGGCCGTCCGCACCCACCTTGGCCTGCCCGCCGATCGCATCCGGGTGATTCCGAACGCGCTGGACCTGACGGTCGTGGACGCGCTGGCCACCGCCGCTGACGGGCGGCGGGTGCGCGCTGCGGCCGGCCTCGCGCCGGACGACGTCGTGCTGCTGACCGTGAGCCGGATCGAACAGAACAAGGGCTATGACGTCCTGGCGGCGGCGCTCGCCGCGCTGAAGGACCATTCCGGTCCGATTGCCGAGGGACGCTGGAAGTGGGTGCACGTCGGGGACGGACCGTTCCGCTCGCGGCTGGCCGCTGCGATTGCGGCCGCGGGCCTCCAGGATGACGTCGTGCTCGCCGGACGGCTGCCGGATGCTGAACTGCACGCCTGGTACGAAGCGGCGTCGCTCTTCGTGCATCCGACGTTGTACGAAGGCAGTTCGATCGTGACGCTCGAGGCCATGGCGCACCACCGCGCCGTCGTGGCGACGCGCGCGGGTGGACTGCCCGACAAGGTCAGGGACGGCGTCAACGGCTGGCTCGTGCCGCCGGGCGATCCGTCCGCGCTCGCGGCCGCCATCAGCGGCGCGCTCGCGAACACCGCGCGCCTGCCGGCGATGGGCGACGCCGGACGCCGGATCGTCGAGCGGGAATTCAGCTGGACGGTCACCGGCGCGGCGACGCTCGACCTGTATGCGGATCTCCTCCGTAACGCTGTAGTAAGCTGAGGCCCACCGGAGGACGACGAGAGGTGTCTGAGCGCGAGTGGCGTGAGGCCAGCGATCTGCGTGTGTCGTGGATCGGCCTTGCGATCGTGATGACGGTCGCGGCGGCGCTGCGCTACTGGGCACTCGGCCACGGCATTCCGTACGCCGTCAACGTCGACGAACCGGAGATCGTCGAGCGCGCCTTCAACATGATGCGCTCGGGGTCGCTCAACCCGAACGGCTTCTTCGACTATCCCGGCCTGGCGATCTATCTGCAGCTGGCGGTTTCGATCGTGCGTTTCCTGGCCGGTGCGATCGCCGGATCCTGGCAATCGCTCAACGACGCGTCGACGCCGTCGTTCTACTGGTGGGGGCGGGCCGCCTTTGCCACGTTCGGCATCGCGACGGTCTGGGTGACCTTCCAGGCGGGGCTGCGGTGGGGGGCGCGGCACGCGCTGCTGGCAGCGGCGCTGCTCGCAGTGATGCCGCTGCACGTCACGTACTCGCACTACGTGCTCACCGACATTCCGCTGACCTTCTTCACGACGCTCACGCTGCTGCTGACGCTCGAAGCGACCGAGAAGAACACGACACGCGCGTTCGTGCTCGCGGGAGTCGCCGTGGGGCTCGCCGCGAGCGTGAAGTACAACGGCGGGGTCGCGATCGTGATGCCCCTGGTGGCCTGCTGGATGACGCGGCCGGCCCGATCCTCCCGCGCGGTCCGCATGCTGCTCATCGGGCTCGCGTCGATCGCGGCCTTTCTCGTGACCTCTCCATACACGCTCCTCGATCTGCCGGGCTTCCTCAACGGATTCGCGAGGCTCGCCGGGATGTACCGCCAGAACCAGTCAATCGAGGAGGCGGTGTGGATCGTGTACTTCAAGCACCTGCGAATCACCTTCGGGTGGCCGGCGCTCCTGCTGGGAATGACGGGACTGGGACTCGGAATGGTGCGAAGCGTCCGCGGCCCGGGCCACGTACGGTGGTCCGTCGTGATGGCGTTCACGCTCGTGTACGGCCTGATGGTGTCGCGACAGAACATCGTGTTTGCCCGCTACGTGCTGCCGATCGTGCCGATGCTGTGCCTCCTGGCAGCCTGCGCCGTCGTCTCCGGCGTCGGCCTGCTCCGGCGGTACGAGATCAGGCGGGCGCCGCGCACGGCGCTCATCGCCGGCCTCACAATCGCCGCGCTTCTCCCGCCCGCCGTCCAGGCCGTGCAGTTCGATCGCATGATCGCCAGACGGGGCACCGCCGATCTCGCCTACGACTGGATTGACGGCAAACATCCCCAGGGGGCGCAGCGTCACGCTGGAATCGCGCAAGATCGTCCTGCGCCCGGAGCTGTACAACGCGCGCAACGTACCGACCCTGCGCGAGCTGACCTACGAGGACTACGTGAGCCGCGGGGTGAACTACGTCGTCGCCTCCTCGCAGTGCTACGGGGCGTTCTTCGATGCGCCCCAGCAGTTCCCGGCCGAGTACGCCGCCTACAGGACGCTCTTCGAGCAGATGCACGAACTCGTGCGATTCACGCCGAGCGCGGCGCATCCGGGCCCCGAGCTGCGCATCTACGGGGTGCGGCCCTGACAGCGGCCGCTTCGTCACGCGCGGGGAGCGCCGTCGGCTGGCTGCTCATGACCGCGGCCATTCTTGACCTGGGCGCGCGCGAGGTCGCCCGCACGTCGCTCGTCCGGGCCGCCTTCGGACTCGACTGGCCGGCGTGGGTGCTGGTGCTCGTCGCGGCGGCAGCGGGGTTGATCGTCGGCGGAGCCTCGGGCGGCCGTTCCCGCACGGCCCCGCTCTTCGCGCTCCTCTTCGCCGCGGGCCTCGCGATGCAGCTGCAGCTGAACGCGCGCCTCCAGAGCGACGGCTTCTACTATTTCGCCTACCTCCGCTCGCTCGCGTTCGACCGGGACGTGAACTTCGCGAACGACTACCGCCTGCTGGGCCTCGGCGACAAGGCCCACCTCTTTGCGCCAACCCCTACCGGATACGCGCAGTCGGCGTGGACGATCGGGCCGGCGATTGTCTGGTCCCCGTTCTTTCCTGCCGGGCACGGGGTCGCGGCCGTCCTGTCGCGACGCGACCCCAACGTGAACGCCAACGGGATCTCCTTTCCGTACCGGCAGGCTGTGTGCGTCGCCGGATTGTTCTACGGCCTGCTCGGCTGCTGGTTCTGCTACCGGGTGACGCGGCGTTTCTTCGAACCTGGTCGAGGCGGCTATCTCGACGACAGCGGCGGTCGCCGGCTCGTTCATGCTCTGGTACATCGTCAAGGAACCGAGCATGACGCACGCGCCGTCGATGGCGGCGGTCGCGGGCTTTACCTGGTTGTGGCTCGCCACGCGATCGCCCGACGCCGCCCCGTCACCCGCGAAGTGGGCGCTGCTGGGCGCGGCCGCCGGACTGATGACGCTCATCCGGTGGCAGAATGCGCTCTTCGCCATCATGCCGGCGTGCGATGCGATCGCGATCCTGTGGCGCTCCGCGCGCATCCATGATCGAGCGGCCATCCGTCGAACGATCGGCGCCGGCCTGCTGTTCACGGCGTGCGCCACGCTCGCCTTCGTACCTCAGATGCTCGCCTGGAAGGCGATCTACGGAAGTTACCTCGCCGTCTCGCCGGTGGGCCCCCGGATCCTGCTGTCCGACCCGCACCTGGCCGACATCCTGTGGTCGTCGCGCAATGGGCTCCTGAGCGTCACGCCGATGCTCTACGCCGGAGCGATCGGCCTGCTGGTGTTCGCGGCCGCCCGTCCGTCCGCCGGCGTCCCTCTGCTGATTGCGGCAGTCGCTGATGACCTGGTTCAACGCGTCGATCCAGGACTGGTGGGGCAGCGACGGGTTCGGGGGCCGTCGCTTCGATGGACTGATTCCGATGTTCGCCCTCGGACTGGCGGCTCTGTCCGCGCCGGTTCTCTCGCTCGTCCGGCGATGGCCGTTCGCATCCGCCGTCAGTGTTCTCGCAACGCTCGTCGTCTGGAATCTGACGCTGATGGGCGCGGCGCAGGAAGGATCGGTCCGGCTGGGCGAGGCCGTGTCGTTCGGCGAGGCGGAGGCGGCGCAGATGCGGGCGCTGCACCGCTGGGTCGGCATGCCGTCCACGTATCCCGCCAGCCTGTGGTTCGCGTGGCGCGGCGGCGTGTCGCCGGCCGACTACGATCTGCTGTCACCGGCACGGATGCTCGGCGACCCGCTCCGGCCATACGGGCGGGTTGACCTCGGCGGCGCGGACGATCCGTTCCTCGGAGACGGGTGGTACGCCGCCGAGCGCGATGGCGCCGATACGTTCCGCTGGGCGTCGGGACGCGCAACGGTCCGCCTGCCGCTCGACCATGCCGACTCGCTGAAGGTCCAGCTGCGCGTGCGCGCGTTCGGCTACCCTGGCGCGCCCCCGCAGCAGTGCGCGATCGCGCTGAACGGCCGATCTCTCCCGGCGGTGAGCATCGGTCCGGCCTGGCAGGTCGTCGAGTTCGCGACCGGCGCGCATGCCTGGCGCGCTGGTGTCAATCGACTCGCCCTGGAGTTCGCGTGGGCGGCCCGGCCAGCCGATGTGGGCGCCGGAGGCCGACACACGGGAACTCGCTGGCGCGGTGGACTACGTCAGGATCGAGGTCGCCGGTGACCGTCGCTGACCGAATCCGATCCGGATCCCTCGCGTTGTCGCTGGCCGGCGCATTCGATCTCGCCCTGCGCCTGGTGGCGCGACGCGGACTGTTGCGCTTCACGTTCTTCGACCGCGACCTCGCACCTGCCGCCGTGTTGACGGGCGTCCTCGCGTGCGCGGTCGTCGGCGTCGCCGCGTCCCGCCGTTCGCGACGCTCCCCGGCCGCGCTGGTGCTCGTCGCGGCGATGGCGGCCGGACTGGTGGCGCAGGCCAGGCTCGGCGCGCGGCTCCAGAGCGACGGCTTCTACTATTACGCCTATCTCCGCTCCCTGGCGTTCGACCGCGACGTGGATCTCGCCAACGACTATCGGCTCCTGGGCCTGGACGACGGGCCGCATCAGTTTCTGTTCCAGCCGACGGTGACGGGATACGCGCAGAGCGCGTGGGCCATCGGCCCCGCTCTCGGATGGTCGCCCTTCTTCGCCGTCGGCCATCTCGTTGCGCGTCACCTGGCGGCGCGGGGCGAGTCGGTCGATACCATCGGCACCGCCTACCCGTACCGCCAGGCCGTCGTCATCGCGGGGTTGTTCTACGGACTTCTCGGCCTCTGGTTCACCTACCGGTTCGTCCGGCTCTTTCGTGGACCGCCCGAGGCCATCGCGGCGGTGGTGCTGACCGCGTCCGGGTCGTTCGTGCTGTGGTACCTCGTACGCGAGCCGACCATGTCGCACTCGATGTCGATGGCGGCGGTCGCCGGCTTCCTGTGGTGCTGGGGCGCGACTCGCGACGCTCGGACGCCGGCGGGATGGCTCGCGCTGGGCCTGGCCGGCGGCGTCATGGCGATCATGCGGTGGCAGAACGTCCTGATGTTCGCCTTGCCGGCAGTGGATCTCCTGCGGGGGCTGCGCGTGGAGCCACGGCGTGCGGCGCGCGCGGGAGCCCTGCTGGCGCTCGGTGCGACGGTCGGGTTCCTGCCGCAGATGCTCGCCTGGCACGCCATCTACGGCCACTGGCTTGCCCGATCGTCGGTGGGGCCGGTGATGTCCTGGCTGGATCCCCAGATCGTCGATGTCCTCTGGTCCTCGCGCAACGGCCTGTTCGCGTGGTCGCCGATCTTCATACCAGCGGTCGCCGGCCTGTTCGCGTTGACGCGGGAGGATCGGGTGGCGGCCTGGGGAGGGCTCGCGCTCTTCGCGGCCATGGCGTGGGTCAACGGCGCGGTCGACGACTGGTGGGGAGGCGCTGGCTTCGGCATGCGGCGCTTCGACAGCCTCGTGCCTTTCGCGGCGCTCGGCCTGAGCGTGTCGATCGGCGTCGTCGCACGCGTTCTTCAGCGGCGGCCACACTTGCTGGCTGGCGCGGCGCTCGCGTCCCTGCTCCTGTGGAACCTGTCCCTGATGGGGGTCGCGGCCGGCGGCGCGTACCGGATCGGCGAGCCGATTTCGTTCGGGGACGTCGGCGCGCGCCAGGCGCTCCTGCTGCACCGCTGGTTCGGCCACGTGTTCTCGTACCCGGTCAACCTCGCCTGGTCGCTTCGAAACGGTGTCGCACCCTGGCGATTCGATCTGCTGCGCCCGTATCGGTTTCTCGGCGATGCGCGCCGGCCGTACAGGCCGGATCGACATCGGCAGCTCCGGCGACGCGGTGTATCTCGCGGATGGATGGTTCGATCCCGAGCTGGAAGGCGCCTCGTCGTTCCGGTGGGCGACGTCCGCGGCCGGCGTGCTGGTGCCGCTCGATCACGCGGCACCGCTGACCGTCCAGCTGCGCCTCCACGCGTTCGGCTACTCCGGCGCCCCGGGCCAGACGGTGAGTGTCTCGGTGAACGGCCGTGCCCACGATCCCATTGCGGTCGGCGCGGAATGGCAGACAGTCGAGTGCGTGACGGCGGAAAGCAGCTGGCACAGCGGCGTCAACCGCGTGCGGCTCGACTTCGCGTGGGCCCGGCGTCCCGCCGACGTCGGAGCGGGCGGCGATCTCCGGATGCTCGCCGCGGCGATCGACTACGTGCGGGTTGCCGTCACGAAGCCCTGACCGCGCTCAGCGGCCGGCGTAGAGCACACTGACGTTCGCGCGGCGGCGAAGCGTCGCCACCCAGTCGCTGATGAGCGCGCTTCGCCGTTCGGCCACCAGGGCGGACCGCGCCCCGTCCTGGACCTCCGGGAATGGGCGCACCACGCCGTTTCGGGAGAACTCGTCCTCGTGCGCCCGGTAGTAGGCCACAACCTGATCGTCCGACGGCTGCACCACTGAACCGAACCGCTGCTGCAGGTAGGCGTCGATCCGCAGGTCGTCGCGGAGACGGCCGCGAAGCTGCGCCTCGTCCAGGCCCGTCTGCGCAAGCACGCCGTCGAAGGTGGCCATAGAGGGCACCGACAGGCGCACCTGCTCGAGCCGCCGGTCCACGTCGGCCGCGGAGGGCTCCGGCGGGGCATACCGATCGACTTCCGTCAGGGTGAGCCGGCGATCGATCAGGCGATCGAGCACGGCCGCGATGGGATCGCCAGACGACGGTACTTTCACCAGGCCGAGGCGGATGGCGGCCATGACATCGGATTGCGTGATCAGGGTGTTGTCCACGACCGCCATGATGCGATCGATGACCTGGGCGTGGAGGAGCGCACCCGCGGCGACGACCGCCAGCGCCGCGATCGTCCTGCTCATCCCTGTCCCCGCACGCCGGCAGCGTCGCTCCGGGACCCGACCGCGGGAGGTGGAAAGTGACACGCGAAGCTCCCTGTCAGAAGACCTGTCCGATGCTGAAATGGAACGCGTGCGGCGACTCGAGCGCGCCGCCGACTACGCGCCGGTCCATCTTGAAGCCCAGATCGAGACGGAGGGGACCGATCGGCGATCGATAGCGGAGACCGAGCCCGTAACTGCCGCGCAACTGGCCGAAATCGAATTCGCTGACGCGGTTGAATACGTTGCCGCCGTCCACGAAGAACGCGGCGCCGAACCCTTTCCAGACCGGCACCCGCAGCTCGGCGTTCAACACGAGCACGGCATTGCCGCCGATCGGGAAGCCGTTGGAGCTGATGGTGTTCGGCGCGCCGACGGCATCGAGTGCAAACCCGCGGATGGTCGAGTCCCCGCCCGCGAAGAAGCGCTCGCTCGCGGGCAGATCCGTGACCGTCTGGGTCGTGACGGACCCGTCGGCATTGACGGTCGTGACGTCGCGCGAAAAACCGTTCGCCAGGCCGACTGCCGCGCGCGTCGCCAGCACGACGGGCTTCGAACCGGCCAGCGACCTGAACCAGAAACCCTGCGCATAAGACTTGAAGAAGCCGAGCTGGCCGCCGAGCGCGCGCGCCGCAAGTGTCCCTTCCGTGCTGAGAAAGCCGCCGCGGGAGGGCTCGAGCACGTCGTCGCGCGTGTCGAACGACAGGGCTCCGCCGAATGACGACAGCCGGACCTGCGGGAAGACGCGGTCGATCGTCACCTGTTCGTTTTCGCTGAGCCGCTCGTCGAACGTGCGCGTCGTGCTGAACGAATAGCGTGCGCTGCCTCGCATGGAGGAGGACAGGCGACGCGTCAGGTCGGCGTTGAGCCCCTTGCGCGCGAAGTTGAAGCTCGTGCGCACGCCCTGTTCGAGCGCGCCCGTGACGGTCAGGTCAGCGTCCCGCATACCGAAAGCCCGCGGCTCCCGGTAGGTGCTGACCACGCGATACTCGCTGAAGCCGAGCCCGGTGCCGTCCTTCGTGGGGTCGTTGGGCGCATCGCGCGGCCGCAGGCTGAGCCGCGTGTAGAGATTGACGGAGCGGTTCTTACCCGCGATGTTCCGACGCCCGATGTCAAAGAAGCCTCTCGGCGCGACCTCGAAGTGCTCCTGGGCCCCCCCGGCCGGTCCCGTCGCGCGCAGCCGTCGTGTGATCTCCATGCCGCCGCCGTAGCTGAGCGTCGTCGCAGCCGCCTCTTCGACGCTCACGACGACATCCCGCCGCCCGTTGGCGCCGGGCGGCAGCTCCTCGATGCGAATCCGGCGGAACAGCCCGAGCGCACGGAGCCTCCTCTCGCTCTCCAGACGATCCTCCAGGCCGAGAGGACGGCCGGGCTCGAGCCGCAGTTCTCGCTGGATAATCCGCGGATCGGTGCGCGTGTTGCCGACAATGATGACGTGGTCGATGATCGTCTGCGGCCCCTCGGTGATTTCGAACCGCAGATCGGCGCGCGTCCCGTCCTCCGAGAGCACCGGCTTCACGACGACGTTCGCGCTGGCGTAGCCCGCGTTCAGGTAGTCCAGCAGCACCGCTTCGCGGTTGGCCTGCACCTGCGGCTCGTAGTACGGCGCGTTGGCCGCCAGCGTGACGACCCGACGAAGTTCCTCGGACGGGATGTGCTCGTTTCCCGCGAACGTGATGTCGCCAATGTGGGTCAGCGGCCCTTCCTCCACGACAATCGTCGGTTTCACCTGTCCGACCCCGCCCGCCGTCGGATTCAACTCGCGCACGGCCGACTCCACCCGCACCGACGCAAATCCGCGTGCGGCATAGAGATCGGCGATCGCCGAGACGGCGGCGCGCAGATTCGACGAGAGGTAGAGATCGTTCGGCTGAAGCCGCTCGAGCCTCGGCCGGAGGTCCTCGAGCGGAATCTGGCGGGCGCCGTCGATTTCGACGCCGCCTGGTGCGATGTGGTATTCCAGGCCCTTGTGGATGGTGAAGACCACCCGGGCCGCGTCGGGGTCGCGTTCCGGCACGGCCGTGGCCTTCCAGTAGCCCAGCTGATTCAGGTAGTCGGTGATGCGGAGCGCCGAGTCTTCCAGCAGGTCCTGGTCGACCGACCCCTCGCGCTCGATCGGAACGAGCTCCTTGATCCTGTCGGCCGGGAGCGCATCGCCCTTGAACACCACGGTGACGACGGGCCCGGGCTGCACGTCGAAGCGCAGATCGACCGCCGCGCCTTCGCCGCTGACCGTCGGCACGACGGTCGCGGTGGCCTCGTAGCGGCCGCGCTTCTTGAGCTTCTGGACGTAGTCCGCCAGCCCGTTCTTGATTTTCACGGGCTGGTAGCTCTCGCCCTCGACGGCATCGACGTCGCGCAGGAAGGCCGCCCGTGTGTCCTGCAGGTCGCCGACGATCGTGACGGTGCGGATGACCGCGCGCGGTCCGGCGTCGATGTCGAAGGCGAGGACCGTGCGGCTCGAATCGGCGCCATCGGTCACCGGCGTCACGTGCGCGCGCATGTAGCCGTGGTCCGGGTAGAACTGCTGCTCGAGGACACTGGCGACCTCGGCGGCCCTCCCGACGGGTGGTGTCGGCCCGAATCGATCGCCCACGAGCTGCCGGACGGCCCCCTCGCTCACCCCGAGCGTGCCGCGGAACTCGACGCGCGACACGCGGCGGACCGGGACGAGGTCGTAGCGCAGCGACACGCCGCCGGGCGTCTCCTCGGCCTCGACCCGCACGTCCTGGAACCGGCCGAGGCTGAACAGGTGGGCAATCGTCTCGCGGACCGCGCTCATCGAGAGCGGCTGGCCGACGCGGGTTTCAATCAGGTCGACCAGGACAGGCTCGTCGGCGGGACGGCCCTCCGACACGAGGTGCACGGCGGTCACGGGCTTGCCGATGACGCGCGCGGCGGGCGACGGGACTGGACGCCTGGCCGGCGGCGGCCACCGGCACGAGCAACGCGACGACGAACGCATGGAGTGATCGCATCAGAACACGTGGCGCACGCGGAACTCGATCGAGAACGTGTGGTCGCTGTTCTGCGTCAGCACCCAGCCGACGCGATCGTTCTGGTCGTACTCGAGCACGACGATCTGGTCGCGCGCCGCCGTGCCGAGGGCGCGCGTGAAGGTGAGGTAGGCGCGGTTCGAGATCCTCCGGCCGAGCGTAATGCGCGCCGAGGGCGTCAGCGGATCGCCTTCCGAGCCGGTGCCGAGCGAGGGCGAGATCTGGACATCGACACCAAACGTCTCCTCGACCGCGCGCGTGACCGGCGCCGATACCGTGCCGGTCAGCAGCCGGGCCGTGGCGGCCGCAATCAGGTCCTGCTGCGCGCGGGTGGCGGCCCCGGGCGTAATCGAGCGCAATTCCGCGTTCTGAAGGTTCGTCGTCTGGCCGAGGAGCAGTGAGATGATCGAGACCTCCGACAGGGGCGGATCCGAATCGAACGTCAGATTGTACCGCGTGGCCCCGGTGAACTCGATCGTGACGCGATAGGTTTCGCCGGGCACGCGAACGCGGGTTTCCGCCTCGATGTCGAAATACGGCTCGATGCGCGTCGGGTTGTTGAACCCGATGGTGCCGCGGGTAATCACGTACCGGTTGCCCTCGAAGATGATGTCGCCGCGCTCGACCTGCGCGGTGCCGAACAACTGCGGACTGTCGTAGGTGCCCTGGAGCCTGAGGTTCGCGCTCGCGACCATGCGCACGAGGTTGTTCTGCACGCGGAGGCTGCGCGGCGCGTCGATGGTGATGTCGAAGCGCAGCGGGACCGCGCCCGCCGGCGCCGGCGCGACCGCCCCGCCGCCCGATCCGCCGCCGGTCAGGCTGAGGAACGCGTTGGGATCGATCCGGCGCGCGTAGAGCGCGTCGTGCACGGTGACGGTCCCGGCGAGCAGCGGCGCGCTGATGTCGCCGCGAAGCGACAGGTCGGCATCGACCGACGACGTGAAACCCTCGGGATAGCGCAGGTGCATGTCGGTGCCCCTGGCTGTAAGCGCCAGCTGCCCCGGCGCGAACCCGGTGATGCCGATCCGGCCGCCGAACTGCACGTCGCCGCCGCCGAGCTTCGCCGCGAGATCGTCGACGCGGATCCCCGCGGCATCGAACGACACCCGTCCGTTGATCGACTCGAGTGAGTTCGGCATCAGCATGTGACGGATGCGCCCGTTCACAATCGTGGCGCTTCCGGAAAACACCGGCTCGGCGACCGGCCCGTTCACCTCCGCCTTGAGCCTCGCGGACCCCGAACTGCGGATATCCCGGAAGAACCCCGGGAGGATGCCGAGGTTGGCGTCCCCTTCCGCCTTGAGCGCCAGGGTCGAATCGCGCAGGCCGACGGTGCCGCTGAGCGCCAGCTCGGTGCCGTCGCCGAACAACCGGAACTGATCGATCGTCGCGACGTCCTGGTCGAGCCCGAGTTCGATCGGCACGTACTCGCTCGTCCGGGGATCGCGGTTGCTGACGCGATAGTCGAACAGCTTCATGTCGAGCTGCTCGACTTTGGTTTCGACCATCAGGTGATCGATGTCGGCCAGCTCGCCCACGACGCGCACGGTGCCGCCGGCCACCGCGGTGGTGAAGGGCGAGAGCCGCGGCTCGAAGAAACGGAGGTACGGATCGAGCGACGTGTCCTGGAACCTCAGCGACAGTTCCGCGTCCATGGCGTCGGTCATCGCGATGCGGCCGGAGCCCGCGACGGCCAGGCGTTTCGAGGCGGCGTTGAAGTCCATCGTCAGGAGCTTGCCGCGCAGCCCCAGGAGCCCCGTCAGCTGGCCGACTTCCTCGTCGCCGGCGAAGAGGTCGTCCACGCGCACGTTCACGTCGTAGCGGGGCACGTCGAACGTGCCGGTGCCGGCCGCCTTGAACTGGAGCACGCCTGAGAGCGGCGCCGTCGGAAACGCCGCGGTCTTCAGCGACTCGACCGGAATCTTGCTGCCGTCCGCGTTGAACGAGTAGTTGCCGTCCCAGCCGACCCACGCGGCGCCCGTCACGGCGCCGGTGCTCTTCGCGATCGTCAGGGCATCGAGCCGCACGCCCGAGCCCTCGAAGCGCAGCGCGGCTGACGCGGTGTCGAAGGTCTCGCCGTACGCCACGCCGTCGTCGATCGTGAGCCGCCCGAAACCGTAGGGTGTCTCGAAGTTGCCATACAGGTGGTACTCCCCGGACACCAGCCCTTCGACGGGCCAGTCGTCCAGCTCGAACGCGTGGCGCAGATCGGCCAGCGTCCACCCGGTGATGCGGACGCGCGCGTCGATCTCCTCTCCCCCGTCCCGACGGGGATAGCCGAGCGAGAAGGTGCCGTCGGCCTCGATTTCGCCGCCGCCGTGCGTGATGGTGCTGTCCTTCACGACGACGTAGCTGTTCTCGATGGCGACATTCGCGTGACCGCTGCCCCAGACGACGTCCCAGGCGCGCATGTGATCGCCGCTGAACGTCCCTTCGATGCGCGGTCTCGAGAACGCGTTGAGCATCACGCCGTCGAACTGCCCCATGCCGCCGATCGGCACGGCGCCGGTCGGCGACCCGAACGCGGTCATGATGCCGGCCAGCACGCGATCGCTCTCCTGCCAGTCGAGGCTCGTCACGTGGAACGGGATGCGCGAGCGCACGCCGTACGCCGTCCGGCCGTCGTACTCGACGTAGGTCTTCTCCGTCGCCGTCCAGCTCCTGTCGATCGCGATCCACTCCGGATCGAGGGTGTAGACGATGTGCCCGGCGATCGGCACGTATCCGAGCGGATGGTGCGGGTTGAACGGGCCGGCCTCGGGCGGCAGTTCGATCTCGTGCGCCACCCTCTCGGGCACGAACTCGCGCGTCATGACGCGTATGCCCGGCGGCGGCACGGCGGCGATTTCGCCGCTGCCGGTCTTCTCCCCCCACCTGCCGAGCGCCCAGTCCAGGCGGTTCCGACCCGTGATCCGGCCCGCGAGACGGATGCCCGCGGTGTCGAGAAAATCGGTGAGCTGCGACAGATCCACGTCGCGGTAGGCCACGTCCCACGACGCGCGCGTCGGCACGCCGTGTTCGTTCAGCGGCGCCAGCCGGTAGTCGAATCGCGCGGTGCCCCCATAGAGCCCGCTGGTCGCGTCGGTCACCTCGAGCTTCTCCGGCACCCACAGCACCCGTCCGCGGAGGTCCGGGAACGACCAGTCGTTCGCGCCAATCCCGACCCGCGCCATCGGCGTCGAGAATGTGCCCTTCAGCTCGCGACCGCCCTTGAACAGGTGGAACGTCCCGGTGAAATCCCCCTGGCCGGACGCGGTGAAATTGTCGCCATGGAAGAAGATGCTCTTCTCGGTCTGGAAATCGATCTTCGACGTGATGCGATAGGTCTGCTCCGGCCAGTGCGCCATGTCGATGTCGCCGTCCATGACGGAGGTCGCGCCATCGGTCTCCAGATCGATCCTGTTGAAGTGCACCTGCGATCCGTTGATCACGAAGTGCGACTGCATGCTGGCGCGGAACGACTCGTACGACTGGATATGGATCGTGCCGTCGCTGAACGATGCCTCGCCGGCGTAATTGCCGTTGATGAAGTCGCGCCAGACCTGGACCCGCAGGTTCCGGCCGACCGTGCTCCACGGGGTGCCGTGATCGACGTAGGTGAACTGTCCGCGCGACGCGATCACGTACCGCAACGTGGTCGTGAATGGCCACAGGCCCGGCTTCTTCGGTTCCGTGCGCTCGTGGACGAACTTCGGGAAATTGTGACGGCCGTTGGTGAACGACTCCACGACCATGTCCCAGTCGCTCATCTCGATCCACTCGATCTCGAGCTTGTGCGTGAAAATCGTCCACCACGGCAGGCTGACGACGATCGTCTTCGCCGTCAGAAACGGACGGTCCCCGGGCTCGAGTCCGTCGATGACGAGGTCGTCCACCCGGAACACGCCGGGCCGGAGCGTCGCGGACAGCCGCCCGATGTGCATCGGGTGTTCGAGGTACTTCGACCCGGCGCGCTCGGCGGCCCCGCGCAGGCTCGGGCCGAGGTCAACCGTATAGACCGACACGAGGACGCCCGCGGCCACCGCCACGACGAGCGCCAGCGCCCGCAGGAGGAACAGCCGCCATATCGAGCGCCGCGGCGCCGGCGCTTCGTCCGGCGGCGGCGCCTGTTCGATCGGCGCGTCGCTATCGGTTTCGGCCAAGTGAACCTGTGAGTTACTCGATCACGATCAGAACCCGGCCCGTCTCGACGGACATTCCCGGCGTCACCGCAATGTCCTTGACCCGGCCGGCCTTGGGCGATCGAAGCTCATTTTCCATCTTCATGGCCTCCACCACCACGAGCCCCTGCCGGGCGGCCACCTCGTCGCCCGCCGCCACGAGCACGCGGACGACGCGGCCGGGCATCGGCGCGACCACGGCCTGCTCGCCGTCGTGGGCGACACCGTCCGCCCAGCCCCGCGCCGTCCGCCGGCGGTCGATCGCCGCCGAAACGATACGGCCGTCGAGCGTCACGAGGACGTCGCCGGGACCCGCGGCGGGCGCCACCTGGAGATCGCGGCTCCGTCCCGAGTCGTGGTCGAGAATCAGCGAAAGGCCGAAGTGGCCGACGCGGACCGCATCGATCTCGTGCGGAGTGCCGTCGATCACGATGCGGTAGTGCCCCGCGCGAGCCCGCTCGACAGAGACGCTGCGGGTGCGGCCGTTGATCTCGACTTCGAAGGTCATCCCCGCAGCGCCTCGCGCCTGGCCGCGCGCTTCCACTGGGCCTGCTCGCGGGCGGGCCCGAGCGCCGAACCGGCACTCGCCCGCAGGTACGCGTCGAGCGCAGCCGCCATGGTGGCCAGCTCTTCTTCCTCCTCGGTCAACTCGCTGAACGTCGCTCCACGGCGATCCGTGAGCAGCCGATCGAGATAGGTCGTGTCGAACCGTCCCTCGTGATAGTCAGGCTGGCGCATCAGCCACAGGAAGAACGGGATCGTCGTCCGGATACCGAGCACCTGATACTCGCGCAGCGCCCGCGCCATGCGGTCGACCGCCTCCGTGCGGGTGCCGCCCGAGGTGACGAGCTTGGCAATCATCGAGTCGTAGTACACCGGCACCGTATACCCGACGCTCACGCCGCCGTCATCCCGAACGCCGGGCCCGGACGCGGGCCGCAGACCACGGATGAGCCCCGGTGACGGCAGGAAGCCGAGGTCCGGATCCTCCGCGTAGATGCGGCACTCGACGGCGTGCCGGAGCGGTGTGAGGGCGCGCTCCGGATCGATGTCGAGACACTCGCCGCGCGCGATCCGGATCTGCCATTTCACGAGGTCGATGTTCGTCACCGTCTCGGTGACGGGGTGCTCGACCTGGAGGCGCGTGTTCATCTCGAGGAAGAAGAACGAACCGTCCTCGTCCATCAGGAATTCGATCGTCCCGGCGCTCGTGTACCCGACGGTCCGCGCGACTGAGGCCGCCGCCTCGGCCAGGCGGCGGCGCACCGCCGGCGTGACGGCCATCGACGGTGACTCTTCGACGACCTTCTGGTGCCGGCGCTGGATCGAACACTCGCGCTCGACGAACGGAATCACCGTGCCGGCCAGGTCGCCGAGCAGCTGCACCTCGATGTGCCGCGGCCGGACGATGCGGCGCTCGAGATAGATGGCGCTATCGCCGAAGGCCGACCGCGCCTCGGAACGCGCCGTGCGGATCGCATTGACCAGCGCGGCCTCGCCGTCGACCGTGCGCATGCCCTTGCCGCCGCCGCCCGCGACTGCCTTCACGACGATCGGATAGCCCACACGCGCCGCGATATCGACGATTTCGTCCTCGGGCACCGAGTCGGGCAGGGCCGTCTCGGTGCCTGGCACCACCGGCACGCCGGCCTTCATCGCGGCCGCGCGCGCCGAGGTCTTGCTGCCCATCAGGGAAATCACTTCGTGCGACGGGCCGATGAAGGTGATCCCCGCGTCCGTGCACGCTCGCGCGAAGGCGGAATTTTCCGCCAGGAAACCATAACCCGGGTGCACGGCGTCGGCCCCGGCGCGACGTGCGACCTCGAGGATTCGCGGAATGTCGAGGTAGCTTTTCGCGGCTTCGCTCGGACCGATGTGAAACGCCTGATCCGCCTCGAGCACGTGCCGGGCGTCACGATCGCAATCCGAATACACGGCGACGCTGGGAATGCCCATCTCCCGGCACGCGCGCATGATCCGCACGGCAATCTCGCCGCGGTTCGCAATAAGGATTTTCACTGGGCAGTCTGAGGCGGCAGATGATCCGGCAACATCTTACCACTCGCCGTTTGCGGACTACGCGCGCGGCACGAGGTGGCGAATCACCGGCGCCGCCAGGGACCAGGTCCAGAGCCTCCTGATGAGCCGCGGGTTCCGCCGGCGGCCCGCGCAATCACGTCACAGACCTGCCTAGACACACGCGTCGTCTCACTGGCGGCGAGCCCGACCAGGCGCTGGACCGGCGTGAGCCGCAATGTCGCGACAGGCGGCCGCCCGTCCCTGGTGACGGCCACGACCTGGCCCAGCAGCGCGGACCCCGGCCGCAGCGGGTCATTCCGCCAGTGGGCGTCTCCACGGGTCACGAGCGACGACAGGTGGCGCTCTCCGCGCTTCTCGATGAGCCGGTGCGCAAAGAGACGATCGTCTGCCTGGAGCAGGACCACGTCGCCCGGCCGGACCGCGTCGACGGCGCACCGGCGAACCGAGAGCACGTCGCCCGAGCGGATCACCGGAAACATGCTGCCCCCGAGCGCGCGGATCCGGACCTGACCGTGGGCCCTGAGGAGATCGCCGACGAGCGAGGGGCCGGCGATCAGGAATTCTTCCTGAACGCCCGGCATTGGCCGCTCGTGGGATTGACCTTGCCGCAGGAGAGCGCCATCGTCTCGAACAGCTGTTCCCGGGCGAACGCGGGGCGTTCGTACGGCTTGCGGACTTTCGGCCGAGCCTCGGCCGCGGGCTCCCCGGACGAATTGACGGCAGCGGGGGTCGGATGCTCCTGGGACTTCATACGCACGCACCAGTGGTTGACGATGCGCGCAGACGCAGCGTCGATTTTTCACAGTCGGCCGTCGAGGGGCCGCGCATGCTGCCTTCCATGAACGCGAGCCCCGGACACCGCGAACAGCCTGACATCTGCGAGCAGCTCGAGCAGGTCGTCAGGTCGCGGCCCCGGATCGATCGCACTTCGGCGAACCGGGCAGACTGCTGCCAGATCTTCTGGAACGCTCCTGCCGCACGTTGCCGCACGCAAGGGGAAACTGGACGCACGGATAGACGTCGCCGCGCGGCGTGATGTAGCACCCGGTATGACCGGCGCCGCACGGAACCATGTCCAGGGCCTCCTGATGTGCCGCGGGATCGGCCTGCGAGTGGGCCTGGTCTCCCGCGAACCTCCGATCCCTGAAGATCGTCAGCAGCTGTACGCCCGGAAGACAGTGGCCGAGGATCCGGGGATCGCCGTCGATGGTCGGCGTAATGGTCACGTCGGTGGTGCACGGCACCCCCAGCTCGACAGCCAGCGTCCGGACACCTTCGACGTCCGGACCGTTCTCGCGCATCAGCACGTGCGCGATCGTCGCCGCGACGCCCTGCGATCGCAGGCGTCGAAGACCATCGACGGTCCGCGCGAACGAGCCGGGCAGCCTGGTAATCGTGTCGTGCACGTCGGGCCGGTACGAGTACAGGCTGACCTGGACCTCGCGTACGCCAATGGACCTGAGCCGCGCCGCCTCCGCCGCGCCGATCATCGTCGCGTTCGTCTTGAGCCGCACGTCGAAGCGGAGCCGCCGCGCGTATTCCAGCAACTCGAAGAGGTCGCGCCGCAGGAACGGTTCGCCGCCGCTGATCGTGAGGAAGAGCGTGCCCGCCTGCGCCAGCTGATCGAGCAGCGACGTCATGGTCCCGGTGCTCGATCTCGCCGGCATCACTGTGACGATCGGCCAGATAGCGTGGACGCAGCGCTCGTTGCAGCGGTAGGTCAGGTCGAGGTGCACCGCAAGAGGCACCCCGGCAGCCGCGGCACGCTCCCGCACGCGGTCCATCAGTCGAAGGGACGTCACGCGGGCTCCTCGCGAATCGTCACGACGCCGGCGGCGGCGAGCGCCCGAACGAACGCCTCGACGTCGCGCTCGGCCTGGTCGCGCTCGACCTCGTAGTCGGTGCACAGGGCGTCGGCAATCGCCCGCATCGGGGTGCGACCGTCAGCGGCCTCCCATATGGCCGTGCCTGTCTCGTTCAGTACGAACAGGCTCAGTCCTCGGCGGACAGGATCACCCATCTCGCCGGCGACCTTGCGCGCCGCCAGCCAATCCCCGCGTACGACGAATTGACTCATCGTATGGTGCTCCAGACGCGCGGGTCGGGCGCGAACCGCAGCTCGCAGGCCGGCACCCGCGCAACGAAGTCGCACGCGGTGTCGAGGATGCGCCCCGTGAGCCGGGGATCGCCGGCAAAAAACAGGATATTGCGCATGAGCACCTTGACCCCGGCGGCCGCATCCAGCCGAACGTGCTCATTGTCGGCGCCTCGGCCGAGCTGAAACAGCGCCGCCACTGGAGCGCAGCCAGGCTCGCCCAAATCGCTGCGCTCCCCTGCAAATGGCGTACCGAATGCGAGATATTGGTCGCCGCTTCGCCTGACGTATGAGATCTCGTCGGTCAGTACAACCACATCGTCAGGCGCCAGACCAACAATCGTCGATTTGCCGGCACCAGACGGCCCGGTGAAGAGAAACGCGCGGCCGTTCCTGATGACACTCGAGGCGTGCAGCAGGAACCCGCCCTGCGTTGACAGGATCAGGGTGTGCACGATCCGGAGGACAGTGTCCGCGCCGTACGGACTGAGCGGCTGCCAGATGCGGCCGCGACCAGTTGCCACGACCCACTCGGCTCTGAAGTCGCCCCGACGCATGACCCACCGCCCATCCGACTCTCGAACCTCGAGATTCTGCGTCGGCGCCGGAGAGCGGCGGATCGATGACGGTGATGTCGAATCGGAAAGCCGGGTCCGTGGACGCGGTCAGAAAGCGCCGGAACCGCTCGCTGAGGATCTCGACCAGGGCAGCGTCGCTGGTGCACAGGGACACCGACACACCCCCGACCTCGACCGTGACGCAACCGGGACAGGACCCGTCCGGGCCCGAACTCCGCGGAGGCGACGCTCGACGTCGGGGGCTGTCAGCCATGTGGTGAAGTCATGGAAACGACGCTTCCATGGAGTCCGGCAGTCCCGCGGGTCGGACGGACGACAACACCTCAGAACTGCTGCGCGAGCTGAACGATCGTGCTCTGGGTCGACGTGCCGACCGCTTTGGTCCCGAAGTAGATGTTTGCCGTGGCGTCGAACCGGTGACGGCGGTCGTGCGCGTGTCGATCGTGATCTGCGAGATGACGCCGCCGGTCACCCCGAACCAGTTGTCCATGTTGACGGGCGCGGCGTCGGTCCCGGCGAATCCGGCCCTGATGCGGTTCATGAACAGGTACCGTACCGCCGCCGCCGCCCACGAACACGAAATCTTTGTTCGCGAGCGAACTCGCCGTCAAGAACTCAGTGACCGGGCTCGACGCGACGACGCTGCCGCCGCCACTGCGGTGCAGTCGCGCGTAGCCCCATGGAGCGCCCAGCGTGCCGTTGTGACGCGAAGCGGACCAGGTACGTGTCCGTGCCCGCCGTGTTCGCGCCGACTCCGTAGAGGTTCCCTGCATCGTCGTCCAGAACTCGTCATCGAGCGCCGGGCTGACGGGCGCGATCGTCGAGGCGGTGGCCGGTCCTAGCATCTGCCCCGAAACAGGCTGGTCACCCGGGCCGAACATCAGGTTCATGACGCCAATTCCCGCGATACCGTAACCCGCGGCGTTGTTGGTGCTCAGGGTGATCGTGTCATTGGTGACGTCGACAATCGGAGGCGAGAGCGCCGCGAGATGCCGGCGCCCGTTCCCGCTCCGAGTTGCGCCGATGCCACGCAGGTGTACGGGGCGGCGCCAGCCGTGTTCAACCGGTACACGAATCCGTTGTAGCTGCTGACGATCACCTGGCCGTTGACGAACACGGGCGACTGCAGTTGCGCGGTTCCGCACGCGTTCGTGAAGTGAGTCGTATCCCGCGACGCGGTTGACAGATGCGCGTTGATGACGTGCTGAATCCGGCCGGCGGAATCGCCGAAGAAGATCTCGTTGGTGGCGTAGTCCAGGAACGGCGACGACACGTTGTTCGCGACGTTCGAGAACGTGATCTGAAAGCGCTGCTCGCTCGCCGCGGTGCCGATGGGTGATGTCACCAGGCGGTGCACGTTCGACCACACTTGCGTGTTGAAGTTGTACGAGCCGGTGCCGGTCGTGATGTTGTTGACGTTGATGGCGTGCAGGATGACGCTGGTGGTCCCCGATTCGAGGACGTAGAGCACGGTGCCGTCGAGGCTGGGCACCGCGGACGTCGCGGTGCCGGCGGTCATGCGGAGGGCCCATTTCACCGTCGGCGTCGCGCCGGTCGAGTTCCCGGAGCAGCCCGCGTACGGGTTGGTGATCGCGATGACGTTGGGTCTGGACGACGAGCCGGCATGGTTGACGGTGAAGTAGACGACATCGCTGCAGTGGCTCGCCGTGATGTCGAAACTGAACTTGGCGGGCGCCCCCACGACATCGCCGTAGCCCCCGGTGCGCAGGTTCCAGTCGAGATGCGACGTGTCGCTCTCGTCGTCGGACGGGTCGGAGCGGCGGGAGCGCCGGGCGCCAAGGTCCAGGCGATTCCGGAGTTCCCGCACCTGGGCGAGCCGGACGTGCTTGGCGTGCGTCCGCCAGTCCTGCTCGATCCTCTGCCCCAGATCGGGACCGAAGTCCGACGCGACGACCCGGCCGTGCGACCAGTCGCGGGGTCCGCCGCGCCGGGTCGAATCGGACTGCGCCTGCGCCTGTGCCAGGGGACCGGTAGCAGAAGCAATCGCCCCGAAGACGATCGCGAACATGGTCACGTGTGCCAGGGTCTGTCTCCGCACCTGCTGTCTCCTGTACCTGATGATGGTGCAGTCCCAGTCAGCAAGTGCCGGGCCGCCGGAAATGGCCCTGATTCTGGACGGGCGCGCGACAAACCACTTGCGGCGTGTCCCGAAACTACGCACGAACCGCCAGATTGGTGATCCCCGAACGATAATGAAATCGTGACGGCGGACGAACGGGCGGTGTGCGAGCGATGCGCGACGGGCGCCGGCGGCTTGACGGACGGCGTGTATGCCGCGGCCCGACATCACAGGCTGCACCTGGTGCTCGCCTCGACCGTGTCAGCCGAAGAACGGCAATCGCCCCTGGGCCGGCGGCTGGGCCGCGAGTTGACTCTTGCGGCGGGCCTCCTCGCGTGGGAGGACGAAGCGACGCGCGACCTGCTCGACGCGCTCGGATCGGCGGGCATCCCGGCGGTCGTCCTGAAGGGCGCCGGCCTGGCTCACACCGTCTACGCGCAACCCCATCTCCGCCCGCGCGCCGACGTGGACCTCCTCATCGACCGCGACGCGCTGGCCGGAACCGAGCGCGTGCTCGCGGCGCGCGGCTGGACCCGGCCGCCCGAGCCGGAGCGGACACTATCCGCGGCCCAGCGGCATTACACCAGGCAGGGGCACGGGGCGGTGCGCTACCACGCCGACGTGCACTGGAAGATTGCCAACCCGCGCGCATTCGCTGACCTGCTCACGTTCGATGAACTCCTCTCGCGCGCCGTACCGATACCGGCGCTTGGCCAGTTCGGGCGGACGTTGAGCCTGGTCGATGCACTGCTGCTGGCCTGCATCCACCGGGTCGCCCACCACGACGACGCGATCGACCTGCTCTGGCTCTGGGACATCCACCTGCTGGTCGCGCGATTGACGCCCGATGGCGCGGCGGACCTGCGCGCACGCGCCGCCGCGATCGGCACGGCGGCGGTCTGCGCCCGAGGGATCCGCCTGGCTGGTGCGTTGTTCGGCGCACCGGCCGCGACAGGCCTGGCTGCCGTGCTGGACAACAGGCGCGGGGCGGCGTCAGTCGAACCGTCCGCGGCGTTTCTCGGCGGCCCGAGCGCGGGTGCCGTCCCCGGGCATGACCTGCGCGCGCTCGGCTGGCGCGACCGACTCCGTCTCGTCGCGGAACACCTGTTCCCCCCCGCGATCTACATGCGCGGGCGCTATCCGGGCTGGCCGGACGCACTGCTTCCCCTCGCGTACGTCCACAGAATCGTCCGCGGCGCACCGAAGTGGTTCAGGCGCGGCGGCGATCGCAGCTGACCTGCGCGGGTCAGAGCGGAATGTTGCCGTGCTTCTTCGGTGGGTTCCGGTCCCGCTTGGAATCGAGGGCCGCAAGCGCCGCGATGAGCTTCGCACGGGTATCGCGCGGGCGTATCACTTCGTCCACGAAACCCCGCGAGGCGGCGACGTAGGGGTTGGCGAATTTCTCCTTGAACTCCGCCACGCGCTTCGCGCGCGCGGCCTCCTTGTCCTCGGCTGCGTCAATCTCGCGCTTGTACAGGATGTTCACGGCGCCCTCCGGTCCCATGACCGCGATTTCCGCGGTCGGCCACGCGAAGTTGGCGTCGGTCCGGATGTGCTTGCTCGACATCACGCAGTACGCGCCGCCGTACGCCTTGCGGGTAATCACGGTCAGCTTCGGCACGGTCGCCTCGGCGAAGGCAAACAGCAGCTTCGCGCCGTGGCGGATGATGCCGCCGTACTCCTGGCGGGTGCCGGGCAGGAAGCCGGGCACGTCCTCGAAGGTGACCAGCGGAATGTTGAACGCGTCGCAGAAGCGCACGAACCGCGCCGCCTTCACCGACGCGTCGATGTCGAGCGTCCCGGCAAGATGCGCGGGCTGGTTCGCCACGATGCCGACCGACCGGCCTCCCAGCCGCGCGAAGCCGACGATGATGTTCCTGGCGAAGTGCCGATGCACTTCGAGGAACGCGCCGTCGTCGAAGATGGCGTGCACGAGATCGTGCATGTCGTAGGGCTGGTTCGGCGATTCCGGGATGAGCCGGTCGAGCGCCTCGACCTCGCGGTCGATCGGATCGGACGTTTCGCGGCGCGGCGGATCGTCCACGTTGTTGCCGGGCAGATAGCCCAGCAACTCCCGGATCAGGCGCAGGCATTCGCGATCGTCCGGCACCGCGAAGTGCGCCACGCCGCTCGTCGCGTTGTGCGTCATGGCGCCGCCGAGCTCTTCCTTCGTGACCGTTTCGTGCGTCACCGTCTTGATCACGTCGGGACCGGTCACGAACATGTAGCTCGTGCCCTGGACCATCACGTTGAAGTCGGTGATCGCGGGCGAATAGACGGCGCCGCCGGCACAGGGCCCCATGATCGCGGAGATCTGCGGGATCACCCCGGAGGCCAGCGTGTTGCGCAGGAAGATGTCGGCATAGCCGCCGAGCGAGAGCACGCCTTCCTGGATGCGCGCGCCTCCGGAGTCGTTGAGCCCGACGATCGGCGCCCCCATCTTCATCGCCAGATCCATCAGCTTGACGATCTTCGCGGCGTTGGTTTCCGAGAGCGATCCCCCGAAGACGGTGAAGTCCTGCGCGAAGGCATAGACCGGGCGCCCCTCGACACGTCCATGTCCGCACACCACGCCGTCGCCCGGAATGATCTGCCGGTCCATCCCGAAGTCGAGGCAGCGGTGGGTGACGAGCTTGTCGAACTCGTTGAACGAACCGGGATCGAACAGCAGGTCCACGCGCTCGCGCGCCGTCAGCTTGCCGGCATCGTGCTGCCGGCGCAGGCGGTCCTCGCCCCCGCCGAGCTCGGCGCGGCGTTCGAGATCCTCGAGATATCGGAGAGTGTCCATCGTCGTGTCAGCCCGGTCCGCCGTTCACCCGGAGCCGCGTCACAGCGTGAATCCGGCCTTGTCCCAGTCCTTCAGGAACCGCTCGAGTCCGCTGTCGGTCAGCGGGTGCCTGAACGACTGCTCGATGACCGCGGCCGGGCACGTGCAGATGTCCGCGCCCATCCGCGCGGCCTCGACGATGTGCATCGGATGGCGCACGGAGGCGACGAGAATCTCGGTGGAGAACTGGTAGTTCTCGAAGATGTCCACGATCTCCTGGACGAGGCCCATGCCGGAGCTGGCGATGTCGTCGAGCCGCCCGACGAACGGGCTGACGTAGGTCGCGCCGACCTTGGCCGCCAGCAGCGCCTGCGTGGGGGAAAAGATCAGCGTGACGTTGACGCGGTGCCCTTCGGACGACAGCGTCCTGCAGGCCTTGACCCCTTCGCGCGTAAAGGGGACCTTGACGACGATGTGGTCGTCGATTTTCGCGAGGTCGCGTCCCTGGCTAATCATCCCCTCGGCGTCGGTGGCCACCACTTCAGCGCTGGTCGGCCCGTTGACGATGCCGCAGATCTTCTTGAGGAGCGCGCGGTAGTCGCCGCCCTCCCGCGCGAGCAGCGTCGGGTTCGTGGTGATGCCGTCGATGATGCCGAGCGGCACGAGACTCTCGATTTCCTTGAGGTTGCCGGAGTCGATGAAGATTTTCATACGTATCCCCTGATGCTGTTGCCGTCTACTGGCCCGTTCGTGTGCCCTGGCCGACCTGGTTCGTCAGCTCACCGACGCCTTCGACCTTGATCGTGACGCGGTCGCCCGCGGCCAGCGGCCCGATGCCCGCCGGTGTGCCGGTCGAGATGATGTCCCCCGGCAGCAGAGTCATGACGGACGAAATGAACGCCACGAGCCTGTGGATGGGGAAGATCAACTCCCTGGTCGACGACCCCTGTCGCCGCGCGCCGTTGACCCATCCTTCGACGCGAAGTCCCTTCGGGCCGGTGTAGTCGAGCCCGGCGGCGATGCACGGCCCGATCGGCGCAAACGTGTCGAACCCCTTGGCGCGGGTGTACTGGATGTCCTTCACCTGGAGTTCGCGCGCGGTCACGTCGTTCACGCACGTGATGCCGAAGACGTAGCGGCCGGCTTCTTCTTCCGGCACGTTGAAGGCGCGCGCGCCAATCACGACGCCCGCCTCGGCTTCGTGATCGACGCGACCGGCGCCCACGGGCATCACGATCGTGTCCCCGGGCCCGATCACCGACGTCGAGGGCTTGATGAAGATCATCGGCTCGGCCGGGAGCGGCTTGTTCTGCTCGGCCGCGTGGTCCTTGTAGTTCAGGCCGACGGCCACGATCTTCGACGGCCATACCGGGGGCAGCAGGCGGTGGCCGTCCGCCGACACCACCTCACCGGCCTCGTGCTCGCCGAACATGTCGCCTTCGACAATCCTCCACACCCCGTCCTGCTCGACGGCGTGGCGGGGCTGCCCGTGGTGCTCGAATCGATAATATCGCTTCATCGTGCGGTCTCTTCAACGCGGTTGGAATGGGCGCTCGTGTTCCGTGGCGTCGCGCGATCCACGGCGACCACCACGTACGCGTAGCGTTCGCCCGGGCGCGCCGTCGTGTCTTCGAAACGCGCGGACGTGATCGGCCCGGGCGTGAGCGCCAGCAGTGTGTCACCCGGCACGGTCCCGCGCAACACGATGTACCCGGCGAGGTCCGCCTCGCTGTTCGGCTGCCAGCTCAGATTCATCACGCCCGGCGTCGGGACAACCTGGAGCCGCTGGGGCGCGGCCGGTGGAAAGATGTCGACGGGCGTGACGCACGCAGGGGGCGTGGAGTCGCTTTCAATCGGGACGCTGGCGACGACCTCGACGGTACGCACCACGAAGCACTCCTTCGTGCCGAACGTCGCATTCGCCTGCTCGAAGGCCGCCGAGGCCAGCGGCGACGCGTTCAACGGCATCCCGCCATCCTCTCTGTAGACGTTGAACGCCGGCGAGGCCGGCGTGGCCGGCACCGTCCACGTCAGGGTGATCGCGGTCTCCGTGAAGCCGCCCTTCACTTCCGACGGCGCCGGCGGCGGCGCGACGATGGGCAGTTGCACGCGGGCGGACGGCTGCCCCCCGCGGCCTCCCTTCGTGACGCCACGGATGACGTACACGCGCTGCGCGTAGTCCGGCACCACCCGCGCCGGCGCCGCAGTCAACGCCGGGGCGGCCGCCGCCGGCCGGGGAGCGGGCAACGTAACGGGCTGGAGCCTGTCCGGCGTGAGCGTCTCGACGAAGTCGGCGCTCTCGCCCGGCGCCGGCCGCGCGTCGGTCGCCGCGGGCGCGGGCTGGCCCTCGACCGGCGCAGGCTTGACCGGGATCGTGGCCACACGATAGGCGGCCTTCATCAGGTCGCGGTTGGGCAGCGACGCGCCGGGCGCCAGCGTCGCGGCGTACACCTCGATTCGATCGATCTGCACGGGGCCGGGTCCGTTCAGGTTCGCGGCCGGCACCGTGAACCGGATCCGCATCGTGTCGCCCGCGCGCCGCGCGGCCACGTTCGTGACGGCGTTGGGCACCAGGTGCAGGGGCGCCAGGGGTGGTCCCTTCTTGCCGCAGGCCACCGCCACCGACGCGATGAGCACGAGCCCGCCGACGCGTCGGATCACAAAATGTACCGTGAGAGATCGTCGTTGCCGACGATGTCGGCGAGCATGCGATCCACGTAGGCCGCATCGATCGTCACGGCCTTGTCCGTGAGATCCGGCGCCTCGAACGACACGTGATCGAGCAGCTTCTCCATCACGGTATGCAGCCGCCGCGCTCCGATGTTCTCCGTGCGCTCGTTCACCAGTGTCGCGAAGTCCGCGATCCGGCCCACGGCATCGTCGGTGAACCGGAGCGTGATCCCTTCGGTCGAGAGCAACGCTATGTACTGCTTCACCAGCGCGTTCTTCGGCTCGGTCAGGATACGCACGAAGTCTTCACGGCCGAGCGCCTCGAGCTCGACGCGGATCGGAAAACGCCCCTGGAGCTCCGGGATCAGGTCCGACGGCTTCGACACGTGGAACGCGCCGGCGGCAATGAAGAGGATGTGGTCGGTCTTCACCATCCCGTACTTCGTGTTGACCGTCGTGCCCTCGACGATAGGCAGGATGTCGCGCTGGACGCCTTCGCGGCTGACGTCCGGCCCCTGGCCGCCCTCGCGCCCGGCGACCTTGTCGATTTCGTCGAGGAAGATGATCCCCGCCTGCTGCACGCGATCGACCGCCGCGCGCGCCACGCTCTCCATGTCGATCAGCTTCTGCTCTTCTTCCTGCGCGAGCGCGTCGAGCGCGTCGGGAATGCGCAGGCGGCGCTTCTTCATGCGTCCCTGGAACAGGCCCGGGAGCATGTCCTTCATGTTGATGTCGACTTCCTCGACCGAGGAGCCCGCGATGATCTCGAAGGACGGGAAGCTCTTCTCGCGGACGTCGATTTCGACGTGCTTGTGATCCAGGCGTCCGTCGCGGAGCTGCTCGCGGAGCTTCTCGCGCGTGCGCTGCGCCTGGTCGCGGATCGTCGACGCCTGCTCGTCGTACTCGGAGGCGTGAGGGAGCGGCGGCAGCAGGAGATCCAGCACCCGTTCCTCCGCCGCCTGGCGCGCCTTCTCGCGTACTTCCGCGAGGCGCTCCTCCTTCACCATGTCGACGCCCAGCTCGACCAGGTCGCGCACCATCGACTCGACGTCGCGGCCGACGTAGCCGACCTCGGTGAATTTCGATGCCTCGACCTTCAGGAACGGGGACTGCGCCAGCCGCGCCAGCCGCCGCGCGATCTCTGTCTTGCCAACCCCCGTCGGCCCGATCATCAGGATGTTCTTCGGGGCAATCTCCTCGGCGATTTCGGCGGCGAGCTTCTGGCGCCGCATCCGGTTGCGGAGCGCGATCGCGACGGCCCGTTTGGCCTGCGCCTGGCCGACGACGTGCTTGTCGAGCTCGGCGACGATCTCGCGGGGCGTCAGCGATTCGGCCGTGGACGTGGTCGTTTCGGGAAGGTAAATGGCCATCCGCTACAAAGTCTCGATCGTAATGGTCGCGTTCGTGTAGATGCAGATCGCCGCCGCTATCTCCATGGACTGCGCGGCGATCTCCTTGGCCGTGAGGCTCGTATGGCCCGCGAGCGCCTTGGCGGCCGCCATCGCATACGCGCCGCCCGATCCGATGGCGATGATCCCGTCGTCTGGCTCGATGAGGTCGCCGGTGCCGGACAGCAGGTAGGTCTGCCGGGCGTCCATCACGATCAGCATCGCTTCGAGACGCCGCAGCAGGCGATCCGTCCGCCAGTCCTTCGCGAGTTCGACCGCCGAGCGATCGAGGTTGCCCCGGTACTGTTCGAGCTTGGCCTCGAACCGCGAAAACAGGGCGAACGAGTCCGCCGCCGACCCGGCAAAGCCGGCCAGGATGCGGTCGTTGTACAGGCGCCGGATCTTCCGCGCCGACTGCTTGACGACGGTGTCGCCGAACGTGACCTGGCCATCACTGGCCATGACCGCGGCGTCGCGGTGGCGTACGGCGAGCACGGTGGTGGCGTGGAACATCGGGAGCTTTTCGCAGTGTATCAAAGTCGGGCGCGTCAGTTCCGGAGGACGGACTGGACCCGGAAAAGGACAGCCGGCACGGCCGAAAGGGAGTAAAATCAGGGAAATCGTGGGCTTGGCGGTGGCAGGGTCGTTGCTCTACCGAAGGATAGACGTGGCGGTGGGCCTCGTCGGCAGATTTCCCCAGGAGCTTGTCATGACTCGGCACAAATGGACGATCGGACTCGTGGCGGCGGCCTTCACGGTCAGTCTTGCGCCCGTCGTGGCCGCGCAGGACACGCGGGGCGGTCAGCAGGCCGGTTCCCGACCCAGCAACGGGCAGACGACCGGATCGGCGTCGCCTCGCGGTGGGGGATCCAGCGGATCGTCGTCGGGCGGCGGCTCGTCCTCATCAAGTGCGGGCTCGAGTGCGTCGTCGGGTTCGAGCACGGGTTCCAGCTCGTCCGGGTCAGGGTCGTCCAGCATGGGCGGCTATGCGCAGACGCGCGAGCGGGCACCCCAGCGCCCGGCAGCCAGCAGCCGTCGCGGCAGCTCGGGTGAGCGGGCGGTTCCCCGCGGCGCAGCGGCCGGCGCCAGCAACCCGCGCGGCTCGGCTGGCGGCGGCGCGACCACCAGCTCGACCACTGCAGCAGGCCAGGGACGCAGCCGGACGCCGGTGCCTGCCTACAGCCGTCCGCGCGACGGGCGCACGACGGTCGGCCAGGCGGGCGAGCGCGTGGGTCCCATCCCCGGGCGCGGTGGATTGTACGTCGGGCGCGGGTACTACCCGATTTACGACCCGTACTACTACTACGGCAACTACGACCCGTACTACTTCGGCTACGGGTATCGATACTCGCAGGTACTGGATGCCGGGCTACGGCTACGGGTTCGGGTACTTCGGTTACGACCCGTTCCTGTTCGGCGGCTACTACGACCCGAACGCGTTCATCGGGTACGGCCAGGGCTATCCGTCGGGCGGCGGGTACGGCGTCGGCGAGTATCGCGATGCCGGGTCGCTCAGACTCAAGGTCAAGCCCGCCAACGCCCAGGTCTACGTCGACGGCTACTATGTCGGCCTGATCGACAACTTCGACGGCATGTTCCAGCACCTCAGCATCGAAGCGGGCTCGCACCGCGTCGAGGTTCGCGCGGAAGGTTACGAACCCGTCCAGTTCGACGTGCTGGTCACGCCGGGTGAGACGATCACGTACAAGGGCGAACTCAACCGCATCAAATAGGACATGCTGTCGCTCGTCGCGGCAGTCTCGGGCCTCTACGACACCGTCGTAGGGGCCTTTTTGCTTGTCGCTCCGGGCGCGCTCGCCACGCTCTTCGGCGTGCCTCCCGCTTCACCGCCCATCTTCTCGGATCTGAATGGCCTGTTCCTGATCGCCGTGGGAATCGGGTATGCGCTGCCCTGGCGCGAGCCCGAACGGTATCGCGGCTACCTGTGGGTGATGGGACCGCTCCTCAAGGGGGCCGGCGCCGCGGCGTTCATCATCGACTACCTGTCGCGGGGCTCGCCCCGCTCCTTCCTGCTCTTTGCGGCCAGCGACGGCGCGATCGCACTGCTCACGCTCTGGGCGCTGATGCGCGAGCCGGGGCCGTCGTCGCGGCGAAGCGGCTGAGCGCCGGTCGTCGAGGCTATCTCGCGCGGTGCTTGGCGAACAGGTAGTACACCGGCACGCCTGCGCCGATCACCGCCAGACCGACCAGCGCCATCGTCCCGTCGCGGATGATCTGATTGACGACTATCGCGCCACTCGCGGCAATGAAGATGGCCGGAGCCCACGGGTAGCCCCAGGCCCTGAACGGCCGCGGGGCGTCCGGCTCTCTCCTGCGCAGGACGAACAGCGCGACGACGGCCACGCCGGCAAAGAGCACTACCGCGAAGCCCGTGTAGCTCACGAGCTGTGACAGTGAGCCGGAGAGCACCAGCACGGCGCTCCAGACCGCCTGCGCCACGATCGCGGAGGCTGGCGTGCGGAACTGCGCGTGGACGGTCGCCGCGCGCGGAAGGAACATGCCGTCGCGCGCCATGGCGTAGTAGACGCGCGGACCGGCGAGCACCATCGCGCTGATGCTCGCCGAAATACTGACGATCGTGAAGAGCGCCAGCAGATTCCCCGCCGTGAATCCAAAAAGGCGTTCAGCGACGCTGTCCACGAGGCGGCCGTCCGGCAGCGACGCCAGGTCCGACACGGGCATCGCATACAGGTACAGCGCGTTCAGCGACAGGTAGATGATCACGACGGCGACCGTCCCCAGCCCGAGCGCCAGCGGCACGTTGCGGCCCGGGTCGCGCACTTCCTCCGCGACATACGCGGCGGCATTCCAGCCCGAGTAGCTGAACATCACGGGCACGAGCGCGAGCAGCATGCCCGACACGGGGACCGTTCCGCCGGTGGCGTTCGACAGGGCGCCGTGGCCGAACGCAAACCCGAGCGACACGAACGCGACGAGCGCCGTGACCTTGATCCCCGCGAGCGCGTTCTGCACGAAGCTCCCGGGCCCGAGTCCGCGCATGTGCAGGAGCGACAGCGCGCCGATGGCGACGAGCGCCACGACTGCGCGGGGCGACAGGATCAAGGGCACGAGCGGAAGCGGCACGACGAAGAGAGGCGTCGCGTCGGCGGCGCTGGGGATGAAACGGCCGACATAGTCGGCCAGTGCGACGGCGCTCGCCGCAATCGCCCCGGAGAAACCGGCCACGAACGACGTCCAGCCCGTGAGGAAGGCCGCCAGCGGCCCGAATGCCTCGCGCAGGTACACGTACTCGCCGCCGGCTCTCGGACGCAGGGCCGCGAGTTCGGCGTACGCCATGGCTCCGGCGAAGGCGAGCGCGCCGCCGATCAGCCACACGCCAAGCATCGCGGCGCCCTGCGGCACCATCTGCGCGATGATCACCGGCACGAAGAAGATCCCGCCACCGATGACGTTGGAAATGACGATGGCGGCGGCGTCGAACGGTCCGAGCCGCCGTTCGAGCGTGGCGGGCGCCTGGGGCGGATCTGCTGTCGGGGCGTCGCGCGGCACCAGGGTGGCCGTCGCCTACCGGATCAGCAATTGACGCGCGATCGGCGTCTCGGCAAGCTCCACCCACTGCGCGGAGCTCTGTTTGACGAAGATCTTTACCTTCATGTCGCGGAACATCGTGTGCTTGAGGAGGTCGGCGCGCGACTGCGGGGGATCGCCGGTGTAGCCGGTCGTGCCCACGATAGGGATGGGCGGCGTCTCGTCGCCGGCGAAGTCCACGCGCTGCACGTAGATGTCCTCGTCGAGATCGCTCGGTTGACCGTCGGCGGCGCTGAAGACGCCGTTCAGCGCGACCCAGGGGACGTCGGCGCCGGAGGTCTTCTTCAATTTGAAGGTGACGCTCGGGACGACCTTGTTGCGGCCGTCCACGATGCCGGCATCCTGCCAGCCGGTCGAGACGTCGGTGACCTGAAGTGCCTGTTTCAGGTCGACGGGCTGCGTGCAGCCGGCCACGACGAGTGCCAGGCACACGAGCGGGATCCTGAGCGCATGCATGGCCGAATTGTAGATCAGAACTCCCGGACTTCGACCTTCGCGCGAATCTGGTCGCGCGTGATGCGCCCGGCGAGGTAGTCGGCCAGATCGCTCCCCTTCACGCGCAGCACGAAGGTGGTCGCCTCGTACAGCTGGTTCGAGGCGAACGTGGCTTCGCTGCCGGTGAGCGCCACCGTCAGCCACTCTGCGGGGGCGAGGTTCATCGGCTTGCTGTGCTCGAGCATCGCGTCGAGGCAGGCGCCAATCACCGCCTTCGTGTAGCGCGCATCGGGATCGTCCGGTTCGGCCCCAAGGTCAGCAGCCTGAGCCCCGGGCGGCGGCTGAGGCAGGGGGCCGACCTGTTGCTCGAGCCGCTTGATCGCCGCCTGGTACTGACGTTTTGCCTCGGCGTCGGGCAGCGTTTCGACGAGCGACCGGAGCGCGTCGAGCGACTGGCCGGTCACCTGCTGGTCCCGCTGGAGCTGCTGCATCGACCAGACGACGCTCGTCTGAAGCGTGGGGATCTCGACGTTGAAGAAGATGCCGTAGCCCTCGAGGATGAACCCGCGCGCGCGCGGCTGGCCGATCAGGACGGACGGGCCGGGGCCGGCCGACTGCATTTCGCGCGCGATCTGGTTGGCGCCGAGCCGCACCGCCGCGGCGAGTACGCCTTCCATCACGCCGATCTCGTCGCGCCGGTGGCGGGCTGACACCTGCGAATCCGCCGACTGCGTCCCCGGGGCGGAGTCGGGCGCGGCGACCGGGGCGCGGACTGCGGCACGGCCGGCGGAACCGACTGCTGCGACAGGGTCAGGCCGAGCGCGAGAATGGCAACTGATGTCACGATCGTTCCTCCGCGTTACTTCGATTGCAGCGACACACGATACAAGCCGTTCACGTAGTTGTAGAGTTCGCGGTGCATCGCGACTTCCGCCCCGGTCGCGCCCTGCAGCCCCTGCTGAATCGTGGCAAGATCCACGCGCCGCTGGGCCTCCAGCTCCGAATGGAGCTGCCGGATGCGCAGCGCGAGTTCGCGATTCTGCCGGGTCTCGCTCTCGTTCACGAGAGTGCCCACCCGCCGCAGGACGTCGGTGTCGGTGACGCGCGGTCCGGACGCATTCTGCACGGCGGCGCTCGCCGCCGCGGGCCGGACTGATTCGAGCTCACGCAACCGTCGATCGAGGACCTCGATCCTGGAGGCGATTTCGGCCGGAACCACCATGGACGCGTTGGTGACCTCCGCGCTCGGCGCGGCGGACGCCGGCGCGACGGGCGCCCTGTTCCAGCCGGTGCGAATGGTCAGGCCGCTGGCGTTGTAGCTGACGTCGAGGTTGGCGACGGCCGCGGCGGCGGCCAGCACGAGGACGGCGGCCGCGGCCAGTCCCCAGGCCGGCGAGAAGCCGAAACGCGAGCGAGCCGGCCGTGCCGCGCCGCTCACAATCTGGAATCCGAGCTGGTATTCCGGGGGCGCCCACTCGGCCAGCTGCCGCCGGGTCGTCCTGAGCGCGGCTATCTCGTCGCGGCAGGCGGGGCACGAAGCCAGGTGCGCCTCCATCGCCCGCCGGGAGACCACGTCGATCTCGTCGTAGAGAAAGCCAACCAGCCGTTCTTTGTCACACGTCATCTTCGCGTCCATCAGAACCTTCCCTGCACACCGTCATCCCGAAGCTGCTTCCGGAGCACGCTCAGTCCCTGGTACAACCGCGTCTTCACCGTGCTCAACGGGCAGTCGAGCAGGTCGGCGATTTCCTGAAACGTGAGCCCGTGGTATTCCTTCATGATGATGGCCGTCCGCTGGTCCTCCGGGAGCAGCGTCATCGCCTTCTCGACGGCCCGGCCGAGCTGTTTGCGTGAAACGACGTCCTCGATGGACTCGGCCGGCTCTCCTTCTCCGGCCAGCTCGATGATGTCGATGCCCTCCGGCGCCTGCGACACCGGCGTGCGCCGCTCCCGCCGCATCCAGTCCCGACAGAGGTTCAGGGTGATGCGGTAGAGCCAGGAGGAGAACTTCGCCTGCCCCTTGAAGCCGCCGAGCGCGCGGAAGGCGCGCAGGAACGTCTCCTGGGCCACGTCGCGCGCGTCTTCCTCGCGCCCGATGACGCGGTACGCCAGGGCGTAGATCGGCCGCTCCCAGCGCAGGACGAGCTGGTTGAAGCTGTCGAGGTCGCCTCCTCGTGAGCGGGCGACCAGCTCTTCGTCGGTCGTGGCCATCAACGCCGTTTCGTGGATTTAGACGCCGCGGGTGACACGGCAGTCGGCAGCCATTTTACCTTTGGGAGTCAACAATTTAGAATGCAGGTCGGCCGAACCGCATGGATGCCTTCACGTCGCCGTCAACCCAGGACACGCTCGCCGCCGAACTGACGCGCCTGACGCGGGAGCGCGACGCGCGTCAGCGTGTCCAGGAGCTGTGCCTGGCGTTTTCGGCCGGGGTCTCAGCCACGCTGGCAATCGGCACGGCGCTCGACACCGTGTTGCGCGATGCCAATGCGCTCTTCGGCACCACCCGCGTGTCGGTGTGGCTGCACCAGCGCCGGACGCACGAACTGGTGCTCACCAGCATGTCGGATCGGCCCGCCGGGGCGGCGGTCGAGCGGGTGTCCACCGAGGATCCCACAGCCGCTCCCGCCCGCGGCCTCCGGCTCACGGCCCCGCTCGTCCTGGCCGACGGGGGCGCGCAGGTGCTGATTGCGCCCCTGCGCGGGTGGCGGCGTGCCCTGGGCACCTTCGTCGTCGAAGGGGACCCGGCGAGCCTCGATACGGGACAACTCTCGGTCCTCGTCCAGGAATTGAGCCGGCAGCTGTCGGTCGGCATCGAGAACATCCAGCTGCTGGAGGAGGTCCTGCGCCAGCGGCGGATGCTCGAGAACACCTTCAACTCGATCATCGACCTGGTGGTCGTCACCGACAACGACCTGCGCGTCGTGCAGATGAACGGCGCCTTCGAGGCGCGCACGCACGCGACGCGCGCGGAACTGCTGGAGCGTCCGCTCCAGGGGCTGGTGGGACCCGAGATGGCCGACTGGGTCCAGGCGCACGAATCGGGTGAGGAGGCACGCACCAGGCAGATCGCGGACCCCCTGCTCGGCGGAGTCTTCACGTCGACGGTCACGCGGTTGATTGACGAGAACGGCGAACCGGTTGGTCTCGTCCTGGTCGCGCGCGACATCAGCGCGCAGGCGAGGCTCGAGGCAGACCGGGAGGCGCTGCGCGGACGCCTGGCGCAATCCGAACGCCTGGCGTCGCTCGGGCAGTTCGTCGCCGGCATCGCCCACGAGATGAACAACCCCCTCCAGGGGGTGCTCGGGCACCTCGAACTGCTGCTCGAGACCACCGTGCGCTCCGGCCCGCTGCGCACGGAGCTGCGCCGCATCTATCGCGAAGGCGAGCGCGCCGCGAAGATCGTCCGGAACCTGCTCGTCTTCACGGGCTCGAGAAAGATGGCCCGGCATCGTCTCCGGCTCGATCGGGTCATCGCGCGCGCGCTCGCGAGCCGGAACGCGGCGCTGCGCCGCGGCCAGGTCGAAGTGGTGCGCCACTTCCGGCCGGGCGCGCCGGCGATCTGGGGCGATGCGCTGCTGCTCCAGCAGGCGTTCCTCAACGTCCTCATCAACGCCGAGCACGCGGTCGGGAAGCGCGAGGGTCCGCGCCGCATCGACATCACGCTCGACACCGCCGCGGGCGGCACCATCGTGCGCACGACCATTCGCGACACCGGCACGGGCATCGCGGACGAGGTGCTGCCGCGCATCTTCGATCCGTTCTTCACCACCAAGGACGTGGGACAGGGGACCGGGCTCGGACTGGCGATCACGTACGGAATCATCCAGGAACACGGCGGCCAGATCGTCGCGTCGAATTCGTCCAGCGGCGGCGCGGTGTTCACGATCGACCTGCCGGCGGCGATCAACCAGGCGCCACTGCGAGCGCCCACGAACGCCAGAGTCTGATACAGTACGCTCACACGCCATGGACGAGAGCTTCCTGACGACCGAAGAGGTACTCGAATACCTTCACGTCAACCTGCGGACCGTGTATCGCCTGATCAAGGCGGGGAAGATTCCGGCCCTGCGTGTCGGACGGCAGTGGCGCTTCCGGAAGCGCGACATCGATGCGTGGCTCGAGACCCAGCGGCCACGCGCGGCGCGGACCACCTCGTCGCTGCCCCGCGTCAACCTGCCGGTCGCCGGGCGACCGCGCGTGCTGGTGGTCGACGACGAGGCGAGCATCCGCGATCTGCTGTCGAAAACGCTCGCGCTGGCGGAATACGACGTCGATCTGGCGCCTGATGGCCGCACGGCGCTGGAGCGCCTCCGCATCATTTCCTACGATCTGCTGATTACGGACCTCAAGATGCCCGGCGTGGACGGCCTGGCCGTCATCCGCGAAGCGCGACGTATGAAGGCCGACATGCCGGTCATCATCATCACGGGCTATTCGACCGAGTCCAGTGCCATCGAGGCGGTCAATCTCGGGGTGTCGGGCTACCTGACCAAGCCGTTCCGCGTTCCGCGCGTGCTCGCCGCCGCCGCCAAGGCCCTCGGCGAATAGCCGCATCCGGCGTTTTCAGGCCAGAATTCGGCTCTCCGGCCGGGCCGGTTCACACCTTTGCACACTTTCCCTCCGCTGCCAGCAAAAGCACCTTGACGTCCAAGTCTGTCGGCTTTATTCTCTTAGTGTCTTCAATGTCATATCAAGTCATTAAGACGGCGTTAAATGAAATCACCTGAAGCGACATTAAGCGACACAAACGAGGGGGTCACACTGCCCTCGTTCCTGACGACCGAAGAGGTCCTGGGCTACTTGAAGGTGAATCCGCGCACGATTTACCGGCTGATCAGGAGTGGTGAACTCCCGGCCATCCGCATCGGGCGCCAGTGGCGGTTTCGGCGGAGCGACCTCAACACGTGGATCGATCGGCAGCGGTCGATGGTTTCGTAAACGGCAGACACACAAGGGTTTCCCACCGCCGGCCGCACGGAGGCGGACACCAGGGGCAGGCATCGTGCACACTTCCGCGGGAAGCGGAAGGTATTCAAAACGGGAGTGGTAGTCACATGATGAAGGCAGTATGGAGCGGAGTAGCGGCGGCGGTCATGGTTGTGGGGATCTCGACGGCGGCCTTCGCCCAGGCGACGGCACCGGGCAGTATCGCCGTCACGGTCAACGTGAACGCCAAGGCGAAACTGACGCTGGGCGCCGCCTCGATCACCTTTGCGGACGCCGACCCCGACGTCACGCCCAACTTGACCTCGGCGGCGGTCAGCATTGACGTCAAGTCGCGCACCTCGGCCAACGGCGCCGTCACGCTGACCATGAAGGCCAGCGGCGACCTCACCTCGGGCGCCGACACGATCGGCATTGGAGACCTCACTTGGACGGTGACCGGCGCCGGTTTCACGGCCGGAACCTCGAACAAGACGACGGCCCAGACCGTCGGATCCTGGACCGGGTCCGGCAACCCGAGCGGCACGCACACGTTCTCGCTGCCCAACAGCTGGAGCTACGCGACCGGCAGCTACGTCGTCACGCTGAACTACACGCTGACCGCGCCCTAGCCGATAAGGGGTCGAGGGTGCACGGCCTGCGCCGGGACCCTGGACCTTCTGAATGCGCTATTTCGCCATCATCGCGCTCCTGGTTGCCGGCTGCCCCGCGCTTGCCGCGGGGCAGACCAGCACGGCGACGCTCAACGTCGCCTTCTCGGGCCTCGCGCGATTGTCGCTCTCCTCAGCCAGCCTGAGTTTTCCGGACGCGGATCCCGACACGGTTCCCCAGGTCGGCGCAACTCCCTCGACCGTCCTGATCACCGCGAAGGCGCGCGCCACTGAAAACGGCGCGGTCACGCTCACCGTCCAGGCCAGCGACGACCTCCGTTCCGGCGTGAGCACGATTCCGGCCTCGATGATCACGTGGACCGCCACGGGCCCCGGCTTCGTCGGCGGCACGCTCAGCGCCGCCACGCCGCAGCTCGTTGCCGCCTGGACCAGCTCGGGCGTGCGCAGCGGCACGCACGAGCTTCCTCTTCCGCAATCTCTGGTCGCACCCGACGGGCACCTACACCCTGACGCTGCTTTTCACGCTGAGTGCTGCATGAGACGCCAGATCCTCGCCGGCCTGTTCGTGGCGCTCGCGGTGGCGGTCCTGCCGGCCCCGGCCGACGCCCAGAAGCTCGACCTGACGGTCACGCCCGGCGTCATCACGTTCCCGTCGCAGGACCCCGACACGATGCCGCTCGTCGCGGCCGCGCCCGTCACGGTGTCCTACCGCATACGCCAGAACAGCGGCCCGTGGACGCTGACGGTGCTGGCCGGCGGCGATCTAAATTCCGGAGCCTCAACGGTCGATATAGCTAACGTCACCTGGGTGGCGACCCCCGCGCCCCCGTTCCAGAACGGGACACTGAGCAAAACCGTCGCGCAAACGCTCGCGTCGGGAAACGGCAACGCAAATCCGGTCCGAACCGGGTCGGTCACATTTCTGGTGGCGAATTCATGGACTTACAGCGCCGGCACGTACACCCAGACCGTCGTCTTCACCTTGAGCGCGCCCTGATTGCGGCTGCGCTTGGCCTCCTGCTCTGCGCCGCGCCAGCCGCCGCTCAGATTTCGGTCGAAGTCTCGCCGCTGCGGGTGGAGCTGACCGCCGGGCCCGGGAGCACCTCCACCCAGCCGATCACGGTGATCAACGCGGGGAAGGAACCCGTTCGCGTGCGGGCGATCCTGACCGACTGGGACCTGTCGAGGGACGGCGTCCCGCAGTTCGAGGGCGCCGAGCAGAACGGCACCTTCTCGGCCACCGCGTGGATGCGTCTCGCGCCGCCCGAGACCGTGATCGATCCTGGCAAGGAGACCGCCGTTCGCTTCAGTTTCACGGTGCCGGCCGGCGTGCAGCCGGGCGGCTATCGGACGGGCGTGCTCTTCGAGTTCAGCCCCGCGACCGGCGATCCGGCCGCACGCGCGCGCCAGGTGCAGTTCAAGAACCGCATCGGCACCCTGATCTACATCAACATCGGCCAGCCGCCGATGGCCGCGGAACTCACCGACCTCCGGCAGCGCACCGTGGGCGGGCAGGTCCAGGTCGTGGCGACCCTCAAGAACACGAGCCGGCGTTCCGTCCGCACGAAGGGCACGCTCTACATCTACGACGCGTCGGGAAAGACGCTGAGCGAGATCCCGGTGCCCGACGTGCCGCTGCTGCCGGAAAGCGAGCGTGACGTCGCCATCGTCGCGATCGACCCCGAAAAGAAGCTCACGCTTCCCCCCGGCGAGTACCGCGTCGAGGTGAAGCTGGACGTGGGCCTGCCGGCGCTCGTCGTGGGCGAGACGACGCTGAAGGTCCCGCGGTAAACCATGCGCCAGCTCCTTACAGGACTGGCCGCCGCATCACTCCTCGTTCCTGCCGTCCCGGCGCGCGCGCAGCAGGGCTCGGTGCAGGTGTCGGCGTCCGCGCAGGCGGTGACTGGCGATCCCCAGCGCCTCGCCGGGCAGAACCGCATCGAGCCGGACTTCGGCGTCTCGTGGCTGCAGCCGGGGACCCGCTTCGGCATCTTCCAGATCGAACTGCGCGGGGCGCGGCGCGGTGACGAGGCGCACCTTGGACGCACGTACGTGGCGATCCGCGACATCAAGGCCGGCGGCATCGCCTGGTCCCTCGAGGGCGGGGACACGTACTTCTCCCCGGCGATCGGCGAGTATCGGCTGTCGAACCTGTTCACACCCGCCGTGACCTTCACCGGCGGCGCCGTCACGGGCCGCACCAAGCAGAGCAGCCTGCAGATCGTGGTGGGGCGCGCGGCCGCCTGGCGCAACATCTTCGGGAGCGATCCGGAGACGCTCGCTCAGGACATCGGCCTGGTGCGCCTGACGCACAAGGTCGGAGATCGGCTCGAGCTCGGCGCCCGTGCCTCGCGGATCCGCACGCGGAATCTGAAGGAATTCACCTTTACCATCGACGCGAGCGACCAGGCTGGCGGCGGCGCGCGGTTCTGGCTCACCCCCGAGTTGCAGTTGGTCGGCGACGCAAGCTACGTGTCATTCCAGCGCGTCGGAGCTTCGACGCGCGAGCACGATGTGTCCTACCTGGCGGGCGCGAGCTGGCTGCACAAGCGCGGCTGGTTCCAGGTCAACGCGTCGCACTTCGCCGCCGGGGACTTCCCCGTCCTGAACTACCCGTTGCAGGATCGCGAAGGGCTCTTCGCCGCGGGGGACTACGACCTCCTGCCGCGCGTGCGCGTGTCGGCCGGGTGGGAGGCCTTCCGCTCCAACGTCAACCCCGACCAGTCGCTGGCGTCCTCGCGCCCCGCGCCGCGCAGCACCGGAACGCGCGAGATCGCCGGAGTCCGGCTGATGCTCACGTCGCGATCCTCGCTGACGCTCCGCGGCGAGCAGGGGGACCGGGTGTCACGCCCCGTGCGATTCGGATCGTTCCAGGACAGCGACACCGGATCGTGGACGGCGGAGTGGCAGACGGCCGTCGGCCGGTTCAACAGCTTCGCGCGCTACTCGCGCCGCGACAACGTGGACCATGTCAACGCCCTGTCGTCCTACACGCAGCACGATTCGTCCGCGCAGCTCTTCATGAACGTCTCGCGCAGCACGCAGGTGTTCGGCACGATGATGTTCATGCGCAACCAGGCCGAGGGATCCGGCACGACGTACTGGCAGGCCGGCGGCGGCGCGCAACTCCAGATTCCCCATCGCGATCTGTGGTTCCGCGGCGAGGGGACCGTGGCGCGCAACGTGGACCTGTTGACGCAGAGCTTCGTGCCGCGCGAGTCGATGAGCCTCGGGCTCAACGGGCAGCTCACTCGCCGCATGTCGATCTCGTTCAACGTCAACGTCGATCGCTCGCCCATGCCGTTCCAGACCGGCAGCCCGTGGACGACGCGCTCGATCCTGCGGCTGGTGCGCACGCTACCCACCGGCTCGGTCTACCTGGCCAACAGCGCCGTGATCTCCGCGTCGGCCGCCGGCCGCGGCACCGGGTCCGTCGTCGGGCTCGGTGTTTGCCGACTGGAACGGAAACGGCCTGCTCGACTCGGGAGAGAATCCGCTCGAAGGGATTCCTTTGCGCATCGTCTCCGGCAGTGCCATCACCTCCGGCCACGACGGCCAGTTCTCGTTTCTGAACGTGCCCGTCGGCCTGCGGGACGTCGGCCTCGACACGGGCGCGCTGCCGATTGATTTCGATCCCCCCGTCGTCTCCTCCGTGCAGGTCGAAATCTCGCGCGGCGATACGCGGCGCCTGTCCTTCGGGCTGATCCCGCTCGGCGCGATCGAGGGACAGGTGGTGCGCGACGCGAACGGAAACGGAAAGGCGGACGCGGGAGAAGAACCGGTGGACGGCGCGGTGATCATCCTCGACGGCGGCGCCCGCTCGGAACAGGTACGCAAGGGACGCTATCGATTCGACGCCGTCCGCAGCGGCGAGCACACCGTCAAGCTGTTGCTCGAGTCGACTGCCCGAAGGCGCCGTGATCAGCCGGGAATGCGGAGGTCAAGGCCGCGCTGACGCGCGACCACCTGCTCGCCGCGTGCCCTTCGTCGTCTCGATCGAGAAACGCCCGGAGATTCGAAAGGTCTTCCCGCCCAAGGGCGGCGGCACCAGCGCGGCGCGCGGCACGACGCGGGGCAACGCCCCGCGGACCGCGGCGCCCGCACGCGGTTCAGCACCGTCAGCGCCGCCGCGCGCCGGCGCACGGCGCCCCCCGGCGGCGCCGCGGTCGCTGCCTGGCGTCGTCCCCGCGGCCACGTCGCGCGCGCCACTGGCCTATGCGATCCAGATCGCCGCGCTGGCCCAATTGGACAGCGCGCGCGACATCGTCATCCGCCTGAGCGCCTCCGGGCTCCCGGCCTACATGGTGGAACCGGGCGAGGGAGATACGCTCTACCGGGTGCGCGTCGGCCCCTATTCCACACGCGCGCAGGCGGAGAAGGTCGCCGCGGATCTCGAACAGTTGCTTGGCCTGAAGTTGTGGGTGATGCGGGACAGACAGTAATTGCAGCCCCGCGACCGCGACTGCAGACTGCAGATTGCAGATTGCAGATTGCAGATTGCAGATTGCAGGCTAGGGCGTGCTGAGCACGAACCGCACGGGCAGCGTGTAGGTGCCGGTCGCTCCCGCGCGCAGTGAAAACACGAGGCGGCCGCTACGAAGGCCGCTGCCGCTCCAGCGGCCGGCAATCGTCGGCGCGCCGGAACCGACGATTCCCGCCGTCGTGCCCTCGCCTTCGCCCGAGAAACTCAGTGACGACTCGACGTCGGCGGCGCCGCCCGGCCCTTCGATGGCACGCTCGGGCTCCATCGACAGCACCACCTCGGCGCCGGATGGCGTGCGCGCCCCGGCGGAGAACTCCACCTCCGCGGTCGCCGCCTGGCCGGGCGTGATCACGTCGAACCGCAGCATCTGGGTCGAGACTTTCAGCGAGGTGCGGCTGCTGAACTGCGCCGAGACGACGACGACGCCCGTAGCGGCGTCCGTGGCGCGCGCTGGCGCCGCGCCCGACGAGGGTCGCGACGGCAAGGAGCGCGGCCGGAAGCAGTGAGCGCATGGGGTGAAGCCATCCTAAGTCCGTGCCATGGCAGCGCCAAGGCCTGGAAGGACACCGAGCGAGCGGACTGTTTAGGACATGAAGGTCCGGTATTGAGCGTCATGTGACCACGCGAGCGGCCACGGAAGCCTTCCGCGCGCGGACCCGCGTGTGCCGGCGTGCTAAAATGGCTTTCCGGACGCTCCGGAAACGCACGCGGCGCACACGCCCCGCTTGACCTCCCCTCGATGATTCAGCTGGCAAACCTGTCGAAATCGTTTGGCGACCGCGTGCTCCTCGACGCGGTCAGCTGGCAGATCGACGATCGCGAACGCGTCGGGCTCAGCGGACCAAACGGCGCCGGCAAGACGACGCTGCTCAAGATACTGGCAGGGCTCGACGAACCCGATGGCGGCTCGGTCGTCAAGCCGTCGGGACTCACGGTCGGCTACCTCCCGCAGGACGGGCTCACCCATGGCGGCCGGACCCTGATCGAGGAAGCCGGGCTGGCGTTCAAGCCCCTGCTCGACATGCGCGCCGAGATCCAGGCGCTCGAGGAGCGGCTCGCGGACGACTCGGTCCACGAGTCCGAGCACGCCTCGATGCTGACGCGTTACAGCGATCTGCAGGAGAACTTCCGGCGGCTCGAAGGCTTCACCATCGACCTGAAGATCACGACGGTGCTCCGCGGCCTCGGCTTCACGCCGGCCGATTTCGACAAGCCGAGCGAAGCGTTCTCGGGCGGCTGGCAGATGCGCATCGCGCTCGCCAAACTGCTGCTCACACGTCCCGGTCTGCTCCTGCTCGACGAGCCGACCAACCACCTGGACCTCGACGCCCGCAACTGGCTCGAGGACTACCTCACGTCCTATCCCCACGCCGTCATCCTCGTCTCGCACGACCGCTACTTCCTCGATGCCGTCGTCACGCGCATCACCGAGATCGGCCTGCGCACCCTCACCGACTACGCCGGCAACTACAGCGGGTATCTGCGCGAGCGCGACGCGCGGATGGAGCGGCTGCGCCAGCAGAAGCACGATCAGGACGAGGAGGTCGCGCGCATGGAAGCCTTCATCAACCGCTTTCGCTATCAGGCGACGAAGGCCTCCCAGGTGCAGAGCCGGATCAAGATGCTCGACAAGGTCGTGCGCATCGAAATCCCGCCGGAGCGCAAGCGGGTGCATTTCGCCTTTCCGGCGTGCGCGAAGAGCGGGCGCATGGTCCTGGAGCTGCGCGGCATCCGCAAGGCGTACGGCGCCCAGGTCGTCTTCGGGGGAATCGACCTCCACATCGAGCGCGGCGATCGGATCGCGCTCATCGGCCCCAACGGCAGCGGCAAGTCCACGCTCATGCGGATGCTCTCGGCCGTTGAAGCCCCGGATGGCGGGACGCGCACCGAGGGGCACCAGGTCGTGATGCAGTACTTCGCCCAGGACGAGGCGACGACGCTGGAACCGTCGCGGACGGTGTATCAGACGCTGGCCGGCGACGCACCGATGCACATGGTGCCGAACATCCGCAACATCCTCGGCGGCTTCCTGTTCTCGGGCGACGATATCGAGAAGCCGGTGCGCGTGCTTTCAGGAGGAGAACGGACGCGGCTGGCCGTGGCGCGAATGCTCCTGCGGCCATCGAACACGCTTCTGCTCGACGAGCCGACCAACCACCTCGATCCTCGCTTCCAAGGATGTGCTGCTCGAGGCGCTCGAAGACTTCGGAGGCACCCTGATCTTCGTCTCGCACGATCGGTACTTCGTCGACAAGCTCGCGACCAAGATCATCGAGATCGGCCGCGGGCAGGCCCTCGTCTATCCCGGCACGTACGAGGAGTTCCTCTGGAGCCGGAAGCAGCAGGCCGAGGGCACGGCGGTGTCCCAGCCCGCGACGAACAGGGCGGACGGCCAGCCGTCCGGCGCGGCCACCGGGACGCAGGCAGGCAAGGGCGCCGGGCCGGCGCCGCGGCCGCAGAAGGCCCCCGGCGGGAAGCGGCCGGCGCTCGACGGGGATCGTCGTCCGCAGCCCTCCTACGAGGAGCGGAAGCGCCAGGAATCTGAAGCCCGTCGCGTGCGCAAGGCGCACGATACCCGGCGCAAGCGCATCGAGGACCTCGAGAGCCGCATCGCCGACCGCGAGCAGGCGATCAAGGAAATCGAGGCGGCGATGACAGCGCCCGGTTTCTACGACAATCACGAAACCGCGAAACCGGTTATCGACCGGCACCAGGCCCTCATGTGGGAGGTCGGCGACCTGATGTCGCAGTGGGAAGCGCTACAGCACACAGAATTGTAATTCGCGCCCCGAAATGTAATCAACGCGGCCTCGCACCGGCCAGGTTTCCTGTCAAAACCCCAGCAAATCCCGCAAGGCACCCGGTTGACCCGGGGGCACACCCTTTGCCCCATCGGCTGGGGCGGCACTCGCCTGTTCCCGGACCGCGCCTGTGCGGCCGGCGCAGGTGTGACAACCGTAAACTGCAGAAGGAAAAGACCTTGGCTGGACGGAAGCGGACAATTACAATATTGGCGTCCGAGCCGCTCCCGGGCCATGCGGCCGATTTCATCATGCCGATTCGTAAACCGCGGATCGCGGCCCGCCGTGCCGCGTCTGTCGCCTCGCGCGCTGCAGCCAAGCCGCGCTCCGGCCGAAGCCGGGCGGCTGATGCCGTCACGGAGGGCTTCTACCGTGACCTCGTCTGGAATCTGCGCAATGGCGTGCTGGCCGTCACCAAGGACGGTCGCGTCGCCGTGATGAATGCGGTCGCGTACCGCACGCTGGGGCTCGATCCGCAGGCTTCGGACATCGGCCGGCCGTACATCCAGGTCCTCAGGGATCAGCCTGACGTTTCCCGGATCGTGGCCGGCGCGTTCGAGCTGTCGCACCTCCCCAACCGCGCGGAACTGCGGTTGAAGAGCACCGGCAAGGTCATCGGCTATACGCTGTCGCAGGTGCGCGACGGGCGCGGGCGGATCACCGGCGCCGCGCTGTTCTTCAAGGACTTGACGCTCGTCGAGCAGATGGAGGAGCGCGAGCGGCTTCGCGACCGCCTGGCCGCGCTCGGGGAGATGGCGGCCGCCATTGCGCACGAGGTCAAGAATCCCCTGGCCGGCATCGAGGTCATGGCCGGCATCCTGAAGCGTCAGCTCACCGACTCGGAAGACGCCCAGTCGATCCTCCGCGACATCATCAAGGAAGCGAAGATGGCCAACGCCATCGTCATGGAGGTGCTCGACTTCGTACGGCCGATTCGCCTCCAGCTCGAGCGGATCGCGCTTGCGGACGTCCTGCAGGACGCGATTTCGATGGCAGAGAGCCACGTCCCGCGGGGCAACGTCAGCGTGGCGGTCTCGCTGCCCGAGGACCTCGCGCCAATCCAGGGCGACCCGCACCAGCTGCGGCAGTTGTTCACGAACCTGCTGACCAACGCCTTCGAAGCGCTCGGCGGCATGGGCTGCGTGACGATCGGCGCTGTGCCGATCGCGCCCGACGAGGAGGCGGCGACCGGCGACGCCGCACGCCTCCCCTATGATCCAGGTCGAAGTGAACGACGACGGTCCGGGTGTCGGACCCGACTTGATGGACAAGATTTTCAGTCCGTTCTTCACGACCAAGCCGCAGGGATCGGGCCTGGGACTCGCGATCGTGCGCAAGATCGTCGATGCGCACGACGGCCGTATCGACGTGAGCGCCCGCGCGGGCGGAGGCACCCGATTCCGGGTGACCCTGCCCGTCAGCGGCAGCCATGAGCTGTTCCGATGACGGGCTCGAGGCTGAACCAGAGACGTGAGACTAGGGAGTAGGGACTGTGCCATGGGTCGCATTCTTGTAGCTGACGATCACGATTCACTGCGCCGCGGCATCGTCCGCGCGCTCTCGGACGCCCACCATGAAGTGGAAGAAGCGCCCAACGGGAACGTAGCGATCGAGAAGCTGCACGAAGGGCAGTTCGACGTCGTGCTGAGCGACCTGAAGATGGGCGGCAGCGACGGTATGGACGTCCTGCGCACGGCGAAATCGCTGCACCCGAGCACGGCCGTCATTCTGATGACGGCGTTCGGCTCGATCCACACCGCCGTCGAGGCGATGAAGATCGGCGCGTTCGACTTCGTGCAGAAGCCTTTCGAAATCGAGGAGATGGAGCTCAAGATCGCCAAGGCGATCGAGGTCCGCCGCCTCAAGCACGAGATCGAATACCTCCGCCACACGCAGCAGGACATCTACGACTTCGACCGCATCGTCGGCGCGAGCGGCGCGCTCCAGTCGGTGCTGGACATCGTGAAGAAAGTCGCCAAGAGCCACACGACGTGCCTGATCCGGGGCGAGACCGGTACCGGAAAGGAGCTGATTGCCGGCGCGGTTCACCACAATTCGCTGCGTGCCGGCCGCAACTTCGTCAAGGTGAACTGCGCGGCGCTTCAGGAGAACCTCCTCGAATCCGAACTCTTCGGCCACGAGAAGGGGGCCTTCACCGGTGCCGACAAACAGCGGGTCGGCCGGTTCGAACAGGCCGACGGGGGCACGTTGTTCCTGGACGAAGTCGGCGACATGAGTGCGAACACCCAGGCCAAGATCCTGCGCGTTCTGCAGGAACACGAGTTCGAGCGCCTCGGCGGGACGCGCACCCTGCGCGTGGACGTCCGACTCATCGCGGCCACCAATCGCAACCTGGCGCAGATGGTGGCCAGCGGACAGTTCCGCGAGGACCTGTACTACCGCCTGAACGTCGTGTCGATCGAGATGCCGCCGCTGCGGGAACGCAAGGAGGACATCAACCAGCTCGCCATGTTCTTCCTCCGGCGGTTCGCCGGCGAATTGAAGAAGCGGGTGGACGGCCTGGGCAACGATGCCCAGAAGCTGCTGATGCGCTACAACTGGCCGGGTAACATCCGTGAGCTCGAGAACGCGATCGAGCGCGCGGTGCTGCTGACCGAGGGCCCGCAGATCTCGGGCTCGGACCTTGCCCTCGGCGAGCTCGCCTCGCAGCCGTCGGGCGAAGCCAACCCCGTCGTGAGGATCCCGCCCACGGGCATCGCGCTCGAGGAAATCGAGCGGCAGGCAATCATCGAAGCGCTCAAGATGTCGAACTGGGTGCAGAAAGACGCCGCGGAGCTGCTCGCCATCAGCCCGCGCGTGATGAACTACAAGATCAAGACGCTCGGCATCGACTATTCGCGCGGTGGACGACGGCCGATGGTCGAATCGATGGTGTGAGACACAACCTGACCTGTCGCCCGGCAGGGTTCACGGTGATCGAGTTGCTGATTGTCGTGGCCATCATCGGCGTCATCGCCGCCATTGCGGTGCCGGGCCTGCTCCGCGCGCGCATCTCGGCCAACGAATCGTCGGCGATCGGCTCGCTTCGCGCGGTCAACAGCGCGGAGGCGGCATATGCCTCGACCGCCGGAGGCAACGGCCACGCCATCCTCCTGAGCACACTTGGCGTGCCCTGCCCGGGCGGCACCCAGGCCTTCCTCTCACCGGACGTGACCGAGGACCCGACCCTCAAGAGCGGCTACACGGTCATGCTCGAGCCGGATGCCAACCGGCAAGCTGGCCCCGAGGACTGCAACGGCACCCCGACCGAAATCGGCTACTACGCAACCGCAGTGCCGCTCGTGGTCGGACGGACCGGTTCGCGCGGGTTCGCGACCGACGCGGGGGCGACCATCTGGCAGAGCCTCGACGGGATTGCCCCGGCGCAGCCGTTCACGCCGGGCCCGGCGGTTTCCACGCTCCGGTAACGGGCGTGCCCGCGTCAGGCCAGATTGACGCGCCGCGACCGATCCGCAGCGGCGCTGCATTGAGAAGCGACAAGCCGGGCTGCGCGCGTTCAGGCCTTCGGATGCGACTTCCTGTAGGTCTCGAGCAGTTGCGCGCTGTTGACGTGCGTGTAGCGCTGCGTCGTGCTGAGGCGCGAATGGCCGAGGAGTTCCTGGATCGAGCGAAGGTCCGCGCCGCGTTCGAGCAGGTGGGTCGCGAACGAATGGCGCAGCGCGTGCGGGCTGATCCCGAAACGGGTGCTGCAGGCAGCCACATACTTGCGCACGAGCCGATCGACGCTGCGGGTCGACAGGCGCCCGCCGCGGTAGTTGAGGAAGAGCGGCGCTTTCCTCGAGGCCTTCGGCGGGCCGACGCGGCCGCCCGAGACGCGCACGTCAGCGCGGTCGAAGCGCTCGCGGTCCAGAAGCCATGCCCGCAGGGCCGCTTCGGTCGTCATGTTGAACGGAACGATGCGTTCCTTGCGCCCTTTGCCCAGCACGCGCACGACACGGCCGGACAGGTTCAGGTCCTCCAGGCCCAGGCCGACCAGTTCGCTCAGGCGCAGGCCGGAGGCATAGAACAGCTCGAGGATCGCCCGGTCGCGGCGCCCGAGGGCACTGGCGGGATCGGGCATCTCCAGCAGGCGCGACATCTCCGATTCGCCGAGGTGTGGAGGCAGGCGTTGCTCGCGCCGGGGAGTCCCCACCAGCGCCGCCGGATCGCCTTCGATGTGCCCCTCACGCCTGAGATATCGCCCAAAGGACCGGATGGCCGCCAGCTTGCGCGCGGCCGACGCGCGGGAGTTGCCGCGTTTGTGCAGGTCACCCAGGAACGCGCGGATGTTCAGGTGATCGAAGTCCGCGGGAACCAGGTCGGGCCGCCGGCGTCCGAGGTGCGATGCGAGAAACGTGATGAGCTGCGACAGATCGCTGTCATAGGCGCGAACGGTGTGCGCTGACGCGTTCTCGTTCAGCTCGAGGTGCGCGAGGAACTCGGCAAGATGGTCCTTCATGTGACGTGCGGGTGGCTCGCGTCCGCCACTACACCGGGTTATCGGCCGGACGCAGCCATCGCTCCAGATCCGCCAGCGCGCGCGCTGACTGGGCGACCTTGCGATCCGCCTTTCCGCGCGGCGGCTGTCGTCCTCCATCGGCAGTCAGCGGCGGCATGATCCCGAACGTGATGTTGGTCGGCTGATAATGCCGCGGATCCGCGTGTGACACATAGTAGGCCAGCGCGCCGATCGCCGTGGTGCGGGGCGGCGCCGTCACGGGCCGTCCGAGGGCCAGGGCCGCGGCATTGCGGCCGGCCAGCAAGCCGGACGCGGCGGACTCGACGTAGCCTTCGACGCCGGAAATCTGTCCGGCGAACAACAGGCCGTCGCGGTCCCGTACCTGCCAGGTCTCGCGCAGCACCGTCGGCCCGTTGATGTACGTGTTGCGGTGGATCATTCCGAACCGCACGAACTCCGCGCGTTCGAGCCCCGGTATGAGCTGCAGCACGCGGGCCTGCTCGCCCCACTTCATCTGTGTCTGGAATCCGACCAGGCTGAAATGATCGCCGGCGAGGTTGTCCTGCCGCAGCTGGACGATCGCGTAGGCTTCACGCCCGGTGCGCGGGTCCGGGAGCCCGACCGGCTTCATCGGGCCGAACCGCAGCGTGTCCACGCCGCGCGCCGCCATGACTTCGATCGGCAGGCACCCTTCGAAGAACCTGGCGTCGTCGAATTCGTGGAGGGGCGCCTTTTCGGCCGTCATGAGTGCGTCGTAGAAGCGTGCGTACTGATCGCGGTCGAGGGGACAGTTGAGGTAATGCCCGTCGCCGTCGTCCACGCCGCACGCCGGTCCAGCCGCTTCGGTCGGGCGAGCCCCTCGAACGATGCCCAGGTTGCGGCCCCACCGCGAGGCCCTGAACACCTTCGACATGTCGAGCGATTCGGCCGAGACGATGGGGCTGATGGCGTCGTAGAAATAGAGGTGCGCGCGGCCGACGATGGCGGCGATGTCGGCGGAGAGGGATTCGGAGGTCAGCGGCCCGGTCGCAATGATGACCGGCCCATCGGGATCGCGCGGCACCCGCCCAACTTCCTCGCGGACCAGCGTGATGTGCGGGTGCGTGGCGATCGCGCGGGTCACTTCGCCGGCGAAGCGTTCGCGATCGACCGCGAGCGCCGCGCCGGCCGGCACGCGCGCCGCATCCGCGGCCCGCATGACGAGGGAGCCGAGCCGCCGCATCTCCTCCTTCAGGAGTCCGACGGCGTTGTCCAGTTTGTCTCCCCGGAACGAGTTGCTGCAGACGAGCTCGGCGAGCCGATCCGTCTTATGCACGGCCGTTGGACGCACCGGCCGCATTTCGTGCAGGACAACGGGTGTGTCAGGCGAGGCGGCCTGCCAGGCTGCTTCGGAGCCCGCCAGACCGCCGCCGATGATGTGGATGGACATGGTCGAACGTCCGGCTGAAGCCGGGGACTTCTTTCAGCCGGAAGCTCCCCGCTACGCCGGCGCCAGCTCCTCGGACCGCACGTAGTCGCAGTCCTCCCGGTGGCACAGCAGCTGGCGGCCGTGGCGCTTCGTGATCTTCTCGATCAGGAACTTCTCCCCGCACTTCGGACACGGCTCCAGCACCGGGCGGTTCCAGAGGACGAAGTCGCAGTCCGGATAGTTCGCGCAGCCGAAAAATGCCTTGCCGCGTTTGGACTTGCGTTCGACAACGTCGCCGCCGTCCTTGGGGCAGACGAGACCGGTGGACTTCTGCTTGACGTACTTGCAGGCCGGATAGTTGCTGCAGGCCGTGAACTCGCCGAAGCGCCCCTGCTTCAGCACGAGATTGGACCCGCACTTGGGGCACTTCTCGTCGAGGATCTGATCCGGCTTCGCGGCGGTGGACCCGGCCTTTGTCGTGATGATCTTGCGGGTCGTCTTGCACTCGGGATATCCCGTGCAGGCGAGGAACTGCCCGAAGCGGCCGCGCTTGACCGCCATCGGCTTGCCGCAGTTCTCGCACACCTCCTCCAGGGCGTCGCCTTCGGCGCCCGCCTCCGCCGTCTCGAGCTCGCGCGTGTTCTCGCACTCCGGATAGCCGCTGCAGGCGAGGAACAGGCCGAACTTGCCGGCCTTGATGACCATGGGCTTCCCGCACTTGTCGCAGGCCACGGCGGGATCCGGCTCGACGCCCTCCTTGAGATTGATCATCTCCTTGGCGGCGCGCTTCAGGTCCTTCTCGAACTTCTTGTAGAAACTCGCGAGCGTCTTGGCGAACGTCGAGGAACCCTCCTCGATCTTGTCGAGGTCCTCTTCGAGGTTGCGCGTGTACTCGACGTCGAGGATGTCGTCGAAGACCGGACTGAGCAGCCGATCGACGAGCATCCGGCCGAGGACGGTCGGCTTGAACCGGCTGTCGATCTTGTTCACGTAGTCGCGCGCCTGGATGACGCTGATGATCGAGGCGTACGTGCTCGGGCGCCCGATGCCGTTTTCCTCGAGCGCCTTGACCAGCGTGGCTTCGCTGTAGCGCGGCGGCGGCTGGGTGAATTTCTGCTCCGGCGTCAGGTCCTTGAGCGCCAGGGCGTCGCCCTCGCGCAGCGCCGGCAGCAGCGCGGCGTCGGCGTCGTCTTCGGCGGACGCGGCATCGGGCCCGGGGCCCGACAGCGTCTCCGGCGTTTCCTGGCTGTAGACGGCGAGCCAGCCGGCAAAGCGGGGCACCGATCCTTTGACGCGGAACGTGTACTGATCCGCCTTGATGTCCACGGTCGTGTCGTCGAACGTCGCCGGCGGCATCTGCGAGGCGACGAACCGGTTCCAGATCAGGCGGTAGAGATAGTACTGGTCCGGCGTCAGGTACGCGCGCACCGTTTCAGGATCGTATTGCATCGAGGTCGGACGGATCGCCTCGTGCGCGTCCTGCGCATCCGCCTTGGTCTTGTAGGCGTTCGGCTTGTCGGGCACGAAGTCCGGCCCGAATTTCTCGCCGATGAAACCGCGGACCTCGGCGATCGCCTGCTCGGCGACGCGGGTCGAGTCGGTACGCATGTAGGTGATGAGGCCAACGGCCCCCTCGCCCGGCAGCTCGATCCCTTCGTAGAGCTGCTGCGCGATCATCATCGTCTTCTTGACGGGGAACCGCGCGGCCTGCTGCAGCTTGCTCGTGATAAAGGGCGGAACGGCGTTCTTCTTCCGCTCCTTTGTCGTGACCGACTCCACCACCCAGCTCGCCCGGCGCAGGTCCGCCAGGACCGCGTCGGACTGTGCCTGGGAGGTGACCTTGACGGCCGACCCGTTCTGTTTCAGGAGCCTGGCGTCGAACTCCGGAGGGGTCGGCCCGGCCAGGTGCGCCGTGATGATCCAGTACTCCTCGGACACGAACGCTTCGATTTCCCGCTCGCGATCGCACACGAGCTTGAGGGTGACCGATTGGACCCGGCCCGCGCTGAGGCCCCGGCGGACCTTGTCCCAGAGCAGCGGGCTGATCTTGTAGCCGACCAGCCGGTCCAGCACCCGCCGCGCCTGCTGGGCATCGACCATCTGCTTGTTGATCTTGGTTGGATGTTCGAGCGCCGACAGCACGCCCTTCTTGGTGATCTCGTTGAACATCAGGCGGCGGATCTTCTTCCGATTGGCGCTTCCGAGCTCTTCGGCCAGATGCCAGCCAATCGCCTCGCCTTCGCGATCGGGGTCGGTTGCGATGAAAATTTCATCAGATCCCTTGGCGGCCTCCTTGAGTTCCTTGATGATCTTCTTGCGGCTGGCGATCACCTCGTAGGACGGTTCGAAATTGTCGTCGACGTCCACGCCCAGTTTGCTTTTCGGCAAGTCGCGTACATGGCCCATCGATGCGATGACCGTGTAATTCTTGCCGAGGTATTTGTTGATGGTCTTCGCCTTCGCGGGCGACTCGACCACGACCAGTGACTTTGCCATAAAGAACCTACGTTACCAGACCTTGCTACCCTCGGGGCAACACCCTTGTGAAACACCCCGGCCTGACCGAGGTCACCTGACCGAGCAGTTCGAGCTCGGTCAGGCGGGTCAGGAGACGGGAGGCCGTCAGCCCGGACGCCGCAACCAGGGCATCGAGCTCGTAGACCTCGCCGCTCTCGAACTTCGACAGTAAAGGGTCTGTATTCAATAGTTTACCAGGTGAAACGACGGGCTGTGCCGCTCCGGGCCACCCCAGCTCCTCAAGAATATCGTCCGCGGTCTCCACGATCTTTGCTCCATCCTTCAAGAGGCTGTGGGAGCCGCGGTTCCGGCCGGTCAGCACGCTTCCGGGGACGGCCATGACGTCCCGCCCCTGTTCCATGGCGCACCGGGCGGTGATGAGCGACCCGCTCTTCTCCGACGCTTCGACGACCACCACCGCGAGCGAGATCCCGCTGATGATCCGGTTCCGGAGGGGAAAGTGCTCCGGCAGTGGCGGCGCGCCTGGCCCTAACTCGCTGATGACACAGCCCGAACTGGCGACCTCGCCGGCCAGGCCCTCGTGCTCCGGGGGATAGACACGGTCGAGTCCCGACCCGAGGACCGCCACCGTCGCGCCACCGGCGTCGAGACAGCCGCGATGCGCTGCCGAGTCGACGCCACGAGCCAGACCGCTGACCACGACCATCGAGCGTCCGGCGAGCTCCGCCGCGAGGCGCGCCCCCACGGCCAGCGCATAGTTCGTGGCGGCTCGCGAGCCGATGACCGCGACCGCCGGGCGCCCGAGCGCGTCCGGATCGCCGCGCAGCCACAGGACCGGCGGCGGGTCCGGAATGCAGTCGAGCAGCGCAGGGTAGCGCGTATCGAACCACGGCACCAGCACCATTCCGGCCGTCGCTCCCGCCTCGATGGCGCGCGCCGCGGCAGCCCGGGCCGCGCCGGTCATCTCCTCGCGCGCCTGGCGAGGCACCGCCAGCGCCTCGAGCACGTGCTCGATTGAGGGAGAGGCGAACTGCTGACGAAGTTGCTTGAAGACGGCCGCAGCCGGCGCCCGCGAGACGGGGAGCATCGACACGGCGACGGCGGTATGCAGGTCCACGAGGGCCTCCGAGGCCGCCAGCGGCGGCGCAACGGCCCGACCCCAGTGTCCATTATAGGGGCCGAGTGTCTCCATCCGCAACGCCTCGGCTTACGCGACGTGTCCTGGCCTTACGAAAAATCGCGGCATTCGACACGCCTGGGGCCCGTTTGTAACGCTATTCCGACGGTACACCCATTGCTCTGCGAAACGGTTCACGCCGCGCCGCGCGCACAGGTGAAACTGCTTGCGGGGCTCGGGGCGGGTGGCTATAGTGAACCAATCGCGCATGCTATTCAGAGCCTTCGTCATCGTGGCGGCACTGTCGGCTTTCACCACGTCGGTGTACGCGGACAACCGCGGCGCGGCGAAGGCGCAGGTGGACTTCGGCATCAAGGTCGCGCAGAGCGGACTCTGGAAAGAGGCCCTGTATCGATGGGAAAAGGCGGTCGAGCTGGATCCCACGTATGCGGCCGCCTGGAACAACCTCGCGATTGGCTACGAGCACGACGGTCGGTTCGACGACGCGCGCAAGGCGTACGAAAAAGCGGTTGCCTTGGATCCGAAGAACGTGATGATCCGGCAGAACTACGATTTGTTCAAAGAAATCAATGACCGCACGAAGCGCCGCAACGATCGCTAGCCTGGCCCTCCTGGGGTTCGTGACCGCGTGCACGAGCTTCTACGAGATCCCGATCGAGACGCCCATCTCGCCGAAGATGGACGTGTCCCCCTTCCAGCGCGTACTCGTCGCCGGCTTCATCAGCGGCGGAACCGACGACGTCGACGCGAATCTCGAGACCGTACGCCTCCTGCGCAGCCAGCTCCGCAGCAAATCCAGCCTGCGCGTGATCGAGGCCGAAGTGCTGCCCCTGGCCGAACTCGCCACCGAATCCGGCAAGGGACCGGCGGCCCCGACCGACGAAATCGCCCCGGCGAATTCGCTCGACTCCGCCGCGCGCCAGGAACCCGCCGCCAGTGCCCAGGAGCAGGAACCGAAGATTCGGAACCAGAAGGACCTCGATAAGTATCAGGCGATTTTCGCCGACGTCGCCTTCTGGAAGAAGATCGGCGAGGAGTATCAGAACCCGCTGATCGTGACCGGCACGATCCTCTTCACGCCGCACCAGAGCAACGGCTTCGTGATGCAGAACCGCGAAGTCTACGACAATCTGGGCCGCCGCTCGGTGGTCCCTGTCCGGACCTACATGGAGCGCAAAGGCTTCATCCTGGCGCCCAACTTCATCTTCATCGACGGCCGCACCGGGACCCGGCTTCACAGCGAGAGCATGAGCGAGGAAATCCTCTACAACGCGCAACAGAACACGCCGGCGCTCTCCTCCTACTTCGAATTGATGGACCGGGTTATTCCGAGCTTCCTCGGCACGCTTTCCACCCAGAAGATCCGCGGGACCAGGGTCCTTCTGAGATAGCGCGCCACACGTTGCCGGATTCCCGGGAATCTGCTATCCTTAACCCTTTGCACACAGTCAGAAACGCCCGCCCGTGCGGGCCGGCGGAGGGTGGGAACGTGTTCGCAATCATCAAGACCGGCGGACGGCAGGTGAAGGTGGGCCCGGGCTCCGTGGTCACGGTGGACCGCGTCGAGGCCGAGGCGGGCAAGGAAATCACCTTCGACCAGGTGCTGTTCCTCGAGAAGGACGGCGGCGAGATGCTCGCCGGCGCGCCCTTCGTGGCCAACGCCAGGGTTGTCGGCATCGTGGACGGCGAATCCCGCGGACCCAAGATCCGCGTCTTCAAGAAGAAGCGCCGCAAGGGATTCAGGAAAACGCGCGGCCACCGCTCGACCTACACCGTCGTGCGCGTCACCGACATCGTGGTTTAGTCGACAGGTCCATCATGGCTCACAAAAAAGGTCAGGGCAGCTCCCGGAACGGACGCGACAGCAACTCGCAGCGCCTCGGCGTGAAGCGGTTCGACGGCAACGTCGTGACCGGCGGGTCGATTCTGGTGCGGCAGCGCGGACAGCGCTTCCGGCCTGGCGTGAACGTCGGGCTCGGCAAGGATGACACGCTCTTCGCGAAGGTCGACGGAAAGGTCCGCTTCGAGGACCACGGCGCACGCGGCCGCGTGATCAGCATCCTGCCTCTCGAATCCAACTAGTCGCTCCGTCGCTGGCCGCTTCCCTTCGCCTCCCCATCGGGGTTCCAGGCCGTGGGCAGCCGCCAGCGAACCGCGAGCCGCGGGTTCCATGTTCGTTGACGAAGTAGACATCCACGTCGCAGCAGGACACGGCGGCCGCGGGGCGATGAGCTTCCGGCGCGAGAAGTTCATTCCGCGCGGGGGCCCCGATGGCGGCAATGGTGGCCCCGGCGGCTCCGTGTACCTGGTCGCCAGTTCCAACCTCAACACGCTCCTCAATTTCCGATTCCAGAAACTGTTCGAAGCCGGGCGCGGGGGCGACGGCGAAGGGTCGAATCGCTCCGGAAAGAAGGGCGGCGACATCGAGCTCCAGGTCCCGACCGGGACCACGGTGTACGAACGACGGGACGAGGATGCGTTCGTGGCGGTCGCCGACCTCACACAGGATGGCGAGCGCGTCCTGATCGCGCAGGGAGGCCTTGGCGGCCACGGCAACGCCGCGTATGCCACCTCGACCAACCGGGCGCCGCGCAAGACGCAGCCGGGGCTGCCGGGCGAGGAGAAAGACCTGCGGCTGCATCTCAAGCTGCTGGCCGACGTCGGGCTCGTCGGGTATCCCAACGCGGGCAAGTCCACGATGATCGCCCGCATCTCGGCCGCCAGGCCCAAGATTGCCGACTACCCGTTCACGACCCTGACGCCGAATCTCGGAGTCGTCGGGCTGTCGGGCGAACGGTCGTTCGTCGTCGCGGATGTCCCCGGCCTGATCGAGGGCGCGCACGCGGGCCATGGTCTCGGCCACCGGTTCCTCAGCCATCTCGAGCGCACGAAAGTGCTCGTGCACCTCGTAGACATCTCCTCGCTGTCCGGACGCGATCCGATCAGCGACTACGACGTGATCACTCGCGAACTCGCGCTGTTTCCAGGCCGCGACGCGTCGGGCGACCGCCTCGCGGACAAGCCGGTCCTGGTCGTCGCGAACAAGATCGACGCGCTCGACGAGCCGGACCGCCTCGAGCGGCTCCGCGAGCATTTGCAGCGGCTGGGCATTCCGCTCTACGCTGTGTCGGCTGCCACGGGCGCGGGCCTCCAGAATCTGCTCGAAGCCATCTGGCGCAAGGTAGCCGAGGCGCGCGGGCGTGCCATGACCGCCGAACCGATCGACCACCTGTCTGAATGAACGCTGCCGCGCGCATCGGCATCCTCGGCGGAACGCTGGACCCGATTCACCTGGGCCACATCGACACGGCGCGTGCCGCGCGCGCTGCGCTCTCACTCGACCACGTCATCGTCCTGCCGTCGCGCGTCCCCCCACACCGTTCGCATCAGCCGGTGGCCTCCGCGTACCACCGCTTCGCCATGGCGGCGATCGCGGTCAACGGCATCGAGGGCCTGAGCGTCAGCGACATGGAGCTCTGCGCGCCGGGGCCGTCCTACACGGCCGACACGCTGCACAGATATCGGCAGGCGAGCGGCCTGCCCACATCGCAGATTTTCTTCATTACGGGTGCGGATGCGTTTGCAGAAATCGAGATGTGGCACCGGTATCCCGAAGTGCTGACGCTCGCCCATTTCGTCGTCGTCTCCCGTCCGGGCTTTCCCGTTTCGTCACTGCCGGCACGCCTGCCCGAACTGGCACCACGCATGCTTCGGGTGGGCGACGTGGCCAGCGACGCCTCCGGCACTCGCGACGTATCTGGTCGATGCGCCCACATCCGACGTGTCGTCAACCGAGATCCGGCGCCGGCTGAAGGCGGGCCAGCCGCTCACCGGACTCGTCGCCCCCGCGGTCGAGATCCACATACGGCAGCACCATCTCTACGCGGATGGTCCCGAAACCTCCAGGACACATCACTCGCATGGCCAAGACTGAACGAAAGTCGAAAACCTCGACCGGCAGGAAGCGGCTGACGGGAGACGTCACGAAGGCCGTGAAGGCCGCGCTCGACAAGAAGGCGTCCAACGTGATCGTGCTCGACCTCCGCCACACGCCGGCGTTCACCGATTTCTTCATCGTCTGTTCTGGACAGAGCCAGCGGCAGGTCAAGGCGATTGCCGACGGAGTCGAGGAAGCGCTGCGCGCCGCGAAAGTGCGACCCGCCCACGTCGAGGGCTACGACCGCGCCGAGTGGATCCTGATGGACTACTTCACGTTCATCGTGCACGTCTTCACGCCGCAGACGCGGCTGTTCTATTCGCTCGAACGGCTGTGGGGAGACGCCGAGCGCACCGAAATCACGCGACGAACCGCCGGCCGCCGGCTCGAGGCCATAAGCGCCGGCGACCACGCGGCCGCCAGGCCGGCGCACGGCAGGAACGGTTCGACGCGCCGCGCTTCACGAACGCACGAAACGGTCGCGTTGACGGGTGGAACAGCGGATGGTGGAGCGTGAGCTCGCGGTCCCCGGCCCTGTCGCGGCCCGCGCATGGCTGGGAGCGGCCGCGCGCGCCGTGGCGGACGCCGTCGTGTCGGTGCTGCTCGCGCCGGCCTGCGCCGCGTGTGCGCGGCCGCTCGACGCGCCGACCGCCGGGCCCGTCTGCGCCGCGTGCTGGGCGGCGATCGTCCCCATCACGGCGCCTGTGTGCGGGCAGTGTGGCGATCCGCTGGCTTCCTGGCGCCACATCAGCGTCGCCGAGGCGCGGTGTCCCCGCTGCCGGCGTCGCGGTGGGGCCGTCAGCCGGGCCCGGGCGATCGGGCCGTATGAAGGTTCGCTTCGTGCGATCGTCCATGCGCTGAAATACGACGGTCGCCGAAGCCTTGGCCGGCCGCTCGGCCGGCTCCTCGCGAACGCCGGCGCGGACATTCTGCGCGGCGCGGACGTCGTCGTCCCGGTGCCGCTCCATCGGTCGCGGCGGCGGGCGCGCGGATTCAACCAGGCGGCGGAACTGGCCCACGCCCTCGGCGTCCCCGTGGCGCACCTGCTCCGTCGTGTCCGCGCGACGCCGTCGCAGACCGACCTGCCGGCTGCGCGCCGGCATGCCAACGTGCGGGGCGCGTTCGCGCTGGTCCGGGGAGCCTCGGTCTCTGGCGCGATCGTGGTGCTCGTGGACGACGTGAGCACGACCGGCGCGACGCTCGAGGCGTGCGCGCGTGTCCTGCGTCAGGCAGGCGCGAAGGACGTCCGGGCGCTCACGGCCGCGCGAGTTGTGTCGCGACTGCGGTGATCACGTCGCGGGCCACGTCGGCGGGCGCGCGCTCCCCGTCCAGTTGCAACCACCCATCCCGCTGCGCCTGTCCGCGGTAGCTCTTGCGCACGCGTGCGAGCATGGGCAGGTCGCGTTCGTAGCGATCGCGGTTGGACGACTTGCGCCGGACGGCGGTTTCGGGCGCGATATCGAGCAGGATCGTGAGATCGGGCCGCGGCAGGAATCGCTGGATGTCGGCGAGCCAGGCCGGATCGAGGCCCTGCGCCTCGCCGTAGGCGATGCTCGACGCCAGGTAGCGATCGCAGAGCAGGATGGCGCCGGCGTTCTTCCACTGCGCGATCCGGCCGCGGTACTGGTACCGGTTCGACACGTACAGCAGCTGCATGACCTCCGGCGAGTACTCGCGCTCGCCGTGCAGCCCTTTGTAGATTTCGGATCCGATCGGGGTCTCGTAGTCCGGGAACGACAGGAGCCGGCACTCGCGGCCGATCGAGACGACATGCTCGCGCAGCATCTCGGCCTGTGTCTGCTTGCCGCTTTGATCGAGCCCTTCGAACGCAATGAGCAGCCCGGTCATCAGGTTTCCAGCGCGAGCAGGTCGTCTATCGTCTGTCGGCGTCGAATGACGGTCCATCGCGTGTCTGCCACCAGCACTTCGGCCGGCATCGGCCGGCGGTTGTAGTTCGACGCCATCACGGCTCCGTACGCCCCCGTGTCGAAAATGGCGAAGAGGTCGCCGGCGGCAGGACGCACGATGCGGCGATCCTGTCCGAGCGTGTCGCTGCTCTCGCACAACGGTCCGACGATGTCGCAGACGACCGTGTCGCCCGTGGCGGCGAGGACCGGCTCGATTCTGTGGAACGCGTTGTAGAGCATCGGACGGATCAGTTCGGTCATGCCGGCATCGAGGATCACGAACGTCTTCCCGCCCGGGTGCGCCTTCACGTCCACGACGCGCGACAGCAGCACTCCGGCCGGCGCGATGATGTTCCGCCCCGGCTCGAGAATCAGCGTGAACCCGGAGTCCCTGACCACGCGCAACAGCGCCGCGGCGTAGTCCGCCGCCGCCGGCACCGGTGTGCCGTCGTAGGAGATGCCCAGTCCCCCGCCGAGATCGACGTGATCGATCGACACACCCGCCGAGCGAAGCTCGCGGGCCAGCGCCACAATCGCCTCGGCGGCGCGCCGGAGCGGAACCAGATCGGTGATTTGGGAGCCGACATGGATGTGGAGGCCGACGATCTCCAGTCCCGGGCGCGTTGCCGCACGCAGGCAGATGTCGCGGACGGCTTCGAGCGCCATCCCGAACTTGTTCGTGCTCAAGCCGGTCGAGATATGGGGATGGCTGTGGGCGTCGATGTTGGGATTCACCCGGAGCGCCACGCGCGCCCGCGTCTCGCGTGCAACGGCCAGCCGGTCGATCCGCTCGAGTTCCCCCTCCGACTCGGCATTGATCGTCTTCACCCCCAGGTCGATGGCCTGCACCAGTTCGGCCTCGGTCTTGCCGACGCCGGTAAAGACGATGTCGGGCGGGATGAAGCCCGCGCGCAGGGCGACGTCGATCTCGCCGCCGGAATTCGCGTCGGCACCCGCTCCGAGGCTCCGCAGGAGCCGGGCGATCGCGAGGGTGGAATTGGCCTTGAGGGCGTAGTGCAGCGCGTGGGGATAGCTTCGGAACGCCTCGTCGATCTCGCGATAGCGGGAGGCGATCGCCTCGGCGCTGTAGACGTAAAGGGGGGTGCCCTCGGCGGCAGCCAACACGGCAAGCGGCACGCCGTCGCAGGCGAGCGCGCCGTCTGTTCTATGAAATCCGGCCACGTGAAGAAGATTCTATCCGAACCATTGAACCTTTGAACCCATCAGCCCTTTTGATATTATTCCCTCGGGTTCCCGCCGCCGACCTTCAAGTGCACGCATGTCTGTTGACTTACCCGCCGCCCAGCCGGCGACGCCCGACACGCTGATCGAGCAATGCCTCAGCGGCGACCAGGTCGCCTGGGAGGCGATCGTCCGCCAGAACTGGCGGAAGGTGTTCAACGTCGCGTACAAGTTCGTCGGCAAGCACGACGAGGCCGAGGACCTCACACAGGATATCTTCCTGAAGATTTTCAAGGCGCTGAAGACGTTCGACCGCCGGGCGAATTTTCAGACCTGGATCATCAGCATCAGCCGCAACCTGTGCATCGACCACTACCGGAGCGTGCGCAAGGAGCGGCAGACGATCGCGCGCGAGGTCGACACGAGCGACCTGCAGCCGGCCTCGAAGGAGCGAACGCCCTACGCGCTCGCGGAACACCAGGACCTGCGTGCCATGCTGCGGCAGGCGCTCGATACGCTGCCGGTGACATTGCGCACGGCCGTGGTACTGCGGGACCTGCAGGAACTGTCGTACCAGGAGATCGCGGACCAGCTCGACCTGCCGGAGGGCACCGTCAAGTCGCGCATCAATCGCGGACGCATCGAGCTGGGGCGACAGCTCAAGCGCATTCAGGACAAACAGCCGACCCTGCGCCGCAGGCGGGGTGCCCCCGCCAGACCGCGCGGCCGGCGACCCGGAGCAACCGAATGAACCTCACCACCGAACACGCCAACGGCGTGGCCATCGTCCGCGTCGGCGAATCCAGACTGATGTACCCCCTGCTGTCGGAGTTCTCGACAGCCGTCACCCAGCTGATCGCGGCCGGCGAACGCCGTGTCATCGTGGACCTGTCCTCGGTCGGCTACGTGGACAGCGCCACCATCGGCTGCCTGATGGATCTCTACCGGCAGGCCAACGCCGCAGGCGGCGCCCTGAAGCTCGCCGGCGTACAGAAACGCGTGGAAACGATGCTCACCATGACCGGTGCGCAGAATTTCATCGAGGTCCATCCCGACGAGCCGACCGCCGTCAAAAGCTTCGGAGCGTAGACCCATGCGCACGATCAAGATGACCAACGGCTCGTCCGTCACGCTCGATGGCGACCTGCTGTCCATGCTCGAGGCGCTCTACATCGAGGTCACCGCCAAGCGCGAACTCGAACGGACATTCGAAGACATGGTCCGCGAGATTCAGTACCTCATCGAGCAGATGACCGTCGACGAACGCAAGCAGTACCTCGCCGAGAGCCTCTTCCTCAACACCGTCTCGTACCGAAAACGAGCGGCTCGGCGCGTACATGAAGAAGCTCACTGAAAAATGAAATGAATGTCCCTGAACTTCCTCGCCACCCGCTTCACCTGCTCCTGGCCCTGGAGCACCATGGTGATGCTGTGCGACGGGCGCATGGTGTGCGGATGCGCCGATCCGTACGGCAAGCGCGTCCTTGGCGATGTGAAGACGACGACCGTCTCCGGAATCTGGACCAGCGCGCAGGCCAGCGCGCTGCGCCAGGAGTTGAACGCCGGGGGATCGAGGTTCTGTGGAGACTGCCCGCTCAAGCTTCCGCTCAGGAAGGATGACGCGCCGCCCGAGCGGGACCTGAACGTCCAGCCGCAGCCCTCCCGGCTCTACATCGAGTGCACCGCGGCCTGCAACATTTCGTGCGCCCAGGCCTGCTGCGCCCCGGAAACCGGCATCACCCGGACGCGCAAGGCTGGCATGCTCGACTTCGACCTCTTCACGAGGGTCGTGGACGAGGCGGGGCCGTCGCTGGTGCGCATCGACTTCTTCAACTACGGCGAGGCGTTCCTGCACAAGCGCGCCGTCGAGATGTGCGAATACATCAAGACCCGCTTCCCGCACATCTACCTGTACACGAGCACCAATGGCCTGGCCCTGAAGGACGACCAGGTGCGCCGCCTGGTGCACTCCGGCATCGACGAGGTGACCTTCTCGATCGACGGCGCTACGGCGGAGAGCTACGCGAGGTACCGACAGCGCGGCGACTTCGACAAGGCCATCGCAACGATGCGCGTCGCGGCCGACGAGAAGCGGTGGAGCGGCCGCGACGTGCCGTTCATCAACTGGCGGTACATCCTGTTCACCCACAACGACAGCGAGCCGGAGATGCAGCTCGCGCGGTCGATGGCGGCCGAGATTGGAGTGGATCGACTCACCTGGGAACTGACCGATCACCCCGAGGACATGTTCTCCCGCCGCTTCCAGCGGGGAACTCCTCAGCTCGACGCGATCCGGCACGAGATCTGGGACGCCAACAACCTCGGGAACGCGATTCCCGGCGCGACGCCGCGCGCGGAGATCGAGGTGCGCGGGTTGCTGCCCGGGCTGCCGGTGGTCGCCCGGCGAGGCCGTACGGCCATGGTGCGGGCGAAGGTACGGAATGCCTGCTCGCGGCCGTTCGCTGCGCAAGCGAGCTACGGCCGGCGGCTGGTGCGCCTCGGCGCGCAGCTCTGCGACATGGACGGCACCGTCATCAACAGGGACTACGAACGCGCCTGGCTGCCGCAGACGCTGCAGCCAGGCGCCGTCGCCACGGTCCCGCTGACCTTCACCGCTCCAGACAAGCCCGGGCGCTATGCGCTGAAATTCGATCTCGTCAGCGAAGGCATCGACTGGTTCGAGGCCTGCGGCTCCCCCACCACGACGAAGGCGCTCATCGTGCTGTGAGCGTCGCCATAGTGCGAAAGAATGGCCCGATCGGCTCGAACAGCCGGATGCTGGTACTTCGCTTCTACCGTTCGATTCTGACGTCCGCATAGTCTCCGGTTGCGTCAGTGCCCACACGGATCACCACAATGCGAATTCCATTGGCCGTGTCATCGAAGACTCCGAATAGCGCGCCAAACGGGGTCAGGGAATGATCCCGGGCTCCGCCGTTCATGGGATCCATGTCGAGAAGCTCGACTTGCCCGTACGGATAGGAAGCGCTCTTCGTCACTCGTCTCACCTCGATGCCCATCGCCATCGAGGGATTCCACGGAAACTGGCGACGAATGTCCAACCAGTACCATTTGTCGGCGTCGGCATCGATCCTGATGGCGCGCAGACCTGCTGCATCCGCCGCGTCGTGACGATACAGACGGAAGGTACTGGTCGTGATCGCATCCAGATGATCGGGATACGGCAACCAGCCCGCGAGCCATTTGAAAAAGGCGTTGAAATGAGTCTTCCGCGGGTTTGCCGCCGTGTCGTCGAAATAGGGACCCCCCATCATGTCCCACACATCCCCGTACTCGACGGAGGTTCCGGGTGCAAGGGGATCGGAACCGAACGGCACCAGCCAGAAGTTGGAGTGCGTGAATCCGAAGGTATGTCCGAGTTCGTGGGCCAGCGTCCTGAATCCAAGCGGCTCGCCAGTGACCACGACGCCTTTGCCGCTCAGGTCACCGCTCGCCCTGGGATCTGGAAATACCTGGGGCGTCAGCACGACGAAACGGTCATAGGAATCAGGGTCGTAGGTCCCGGTGCCACCCGCGGTCGCGTCGTAGGCCTGAGCCCCAGCCTTGGCGTCGTCCCTGATCCTTCCGGCGCCCCTGTCCCCACCCATCGCTGCGTACGATCCTGACGCCAAGGGCAGGGTGACAATGGTCGGGAGGATCGTTGGCGTCAGTGACGCCCGGCCTTGCGAGTTGTCCTCATAGAAACTGCTGGCATCATCGAACGCCGCGATGATTTCAGCATCCGTATCCGTTACGCCCGGCCTGTCGCTGAAGTCCGCCTGGATGACCAGTACCCTCTTCACACCCGTGGTCCAGGGGTGCGGATCTCCCGGCGGAATGAGCTTGTCCAGCGGATAGGGGCCGAACCGGAGGATCCTGTTGAGGAGGTCGAGCCGCAGGCCGATCAACGCCTGGGGATTCGGCAGCAGAATGGGAAGCCCGCCGGAAGTTGCGACAATGTCACCTGGCAGGAACCCCAGTTGCCACTTTTCGAAGAGGTCATACTGGTACAGGGGGCTCTCGTCCACGGCCATCTGAGCGTCGATCGCGATGCCGTGCAGCGGCGTGTCGTACTTGGTGTGGTGCCCCGATCGCACGCCATACACATACGCTTCGAAGGTCGTCTGATCGATGCTGGCGGTCCACGACGACCGCGGGCTGGGCGTTTTGGTCCCGAGCGGGACACCTTCGGATATAGCTTCGGTCAAGTCGCCCACGGCGTGAATGCGCGCCTCCAGAAGGGCGAGGACCTGGACCGGCAATCCCTGTCGCTGCCCCGGAGTCAGCGAAAGCTGCAACGCTGTTTCGGGATCTCGACGGATCAACTGCTTGAGCGCGGCCCGTCGCACTCTGGCGACTTCCTGCGCGAGCGGCGCGAGGCGTTTCTGTCTGGAAGCCGGCAGCGCAGCGTATTCGAGCAGTGTTGTGTTTCCGAATTTCACGATGGCCGCTTCGAGCGACTTCACGAGCGCGCCCTGGATCTGGTTCGACTGGGCGGCGTCCGGAGTCTGCGGCCCCTGCCGTGCCGCCGTCGCCGTCGTGAGGATCGCGAGGACCGCGCCGCACGCCAATGGAAAACGGAGAACGGCTGACATCGTAGGCATGTTCTCTCTCCTCATGACCGTCAGGCGTGGCACCTGGCGACCCGCGCGCCAGCTGCCGGGAACGATCTGGACCGGGATCGTTGTCCTGGCCGGCCGGATCGGGACTCTTATACGTCTATCTCCCTTCCATACGGGCGTCTTTCTTCGACCCGAACCTGGCCCGCGAGACGTTTCAGGGACGCTGCGCGCGCGTCGATTTCGCAGCGCGATAGAGAAACACGCACACGGCAACCAGCATGAGAACGACGGCGGCCTCACCGGCGACGCCTGGCAGCCGGGGAGGAAGCGACCTGGGAACGAGTTGCGCGGCCACGAGGCCGGCGACCAGCACGCCGGCGAGTCCTTCGCCAGCGACGAGCCCCGACGCGGCCAGCACGCCGGCATCGACGCCGCCTTCGGTCGCGGCTGCCTGTGCGCCTCCGCGATCGCTCAGGGCGCGCACGCACCCTCCGACGAAGATCGCCGCCATCGTCGCCAGCGGCAGGTAGACGCCGATCGCGAAGGCGAGTGGCGAGATGCTGCAGACGAGCGCGCCGATCGCGAGACCCGCGCCCGAGAGCACCAGGCTCCACGGCAGCGCTCCCGCCAGCACGCCTTCGACAATGGTCTTCATCAGCGTCGCCTGTGGGGCGGGGATCTCGCGCGAGCCGAACGTGTAGGCAGTGCCGAGCAGAATGACCGTGGCGGCGACTGCCCAGCACGCGAACGAGGCGCCGATGAGCTGTCCGAACTGCTGGCGCGCCGGCGTGGCGCCGACCAGGTACCCCGTCTTCAGGTCCTGCGAAATGTCGCCCGCCTTCGATGCCGCCACCGCAACGATCGTCCCGACAGTCAGCACGGCCGCCCGCGCGCCCATGTCCGTCCATCCGGCCGCCGCGAAAATCGAGGCGATCCCGATGAGCGTGATCAGCGCGATGCCCGAGGTCGGCTGTGACGACACACCCACGATGCCGACGATGCGCGCGGCGACGGTGACGAAGAGCACGCCGAAGACGCCGACGCCGGCGGCACAGATCGCGCGCGGCAGCGGTCCCATGTTGCCGGCGAATACGCCCGGTACCAGGGCGGCGATCGCGACGACCATCACGATGGCACCGATGACGAAACTCGAGGGCAGGTCGCGATCCGTGGAAGGAACTTCGGCTGTGCCGTGCTCGACGCGCCGGATGCCTTTGCCCACCGCCATCACCGCGCTCGCCATCGTCGGCAGCCCGCGCGCCACCGTGATGATGCCGGCCGCGGCGACCGCGCCGGCGCCGATGTACCTGACGTAGCGCGCCCAGATCTCGGCGGCGGTCATGTCGGCGACCAGCTTCGTCGTTTCGGGCAGGAGCGGCGCCGCCAGACCCGCGCCGATCCAGGCGATGAGCGGCGTCAGGACCAGCGCGGAAATGACCGAGCCCGCCACGAGCACCCCGGACTGGCGATACCCCAGGATGAACCCGACACCGAGGAGCGCCGGCGCAAGCTCCAGCGCAACTTCGGCCTTCGGCAGCACGGGCAACAGCATATGCACGCTGGCGGGCGTGAGGAAGAGCAGCGACACGACGATCTTGACGGCCGCCCCGACCGCCATCCCGCGGAAGATCCACACGCTCGCTGACGAACCGCCCGTGGTGGCGCGCAGCACCTCGGCACAGGCCGTGCCCTCCGGATACGGCAGCTCGTCGCGGCTCTCGACAATCAGCAGGCGACGCAGCGGAATCATCGCCGCCAGGCCAAGCACCGCCCCCAGGAAGCTGAGCGCCACGACCTGGAGGTACGGCGGGACCACGCCCCACATGAAGAGCGCCGGAATCGTGAAGATCGTGCCACTCGCAAGAGAGGTCGAGGCCGAACCGATCGTCTGCGAGAGATTTGCCTCCAGAATCGTGCCGCGCGTGCCGAACATGCGAAAGAGCGCGACGGTCATCACGGCCGCCGGAATCGACGCCGATACGGTCAGTCCGACACGGAGACCGAGATAGGCATTGGCCGCGCCGAAAACAAGGCCGAGCACGATGCCGGCCACGACAGCCTTCGCCGTGAACTCCGCGACCTCGGGAACACGCGCGCGCGTGGCGACTGTCATGACGACGTCATAATATGGGAAATCGGACCACGGATCACACGGACCACGGCCGCTCCACCTTGCATCCGCGTAGTCGTGGTCCGGCACAAGCGCGATCCGTGCAATCAGTGTTATCCGTGGTCCGAACAATCGGTGGTCATCCGTGTCGTCCGTGGTTAACAGCCGCCGTCTCCGGGGGAACGTCGTGAATCACAGTGTTTCGAAGGAACTTCTCTCGGCTTCCGCGATCGCGATTCGCGATTGCATGGGCGCAACCGCCGGGGAGCGTGTGCTCGTGGTCACCGACGAGCCGTTGCGGCCGATCGGATACGCGCTGCGCCAGGCGGCGAAGGATCTCGGGCATGAAGTCGTGCTCGTCGAGATCCTCCCGCGCGCGACGAACGGCGCCGAGCCGCCGCCCGAGGTCGCCGAGTTGATGGCGAAATTCGACGTGGTGCTCTGCCCGACCTCGAAGTCGCTGACCCACACCGACGCGCGGCGGGCCGCCAGCGCAGCCGGGGCACGGATCGCGACGCTGCCGGGCGTCACCGAAGCGATCATGGTTCGCTGCATGAACGCCGACTACAACGCGATCGCCGAGCGGACCTTCAGGCTGTGCGCGCTGTTGGAGCACGCGAAGGTCGTTCGCGTCCAGGCGCCGGCCGGCACCGACATCACGATGCCGATCGAAGAGCGGAAGGCCTACGCGAGCAGCGGGCTGTTCCGGAACGCGGGCGAGTCGGGCAACCTGCCGACCGGTGAGGCGTTCCTGGCGCCGCTCGAAGGCCGATCGAACGGCGTGGTCGTCGTCGATGGATCGATGGCGGGCATCGGCATGCTCGCGACGCCGATCCGCATCGTGGTCAGGGACGGCTATGCGGAAGACATCACGGGCGGACCGGAGGCCGAGCGGCTCGTCTCGCTGCTCGAGCCGCACGGCCGCGACGCCCGCACTGTGGCCGAGTTCGGGATCGGCACGAACGACCGCGCGATCCTCACCGGCGTCATCCTCGAAGACGAGAAGGTGATGGGGACCATCCACATCGCCTTCGGCGACAACAAGTCGATGGGTGGAACCGTCCGCGTCGCCAGCCATCTCGACGGCCTCATCACCAGGCCGACTGTCTGGTTCGACGACCGCAGAATCATGGACGACGGACGGTTCCTGCCCTTCTAGCCCTCACCAGCCGCCGCCGGAGCGGCGGATCGTGTAGTCCGGCCAGCAGATGTCCGGCGACACGCTGACGTCGAACGCATCGGTGCCCGGGCGCGCCGCGGCCGCCGCCGCGGGCTCTACGGTCGGATCCAGCGCGCGCGCGATCATCATCCGCACGTCGTCGATGTGCAGCCGGGTTTCACGATCCGTGGCGCGCGAGGTGGCCAGGCGGAGGTCGTTGTCGAGCGTCTTCAGTTCGCCCCGGAAAAACGCCCGTGCGTCGTCCGCCGTCGCCTGGCGTCCGTTGATGCGGTCGGCGACGGTCTCGATGTAGGCGCGCTGCAGGTTGCGGCGGAAGGCATCCACCCGTACCGGTGCGGTGCCATACATCTCGCTCCACACGCCCATCCGCACGTCGGCCAGGAACTCGGTCGGTTTGTAGGCGCTCGTACCGTCGAGCGTTTCCTGCTCGACGAGCCGCGAAATGCGCGCGCTGCTCAGGAGTGACCCGAGCACGCGCTGCTGCGCCGTCTTCACACGATCCAGCACGCCGACCGGCTCGATCCGGCGAAGGATCTCGGTGTTGGTGGCCCACGCGGGTACCTTGAACGCGTTCTGGTTCAGGAACGTGACCGCGGCGGCCTGCCTCTGGCGAGGCAGCGGCGAGAAGATCAGTCCCTGCTGGCCGATCGCCTTCTGCTGCGAGTTGAAGCCGCCGACGATGGCGGCAACGTGGTTCATCTCGAGGGCCCACTGGCCCAGGATCCGGCCGTACAGCTCTTCGAGGTCGTCGAACGGCTCGCCGGGCGTGGTCGTCGTCGCGGTCATCAGCATGCCTGCGACGCGCGCGAGGTTCTTCATGCCGAGCGTCGTCGAGGCCACCGCGTCTTCGTCGCCGACCGCCTCGGTCAATTCTCCAGGATCGGCGCCCCTGGACGCCGCGGTCGTGAAGCGGAGATACGGCTTGGTATCCTGCTCGCGCGCCCACTCGTCGAGGGTCTTCTTTTCATCGTCCGGCGTCTTCGCGCCCGGGATCGGCTTGTAGCCCCACATCGTCGCCCACTTGTCGTACGGCCCGATGCCCGGGACGAGGTCCTCGAGCGCGATGCCGTCCTCGGGCTGCGCCACATAGTTGAAGCGCGAGTAGTCCATCAGCGTGGGCGTGTGGCCCATCGTGTGGACGAAGGCCTTGTCGCGAACCTTCGCCGCGGGGTACATGGAGCTGGCCTTCATGTTGTGCTGGAAGCCGAGGGTGTGGCCGATCTCGTGGGCGATGACGTACTGAATCAGGCGGCCCATGAGTTCGTCGGGCAGCGGCAGCTTCTGGGCGCGGGGGTCCAGATGGCCGACCTGGACGAAGTACCAGTCGCGCGCCAGGTTCATGACGTTGTGGTAGAACTGGATGTCGGCTTCGATGATCTCGCCGCTGCGCGGGTCGTGGATGTGCGGGCCGACCGCGTTCTCGGTCGTCGAGGGCAGCCAGCGGATGACGGAATAGCGCGCGTCTTCGGGGCTCCAGTCGGGGTCCTCGGCCGCGCTCGGCGCCTCCTTCGCGACAATCCCGTTCTTGAACCCGGCGGCCTCGAATGCCGGCTGCCAGCTCTCAATCGCCTTCCTGACCCAGGGCACCCACTTGGTGGGCGTCGCGGGATCGATCCAGTACGTGATCGGCTTGACCGGCTCGGACATCGCCGCGCCCGGGTCCTTCTTCTCGAGGCGATACCTGGTGATGTAGCGGCGCTGGGGCGATCGCTGCTCGTCGCGGCTGTAGTCGATCTGCCCGACCGAGAAGTAGCCGACACGCTCGTCGAAGACGCGGGGCATCATCGGCTGCTTCGGCAGCATCACCATGCTGTAGTGCATGACGACGCTGTGGCTGCCCGCCGAGAGCGTGGCGCCGCGCCCGCGCCCGCCAGTCGGGGCCGGCGCGCCGCGCCCGGCGGCCGCGTCCTGCGGCGGGTTGTTGTAGGTGTGGATGGCCTCGACCTCGATGTTCTCCGGAAACGCCGCGACGCGATCGACGAAGGAGCGCGACGCATCGAACGCACGGGCGCCGACGCGCGTACGCCCGCTGAACTCGGGCACGTCGGTCGTGAAGAGCCTCGTGACCTCGATCACCGCGGCGTCGTCCTTGCCGAGCGCCTCGATGTTGAACGCCATCACGATCGGGTCGAAATTGGCGGCTTCGACCGCCTTCGCGATCGGCGCGTTCGGGTCGGCGACGACGTCGTACTGGACGGAGCGGAGCAGAATGCGGTCGCCGCGGCGCTCCCAGCGCACGACACGGTTGCCCGCGGCCTGTCCGCCGTAGCCGGCGCCGAGCGTCGTTTTCGCAATCTGGCTGACCCAGAGGAACTCGCGTCCGAGCGCGGCCTTCGGGATCTCGTAGAACATCCGGTCCTTGATCCGATGGACCGTGAAGACCCCCTCGTCCGACGTGGCGTCGCTGGTGATCACCCGATCGTACGGGCGGATCTGCGGCTCAGCGCCGCGGCCCCCGCCGCGCCCGCCTCCCTGCTGTTGCACCGGATCCTGCTGGGCCGGCGGATCCTGCGCCAGCGCCACGCACGGCGAGAGTGCGAACGCCACCGCACACGAAAAGGTCGCAAAGCGAGTCATGGTCTTCCCCCCCAAAAGTGTGCTTATACCACTGAACCTGAGCCGTCCGTCACGAAATAGCCTCGATCCGTCACTGCGCATTTCGCTTTACATTGCAAAGTTTAACTTTACAATGTAAAGCATGACTGACCGCCCGGCCCCTGCGCGTGAAGTTCATCCTGCCGGCCCTTGCCGAGGCCTCGAGCCCCGGCTGGCGGCCGATCAAGTATTCGCTCTTCCCGCCGCTCGGTCTCGCGACACTCGCGGCGTACCTCCGGCCGGACGACGAGGCGCAGATCGTCGACGAGCACGTCGAACGCTCTGAGGATCGACGACACGCCCGATCTGGTCGTGATCGAGGTGTACATCACCAGCGCCTATCGCGCGTACGCGATTGCGGACCGGTACCGCGCGCGCGGTGTCTTCGTCGCGCTCGGCGGCCTGCACGTGACTGCGTTGCCCGCGGAAGCCGCGTCGCACGCCGACGCAATCTTCCTCGGGCCCGGCGAACAGACGTTCCCGCGCTTCCTCGAGCACCTGCGCGCCCGGGCCACCGCCCGATCTACCGATCCACCGCTGGCCGGTCGATCGAAAATGTGCCGCCCGTCCGGCGGGACCTGATCAGCCGCCGCCACTACCTGGTCCCCAACTCCATCGTCGTCACCCGCGGCTGCCCGCAGCATTGCGACTTCTGCTACAAGGATGCGTTCTTCACGGGCGGCCGGTCTTTCTACACGCAACGCGTGGACGCGGCGCTCGCCGAGATCGAGCGGCTCCCCGGGCGGCACCTGTACTTCCTCGACGATCACCTGCTCGGCGATCCGCGTTTCGCCCGCAGCCTGTTCGACGGGATGCGGGGAATGAACCGCGTGTTTCAGGGGGCCGCGACGGTGGACTCGATCCTCCGCGGGGATCTCATCGAGCGTGCGGCCGAGGCCGGACTCCGCAGCCTCTTCGTCGGCTTCGAGACCTTCACGCCCGACAACCTGCGGCGCAGCCGGAAGCGTCAGAACCTCGGGCGCGACTACTCAGCCGTCACCGCCCGGCTGCATGCGCTGGGCATCATGATCAACGGCAGCTTCGTCTTCGGCATGGATGATGACGACGAGGGAGTGTTCCGGCGGACGGTCGGCTGGGCGCTGGAGCACGGCATCACCACCGCGACATTCCACATCCAGACGCCGTACCCCGGCACGGGCCTGCGCGCGCGCCTCGAACACGAGCGGCGCATCACGACCGACAACTGGGATCTGTACGACACCCGCCACGTCGTCTTTCGACCAGCCCGTCTCACGGCGGAGGCGCTCGAAGCTGGCTACCACCGGGCGTACCGCGACTTCTACCGGTGGTCCTCGATCGCGGTCGCGTCGTTCACGCACGGCACGCTGAAACATCAACTCAAGCACTTCGCGTACGCCGCGGGCTGGAAGAAGTTCGAGCGGCTCTGGGGGATGGTGATTCGAGCGCGGCAACTCGGCGTGCTGACCCCCGTGCTCGAAGCCGTGCTGTCGAAGGTGTCGGCGGGCCGGGACGGGGACGATGGGTGGCGGGGAGCCGCCGGCGAGAACCTGCCGGTGTGAAGTGCCGGGCAAAAAAAGAGCCGCGGCACTTGCGCGGCCCTTCAACGTACCGGGAGGAGAGGTGTCTAGTTTGCGAGTCGTGCGGCCCGCTCGGCCGGCATCGTCGCGGGCAGCGCCGCCGCCGGATCGACCGCGGTTTCCTCGATGCGCCAGGCGTCCTGCTCTTCGAGGATCTTGGAGGCAAACGCCGTGTGAAGCGCGTGGCCGCCGCGGTGCGCCACCAGATGGCCCACCACGGGGTGGCCAACCAGCGTCAGGTCGCCAATCACGTCCAGGATCTTGTGACGCACGAACTCGTCTTCGAACCGGAGCGCGTTGTTGAGGACGCCGGTTTCGCCGAGCACGATGGCGTTGTCGAGCGAGCCCCCCAGGGCGAGTCCGCGCTGCCGGAGCATCTCGACTTCCTTCAGGAATCCGAAGGTCCTGGCGGGGGCGATTTCCTCGACGAAGGTGTCTTCGGTAATCCGCATCGTCCGCGACTGGTGACGCAGGAGCGGGTGGTCGAAGCTGATGCTGTAGGTGACCTTGAAGTGATCCGACGGATACAGCGCGATGCGCTTGTCCCCCTGGGTCAGCGCGATCGGGCGCAGCACTTTGAGGTAGCGGCGCGGCGCCGTCAAACGTTTGACACCAGCCTCGTTCAGGATCAGATAGACGAACGGGGCAGCGCTGCCGTCCATGATCGGCACTTCCGGAGAGTTCAGCTCGACGATGACGTTGTCGATGCCCAGGGCGGTCAGCGCGGCGAGCAGGTGCTCGACGGTTTCGACCGACACGGCCTCGCGCGTCAACCCCGTCTGATATTGAATGCCCCCCAGGTGAGTGACGGTGGCCCGTATTTCGAGCCCGCCAAGATCAGAGCGCTGAAACCGGATGCCGTAGTCGGCCGGCGCCGGCTTGAGCGACAGGGTGACCTTGTTACCAGAATGAAGTCCGATTCCGGTGCAGGAGACTGGGCGACGAAGGGTACGCTGCGCGTTCATGACCACTCAAGTCCAATGGCGGGAAGCCACAACGAGCTGAGCAAAGCCCCTGCCATGCGCACGCAGCTGCGATGACTCAGGCTAACTACTTGATTAGTCTTTAGCTTTACAGCCGAATTGCGCGCCGGATGACGTCCCGAAAGAGAGGACTTGTGGCTGTGCAGCCACAGCGTAACTCCCCCGAAGTGTGGCTATCATGCCACACACCGTCTGAGCCTGGAACGTGCGCATGGACCCTCCTTCACGAGGCCAACGCTGGGGGCTGGCCGAGGATGTCGGCGAGAAAACGCCCCGTGAAAGAGTTTCGGCTCTTTGCCACCGCTTCAGGAGTCCCCGTGGCGACGACCCGGCCACCGTCTTCGCCGCCTTCGGGTCCGAGGTCGATCACATGGTCCGCCGATTTGATGACGTCCAGGTTGTGCTCGATGATGACGACGGTATTGCCCTGATCGACGAGCTTGTTCAGGACGTCGAGCAGTTTGTGCGTGTCCTCGAAATGCAGGCCGGTGGTCGGCTCGTCCAGGATGTAGAGGGTCCGGCCGGTGCCGCGGCGCGACAGTTCCTTCGAGAGCTTGACCCGCTGTGCTTCGCCGCCGCTGAGCGTGGTGGCCGACTGTCCCAGTTCGATGTAGCCGAGGCCCACGTCCTGGAGTGTCCGGAGTTTGTTCGCGATGGGAGGAAAATTCTCGAGGAGCGGCAGCGCCTGATCGACCGTCAGGTCGAGCACGTCGGCGATTGACTTGCCGCGGTACTTGATTTCGAGCGTCTCGCGGTTGTACCGCCGGCCCTTGCACTGTTCGCACGTGACGTACACGTTGGGCAGGAAGTGCATCTCGATGGCGATGACGCCGTCACCCTGACAGGCCTCGCAGCGCCCGCCTTTCACGTTGAACGAAAACCGGCCGGGCCGGAAGCCGCGCGCCCGGGCGTCGGGCAGCATGGCGAAGAGCTCGCGGATGAACGTGAAGAGGCCGGTGTAGGTCGCCGGATTCGAGCGCGGCGTCCGGCCGATCGGCGACTGGTCGATCTGAATCACCTTGTCGAGCTGGTCGATGCCGGTAATCGATCGGTGCGCGCCGGGCTCGTCGGCGGCGCGGTAGAGTTCGCGTGCGAGGGTGCGATACAGAATCTCGTTCACCAGCGTCGACTTGCCGGAGCCGCTCACGCCGGTCACGGTCGTGAGCACGCCGAGGGGAATCGCGACATCGATGTCCTTGAGGTTGTTTTCCCGCGCGCCAGTGATCAGGATTTCACCTCGCGTCGTCGGACGGCGATGGGTCGGCGTCGTAATGGCACGTTCGCCGCGCAGGTACGCGCCCGTCAGTGACCCGTGGCCGTCCTCGAGCAGCCTGGCGGGCGTGCCCTGGAAGATGACCCTGCCGCCGTGCTCGCCGGCACCCGGCCCGAGATCGACGACGTAGTCCGCGGTGCGGATGGTTTCTTCGTCGTGCTCGACGACGATGACGGTATTGCCCAGATCGCGCAGCCTCGCGAGCGTCGCGAGCAGCGCGCGGTTGTCGCGCTGGTGGAGCCCAATCGACGGTTCGTCGAGCACGTAGAGCACGCCGGTGAGATTCGAGCCAATCTGGGTCGCGAGGCGGATGCGCTGCCCCTCGCCTCCCGACAGGGTCGCGGCGCTGCGCCCGAGCGTCAGGTAGCCGACGCCCACGTCGAAGAGGAAGCGCAGGCGGTCACGGATCTCGCGGAGGATCCGGCTGGCAATCAGCGTCTCGCGGTCGGTCAGCTCGAGCGCGTCAAACGTGCGCACCGCCTCGGAGATTGGAAGGTCGACGTATTCGGAGATCGTCCGCCCCTTCACGCGCACGGCGCGGCTCTGCGCTTTCAGCCGCTCGCCTGCGCAGGTCGGGCAGGGCCGGAGCGCCCGGTAGGGCTCGAGGTTTTCCTGATCGAGCCAGCTTCCCTCGTCGTAGCGGCGGCGCAGGTTCGGAATCAGCCCCTCGAATCCTGCGCCGAACGGGTCTTTGGCCTGACGGCCCTTCGCCTTCTTCCGGCCGGCGTCCGCCTCGGCGCGCCTGGCGCCGCCGGCGCCGAAGAACACGAGGTCGCGCAGCTTCTTCGGCAGCCTGCGGAACGGCAGCGTCAGGTCGATGCCGAACGTCCGGCTCAGCGACCCGAGCGCCTCGCGCACGAGCTTCTTGTCGCCCTTCGCCCAGGGAGCGATGGCCCCGTCGGCCAGCGACAGGGACTCGTCCGGCACCAGCCGCGCGGGGTCGAAATCGTAGACGGCCCCGAGGCCCTGGCAGTCCGGGCACGCGCCGTGCGGCGAGTTGAACGAGAAGGCGCGGGGCGTCATTTCCGGCATGCTCACGCCGCACCAGGTGCACGCGAGCCGGCGGGAGAACAGCCGGTCGCCGCCGCCGAGCGTGTTGATGACCACGACGTCGTCGGCCAGGTTGAGCGCGATCTCGACGGATTCGGCCAGCCGCCGTTCGACGCCGAGTTTCAGCACGAGCCGATCGACCACGACGTCGAGCGTGTGGTTGCGCCGCCGATCGAGCTTGATGTCCTCGTCGAGCGACCGCAACTGCCCGTCGACCCGCACCTTCGTGAATCCCCGCGCGCGCAGCGCCCCGAGCTCCTTCTTGAATTCCCCCTTGCGGCCGCGGACGATCGGCGCGAGCACGTTGATCCGCTCGTCGTTCGGCGAGAGCATCACCATGTCGACGATCCGTTCGAGCGACTGCGAGGCAATCTCCCGGCCGCACAGGTGGCAATGCGGCACGCCGATGTTGGCGAAGAGCAGTCGCAGATAATCGTAGATCTCGGTCACGGTCCCGACCGTCGAGCGCGGATTCGAGCCGGTCGTCTTCTGTTCGATGGCGATCGCCGGCGACAGCCCGTCGATCAGGTCGACGTCGGGCTTTTCCATCTGCTCGAGGAACTGGCGCGCATACGACGACAGCGATTCGACATAGCGGCGCTGCCCCTCGGCATAGATGGTGTCGAAGGCGAGCGACGACTTCCCGGACCCCGACAGGCCCGTCAGCACGACGAGTTGATCGCGCGGGATGTCGACGTCGATGTTCTTGAGGTTGTGTACGCGTGCGCCGCGCACCGCTATCCAGTCGTGCGCCATATCTACTGCGTGGGATTCGTGCGAAAAGCCCAAACAGTGATTGTACCACGCAGCGCAGGGGCTGTGGTCGAGCTGCACGCGGGCACGGCCGCAGCGCAGCCCGTCCGCCTGACGTCAGGCCTGCGGTCGATGCAGCCCGCTTTTTCGGTAGCCGTACGCGAAATAGAGCGCCAGCCCGACGGCGAGCCAGATGCCGAAGCGCTCCCAGGCGTGCACCGGCAGCCCCTTCATCGTGTACACGCAGGCTGCGGCTCCCGCGATCGCCACGGGCCAGACGAACGGCACCCGGAACGGCCGCGGGCGGTCCGGGTCCTTGTAACGCAGGACGAGCACCCCGACGCAGACGATGGCGAATGCCGCGAGGGTTCCGATGTTGGTCAGGTCGTAGATCTCGTTCTCGTCCATCACCAGGCCGCCCGCGGCGACGACGAGCCCGGTGATGACGGTCGTGACGTGTGGGGTCCGGTATTTGGGATGGATCTTCGCGGCCCATCCCGGAAGCAGCCCGTCGCGCGCCATCGCGAGGAAAATGCGCGGCTGGCCGTACTGGAAGACCAGCAGCACAGCGGTGAGCGAGACGACCGCGCCGAACGCCACGATCCAGCTCGCCGTCGGAAGCCCCGCGACCTCGAGCGCCCTGGCGAGCGGATCGGACGCGCGCAGCTGCTGGTACGGGACCAGGCCGGTGGCGACGATACCGACGATGACGTAGATGAGCGTGCAGATGCCCAGCCCGGCGAGGATGCCAATCGGCATGTTGCGCTGCGGGTTCTTCGTTTCCTCGGCCGCCGTCGAGATGGCATCGAACCCGATATACGCGAAGAAGACGATGGCCGCTCCCTGGTGGATGCCGGCCCACCCGTTCGGCGCGAACGGCTTGTAGTTGGCCGGGTCGATGTGCATGCCGCCCAGTACAACGAAGAACGTCAGCACCACCAGCTTGATGACGACCATGATGTTGTTCGCCCGCACGCTCTCGCGCACGCCGATGTAGAGCAGCCAGGTGACGGCCAGCACGATGAGCGCCGCCGGCACGTTGAGCAGGAGCGGGATGCCGAGAATGTGCGGCGCGGTCTGGAGCAGCCCGTGCACCGCGGGGTCCGAGCTCAAAAGCGCCGTGCGGTACCCGTGGGTGAGCCATGCGGGGAACGTGACGCCGAATCCCGAGAGCAGCGAGACGAAATACCCGCTCCACGCGATGGCCACCGCGATGTTGCCGACCGCGTACTCGAGAATGAGGTCCCACCCGATGATCCACGCGACGAACTCGCCGAGCGTCGCGTAGGAATACGCATAGGCGCTGCCGGACTGCGGAATCATCGCGGCGAGTTCCGCGTAGCACAGCGCGGCCAGCCCGCAGACGACCCCGAGCAGGATGAAGGACAGGACCAGCGCGGGGCCGGCGCCGTAGCGCACCACCTCGCCGTTCGGCAGCACCTCGCCCGCCGCGGCCGTCCCGATGGACGAAAAAATGCCGGCGCCGATCACGGCGCCGATCGCGAGCATGATCAGGTCACCGGCACCGAGCACCCGTTTCAGCGAGTGCTCACTGTCGGGCATCAGGTCGGCAATTGGTTTTCGTCTGAACAGTTGTGACATGGGTCGGTTGCTGAGCGTATCCGGGCAGGCCGAACGAATCAAGCCATTCCGACGGGGAGCAGGCCGTGCGCGTCGACACTCAGCTTGTAGACCGTGTCGGAGGACGCGAGCACCAGTCCGCCGCGCGGGTCGAACGCGAGTCCGATGAGGGCGCCGCCGGCAAGCAGCTGCTCGGCCTCTCCCGGTCGGTCGCCGCGCAAGCGGTACACGCCGCCGGAACCCGCGAGCGCGTCCACCACGTAGAGGCGTCCGTGCGAGTCGAACGCCAGTCCCTGCGGACGACCGAAGCCGTCGTGGAAGATCTCGACGGCACCGCCGGGCGACGACGCGGTAGACCGGATCGCGCGCGCCAAGTGTCGGCGCGGTGACGTACAGCCATCCATCGGGGCCGAAGGCCAGATGGAAGGCCGCGATGCTCGGCGGGATCGTCGCGAACTCGGTCGCGCGGCCATTCGTCACGCGGAGGATCGACCCCGATCGATCGCCGACGTACAACAGCGTCGTCCGGACCGAAGGCGATGCCGCAGGCCACTCCCAGGTCGGTCGCGACTTGCGTGACGGTACCGTCGGCATCCACGCGGTGGACGGTGCCGTCGAAACGGCTGGAGACGTGGAGGCGCCCCGCGCGATCGAACGCGAGCGACGTCGGATTGGCAAAGCTCGGAGACGAACGGCTCGCGCGTGCCCGTCAGGACGCACGACATAGATGGCCACCGCGGACTGCTGTCCGCGTGAACCGCTGAAGGTGACGAAGAGGTTCCCGTGGAGATCGAAGGCGGGGCTGTCCACCTGGTGCAGGCCGGTCGCCAGCGGAGTGCCGACGTCCACGTAGACGGTCTCTCCCGGAGCCTCGTCGACCCGAATAGGGGTGTGCCCCCCTTCGAGGCCGGACGGGACCGCCGCCGTCAGGGCCGTGGACGAGGCCGTGACCAGGCGCGCCGGCCGGTCTCCGATCACGACGCGCGGCAGCACGGGATCGACGGAAAAGCCCGAGCCGGTGAGCGTCACGAGCCCCCCCTCCACCGCCCAGAGGGGACCGACCGCCGAAATACGCGACGAGGTAACTGGGGTCATGGGGAGCGTCAGAGCGGTGCCGAAACGGCGAGGAGGCCGGGCCAGTGGCCCGGCCTCATGTCTCGTCGAGCTCCATGTTCCAATAGAAGTAGTCGCGCCAGTTCTCGGGCGCGTTCTTCAGACCCACCGTCATCCGTATGGCGGGTGCCTTCGCCGGTCGCTTCGGCACGCGTATGAGGTGCATGCCGGCTTCCGCGGGCGTCCGTCCGCCCTTCCGGCGATTGCACGCGACGCAACAGGTGACGATGTTCTCCCAGTCCTTCCGGCCGCCCTGGGCGACCGGCACCACATGGTCGAACGTCAGCTCCGCGGTAGGGAAGAGGCGGCCGCAGGTACCTGACAGGAGTGGTCGTCGCGCGCGTAGATGTTCGCGCGGGAAAACGGGACGTAGTCGACATTCCGCTTGATCCTGATGTACCGGAGCAGGCGGATGACCGAAGGCAGCTTGAAGCTGAAGGACACCGACCGGACTTCCCGGTCGTACACAGAGATAACCTCGACCTTCCCCTGGCACCAGAGCGTGATGGCCTTCTGCCAGTGGACGACCTTGAGGGGCTCGTACGTCGCGTTCAGCAGGAGCGTCTGCTCCATAAAGCCTGAGTCATTTTGCCCGAAGGAGTGTCGCGTGTCAAGACAGCGGCAGCGTAACAGACATGTTTTGAGCGGCTTAGCGGAATCGGTCCACGGCGCTGTTGAAGACGCCTTCAGCCGCGGCGTCCACCGCCCGATACAATCGTCCAGGTCCAATGTCTCGCCTGCCTGCGATCCTCGTCTTCGGCGTGGCGGCGCTCGGCGCCGGCGGGTGCGCGTCAACCGGACACGCGCCTCAGCCGTTCCCTCGCCCCGGCCGGGCCCCGGCTGCGTCTCCGCCCTCCACCTCGCCGGCCGCGGCGGAACCTGGCGGCGGCTACGGCATCACGACGTCGGCGCTCGACCTTCGGGGGACGCCCTATCGCGACGGCGGCGCCGACCCGTCCGGCTTCGACTGCAGCGGGTTCGTCTGGTACGTCTTCGCGCAGCACGGGGTCGCGGTGCCGCGTACAGTCGGTGAACTGTATCGCGTGGGGACGGCCGTCAAAGGCGGGGACCTCGAGCCGGGAGACCTCGTGTTCTTCAATACCACGGGCGCGGGCGCGTCCCACGTCGGCATTGCGATCGGCGGCGACGAGTTCGTCCATGCGCCGAGTTCGAATGGACAGGTCCGGGTCGAGCGTCTGAGCGTCAGCTACTGGGCGTCGCGATTCCTGGGAGCGAGGCGCATCCTGTAGGGCGGGGCATTCGACTCCGCCCCGATCATGCCGCGCAGGACCGGCCCTTCCGCGTCAGGCGCCGCGCACCCGTGTCCGTGAAGTACCGGATGTGCAGGTCGTCTTCGGTGTAAAGCGCGGGCTGCGTCAGCGCCTTGAGCGGCTCGACGCGCACAAGCGGGTCGGCCGGCGGCAGGTCCACGGCCTCCATGTAGCGCTGGGGAAACGACGGAAAATTCCTGAACGTGGTGCCGACCACGCCGCCGTGCCGCGCCGCCAGCGTGTCGAAGTCCGCGTCGAGAAAATCGTACAGCGAAGGATCGGGACGGGCCGCGAGATACCGCTGGACCATCTCGGCCACGTCCTCGTAGAACATCGGCCCGTGCGAGCGCGGAGAGTGCGTGCCGTCGGCCTTGGCGACCCGGCGAATGCCCGACGCCAGCGGATCGATGTGATAGAGCTCGTGCACGATCGTGTCGAGCTTGGCGATCCATCCGGGCGTGTCGGCCGGATACAGACCGGCTTTTCGGGTGCGCTCGAGCGATTGACCGCAGAAGCGCGGCAGCGCGAACGAAATCAGGTACTTGATCCGCGTCAAACCGACGCGCACTTCAGGCGACTTGGTCACGAACCACTGCGAGCGCCGCGTCAGCTCGCCGGTAGATCCGATCGCGCCAGAAGAAATAACCGGGCTCCGTCTCGGGCAGCGTCATGCAGTGGCAGGTTGCGAACGCTCCCTCCGCGTCCGTCCGCCCAAACCGCGCGAACACGAGCACTTCACTCAGATCGATGAACGACAGCCTGGGCGTCCGACGTACGACGTCCTGCATCAGGAGCGCAATGCGCTCTGTGTAGTTGATCATTGGCACACACGCCCGCCGGGCACACGAACAGCCGGCCGCGTCCTTGCCGCTTCAGAGGGGAGCTAAAATGCTGAAACGTTCATCTGATGATAGAAAGGGGAGCGGGACCCTGTCAAGGTGAGCAGGAGGGAGACTAACGGCAGAGTTGACAACACTTACGGCCGCCGTCCGCCGCCTCCGCGCGCCTTCGGCCCCGGCGCGCGAGGCGCCGACAGCGGTACGCCCGGAAGAACGCCCTCGCCACCCCCAGGGGCCGGCAACCCCGGCACGGCGGGAATTCCGGCCGGGTCGGCAGCCGGCGGCTGCGGAGGGCCGGCCTCCGGGGCCGCGATCGGCGTAGCGGGTGGCGGCGTTACGGCGCCCATGCGGCGCATGATCATCTGCTGGCGCCTCCGCAACCGGGCCGTCGGATGTCCAACGTTGAAGACGCGCGGGTTGGCAATCGCCGCGGCGAGCAGCGCAGACTCGCTGGTCGACAGATCGGCCGCCGACTTGCCGAAGTACGCGCGCGCGGCCGCCTCCGCCCCGTAGATGCCGTCTCCCCACTCGATGACGTTGAGATACAGCTCGAGAATGCGCTGCTTGGTCAGTTCGCCTTCCAGCCGCCGCGCGATGAAGAACTCGCGCACCTTGCGGATCGGGTTCTTCGACGGCGACAGGTACAGGTTCTTGGCGAGCTGCTGCGTAATGGTGCTGCCGCCGCGCGCGAACTCCATGCGCTCGAGATTGGTCTCGATCGAATCGCGCAGCTGATCGAAGTCGATGCCTTCGTGCTGCCAGAACGCGGCGTCCTCGGTCACGAGTACGGCGCGCTTGAGATTCTGGGAGATGCGGGGGTAGGACACCCACGTCTGAACGCGCCGCGGCCGATCGCCTTGCGCCTGCGCTTCGCGCGCCCGCAGTTCGATGAACGCGGTGGTCGAAGGGTTGCGTGTCCGGAGGCTCCTGACATCGGGCAGCGTCAGGTAGATGTAGACCGCGCACCCGAACCCGACAGCACAGAGCGCCAGAACGCCGCGCCCGAACGTGCGCATGGGGAATTATGACACGTCGCGATCGGTACCGGCGCTTCAGCCCGGCGCTTGCGCCCGGCGGCGGACTGCGCAGCGCCGATCGCGGCGCCCCTGCGGCGCACCGTCCCGAACGGCGCGCGCGTTCAGCGGCGCCGGCCGAGCGCGTCAGCAAGCGCCGCCAGGAAGAAGGTGACGTTGGCAGCCGTCGAACCGGAACCCATCAGCCCGACCCGCCAGATCCGGCCCGCGAGCGGACCGAGTCCCGCGCCGATCTCGATGCCGAAGTCCGCCGAGCAGGCGGCGGCGCACGGCCGCCTCGTCCACGCCGTCCGGCACGCGGACGGCGTTGAGCGTCCACAGGCGCTCTCCCGCCGGCGGCAGCAGCGAAAGCCCCAGGGCCTCGAGGCCGCGGACCAGTGCCTCGTGGTTCGTGCGGTGCCTGTCCCAGCGCGCCTCGAGCCCCTCCTCGTCGACGGCCGCGAGCGCTTCGCGCAGCGCAAAGACGAGCGGCGCGGAAATCGTGTGGTGATATTTCCGGTTCACCCAGTAGTCGCGCAGCAGCGCCAGATCGAGGTAGAAGCTGCGAGACGCCCTCCGGCGCTCGAGCGCGCGAGCCGAGAAGGTCACCGGCGCCAGACCCGACGGCGCGCCCAGTCCTTTCTGCGTGCAGCTGTAGCAGGCATCGATGTCCCACCGGCCTGTCGTCACGGGGACGCCGCCGAGGGTCGTCACGGCGTCGACAATCGTGAGCGCGTCGTGGCCGCGGGCGATTCGTGCAACCTCGTCGACGGGATTCACGACGCCGGTGGACGTCTCGCCGTGCACGACGGCGACGATGTCGTGGGGTCCCGACTCGAGCGCTCGGCCGACCGCCGCCGGGTCGCAGGCCCTGCCCCACTCGGAGTCCACGCGGGTGACGGATGCGCCGTAGCGCTCCAGCATCTGCGCGAGCCGATCGCCGAAGTACCCGTTGACGACGACGACCGCCCGGCTGCCCGCGTGCGTGAGATTGGCGACCGAGGCTTCCATGCCGGATGTTCCGGTGCCCGACACCGCGAATGTGAACGCGCCGTCAGCCGCGCCAAACAGGGCCCGGAGCCGCTCCCGCACCTCGTCCAGGATCTCCACCATCGCGGGATCGAGATGGCTGAGGGCTGGCGACCCCATCGCCTGCATCACGCGTGCGGACACGGGACTCGGGCCCGGACCGAGGAGTAAACGCTCGGGAATCGTCACACCAGCCTCCTGCACGCGCGCCAGCTCCGCGCGAATCTGGCTGACGGCGTCGGCACCGGCGGGCGCCAGGGGCGGGCGCGGCTCGCCGCCCATGTACCCGGACATATTGAGCGCGGCCTTCAACCCCGGCACGCCGTGTAGTCGTCGTGACCAGCCGCGCGAGCGGCGTCAAACGCTTCTGTAGTTCCCGCGCCTCGGCATGACGTCCGGCGATCGCGGCCTGGAAGAGCCGGACGCAGGGTTCCGGCGCCACGCACGCCAGCGCCAGAATGCCGCCTCGCGCACCCATGCACAGCGACGCGTAGAACGACGGCGCCGACCCGGCGATAATCGAGAAGGCCGGCGGCACGGTGTCGAGCAGGCCCGCGATCTGCGCCATCTCGCTGCCAGATTCCTTCATGCCCGCGATGTTCGGGTGCTCCGCCAGCCGCGCGACGGTCTCGGGCCCCAGGTTCACGCCGGTGACCGCCAGAAAGTTGTAGAGCAGCACCGGGACGGGCGACGCGTCCGCCACGGCGGTGTAGTGCGTGACGAAGGCGTCGGGTGTCATGCGCCCCTTGTAGAACGACGGCGTCCGCACGAGCACCGCGTCGGCGCCGAGCGCGGCCGCGCGCCGCGTCGCGTCGATCGTCGCGCGCGTCGATTCCCGACCCGTGCCCGCGATGAGCGTGCGGTCGCGCGGCACGGCGGCGCGCGCCACCTCGATCACGTGGTCCGCTTCCGCTTCATCGAGGAGCGGCGCCTCGCCGTTCGTGCCGAGCGCGACGATGCCTCCGACGCCGGCAGCGAGCCAGCGGCCGATGTTGTGCGCAATCGCGCGTGCGTCCACTTCGCCGTTGGCGAACGGCGTGGGCATCGGGGGAAAGACAGCCGCGAATGTCATGTCGGGGCAGCGTACCGATCGGTGCGCGACGTTGTCAAATCCCGTACGCAAGAAAGCCGGAAGCGGATCGCTCCGCTTCCGGCACCCGGGAACGCACATCAGGCGTTCAGTGGACCCGCGGCCCCCACATGGACTTGGCCCGCCGCCAGTCCTCGTCGAGGATGGTCCACAGCGTCTGATCCAGATACTCGCCGTTGCGCAGGAACGACTTCCGCAAGATACCCTCCTGGAGCGCACCGACCTTGCGCAGCGCGCCGTTGCCGCGACCGTTGGCCACGGCCGCGCGGGCCTCGAGGCGGTGCGTGCAGACCACGTCGAACGCGAAGTCGATGGTCATCTTCGCGCCGTCCATGAACACGCCCGTGCCCCAGAACGCCGAACCAATCGCGAAGCCCCATTCGGCCGTCGCGAAGCCTGGCTCGAGTTGACGCACCTGGAAGATCCCGATCGCGACGTCCATCCCATGGGGCACCACGCCGAAGCAGATGTAGTTGCCTGCTGCGCGCTCCCGATGCGTCCACGCGATGAACCGTTCGAACCCGTCGACGGTGGTCGGCGGCGGGGAGATGAACCGCGCCACTTCGTCCGTCGAGAGCATCGCCAGCAGCGAGGGCGCGTCCGACAGACGCAGCTCGCGCAGCGTCGCCATCGAACCGCTCAGCACCGGCAGGGCCCGCCGCCAGTCGCTCGTCGTCGTGACCGAGTCGAGCGGCGTTGATGACAGCCTGGACGTCCATGACGGCCTCAGCACTGCGGAAAGGCATCTTTTCCATGGCTAGATCCCCCCCGTCACGGGCTGGAAGAGGCTGTCCGTGGTGACCGTATCGTCGAAGATGACGACCATCTCCGAGGCGCCGTATTCGGCGAAGACCGCGTAGGCCAGCGCGTCGTCGACTGGAAGCGGCGGAACGTTGGGATCGTCGAAGAGCGGCGCCTGATCGTCCGATGTGCCCCACACGATGTTGTCGTCCTCGTCGGCCGCCGTGCCCCACACGATGTTGTCCTGCTCTTCACCGTTGGTGCCCCACACGATGTTGTCTTCGGCGTCGTTGGTGCCCCACACGATGTTGTCGTCTTCTTCGGCCGTGCCCCAGACGATGTTGTCCTCCTCGTTGGCGGCCGTGCCCCAGACGATGTTGTCGCAGTCCTCACCGCCGCCGCAGTCCGTGCCCCAGACGATGTTGTCCTCGTCGTCGGCTGCCGTGCCCCACACGATGTTGTCGTCCTCGTCCTCGGCGAAGGTGCCCCAGACGATGTTGTCCGCCTCGTCGGACGCCGTGCCCCACACGATGTTGTCCGCCTCGTCGGCCGCCGTGCCCCACACGATGTTGTCGCACTCGTCCCGGCCGCACTTCGTGCCCCACACGATGTTGTCGCCTTCGTCGTCAGCCGACGCGCCCCAGACCACGCTGGTTTTCCAGGCGGTGCCGTTGGGCTTGATCACGCCGTGCCCGAGGCGGTGATTGCCCCAGAAGATCTTCTTGCCCCACAGCCGCGACGACGGGTAGGACTGCCCGGCGCGCGCCTTGGCGAAGAAGCGCGCGAGGTCGATTGCCCCCTTGGCGTTGAGGAATCCGGCGCCCTGGGTCAGCGCGTTGTACCCGGCGTACGGCTGCGCGGTGTACTGCAGGATGGCCTTCACCAGGTTTGGCGTGAGCTTCGGGTTGGCCTGAATCATCAGCGCGACGGTGCCCGAGACGACGGGCGTCGCCATGCTCGTCCCGGTCAGGCTCAGGTACGGCTTGTAGCCCGGGAAGATCTTGCCGTTCATCAGGTACGCAGCCTGCGTCGTGTAGAAAAGGCTGTTCGGGTTGGCCAGCGATACGATGCCGGTGCCGGGCGCCACGAGATCGGGCTTGGCCTGGTAGTCGATCGGGGTGGGGCCGCGCGAGCTGTACGCCCCCATGATGTCGTCGTTACGGGAGGGCGTGCCCTCCGTGCTCGACGCCCCGACCGTCAGCACCCACGGGGCATTGCCCGGCGCGCTGATGCCGCCGTACACCGGCTGGCCCGCCGCGTTCTTCCCGCGATTGCCGGCCGCCGCCACGACGACGATGCCGGCATCCACCGCGCGCTTGGCCGCCAGGCTCAGCGGGTCGGTCTTGTACGACTCGGTGACGTTGGCGCCGACCGACAGATTGATGACGCGGATGTTGTAGGCGGTCTTGTTGGTCACCGCGTAGTCGAGCGCGGCGATGACGTCGCTGATGACGCCGTGCCCCGCGCCGTCGAGCACCTTCAGGCTGACGAGATTCGCGCCGGGCGCGATCCCCGCGTACGAACCGCCGGAATCATGGCCGTTGCCGGCGATGATGCCGGACACGTGCGTGCCGTGCCCGAAGTCGTCGTAGCGCTGCGAATACCCGTGGACGAAGTCGACGAATTTCAGGACGCGCTGGCCGCCGTAGTTGCCCGACAGATCGTCGTGCCAGGCGGCGACGCCTGAATCGATGACCGCCACGCCCACGCCCGCGCCGTTGTACCCATACATGACCTGCGCGAGACGCGAGCCGGTCGTCAGCGAGACGCGATTCATGTGACCGCTCGTCGGGCGATCCCAGTGAATGCTCTCCACACCAGGGTAGTCGGCGATCTTGCGCAGCTGCGCGTTCGAAAGCTCGACGACCTGGCCGTTGATCAGGCCCAGGCGGCGGCCAAGCTTGCCCCCCGCCTTCGTGATCGCGGACGATACGTCCCATCCCGGCTTGAGCGTGATGATGACGCGCGACTTGCCCGTTTTCTGCGCGCGATCGTTGAGCTTTCTATCGAGCTTTGGGTGATCCCCTCGTCGGGCGGCGGCGACGGCCGGCGGCACCCCGACAAAGAGACAGACCAGCGCCACCGCCAGTCCGACCCGCCACGTTGAATACCATCGAACCACAGTTATCACCTTTCGGTTAGGAGTCAGAACGCGCTACAACTCGGCTCACGGCAGAGCAAGGGCAAGGCCAGCCATTCGGAGCTCGTCATTCTCCATTCAAGTGATTGATGCGTCAATACTTATCTATTGTTCAGCCGGATCACATTTTCAGTGGGTGTGCGCAGCTGTTGCGCTGTTTCAGAACACCCCCTCGCGGAAATGTGTGATCGGTCCGAAATCGGTTGGCAAAAGCTGCGTTGTCGGCTGTTCCATGTCAGGACATCAGCCGGCCGGCCCAATCCTGAGCCAAGCCGAGCAATCCGCAGCCAAATGGTTGTGTCGCCTGCAGTTAGGACCCGAAATCGACGCCGCCCCTGGCGCCGCTGGACGACACCAGGTGGAGCGCCAGCACTGACAGCACAATCGCACCCGCGGGTGCCAGCAGCCAGGGCGCCTCGACGAGCGTCCCGACACTCGCGGCGTCCTGAAGCATCACGCCCCAGCTCGGGGTAGGTTCGGGGAATCCCAGGCCCACGAACGACAGGGTCGCTTCCGCGAGGATGAACGCCGGCAACAGGAGCGTCGCCTGGACGGCGACGAAGCCGGATGCCGCCGGCAACAGGTGGCGTAGCAGAATCCGCCAAGGTCCAGCACCCATGGCTCGTGCCGCTTCTGCGTACTCTCGGCCCCTTTCGGCGGCCACGATGGCCCGGACGCCGCGCGCCGGATAGGGCCAGCCGGCAACCGCGAGGACGCCGGTGATGGTCCAGAAGACCTGCCCCGTGGTCAGGACGAGCGGCATCGCGGCCCGCAGCACGAGCACGACGTAGATGGCCGGCAGCACCAGGACGAAATCACTGGTGCGCATCGCAATCTCGTCGATGCGGCCCCCGAAGAAGCCGGCGAGCGCCCCGATCAGCGATCCGAGGAGAAGGGCACCGGCGGCAGCCAGGACCGACACGCCAAGCGACAGCCGGGCGCCGGCGAGCAGGCGCGCAAAAACGTCGCGGCCCAGCGCGTCGCCGCCGAGCGGCAGCCAGGGGCCCGTCCGCTCGTCGATGCCGACCAGGGCGCCCCCGGTGAACCACACCAGCGGGGTCGGACGATCGCGAACCTCGACGTACCGCCGTGCGAGGCGATCCTCCAGCCGCAGCGGGTAGACGAACGGCGCCCGCCACGCGCCAGCTTCGTCCACCACGTGCGGGCGCATGGGTGGCGCGTAGGCGGCGTCCGCGAACTGGCGTGCCGGGTCGTGCTGGACGAGCGCGGGACCGGCGACAGCCGCCACGGCAATCGTCCCGAGCAACACGAGTCCGCCTGTCCACCCGGCGGCCGTCGTCATGGGCGCGCCTCGGTACGCGGGTCGACCAGGACCAGGGCGACGTCCGAGATCAGGATACCGATGGCCAGGCACACCGAGCCGGCCGCCGCACACCCCGCCGCGAGATAGAGATCGCGTCCCGACAGCGCCCGGTACATCAGTTCGCCGAGGCCCTGCCACGACGTGACGATCTCCACCACGAACGAACCGCTGAGAACGCTGCCGATCATGATGCCGTAGACCGCCAGGACCGGCGCGAGCGACAGCCGCAGCGCGTGCCGCCAGATGACGCGGCGGCGCGGCACGCCGCGGGCCAGCGCGGCCAGGACGCACGGCTCGGCCAGCGCGTCGCGCATGGCCCGCGACTGGAGGCGCTCGAGCGAAGCCGAGAGCGGCAGTCCGACCGCCAGCGCCGGCAGGACGACGTGGCGCGCGTGAATCAGCAGGACGTCGAGGGTGCCGGCCCCGTCCGGCACCCGGCCGTAGCCGCCCGTCGGGAACCAGCCGGTGCGCGCGGCAATCAGCAGGAGGATCAGCGACGTCACGAGGGAAGGCACCGAGAGCAGGATCAGCGAACTCGCGCGGACCAGAGCGCTGAGGGCACCGGAACGGCGCGTGGCCGTGAACACGCCGAGAGGAATGCCGGAGAGTGTGGCGAACGCCAGGGCGGACAGGCCCAGCAGCGCCGTTCTTCCAGCGCGCTCCCGCAGCAGCGGCAGGACCGGCCGACGGTAAACCAGGGACTCACCGAGGTCCAGCCTCAGCGAGCGCGAGAGCCAGCCGCCGTACTGTTCGAGGAGCGGCTTGTCCAGCCCGAACCGATGGCGTTCGGCCGCGGCGGTCGCGGGATCGATGCCGATGGCGCCGGCTCCGGGCGCCAGACGCACGAGCACCAGGGCGGCAGACGACACCACCAGGACGAGGACGACCGCAAAGGCGGCCCGCCGCAGCAGGAAGCGGATCACGCCGGCGTGCACGTTCTCCTTTTCGGTCCGAGCGGCGCGCGCCGTTACGACGATGCCGTCACCGTCCGGCGGCCGCGGAGGCGAGCGTATCGGCGCTCCAGAGGAGTTGCGGGATCTGCGGGGCGGGCGACGTATTGGTCACTCGGGTAGTCACCGCGATGGTGGTCCTGGGGGCGACGAAGTAGATGGCCGGGAGTTCGGCGGAAAGGACTTCTTCAGCCTGCATGAACAGGCGCCGCCGCCCGGCCGGATCCGTCGTCACGGCCTGGCGGTGCATCAGATCGTCGATCTGACGCTCCCAGGTGGTGGCGGGCGACGGCTGTGACGGGTTCCAGAAGTGCAGGTACCCGGAACTGAGCCAGAACTGCATGTTCAGCGCGGGATCGGTGGCGCTCGACTGCACGCCGAAGTAGATCGCGTCGTAGTCCTGTTCCGCCCAGCGCCGCGGGATGGCCTGCGCGTCGAGCAGCACGACATCGACCCCCAGCCCGACCTCGCGCAGCTGCTGCTGAATCATCGAGGCCGTCCGCTCGCGGATCGTATGGCCCTTCTGTGAGAGCAGCGAGAAGCTGGCCGGCCGGCCCGCCGCGTCCTCGAGCATGCCGTCGTGGTTGCTGTCGGTGAGGCCGACGGACGCGAGCAGCGCCCTGGCGCGCGAGACGTCGTGGACGCAGGGATTGGAGGGGGCGGTGTACCACGCCGGATTGCCCGGAGTCACGGGACCGTACACGGGCACCGCGTCGCCGAGGAAAACGGTCTTGACGATCGCGTCGCGATCGACCGCGCAGGAGATCGCCTGGCGGAACGCGGTGCTGCGGAGCCAGGGATTTCGCGGGTCGTCCTTGCGGCCCGGCGCGAGATTGAACCAGAGCAGGTTCGGATCGATGCCGGTGCCGCCCTCGATCAACCGCAGGCGTCCCTGATCGCTGGCGCGCTTGAAGGTGGCGAAGTCCTCGGGCCGGATGTCGGCATTCGACATGAGGTCGATCTCCCCGGACTGGAGGCGAAGCGCCTCGGTGTTCTGGTCCGGGATGATGAGGACGGTCAGCTTGTCGAGGTACGGGAGCTGCACGCCGCGCGCGTCGGTCCGCCAGTAGTGCGGATTGCGGGCAAAGACCAGGCGCTCGCCGGGGGTGTGTTCCGAGAGGACGAACGGCCCCAGCCCCGCCAGATCGCCGGGCGCGGTGGAGGGTCCCCAGGCGTCGGAAAAGGTCCCGGCGGCCAGGGATGCCTCCAGCTTGTGCTTCGGGAGGATCGGCACTGTGTCGATCAGGCGCAGGCCCGGGGCGAACCTCTCGGGAAAGCGGACCACCACGGTCCCGGGGTCGGGGGCATCGACCACAATCGGCTTGCCTCCGACGAGAAGCACGTCGGACAGGGCGGGCGGCTGCGTGCGCGGGTCTTCAATCGCCCTGAACGAGAACAGCACGTCGGCCGACGTGAAGGGGACGCCGTCCGAGAAGGTCACGCCCTGGCGGAGCTTCAGCGTGTAGGTCAGCCCGTCGGCCGATTCCGTCCAGCTCTCGGCGAGCCAGGGCTCGAGCCGATCGGTGACCCGATCGACGCGGACGAGGGCGGCCTGGGTGAGGTACGCGAGCAGGTCCCCGGTTGCATGCGGATCGACGTAGCGGTTGTAGGTCGTCACCGGTGAGCGCAAGGAGGCCACCAGTTCGCCGCCGCGGGCGGGGACGCTCGACGCCGAACCCACCGTCGGAACGGCGGGCGACGGCGCGGCACGCCACCAGGCCAGGCCGGCGACCGCCCCGAGGGTGACGAGCAGAGCGAGCAGCGGAGCTTTGCGCAAAGGGGCCAAAGTCGAACCTGCCGGCCAATTTCTTGACCGGTCCTCGATCGGAGCCTATTTACTGGCCTTTCCCGCGAGTAATTTCTACCCCTATCAAAGTCGATATCGGGTCAGCCAATCTGTTAGCTGACCCCCCGATCAGGTGCTCTAACAGGGTCCCGCCATCATAGTTCATCCGCGAAACATGGCGCAACCAATTTGCACCATATTGGCCGTTAATGTCGTCTAGTGTGCGCCCGCATTGGGCACCAAGGTACCAGTCCGAAAGGTCCTGGCACAGGCTGTGCCTTAGACCAGCCCAGCAATCCACCCAATCTGGAATAAACGGAACCGCCATGACTCATATGACCCGTCCGACCCCGCGACAATCGGCCCGGAGGGCAACGACGGCTGTCGCAGTCCTCGCCCTGGTGCTCTCAGCCATCCCGGCGTGGGGCGGGCCGCACCGGGCGCGCCTGTCTCGCGACCTCGCCGACCGCCTCGCGACCGGTACGACCGAGGCGACCAGCGTGATCGTGTCCGGCAGCGAAGCCGACATCCGCGCAATCGCCGCGCGCCACGGGGCGCGCATCAAGAAGGCGCTCCGGGGCGCCGCAGTCCTCGAAGTCCCCGCCGGACAGCTTGCCTCGCTCAGCGACGATGAGGCGGTCGAGCACCTGACCGGCGACGCGCGCGTGTATCGGACGGCGGTAACCGAAGTGGCGACCGGCGCCGACCAGGTATGGAGCGGTCTCGACGGGCTCCAGGGCTTCACCGGGCGCGGCATCGGCGTCGCGGTCATCGACTCGGGCATCGCCCCCCACAAGGCGCTCACGGGCCGTGTGGTGGCGGCGGTTGACTTCACGGACTCGCGCGGCCTCGGGCGCGATCTGTTCGGGCACGGCACGCACGTCGCCGGCATCGTGGCGGGCACCGACAGCGACCATGCCGGCATGGCTCCCGGCGCGCACATCGTGAGCCTGAAGGTGCTCGGCGACGACGGGTCGGGCGACACGAGCGATGTCATGGCGGCGATCGACTGGGTCATCGAGCATCGCGCGCAGTTCCGGATCCGCGTGATCAACCTGTCGCTCGGCCACCCGGTCTTCGAATCCTGGCGCGACGATCCCCTTTGCCAGAGCGTGCAGCGTGCGGTTGACGCCGGGCTGGTGGTCGTGGCCGCCGCCGGCAACCTGGGCAAGACCGACGACGGGCGTCCGATCGTGGGGGGCATCATCTCGCCGGGCAACGCGCCGTCGGCGCTGACCGTCGGGGCGCTGAACACGCGCAACACGCCGCAGCGGTCGGACGACGTGATGGCGACCTACAGCTCGCGTGGCCCGACGATGGTCGACGGCGTGCTGAAGCCTGAACTGTCGGCACCGGGCAACAAGATCCTGGCGGCGGCGGCCCCCGGGTCGTACCTGGTGCGGACCTATCCGAACAGCGTCGTCGGGCACGGGACCGACGCCTACATCGAGCTGAGCGGCACGAGCATGGCCTCGGCGGTCGTGTCGGGGGCGGTTGCGCTGCTGCTGGACGCCAATCCGCGCCTGACACCGGCGAAGGTGAAGGCCGCCCTGCAGCTCACGAGTTCGCGGATGGCGGGTGCGGGACTGATTGAAGCGGGCGCGGGGAGCCTGAACGTCGCCGCGGCCGTGCAGCTGGTGCGCGGGCACGTCGACGGCATCAACGGGTCCATCGCGGGTGAACCGGTAGTGCCCGATGGGATCTCTTCTATCAGCACCAGCCGAGGGGCTCGGCTGTAGGCTTGGCCTGCGGCTACTGCACACCCCCGGAGTGGACCTCGCTCGTGCATTCCCCATTTGAATCGGGCGCGGCAACCTCTGGAGGGGTAAGGCGTCTGTTCGACCAGAGCATCGTGTGGACCGACAGCATCGTGTGGACCGACAGCATCGTGTGGACCGACAGCATCGTGTGGACCGACAGCATCGTGTGGACCGACAGCATCGTCTGGACCGACAGCATCGTCTGGACCGACAGCATCGTCTGGACCGACAGCATCGTCTGGACCGACAGCATCGTCTGGACCGACTCGTTTCTGATTGGCGACTAGCAGCGTCGCCGACAAGCAGCAATTTCGCTTTGGCATTGGGAGATATCATGCGCATAATCGTCTGGACCGACTAGCACCGAACGGCAGTGGCGACCGGAGCCGGATACATCAGCGAAATGCCTTCACAGCACTTCCGAACATTGCCGCGCACGGCACAGGTTTATGTCACGATCATCGTCATCGCCGGGACGATGATCGTGGCCCAGTCATTCTACGACCTGGTCGTGCATCCGATCGGCTGGAGTTGGACGATTCTAGCCCTCCTCACTCTAGTCAGCGGTTCCGCCACCATCAGACTCGCGTCACTGCCAGCGACGATCTCGGTATCGGAAACCTTCGTCTTTACTTCGGTCCTGTTGTTTGGTGCTTCCGTCGGCACCCTTACTGTTGCCTTGGATGCGCTCGTAATTTCCCTCTGGTCGTATGCCAGAGGACACCGCCTATACAAGATAGTCTTCAACGTCTGCGCGCTTCCCCTTACCATCTGGACGGCAGCCCACGTTTTCTTCCTATTCCCTGGTGTTTCGCCTCTCAATGGGCGCACGGCCTCAATTGATATCCAGAGCCTCGTTCTTCCGTTGCTCGTATTCACTCTCCTGTACTTTTCACTGAACAGTTGGATTATCACGTTCGCGATAGCCCTTGAGAAGCATTTGTCGCCAGTTTCAATATGGCGCACCAATTTTGTCTGGGTGTCACTAAACTACTTTGGCGGGGCTTCAATAGCTGCCCTGTTGGTTAGCTACACGAAAGAGCTTAACTACACCTACCTCGCAGTTATTATTCCACTGCTCGTGGTCTTGTACTTAACGTTCTCTACATCGATGGGTAGGGTGGCGGACGCGAACAAGCACTTAACTCAGCTCAACGCACTTTACATGTCGACGATTGAGACTCTGGCGATGGCGATCGATGCCAAAGACCAAATCACTCATGGCCATATTCGTCGTGTGCAAACGCTGGCGGTCCACTTAGCAGCGGAGGTCGGTGTTTCGGATCCTTCACTCATCCGCGCAATTGAGGCCGCTTCACTTTTGCACGACATGGGCAAGTTGGCAGTGCCTGAGTATATTCTGAATAAACCCGGACCGCTCACGCCAGCGGAATTCGCAAAAATGAAGTTGCACTCGAGTGTCGGCGCTGACATTTTGTCGGCGATTGACTTTCCCGATCCGGTTGTTCCAATAGTCAGGCATCACCACGAAAATTGGGACGGCACTGGCTACCCAGACCGTCTCGCCGGGACTGACATTCCAATTGGGGCCAGGATTCTCTCAGTAGTCGACTGCTTTGACGCGCTAACATCCGACAGGCCGTACCGACCGCGTCTCAGTGACCGTGAAGCCCTCCGAATAATCTCAGAACGCCGCGGCACAATGTACGACCCACTCGTTGTTGATACGTTTGCCCGCGTTCACGACAAAATAGCCCCCGCTGCCGGTCAGAGTATCGATAGTGTACCACTTAGAACAATAAGCGAGGCGGCACAGGGTCCGGAAAGAGGCGGTACACCAAATCGCATCTTGGAGGAAATCAGCGGGAGCACCGAGGAAATGCTGACGCTGTTCGATCTCGCTCGTGGTCTGACGTCGGAAATGGAGCTGTCCGACACCGCCGACGTAATCGCCAAACATCTCCGACGGCTAATCCCATGCTCGGCCTGCGTTCTGTACCTATATGACCCAGACGCTGATGAATTGGTGGCTGTCCATGCGGTTGGCGAGAACATTGGTTTGATGTCCGGAGTCCGTCTGTCTCTCGGAGAGCGGCTGAGCGGCTGGGTTGGGGCGAACCGTCAGACAATTCGAAACTCTGACGCTGCGCTCGATCTCGGAGAGGCGGTTCGTTCGACGAACCCACGCCTGCGCTCTTGTCTGAGCACGCCGCTTACATTTGAAGGCGATTTGGTTGGTGTTCTTACGCTTTACTCTAGCGGGAACGAGATCTTCTCCGAAGAGCACGAACGCGTTATTGAAATCGTCGCCCAACAAGTCTCCCCTATGGTTCGCGGGTCAGCCGGTGTGAGATTGGCCCAGATGGCTCTCCACCGCGATTCGGTCACAGGGTTGCACAACATCGAGCATCTGCGGCGGTTGATGAGTGCTCCTACGAACGAGCGGCCGCTGCCGAATCCCACTTCTGTTTTGTTTATTAACATTGACAACTTGTTGAACATCAACCGCGTCTTTGGGCGTGATGCACGCGACAGTGTGCTGTCGCGTGTCGCTAAGGTCGCTCGCGAGAATCTTAGGTCATCGGATCTACTCTTTCCGTACGAAGCTAACGGCGTAGTAGGGTTGCTGATCGGGGCGGATAAACAGACGGTCGATGACATTGCGAGGCGGATCAAAAACGGTATTGGTTCCGAAGCGGATCAGGCGGGTCCAAAATTTAGCGTGACAATCGCGACGGCTAGCTCACCTGACGACGGATCAGTCATCGATATGCTGATCGCAACAGGGCTTCGGCGTCTACCTGTTCCGGTTGTGAACCAGGGCGATACTTCCGCGCGAGAGTCGATTCACTGAGATGTTGGTGACACCTAGATGCGAATCGACGAGTTGTTTCGGCCTGTTGAGACTCTAATCAGTTTAGGCCAGTTTAGGGAGGCCAACGATAGGCTGGCCGCCGAGAAGTCAAGACTAACCCAACACAATCGGACTCTGACGGTAGCACTGGCCGCGGAGCTGGCGTTGGAGCTGGGGCCGCTGGACGCTGCTCTCATGCTGTCGAGGTCCCTCCTCGAGGACGAACGCGTTCCCACCCAGTTGCGCGTAAGAGCCTGCAAGTTTGCTTCGAAGGCGGCACTGTCGTGTGGTTCTGTAGAGGACAGCGAGCGCTATCTCGTCCTCGGCGGTGAGTTGTGCAAGAAGGAAAAGCTTGACTTCGAATTCGCAACGATAAAGACAAGTCTGCTGAGCCACCTTATCCAAACCGAGCCACTTGAGACGTCCCTGTCCTTTCTGACAGAAGTGCGACGATCCGTAATCAAGGCGGGCGAGCCGCATCTCTTGGTTGAGTTGCACCTTCGAGTCGCCCAGTGCGAGGCACGGAGACGGTCGTCGCAGCAGGCGCTACGTCATTTCTCGGCCGCGGAGCGGTTGCTCGAGAGTTACCCAAATATCGCTCTTTCCGCAGTGCTGTGCCTCGACAAATGTAACGTGCTTGGCCTCAGCGGCGATCTTAGGGGCGCGCTCACGTCCGCCAAGCGCGCTGGAGAGCTGTCGGAGTTGTCGGGACAATTCAGGACTCGTATCGGGGCGGCGATTAACGCCTGCCATCTCCTCACTTGGTTAGGCGATCTCGACGGAGCTAGAAGGGCCTTAGAGATCGCGTTCGAAGATCCGCAGGGCAATGTGCATCTTCGTTGGGGAGCGCTGGATGCTCTGGCCAATGTTCAAATTGAAAGCGAACAATATGCGGACGCGAGTGAGACCCTCTACGAGCTTCGGTGCATCACTCAAACGTCTGGGTCGTCTAGCCATCCATTTCATTGGAATGCGTTGGGCGTTCTGTATTCCAGTGCGCGGCTTTCGCAGTGTATGGGTCGGTGGTCCGATGCAGCAGCGTTACTGGCTCAGGGGGCCGACACGGCAGCGCACTGCGGCGACCGAGCATGGTTGAACAAGATGAACCTCGCGCGCGCCATGTGCTTGGGACGGTCGAACCAGCCAGAGTTTGAGGTCGAGGATGTCGTCGTTGCGGTCTCAGCCGATCCGGGCGGCGAGCTAGAACTGATATCACTTCATTGGGGGGCCCTTGCTGCCATCGAGCCTTCCGAGACGTTGGCTTCGCAGCACCTGAGCCGGGGTCTTCGAGTCGCAGAGGCTATCGCTCACGGTGCCCTACGGCGAGACCTGACGATGGGGCACAGTGCCGATGAAATTGCCGCATTGGGCACGCTGGCCCCTTCGCCCAATCTCGACACGGCCGTCGCTCTCCTCGAACTTGGCCCGTACACCCACGTCCTGGGGCCGGAAGCGCTCGCGGTGGTCGATGGCGCGGGATGTGCCCGAGCCGCGGCCTTGATCGCCACCGGCACGCAGGGTCCGCGCGTCCTCGACACGCGCGGCTGGGAACTCCACGAGGCGCTCGCCGCCCTCCGCAAGGACGGCATCGAGACCATCCCACTGGGCGAGTACCACGACGAGGCCTGGTCGCTCGTCGTGGATCCGAAGCCGGACCTCGACCAGCGCTGCACCCTCATCGCCATCCGGAAACTCATCGCCACGGCGCTGGCGCTCGATCGCTACCGCCGCGACGAACAGCAGCGCGCGGCACTCTGGCCCGCCGAGGCGCTCGACGCCGATCCCGGCGTCATCTGGGCCTCCGAGCAGACCGCCGAACTGCTCACCATCGCCCGCCGCATCGCGCCGACCCCGCTCTCCGTCCTCCTCACCGGCGAAACCGGCACCGGCAAGGAGATGCTCGCGCACGCCATTCACCGCGCCTCCGATCGCGCCGACCGCGTCTTCCTGCCGTTCAACTGCACCGCCGTGCCGCGCGAAATGCTCGACAGCCAGCTCTTCGGGTACCGCAAAGGGGCCTTCACCGGCGCCGAGTCCTCCTTCGCCGGGGTGATTCGGTCCGCCGCCGGCGGTACGCTCTTCCTGGACGAAATCGCCGACGTCGGCCTCGACGTCCAGCCCAAGCTCCTGCGCTTCCTCGAGACGCACGAGATTCACCCGATCGGCGAGCCGCAGCCCATCGTGGTTGACGTCCGCGTCCTCGCCGCCACCAACGCCGACCTCGAACGGCTGGTCGCCGACGGGAAGTTCCGCGACGACCTCTTCTATCGCCTCAACGTCGTCCGACTGAAGCTCCCGCCGCTGCGGGAACGCCGCGAGGAAATCCCCCCGCTCGTGCAGCACTACCTCGAGCGCTTCGGGCAGGAACAGAAGAAGGGGCGCCTCACGATCAGCGATGAGGTGCTCGAGTACCTGCTGCTCTATTCATGGCCGGGCAACGTGCGGCAGCTCGCCAACGAAATGCGACGGATGGTCGCCATGGCCGAACCGGGGACGCCCCTCACCCCCGCGCTGCTGTCGCCGGAAATCCTGGCGTCGCGCCGGACGATTCCCGCCGCGTCGGGTGCCGGGCCGGAACTGCGGATTCCACTCGATCAGCCGCTGCCCGCCGCCATCCAGTCGGTCGAACAGTCGATGATTCGCCACGCGCTCACCCGCGCGCAGGGGCGCCTGGAAGAAGCGGCGAAGCTGCTGGGGATCTCGCGCAAGGGACTCTTCCTGAAGCGCCGCCGCTGGGGCCTGGGGCACGCGGCCGACAGCGCGCCTACGCCCCGAGCACCCGCTTCGCCTGGCGATTGTGCCGGATGATGTGGGCGGTCGCCCAGTCGCCAATCTGATAGACGGAAATCGGGCCGGTGAGCGGGTGCGTGATGCCCGTGCCCCCGCCGCGATCGGGCGTCAGGCTGTCGAACGCCCTGGCCATCCGCATCCCGGATCCTTCGAGCGCCGAGATTGCATCGGCGCGCCTGACAGCCGTCGGCGGCGTCGCTGACGGCGGCGCGTGGAGCGTCTCCGGCACGCCGGCCAGCACGTCGTCCCAGGGGCGCTCGACGAACCCGGGCGGCAGCGGCGCCGCCCCGGGCACATCGCCCGCGACAAGGCCGGCAAACCGGTTGGTGACGGTCGCGACGTGCCATCCGATCTGCGCCGCGGACCAGCCGTCCGCCGGAACGCGCTCGGCCGCTTCGTCGGTTGCCCCGCGCAGCCGCGCCACCAGCCGCTCGTTCGCCGCGGCGAACGTCTCCCGAAGGTGCCGCACTCGCGCCATGTGCCGCGACCGCTCCGCGTCCATCAAGCCTCCGGGACTGAACGGGCCGGGCCACGGGCGGCCCGGCCCCCCTGGGTCGGCGCGTCGAGCGCCAGTCCGGACTGTTCATGAACGAGCGAATAGTCCGGGCTAGCGCCCGTTGTAGAACGAGGGCAGCGGCATGTCGCGCATCGTGTGAAGCCCCGGAGCGACGGCGATGATCCGCGGCAGCGAATTCACGACGATCGACGCCGTCGCGATGTCGCCATGCACCCCGCCGGCGAGCTTCGCCCGGATGGCGGGCGACCCCGTGATCTCCACCGCGTCGTACGATTCGGGCGCCCCGAGGTACGCCTCCATGTGGAGCGTGATGACCGGCTGCCCGTCGCGATACCCGACGCCGTCCTGCACGATGCCGCAGACGAAGCCGGGATCGACCGCCAGGAACTCGCTCGTGACGACTTCGGTCGCGATCTTCGGCTGGATGTCGTCGGTGATCCGATCCAGCTTCCAGTTCATCGCATCGGCGATCATCGAAATCGATTCCGTCAGGCCGACGTGCCGCACGCTGGCATCGTCCACCTTCGCCTGGAACTGCTCGCGGGTGAGTCCGGCGCCGATCTTCTGCTGGAACGGCAGGCGCCGGATCCGCGCATCCTGGATCCGGTCGATGTGGATCTTCTCCACCCGCTCGCAGACGCCCGAGAGCATGATCGGCAGGGCGTCCATCACGAAGCCCGGGTTCACGCCCGTGCCAAGGACCGCCACCTTCTTCTTCCTGGCCAGGGCGTGGATCGCGCGCGCGTACTTCAGATTGGCCCGGGTCGGATAGGCGAGCTCCTCGGTCGTCGAGACGATCGGGACCTTGAGCGACAGAATCTCCTCGATCTGCGGGAGGACCTTCTTCAGCGCCGAACTCGTGCAGTGCACGACGACATCCGGCCTGGCGGCCTTGATCGCCTTCTTCAGGTCGGCCGACACCTTCACTCTGAGCGCGCGGCCGACGCCCGCGACGTCGCCCAGATCTCGCCCCGCCTTGGCGGGGTCGATGTCCACGGCGCCGACAATCTTCAAGCCCCTGCGGCTGGCGACCTGCCGCACGACTGCCGCACCGATCGGTCCGAGACCGACGTGCAGGACCTTGATGGGTCCGGTCTGTGATGCCATCTGCTGACTCCTGGAAACGACGAACTCCTGGAAAGGATAAGTAGGACAAGGGAATTATACCTGTCACGCCGTCCGCCGGAACGGTGTAGGATTGGCGCGTGCTCGCTCGACCTGCGGCGCTCCTGGTCCTGCTGGCGCTTGCCGGCGCCGCCGGGCCCGCGCAGGCGCCGACCTCCCCTCCCGCCCCGACCCGGGGCGCCGTGCCGGTGGCGCTCTCGCCGCGCAACGCAAGTTATGCGATTACGGTTCGCCTGGACCCGGCCAGCCGCACGATCCGCGGCGAGGAAATCCTGACCTGGCGGAACCCCTCGTCGATTCCCGCCGCCACACTCCGGTTTCACCTGTACTACAACGCCTGGCGGAACACGCGCTCGACCTGGATGCGCGAGCGGAGTCTCGGACGCAACGACCCGTCGCTGCTCGGGCGCCCCGAGTCCGAGTGGGGGTGGACTGACATCACCAGCGTACGGCTGATTGGCGGCGCGCCTCCCGCCGACGTTACCTCCCAGCTGCGCTTCATCGCGCCAGACGACGGGAACGCAGACGACCGGACGGTGATGGAAGTACCGCTCGACCGCGCCGTGGCGCCGGGGGAGACCATCAACGTGCAGATCGCCTGGTCGGCGCAGGTGCCCCGCACCTTCGCCCGAACCGGCGCGATCGGCAACTTCTATTTCATCGCCCAGTGGTTTCCGAAAATCGGCGTGCTGCAGGACACCGGCTGGAACTGCCACCAGTTCCACTCCGCCACCGAGTTCTTCTCCGATTTCGGCAGCTACGACGTCCGTATGACGGTCCCGAAGGGCTGGATCGTCGGCGCCACGGGCGTCGAACGCGACACGCGCGACGAAGCCGACGGCAGTACCACGCACCGCTACGTCCAGGACGACGTCCACGACTTCGCCTGGACGACGAGCCCGGACTACATCGTGCGGGAGGCGCGTTTCGAGCACCCGACCCTCCCGCCGGTCGAGATGCGGCTGCTGCTCCAGCCCGAACACGCCGGCCAGGCCGAGCGGCATTTCGCGGCGACGCGCGCCGCGCTGAAGTACTACGGCGAGTGGTTCGGCGCCTACCCGTACGGCCATATCACCATCGTCGATCCGGCGTGGCAGAGCCAGGCGGGAGGCATGGAGTACCCGACGCTCTTCACGGCGGGCACGCGCTGGCTGACGCCGGAAGGGGTGACGGTCCCCGAGGGCGTGACGGTCCACGAAGCCGGGCACCAGTTCTGGTACGGCATCGTGGCGAGCAATGAATTCGAGAACGCATGGATGGACGAAGGGTTCAACACGTACTCGACGGCCCGCGTGATCGACGAGGCGTTCAGCCCGAACGACTACTCGCAGCGCTATTTCGGCGGCTTCGTCCCGTGGGCGTTCCGGGACGTGCCCCTGTCGCGCGCGACCGACGGGGATCGGCTCGGCGCGTTCCGTCCGGTGGCGACCTACGACGTGCCGTCCACGCCGACGTGGCGCTACTGGCCCGGCACGGCCAGCGCGATCACGTACAACAAGACCGCGCTCTGGCTGCATACGCTCGAACGGCTGCTCGGATGGGAGACGATGCAGCGCGTCATGTCGACCTACTTTTCCCGCTTCGCCTTCAAGCACCCGAAACCCGCCGACTTCTTCGCCGTCGCCAACGAGGTCAGCGGCCGCGACCTGACGTGGTTCTTCGACCAGGTGTATCGGAGTTCGAGCGCTTTCGACTACGGCGTCGACGCGTTCCGCAGCGAACCGACGACGTCGCGCGGGTTCTTCGAGGCCGGCACCGCGCGCACCTTTTCGACGGGCGAGGCGCACGGCGGCACGTATCACACGACACTCGTCGTCCGCCGCTACGGCGACGGCGAGTTCCCGGTCGACGTCCGGGTCGTCCTCGAGAACAAGGACGAAGTGCGGTGGCACTGGGACGGCAAGGACCGGTGGAAGCTGTTCGAGACCGACACGCCGTCGCGCGCCGCGTTCGCCGAAGTCGATCCCGACCACGTGCTCCTGCTCGACCTGCACTACACGAACAATTCGGCGACGCTCGCGCCGCAGGCCCACGCCGCGGCGCGCACCTGGTCGCTCGCCTGGCTGGTCTGGCTGCAGGATCAGCTCCTCACCTACGGGTTCTTCATCTGATGTCAGCCACCTCGGCCTTCCGTGACGGCATCCGCCGGGTCAACGGCGCGCCCGTGGTCGTGATCGGCATGTTCGCCGTGACGCTCCTCGTGGCGCTGCCGCTGGCCGTCGCGCTCGGCGGCATGATCGAATCTCACCTCGGCACGAGCCTCGCGGCGGCGTCGGTCGCCGCCGGCACGAACTACGACTGGTGGCAGGAGTTCCTGGCGCAGGCCTCCGGCCTCGGCACGACGTTCGTGCCGTCGATCATCGGGTTCGGGGCCGTGCTCGACAACATGAGCGGCCTGCTTGACAACCTGCCGCTCGCGACGACCATCGCGGGCGCCGTCGCGGCGTGGATGGTGATCTGGTCGTTTCTGAGCGGCGGCGTGCTCGATCGGCTGGCGCGCGGCCGGCGCACGCGCGCAAGCGGCTTCTTCGCCGCGTGCGGCGTGCACTTCTGGCGGTTCCTGCGCCTGGGCGTTGTCGCCTGGCTGGTTTATGCGGCGCTGTTCGGGTACGTGCACGGCTGGATCTTCGAGGACGCCATCGGACGCCTCACCCACGACGTCACGGTCGAACGAACCGCGTTCCTGGTCCGGATCGGCGGCTACCTGGTGTTCGGCGCCCTGCTGGTGGTCGCCAACGTCGTGTTCGACTACGCGCGGGTCCGGATCGTCGTCGAGGATCGGCGCAGCGCCATCGGCGCGCTGATGGCCGGCGCGCGTTTCGCGTGGCGCCACGCCGGCGCCGTCGCCGCGCTGTACGCGATCAACGGATGCGCGTTCCTCGTGGTGGTTCTCCTGTACGCCGTGGCGGCCCCGGGCGCGCCAGGCGCCGGACTCAGGCTACTGGCGGTGCTGACGGTCGGCGAGGCCTACATCCTGGGCCGTCACTATCTGAAGCTGGTGGTCTACGCCTCCGAGACGGCGCTCTTCCAGGGCGCGCTCGCGCATGCCGCCTACACGGCGGGCCCGGCCGTCGTGTGGCCCGATTCGCCGGCCGCCGAGATGATTGCCAATGCGGATGCCGTCGCAGGACCCTGATTGTCGCCCCGGACCCTGATGCCTATTCCCGTCTTCAAGCACGCACACATCCTGATCGTCGACGACGAGGAACCGAACGTCGTCCTGCTGCGGCGGCAGCTCGAGCACGCAGGGTACCTGCGGCTCGAGAGCACGTCCGACCCGCGCGAAGTCGAGGACCTGTACGTGGCCTTCCGCCCGGACCTGATCCTGCTCGATCTGCACATGCCGCATATCGACGGGCTCGAGCTGCTGGATCGGCTGAACCAGATTTCGGAGTCGACGTATCTTCCCATCCTGATACTGACCGGCGACCTCAGTCAGCGTGCCAAGCGCGAGGCGCTGACCCGCGGCGCGAAGGACTTCCTCAGCAAGCCCTTTCACGCCGACGAGGTGCTGTTGCGCATCAGCACGCTGCTCGAGACCCGCTTCCTGTATCTGCAGATCCAGACCCACAACCAGGCGCTCGAGGCCAGGGTGCGCGAGCGCACGCGCGAGCTCGAGGGGGCGCAGCTCGAGATCATCGAACGGCTCGCGACGGCGGCGGAGTTCCGCGACGACAACACCGGCCAGCACACGGAACGGGTCGGTCAGATGTCGGCGCTGGTGGCGAAGCAGCTCGGAATGCCCGACACCCAGGTGTCGCTCATCCGCCGCGCGGCGCCGCTGCACGACGTGGGCAAGATCGGGATACCGGATTCGATCCTGCTGAAGTTCGGCAAGCTCACGCCGGACGAGTTCAATCTCGTCAAGACCCACACCATCATCGGTGCACGGATTCTGTCTGGCAGCCGGTTTCCCATCCTTCGGCTCGCCGAGGAGATCGCCTTCACCCACCACGAGCGGTGGGACGGCGGGGGCTACGCGGGCCTGGCGCGCGACGCGATTCCGCTCGCCGGGCGGATTGTCACCGTCGCGGACGTGTTCGATGCCCTGACGCAGAAGCGTCCCTACAAGGCCGCCTGGCCGGTCGCCGAGGCCATCGCCGAAATCGAGGGACAGCGCGGGCGCCAGTTCGATCCGGCGGTCGCCGACGCGTTCATGCAGGTCGTCGAGCGGCGCAACTCGCAGGTCTCGCTGCCCTGACGGGCGGCGCACAGGAGTCGGAGGCACATGAGCACTCGTCCCGAGGAACTCCCCCGGTGGATTCGTCAGCGCGTCGCGATTGCCGGGGCACAGGGAATCGTCGTCGGCCTGAGCGGCGGCATCGATTCGGCGGTCGTCGTCCGGCTGGCACAGATCGCCACCGATGGACAGGTCATGGGCGTCATCATGCCGTGCCACAGCGATCCGCAGGACGAAGCGGATGCGAGGCTGGTGGCGGATCACTTCGGCGTGCCGACGGCACGCGTGGACCTCGCGCCGAGCTACGATCGGCTGTCGTCGGCATTGACGAGCGCCGTCGCCGCACCGGGCCCGGGCGGCGTGACCTCGGCGGCTGATGCCTCGGATCCGCGCTCCCGGCTACCGCTGGCCAACGTAAAGCCGCGCCTGCGCATGACCACGCTCTACTACGTGGCCAACACCCTGAACTACCTCGTCGCCGGCACCGGAAACCGCAGCGAGCTGACCATCGGTTACTTCACCAAGTATGGCGACGGCGGGGTGGACCTGCTGCCGATCGGACGGCTGCTCAAGAGCGACGTGCAGGAACTGGCGCGCGAGCTGGACGTGCCGGAGCCGATCCTCACGAAGGCGCCGAGCGCGGGGCTGTGGCTGGGCCAGACCGACGAGCACGAGATGGGGTTCACCTACGCGGACCTGGAGAAGTACCTGACGGAAGGGCCCGATGCCGTTTCCCCGGCGCTGGCCATGCGGATCGAACGCCTGGAGCGCGCCAGCGAGCACAAGCGCGTGCTGGCCCCCACGCCGCCGGAATAGCGCCCCGGCTCAGTACCGGCCGAAGGCGGGCTTCGTGTCTTCCGCTTCCGGCGAGAGCCGCGCCAGGGTGGCCTGGACGCTGTCACGCAGCAGCGGTTCCGGCGCGGACTCGAGCTTCCTGACCTCCGGCTCGAGTTCGCTCAACTGCAGCGCGCCGACGGCATACACGGCGCACGAGCGGAGCCACGCGTCTTCGCTGGCCAGCAGCGTCGCCACCGCCTGCTCCGCCGTCTCGAGCGGAGCGCCAATCATCCGGTTCGCCAGCGCGATGCGCTCGTCGATGGACACCTGGCTGTCGAGCAGCGGCAGGAGGACGTGGCGTACGTCCGGCGCGAGGACGTTCTCGAGAAACTCGAGCGCGTTCGCCCGCACCAGCGCGTTCGGCGACCGCACGCCGACGTAGGCGTCGTGCAGCCCGGGGACCGGATGGGCCAGCGCGATCAGCCGGAAGATCCGTTCCAGTTCCCGGTCCATCGCATGGCCCAGCGCCGCGAGCGCCGCACTGTCCGGCTCGAGCTGGTCACGGAGCGGGCCGAGCGCCTGGTAGGAACGGAAATGTCCTGCGATCTCGGCGGCGAGCAGGACCTCGAGCGTTCGCGGGTCGATCCAGAGATGCGGATTGGTCTCCCGCAGCCTGTTCAGCGACCGGACGACGCGATAGCGCAGCGCCGCGTCGGCCTGGAGCAGGCTGGACATGAGCACCTGTTCAGCCGCCGGCGTGGCGATGCGTACGAGCACGAGCGGCAGCTCGCGCCGGATCTCGATCGGCACGGCCGGGTCGTGCAGCCGGCGCTCGATCTCGGGGAGGATCCGTTCACCGAAGCGGGCGAGCGACGCGGCGGCCTCGTCGCGGACGTCGGTGGACGCCAGCAGGGCGACGAGGTCGGGTATCAACTCGTCCTCGGGTGGCACCGAGCGCAGGGCGTGACGGACGACCTCGGCGTCCTCGTCTCCGAGGAGCGTGCGCGCGAGGTCGGCGAAGCCGGCCGGCAGCACGGCCAGGAGGCGCGCGGCTTCGGCGCGATCGGGGACGCCGGCTTCGCCCGCTGAACGAATCATCGCCTCGAGAATCGCGCGCGCGGCCTCGACGTTCCGGGACGGTCCGGGCGAGGCGAAGAACGCCGCCAGCGCGGCCCGGATCGAGAAGTCCTCGAACTGGCCGAGCTCCTCGATCTGGCGGAGGGGATCGGCGGCGCCGTCGCGCGTGACGGCGAGCAGCGCCTCGGTGCGCACGCCGAGGTCGGGATCGTGCAGCATCGCGGTGGCGCGCGGGAGGATCGAGCGGTCGCCCGACGCCCGCAGGACCGCGAGCGCCCGTCGCCGCACGCCGGCATCCCCATGCGTCAGAAGGTCGCGCACGGCGCCGTGCCAGCTCGAGAGGCGGCGGGCCTCGACCAGATCCAGCGCCGCGCGCACCTCGGCGGGATCCCCGGATCGCAGCTTCGCCTGCAGCGCCTCGAGCGCGGAGCGATCGAGCGCGCGCGCCGGCTCGGTGTCCATGCGATACCGGTGGATGCTGTCGCCGATGGTCCGGACATATTCGCGCCGCAGCCGCCACGCCGCGAGGCTCCAGAGACCGATCACGCCGACGTTGATGGCGGCCGTGCCCCGCAGGCCGAGGCCAAGCCCGGGCAGCATCGCGAACCCCTGCGTCGCCAGCCCCAGCAGCACGGCGCCCACACCGTCGGCCACGCGGCTGAATACGATGTCGATCGTGTTCTTCAGGGGCACACGCAGCGTCTGCGGCATCGGCAGGTACAACAATTCGTAGGTGGCCTTGTCGATCGAGAACCGGAGGCCCTGGTCGAGTCCGGAGGTGACGATCACGGACCAGAAGATCGGCACGGCGAGGATGAGCACGCTGCCGGCCCCGAGCGCGATCGGGAGCGCCATGATCGTCACGGCGACGCCAAACCGCCGAAGGGCGGGACCGGTCACGAGCAGTTGCAGGAGAAACGTGGCGACGCCGATGCCGAGGCTGAAGGTGCCGTAGAAGCGCGTGAGGGCGTCGGCGCTCGCCTGGTACCGCACGTCCGCCACCAGTTGCAACTGAAACGAGGTCCACTGCGTGGCGACGGCGACGAGAAAGACCAGAGCCGCAATGAGCCGCAGGTACGGGCTGGCAGCAATCTGGCGCATGCTGCCCGAGAACGGACGGGGCTCGGGGCTCCTGCGGACCCCGGGGAGCGGCCGCCCGAGGGCCGCGACCCAGACCACTCCGGTCGGCAGCAGAATCAGTCCGGCGAGCAGCAGCAGCAGATTCACGGTGCCACCCAGCGGGCGGACGAGGAACATCGCCATCAGCCCGGCCACGACGGACCCGAGCGACGCGCCGGCGCCGATCAGACCGAACAGCCGCCGGGCCTGGCGCGCGTCGAACAGCGAATGGGTGAAGCTCCAGGCCTGGACCGGCGCGACGACCCCGAAACAGTTGACCCAGACGAAGAAGACCGCCGTCAATCCCTCGAACGGAAAGAAGCGGAAGGCGGCCCAGAACAGCAGCACATTGCCGCTGAAGAACGCCAGCGTCCCGATCGTGACGGTGGGCTGGCTGAACCGGGCCGCGATGCGCGCGTGCACCGGCACGAACGCCGTCAGCGCGATGGGCACGACCGCATAGACGTAGACGAGCGAGTAGGCACTGTACGCGCCGAGGAACAGCCCCGTCCGGACGGCCTTGGCGAGCAGGAACGCAGCCACCACCGTGGCGATGTAGAGGAAGGCCAGGAGGGCGGGCAGGCCTTCGCCGGATCGGACGTCGAAGAACCGCCGGAGCCGCGACATCATGAGGCTGCGGGGCAGTTTACTTCAGGTGTCGCTTGTCTTACCCTTGCGCCCATGCTCCAGCGCCTGCTGTCGCCCATCGTGGACGTCCGGAAGGAAGAGAGCCTCACCGCGTTCCTGATGTTCGCGTACTCGTTCCTCGCGATGACGGCGTACAACACCATCAAGCCGCTGACCCGTTCGAAGTACATCTCGGAACTCGGCGCCGACAACCTGCCCTACGTGCTGCTCGCGGCCGGGCTCATCATCGGGATCCTGATGACCGGTTATGCGTGGCTGATGGCCCGGCTGCCGAAGCGCTGGGGGCTGCCGATCACGCAGATCGGGATGTCCGGGCTGCTGTTCGCCTTCTGGTTCCTCTTCCGCCTCGACGCCACCTGGGTCTCGGTGGCGTTCTATCTTGCCGGGTTGATTCTCGGCGTGCTGCTGATCTCGCAGTTCTGGACGCTCGCGAACATCGTCTACGATCCGCGGCAGGCCAAGCGGCTGTTCGGGTTCATCGGGGGCGGGGCGCCGCTCGGGGGGATTGCGGGCTCGGCGCTCGCGGCCTACGCGAGGCAGATCGGGTCGGTGAACCTGATCCTGCCCAGCGCGGTGCTCATGCTCTGCTCTGCGGGCCTGGTCGCGTTCATCATCGGGCGCGAGCGGGTGGACGCCGATCCGGTCGCCTCGGTCAAGACGGAAAAGGGCGTGAGCGTCACCGAGGCGTTCGACCTCCTTCGGTCGTCGGCGCATCTCAAGATCATCGCCCTGGTCATCAGCTTCGCCGCCGTGGGCGCGGCCATCGTCGAGCAGCAGCTCAACATGGCCGCCCAGGCGGCCAAGGGTGCCGGAGCCACCGACTCCATCACGGCCTTTCTCGCGCAGGTCGGACTCTGGACGTCGAGCATCGGCTTCATCATCCAGGTCTGGCTCACGAGCAAGATTCACCGCTACCTCGGCATCGGCTTCGCCCTGATGGTGCTCCCGATCAGTCTGGGGTCCACGGCGGTGGTCATGCTCCTCAACGCGGCGCTGTGGGCACCGGGCCTGGCGCGCGTGATGGACCAGTCGCTCCGCTACACCGTAGACAAGACGACGCGCGAGATCCTGTTTCTGCCGCTGGCCGCCGATATCAAGCTCAAGGCGAAGTCGTTCGTCGACGTCACCGTCGATCGCGCAGCCAAGGCCGTCGGGGCGCTGGTCCTCCTGCTGCTGGTCAAGCCGTGGGGACTCAACCTGGACTGGCAGCGCCTGAGTTATGCCAGCCTGACGGTCACGGCGCTGTGGATCTACATGTCGCTGCGCGCGCGGAAGGGGTACCTCACCGCGTTTCGCCAGAGCATCGAGCGGCGCGATCTCGCGCCTGCCGAGATGCGCCTGAACGCCGCGGACCTGTCCACCATCGAAACCCTCGTCCAGGAGCTCGCGCAGCCGGACCCGGGACGCGTGATCTATGCGATCGACGTGCTCGAGTCGCTCGACAAGCGGAACCTGGTGACACCGCTGCTGCTCTATCACCAGTCGCCGGCCGTGCGGCGCCGCGCGCTGCGGGCGCTGGGCGCGGTCCGGAGCGACATCGCCACGCAGTGGCTGCCGCACATCAGGCGCCTCATCTCGGACGAGGACGCCGGCGTGCGCGCCGCTGCGATGAGCGCGCTCGCCACCATCGGCGGCGACGACGCCGCGATGCTGGCGCGGCCGCTGCTGAAGGATCCGGACCCGCGCATCCGCGCGACCGCGGCGGTCGCGCTGGCGGGATCATCGTCTGAGGGCGACGCCGAAGCGGCCGAGCGGACGCTGGTGGACCTGCTCAACGACGGGCGGGACACTGCCCGACGGGCGCGGCGCGACGTGGCGGCGGCGCTGCGCCAGATCGACAACCCGCGATTCCGGCTCCTGCTCGTGCCGCTTCTCTACGACCCGGCGCCGGAGGTAGCCAACGAAGCGATGGAGAGCGTGCAGGCCGCGGGCGCGGCGGAATTCATCTTCGTGCCGACGCTCGTCGCTCTGCTCCGTCACCGTCAGCTGAAGGGCCGCGCCCGGGCGGTCCTCGCCGGCTACGGGGAGCCCGTCATCGACACGCTCGCGCACTTCCTGCGCGACCCGGACGAAGATCCCTGGATCCGCCGCCATATTCCGGCCACGCTGGCGCAGATCCCGTCCGGGAGGAGCGTGGACGTGCTCGTGGCGGCCCTGTCGGAACGGGATGGCTTCCTGCGCTACAAGGCCGTGGCGGCACTCGATCGGCTGCGCCGAAGCGACGCGGCGCTGACGTATCCGCGCGATCCGATCGAGGCGCTCGCGCTCAAGGAAGCCCGCCGGTACTTCACTTACCTGTCGATGTACGACAACCTCTACCGCCGCGCGTCACTCGACAAAGGGTCCCTGCTGGCGCGCGCCCTCGAGCAGAAGATGCAGCGGACGCGCGGTCGCATCTACCGCCTGCTCGGGCTGCTCTACCCGTGGCGTGACATCGTCGCTGCGGAATGGACGCTGCAGCACGGCGATCCGCGCAGCCGCGCCAGTGCGTCGGAATATCTCGACAACATCCTCACCGGGCGCCTGCGCAAGGACATCATGCCGGTCCTCGAGGATCTGCCGATCGAGGAAAAGGTCCGGCGGGGCAACGTGCTCACCCGCACCCGGCCTCGCGACGTCGAGGAGACGCTGCTCCAGTTGATCAATGACGACGATCAGGTCGTCGCCGCCGCGGCTATCGACGTCGTCGGCCGCCTCGGGATGTGGGCGCTGGCCGACGACCTGGAACACGTGCTGGCGCACCGGGATGCGCGCGACTGGTATGTGTTCGAGGCGGCGTCGTGGGCGCTGGCCGAGCGGCGGATGTCGTCGGAGCGCCGGCGGGAACTCTGGCGCGAGCCGCTGCCGGCGGCCGAGATCGCCGATCGGCTGCGTCTGCTCCCGCTCTTCGCGTCGATCAGTGTGGACGAACTGTATCGGATCGCCGGGGCCGTCCGGCAGCTGGGCCACGACCCCGGCGCCACCTTGATCCAGGACGGCGCGATCCCGGACACGATTCACGTGCTCGTGGACGGCCGCCTCGTGGCGGCCGGGCGTTCGAGCGAGCCCCGCACGATCGAGGCGCCGGCGGCGCCGGGCTTCACCGAGGCGCTGCAGGGCCTGGCGATGCACGAGAGCATCCGCGCCGCCGAGCGCGCCGTGACGCTGGCGATGGCGACCGACGAACTGGGCACGCTCCTCGCGGAGAACACGGATCTGGTGCGCGGCCTGTTCGCAACGCTGGCGGGGGGGGCCGACACGCGGTCTCGCGGCCCGGTGCGTTCCACCGGCGCGGCCGCCGATCTCGTGCAGCTGTCGGCGGAGGGTCTGTTGCCGGTCGAGAAGGTCATCGCGGTGCAGCGCGTCCCGGTGTTCTCGCGGATCGCGGCCGATGAACTGCGCCACGTCGCCGACATCGCCCGCACGGTCGACATGAAGGCCGGCGCCGTGCTGTTCGAGGCATCCGCGCCGCCCGCGCTGTGGCTCGTCCTGTCGGGCGAGGCGAGGCTCGACGATCCGGCCGGCGGAGCGCCGCTCACCGCGCAGGCCGGCGATACAATCGGTTCGTTTTCGGCGCTGTCGGGCGGCACGATCGGCCGTTCGGCGCGCGTGGAGAAGGAGGGGATCGCGATGCGCATCGATCGCGACGACCTGTTCGAGCTGCTCGGCGAACATCCCGAGCTGATGCGGCAGCTGTTCGCGGGCATCTTCCGGGTCATCGCGGCCGAACGCGCGCCCGCCCCGGCAGCTGCACAAGGCTGATTCACCCCGGCCGCCGCTCCGGAAGGGGCGACGTCGTAGACGCCGACCGAGGGTCGGCCTGAAAGGTCCGCATGCGTACCGCCATCACCCGGTCGCTCGCCGCGATCGCCGCCGCGCTCGTCATCGCCGGAGCCGCGCCGCACCTCACCGCGCAGGCACCCGGCGCGCTCGCCACCCCCGAACAGTTCTTCGGGTTCCGGATCGGCTCGGACAACAAGCTCGCACGCTGGGACAAGATCGTCGAGTACATGCGCCAGGTCGCCGGCGCGAGCGATCGCGTGCGGTTCCGGGAGCTCGGGAAATCGACCGACGGCAATCCGTTCGTCGTGATGGAAATCAGCGCCCCCGACACGCTGAAGGACATCGATCGCTACAAGGGGCTGCAGCGGAAGCTGTATTTCCAGGGCGGGGCGCCGACCGACGCCGAGCGCGACGAGATCTTCGCCAGCGGCAAGCTGGTGCTGCTCGTGACCTGCAGCATTCACGCGACGGAAATCGGCGCGTCGCAGATGTCCGTGGAGCTCGTGCACCGGCTCGCCACCGAGAACTCCCCGCAGGTGAAGAAGATCCTCGACAACGTCATCTTCCTGCTCGTGCCGAGCCTCAATCCCGACGGCCAGATCATGGTCACCGACTGGTTCAACAAGAACCTGGGCACGCCCTACGAGACGAGCAGCATTCCCTACCTGTACCATCCGTACGTCGGCCACGACAACAACCGCGACATGTACATGTTCACGCAGAAGGAGAGCCAGTACACCGCGCGGCTGCTGTGGAGCGACTGGTTCCCGACCGTGTGGCTGGACGAGCATCAGATGGGGAGCAACGCCGCGCGCATCTTCGTGATGCCGGCGACCGATCCGATCAACCAGAACGTCCATCCGCTCATCTACCGGTGGAACGGCATCCTCGGGCAGTCGCAGGCCGCCGCGCTCGAGGCCGCGGGGAAGGAAGGCATCATCTACAACTCCACCTACACGAACTACTGGCAGGGCGCGATGGCGTGGAGCGGCTGGTGGCACAACCAGGTGGGCCTGCTCACCGAGGTCGCCAGCGTCCGCGTCGCGGCGCCGACCGATCAGCAGCGCGCCGTGCCGGGCCAGGCGCCGCCGGCGGGCGGCGGACGTGGCCGCGGCGGCCGCGGCGGCGCGGCAGGCGGGCCGCTGCCGGCGCCCACCGACATCAACGCCACGGACCGAGTATCCCGCGTCCCTGGATGGGCGGACACTGGACGCTGCGCGACATCGTGGACTACGAGCTCATCGCGACGATGGGCCTCCTCGACACGGTGGCCGATCGCCGCGAAGCGCTGATGCGGCAGATCTACGAGGTCAACAGCGAAACGGTCGAGCGCGGGAAGACGGGCGACATCAAGGCGATCGTCATCCCGGTCGCAGACACAGCACGACCCCCACGAGGCGGGGCATCTCGTCGAGAAGCTCCAGATGGCCGGCGTCGAGGTTTCGCGCGCGGCGTCCGACTTCGAGGTGGACGGCACGAAGTACGCGGCGGGCACGTTCGTCATCCCGATGACGCAGGTCTTCGCGCGCTACGCGAAGGACATTCTCGAGAAGCAGACCTATCCCGAGGTCCGGCGCTCGCCCGACATCGCCTCCCGAACCGCCCTACGACGTGACCGCCTGGTCGCTCGGGATGCTCCTCGGCGTCGATCACGTGTTCGTGAAATCGGCCCTTCCCGACACGCTGAAGCTGGAGAAGCTCAGCGCCGAGCCGAAGATGGCCGGCAAGATCACGGGGAGCGGGCCGGTCTTCACGTTCGCCTACGCCGGCCCGGACGCGGCGGCGGCCATCAACGCGCTCTTCAAGCAGGGGGCGAAAGTCACGCTCGAACCGACCCGCGCAACCGTGAGCGGCGTCTCGCGCAAGCAGATGGAGGATGCGGCCGCGGCCTTCGGCCTCGACGTTACGGCGGTCGCGGCCGCGCCGGCGGCGACTCCCGGCGCGCTCAAGATCCGCGCGCCGCGCCTCGCGATGTACCAGCCCTGGGGCGGCGGCAACATGGACGAAGGCTGGACGCGCTGGGTGCTCGAGCACTACGGCTTCCCGCTCACGACGGTCCACAACGACGTCATGCGCGCCGGCGGCCTGAAGGACAAGTTCGACGTGATCATCCTCGCGGATCAGAATCCGCAGTCGATCGTCAACGGCGCCAGCGGCAACAACGTGCGGCCGGAGTATCGCGGCGGGATCGGCGACGAGGGCGTCGAGGCGCTGAAGAAGTTCGTCGCGGATGGCGGCACGCTCATCACGCTCGGCGCGGCGTCCGACTTCGCGATCGAGAACTTCCCCGTCCCGGTCCGCGACGCGAAGCGCGGCCTGACGCGCGATGAACACTTCGCGCCCGGCACGGTCGTGCGCGTCGAAGTCGACACCACCAGCCCGGTCGGTTTCGGCATGGCGGCCGAGACGTACGGCTTCTACAACAACAGCCCGTTCTTCACGCTCGTCGAGGGCTTCAATTCGCAGAAGACCTCGGTCGTCGCCCGCTATCCGAACCGCGACGTCGTGGCGTCAGGCTGGCTCAAAGGTGAGGAACTGATGACCGGCCGCGCGGCCGTGGTCTCGGTGGACATGCACCCCGGGCGGATCGTGCTGTTCGGCCTGCGCCCGCAGCATCGCGCGCAGACCCACGCCACGTTCCCGATGCTGTTCAACGCCATTTACCTGGCGACGGCCGACGCGTCGCCGCGCGGAGGGACGCAGTAGGGCTCAGGGCTCAGGGCTCAAGGCTTAAGGATTAAGGGGCTGGAGGCAGGTGCTTCAGCCCCTGACTGCTGAGCTCAAGCCTCAAGCCTGAAGCCGCAAGACCCCGTCCACGAGACCCTGTGTGGTGAGGCCGTAGTGTTCCCAGACCTTCATGTAGTCCTCTGATGGCGCCACGGCCGGATCGACAATGCCGAAGTGCTCGAGGCGGATGGCGCTCCCCGTCAGGTGGCTGGCGACAAGACCGGCGAACCCCCTCAGGCCGGCGGCGCGATCGCCGATGAGCCCGTCTTCGATGGTCAGCACCGCATCGTAGCGGTCGGCCATCTCGTCGAAAAACGCGTCTGGCAGCGGCAATCCGTTGATGACGTGGACATCCGCCTTCGCGCCCTGCGATTTCAGCTGGTCACTCGCAGCGATCGCGAGGAACGCGGGTGCGCCGAGCGCCAGGATCGCAACCCGTGCGCCGTCTGCCTGCCGGGCGACGGTCACGGGCGTCCAGGCGTCGGTGACGTCCCACAGCGGCGCGCCAGCTGCGTTACCGAGGATCGGCAGCGTGTCGCGCGGAACGGCGACGATATGGCCGCCGGTGCCCGCGGCGGCATCCCTCACGGCGACGAACGCCGCCCGGGCGTCGGCCGGCGCGTAGAAGCGGCGCAGGAATGGCAGGTAGCCGAGCGCCAGGTTCACCCAATCCAGGCTCCACCCGGAGAAATGGTCGCGTCCGGTGCACGCGCCCACGTGGGAGAAGTGCATGACGACGTTCAGCCCCTCGTTGCGGCCGTTGAGATTTCGCTGATATCGCCACAGTTCGAAGCCCTCACGGGCGATACCCTCCATGAAGGCCGCGAACGTCGCGAAGACATTGAGCTGCCCCCGGGGGGCAGCGAACGAGAGTCCGTCGGTCAGCATCGCGCCGGCCTGCTCCTCGATGCTCAGCTCGAACCGATGGTGCGCCGGCACCAGTCCGGCCGCCTTGCCGAGCTTCGTCGATGGATTGAGGTCGCAGGAGACGAAGAAACAATCCTGCGGGTACTTCTTCGCGACTGCGGCGTACGCGGCTTCCGATCCGAGACGGGCCGACACCGGCTTGTCGGCGGGGCCGGGCAGCCGGATGCCGGCGACATCCTCGGCTGCCAGCAACAGGTTCTCGGTTCCGTTCGGCGGCCGCGCCACCGTGACGACGATCCGGGGTGGCTGCTGCTCGATCCTGGCGACCGCCTGTGTTTCCTGCTCGGTGATGTGAAGCATGACGCCGGCGAGGACCTTCGAACCGTCCCTGCCCTTCATGCCGCCGTCGTGGTGGGCGTGTCCGCCGGGGAGGTTGTTGACGTAGAAGAGGCACTGCAGCATCGCCTCCGTGTCGCGGAAGCTCATCAGAGACCCGGGAATCCAGATCTTCGTGTCCACCGGCACACCGTTCCGTTCGGCGAACTCCCTGGCCTCGGCGTCCACGCCATACATCTTCCCGAAGTCCGCGACGGTGACGCTGGCGCCGTCGCGCGACTGGAACCCGATCGGATAGATCAGGCTCGGCTTGCCGGATTGCGCGAGCTGATGGGCGTGGGCATACGCGCCGAACAGCGCCTGGCGATCGTGCAGCGATTGGATCTCGAGGATCGCGACACCGAGGCTTTCGATAATCGGCCTCGGGTCCCTCGGCATGATGTGCGCGGTCGTGCCCGACAGCTGGATGCCGTTGCGATGCATGACGAACGCGATGGGTGCGCCGTGCAGGGATGCGGCGTTGAAACCGTTGAGCGCCTGGCCCGACACCCACCCCGCGTCGCCGCAGTGACAGATCACGAACGCCGCGTCGCCCGTCCTGGCCTTCAGGCCGAGCGCCAGTCCGGAAGCGACGGGCATCATCACCCCGAGCCGTCCGGAGCCGAGCGGCGTGCCTCCGGGCACCCAGGACACGTGCCCGGCGATATCCAGGCTCCGTCGAAAGCTGTGGATGACCCGTTCCCGCGGCAGGAAGCCGAGAGCGGACAGCGCCGAGTAATACCCGATGCTGGTGTGTCCGTGCTCGATGGCGAAATGCGTGCGCTCGTAATCGACCAGCGACAACGTCATCAGCAGCGCGGGTATCAGCTCGAGGCCTCCTCCGAGGTGATCGATGTCATTGGCCTCTGCCAGCGACACGAGCGATTCGATCGCCGTTCGCGCGGCTCGCTTCTCGAGCCCGGACAGGGCCAGATCCAGTTCCAGGGGAAGCTGCTGCCCTCCAAGGTCGACCCGGAGCGGAAGCACCCGCGATTCAATCCGTTCTCCAAGCAGCGGGGTCCGGGCCAGCAATTCCGCGTCCCGCGCCGACTGGGCGATCGTGTTGTCCTGAAGCATCCGAAGGTCGGTGTGTGGCATGTCGTGTCCTGGGTCGAGCTTGCATTCCGGAGGCCGATCGAAGAACGGCGGGTCAGCGAGGATCCTATCATCGCGACGACTGATCCCTCGTGGCGAGCACGTAGTGGGCCGCGAGCGGTCCCTGTTCGGGTGCGCGCGGTGCCATGGCGGCCAGCACGGCATCGGCACGCTCGTCGAACCCCGCGTCGCCCGACGTCCCGGCGAGACGACGAAGCGTGCGCGCGAAGTCACAGTTGACGGCGAACGGTTTCGATTGGGTGCGGAGCAGTCCAATCGCCGGCTCGTCCTCGACCGCGCGGTCGAAGAATCCCCCGTGCTCGTCGTCCCACATGGTCCGGAGCGCGTAGGCGGCCAGCTCCTCGGCCATCATCTCGTAGACCACGTTGCCGGTCGCCTCGTGCGCGTCGAGGTTGGCGGCGACCATGGCCGCCTGATTGACGAGCAGGCCGCGGACGCGCGGCCGCCCGTCGGAGTAGTGCGCCGCGCCGGCGCCCGGGCGGTAGCCGGCGAGCAGCACGCGCTCGAGCGAGGTCGTCGCGAAACGGCGCAACCCTTCGTCGTCGAAGATTCGGGCGGCGTGGAGGGCGGCCGACACCATGGCCGCGTTCGACCCTGCGAACTGGCGCCGCGAGACGGCGGGCGCCGCCAAGCGCCGGCGCGCGCCCTCCGGCGAGGTGAAGTACGCGGCGTCGGCTTGCTGCGAGGCGAACCACCCGGCATCGACGGGTTCGGCGAGCCACGTCTGGACGAAGCGCAGGGCATCGGCGGCACGCCCGGTGAATCGCTCCAGGCCCAGCCGCGCGCCGGCGTCCAGGTACAGGCGGATCAAGGCTGCGTTCGTCTCGAGGAGCTTCTCGGTGTGGGGCGTGCGCCAGTCGCGCGTCTCGGCATAGTGGTGGAACCCGCCGTCGATTCTCGTCGTACAGCCCTCCCCAGCCCATCGCGTCGAGCGAGGTGACGACGAATTGTCCATGGAAGGGATCGCGCCTGTCCTGCCAGAGGTCGAGCGCGAGCTGGAGCGGAGCGGTCAGAGGGTACTTCGGCGCCTCCCCGAAACCGCCGTACTCGCGGTCGCCGGCCGCGTAGATGTCCGCGATCAACTCCTCCACGCCTGCCGCGGGCGCCGGCCGCAGGACGTCGGCCGGCGCACGCGCCACATCGTCCAGCGCCGCCGGGTGCGCCTCGACGGTCGCGAGGACCTGTGCCAGGGCGGCGGGCATGCGGTCCGGTGACACGTAGGTGCCGCCGCCGAGCACGGCCCCGCCAGGAGTGAGGAAGGCCGTCGTGGGCCATCCGCCGAGCGCGTAGCGATCGCCGATGTCCGGCCGTTCGTCGGCATCGACGCGCACCGGCACGAAGCGCGAGTTGATAGTCGTGGCGGTAGACGGATCGGCGTACGTCGTGGCGTCCATGTCGCGGCAGCCCTCACACCACGACGTGGAAATCGACAGCAGCACGGGCTTGCGTTCGTCGCGGGCGCGGGCGAAGGCGGCGGGCCCCCAGGACAGCCAGTCAACCGACGTCGAGAGCACGCGAATAGGCCCCATGGGATCCTGACGATTATAATGAGGGGATGCTCGCGCTGCGATATGTCGGCCTGTTGGCCCTGGTCCTGTGGGTCGGCGGCCTGCTCGCGCTCGGCGCGATTGGCGCCCCGTCCATCTTCGACGTGCTCGCGGCACACCAGGCCGACGGCGGGCGCCTGCTGGCCGGAGCCATTTTCGGCGAAACGCTTCGCCGGTTTCACCTGGTCAGCTATGGCTGCGGCGTCGTGCTGCTCGCGACCATGATCGTGCGTGCGGTGCTCGGCCCGCGCCCTCGCCGGTTCGCGGTTCGCGCGGTCATCGCGTTCGCGATGCTCGCGGCCTCCGGGTACTCCGGCGTGTTCGTCTCGGCACGGATCGCGCGCGTCCAGGCCGACATCGGCGGCGTCGCCCCCTCGAGCCTCCCGGAGACCGATCCTCGACGCGTGCAGTTCGGCAGGCTGCACGCGACGTCGACCGGCCTCGAGCTGATCCCGGTACTCGGCGGCCTCATGCTGCTCCTGTGGGAATTGAAGGACTAGCCAATGTCGCATGTCATCACCCTCATCCCCGGCGACGGCATCGGGCCAGAGGTCACCGAAGCCGTCATCCGGATCTTCAAGGCGGCCGCCCTCGACATCGAGTGGGATCGCCACGACGCGGGCGTCACCGCGTTCAAGCGCTTCAACCAGTCGCTCCCGACCGACCTCATCGACTCCGTGCGCCGGAACAAGATCGCGCTCAAGGGACCGGTGACGACGCCGATCGCCGAGGGCTTCACGAGCGTGAACGTCGGCCTGCGCAAGGCGCTCGACCTCTATGCCAACCTGCGGCCTGTCCGCAACCTCCCGGGTGTGCCGAGCCGTTTCTCCGGCGTCGATCTGATCATCGTGCGCGAGAACACGGAGGACCTGTACGCCGGTCTCGAACACGAGATCGTGCCCGGGGTGGTCGAAAGCCTGAAGATCATCACCGAGCGCGCCTCGACGCGCGTCTCGCGCTTCGCCTTCGAGTTCGCCAGGGCCAACGGGCGCCAGCGGGTGACGGCCATCCACAAGGCCAACATCATGAAGCTCAGTGACGGGCTGTTCCTCGACAGCACCCGCACCGTCTCCCGCGAGTACACCGACATCAAGTACGACGAACGGATCGTCGATGCCGTCTCGATGCAGCTCGTGATGCACCCGGAGCGGTTCGACACGCTGCTGCTGCCCAACCTGTATGGCGACATCATCTCGGACCTGTGCGCCGGGCTGGTCGGCGGCCTCGGTGTCGTTCCCGGGGCGAACATGGGGACGGACTGCGCGGTGTTCGAGGCGGTGCACGGCAGCGCACCCGACATCGCGGACATGAACCTCGCCAATCCCACGGCGCTGCTGCTGTCGGGTCTGATGATGCTGGACCACATCGGCGAAAAGGGGCGGGCCGAGCGGATCCGCGCGGCCGTCGGGCGCGTGCTGGGCGCGGGCGCGATCCGCACACGCGATCTCGGGGGGCAGGCCACAACGACGGAATTCACCGACGCGATCTGTCGCGAGATCGAAGCCTCTGGTCCCGAGGTGATATAGTCGCCCCGTGATGCTCGACGACATCACCCAGGCAGTCCTCGCGCACGAGGAAGTGGCGCGCTACCTGCGTGGCGGACACGGCCAGACGGAGTTGCAGGCACGCGAGCGCATTCACGCGTACCTCGACGAACTGCGGACGACCCAGCGCTATCCGATCTACCGGGCGCTGAAGCACCCGCTCTATCCGATCCTGCGCAAGATCGAGCGCATCGAGGAGCACATCGACATCGCGCAGCGCGCGACGCGGGCCGGCCGCGTCATCTACATCTCCAATCACAAGAGCCACCTGGACTACCTCCTCGAGCCGCTCCTGCTCGACGACAACGGCGTCCGGCCGCCGGTCATCGCCGCGGGGATCAACCTGTTCGGCGGCCCGCTCGGCCTCATCCATCGGCACGTCACCGGCGCCATCCCGATCCGGCGCAACACCAAGGACCCGGCTTATCTCGTCACCCTCAAGGCGTACGTCGCCGAGCTGCTGCAGCGGCACGATCTGCTCTTCTATATCGAAGGCGGCCGCAGCTACTCAGGCGAGCTGAAGCCGCCGAAGACCGGCCTGCTGCACGCAACGATGCAGCCGGGCGGCACGCCGGTTGTGATCCTGCCGATGGCGGTGGCGTACGACGTGGTGCTCGAGGATCACATCCTGGCCCATCAAGGCTCGAAACGGCGGCAGCGGGCGTTCGGCCGCGAAGTCGCCGAGATGGTGCGCTACGCCGTCGGTTACCAGTCGCGCGCGTACGTCACCTTCGGCACGCCGATTTCGGTCGACGGGTTCGATCCCGAATCACGCCGTGACGTGATGGCCCTCGCGCATCGCACACGCGACGCCATCGGGTTGCTCCACAAAGTGCTGCCGACGGCCGTGCTGGCGGCGGCGCTCCGGCCGTCCATCACGCGCCGCGAACTGGAAGAGCGCGCCGACGCCATCATCGACACGGTACGGTCTGCGGGCGCGAACATGGGGGTCACGTCCGGGCGGCAGGCAGTCGAAGAGGGGGCCGAGCCGCTCGCCGCCCGCAATATCATTCTCGTCGAGCGAGGCGGGCGCTTCCGAGTACGGGAGCGAACGGTCCTGCGCTATTACGCGCGCACGCTGCAGCACCTGCTGGTGCCTCGGCGAATCCCAAGAACACACTGATGATTGACCGGGCCTCGAAGGCATTCTTCCATACACTCGCCGGCAGCCGGGGCCTCAAACACCTGGCCTCCCGGTACGGCATGCGCCGGCCCAACAGCTTCGCGCACCGCTTCATCGCGGGCGAAACCATCGATGAAGCCGTCGTGGCGGCCCGGACCATCCAGGCCTCGGGGCTCATGCTCACGCTCGACCAGCTTGGCGAGAGCGTGGCCAACATGGCGGAAGCCGACACCGCCACCAGGGTGTACCTGGACGTCATCGACCGTATCGTGGCCTCGGGCATCGAGCGCAATATCTCGCTCAAGCTCACGCAGCTCGGGTTGACGGTCGACCGCGCCACCTGCGTGGACAACCTGCGGCGCATCCTCGATGCCGCCGCGCCCCACGACTTCTTCGTGCGCGTCGACATGGAGGACTCCCCGGTCACCCAGGTCACGCTCGAAGTGTTCGAGACCATGTGGCAGCAGGGTTATCGCAACGTGGGCATCGTCCTGCAGTCGTACCTGCCGCGCAGTGTCGCGGACGCCAGACGACTGAACGAACTGGGCGCCCGCGTGCGGCTCGTCAAGGGGGCGTACAAGGAGCCAAAGGCCGTCGCCTATCAGAACAAGGTCGACGTGGACGCGGCTTTTGCGGACATTACCCGGCTGCTGCTCACCGAGGGCACCTACCCGGCAATCGCCACCCACGACCCGGCGATGCTGAGCGTGACGAAAACGTTCGCGGCCGAGCGCGGCATCGGGAAAGACGGGTTTGAATTCCAGATGCTGTACGGAATTCGACGCGACCTACAAAACCAGCTCAGGGCTGACGGCTACCGGGTCCGCGTCTATGTCCCGTTCGGGCGCGAATGGTTCCCGTACTTCATGCGGCGGCTGGGTGAGCGTCCGGCGAATGTCGGCTTCGTGATCAAGGGAATCCTGCGCGATCGGTAGAATCCCGGGTCGCACGCCTTGCGGCGTGGTACCACCTTCGTTCATTCGTGGCCGCGCGCGCGGCCACTCTTCATCAATCGCTACACACCCCGAAACCGCCAGCTCATCAGCACCTGCGCGCCGATCGCCCGTAACTCCTGCTTCGACACCAATTGCCGGAAAAATCCGCTGCGTGGCACATCTCTTGATACTCCTGTGCCTCAGAGCGACGGGACGGCCGGGCAATTGCCGGCGTCCTAGTCGACAGCCCCCCGAGAGGGAACAGGGAGATTCGCCTATGGTAACCAGCTATCCCCAGCAGCTCGCGGCGACGACGGCAGAAGGCACTCGCGAACAGTCCGCCGGCATCATGGCCCGGGCAATCGAGCGCTTCGGACAGATGTTGTGCGGTGTCCGGGGCCACGACTCGGTGCTGCACTTCGAGGGCAACCGCGTGATGATGCGGTGCACCTCGTGCGGCCACGATACGCCGGGCTGGGAGATCAGCGGCCGCGGCCCGCGCCGCCGTTACGAGGGAGACGCCAGGCGCCACCGGATCGCCGCCCCGCGTCTTGTCCTGCGCAAATCGGCCTGACGGCCGCCACAGCGGGAAGGAGGCCAGCTCTCCGTGCGAATCGGAGGCTGGCCTTTTTCATCAGTGCACGTCCCGCCTCACCAGCCTGCGCTCGGAGGCGAGCGTCGACAGTACGTTCCGACACGCCACCACGTCGTCCATGAGCACGTACTCCTCAATCCCGTGCAAGCCTGCCCCACCGGGGCCGAAAAGCAGCGACGGGATCCCCGCCGCGCCGAGTACCGGCGGCATCGGTCCAGAAGCTCATGCCCACGGTCTGCGACCGGAGCCCGCAGGCGGTCACCGCCCGCGACAGCGCGCGCGTCAGCTGGTGATCGCTCGACAATTCGTACGGCGGTCTTCCGAACGTCAGCCGGACTCCGGCCGCGAATTCCGGGTCCTCGGCGCGGAGGCGCGACAGGATGGAATCGATTTCCTGAAGTGCGGACTGCGCCGATTCCCCTTCGACAGTGCGCCGCTCCATCTGGAGCCTGCAGGCGTCCGGGTAGCTGCTCAGTTCGCGGCCGCCGTCGATGATGGAGGCGTGCAGCGAGGCGTTTCCCATGACCGGATGTGGCGCGCGTACCTGCAACTCGCGATCGAGCTGTTCGAGATGACGCAGGACGCGCCCCATGCGGACGATCGCGTCGCGGCCTTCCCGCGGCCGGCTGCCGTGCGCGGCAACGCCCCGGGTCGTGATCTCGAACCAGGCGAACCCCTTGTGCCCGATGCCAATCTTCAAATCGGTCGGCTCGGTAACGACGGCGGCATCGGCGGTCCAGGCGGTCACGAGCGCATCGGCGCCGAGGCTCGCGTACTCTTCGTCAACGACCGCGGCGACGATGAGCCTTCCGCGCGGGAGGCCGCGCTCGCCGACGACTCGTGCGGCGTCAATCATCGCGGCGAGGCCGCCCTTCATGTCCTGCGAGCCGCGGCCGTAGAGGCGGCCGCCGCCGATGACAGGATCGAAGGGCCCCGCCATCCCGTCCACGCCGACGGTGTCCATGTGCCCGCAGAACATCAACGACGGCCCTGGCTCGGCGCCTTCGAGCACGCCGATCACGTTGGGCCGGCCCGGCGCCACTTCCTGCACGTGAACCTGCAGGCCGATCGAACGCATGTGCGCCGCTATCACGCCGGCGATATTGCCCTCGCCCGCGGCGCCAGGCACGAGCGACGGATTCACCGAGTCGATGGAGACGAGTTGCTGCAGCAGAGATATGCAAGGATCCAATGTCAGCCCAACCTGTCCTGAGCGCGCCGTCGCGCTCGAGCCGCGCCCGCCGTCGCGCTGCCGGCCGCGGGGCACGTCGCGGGCATTCGGCGACGGCCGCCAGGCCGTGCGCGGATGGCGAGTCGCTGGATTCTATCCGCTGCCGCCCCCGAGGGGAACTCGCCGCCGGCAGTCAACGGGGCAGCGTCAAGTATCATCAGGTGATGGACCTGAAGGGTCGCGTCGCGGTCGTCACGGGCGCCTCGTCCGGGATTGGCCTGGCCGTGGCGCAGCTGCTGGCGCGCGAGGGCGTCGCGGTCGTCATGGGCGCCCGCCGCTCGGATCGCCTCGAGGCGGCGGCCGCCGATATCCGCGCCGCGGGCGGACTGGCCGAAGCGCTCGCGACGGACGTGACGTCGGAAGCCGACGTGACGCGGCTCGTCGAACGCGCGCAACGTGTGTTCGGACGCCTCGACATCATGATCTGCAACGCGGGCTTCGGCTACTACGGCACCGTCGAAGAGACCCCCCCCGACACGATGCGCCGCATGATGGACGTGAACTTCATGGGCACGTTTCACGGCGCACGTGCCGCCCTGCCCGCGTTCCGTGCGGCGGGCCGCGGACACCTCGTGATCGTCTCGTCGATCGTCGGGCAGCGCGGCATCGCGCAGATGAGCGGCTACAGCGCCACGAAAGCGGCGCAGGTGGGGTTCGCCGAGGCCCTGCGCGCGGAATTCGCTGACAGCGGCATCCACGTCAGCGTCGTCTATCCCGTGTCGACGGACACGGAATTCAAGTTCGCGATGGCGCGCGACTTCGGTCATTCGGTGTCTGGGCTCGGACCGAAGCAGCCGGTCGACGAGGTGGCGCGCGCGGTGGTGCGGTGCGTCCGGCGGCCGGCACCTGAGGTCTACCCGCACGCGTGGTCGCGCGGGCTCGCGATCGTCAATGCCGTCGCGCCGGGATTCGCCGATCGCCTGGTGCGCAGGTACGGCCGGCGCCGGGAGGTCCGGTGACCGGGCCGTGGGCGCGCATCCCGTCGGGCTCGTTCGCCATGGGCAGCGCCGACGGGCAGGACGACGAGGCGCCGGTGCACGTCGTGCACCTCGACGCGTTCGATCTGGCTGTCTACCCGGTGAGCGTCGGTGAGTACGCGGCGTTCCTGGCCGCGACCCGCCATGAGGCCCCGAGAGAATGGGGCGCACCCGCGCTGTCTGCCGAGGATGTCCCGGTGGTCGGCGTGAGCTGGGACGACACCGTGGCGTACTGCCGGTGGATGGGCGGCGTGCGGCTGCCGACCGAGGCCGAGTGGGAACGCGCGGCGCGCGGCGGCCGCGAACGCGATCGGTACCCCGGGGGCGATGCGATCCCGGCGTGGATTCCGGATGGCGGTCGCGGACCGCTCGGCGGACCGTGGCCCATCACGCTCGGGGACCCGAATCCTTACGGCCTGTTCGGCATCGCGGCCAACATCCATGAGTGGTGCGCCGACTGGCACGGCCGGGACTACTACAGCGCGTCGCCGGCGCGCAACCCACAGGGGCCGCCCGCGGGTGCTCGCCGCGTGTCGCGCGGAGGATCCTGGCGTCACGCGGTCACGATCAGCCGGAATGCGGCCCGGAGCAAGCTGGATCCGGCGTTCCGCTACACGGACTATGGATTCCGAATCGCCCGAAGCGTCTAGCCTCGCAACGGCCGTGGCCATCGCGCGGGCCGTGCGTGACGCCGGCGGCCGCGCGCTCGTCGTCGGCGGATGGGTGCGTGACCGGATCATGCGCCGCCCGTCCAAGGACATCGACCTGGAGGTCTACGGCATTCTCGCCGCTCGCCTGCAGGCGCTGCTCGAGGACTTCGGACGGGTCAACACGGTCGGCGAGAGCTTCACGGTCTACAAAGTGGCGGGTATCGACGTGTCGATGCCTCGGCGCGAGTCGAAAATCGCCATCGGCCACAAGGGGTTCGCGGTCACCGGGGACCCGTTCCTCCCCGTCAGGGAGGCCGCGCGCCGGCGCGACTTCACTATCAACGCGGTCGCCTGGGATCCACTGACATCGGAGTACGAGGATCCCTGGAACGGTCGCGACGACATCGCCGCGGGCGTCCTGCGGGCGGTCGATCCGGACACCTTCCCCGACGACAGCCTGCGCGTGCTGCGCGCGGTCCAGTTCGCCGCGAGGTTCGGATTCGCCCTCGATCTCCGCACGGCCGAAATCTGCCGCCGGATCGTGCTCGACGACCTGCCGTCCGAACGAATCTGGGGAGAAGTCGAGAAGCTGCTCCGGCACGCCGAGCGTCCGTCGGTCGGCCTTGCGCTCGCGCTCGACCTCGGGGTGATCGACCAGTTGTTTCCCGAGCTGCGGGCGCTCGTCGGCTGCCCCCAGGAACCGGACTGGCATCCCGAGGGCGACGTCTGGGTGCACACGCTGCTGGTCGTCGACCAGGCCCGGCGGCGCATCGCCGGGCTGGATCGCGCCGCCCAAATCACCGTCATGCTCGGCGCGATCTGCCACGATCTCGGCAAGCCGCCGACGACGGCGTTTCTCGACGGACGCATCCGTTCGCTCGATCACGAGCAGGCGGGCGTGGCGCCGTCCATCGCGGTGCTCGATCGGCTCAACATTCACACCATCGACGGGTTCGACGTGCGCCGCCACGTACTCGGCATCGTGGCGCACCATCTGAAGCCCGGCATGTTCCGGCAGGCGGCCACGGTCGGCGACGGGGCGTTCCGGCGCCTCGCGCAGAAGGTGGATCTGGAACTGCTCGCGATTGTCGCGAAGTCCGACTGCGAGGGGCGCGGAGGCGGCTTCGACTGCTCGGCGATGGATTGGTTCCTGGAGCGTGCGCGCGAACTCGGCGTCCAGCACCGAGCGCCCCAGCCGCTCGTGAAAGGCCGGCACCTGCTCGCGCTCGGTCTCGCGCCCGGTCCGCGCATCGGACGCGTCCTCAGTCAGATCTACGAACGGCAGCTCGATGGATCCATTCGGAACGTGGACGACGGGATTGCGCTCGCACGCGAGTTGATTCGAGGCGATCGCTGAGCGGCCCCTGCCGCGCGAGCGGCGTTTTCAGCGTGTAGAATGAACGCGCGCATGCCCATCCGTGTTCTCACCGTCGCACTCCTGGCCGTCGTGTTCCTGTCTGCTGGCGAGGCGCGGGCGGGGGCGCAGGCGGGACCGGTGAGCGATCCGGACACGCTGCCGATTCCGCGGTTTGCAGCCGACGCGCGCGGCGTGCTGCCCCGGTTCAAGCAGAATCCCGTCATCGCGGACGGTATCGGCGTCACCGCGGCCAACCTGCCGACGCACGGACTGGGGCTGGTCGTGGGTGCGCACTGGTATCCGCTGCGCATGGGAGCCGTCACGCTGGGCGTCGGCGGCGAATGGCTGCTCGCGCGAGCCGGCCGGACGCTCCAGAGCGCCGCCGGGACGGCCGACCCTGGCCCCAACGTGGACGCGCGGCTCTCCGAGATCTCGCCGCAAATCTCCTTCAACTTCGGCAAGCAGAACGGGTGGAGCTACATCAGCGGCGGAATCGGCCGCTCGACGTATACGACCGAGCGCGCCGATGCGCCGCTTCCGGATCAGCAGTCGGGTTCGAAGACGATCAACTACGGGGGCGGCGCGAGATGGTTCGCGAAACGACACGTTGCGGTATCGGTGGACCTGCGGTTCTACGCCATCAATCCGCAGGAGCCGTCCACCAGCCGCCCCGCCGTGCCGCGAATGACACTGGTGATGATCAGCGCCGGCGTGTCGTTCAAGTAGCGCTACTCGGCGGCGGCGGCGGCCTTCGCCTTCGCCCGGCGCCATTCCTCGAAGAGGCGCGCCGCATTCCCCGACACCGAATGCAGCGACGGGCTCCATCCGAGTGCCCGCGCGCGCGGGCTGCGCACCAGCTGGTCGAGCGCCAGCGCGTCGGCGTAGGGCCCCATCTTCTGGCGGGCCTCGGTGATGGGCACGTGCCGGATACTCGGACTCGTCGGCGCGTGGGCGGCGATGGCCGCCACGATGTCGTTGACGCGTTCGTCGCCTTCATCGTTGGCGTGGAACACCCCGGAGGCCTCGGCGCTGACAGCCACGCGCACGTACAGGTCGGCCAGATCGCGGTCGTAGACGAGCGGCCAGTGATTCGCCCCCGGGCCGATGATCCGCACCAGGCTGTTGGCCGCGTCCTTGAACAGGTCGCCGACGATGCCGCGCCCTCCGCCGTACACGATCCCTGGACGAATCACGATCGGGCGCAGGCCGGAGGCGGCCGCCTCGAGGACCCGCGCCTCGTGCGCGGGCCGCCACGCGGAATATTCGGCCGGGTTGAGCGGCGCGGTTTCGTCCACGGGAGCGGTCGTGGAACCCAGCACCCAGACCCCAGACGTGTAGATCACGAACCGCCCGGACCTGTCGGTCGGCGCCAGCAACGTGTCCACGGCGGTCGCCTCGACCTGCAGGCCGCGCGCGCCGGACTCCAGCGCCGTGTGCACCACGCCGTCGGCCGCCCTGGCAGCGTCGGCGTACGAGGCCGGGGTGGCGAGGTCGCCCAGCACCGGTTGCGCGCCGCGCGCCTGGACCGCGGCGGCCTTCCCGCTGTTGCGCACCAGCGCATCAACGCGGTGTCCGGCCTTCACGAAGCCGTCCAGCACGGCCGCGCCGATGTATCCCGTCCCGCCCGTCAAGAAAATCCGCATACCCACCAATCTTCAATCCGCAATCCCAATCGGCAATCGGCAATCGCCACTCGCCAATCTGCAGCTGCATCTGCAGTCTGCAGTCTGCAGTCTGCAATGTCAGATGTCCCAGATCTTCTCCTGCTGGTCGTAGAAAGTGATGAGCCCGTCTTCGCTGACCTTCAGAACTGCACCGAAGCGGCCGGCCGCCATCGCGGCGGTCGTGCGCGCCCCCTCCACCGCCAGGTAGGAGTGCGGCGACGGCGGTTCAGTGTGCAGCAGGATGGCGCCAACCGCCAGCAACTTCCCAGACGGATCCATGACGGTCGCACCGTCGGTCCGCGCCAGTCCGGCCAGCACCGCCGGATCGAGGTCGCACGCGGTGCGGCCCCTGAGCATGTGCATCAACTGTCCGCGCGTCGGCACCGCGCTCCCTGACACGCGTACCGTGTCGAGCTGATCGGCCGGAGCGACGAGGTGCCCGAGCGACGCACCCGGATCGCGCAGCACGACGAAGAGCGCGCCCTCGCGCGCATCCGCCAGATCCAGAGCGGTCTGGAACAGCCGTTCGGCCAGGACCGGATTGCCGACCGTTGTCGCCCACATCTGGTACTTCGCCTGCAAATCGAGCAGGTGCCACCTGGCGTTGCGGAAACTGAAGATCTGGAGTCCCTCGGCGAACACCTTGATCTCGTGGGTGGGGCTCAGAACGATGCAGATGTTGCGCGAGTTCTTCGTGGCCATCGCGTGCGGCCGGTAGGTGAACGCACACGGGACGGCAAGGAAATCGGCCTGGCCGTAGCGGGCGATTTCGATGAGGTCGAGCACGACGCCGGCGCGATTGACGAGAAACAGCGTCCGCATGCCGTCGCAGAGGCGATAGAAACTCTTGATGCCGGTAAGCGCCTGCGAGTACTGATACGCCTGCTCGCCGGCTTCCCTCCGCGGCCGGGCGGGATCGTTGTCTCCCTCGAGAAGTAACACACCCGACGAGATCGCATGATTCTCGTAACTCGACAGGGCCGCGACGCGCAGGGTTTCGATCGCCGTTGCCGCCAGATCGGCGCGGGTCTGCTTCGGATCGCCGTACGAGATCGCGTCCAGGAAGGCCCCGACGTACCGATCCTCGATGGCGCCGCGAAACAGGTCGCCGCGCTCCAGCATCTGCTTGGGATCGAAGATCGCACGGTAGCGGGCCGCCAGAACGGTACCGATGGCCCGCGCCAGCCGCACCTCGTGCGACGTGAACGGACGCCGTGCCGGAACGTGCAGGACGTGGCGCGACCCGAACCACCGAATCGACAGCACCGACGGGTCGTTGGTCGGTTCGATCGCCAGCCGTCCGTCCGACGAGAGCGAGGGAATCGGCTCGGTTTCGAACGTCGCGCGGCCGAAGAACTGCCGCAGCGCCGCCTGCAGAAGGCTGTCGTAGAGTGCGCTGGCGGCAAATACCGGCGGGAGCGACATGGGATTTCCATCATAATTCAGGCATGGCCCGGCGCACACTCATCGATTTCTTCGCGGACCTCTCCGCGATCAGCGGTGAGTTCCTGGTGTTCGACGACGGGTATCGCAGCTGGTCGAGCACTTACAGCGAGGTCGCGGCCGCCGCGCGAGCGTTCGGCCATCGTTTGCGGACCGCCGGCATCGTCGACGGGCACGCCGTCATCATCTGGGCAGAGAACCGCGCCGAGTGGATTGTCGCGCTCTGGGGCTGTGTGCTGGAGGGCGTCGTACTGGTCCCGATCGACTATCGGGCCTCTGTCGATTTTCTGCGACGAATCGTCCCGATCGTGGACGCAAAGGCCGTCCTCGTTGGCGACGGGGCTGAACTCGACGCGTCCGCCACGACACCGCCCGTGTGGCGGCTGTCCGAACTTCGGCCGATGGCGGGCGCTCGGCGCTCGGCGGCCGCCGCTCGCGAGCGGACGTCCGGCTCGGACACCGACCACATTCAGAGCGACGCCCCGAACGCCGGGCGCCGGGCGCCCGGCCCCGACACCACCGCGGAGATCATCTTCACCTCCGGCGCCACCGCGGATCCCAAGGGCGTCGTCATCACCCATCGCAACATCCTGGCGAACATCGTCCCGATCGAGCGGGAGATGGCGAAGTACCGGAAGTACGCCAGGCCGTTCCTGCCGATCCGGTTCCTGAACCTGCTCCCGCTCAGCCACATGTTCGGACAGACGATGGCGACGTTCGTTCCGCCGATGCTGCCCGGGCTCGTCGTATTCACCCGCAGCTATGCCCCCGAGGACATCCTCCGGACGATTCACGACCGTCGGATTTCCGTGCTGGTGTGCGTGCCCAAGATCCTGGAAGTGCTCCGCGACCACGTTCTGCGCGTCGCGCCCGAAGCGGCGACCGATCCGGGGACGCTGCACTGGACCCGTCGCTGGTGGAGGTACCGCCGCATCCATCGGCTGTTCGGATTCAAATTCTGGGCAATGGTCGTCGGCGCCGCGCCCCTCGATCCGGAGCTGGAGGCGTTCTGGGGACGGCTCGGGTTCCTGGTGGTTCAGGGATATGGACTGACCGAAACGGCCCCCATCGTCACGCTGAATCACCCGCTGCACGCCTCGCGAGGCGCGGTCGGCAAGCCCATCGCGGGCGTCGAAGTCCGCATCGCGGAGGACGGCGAGATTCTCGTCCGCGGCGAGAACGTCACGAGCGGCTACTACAACGCCCCGGAAGAAACACGGGCCGCGTTCAGGGACGGCTGGTTCCACACCGGCGACATCGGTGAACTCGATGCGCAGGGGCAGCTGCGGATCCGCGGACGCAAGAAGGAGATGATCGTCACGCCCGAGGGACTGAACGTCTTTCCGGAGGACGTGGAGAAGGTCCTGAACGACATCCCCGGCGTGCGCGACTCGGCGGTGGTGGGGGCATCGGTTCCAGGCTCGGCCGCCGAGCGCGTCCAGGCCGTTGTCGTGGGAGACACCGGGCTCGACCTCGACACGGTCGTGCGGACGGCCAACGCCCGGCTGGGGGACCACCAGAAGATCCGTGCGGCGGCGCTGTGGCCGGGATCGGAGCTGCCCCGAACCGAGGGCACGCGCAAACTCAAGCGGCGAGAGCTGAAGCAGTGGCTGCTCGGAGCGCAAGGGAGCCGGCCGGCGCCCGCGCACCAGTCCGGCATCGAAGCGGTGCTGGCCCGCTTCGCGCCCGCGCGGACCATCGAATCCTCCACCACCATTGACGAGCTCGGCCTGAGCTCGCTCGAACGGGTCGAGCTGATGATGGCCCTCGAGGACACGTTCCAGGTCACGGTGGACGAGGCCAGGTTCGCCTCGGCCGTCACGGTCGAGGACCTCCGGGCACTCGCCCGTCCGCTCGACGCCCCATCGGCCGCCGCGCTGAGCCGCGCGCCTGAGCCGATCGACTTCCCCGAATGGAATCGGTCGCCGCTGGCGCGGGCGGCCAGGCGCGTGAGCCTGCCGACCTGGATCCTGCCGCTCGCGCGTCCCTTCGTGTCGCTGACCGTCGAGGGACTCGAGCATCTGGCGTCGCTGCGCGAGCCGGTCATCTTCGCCGCCAATCACCAGAGCCACATGGACGCGCCGGTGATTCTCCAGGCCCTGCCGGCCCGCTGGCGCTACCGAGTCGCCCCCGCCATGGCGAAGGAGTTCTTCGCGGCCCATTTCCATCCCGGCCAGTACGGGCGCCTGGCGCGGTTCACCAACGGCCTGAACTACTACCTCTCCTCGCTGTTCTTCAACGCCTTTCCCCTGCCCCAGCGCGAGACCGGCACCCGCCAGACGCTGCGGTACATCGGCCAGCTCGTCGGCGAGGGCTACTCGATTCTGATATTTCCGGAGGGCCGCCGCACCGACGACGGGACGATCGGCCGGTTCCAGCCGGGTGTCGGGATGATCGCAGCCAGGCTCGGCGTACCGGTCGTGCCCGTGAGGCTGGAGGGACTCGACCGGATCCTCCACCACACGTGGAAGTTCCCCTCGCGAGGGGCCGCGAGGGTGGCGTTTGGCGCTCCTATGTTATTGAACGGCAATGATTACGCGGATCTTGCGGCACAGGTCGAAACTGTGGTACGCGGGTTGTAGGGCTGAGTTTGCTTTGTGCGGCGATAATGTGGCACAATCTTTGATTGGAAAGGATAGCAATTGAGCAAGGACGATCTGATTGACGTGCAGGGCACGGTCGTAGCGGTTCACAGCGGCGGGTTGTATCGCGTCCAGTGTGACCAGGGCCATGAGGTGCTCGCCCAGTTGAGCGGCCGGATGCGCCGCTTTCGAATCAAGGTGGTTCCCGGCGATCGCGTCACAGTCGGGGTATCCCCCTACGATCCCGTCCGCGGAATCATCACGTTCCGTGCTCGCTAAGTACAAGTTTTGAATTCTCACACCACATCACGCCAGGGGCCGCCGCGACGGGGCCGGCGAGGTACGCGCCCCGGAACATCGCGCAGCAAGCCGCAATTCCACGCGCAACCCGCTCCCACGCCGATCACGCGTCCCCAGGCCGAATACGATCCGCGCCCCGTCGGGTTCGAAACGCTCGGCCTCGAGTCCTCGCTCATCGAAGGCATCCGGATCCGCGGCTTCGCGGTCACGACGCCGATTCAGAGCGCGGTGATCCCGATTGTCATGAATGGCGACGACCTGTTCGGCTGCGCCGACACCGGCACGGGCAAGACCGCCGCGTTCCTGCTGCCGATCCTGAACCGCATGCTCAAGTCGCGCGCCGCGGCGCCCGACGAACGCGGTTTCACGCGCGTCCTGATCCTGGCGCCGACGCGCGAACTCGCCGTGCAGATCGAAGACGACGTCCAGGGGTTCATCTATCACACCGACATCACGAGCGTGGCGGTCTACGGCGGGGTCGAGATGGGCCCCCAGGAGCGTGCGCTGAAGTCGGGCGTCGACATCGTGGTCGCGACACCCGGACGGCTGATGGATCACATGCGATCGAAGACGGTCGCCTTCGACAAACTCGACACGCTGGTCCTCGACGAGGCGGATCGCATGATGGACATGGGCTTCTGGCCCGACGTCCGCCGCATCGTCCAGACGCTCCCGGATTCGGCGGCCCGTCAGACGCTGCTCTTCTCGGCCACGATACCGGAAGAGGTGATGAGGCTGGCCGGCGAAGTCGTCTGCGACGCGAAGTACGTGCAGATTGGCACCGCCGGCGGGCCCGCCAAGAGCATTACGCACACCATCGAAACCGTAGCCGCCTCCGAGAAGACCGAGTGGCTGGCGAAGTTCCTCCGCCGCACCGGCGGCCCGGTACTGGTGTTCATGCGGACCAAGTCGGGCGCCGAGCGGCTCGCGCGCAAACTCGCGGCGCTGGGCCTGAAGGCGGCGGCGCTTCACGCCGATCGCACGCAGCAGCAGCGATCCCAGGCCGTGGAGGGATTCCGGAGCGGCACCTACCGCGTGCTCGTGGCGACCGACGTCGCGGCGCGCGGGCTCGATATCGACGGGATCACGCACGTCGTGAACTACGAAGTGCCCGTCAACCGTGAAATGTACGTGCACCGTGTGGGGCGCACCGGCAGGGCTGAAGCCACCGGCACGGCCCTCACGCTCGTGGCTCCCGAGGAAGTCCGCGCGCTCGAAGCGCTGCAGAGGTCCTTCGGCATCGAGATGCAGGGATGATGGACGAATTCAACCGGCCGACGCAGGTTGCCGAGCCGCTCGCCGACACACAGCCGGCGGCCGCTCCGGCCGACCCCAACGCACCCGCGATCCCCACGAATACCGTCTCGGAGCCTGTGCGGAAGTTCAAGTCGTGCCGCTGGCGATGCGAGCCGGACGCGGGCGAATTCTGCACCCACCGCGACGTGCTGCCGTTTGCCGGCAAGGAAGGCTTCAACGCCGACTCCTGGTGTCCGGAGTGCGCCTTCTACAAGCTGCGCCGCACCCCGAAGAAACGCGAACGGCAGGACTACAGCTACTAGCGTCCCGTCCGCGGTTCGAGGTTATTCCAGGAACTCCCTCGCCAGCTCCGCCCACTCCCCGGTGGGCGCGAGATCCTGATAGGCCTTCCAGTGCGCCTTGGCTTCGGGTGAATGACCGGCTTTTTCCAGCGTCACCGCAAGGTAGAAGTGCGCGTCGGGGTAGGTCGGGTTGAGCGCGACCGCGTCGCGGTAGCAGACCAGCGCCCCGTCGAACCGCCCCAGATCGTGGAGGATGTTTCCGAGGTTGAAATGCGCCTCGAAGCACCCGGGATCGAGCCCGATCGCGCGCTCGTAGAGCGCATGCGCCTCGATCAGCTCGTCCTGGGAATAGTGCAGGTTGGCGAGATTGACGAGCGCCGGCACCAGGTCCGGATCGACGATCAGGGCCTTCCGGTAGGCCTCCGCGGCCGCGGCGGCCGTGCGCGCATCCCCCTCGTCGAGGCGCGAGCCTTCGAGGAAGTATCTGGCCGCCAGGGCCGACTGGGGATCGGCGTACGGCGGCGCAAGCGCACCGGGCCCCAGGGGGCCGGCCATTGGCGAGCCGGGCGCCTGCTTCACGGCCTTGCGCGCATCGAGGGCGATGACCTTGGCGCGCGGCGTGTCCGCACCCGCGTGGATCGCGCTGAAGTCCAGCTCGAGCTGTCCCTGACGCTCGGCCGCGAGCGACCGCAGGAGCACGCGAAGCGGCGTGCCGCGTTCGAGCTCCGCGGCGACCTGCCGGACGGTGAGCAGATCGGCGAACGAGTACCTCGCGACGCTCGCGCGGGACCGTCGCCTGGCTGAGGAGCCCCCACTTCTCGAGGTAGCGGAGGTGATTGTCGCTGACGCCCGGATACAGGCCGCGCAGGTCCTTGTGGCTGTACGAACCGCCGGTCGATGACGGGAACGACGTCATTCCCGAGGAGATTACCACCGAAAGGGGCTAGTCAGGCTTCAGGCTTGGGACTTGGGGCTACAATACCTCTCAACGCATGCTCCTGGCTGGCGACATCGGCGGCACGAAGACCCTGCTGGGCTTGTTCGCTCGCGGGGCGGAGCGGCCGGGCGCGATCGAGATCGGCGAGTTCGTGACGCTCGACTACGAAGCGCTCGAGCCGATGATCCGGCAGTTTCTCAAGGCGCGCGGCGTGGACCCGCGTTCGATCGAGTCCGCGTGCTTCGGCGTGGCGGGCGCGGTGACCGAACAGGTGGCGCGGCTCACCAACGTGCCGTGGCGCGTGGACGGGGCCTCCATCGGTGAAGCGCTGCACCTGAAACGGGTGCGGGTCCTGAACGATCTCGAAGCCCTGGCCTACGGTGTGACCGTGCTCGAGCCGGACGAGCTGTCGATGCTGCAGCACGGCGTGCCGGTGCCTGGCGGCAACGCGGCGGTGATCGCCGCGGGAACGGGACTCGGCGAGGCGCTGCTCCACAACGTCGATGGACGCTTCGTGCCTGCCGCCTCGGAGGGCGGCCACTCGGATTTCGCCGCGCGGACGGCACGCGAGTTCGAGATGGTGCAGGAGCTGACCCGGATCTTCGGGCGCGTCGGCAACGAGGTGGTCATTTCCGGGCCCGGCCTCGTCAACACCTACCAGTTCACACACCGCTCGTTCGGGACCGGCCCGACACTGACCCCGAACAGCATCGCGCCGTCGCACCTGTGCACGGCGGTCGGCGTCGTGAAGGACCCGGCCGAGCTCCCCGCGCGGATCAGCCGGGCGGCGCTGGAGCGGCGCTGCGACGAGTGCGTCGAGGCGATGAACATCTTCATTTCGGCGTACGGGTCGGAAGCCGGCAACCTTGCGCTGCGCACGGTCGCCACCGCGGGCGTCTACGTCGGCGGCGGGATCGCGCCGAAGATCCTGCCCGCGCTCCAGGACGGTGCGTTCCTCGAGGCGTTCCGCGCCAAGGAACCCATGGCGGACCTGGTGGCGACGATTCCGGTCGCCGTCATCCTCAATCCCGACGCGGGCCTCATCGGCGCAGCCGTTCACGGACAATTTTTGGCGGTTTCTACCTGAAATCGGCTGTTCGGTCCCGCCCCTTCGTGTTAGCATCGCCCGTTGGAACAGCGGTTCTCTGGGGAGGGAACGAATGCGTTTGAACGGTGTGATTTTCGCGGCCCTGGCGGCATGTCTGGCGCTCGCCACTCCGGCTGCGGCACAGCAGACCGGGTCGATCAGCGGCCGGGTAACTGACTCGAGCGGCGCGATCCTGCCTGGCGTGTCCGTAGTCGCGCGCGCCGACGTCCTGCCGGGACCGCGCGAAACGGTCACCGGCGGTGACGGCGAATTCCAGATGCCGGCGCTGCCGCCAGGCGCCTACACGCTGACCTTCGCCCTGTCGGGCATGCAGACCCTGACGCGCAAAGCGTTCGTGCAGCTGGCGCAGACGACCGTCGTCAACGCGGAGCTCGGCATCCAGGCCGTGTCCGAGAGCGTCACGGTGACGGCCGAGGCCCAGTACATCGACAAGACATCGGCGGCCATCACGACCGGCATCTCGAACGAGCAGATCAGCAACCTGCCCGTCGGGACGCAGTACCGCGACCTCATCAAGCTGATCCCTGGCGTGCAGTACTCGCAGAACGAGGTCCGCGGCCCGAGCTCCGGCGCGAGCGGCCAGGACAACGTGTACAACTTCGACGGCGTCAACGTGACGCTGCCGCTCTTCGGCACGCTGTCGGCCGAGCCCGCCGCGCACGACATCGCGCAGGTCAACGTCGTCAAGGGCGGCGCCCGCGCGGTGGACTTCCAGCGCGCCGGCGGCTTCGCGATCGACTCGGTCAGCAAGTCGGGCACGGGCACGTTTCACGGCCAGGCGAGCTTCCGTCTGCAGACCCAGGGGATGGCCGCGGCCCTCACCAGCGGGAGCGCATCCCAGTACGACCAGAATCGGTACTGGACGGATCTGAACATCGGCGGCCCGGTAATCCCGGAAAAGATGTACCTCTACGGGTCGTACTACCGCCCGGAGCGCACCCGGCAGAACGCCTCCACGGCCTACGGCGACGTCCCCGAGTACCACAGCACGCGCAACGAAGGGTTCGGCAAGGTGACCGTCACCCCGACCCACTCGTCGCTCATCAACCTGAGCTACCGCGACTCGCATCGTCTGGACACGGGCGCGCAGTTCGGCGCGTTCACGGCCGGGACGGCCGGAACGGGCGCCGAAGCATGGCAGCGGATCGGCACGGCCGACGCGTCGTGGATCGTCAACAACGCGAACGTCCTCACCTTCAAGTACACGCACTTCGAGAATCCGACGCGGGGCCGGCCCGACAACATCGCCACCGCCAACGCGAGCACGACCGTCGGCACGCAGCTCGACCTGAACAACCTCGATCAGATCGGCCTGCTCCAGGTGCCGAGAACGGGGACCAACGCAGCGGTCAACTCGTTCATCCAGCCGATCATCGATCGCTACGGCTACGTGGCGAACGGCGTGCGGACGGGGGGCGGTCTCGTCGGCTTTGGCACGCAGTTCGACGAGGACAACTTCTTCCGCGACGCCGGCCAGGTCGGCTACAACATGGTGCTCTCCGGCATGGGCGTCCACCACGACATTCACGCCGGCTATCAGCAGTACGTCGATTCCGAGGATCTGAAGCGGAGCTCGAACGGGTGGGGCCTGATTTCGGTCCCAGCCGGCGACATCAGCTTCCAGGGCACCCCCATCTACTATCAGGCGACCTTCCAGTCGCAGGGCATCGGCACGCTGCCGAAGATCCACTCCGAGTACCACTCGAAGAGCTTCGAGATCAACGACACGGCCACCTGGAAGAACTGGACGTTCAACGCGGGCCTGCTCGCGAGCAACGACACGCTGCTACGGTCAGGGCCTCCAGAACGCGTCGGACACGCTGTCAGGGTACGTACTGGCCACGGCGACCACCTCCGAAGGGCGCAAGTACAAGATGTACAACATCCCCTTCAGCAAGATGCTCCAGCCGCGCCTGAGCGCGACCTGGTCGTACAACGGCAAGGACACCGTGTTCGCCAGCTTCGCGCGCTACAACCCGGCGGCCAGTTCGCTGCCGCGCGCAGCGTCGTGGGACCGCAACCTCGCCGCTACGCAGAACGCGGACTTCGACGCGACCGGCCGCCTGTTCGCGGTGGACACGGTGGCGTCCTCGTCGGGCAAGCTCTTCGTGCCGGACATGACGCCGCGCCGGTACAACGAGTGGCTGTTCGGCACCGCGCAGCAGTTCTCGCCGGCGTGGTCGGGTCGCGCGTACTTCCGCTACACGCGCGGCAGCCACTTCTGGGAGGACACGAACAACACCGCGCGGGTGGATTACGCGCCGCCGGCCACGGTGCCAGGCACCGATGTCAGGATCCCGCAGGAGCCGTACATTCCGAACCTGAACGACATGCGCGCACAGATCGGCAAGTCGGGCGGCCTGTCGTCGAGCGGTTCGAGCTACGTGATTGCAGAACTCGACGGCGCGTTCACCGACTATCGTGAGCTGACGCTCGAATCCGAGTATCGAGGCCAGCGCGCGTGGGTCCGCGGCTCGTACACCTGGAGCCGGTACTACGGCAACTTCGACCAGGACAACTCGGCGTCGACCTCGACCGCCAACGACTCGAACATCTTCATCGGGTCGTCGAACATCGGCGACGGGGCCGGCCGTCAGCTGTGGGACTTCAAGCTCGGGCGGCTGCACGGCGATCGCCCGCAGGCCTTCAAAGTCTACGGCTCGTATGCGCTCGACTGGCACGCGTCAGTCGGAGCGTACGCGGTCGCGCAGTCGGGCCAGCCGTGGGAAACCCACAGCTACGAGCCCTACAAGGCGCTGACGGGCAGCACGAGCGACACGAACCGCTATTCCGAACAGGCTGGCAGCCACCGGTCACCCGCGCACTATCAGCTCGACCTCAGCTACACGCAGGAAGTTCCCTTCCTCAAGCGGTATCGAGGCGCAATCACCGCGTACGTGTTCAACGCATTCAACAAGCAGACGCCGTACAACATCTCGGAGAACGCGCACGCGGCAAGCTACATGCAGCCGCTGTCGTACTTCAATCCGCGCCGGCTCGAGGTGACGTTCCGGTTCGACTTCTAAAGAGGCTTGGGGCTTCGGGCTTGAGGCTTGGGGGGAATCCCCCAGGCCTCCGGCCTGCGCCTTGAGCCTCGAGCCCCGCCGTGACAAAATGCGCCCGTCCTTCAACCCTGACGGGGTCGTGCTATTCACCGGAGTATTCCAATGAAATCCAGCATGCCAGCGCTGTGGCGGAGCCTGTTCGTCGTTGCGATTGGGGCCGCGGCCGCGACCAACCTGATCGGCCAGAGCGATCGGATGACGGCCGACATGTTCAAGGGGATCGAGTTCCGTTCGATCGGCCCGGGCCTGACGTCGGGGCGCATCCAGGACGTCGCCATCGATCCGAAGAATCCGAGCGTCTGGTACGTGGCCTCCGCTTCGGGCAACCTGTTCAAGACCGAGAACCGCGGCAACACGTGGACGCCGATCTTCGATGATTACGGCTCGTTCTCGCTCGGCGCGGTCGTCGTCGATCCGAAAGACTCCAGCATCGTGTGGGTCGGAACGGGCGAAAACGCGAACCAGCGCAGCGTCAGCTACGGCGACGGCGTGTACAAGTCGATCGACGCCGGCAAGACGTTCAAGCGGATGGGCCTCGAGCACTCCGAGCACATCCAGAACATCGTGGTCGATCCGCGCAACTCGAACGTGGTCTATGTAACGGCCATCGGGCCGCTCTGGGCGAGCGGGGGCGACCGCGGAGTGTACAAGACGACCGACGGCGGCGAAACGTGGAAGGCGATCCTGACGGTTGATGCGGATACCGGCGCCACCGATATCGTCATGGATCCGAAGAAGCCCGATGTCCTCTACGCCGCGATGCTCCAGCGGCGCCGGCACGTCGGCCAGCTCGTTGGCGGCGGTCCGGGCAGCGGCCTCTACAAGACGACCGACGGCGGCGCGAAGTGGACGAAGCTGACGAAGGGCCTGCCGACGGTCGAGATGGGGCGCATCGGGCTCGGCATCAACTGGAAGACGCCCGAGCACCGTGTATGCGCTCGTGACCGCCCAGAAGAACCAGGGCGGCTTCTTCCGATCCGATGACTCGGGCGCGACGTGGACGCGCATCGGCCGCACCGTCAATGAAGGTGGAGGCCGTGGCGGACGCGGCGGCGCACCCGCGGCTCCACCGGCGGCCTGCGGCCCGCTGACGGGAACACCGACGGCGACGACCCCGGTCGCGGAAGCGCCGGAGCCCGCCGACCAGGAGGGCGGTCAGGGTCAGCAGAACGACGACTGCTATCGTGGCGGCGACCCCGGCTACTACAACGAGATCTTCGTCGACGAGAACGATCCGGAAACCATCTGGTCGCCGCAGACGAACATGTACGTCAGCCGCGACGGCGGCAGGACGTGGAAGACGCAGCCCCTGCCGGGTGTCCACGTCGACCATCACGAGATCATCGCGGACCGGACCGACAAGAAGCACTACATCATCGGCAACGACGGCGGATTGTATGAGACGTACGACGCGTTCGAGACATTCCGCCACTTCACCAACCTGCCGCTCTCGCAGTTCTATCGCGTGGCGACCGACAACGCGAAGCCGTTCTACAACGTCTGCGGCGGCGCGCAGGACAACGGCAGCATCTGCGGCCCGTCACGCACGCTGAACCGCGCCGGCATCCGCACCAGCGACTGGATCACGGTCGGCGGCGGTGACGGGTTCGGTCCGGCCGTCGATCCCGAAGACCCGGGCATCGTCTACGCGCAGTCGCAGGAAGGCTCGCTGCAGCGGCTCGATCTGCGCACGGGCCAGAGCGTCAGCATCAGGCCGAACGCGAACAACACGACGGGCGGGCCGATCAGCCGTGCGCAGGCCGCGCAGGCCGCGCAGGCCGGACGCGGCGGGCGTGGTGGCGGCGGCGGACGCTTCGGCCGCTGGCAGTGGGACGCGCCGCTGATCGTCAGCCCGCACTCGCCCCGCCGGTTGTACTTCGGCGGCGAGCGCCTGTACCGCAGCGACGACCGCGGCACGTCCTGGACCGCCGTGAGCCCGGATCTCACGCGGCAGCTCGACGCCGCAAAACTCCCGATCATGGGCAAGGTCTGGCCGCCCGATTCGGTGGCCTTCAACCAGGCCACGAGCATGCTGAGCGTCATCACGACGATCGAAGAATCGCCGCTGCTCGAAGGGCTGCTCTACGTCGGCACGGACGATGGCAACCTGCAAATCACGGAGGACGGCGGCAGGAACTGGCGCAAGATCGGGGCGCTGCCCGGCGTTCCCGAGAACACCTACGTCACCGACGTCTTCGCCTCTCCCCGCGACGTCGACGTCGCGTTCGTCACGCTGAACAACTATCAGCGCGGCGATTTCACGCCGTACGTGGTGAAGACGACGGATCGCGGAAAGACGTGGACGTCAGTGGCCGGCGACCTGCCGGCGCGATCCGACACGTGGAGCGTCGTGCAGGATCACGTCAATCCGAACCTGCTCTTCGTCGGCGCCGAGAACGGCGTGTTCTTCACGACGGACGGCGGCAGTCACTGGGTGCAGCTGAAGGGCGGCATCCCGACGACGCAGGCGCGCGACCTCGAGGTGCAGAAGCGCGAAGGCGATCTCGTGGTCGCGAGCTTCGGGCGCGGCGCGTACATTCTCGACGACTATTCGGCGCTGCGCGACGTCACGCCTGAAGCGCTCGCAGACGAGGCGCACCTCTTTCCGCTGCGCAATGCCTACCAGTTCGACGAGCTCGGTCAGGTGCGGGCGGCCTGGGGCGATCCGGTCACGCCCAATCCGCCCTACGGCGCGGTCTTCACCTACAACGTGGGCCAGCCGCCTGCGGGCGACGCGAAGCTCGTGCTGCAGATCAGCGACGACAGCGGCAAGGAGGTTCGCCGGATCGAACTCCCGAAGGACCCGGGAATGCACCGCGTCGCGTGGGACCTGCGCGGCGATCCGCCGGCGGCGCAGGGCGGCGGCCGCGCGGGGCGAGGTGGCGCGCCTGCCGCAGCGCAGGGCTTCGGCCGTGGCCGCCAGGGCGGCCCCGTGGCCGACCCGGGCCGGTATCGCGCCACGCTGGGCAAGCTGACCGGCGACGCCTTTGCGGCGATCGGCCAGCCACAGGCCTTCTCCGTCGTCCCGCTGCCGCGCTGACCCAGCGCAGACGGCGGACTGCAGACTGCAGGCTGCAGACTGCCGATTGGGATCGCCGATTGCCGATTGCCGATTGGGAGTGACGATTGGCGATTGCCGATTGCCGATTGGGAGTGACGATTGGCGATTGCCGATTGGAAACTGGTCGCCGCCTCAAGGTCTGAATCCCCAATCCCCAATCGTCAATCCAATTCGACAATCCGCAATCTGCAATCTGCAGTCCGCGGTCTGCAGTGAGTCACCGCACCGCGAAGCGTACAGATTCTCGCGCGCTTCCGTCAGGCGAGCTGGCCGTGAACAGCAGCTGGTAGTCGCCGGGGGCCAGCCAGGCGAGTGGCAATTCGAAACGGGCGCGGGAATCGCCCGGCCGGTCGCTGCGGTTCACAGGCCGCATCGCGCCGCCGATCGCATTGGTGACGGTCGCGGTGACCTGCACGGTTGCGCCTGACGGACTCCAGACGGGCACACGAATGAGCAGGCGGTCTCCGCGCGAAAACAGGCGGGACGGCGTGGGCGCGGCGAACGGATTGGCGAGGATCGCCCGGAACTCCGGCATGGTGCGGCCGCGGCTGATTTCCGGCGCCAGGATGACCGGTCCCTTGCCGCCGGCCCGCAAATTCGGAATCTCGATGTCTCTGATGTCCGTGTCGATGGTGGCTCCCGCCATCGACAGCACATCGATGTCCATCTGCACGCGCCCGGATGGCACATCGAACGTGGCGGACGTCGGGTCGGCGCCACCCTCCGCCTCCACCGGCGCCAGCGTGCCGTCGAACAGCGGCGCGCCATCCCCCGTGGCGACCTTCACCGCAATCGTGTTCGCGTGCGCGGTGCCCCGCGGCTCCCACGTCATCGTCAGCCTCGTGCCTCCATCGGTACCTACCGTCAGGCCGGTCCACACATTGATGGCGGTGCTGCGACGGAGCGCGCGCCGCGAGACCGGGACGATCGGCACCTCAGTCAGCGCGCGCCATTCGCTGCCGAGCGACGCCCAGTAGCCGGGCCGCGCCCGGACCTGCACGTTCTTGCGCAGCGCCGTCACCTGGATTTCATGAAAGCGGCCGTCGGCCTGGGCCGGCTGGTAGGTCACCACGTAGTAGGCGTCGAGATCGGCCTCCATCCGGCGCAGCCCGTCGTCGAACCCCGTGCCGTCGAGGACCGGCCGGCCGCCGGTCTGCGCGGCCAGCCACTGGAGCGTCGCCTGCCCCGTGTCGAGCGGCGCCTCCGGATCGCGATCGGCCGGATTGAAGGGATAGAGCGCGACATGGAACCGGCTCGCGGCACGAACGAGCTCCTGCAGTTCCGGCACGCGCATCAGCCGTCCACCCGGCGCGCGCGCGAACCCTTCGCTGACGAGAACGATGACTCCGCGGTCGGCCCCCAGTTCGCCGAGCCGCAAGGCGAGCTCGCGCAGGGCCGCCGAGATAATCTGCGCGCGCGCGGTTTCGATGGCCGCCGGCGCGTGCCCGATGTACTGCTGCTCGAACGTCGAGCGCGGCGCGTACTCGCCCTTCCGCCCCTCGAACATGCGGATCGCTTCGCGGAGAGCCTCGCGATCGCGGGTGAACCGGACCGTGCTGACGACTTCGAGCGGTTTGATGGCGACGGTGAGGTCGCCGGGGCGGAGCGAGGCGTCGACGAACCGCTGGAGCGCATCGCGCGCGCGCGTGCTGACCAGCCCAGGCGTGACGTGATACTCGTCGAGCACGAAGGCAAACACGCGCGTGCCCGGCAGGCGGGCTGCCCGCTGTTCGTCATCGGCGGACATGATGGGCGCGGCGTCCTGGGCGCTGGCGCGCGAGACCGCCCGTAACTCGACGGCTCCGATTGGCCGCACGACGCCGTTCTCACGCAGCTCGAAATCTCCCGGCCGCATGTCGAGGATCGGCGCCCCTGTGGCGTTGGTGACGACGACGTCGAGGCGGACCGCCGGAATCGTGGGATCGCTGACGGCGACCCATAGACCGAGCGCGACGGCCAGCAACACGCGCATCACGATTCAGTCTACCGCCCGACCAGCCAATCCACGAACATGCGTTTCGGCTCATGTGTGACGCTCGGAAACCCGGCGAAACCGGCAGCCGGCACGAGGACTTCCCGGCGAGGAGAACCGTCGGGCGTCCGCGCCCGTCGCGGCCTCGGCACGCGAGGCCCGCCGACCGAGGCGGCCGGTCGCAAACGTGGGACGCACGGTTATTGCCAACGCGACGGGCGTTCCCCGCGGTCCGTGAAAGGCGCGTGTTTCCCGCGCAACGCGGCTGGTCTGTCGGTTGCATCGCGTTCCAGCGACGCGCCACAACAGGGGAACCGACCATGGCCAGACTAGTCCTGGACTTCCGTTACGCCTTCCGCGCGTTCGTCCGCGGCGGCTCGGTCAGCGCGCTGGCCGTGCTGGCGTTCGCGCTCGGCATCGGCGTCACGACCGCCGTCTTCAGCATTTTCAACAGCGTCCTGCTGAAACCGCTGCCCTTCCCGGATCCGGAGCAGCTCGTGGTCGTCTACGACACGCAGCCCGCGTGCGCCACCTGTCCCGCGTCGTTCCCGAAGTACCACGACTGGAAAGACCGGGGCCAGGACTTTGCCGCCATCGGCGGATCGACGCCGGCAGCCTTCGTGCTGACCGGCCACGGCGATCCCGAGCGGGTCGCCGGCATGTCGACCACGGCATCGCTCATCGACGTGTTCCGCGTCGAGCCGATGCTCGGCCGGTGGTACACGCCGGACGAGGACCAGCCCGGCGGCCCCAAACTCGCCGTGCTCAGCTACGCGTTCTGGGTGCGGCGCTTCAACGGAGACCGTGCCATCGTCGGCCGGAAGCTGCTGCTCGATGGAGACGCGTACGAAGTCATCGGCGTCATGCCTGACACGTTCACGCATCGCAACGCCGACGTGTATGTGCCGCTCCAGCGCAAGCTCGACCCGGCCACGCGGGGATCGCACTTCCTGGCCGTTTATGCGCGGCTCAAGCCAGGCGTGTCGGTCGCGCGCGCCACGGCTGACATGCGCGCGCTCGGCCAGGTCCTCGCCCGGGAGTTCGGCAACAACCACGGCATCGATGTGAAATCGCTCTACGAGGCCGTCGTCGGCAACATCCGCACGCCGCTGCGGGTGCTGCTTGGCGCCGTCGTGCTCGTGCTGCTGATCGCGTGCGCGAACGTCGCGAACCTCCTGCTGGCGTCGGGACTTGCGAGGCGGCGCGAGCTGGCGATCCGGCTGGCGCTCGGCGCCGGGCAGCGCGACCTCACGCGGCAGTTGACGAGCGAAGCCATGGTGCTGGCGGTCATCGGTGGCGCGATCGGGGTGCTGCTCGCCTCGTGGGCCATTCGCACCTTTGTCGTCCTGGCCGCCAACCTGCTGCCGCGTGCGAGCACGGTGGCCATCGACGCACGCGTGCTGGTCTTCACCGCGGTGTTGTCGCTCGCCGTCGGGGTCCTGTGCGGATTGTGGCCGCTCGTCCGCCTGCGCGCGAAGGAGCTGGCGGGCGCGGTCCGCGAAGGCGACACGCGTACCGGCAGCGGCGCCGGGGGCAGGTTCGGGAACGGGCTCGTCATCGCCGAAATCGCGATCGCGTTCGCGCTGCTTGCCGGCGCCGGGCTCCTGCTCAAGAATCTCATCCTGCTCGAAGGGCGCGACGCCGGCATCAACACGGCGCGCGTGGTGGCGTTCGATGTCGCTCCCGCCGGGCAGCGCTACCAGCAGAACGATCAAATCAGCGCCTTCTACAAGGAGCTGCTCGACCGGCTCCAGAGCGCCGGCGGCGTCGAGTCGATCGGCGCGATCAGCCACCTTCCGATGTACCGCTTCGGGTACAACGGGGAGATGTCGAGGGACGGCGGCAACCCCTGGGACGCCGGCAGCGCACCGCTCGTCGAGTACCGCTGGGCCGGCGGCGACTACTTCAAGACGATGGGTATTCGCCTGTTGCAAGGACGGTTGTTCGGCAAGGAGGACCGGCCCGCGTCGCCGCAGGTCATCGTGGTCAGCAAGGCGATGGCGGACAAGTTCTGGCCCGGCGAAAGCCCGCTCGGCAGGCGCATCTCCAGCGGGTCCCTGTACAACCCGAAGAACGCCTGGGAAGTCATCGGCGTCGTGAACGACGTGCGCTCGTTCGGCCTGGGAGCGGTCACGCCCTACGAGATGTATCGCAGTATCGAGCAGCAGCCGTTCGCCGCGATGACCATCGTGATGAAGACGACCGGCGAGGACCCCGGCACCGCGGTCCGGGCCGCTCGGCAGATCGTCGGCACGATCGACCCGAACCTTCCGATCACCGCCGTGCAGGCGATGGAGCAGGTCGTCGGCGCGTCGATCGGGCAGCCGCGCCTGCTGTCGGCGCTCACTGCGCTCTTCGGCGGTCTGGCGGGGCTGCTCGCGATTGTCGGTGTTTACGGGGTGACGGCCTACAACGTGCGGCGACAGCGGCGCGAGTTCGGCATCCGCCTGGCGCTCGGCGCCGACGCGCGCACGGTTCAACGGCTGGTCGTCGGACGCGGCGTCATCGTCGCCCTCGTCGGCGTCGGCCTCGGCGCTCTCGGCGCACTGCTCCTGACCGGAACGCTCAAGGTCATGTTGAACGACGTGCAGCCGACCGATCCGGCGGTCTTCGCGATCAACGCGGCGCTCGTGCTGTGCGTATCGATCCTCGCATGCTACCTGCCCGCGCGGTCGGCGGGGCGTACCGATCCGATGGTTGTGCTGCGGGACAGCTAGCCGCCTGGAACCGTAACAGGGTATCCGGATCGTACACGGGCGCGTTCGACAGCCGCCGTTCGAGGCGGGCGACATAACGGCGTCCAAGCGGCACGGTGGAGCCATCGTCGAGCACCACGTCGCGGCCGCTGCGGGACCTGCGAAGCGCACGGATGCGATCGAACGGGACCACGTGGGAGCGGTGGACGCGGATGAACCGATCGCCCAGCTGCCTGGCGAGCGCCCCGAGCGTGGAGCGGACGAGCGTGGGTCCCGAGGCGTGCACGACGCGCACGTAGTTGCCAACGGCCTCGAGCGTGCGGATTGTGTCTGGAGCCACCAGCACCATCATGCCCTCGCTGCGCAGCGCCACACGCGTAACCCCGAATGCTCCTCCGCCGGGCCGGAGGTTCTCGATGACCCGACGCCCGATGCGGGCATCCCAGACGGTGCGCTGGAGGGCGCGTACGCGCCCGACGGTTCGGGCCAGGGTCTCGCCCTCCCGGCCCGTCGTCCAGAAATCGATCGCGCCGACCTCGAATGCCCGCGCCGCATCAGCGCGGCTGGGCGAGCAGAGGACCAGTGCCGCGGAGAGATGGCCCAGCTCATCGAGGATTCCACGCGGCGGAGCCATGGCCGGATCCAACGCGACGACCACGACGTCAACCTCGAGGCCGCGCAGGACCCGCGGGGCGGTCGAGGCATTGGTCAGAGTCGCCACCACGAGCAGGCCGTTAGACGAAGCAAGCGTCCGGCCCAGCTCGGCCGTATCGGCCTCGCCCATGGCGACGATGACGGTACGAAGGACAGAGGGGGTTGGGGTGGACAGCATGGTTCAGTCGTGAGGAGCGTAGCGCGGTGACAGGCGACCGCGCTGTCACGATCTTGCGCGCCTGCGGTATCATGCCCGCCCGGACCATGCCTCGCCCGCAACCGTCTGCACGTCGCCCTGAATCCGCGGCGGGTCACCGCGACGGTGACGCGCGCCAGGCTGGCGCGGAGCGATTCGCGCCGAAGATTCCGCTCGAATCGCTCCTGTTCGCGAGCGACGCGATCGGCGTGGGCACGTTTCGCTGCCGGCCCGAGGATCCACTCTTCGAGGACAGCGGCCCCTCCAGCACCTGGTGTTTCGTGTTCCCTCGCACGCCCGTCTGGATTCGCCACGCGAACGACCGTCCGTTCGTGGCCGACCCTCGCACCGTGACCTACTACAACGCCGGACAGGTGTACTCGCGGCGGAAGCTGAGCCCGGACGGCGATCGCGGCGAATGGTTCGCGGTCGATCCCCAGGTCGCCGCCGAGATCGTAGCGGACTCGGATCCCGGGGCGATGGGTCCGGGCGATCGCGTGTTCCGGTATTCCCACGGACCGTGCGACAACGCTACGTATCTGCTGCAGCGCCGGGTCACCGAACACCTGCGCGCCCACGCGGAGCCGGACGCGTTGTGGGTCGAGGAAACGAGCATTTTCCTCCTGGCCCGGCTGGTGCACATGGCGGCAGGACGGAGCGTGCGGGCCCAGCGCGTCACGGCGCGCCAGCGCCGCCTCGTGGACGATACCCGTGCGCTCGTCGCACTCCGCGCCCGACAGCCGCTGCGGCTCTCGGATCTCGCGGCGTGCCTGTCCTGCTCGATGTTTCACCTGTGCCGCGCCTTCCGCCAGATTGAGGGCACGACGATTCACGCCTACCAGCAGGACGTGCGCCTGCGGATGGCGCTCGAGGAACTGCCGGAGGCGGACAGCCTGACGGCCATCGCGCTCGACCTCGGCTTCTGCAGTCACAGTCATTTCACCGCCGCCTTCCGCCGTCGATTCGGCGTGACGCCGTCCGCGTACGCCGCGAGCGTCGGCGGCTCTCCGTATCCGGAGCCCGGAGCCCTAAGCCCTGAACCCTGAGCCCTGAGCCCCGAGGAGGTGTTGACATGTCACCAGTGATCACCCGGGTTCTCGCCGTCACCTTCTGTCTTGGCCTCGCGGAGGCCTCCGCGGCGCAGGCGCCGGCGCCAGCGCACAAGCACTACGAAAAGCCGACTGGCTACGATCAGGCGCCGGCGCCCGGCATGCCGCTCGCGCCGCGCCTCCAGAACCTCGGTGTGCACACGTTCCCGGTCACGACGCGATCGACGCGCGCGCAGCTCTTCGTCAACCAGGGGATGAACCTCGCGTATGGCTTCAACCACGCGGAAGCGGGGCGCGCCTTTGCCGAAGCGGCGCGGCTGGATCCCTCCTGCGCGATGGCGTACTGGGGACAGGCGCTCGTCCTCGGCCCGAACATCAACGCGCTGATGAACCCGGAGGACGAAGCGCGGGCGCACGAGCTGTCGCAGAAGGCGGTCGCCCTGGAGGCGAACGTCGCGCCCCGGGAGCGCGCGTACATCGATGCGCTGGCACTGCGCTACACCGGCAAGCCCGACGATCGGAAGGCGAACGACCTCGCGTTCTCGAGGGCCATGGGTGAAGTGGCCGCGAAGTTCACCTCGGACCTCGACGCAAAGACGATGTACGCGGAATCGCTGATGGACCTGCGCCCGTGGAACTACTGGACGCGCGATGGACAGCCCTACGCCGAAACCATCCAGATTCGCTCGGCGCTCGAGCAGGTCCTCGCGAAGAACCCGAATCATCCCGGCGCGCTGCACTACTGGGTGCACCTCTGGGAGCCGACCGACACCCCCGAGCGTGCCGAGGCGGAGGCCGATCGGCTGCGGACCGCCATGCCGGGGGCGGGCCACATCGTGCACATGCCGGCGCACATCTACATGCGGGTCGGCCGGCACGCGGAGGTGATCTCGTCGAACGAGGAGGCGGTGAAGGCCGACGAGGACTACATCGCGCAATGCCGCGCCCAGGGACTCTACCCGCTCGGCTACTATCCGCACAACATCCACTTCATCTGGATGGGCGCGAGCGCCATCGGACGGAAGCAGCTCGCGCTCGAGGCGGCGCGCAAGACGGCCGCCTCGATCCCCGACGAGGCGCTCGGCAGCATCCCGATCCTGCAGGGATTCGTGGTCGTCCCGTACTGGGCGATGGTGCGGTTCGGCGAGTGGTCCGAAATCCTTGCCGACAAGGGACCGAAGTTCGACACGCCGTTCACGAGAGGCGCGTGGCGGTACGCGCGCGCGATGGCGCTCACGGCCACCGGGCGCCTGGCCGAAGCGGAGATGGAGCTGGGCCAGCTGAAGGTCATCGTGTCCGATCCGGCGCTCAAGGCGCAGGTGACGTTCTCGACCAACACCGGCTACGCCATCCTGCGCATCGCGCCGGAGGTGGTCGAAGGGGAAATCGCCGCGAAGCGCCAGGACTGGGACAACGCCATCCTGCACCTGGATCGGGCCATCCGCTACGAGGACGGCCTCATCTACCAGGAACCGCCCGACTGGCATGCGCCGGTGCGACAGAACCTCGGCGCCGTGCTGCTGGCGGCTGGACGCGCGGACGAAGCGGAAGCGGTCTATTGGGAGGATCTGAAGAAGAACCCCGAAAACGGCTGGTCGCTCTTCGGCCTGTACCGCGCGCTCGAGGCACAGGGGAAGTCCGACGAAGCGGGGCCCGTCAAGGCGCGGTTCGACAAGGCATGGAAGGGCGCCGACATCGTGCTGACGGAATCGCGCATCGGCAGCTGACTGCTCGCCAACAAAGCCGACGCGCCCGACGGTCCGTGCGATCATGTCGCCATTGCAGGCGGCTCATTTGCCGGCATTCAGGCCGTCGCGAGCTTCGCCGCCTACAGCTATCGCATCCTACTGCTCGAGGCCGTAGTCCCGCAGTTTGCGGTAGAGATTGCGCTCCGAGATGCCGAGCATCGTGGCCGCCTGGCCGCGGTGGCCGCTCGTGCGGCGCAGCGCGAGCTCGATGTGGTTGCGCTCCATCTGTTCGAGCGTCGGCACCGCGGCGGCGCCATCGTCGTCGCGCGGTGCCGCCGCGGCCTTCGAACCGAGCGCCGGCAGGTGCTCCGGCAGGATCTCGGGACCGTCACACACGACCATCGCGCCTTCGATGGCATGGAGCAGCTCGCGCACGTTGCCGGGCCAGCTGTGGAGCGTGAGGAGCGTCATCGCGTCGGTCCCGATGCATTTCGAGAATCCGAACCGCGCGTTGAACTGCTTCGTGAAGTACTCAGCCAGGAGCGCGACGTCGCCCTGGCGTTCGCGCAGCGCGCGGCACGCGCAGGGTGATCGTGCTCATGCGGTAGTACAGATCCTCGCGCATGAGCCCCTGCCGCACCATGACGTCGAGATCGCGGTTGGTCGCCGCGATCACGCGCACGTCCACACGAAGCTCCTTTGTCCCACCGACGTGCCGGAAGGTGGACGTGTCGAGCACGCGCAGGAGCTTGACCTGCGTGGCGGCGCTGACTTCGCCGATTTCGTCGAGGAAGATGGTCCCGCCGTGCGCGACCTCGAACAGGCCCGGCTTGGCCTGGTCGGCGCCCGTGAACGCGCCGCGCTCGTGGCCGAACAGCTCGCTCTGAAGCAGGCTCTCCTGAAGCGCCGCGCACTCGACGATCACGAAGGGTTTGTCGCGGCGTGCGCTTCGCGCGTGGATCCACTTGGCAACCATCTCCTTGCCGGACCCGGTCTCCCCCGTCACCAGCACCGTGCTGCTGCTCGCGGCCACGCGGCCCATGGTCTGCAGGAGCCGCGAAAACCCTTCACTGGAGCCGACAAATCCGTCACCCACGTCGGGCGGCGTCAGCCCGCGCTCGAGGAGGGCCGCGCGGCGGCGCAGGGTCTGCCGTTCCAGCGCCCGCTGGATCCGGACCTCCAGTTCCCCGAGCGGGCAGGGCTTCGCGATATAGTCGAACGCGCCGGCCCGGATCGCATCGATCGCGGTGTCGATGGACCCGTGCCCCGTCAGCATGATGACGTCGGTGGCCGGGTTCTTTTCCCGGATGCGGCGCAGTACCTCCATGCCGTCCATGTCGGGCAGCCGCAGGTCCAGGAGCACGACGTCGATGTCCTCCGCGACAGCGTGGACGGCCGCCTCGCCCGAGGCCGCCGTCCGCACGGCGTACCCGGAACGCTCAAGCTCGCGCGACAGCACGAGGCGAAACGTCTCTTCGTCGTCGACGAGCAGCAGCGTCGCGGGTGTCTTCATGACGCCGGCCTGTACTCCGCCTCGTTGACCGGGCCCTGATCCTTGACCCCTGAGCCCTGATCCTGAGCCCTGATCCTTGAGCCCTGAGTCCTGAGCCTTGAGCCCTGCGTCTTTCTCGACGGCCGGCAGGACGATGTCGAATACCGATCCGGCTCCCGGCGCGCTGCTGACCACGATGTCGCCGCCCCAGCGGCGTACGAACGTGAGCGACAGGAACAGCCCGAGGCCCGTCCCGCCCCGGCGCATGCTGAAGAAGGGTTCGAAGATGCGCTTCTGCTGCGCGGCGTCGATGCCGCAGCCGGTGTCGGCCACGCGGAGTCGCACGGGATCGCCGGCAACGAGCGACAGCGTGACCGCGCCGCCGGCACCACACGCCTGCACCGCGTTCAACGACAGGTTGATCAGCGCGTGCTGGAGTTCGGACTCGTCGGCGCGGACGTGCACGGGGCGTGCGCCCCCGTCGACCACGATGGTCACGCCGCGTTCCCGGGCCGTGGGCTCGACGAGCCGCGCCGCCGCCTGCACGGCGGCCTGAAGATCCACGACATCGGCGCCGGACGACTGGCCGCGCGACATGCGGAGGAACTGCTGCGTGATCCCGCGGCAGCGGAGAATCTGCTCGCGCGCGATGGTGGCGCTCTCCTGGACGCGCGGCCAGTCCGGCTCGTCCTGCCGGGAGCCGTCGCGAAGGATGCCTTCGAGGCACATCAGGACGGTCGCCAGCGGCGTGTTCAGCTCGTGCGAGAAGCCGGATGCGAGCATGCCGAGCGACGCCAGGCGGTGCGACTCGGCCAGCCGGGCTTCGGAGGCGCGCCGCTCCGTGATGTCGCGCCAGACCTCGACGACCTGGACGAGCGACCCTGACGGCCCCAGGATCGGCGACGCGTGCACTTCCTCCCATCTCAGCTCACCGTCGGCGCTGTGCCGCTCGCAGATGCGCACCTGCCGCTCGCCGCTGTGCACGCACGCCATCGTCGGACAGTCGCTGACCGTGCAGAGCCCGGGCGCCACATCCTTGCAGAAGCAGCCGAGCGCCTGCTCGCGGACGGTGCCCGATCGGTGGAGGAACGCGTCGTTGGCGGCGATGACTTTCCGCGTGGCGTCGAGGACGACGATACCGTCGTCGATGCTGTTGATGACGGTCTCGAGCCGCTCACGCTGGCTGCGGATCTCACCCACCATGCCGGTCATCGAATCCGCCATCGTGTTGAACTCGGTGGCCAGCCAGGAAATGGTGTCGGAGGATCCGTCCGCCGGCACGCGCCGATCGAGATCGCCCTTCGCGATCAGCCGCGCCGTCGTCTCGAATCGCTGAAGCCGGCGAAGGACGAAGAGCCGCACCATCAGCGCGATGGCGGCGATCAGGAGCAGCGCCAACCCGCCGCTGCCGAGCACCATCCAGCGCAGGTCGTCGTTCATGGCGGCGCGCATGCCCCCGGCGTCGAGGTCCAGGATCATGATGCCGTTGATGTGGTGCGCCGGATCGTGGCAGCCGTAGCACGCCGGCCGGTTGCGGAACGGGATCACGGTGCGCAGCATCGTCCCGCCCCGGGTATCGATGACACGGCTCGACCCGCGCTGGTCGGGAGGCAGACGATGGCAGGCCTGACAGGTCGGCGAACTGATCTGGAAATCCTCGGCGGGCCCGATCGGCGCGCTCGATGCGCGCACGGCGCCGGTGCGATCGAGGAGCACGACGTTGGCGACCGTCGGCTCCTGGCCGAAGCTCTTGATCATGGCGGCGATGAGCGTCCGGTCGTTCTCGATCATCTGGTGCTCGAGCGCCACGCGCATCAGCTCGCCCTGGGCCAGGGCCGTGCGGCGTTCATTCTCGAGCAGCGTCTGGAAGTGATGGACCGAGTAGAAGTACGCGCCGGCGGCAGACGCCAGGGCGACCGCGGCGGTAATGCCGACGGCGAGGCCGGCCGTCATGCTCGTGAGGCGCAGCTTCATGGGATGTGACCCGCGGGAACGCCTGCATAGTGGCAGACGACGCCGCGGCCGTCAACGTGACGGAATGTCAGTTGTGTCCTGACAGCCTGTCAGGCGCGCGGCTCAGCGCCGCAGTTCACGTCGACTTTCCTCAATGTTTCAACGACTGCCGCAGTGGCACCCGCCATGCTGTTCACGTCGGCACACAGCCGACAGGCGGGAGGAGCCGAACGATGGGAATGTTCCTGATGGTGAGCGCGCTGAGTCTGATCGGGGTCGGTATCTGCGCTTTGCTCTTTGCGGCGGCGACACGCGGCGTTCAGGCGCCGGCCGTCCAGCCTGCCGAACAACCCGCCCGGGAGATGCCCCGTTTCTTCGCGGGCGAGCCGCACATGCAGCCGGGCCGCGTCCCGATCGAGGCGCTGCTGCTGCAAATCGAGCGGCACGTGCAACTCGAACAGGCCGCCGCCGAATCGTTCCATTTCTCCCCGACGGTGGAATCGCTCCACAGCCGGACGATGTCGCCGCTGGTTCATTGAGGGCGCCATGTCGACTCACGCCCTGGAACTGCTGGTCGGCGTCGCGCCCGCCCACGTGGAGGCGATCGTGGCGCTCGGCCACCGGTCGCTGCTCGGAACCGGCGACACGCTGTTCCGGCTGGGCGACGCCGCCGACAGCCTGTTCGTCATCGATCATGGCCGCGTCGCGCTGACCCTTCCCATGCATATCCGCGATCGGGACGAGGCCATCCTGATTGAGGAACGCGGACCCGGCCAGACGGTTGGCTGGTCCGCGCTCATCCCGCCGCATCGGTTCACGCTGACCGCAAGCGCGCTCATCGAGACCGAAGCTCTGGCGCTGCCGCGGGCCGCGCTGCTCGAATATTTTTCCGCGCATCCCGACATCGGATATGCGGTGACGCGGAGTGTGGCGTCGGTCGTCGGCCAGCGGCTCCAGGTGTTCCAGGCGATGTGGCTGCGCGAGATGGAGCGCGTCGTCAAGCTCAGTCATGCGTAGCGTCGTTGCGGTTGTCGTGATCTCGGCGGCGCTCGGCGCGTGGTATGTGGCGTCGAACCGCGCCGTCGCAGTCGAGGCCACGGTTCAGCCGGAGCAGGCACCTCAATCGGCGTTTTCGCCAAAAAGCGACGCGCCGGGTCAGCGAATCGAGGTGCCGCCGCCGCCCTTCAGCGAGGGCATCTTCCCGTGCTCGAACTGCCACGCGGACCTGCCGGTCAACCGGACGCGCCGGACGCTGACGGACATGCACACCGACATCGTGCTGAAACACGACGAGCAGCATCGCTGGTGCCTGGACTGCCACGACGCCGCCGACCGCGACCATCTGCATCTGGCCAGCGGCGAGCTGGTCCCGTTCGACGAGTCGTACCGGCTGTGCGGCCAGTGCCACGGGGAGAAGTACCGCGACTGGCGGGCCGGAGTTCACGGACGCCGGAGCGGGCAGTGGAACGGCCACAAGAGCTACCTGCTGTGCGCGTACTGCCACAACCCGCATCAACCGCATTTCCAGCCGATCGCGCCGAAGCCGGCACCGAGACGGCCGAGCCGACAATGAGCAGCCCGAACGAGCCCAGGAAGGTCGAGTCGCCGCGAGTTCGCGAACTGCGCGGCGGCGGCCGCCGCCGGCTTCGTGCTGACGGCGTGCGGACCGCGCCGCCTGCACGAGTTCCCCAAGGCGCGGATGCAGAAGGCGCTCGCCGACATGGAGCGCGAGTACACGGCGAAGTACGGCAAGGCGGTCACGGTCGCCGACACGGCCGCGATCCCCGGCGTGACGTTCGCCTACGCGCTCGATATCTCGCGCTGCGTCGGCTGCCGCCGCTGCGTGCACGCGTGCGTCGCGGAGAACAACCAGTCGCGCGACCCCGAGGTGCAGTGGATCCGGGTCCTCTCGATGGACAAGGAGCAGGGGATCGACTTCGAGCACGCCGACCCGTACTACAACCCGCCGACGGTGCCCGAAGAGGGTCATTTCTACGTGCCGGTCCAGTGCCAGCAGTGCCGTAATCCTCCCTGCACGAAAGTCTGCCCGACCGGCGCCACCTGGACCGAGAAGGACGGCATCGTCGTCATCGACTATGACTGGTGCATCGGGTGCCGGTACTGCATGGCGGCATGCCCGTACGGCGCGCGGCACTTCAACTGGGGCGAGCCGTCGCTGCCGAGCGAGCAGATGAACCCGGCCACGCACGTGCTGGGAAACAGGCCGCGGCCCAAGGGCGTCGTCGAGAAGTGCACCTTCTGTATCCAGCGCACCCGGAACGGACGCTATCCCGCGTGCGTCGAGGTGTGTCCCGTTGGCGCGCGCAAGTTCGGCAACCTGCTCGATCCCGACGGGGAGATCCGCTACATCATCGAGAACAAGCGTGTGCTCGTGCTGAAGCAGGACCTCAACACGATGCCGAAGTTCTTCTACTTCTACGGGACGTAGCAGGGCGCCAAAGGGCGGGAACCGGGAGTCTTTCGTGAGGTGTCCGTGAGCACGATCTGGCGTTTCTCGCGATTCGTGTCAGGCAGCGCGCAGGTCGTGCGCCGTGGCGACACCGTGTACTGGGGGTGGCTGGCGCTGCTCGCGATCCTCATCGTGTCGGGCGTCGACGCCTACGCTCGTCAGGTGCAGAGCGGGCTGGTCGTGACCGCGATGCGCGACCAGGTGAGCTGGGGGTTCTACATCGGCAACTTCACCTTCCTCGTCGGCGTCGCCGCGGCCGCGGTCGTGCTGGTCATCCCGGCGTACATCTACGACTGGAAGCCGATCCGCGAGATCGTCATCTTCGGAGAACTGCTTGCGGTCAGCGCGATCGTGATGTGCCTGCTGTTCGTGACGGTGGACATCGGGCGTCCGGACCGGTTCTGGCACCTCGTTCCGCCGTTCGGCCGGCTCAACTTCCCGCGATCGATCCTGGCGTGGGACATGGGCGTGCTGAATCTCTACTTCGTGGTGAACCTCGTCGTCGTCACCCACATCCTCTACCGCGCGTTCTGGAAACGCCCGTACGACAAGCGGCTGGTGGTGCCCCTGGTGCTGCTGTCGGTCCCGATGGCGGTGGGCATCCACACCGTCACCGCTTTTCTCTACAACGGGCTCGCGGCGCGGCCGTACTGGAACTCGTCGATCCTGGCGCCGCAGTTCCTCGCCTCCGCGTTCAGTTCCGGTCCGGCAATCCTGCTCTTCGTGCTGCAACTGCTGCGCCGGTTCACGCGGTTCGAGATCAGGGACGAGGCACTGCAGAAGATCGCGGAGCTGATGGCGTACGCGATGTTCCTGAACCTGTTCCTCCACGGCGCGGAGGCCTTCAAGGAGTACTACTCCGACACCGAGCACCTGCTCTACACGCGTTACTGGTTCCAGGGGCTCGGAGCCGGGCACCGGACGCTCGTGCCGTTCGCGTGGACGGCGGTGGGCCTCAACGTGCTCGCATTCGCGCTGTTCATCACCCCCGCCATGCGCCGCAACTGGATCGCGCTCAACGTGGGCTGCCTGGCGACCTACGCAGGCTGCTACATCGACAAGGGCATGGGCCTCATCATTCCGGGGTTCACGCCCGACACGCTCGGCGAGATCTACCAGTACTACCCGACCCTGACCGAGGTCCGGGTCGCAGCCGGGGTGTTCGCCGTCGGCTTCCTGCTCTTCACGCTCATGCTGAAGGTCGCGGTTCCGATCCTGCTCGGCGAGTTCACGGCCACCGAAGCGCCCGGGCCGACCGGTGCCGCCGTCGCGCACGGCTGACGGAGAGGGCCAGAGCGTCGGAAATCCGCCTGCTTGGCGACAATCCGGCGTATCGCGTTGAAAAAATCACCGGTTGCAGGATCTGCCGGTGAAAAACAGGCCAAAATCGCGTCGCAAAATTCAACACCCCCCATCCAGCTTAGTGGGCGCCCGATTTGCAGTGCCGGGCGGCGGTCCATGGGTCTTTTTCTTTCATAGTCGTCGTTCCAGCAGTCACGCTTTGCCCTCGAAAGGGGAGATATGCGTCAAAGTCTGTCGATTCTCGGGGTAGCCCTGGTGCTCGGTGGAGCCGTCGCGTTGAGCGCCGGCCTGCGCGCATCAGCCCAGGCGCCGCCACCGGCGCCCCAGGCGGCCTTTAACGCCGCCGATTGCCAGGTGTGCCACGACAAGGCCACCGGTCCCGCATTCGAGCACAGCAAGCATGCTGGCCTCGACCAGAGCTGCGCGAGCTGCCACGCCAACGTGGCCGAGCACGCGAAGAGCCAGATGGCGGGCGAGACGGGGGCAACCCCGACGCTGAAGAACAAGACGCCGAAGGAGATCAACGAGATCTGCCTGACCTGCCACGAGAAGGCCAACCAGGCCAACTACCTCGGCAGCATGCACGCGCGCCGCAACGTCGCCTGCACGACGTGCCACAGCGTCCACAGCTACAAGTCCGACAAGGCGCAGCTGAAGACCAAGACCGACACGGAGACCTGCTTCACGTGTCACAAGTCCGAGCGCGCCAAGTCGATGCGAACCTCGCATCACCCCGTGCGTGAAGGGAAGATGGGCTGCACGAGCTGCCACAACCCGCACGACGGCAACGCGAACAAGATGATCAAGGCCGACTCGGTCAACGAGCTCTGCTACACGTGCCACACCGAGAAGCGCGGGCCGTTCCTGTTCGAGCACGCGCCGGTTCGCGAGGACTGCATCTCGTGCCACGAGCCGCACGGCACCAACCACCCGCGGATGGTGAAGGAGAAGCTGCCGAATCTGTGCTGGAACTGCCACCTCTCGGGCTCGGGCCACTTCGGGTCGGGCGACAACCTCTCCACCGAGAAGGGCGTGCAGGTCGCACCGCCGGGATCCCCGAGCGGCTACCCGACCGTGAACTCACGCTTCATCGAGCGGGCCTGCCGGCAGTGCCACGTGAAGCTCCACGGCTCGAATCACCCCTCCGGCGCATTCTTTGTGAGGTAGGCCATGAAGCGAACCAATCTTCTCGCAGTGGTTCTCGCTTGTGGCCTCGTGACCACGAGCATCCCCGCGTCCGCCCAGACGGCTGCGCCGACGCCGGCCCAGCCCGCTCCTGCCGCAAACGCGGCGGCGCCTGACTGGTTCCAGGGCGACGTCAATCTCATGCTCCTCGGCCGCGACGACGTCTCCTCCTCGAAGTTCGAGGAGTACCGCGTCGTCCCGAAGGGCGTGTCTATGCCTGTGTTCTCCCTCCAGGGCAGCCAGGGCGGCAACGCCTTCGCGCTGTTCGGGAAGAACGTCTCGCAGAAGGACCAGCGCTACACCGGGTTCGCGAACACGTCCTGGATGGGCCTGTCGTTCGACTACAACCAGATTCCCCACAACATGGGGAACAACGGTCACACGCTGTTCAACGAGACGAGCCCCGGCGTGTGGAACATGAGCGCCACGCTGCGCCAGGCGCTGGGCGACGCGGTCGACGCGGTCCCGACGTCGGGCCGCAACTACGCGTTCTACGCCCCCCTGCTGGCGCCGACCATCGCGGCGGCCAGCAGCATCGACGTCAGCGGACAGCGGCAGCGCGGCAACGTCACCCTCGACTTCGCCAAGCAACTGCCGTTCGACCTGGCGTTCACGTACATGCGTGAGACCAAGACGGGGTATCGCGGCGCGAGCGGCGGCGACATGCTCGAGCGTCGTCACGGCCTCCGTGGATGCTGGCGAGTCGATCAACGAGGTCGTCCAGGACTACGGCGTCCGCGCGGGCTACACGTTCAAGACCGGCAACGTGCACGCCACGTTCAACCGCAACGTCTACAACGACCGCCTGGATTCGCTCACCATCGACAACCCGTTCCGCGGGTCGGACCTGGCGTACACCTCGACGTCGGTGCCGGGCGGACCCGCGAGCGCGCGTTTCAGCACCTACCCGGACAACGAGGCCACCCGCGGCGCGTTCGGCGTCCTCTTCAAGTTGCCGCGTCAGACCCGTGTGACGGGCGATTTTGCGTTCGGCACGTGGACGAACGATTCGGCGTTCCTTCCGTACACGATCAACTCGGCGATCCTGACGAGCAGTGGCCAGCCGGCCAATGCCGTCGCGTCGCTCCAGCAGAAGTCGCTGAGCGGCAAGATCAACACGACGTCGGTGAACCTCGGCTTCCTCACGCGTCCGGCCAGGGATCTTGGAATCCGGCTGCGCTATCGCAGCTACGACTTCAAGGACAAGTCGGCGCGCTACGTCATCACCGGTGACACGTCCGGCTCTCCGGACCGGGCCTTCGGCGCCGCCGATACACCAACGGCGGAGGAGCCCTACGGTCATGCGACCGCGAACCGGACCGACACCAACACCGGACGTTTCGACGCGCAGGTCAGCTACGACATCAAGGACCTCACGCTCGAGGGAGCGTATCGCAACCTCCAGAGTTCGTGGGTCGGCCGCACGAGCACGTCCGGAACCGACAACAAGGAAAACGGCTACACCTTCGCGGCCGTGTACCACGCCAAGGACTGGGTGGGCTTCCGCGGGACCTTCGACCAGGCCAAGCGCACGGTCAGCGGGTTCGAGCCGACCGATGTCGCCGCCACCCAGGGCGTCATGGAGGACCACGCCGAGCGCAAGACGACGCGCAGCGGCGTGGACATCGAACTGACCCCGTCGGACAAGTACGGCGTGACCTTCGCGTACGCGCGCCGGAACACTGACTACCCGAACCGGCCCAACCGCAGGGCCACGTCGGCCGGCGCGCCGGAAATCCCCAACACGCCGAGCGGCCTGCTCAACGCGAAGTACGACATTTACAGCGTCGACCTCGACTACACACCGAACGCGCGCGGCGAGTTCGCCCTGTTCTACACGTACGAGAAGAGCGCCGAAACCAACCAGTGGCAGACGCTCTCGGGCACCGCGCTCAACAACCAGCTCAACTACGTCGGCAACACCAAGGGCAACACCTTCGGCGTGAACGCGGTGATGCACCTCGTCCCGGAGAAGTGGACCTTCTCGCTGATGGGGTCCTACCAGAAGGTGGACGGTCTCCTGGACATCACGGCGAGGGAGGCGGGCTCGTTCTATACGCCCGGCCGAACCACCCTGATTCCCGCTGGGAGCGGGGGCGCCCAGGACATCACCGACTACGACGACACGAAGCTGACCACGGTCACGACGGACCTGGCCTACACGTGCAACGCGCAGACGACGCTGAGCCTCGGCTACGCGTACGAGAAGTACACCTACGCGGACGCCTTCAACGCCGCGACGTCAATCTTCCCGCAGTCGGTCCTGTTCTACCTCAAGGCGAACGACGGGCCGTACAACGTGAATGTCGGCTACGTAAGACTGAGCTACCGCTTCTAGGGAGCGTCGTTCGATCGATTCGACCCGGGGGCCGGCGCAACACGCGCCGGCCCCTTTTTCGTTGGGCGCTCCCCACCGCATGTTAGGCTGCGGCGCGAGGTTCATATGTCCTGTCGCTCCACACTCGTTCCTGCATTGTCACTGGTGCTGCTCGCCGCCTCCGTTGCCACCGCGCAGCAGGCCGTCCAACCCGGCGATCTCCTCAAGCTGCGGAGCGTCTCCGCCGTGCAACTGTCCCGCGACGGCACCCGGGTCGCGTACGTCGTCCAGAACAATGACGGCACCGGCCGGCCGTACGGCCAGTTGTGGGTGATGACGCTCGCCGACGGAACGGCCGTTCGGCTCGGCGCGGACAAGGAGTCGTCGGGCAATCCCACGTGGGCACCCGACGGCGAGTCCCTCGCGTACCGGGGGCGCCTGGACGGGAAGGCCGGGCTGATCGTTGCGAAGCCTGACGGGACTGCCGCGAGACTGCTGGCCGAGATCAGCGGAACGAATGCACCGCTCCCGGGAGAAGGCGCGACCGTGGCATGGTCGCCCGACGGCAAACGGATCGCCTTCGTGTCGTCGACACCGGGGCCCGAAACAGCCGACGCCCAGGGAGACCCCGTCGTCATCACGCGATATCTCTACAAGCCCGACGCCGCCGAGGGGCTGACACGCCTCAACGACAACCGGCGCCTGCACCTGTTCGTCGTGGATGTCGCGACGGGCAAGATGGACCAGCTCACCGACGGCGTGTACTACGAGCACTCGATCGACTGGTCACCGGACGGCCGCGAACTGCTGTTCCTCACGAATCGCGACGCGGACCACGACGAGTTCTTCAACTACGACATCTACGCGATGAACATGGCCGACCGGTCGATCCGGCGGCTGTCCGCGACGGAGAGCAACGGAGTACCACCCGCGGTGGTCGCCCGACGGGCGGACGATCGCGTTCCAGGCGACGACGCGCGGCCTCACCGACCGCGAGACGACGATGGAAGATACGCACGCGTGGGTGATGAATGCGGACGGCACGAACCGGCGCGAGATCGGCGCCGCGATCGACAACCGCCAGGGCCCGCCCGAATGGACCGCGAACGGCGCGCTGATCTTCACCGTCCAGGAGCGCGGGAACGTGCGGCTGTATCGCGCGACGCTCGACGGACAGCATCCGCAACTGCTCGTGTCGGATCGCGGGTCGGTCGGCGCGTGTTCTGCCGGAAAGGACACGCTGGCTTACGTATTCACGTCGCCGTCCGACACAGCGCAGCTTTACGTCCGCGCCGGCGAGGCTGCTGCCCGCAAGGTCACGGACCTCAACGCCACGGTTCTCGCCGGCAAGGCCCTCTCCGGGGTGGAGTCGTTCACGTTCGTGTCGAACGACAGTAGGTACCAAGTCGAGGCGTTCTTGACGAGGCCCATTGGGCTCGCGCCTGGCGCGCAGTACCCGCTCATCGTGACCATCCACGGCGGCCCGCACGGGCAGCAGGGCCCCGCGTTCAACTTCAAGAACCAGGCATACGCGTCGCACGGCTGGGCCACGCTGATGATCAACTATCGCGGCTCCACCGGCTACGGCCAGGCGTTCACCGACGCGGTCTTCGCCGATCAGGATGGCAACGAGGGACAGGACGTGCTCTACGGCGTAAACGCGGCGCTGCGGCGCTTCCCCTGGATCGATCGCAATCGCCTCGGCGTCGAGGGCACGAGTTACGGCGGGCAGCTCTCGGCGTGGCTCATCACGCAGACCAACATCTTCAAGGCCGCCATCCCGACCGCGGCCATCACGAACATCATCAGCTACAACTACATGACCTACTACAACCAGTACGAGGCCATGGAGTGGGGCGTCTATCCGCACCAGGGGAACCTGATGGACACGCTCTTGCAGCGGTCCGCGCTCAGGCATGTCGCCAACGCGCACACCCCGACGCTGCTGATGCACGGCGAGAACGATAACGACGTGCCGATCGCAGAAGCCGAACAGTTCTACATCGCGCTGAAGGACGTCGGCACCGAGGCCGTCATGGTGCGCTATCCGCGCGAGGGGCACGGGCTGCGCGAGCCCCGCCACCTCGTGGACCAGATCGAGCGCTCGATGCGGTGGTACGAGGCCCATTTTGTGACGAAACCGCTTCCTGGACGGTCGGAACACCAGCAGCGTTGACGAAGCGCGCGTCCGCGGGGATGGAGCCGGCCGGCCGCCGTCGGCATTCGCGCTAGACTGCTTGCAGATGATGACGAAGGCAGCCCTGACGGCGGCGATGTGCGTGGTGGTCACCAGCGCGACAATGAGTGCGCGGCGGCCGGACGGGGCCGCGGCGACCATCGCCCGTGAGATCTCGCGCATCGACGCGAACCGGGCCGCGCTCGGCGACCAGGCCGACGCGCTCGCGGACGGCATCGAGCGCGTCAAGGACGCCGTCTCGAAGGACCGCCTGTTCTTCGCACTCGACGAGCTGCAGGAGCCGTGGACGTTCGAGGCGGCGATGCGGTGGGCGCAGGCGCACGCCGCGATTGAGACGCCCGCGCAGTTCTCCGCCGAATGGAAACGGGTCGGCGAGCCGGTCCAGCGAACCCCGCCGACGGCCCTGCCGGCTGCCGTCGAGGCGATCGCCGCCTCGAACGCCGTGCGCGCACCAGCCACGTGGCGCGCGAGCCTGCCATACTCGGAAGACGCCGGCATGAGCGCCGGGCTCTACTATCTGGGCGAGGCACAGGCCTTTGCCGGATTCGCCGCCTTCTGTCGAGCCCTGCCCTTCAATCGGCACGGCGCCGCCCCGTCGTTCAAGCCGATGGCCGGCGAGATCACCGCGCTCGAATCCGAGGCCGCCGCGCTCTATGACAAGGTCCCCGCCGCCACGAAGCCACGATTCATCAGGGTCAGCGTCGGCCTGAAAATCGCGCACACGCTCGACGAACACAAGGACTACGGCGCGGCACTCTATCAATACCTCGTGGCGAAGTATCGTACGGGCACCGCCGTCGCACCCGACACGCCGCCGGGCGATGTGAAGGCGCGGCTCGGCGCGGCCCGGAAGAAGCTCGCGGCCGGCACGGATCACAGCATCGCGGAACTCTTCCTCCAGCGCGCCGAATATCTGATCGAATCGAAGGATCCGTCGGCGGTGCGATCGGCAGCCGTGATCGCGGATACGGTCCTGCCCGCTTACCTGAGGCTCGTCGCACGATGAACGTTCTACGCCTTCTGCTTGGAGTCCTCGTCGCCCTGGCACCCGGGGCTCCTCAACAGGCCACCGCGAAGGCCCCGGCGGCCGACACCGTCACCGTCACGCTCGTGCGCTGGCCGTTCACGTGAACCCTCTCCGATCCAGCAAGTTTGCTGATCAAGGAAGTCGCGGGAGAGTTCGACGGGAAGGTGAAGGTCGTCACCGAAGAGTACGGCAACTCGCCGACGGCGACGCGCTTCGGCGTCCGGCGCTACCCGGTCGTGTTCGTGGACGACGTGCTCGTGGCGCGGCCGAAGGACTTCGGTTTCGCGGGCTCCGAGGACGTCGGCGCCGGCCGCTACGTACCGTGGCGCGAGCCGCAGAACCAGGCGCGCTTCAAGGACGACTTGCGGCGCTTCGTGAACAAGCGGCTGAAGGGTGAAACGGTTGAGGGATTCAAGACCGCCGACGTGACCGCGGCCGCCGACGACGGCCCGGCCGTCCTGCCGGCGCTGCCAGCGACCGACTTCGCGGGCAAACCCATCGCGGACATCAGCGGACGAGTCGTGCTGGTCGAGATGTGGGCGACCTGGTGCCCGCCGTGCCTCGCGACGATGAAGTGGATGAACGAACTCCAGAAGACGCACGGGGACAGGGTCACGATCGTGGCGGTCGCGGTGGATTCGAAGCCCGAGGATGTGCGGAAGGTGCTCGCCGACATCAAGCCGTCCTATCACGTGGTTGTCGGTTCGCCCGAGCTGCTCAAGTCGCTGGGATCGGTCGCGGCCGTGCCGAAGCTCTTCATCTTCGACCACGATCGCAGGCGGTCCGCCGTGATGTACGGCGCCGCGCCTGACCTCCATCAGAGGATTCAGGCGGCGGTGGAGGCGCTGAGCGGAAAATAGGCCGTCACACGGCTTGCCCCAACTTTTCGCGTGATCTACTCGTCCAAGAGCCATGAAAAACCTGCAGCTCGCCTTCCGCCGGCTCGCGAAGGCACCCTTCGTCTCGCTGGTGGCGATCGTCTCCCTGGCGCTCGGAATCGGGGCGAACGCGGCTATTTTTTCGCTCTTCGAGCAGACCCTGCTCCGGCCCCTTCCCGTTGCGGACCCTGGGCGCCTCGTCAATCTGTCGGCGCCGGGACCCAAGCCGGGATCGCAGTCGTGCAGCCAGGCCGGCGATTGTGACGAAGTCTTCAGCTATCTCATGTTCCGCGACCTGGAACGCGATCAGCAGGTCTTCACAGGGATTGCCGCCCACGTCGGGTTCGGGGCCAACCTCGCGTATCAGGGACAGACGCTGAGCGGCGAGGGCACGCTCGTCTCCGGCTCGTACTTCCCGGTACTCGGGCTGCGGCCTGCCCTCGGCCGTCTGCTGGACGAGAACGACGACAAGAACATCGGCGGTCACTTCGTCACGGTCCTCAGCCACGCCTACTGGACGAGCCGGCTCGGCGCGAACGACGCTGTGCTGAACTCCACGATCATCGTCAACGGGCAGTCAATGACCATCGTGGGCGTCGCGCCGCGCGATTTCACGGGCACGACGCTCGGGGCGGAGCCTGACGTCTACGTGCCGCTCACGATGCGCGGCCTGATGATTCCTGGCTGGGAGGGGTTCGATCGGCGCCAGAGCTACTGGGCTTACCTGTTCGCGCGACTCAAGCCCGGCGTCTCGATCGATCAGGCGCGCACCGCCCTCAACCTCCAGTACCACGCCATCGTCAACGACGTCGAAGCGCCGCTTCAGAAGGGCATGAGCGATCAGACGATGGCCCGGTTCAAGAGCAAGGCGGTCGGGGTCGTGGCGGGCCAGCAGGGCCAGAGCAGCGTGCACAAAGAGGCGAAGACGCCCATCCTCCTGCTCTTCACGATCACGGGCATCGTGCTGCTGATCGCGTGCGCCAACATCGCGAACCTCCTGCTGGCACGCGCGGCGGCGCGCGGAACCGAAATGGCCGTCCGGCTGTCGATCGGGGCCAGCCGCTGGCAGCTGCTCGCGCAGTTGCTGACTGAATCGCTGGTGCTCGCCGCGCTCGGAGGAATCGCGGGCCTCGTGGTTGCGCGATGGACGCTCACCCTCATCGGATCGCTGCTCCCACCGGAAGTCACCAGCTCACTGAGCCTTCAGATCCAGCCGGCGATCGTGGGATTTGCCGCGCTGTTGTCGATCGTCACCGGGTTGCTGTTCGGCCTCTTCCCGGCCCTGCACAGCACGCGGCCGGACCTCGTCTCGACGATCAAGGCGCAGGCCGGCCAGCCCTCGGGCGCGCGCGCGGCCGTGCACTTCCGCAACGGGCTGGTGGTCGCGCAGATCACGTTGTCGATGGCGCTCCTCGCCTCGGCCGGGCTCTTCGTCCGCAGTCTCCAGAACGTCGCGCGGGTCGACCTTGGAGTCAAGATCGACAACGTCGTCACGTTCGGGATCTCACCCGACCTCAACGGATACACGTTCGAGCGCGCGCTGCAGCTGTTCCAGCGCGCCGAGGCGGAGATTGCCGCGACGCCGGGCGTCACGGGCGTGGCGGCGTCGATGGTGCCGTTGCTGGCGGGCAGCAACTGGGGCAGCGACGTGTCCGTCCAGGGGTTCGAGCGCGGTCCAGACACGGACGCGAACTCCCGCTACAACGAGATCGGGCCGGGGTACTTCCGTACGCTGGGGGTGCCGCTGATGTCTGGCCGCGAGTTCACCGATGCCGACGGAGCCGGCGCGCCGAAAGTGGCAATCGTCAACGAGGCGTTCCTGAAGAAATTCAATCTCGGCCGGGACGCGGTCGGCAAGCGGATGGCGTCAGGCGGCACGAAGGAACTCGACACCGAAATCGTCGGCGTCGTGCAGAACGCCGCCTACAGCGCCGTGAAGCAGGAAGTGCCGCCGCTCTTCTTCTATCCGTATCGGCAGGACAAGTCGATCGGCTCGATTCACTTCTACGTGCGCTCGTCGCTCGCGGCCGAACAGATCCTCCGGACGCTCCCGACCGTCATGGCGCGCCTCGATCCCAACCTGCCCCTCGAGGATCTGAAGACCATGCCCCAGCAGGTGAAGGACAGCGTCTTCATGGACCGCATGATCAGCACGCTCTCGGCGGCCTTCGCGATCCTGGCCACGATCCTGGCGGCCGTCGGCCTCTACGGCGTGCTGTCCTACACGGTGGCCCAGCGCACGCGCGAGTTCGGGCTGCGCATGGCCCTCGGGGCCGATGGCGCGCGCGTGCGCGGCATGGTGCTCGGCCAGGTCGCCAGAATGACGGCCGTCGGAGCCATGCTCGGTCTGGCCGGGGCGTACTACGTGGGCACGGCGGCAAAATCGCTGCTGTTCGAGGTCCGGGGGAACGATCCGGCCGTGTATGCCGCGTCGGTCGTGCTTCTGACGATCGTGGCGCTGACGGCCGGCTTCATTCCCGCCCTGCGCGCCTCGCGCGTCGAGCCGATGCAGGCGCTTCGCTACGAGTAGGTCGCGGGTCCGAACATCACGGGTGCGGAAGCACGGCGTTGAGAGCACGGCGCCGAAAGGCGCGTTCGAGTTCTCCTCGGACCTGTCGGCCCGTTCGCCTGCGACAAGCTCGCGCACGTCGAAGCCGCTGGCATGGGCGGCGGAGTGCAACGCACGCTACGCTAGCTCCGCTCAATAGCCTTTCGAATTCCGCTTCGAGATCCCGTGCGCGGTGGTACCCGCGCTGCGCGATGAGCGCGAGTGCGGCTCGGGCCCTGTCGATTTCCGCGCTGACTGCAACGGCGAGAAGAGATCGTAAGTCTGCGATGTCTTGTGGACGCGTGACGTCGTCTCGGGCGAGTACTTTCAAGGCGATCAAATGTGCGGTAGTCGCGACCTCGACATGGAGCTGCGGAAGAAGCTCCACGTCCTCCGCCGCCGCGACGATCTCGTTCTCGATTCCTGACGACGCAAACAGGAGGTCGATCACCGGACTGCCCGGCTCGCGGGATCGCGTCAGCCGGGCTGTTGCGAGACGGCCGACCGCCTGCTGTTCAACGAGCGCTACGAGTTCGTAGTGGCGAGCACGAAGACGGCGAACGAGCGTTTCCGCTTCTGCATCGCTGGCGACGGCCACCACGATGTCCACATCGCGGGTGAATCTTGGCTCAGTGTGCGCAGATACTGCGAGTCCGCCGACGAGCGCGAAACACTGGCGGGCCTCGGTGAGGTCGGCGCAGATCTGACGGAGGGCGGTTTCGAGCGTCGTCACGCGAGGCGCGTGTTCACGTCCAAACGAACTCCGGGGCAATCCCCGAATTCGGCACCGGGGCGCCGCTGCAGCCACTCGCGCAGGGCACGCTCGATTTCCTCGTCGCTCGCCTCTGGGTGGCGCCGGCGGAGATTCTGATACATCAGCCGAACACCGGTTTCGAACAGGTCGAGCGTGGCCCGGAACGCTGTCGCGACGGCGGCCTGTTCCTGCATGGGACTACTGTACGGCCTTCGTAACCGACCGGCAAGCGCTCAGGCGGCCCGCGCCCTTCGGCTCCATGCCCGAAGAGCGGAGGCGCCGGCTGCGGTGACCCGGGCGGCAGCCGACAATCAGTTGGGCGTCCGGCCATGCCCACCGGAAAACCAACGGTCGAGGTTCCAAGGATGCCGGGCCGCTCGGACCTTCAAACGTGCGGCAACCTCGACCGTTGCGCCTCCGCCGCGGTCGCCCCTTCCATGGGAATCAACATGTAACCGCCAGGGAAGCTCGCGGGAATTGATTGGCAGCCGCCGAGGGCCTACCAATAGAGCTCCCGTTCGTCCGCGTGCGCGCGGACATACACGACAGGGGTGGAAGGGAACCACCCCTGGAGCCATGGAGAAAGGAGCGCCATGAACACCCATCAGAAGGCCCACGGAGGGCGCAAGCTGCAGACGATGGCCGTCCTCGTGCTGGTTCTCGCCGGGACTGCATTCAGCGCAACGAACGAACACGGGCGGAAAGAGAAGCCGCCCAAGACGCTCTACGTCTGGGCGGGCGACCAGGCCCGCGTCGCACCGGACTTCCTGGCGGTCGTGGACTTCGACGAAAGCTCGCGGACCTACGGCAAGGTCATCAGGACCGTGCCCGTGCCGGGACCGGGCAACGCCGGGAACGAGCCGCACCACTGCAACCTGTCGGCTGACAAGAAGATTCTCGCGTGCGGCGGCCTGCTGGCTCTGCTGCGCGGCCAGAACAGCATCTTCTTCTTCGACGTCTCGGATGCGCGCTATCCGAGGTACCTCTTCTCCACCAACGGCACGCTCTCGAACATCACGGACGACTTCCTGCCGCTCGAGAACGGCGGATTCCTGGTGACCCAGATGGGCTCCTACACGGGCGGCGTCCCCGGTCGTGTGGCCGAGTTCGATCGGAACCTTGCCATGGTCGGCGAATGGCCCGAGATGCCTCCCGAGCACGACTTCAACCCGCACGGGATCTCGGTACGTCCCGACCTCAACCTGATGGTCACCTCGGACTTCATGATGCCCGACAGCTCGCTGAACGTGGTGCCCGGCGACCCGATGCTGCGCGGGATCATCCGCGTGTGGAATTTCAGGAACCGCTCAATCGTCCGCTCGATCGTGATTCCCACCGCCGTCGGGACGATGGACGTCAAGCTGATCCCCGGAGACCGGAGGGGGCGCGCGTTCACGGCGGGCATGTTCGACGGTCTCGTCTACCTCGTGGACACCGCAAGGGGGACCTACAAAACCGTCTTCGACTGCGAAGACATCGTTCCCCACGTGGAGGTGCCGGTGCGTGGCGGGATGACGCAGCTCCTCGCGATGCCGAACTCCGGCGACCGGCTGATCTTCGCGTCCTTCCAGGCGGGGCAGATCGGCATGCTCGACGTGAGCGATCCCGAGCATCCCGTTCAGAGCGGGATCGTCAACCTCGGGCTGAACGCCGGTCCGCACATGATCAAGCTCACCGACGACGACAAGCGCCTGGTGGTGAGCGACTACTTCCTCAATGAGGACGACTTCGGCAAGATCCACTTCGAAGGAGATCATCACGTACACGTCATCAAGGTGCACCAGAACCATCTCGAGCTCGACCGGCGCTTCGATCTCGATTTCAACACCGCGTTTCCGACAGGACCCGCGCGGCCGCACGGACTGACCATGAAGTGATCGCGTCGCGGGAGCAGGGGCGGCCTTGGGCCGTCCCCTCCTTCGCGTGACCCGACGGGCCTGGGCCGGCGTCGCTCACGTGCGTCCCGCCGGCGGTCGTCGGTGGTGATTATTCGTCCTCGACGCACGCGTCCGGGGGAGGTCGCGAGCGTGGACGATCGTGGTCTGCTGCCAAGTGCAGCGTCAGGGTTTGGACGCCGGCTCGGTCGAGCTTCAGACGGCTCGCTCCGAGCCATCGGGTTGATCGGCTTGCTGAGCCTGAGAGATCGTGACGCAGGACATCCCGGCGAATCACTTGCGGAGCGCCGACTGCATCGTCACCATCGATCGCCGTCAGCAGCCTGCCGATCGAACACCGGCCGGCCCCAGGCTTCCCGACGAGACGTAGGCGGCGCGTCGTTCGCGCACCTTCGCATCGCGACGTGACACAATCGATGGATTACGCGCCCACGCCCCCCAGGTGCGCGATCGGCAACGGAGCTTTTCATGCTCAACATCGCGCTATTCGGCCCGCCCGGCGCCGGCAAGGGCACGCAGTCTGAGTTCCTGATCAAGAAATACGGCCTCTTCTACATCTCCACCGGCGACCTGTTGCGGAAAGAGATGGCCAACGGGACGAAACTCGGTCTCGAGGCCCAGAGCATCATCGCGGCCGGCGGTCTCGTTTCCGACGAGATCATCGTCCAGATCATCGAGAACACGATCACAGGCAACCCGAACGCGCGCGGCTTCCTGTTCGACGGCTTCCCGCGTACCTACGTGCAGGCATACATCCTCGAAGGGTTGATGCTGAAGCTGCACACGTCGCTGACGTGTCTAATCGGCCTGGCAGTCCCCGAGGAGGAATCGGTCGGGCGCCTGCTGCAGCGCGGCGCGACCTCCGGGCGCAGCGACGACAACGAGACCGTGATCCGCAATAGATTGCGTGAGTACTCGGAGAAGACGCTGCCCGTGCTGCAGTTCTTCAAGGACCGCGATCTGTACCGAGAGATGGACGGCACCCGGACGGTTGCCACCGTTCGCGATCGCATCGACGCGATCCTGATCGAGGAACTGCACAAGCGGTTGTTCAACGTGGTCGTTTTCGGATATCCCGGTTCGGGACGGGGCTCGCAGGGACGCGCGCTCGCGAAGGCGTACGATCTGGAGTACGTCGCGACAGGTCCGATGCTGGACGAGGAAATCCGGCGCGATACCGAGATCGGCCGGCGCATCACCGCGCTGTACGAAAGCGGGCAGCTCGTCCCGGACGAAATCGTCGTGCAACTGATCGAGCAGAAGCTTGCGGCGTCGAACGGCGTGAAAGGGTTCATCTTCAAGGGCTACCCGCGGACGCACGTGCAGTCGTACATCCTGGATGCGCTCCTGAAGAAGCACGGGTCATCGATCTCGCGAATCATCGAGCTCGAGGTGCCGACGCTCGAGCTGATCGCACGGCTCGATGCCCGCAGCAAGACGTCAGGGTGCATGCCCTACGACACGAGCACGGCGAAGATCGTCAAGCGCCTGCAGGAGCACGAGACGAAGACGCTGCCAGTGATCTCGAAATACAGCGAGCGCCACGAAGTCGTCCGGATCGATGGCACCGGGAGTTTCGACGAGGTGTTCGGCCGCCTATCGGCCGTCGTCGAGGACGGCCTGCAGCGCCTGCGGTGAGCGTCCGTTTCCTTCAGCGGTCGGCGCGGTAGTAAGTCGCTCGACGGAGCAGCAACAGAGTGCGCGGTTCCACTGAAGCCGTCGAGCGTTTCGAAAACCGGGCTGCGGTCGGCGAACAGCGCCGCCTGCGGGGGCAGGGGCATGCCGGCCATCACCGGGCTCGACTGCTCGACCGTGGCCTCGACGATGGACCCGCGCAGGAAGAACTCCTCGGGCCGCAATCCCGCGACGACGTTGCGCACCGGCAGGTTGAACTGCCGGATGGCGACCGCAGTGGCGTTGTTCAGGCAGACGAGCGTGCCCCCGGCCCGGGTCCACGTGCTCTTCGTTTCGCCCGTGAACACTGGCGGAACGGGTGCGGGTCTTACACGCCTGTCACGCCCGACGATCGGGCCGACGCGGCGAAATCGTGTGGGGTGACGCCGGCTGAGCTTGTTGGTATGCTGTCGGCATCAGCGCTGCCACCAGAGGTGCCTCATGAAACGGATCTTCGGGTTCGTCATGCTTGCGGCTGCCCCGATCCTCTCGGCGCCAGTGGCGGCCCAGAAGGGTGTCACGGCGGCCGATCTCCTGCGCGCCGTTTCCGGGTACATCAGTGACTATGCGTCGAAGCTGTCCGGCGTCACGCTTCAGGAGGAGTACACCCTCCTCGACGTCTCGGGTGGACGCATCGTCTACAGCCGGCGCATCTCGTCCGACATCGTCCTGCTCGACCTCAACGGCCGCGTGATGGCGCTGCGCGATCCGTTCGCGGTGGACGCCAACGCGCTGCGCGAGCGGACGCCTCGGATCACGACCGTGCTCGCCAAGCCAAGCCAGGCGACGTGGGACCGGGCGCAGGACTACGCCAACGAGTCGCTCCGATACTTCCAGGATGAGATCATCATCCGGCTGAACGACCCGACGCTCGCGCTGCGCTTCGTCGATCCCGACCACCACATGCGCTCGGCCTTCAAGATCGACGGGAAGAAGAAGATCGAGGGGATCGAGACGGTGGGGCTCGCGTTTCAGGAGACGAAGGTGAAGCCGCCGACGCCGCCGAACTACGTGCTGCCCACGCCGGGCAACGCCTGGGCGCGCGGCAGGCTCTGGGTCGAGCCGGCGACCGGCCGCGTCCTGCGCACGGAGCTCTCCATGCAGTCCGACACCGAAACCGCACGCATCACGGTCGACTACAGCCACGACGCGGAGCTCGACCTGTTCCTGCCTGCATCGATGACCGACACCTACGAGGTCAGCGAGCGCACGGGCGCCGGCATGAACAACATGGGAGCCGGCTCGCCGGGCGTCGCACGCCGGGCGTTCGACTGCCGCGCGACGTACACGAAGGCCGGCTACACGCCGATCGAGATGAAGGTCGTCAAGTAGACGATGGCGGCGTCGGCTGCATGTGGGCTTCGATCGCGCTCGCGCTCCATCTCGCGGCGGCTCAGCGGGCCGCGCCGGCCGTCACCGTCGAAGTAACGGGGTCGGGTCCGGCGATGCTACTCGTTCCCGGGCTGCTGTCGTCGGGTGACGTGTGGCAGCAGGTCGTCGAGCATTTCCGCCCGCGGTACCAGTGCCACGTGCTCACGCTGGCAGGGTTTGCCGGCGTGCCGCCCGTCGATCACCCGAGCCGGGCGCGGGTTCGAGCCGATCTGCTCGAGGTACATCCGCAGCAATTGGCTTCAGCGGCCGACGATAGGCAGCATTAGTTAGAGCCGCCCAAGTTAACGGAAGGCCCGTTCTCAGACGCGCGCCCCCGCCACACGGACTGTCGGATCCGTCGAACCAGGCGCTGGACTACGGGCCGACCGCCTGGGATGTGCGCCACACGTTCGCGCTGAGCGCCGTCGTCGCGCCGGAGGTCTCAGGTGACGGGCTCGGACCGGCGATCGGAGGCGGCTCACGCCACGCGGTGGTGGAACATCGATTCGATCAGGTCGTCGTCCGAGTGAGCCGGCGCCGCGAAGCGGTCGAACTCCTCGAATTGCGCCAGGTCATTTGGATGGAGTTCCACGCGCAGGGCGTTGCGACCCGCCTCGATCCGCGCGGGCCACTCGGCAGGCAGGAGGAACCGTCGCGACCTGAACCAGCCGTGAGACGCGACGACGAAGAAGCGCAGCCGCCTGGCGACCGGATCGATCACCACACCCTCGAGGGTGCCGATCTTCTGATCGTCGGTGCCCCTGAAATCCGGGCGGCAGAGATCGACGTCAGCAATCCGCAGGCGCGCCGCATCCACAAATCGTAGCGTCGAACCGGCCGGGCTCAAAGGCATCGACCGCCTCCTGCCCTGTGCGTCAGCAAGCGGGGTGCCACCAAACACGCGCCGGAATTCGGTGCTGACGCGACGTTGAGCTGGATCGTGCTATCCGATTTTTACATGGCTGGAGCGACGTCCGCCAGCTTCCGGTCGATGGAAGACGCGCTCGGTGCGCTGGCCGCGCTGCCGCCGGCCGTGATCCTCACCGACCTGCGGCTGCCCGGTATGAGCGGGATCGAAGGAATCGGCCGGTTGCGCGAGCGGTTCCGGGACGTGCCGATCCTCGCGCTGACCGTCTACGACAACGACGGTCTGGTGTTCGAGAAATATGTGATGCGGGCGGCGGCGGGCCTGCGTGCCGCCGCCCTGTTGAACTGCTCGAACGCGCGGGCGCTAAGGGTCACGCGCGCACGGCCACCCGGGCCACGCCTGGGGCCCGCTCCGCGGCCGTCGCCTCCACCGCGCACAGCTGAGCCAGGGAGAACGCGGCGACCGCCAGCACAGCGTCGCGCACGGCGATGTCGAAGTGCCCGCCCAGCACGAGGTTGGCCGCAACCAGCAGCAGCCAGAGGCTGGCGACGTAGGCCCCGAGCGACGGCCTCACGAACAGGATGGTCATCCCGACGGCAAACTCGATCACGCCGATCTTGTGGCCGCCCTCCTTCTCCGTGATGAACCCGCGGTGGTCGCCCGGCGCCTTCGGGATGGCCACTTGCTGGAGGACGGACGCCGGCGTCGTGGCGAGGTAGCGGTCGATGGGCGTGATTTCCTGCTCGCGCATCTTCTCGATCGCCGCGGCCCGCTTCTGCCGCTCCGGCCCCATGGCCGCCAGTTGCTCGTTCAGGCCCTTGAGCACGGCGGCGAGGGTGTCGCCCGTGAGCTCCTTCCTGACCTCCTCGATCTGCTCACCGTAGATCACTCCGCCCCGGCCTTCGGGATATGCCGCGACGAACATCTGGTGCCAGGCGTCCGTCGTGCGGAACATGGTCCCCTCGGCGCTCTGGGCACCCCGGGCCTCGTCAAGTGGCCCATGTGTCCCCGGAACTCCCACTTTCTCACCTGGCTCATGATCAGCTCATCGGTGCACGCCTGGGCCCGCGCCGTCCCGGCCGTCACGCCGACCAACGCCACGCCGAGCAATCCCACGAAGGTCCTGCCGGCCATTGCCCGTCGACGCACATGTCCAGCCACGGCTCTCTCCCTTCTTGTCCGCCAGGAGCCAACGACGACGGGTCGTTTCCGGGGACGGGCCGATTGTGCCACGGCCCGCCCCAGGACCATCGTTGCGCCCAGCTTGTCCGCCAGGTTGAGACAGTCATCCGACCTGCCGAGCCCGACCCGACATCGCAATGATCTATTCGGTTGTGCACACGCGAGGCCCCGCCGCTGTCACCAATCTGGCGCGGGCGCAGCGCTGAGGGGTTGGCGAGTTATCTGCCGGTCTTGCTCGCCTCGCGGATCGATCCGCTGACCGCGCTGCGCGACTCGCTACTCGCGCCGCCCGGCTCTGCGCGCGGCGGCGCCCAGCGCGATGCACGCGGCGCAGAGGCCGATCGAGACGAGCGCGGCGGGCAGCACCACCGAATGCCGCCCCCCGAGATACGCCTCGAGCGTAGCCGAGAGCAGCCACATCTGCACGATCAGCACGATTGCGATGAGCGCCAGCATGGCGTCGATAGCCACGAGACCGCTGCGATTGGTGGAGCGCGGCATCAGAGCGCGCCCATGCCGGTGGCGACCAGATCGTTGCCGCGACGCTCGAGGATCACGCGCGGCAGGCGACGCGGCGGCGGCCCGGCCAGCACCGAGCCGTCGGCTGCCGAGAACGAGCCCTTGTGGCACGGGCACTCGATGTGGTTGCTCGCGGCGCTGTAGAACACGGCGCACGACAAATGCGTGCAAATCTGGCTGTAGGCGACGTACGTATCCTCCGACGTGCGGATCATGATGCACGGATCCTCGTCCGTCGGGTAGTTGAACAGCTTCACGCCGCCCACCAGCACCTCGCCGGCCGAGGCGACGATGCGCGCCGGATACGCGGGGGGGCGATACATCCAGCTCTTGGCCAGAATCCACACATTGCCCGCGGCCATGGCGACGCTCGTCAGCGTCAGGAACTTCGCGAACTGCCGCCGGGTCACGAACTTCTCGTCCTCGGCATGCACCGAGAACTCGTCGCGCCACAGCGGCTCGGTGCCGGGTGTGTCGGCCATCACTGCACCTCCCACATGTAATCGACGACGTCCACCGACACGGCGTCCACCTCCGGCGGCACCATCATGAACACCTTGGTCACCACTTTCTGCTCGCCGAAGTAGAAGATATTCGTCGGCGTCTCGCGCCGGTCGCGGGCTATGTCGGCGGGCTTCGCGAACGTCAGCGCCTGGCTCGGGCACACCGTGGCGCACATCGGCTTCTTGCCCACCGACGTGCGGTCGTAGCACATGTCGCACTTCATCATCTGCTCTTCGGCCACCTTCATCTTGGGAATGCCGAAGGGGCACGCGAGCGACGCAGTTCGAGCAGCCGATGCAGCGGGGATTCGAGCGCGGACTGCACGATGCCGTCCTGGCCCTTCTTGATGGCGTCGGCCGGACACACCTGCGGCGCACGTCGGATCCTCGCAGTGCAAGCACACATACGCCGCGGTGGCGATCGTCTCGGGCCGGTCGATGAAGTCGAAGTTGATCATCGACTGGCCCGCGATGCGTCTCGCATTCCTCGCAGGCCTTCATGCACGACTGGCAGCCGATGCAGCGCGACGGGTCGACGTAGAACTCGTACTCCGACATCAGCGCACCGCCCCCTCGGAAGCCGCGGCCCCGGCCGGCCGGTCCGCCTTGCGGATCCGGCACGCCGACACCTTGAACTCCGGGATCTTGCTTCGCGGGTCGAGCGTGCGATGCGTGAGCTGGTTCGCGCTGCGTTTACCCGGCCAGTGATACGGAATGAACACCGTGTCGGGCCGGATGGTCTTCACGACCAACGCGCGCAACGTCATCTCGGTCGCGGCGCGTCGTGACGGTCACCCAGTCGCCGGGCACGATGCCCTGCTCGCGCGGCGAGACGCGGATGGATCTCGGCGCAGCGGCTCCGGATACTGCTCCACCAGTCCGCCGATGCGCCGCGTCTGCGTGCCGGACAGATACTGGCTCACGACCCGGCCTGTCGTGAGATAGATCGGAAATTCCGCGTCCAGCGGGTCGCCGCTCTCCCGCCAGGGCGTGGGCAGAAACCGGCACTTGCCGTCCGGATGCATCGACACGCCGCCGTCGAACAGCCGCGGCGTGCCCGGATGGTCGAGCGACGGGCACGGCCAGAACACGCCCTGCTCCTTGTCGATGCGCTCGTAGGTGATGCCGTAGTAGTCGGCGACGCCGCCGCGCGACGCCTCGCGCAGTTCGTCGAAGATCTCGCGCGGATGGGTGTACGGAAAGAACGCCTTCTTGCCGAGCCGTCGGCCAGGTCGCAGATGATCCGGCTGTCGACCCGCGCGTTGCCGGGCGGCGTCACCGCCTGCTGGATGTGGATCACGCGGCCCTCGGCGCTGCAGACGACGCCCTCTTCTTCCTCCTGCAGACTGCCGGCCATCACCACGTCGGCATGCTGCGCGGTTTCCGACATGAAGAAATCGATGACGCCGAAGAACTCGAGTTTCTCGAGGGCCTCGCGCGTGTAAGTTCGCGTCGGGCAGCGACACCAGCGGATTGAAGCAGATCGACAGCAGCGCCTTGATCTCGCCGCGGTGGATCGCTTCCATGATCTCCACGGCGGAGTAGCCGGCCTGGGGAATCTCGTCCGCCGTAATGCCCCATACCTTCGCGACGTGTGCCCGGCCCTCGGGATCGGTGATCGATCGCTGGCCGGGCAACTGGTCGCACTTCTGTCCGTGCTCGCGGCCGCCCTGCCCGTTGCCCTGGCCGGTGATCATCGCGCAGCCCGATCCCTCGCGCCCCAGGTGCCCCGTGGCGAGGCAGAGGTTGATCACGGCCGAGCAGTTCTCCACGCCCTTGGAATGGTGCTCGAGCCCGCGCGCGTGCAGCGCGATCGCGCGCTCCGCGCTCGGCGAACCATCCGCGCGGCCTTCTCGATGGCCTCCGGCGGCACGCCCGTGCGCTCAGCCACGCTGCGCAGATCGTAGGCGGCCGCATCCGCGGCCACGACATCAAAGCCCGATGGTGTGCGCGTCGATGAACGCGCGATCCTCGAGCCCCTCGCGAAGAATGACGTGCAGCATCCCCATCAGCAGCACGAGATCGGTGCCGGGACGCACGGGCAGGTACAGGTCCGCGTTGCGCGTGATCGGCGTCATGCGCGGGTCGACGACAATCAGCTTGCCGCCGCGGTCGCGGCACCGCCAGATGTAGCTCGTCGTGATCGGCGCGCACTCGCGCGACGTTCGCGCCGATGACGAGCAGCACGTCGGCCTTCGGGAATCTCGCTCCAGGGAATCGGGCTGCGGTCCACGCCGAACGCCAGCTTGTAGGCCGTGCCCGCCGACACCATGCACAGCCGGCCGTTGTAGTCGATGTGCCGCGTGCCCAGGGCCACGCGCGCGAACTTGCCCATCAGATACGCCTTCTCGGTGGTCAGCGACGCGCCGCCGTACACCGCCACGGCGTCCTTGCCGTGCTTCTCCTGCAATCTCGCGCAGCCGCCGCGCCGTGAACGACAGCGCTTCGTCCCACGTCGACTTCCGAAACCCCTGGTCGGTGCGCATCAGCGGATCGAGCAAGCCGGTCGGGATGCCCGCCCTGCAAATAGCGCTTCACGCCCTTCGGACACAGCATGCCGTGGTTGAACGGAAACTCCTCCCACGGCTCGAATCCGATGACGAGGTTGTCCCGGACCTTGAGCTGGATGCCGCACTGCTGGCCGCAGAAGCAGCAATGCGTCTTGACCAGTTTGTCCGGCGCGTGCTGCGACTCGTGGTGCCAGCCGCCCGTCGGGCGTGAAGTTCAGGTGCGGGCCGTAGGCGGCCGTGAGCGCGTCGATCGTGTCCGGCAGTTTGGCCATGTCAGCGAAGTCTCCTTGAGTCTCAGTTGCGCGGTCGACAGCGTCTTGCGCTTGCATGACGGACACAGATCCTGCCAGTGCCCGCCGCCCGGCATGGCGTAGTTGAAGCCCATCTCCGGCAGCACCTGCTTCACATCGTCCAGATGCATGCGGGATGCGAAGCGAGCGCCGCAGCGCACGCACATCGCCCCCTCGCCGGCATCGCCCGACGCGTTGATACAGCTTGACGCCGAGCTGGGCCGGCCGCTGGAAGATGTGAAAGAACTTCCCGAACGGCAGGTACAGCAGCGCGGCGATCACGGTGATGGCGTGCAGGATCGCGAGGAAGCTGTAGAACTGACCTTCGAGCCACCACTGCGATGCCGTGAGCGCAAGACCGGTCACGGAGATCGCGAAGAGCAGGATCAACGGAAAGAAGTCCATGACCAGCGTTTGCGTCGCCATCGGTCCCTTGTCACGCAACCGGCGCCACAACGCGAGCGCGATGCCGCCGAGCACCAGCACGGCGGAGATGTCGAGACCGTGAAACAGCAGTTCGGCCGTGATCGTGCCGAGCCCGAACGACAGCGCGGGGAAGCCGAAGAGATACGTCACGTAGGTCATCTGATCGACCGGCGTGCGGAAGTAGATCCAGCCGAAGACCAGCGGGAACGTAATCGCCATCGCGAGGAGGCAGCCCCAGAAGAGCAACTGGTGCGTGACCCATCTCAGCGTCGAGCGGTGACGGATGAACGGTTGCGCCACGATCTGCCGGCCGGTCAGTCCCGCCAGCCGCGGCAGCGACGCCAGCAGACCCTGTCGCCGAAAGAGCTCCCATCCGCGCCGCCAGTACAGGCGCGTGGGCGGCTTGTCGAGCCACACGTTGTAGTGGTAGAGCACGCCCCACGTGGCGAAAATCACGGCAAACGTGTAGATCACCAGCGCCGGATCGAACGACCGCAGATTGCGCGAACCGACGATGATCAGCGCGACGAGGATAGACGTGCCCAGCGTGGCCCAGGCGCCGGAGCGCAGGCGGTCGGCGGTGCGCCGGAGCGCCGGCGGCACCGTCAGGTCGAACGCTGACTGACGCGCGGCAAACGTCGCAGCATTCAGTCGATACAGTCCGAACGCCACCAGTGCCAGCAGCACGTACCCGGCCACACGGTGCCCATCCGGTCGCGGAACACGCCAAGCAGGAGCGGCGGAAAAAAGCCGCCGAGTCCGCCCATCGCGCCGACAAGCCCGGTGACGGTGCCGGTTTCGGCCGGAAAGTATTCCGGCACCAGCTTGAACACCGCGCCGTTGCCGAATCCCAGCAACGCCGCGCAGCCGAGCGCGCCCACCGTGAACGGCAGCATCACGGGCCACGCCATCAGCAACGCAAACGGAATGATGCCGAGGAACACGCCGTTCAGCACCCGCGCGCCGCCGATACGATCCGACAGCCAACCGCCCGCCGGCCGGCAGAGCGTGGCGAGGACGACGAACCCGGCGGTGCGAAAGCCGGCATCGGCCGGCGCCAGGCCAAACTGGTCTTTGAGGAGCGAGGGCAGGTAGATCGAGAACGCGACGAAGCCGCCGAACGTCAGGAAATAGAACGCCGACAGCGCCCAGCTCAACCGCTTCGTGGTGAGCACGTGGAACATCGCGGCAAACGTCTTGGGCGGCAATCGATTCGGGGCGTTGCGCGCGAACACGGCAAACGTCACGGCCCAGGCCACGAGCAGCACGGCGGCGGCGTGAAACACGCCCTGCCATCCGATCGACAACGCGAGCACCGGCCCGAGAAACACCGCGACCGACTGGCCGATGTTGCCGACGCCGTATACGCCCAGTGCGCTCCCCTGTTTGGCCGGCGGGTACCACGGGGACGTAAACCCGATGCCCACGGCAAACGACGACCCGGCCAACCCCAGGAAGAACCCGAGCGCCAGTAACCCCTGGAAACTCTCGACCGACGGCACCAACGCCACCGGCCCGGCCACCACCAGCGCCAGTCCGGCGAACACGGCGCGACCGCCGAATCGGTCGGTCAAAATGCCCATCGGCAACCGCGCCAGCGACCCGAGGAGCACCGGCACCGCCACGAGCAGCGCGGATTGCGAGGCGGTGAGGTGGAAGAGTTCGCGGAACCGTGGGGCGAACGCGCTGATCAGCCCCCACGCGGTAAAGCAAATGGCAAACGACAGCGTGGACAACGTCAGCTGCAGGCCGGGACGGCCGTGCGTGTCAGGTGCGGGCATGGGTGCTCCGCGGCATCTTACCTGCGATTCTGATCGCGGCCGCGACGGATTGGCTAACATGGAGGAGATGAATCAGGACAGCAGCCCGATCTTTGCCGGCCTCGACGCGCCAGGCCGCCTGATGATTCTGGCTGCGGCCCGCGCGGTGTCGCTGAAGGCCCGCGACGTGCTGGCACGGGAGGGCGATCCGGCCACCACGTTCTACCTGGTCCAGCTCGGCCATCTGAAGTTGAGCCGGCTGAGCCCGGACGGCAGCGAGATCGTGTTGCGATTTGTCGGCCCGGGCGGCCCATTTGGCGGCGTCGTGGCCGTGAGTGAGACCTTGTATCCACTCACGGCAACCGCGGCCGAGCCCGCGCGCGTGCTCGCCTGGAACCGTGACGTGCTCCTCGAGCTGATCGCCACGCACCCCCAGCTCCACACCAACATCGTCACGCAGATCAGCCATCACCTGAGCGACGCGCTGACGCGCGTGCAAGAGGTCACCACGGACCGCGTCGAGCAGCGGGTCGCGCGCGCGCTGATCCGTCTGGCGGCGCACGGCGGCGTACCGACCGCCACGGGCGTGGACATCGCGCACCCGCTCACGCGCAACGAGCTGGCCGGGCTGGTGGGGACCACTCTCTTTACGGTCAGCCGACTGCTGGCACGCTGGGAGGCCGACGGATTGATCGCCTCGAAACGCCGGCGCATCTCCGTGCTCAAGCCCGACCGTCTGGCCGCCCTGGCCGAAGCCCCGGCGCCTGCGCGCTGAATCATCCGCAACGATCACGACGAACTCACCGTAACGCATCTCACCCGACTGAACATTGCGCTGGCGCAATGACCCCGGGCCTGGGCGCCCGCATACTGAGGACATGCCCACGGCCCGCGTGCTCCGCGCCTACATCACCACCGGGCTCCTGTTCATGCTGATCCCGGGCACCTTCCTCGGTGTCGTCAACCTGCTGCAGGTCAGTTCGCGCGAAAGCGTGGGACTCGTGTCATCGGCGTGGCTGCAGGCGCACGGCCACGCGCAGGTGTTTGGCTGGGTGGGTAGCTTCATCTTCGGCATCGGTTTCTACTCATTGTCGCGCCAACACGCCGGGGCGCCGGCGCGCACCGGCGCGGCATGGGCGTGCTGGGCGCTGTGGACGCTCGGCGTGAGCCTCCGCTGGCTGGCCAACGTCTACGAATGGCAGTGGCGCGTGCTGTTGCCGCTCTCGGGCGTGCTCGAGCTCGCCGCCTTTGTGATGTTCGTCGCCTCGGTCTCCGGTCATCGCCCGTCTGACGGGTCGGGCCGGCTGGATCTCTGGATCCGCGTCGTGATGAGCGCGGTGATCGGCTTCGGCGTGACGCTCGTCGTGAATCTGGTGACGACCGCCCAGTTGGCCTGGCGCGGCGAGTCGCCCGCGATTCCCCATGTGGTCGATCAGTGGTTCCTTGTGCTGATCGCGTGGGGATTCCTGGCGCCGTTCATCTGGGGATTCAGCTCGAAGTGGCTGCCGGTGTTTCTGGGCCTGGCGCCGCTCCGCCCGGGTACTGCTCATGTCGGCCATGACCACCAACCTGCTGGGCATCGCGCTCATGTTGACGGGACGGACGGAGCCGGCCGCGTGGTGCTTCCTGGCCGGCGCGATCGGCGTCGCTGCCGCGATCCGCGTGCTGGAACCGCGCGTGGTCGATCCCAAGACCAGGGGCGTACATGCGAGCTTTCCGTTCTTCGTCCGGTTCGCCTACGTGTGGCTGGTCACCGCCGCGCTCCTCGGTGTGGCCGCGGCGCGCTGGGATGTCTCCGGCGGCATCTGGGGCGCGTCGCGTCACGCTTTCACAGTCGGCTTCGTGTCGGTCATGGTGTTTTCGATCGGCCAGCGCGTGCTGCCGGCGTTTGTGAGCGCGGGCGTGCTCTGGAGCCCGCGGTTGATGCTCTGGACGCTGACGCTGCTCGTGCTGGGCTGCGGCCTGCGCGTGTCGTCCGAGATCGTCGCCTACCAACACTACGCGGAATGGGCGTGGACCGTGCTGCCCGTCTCCGCCATCATCGAGATGACGGCATTCACGGGCTTCGCCGCCAATCTCTTCGTCACGGTGACCCGATCATGACCGCGCGCGTCAGTCCGCGCTGGGAAGACCCGCGCACGGTTGCCGGCTTCGTCTCGGGCGCGCCGAACCAGCAACTGCTCGACTTCGCGCGGGGATTTCTGGCCGGGTCGCCCACGCCGCGGTGTCTCGATCTCGGCTGCGGCGCGGCGCGCAACGCGCTGCCGCTGGCCCAGTGGGGATTTCACGTCACGGGCACGGACCTCTCGTTGCCCATGCTCGAGGCCGCGCGCGCGCGGGCGGCGCGCGAAGGCCCCACGCTGCCGGTGGAGTTTCTCCAGGCCCCGATGGCGCCGCTGCCGTTCGAGGACCAGCGCTTCGACCTGATCGTGGCGCACGGCATCTGGAACCTCGCGCGCTCCGGCGCGGAATTCCGCGCGGCGGTCGCGGAAGCCGCGCGCGTCGCCCGGCCGGGCGCGGGACTCTTCGTGTTCACGTTCTCGCGGCACACGCTGGCCGACGATGCCGCTCCGGACCCGGGCGAGACGTTCGTCTTCTCGTCATGGAACGGCGAGCCGCAGTGTTTTCTCACCGAGGCGGAACTCATCGCGGAATTGGGGCGCGGCGGTTTCGCCCCCGTCGAGACGCCACTCGCCGAATACAACCGGCCCGCCCCGGGCGCCCTCCATGTCGGAGGACCGCCGGTCGTCTCCGAAGGAAAGTTCAGGTTTGTCCCATGATTTCCATCGACTATCAATCCGGCGGCATCGTCAGCAAGCAGCTCATCAAGACCGCCACCGGCAACGTGACGTTGTTTGCCTTTGACGCCGGCCAGGCATTGTCCGAGCACACCTCGCCGTTTGACGCGCTCGTAACGGTGCTCGAGGGCGAGGCCGAAGTCACGATCGCCGACGCCGCGCATCGAGTGGCGGCTGGCGCGCTGCTGGCGCTACCGGCCAACGTCCCGCACGGCGTGCAGGCACCGGCGCGGTTCAAGATGACGCTGACGATGCTGAGGAGCTAGCCGATCATCGGCGGTCTGGTTGGCTGCGTCGTGGATGACGTTGTTGCGCGCGATCAGCAACGGGTCGCCGGGGTCGCGACCAGGCACCCCCGCGGGCAATCCCGGCGCCGGCAGCGCGTCCTGCGGAAGCACGCGGCGCTCGGGCGGATTGAGCGACAACCACGGCCTCACCGAGGCCGGCGAACCGTTGCATCCGTGTCACGACGCCGATCTGCTCGAGTTGTTGCAGCAGCAGCGTGTCGGCGCTGTGCGCGAGATCGTCGAACTCGACGCCGACATACACGAGCGCGCGCTTATAGGGCGCGAGCGCGTCCACGAAGGCCGTGCGATCACACGGCCGATCCGGCTGGTACTCGACCATCAACAAGGGATTGTCGGACGCCGCCGCCGGCAGCGGCGTCAGCGGTATGTGACCGTGACGATAGCAACTATTAAGAGGCGAACCTTTCACGAAAGTAGGCGGAACCCGCGCTATCGGACCCCAAGCCCCCCGCCCCGCCGCCACAGCTTCTCTGCCCTTTCGATAGATCCGACGTGTCGTCGCGCTCGACGCCGCCACACTGAAAGAGGTGCGGGCCGTCGGAGCACCGGCGGCCGCATCCGGGAACTGCACGGACGCCATAGTGTCTAGTCGTGTAGACATTTCTGTGCCATCGTCGACATACTGAAGACAATGACCGCCAGGGACCTGCGCCGCACTCTCAGGTCGCACAGCTGCGTCGAGACCCGTCAGCGCGGGTCGCATGTCCGGATCGAATGCGGGAAATGCGTCACGACGGTGCCGGCCCGCGCCGGCGAAGACATCGGACCTGGATTGCTCCGGCGCATCGAGCGCGATCTGGAGCTGTGCCTCGGAAAGGGATGGTTGAAGAAACTGTGAAGACCTATCACGTCGCGTACGAGCGGGACGAGTCTGGCTGGTGGGTGGCTACTGTTCGTGGACTTCGTGGCTGCCACACGCAGGGTCGCACCGTGGACGAAGCGCGGCGCCGCATCGTCGAGGCAATGGAGTTGTTCGTCGACAACCCGCGTTCCGCGAAGATCGTCGACGACGTCAAACTCCCGGCGGCTGTGAAGAGAGCCGTTCGTACCTACGCCACGCTGCGCAAGAAAGCTGAACTGGAAAATCGACGGGCAGCGCTCGCGGCGCGGCGAGCAGTCCGAGTCCTGCGCGGAGGACGGCTAAAGATGAGCGCCCGCGATGCGGCACGCGTGCTCGGCCTCTCACATCAGCGCGTCCACCAGCTGGCGCAGGAGAAGGCGGTTCGCGACTAAGCGCATCGAGCTGATCGCGTGCACACGTCATCCGTGGACGCGCTCAATCCCCAGACGGCGATGTCGTCTGCATTCCTGCCGTTGACTGCGGAGATGCGCTGTCGAGAGTAGGCATCATGCCAAGAGACAATTCCGCTTGATTCGCGTCCGTCGACGATGCCATCGTCGTCCTTCCGAACATCAGGTGCGGCAGCTCGCGTGGCGTCAGGCGGTATTGGGCGAGGCGCTCCTGGACGACGATAGGCAGCATTTTAGAGCCGCCCAAGTTAACGGAAGGCCCGTTCTCAGACGCGCGCCCCCGCCACACGGCCATTCGAGCGGCCGCTTGACGCCGGGTGACGGCCAGACCGAGATCCCGTAAGCTGAAGTCTGAAGGAGGTCGGTCCATGGCAGCGCTAGATTGGTCCGAATGCTCGGCGGTTGAAAGCGTTCCCGGCAAGGTCAGCGGCGCCTGGGTGTTCAAGGGTACACGCACGCCCGTGGCCGTCGTCTTTGAAAACCTCGAGGACGGGATGACCATCGACGAGGTGATGGAGCAATTCCCCGTGTCCCGCGAAGAGGTCAAAGCCGTGCTTGCGTTTGCCGCGCGAAGCCTGGACGCGCCCGCTGCCCGACGCTGATGCGGGTGCTCCTCGACAATGGAACCCCGCGGGGTGTTGCCGCGGCGCTGTCCGAACACATCGTCGAAGAAGCGCGGGCGCGAGGATGGGACACCTTAGAGAACGGCGAAGTGTTGGACGCCGCGGAAGCAGCCGGCTTCGATGTATTCGTCACGACAGACCGAAACATCCGACATCAGCAGAACCTCACGCGTCGGAGGATTGCCGTGGTAGTGCTTGGCAAAGCAAGGTGGAAGCTGATTAGAGACAGGTCCGCCAGGCTCTGGAGGTCGATCCCGACAATACCGAGGCCGCCAGTCTGCGCCTGCGACTCCAGGTGCGCCGCTACGGCTGGTCATGGCTCTGGCAGCTCTGGGCATGATCTCGCTGACCGCGTACGCCGTGACGCGCCGGCGGCGTCGTGCGCGGATGGGTCCGTAGGAGGAAATGCCCTGTCAGCTCGATCAACGCCAGCAGCCGTCGCGCACTTGAATTCGCGGCGGCGGGGCTGCGGGCGCCTGGGTCACCGTGCCCGTGATGCCTTTGACCGCAGCGAAGGAACGCACGCGCAGCCGAACAGCGTGCAGCGGAGCCTCACCGCTGACGGATGGAGTAGAGGCGCGCCTCGGTCCGCAGGAGCAACCGGTCGTTCACGAGCGCGGGCGTGGCCAGCGCGAACTCGTCCAGATCGTTCACGCGCAGCAGCTCGTACTTGTCGCCCGTGCCGAGCACGAAGGTCTTGCCTTCCTCGTTGAGGGCGAAGACCTGTCCAGCCGACGCCCATGGCGACGCGGTGAATGCCGTGCCGCCTTCGATGCGGGCCCGGTAACTGAGCTTGCCGGTGGCCGCGTCGTAGCGACTCAGAATACCGGTGTCGGTGATCGAGGTACAGCGCGCCCTGGTAGGCGAGCTGCGTCGCGAGGTACGTGCCGGCGCGCTCCACCGACCAGGCGACGGATTCGTGCGGCGAGCCGTCCGGACCTGGGGCCAGCGTGCCCGTGGCGCCCGGCTTCACAGCGGCCATCGCCCCGCCGGCGCCACCGTTCAGATACAAGACCCCGTCCCAGACGTACGGGCTGGGAATCGGCTGGCCGCCCATGCCCGGAAGGCGCCACAGCTCCTTGCCCGCGAGGTCGTAGCTCACGGCGAAGCCCGGTCCGATGGTCACGATCTCCGTCCGTCCAGGAGTCGTCCAGACGAACGGGGTGGACCAGCCGGTGCGCCGGGCCGACGGTGCGGCGCTCGCCCTGAGATCGCGGTTCGTGCGCCAGACTTCCTTGCCGGTCTTCTTGTCGAAGGCCGCGATGAACTGCTGCTTCTCGTTGTCGTGGACGATGACGAGGAGATTGCCGGCAAGAACGGGCGAGGCGCCCGCGCCGAAGTCTCCGTACATCGGATTCACCTCGAGAGGCGTCTTCCAGGCCAGGCGTCCTTTCATGTCGTACGCCCACAAGCCGAGGTTGGTGGCGTAGACGTACACGAGGGTGCCGTCGGTCACCGGCGTCTCCGACGCGAAGCTGTTCTTTCGGTGGCGTCCCTCCGGCGGATGGCCCGCGTTGTATTCCTGCTTCCAGTTCAACGTGCCGGACTTCAAGTCGAGGCAGTAGAGCATGTAGTGGAGGCTCACCTGATCGGGCATCTCGAAATCCCGCTCCATCACCCGCGCCTCGATCTCCTTGTTCGACAGGCCCTGCTTCTGCAGCTCCGCCACGTACTCGTTTGAGTACTGCGTGCCGATCTGCGGCTTCTTCGACGCGCCGTCCGTCACTGCGGCCGTCACGAAGATCCGGTCACCGGCCACGATCGGCGACGACCAGCCCCGGCCGGGGACCTCGGCCGTCCACTCGATGTTCTGGGTCTTCGACCAGGTGTCCGGAATACGGCCCGTGGCGACCGGGTTGCCCAGCGGACCGCGAAACCTGGGCCATTCGGGCGGCGCGGCGGCGTGCAGGGCGGGGAGGACGGCGGCGGCCGCGAACACGGCGCCAGCAAGTACGCGGATTGAGAGCTTCACGCGGTGATCATACCTTGCCGCGGCGGCGGAGAGTGCGGCGAAGCGTCCCGCGATGGAGTGGATCTGAAACCGCGTGTGGGGACCAAGCGCGGCAAGCAGCATGAAGCCTTCACGCTGGTGACGCTCGCCGGCGATCTCGATCTGCTCGGGGAAGCGACGGGGGGGCGGTTCGGTGTTTCGCAGCACGAGACGGCTCATCGCGACTGTGGCGCCGTGGAGCGTCCGCGGGGATGCTGATCACCGCACGATCTGCCATACTGACCCGCACAGGAGGCTCGCCACGATGAAGTCGTTCGCGCTCGTCGCCGTGTGGATGTTGACGGCTGTTCCAGCCTTTGGACAGACCACCACTGAGATCAGGAATGACATTCCCGATGCCGCGCCGCCCACGGCCGTAGCCACCGGCCCCGTGACCAGGCCCGAGTGGGATTACGTGCGCCGCGTCGAGATGGTGCCGATGCGAGACGGGACGAAGCTCTACACGGTGATCCTGATTCCGAAGGGCGCGAAGAACGTGCCGATGATCCTGACGCGCACGCCCTACAACGCCGAAGCTCGCGCTGCCGCGCGACGGGTGCCGAATGCCACCGGCAACGCTACGGCCCCGGCTGGCCGCCCCAGAGCGGGTTCGCGCGCCGAGGCTGTCGATTCGCCGCACTTGATCCACCAGCTCGGCTTGTCGGACGAAGTCTTCGTCAACGCCGGATGGATTCGCGTCTATCAGGACGTCCGCGGCAAGTACAACAGCGAAGGCCCGTACCTGATGACGCCGCCGCCCGTCGGACCGTTCAATGCGACCGGAGCGGATGACACCACCGACGGCTACGACACGATCGACTGGCTCGTGAAGAACGTGCCCGAGTCGAACGGCCGCGTCGGCATGCTCGGCTCGAGTTACGAGGGCTACACCGTGCAGATGGCGCTGTTGAACCCGCATCCCGCGTTGAAAGTCGCGCTGCCCGAGAGCCCGATGACCGATGGCTGGATGGGCGACGACTGGTTCCACTACGGCGCGTTCCGTCAGCCGAACCTCGGGTACTTTCTCTCGCAGACGACCGCGCGCGGCGCCGGCAAGACTGCCGACTATGGCGCCGCGGATGACTACACCGCATTCCTGCAACGCGGCTCGACGGCCGACATGGCGCGTGTTCTCGGCGCTGACACACTGCCGTACTGGAAGACCGTCGAGTCGCATCCTGCGTACGATGCGTTCTGGCAGGCGCAGGCGCTCGACACACTGCCCGGCAACAAGCCGCTGACCGTCCCGACGATGTGGCTGCAGGGACTCTGGGATCAGGAAGACATGTGGGGCGCGATTCACAGCTTCCGCGCGGCCGAGCCGAAGGACACCGGCAACACCATGAACTATCTGGTGATGGGTCCGTGGTTCCATTCGCAAGTCAACCGCGAGGGTCGTGCCCTCGGCCCGCTCGTGTGGGACGGTGACACCACACAGTACTTCCGCCGCGAAGTGATGATGCCCTTCTTTGCGCAATATCTCGTGGACGGCGCACCGAAGGCGACGACGCCGCCGGTCCTGATCTATGACACCAGCGGCACTCACTGGGACCGCTTCGACAAATGGCCGCTCAGCTGTGCGACGGGCTGTGCGAGCACGTCGAAACCGCTCTATCTCTCCGCAGGTCACGCACTCAGCTGGGACGCGCCCACGTCGGGCGCCGAGTTCACCAGCTACGTTTCGGACCCGGCCAAACCGGTGCCGTATCTGCCGCGTCCGATCACGCGCGACAACTGGCGCACGTGGCTCGTGACCGATCAGCGTTTCGTCGACGGCCGGCCCGACGTCATCACGTTCGTGACGGACGCGCTCAGCGAACCGCTGCGCATCAGCGGCACTCCGGTCGTCAACCTGATGGCGTCGACCTCCGGCACCGACTCGGACTTCGTCGTCAAGATCATCGACGTCTACCCGGAGAACGCGCCGGACGGCTGGAAGGGCTACGAGCTGCCCCTGGCTCTGGACATTTTCCGGGGCCGCTATCGCAAGAGCTTCGAGAAGCCGGACGCGTTCACGCCGGGCCAGCCGGATCTCGTGAAGTTCGACCTCCCGCAGGTCAACCACACGTTCCTGCCGGGTCACCGCATCATGGTGATGGTGCAGAGCACGCTCTTCCCGCTCTACGATCGCAACCCGCAGACCTTCGTGCCCAACATCTTCAACGCGAAACCCGAGGATTACAGGCCGGCCGAGCAGAAGATCTGGCACACCACCGGGAAGGCGAGCTTCATCGAGATGCCCGTGGTGAAGTAGGGCACCGCGGGCGCGGCGCACGGGAAGGCTTGCTCCTACGAGTGGCAGTCGGCGATGCCGGCGCAGGCGCGCGCGTAGTTCGGGCTGAGCTCGATCGCCTGGGAAGAGGCTTCGACGGACGCAGCCGCGGCGCGTCAGGTCCTGGCCCGCCTGGACGCCGACGCATGCTTCCTGTAGTGGCGGCGCGCTTTCGCGCGGTTGCCGCAATCCGCCATGCTGCACCATCGCCGCCGGCCGCCGCGCGACCGGTCGACGAACAGCCACCCGCACCGCTCGTCCTCGCAGCGGCTGATCCGCGCGCGATCGTCCGAGAGGAGAAGCGCCGCCGCAGCGAGCGCGATCTCGCACGTCGCACGGTCGGCGGCAGAGCCGCCTCTCCACTGCCACTCGTACCGGCTCCCGTCGCGCACCAGCCGCTGCCCTCGCCTCGCCCGGGAGAGCACCTGATTCAGCGCGTCGAGATCGGCATCTCGCGGTGACCTGCCGTCGGCGATGGCGGCGAAGAGCCGATACAGCGTTTCGCGGAACACCACCAGCCGGTTGACGTCGCCTCTCGAGATGCGGCCGGCGCCGCCGGGATCCAGACGGGCGAGCCGCAGCCATTCCGCGATTCGTTCGGGGGAGGCGAAGTAGTCCCTGGCGGAATCGGCCGAACGGCGATCGCCGACCGTGTTCACGAAATCGAGGGCGAGCGACCCGCCGATGAATTGAAACTGCGGCACGCTGCCGATCAGTATAACCCTCACAGTTGTTTAACCAGTTTGACACTATTTTATGGGTTAGATACAGTCCCGTCGATCGACATCCAGAAGAGTGGCACGTCTTCCGCCGATGGTCCTGGCGACGATCAGCGGACGGCCATCACCGCGTTGAACAGCACCTTGAACGTCCCGAATGGCTGCCCGCGCCATTCGGGCCGGAACCCGAGCAGGATGACGTGCCCGGCGTCGAGCCGCACGTCGAGCGCGGCCGCCTTCCCCTGCATGTGCTGTTCGCCGATGAGATAGCCAGACAGCAATGGCGACCCGCTGTCCGTGTATCGCGCGAGCACGGTGCCGCTGAAGCCGTCCAGGGTCTCGAACACCGGGCTGCTGTCGGCGAACAGCGCCGCCTGCGGCGGCATGCCGGCCATCACCGGACTCGACTGCTCGACCGTGGCCTCGACGATGGAACCGCGCAGGAAGAACTCCTCGGGCCGCAGGCCCGAGACGACGTTGCGCACCGGCAGGGCGAACTGCCGGATGGCGAACGCCGTTGCGTTGTTGAGGCAGACGAGCGTGCCGCCGGCTCTGATGAACTGCTCGAACGCGCGCAGATCGTCGGCGCTCACGGTGTCCGCGTACTCGGGGCGCACGGCCCTCGCGGCGCCCCCGCGCCCGCCGCGACCGGTCCCGCCTTCAACCGGAATGCGCGCGTCGTCGGCCAACAGCACAACGTCCACCTTGTTCGCGAGCGGCGCCGCGAAATCTTCGGGCCTGAGCCGAACGTATGAGAATCCGTATTGTTCGAGCACCCAGCGCGTCCAGCCGGCGTCCATGCTCCCGCTCCAGGGGTCGAAGACGCCGATCCGCGGCTGCTTCACGATCGGGCCCGACGGCTCGACGCGTTCGGCCGTGAGCGCGAGCGACGACACGAGCGCGGCCTGCGCGGACGGCGTGAGCCCCTCGATGACGTAGCGCCCGGCGGCAAACCGTACGCTCGCGCCCTGCTTCCACGCCTGGTTGATGGCGCGGTAGGCGTTGTTCTGCGACGGATTCACCGCCAGCGCGGCGCCGGTACCGGTGAGCGTGCCGGCGGGCGGCACGATGGCGGCAGCCGCGGCGCTGGTGTCAAAACCCACGCCCGGGACGCTGTCGAACGGCGCCTTGTCGGGCGTGCTCGTCGAGACGTACGGCGTGGGGGTCGAGCGGGGATTCTCCGGCGCGCCCGGCACTTTCATCTTCGCGCGCACGTCATCGGCAATCGGCTGCTGCACCCGTACGACGTTGACGCCCATCTGCAGGGGAAGTGTCCAGCCGGCCGCATCGTACGGACGTTCGGGTGGACCGCCGGGGTATTGCCGCAGATCGGGGTAGTGCTGAATATCCAGGACCTCGCGCGCCATTGCGGCAAACTCCTGGTCCGTCGGAATGACCCACGTACCGGCCGGGAAGGTCGTGCCGCCGATCGCCGCGGCCTCGGTCAGTTGCGAGACGCGGATGCCGCCGAACGCGAGGCGGCGCAGCAGTTCGACCGCCGCCACCGGATCGCGCTGATCCTGCGGGACGACGTACGCGAAGGGCGGGTCGGCGTGCCCGCGCGCCACCTGCGCGATCGACGCCTTGTAGCGATCGAGGAGCAGCGACTCCTTGTACTTCGACGCGTATTCGATGACCGACAGCGACGCGGTTTCCATGTAGTCCACCGCGTCGCGCAACCGCCACCACCCGGGCTTCCAGGGGCTGGAATACAGGCTCCGCGGCCGGAGGTCGCGCATGTTCTGCGGGAAGTCGTCGATCGTGTACTCGTGCGGCGTGGCATACGAATACAGTGCCGTTTCGGTCCAGAACGCCGCGACGTTCTTGAAGTTCGGCGCGTAGTCTATGTAGCCTGGATACCAGGCATCGAACGCGGTGCCCATGTGGGTCGCGCCCACGAGCCCCTGCTCGTCGAGCCCCTTCGCGATGGCCATGCCGATCATGTTCACTTCGCGCGACATGAGGTACGGGGCGTCGATCCCGACCGGTTCCGAGAATGGCGGCAGCCAGATCCGCGTCGGAAACGGTCCGGTCTGGTGCTGCACGTAGACGATCTGCGGCTCCCACTGGCGCCACGTGTGCTCGACGACGCGCGACTCGATCATGTTGAGCATGTAGGCGTCGCGGTTGTTGTCGTGGCCGACGTAATCCTGGTACAGGCCCGGCACACCCGACAGCTCGTAGGGCGTGCCCACGTTCTTCATGTACCAGTCGGCGACCATCTGCTGGCCGTCGGGGTTGATGGTCGGCCAGAGCATCAGCACGACGTTGTCGAGCATCGCCTTCGTGTCCGGCTCGTTCGCGCGGCGAACGAGGTCGTAGGCGAGCAGCGGCGTGTGCTGACCGCCGGCCACCTCCGTGGCGTGAAGTCCGCCGTCGATGTGGACGAACGCCGCGCCCTCGCGGGCGAGCGCGCGCGCCTCGGCTTCGGTCATCGTCCCGGGGTGAGCCAGGCGGAGCGCAATCTCGCGCAGGCGATCCAGCCGGGCCAGGTTGGCGGTGCTCGAGATCAGGGCGAAGTACATCGGCCGGTCCTGGCTCGTCCGCCCGGCCTCGACGAGCTTCACGAGCGGACTCGCCGCGGCCAGCCGGCGGAAATACTCGATCGACTGATCGTAGTTGGCCAGCTTGTAGTCCGCACCGGGCTCGAATCCGAAGACGGAAGCGGGCGAGGGGACATCGGGACGCTGCGCGGCCGGACCCGCCGGGACGAACAGCAGCAGGAGGAGTGTGAGCGTAGCTGTGATGCGCATGATTGGGCTGGTTCAGTATATACATGAGTGTCTGACTCCGATCGGCGCACCCGCCGGTCCCAACTTTTGACGTCGAGGGCCGTCTAACCAGCCATGCTGGAGGACCTGAAGACCGCCGTCCGATCGCTGCGCAGCTCGCCGACGTTCACGGCGGTCGCGCTCGTCGTGCTGGCCCTCGGGATTGGGGCCGGGACCGCCATCTTCTCGGTCGTGGATGCCGTGGTCCTGCGGGCGCTGCCCTTCGACGAGTACAACCGGATCGTCGCGGTGCTCGAATACGATCCGGTCCGCACGACTTTCGGCGGCGGATCGACGACGACACAGACATACCTCGACTGGCGCGATCAGCAGCAGTCGTTCGAGTCCCTCGCCCTGGTGGGCAGGACGTCGCTGCGGACCCGCAGCGAGGGAGGTGAACCGGGCGAAGCGCGCGGCCTGCGCGTCACCTCCGAGTTCTTCAGGGTCCTCCGGGTGTCGCCCCTCATCGGCCGCGCATTTGCCCCCGGCGACGAAGCCAGCGGCGGTCCCCACCTGGTCATCCTCAGCTACGGGTTCTGGCAGCGGCGCTTCGGCGGCGCGGCGGACGTGGTGGGCAGGACGATCGAGCTCAGCGAGGAGCCCTGGGAGATCGTCGGCGTCATGCCGCGCGACTTTGCCTATCCGGTGGGCAGCACCCAGCCGAGCGACATCTACGTGCCGCTCGATGTTCCGCGGCGAGGACAAGGTCCGCGGCAACAACAGGAGCTTCAGCTTCACGGCGATCGGGCGGCTCAAGCCGGGCGTGACGATCGAACAGGCCTCCCAGCAGATGTACCGCGTAGCCGAGGGCCTGGACCGGCAGTATCCGAAGTGGAGCCCCGGACGCCGGGTGCGCGTAATCACGCTGCACGAGCACCTCGTCGGGCGCGTGAAGGTGTGGATGCTGATGCTGCTCGGCGCGGTCACGCTGGTGCTGCTCATCGCGTGCGCGAACGTCGCGAACCTGATGCTCGCCCGCGCGACGGTACGCGGCCGTGAAATGGCGATCCGCGCGGCTCTCGGCGCGAGCCGGTGGCGCCTCGTGCGGAGCCTGCTCGTCGAAGGCGTCGTCCTGTCGCTCGCCGGAGCGGCCATCGGCGTGCTGCTCGCCTCCCTCGGCGTCCGCGGGATCATGGCGTGGCTCCCGGCTGGCCTCCCCAGGGTGGCGGACATCGGCGTGGACCTGCGCGTGCTCGGCGCCGCCGCGGCGGCATCCGTCCTGACGGGCGTCTTCTTCGGGCTCGTGCCGGCGCTGCAGTCGTCCAGGCCCGACCTCACGACCGCGCTGAAGGACACCGGCCGATCGACGACCGCGGGCGCCGCCAGCCAGTTCCTGCGCGGCGCGCTCGTCGTCGCCGAGGTCGCCCTCGCGGTGATTCTGCTGGTCGGTGCGGGCCTCTTCATCGGCAGCTTCGCGAAGGTGATGAGCATCGATCCGGGCTTCGACTACCACAACGTGATTGCGCTCAACGTCGGCGTGAAGTTCGAGCCGGGCAAATGGGACGAGGCCGCGAAGCGGGGCGCGCAGTACAGCCAGCAGCTGGTCGAGGCCGTTGCGAACGTGCCGGGCGTCGAGCGCGCCGCGGTCATTTCGGGCGGCCTGCCGCTCACCGGAAGCTGGAGCCGCAACTCCGTCGAACTCCCCGGGAGGGGCGAATTGAAGGGTGAGGGCGACGACCTCGACGTCCGGACCGTCACGCCCGGCTATCTCGAGTTGATGAAGATCCCCCTCGAGCGCGGACGGACGATCGGTCCGGAGGACCGCGCGGGCAGCCAGAGCGTCATGGTCGTGAATGAAACCGCGGCGCGGAAGTACTGGCCTGGACAGGACGCCCTCGGACAGCGCATCAAGGTCGGCAAGGACGAGAGCATCGTCGTGGGGATCGTGGGCGACATCCGGCACCTCGGTCCGGAGACGCCGCCGCGCCAGGAGGGCTACATTGCGATGGCGCAGGACGGCATGCTCGGCGGCAATGTCGTCGCCCGAACGTCGGGAGACCCGATGACGGTGCTTCCGGCCGTCAAGGCCGCGATCTGGTCGGTGAACCGGGACCAGCGCCTCACGGACGAGACGGTGACCCTCGAGGGCTACATGGATCGGCTCATCGCACAGCGGCGGTTCAACATGGCGCTGCTCGCGCTCTTCGGCGGCCTGGGTCTCGTGATTGCCGCCGTCGGCATCTACGGCGTGATGGCATACGTCGTCGCGCAGCGGACCAGTGAAATCGGCGTGCGCATGGCTCTCGGCGCGACGCGGCAGCACGTGGTCGGCATGGTGCTGAAGCGCGCGGCGATGTTGATGGCCACCGGACTCGCGATTGGCGGGTTCGGAGCGTGGCTGCTCAGCGCGCGCGTGAAGGACTTCCTGTTCGAGATCCAGCCGAACGACGTCCGCGCCATGGCGGCGGCCCTCGCCGTGCTGGCGCTGGCCGGCCTGGCCGCCAGCGCGATTCCCGCGCATCGCGCCGCCTCGGTCGATCCGCTGGCGGCGCTGCGGCAGGAATGATGCGGCTCGCCCCTGGCTCGTTCTTCGGCACAGCGGATGGCCGGGTTATCGTCGGGCCTTTCACGTTCGCGGCACGCCGGGGCGACGTGCCCCCGGCCCGCGTGCCGCGCCACACGCACGAGGAGGCCCACTACGTCCTCGTCGTCTCCGGCGGGTACATCACGGAGGCCCGCGGGGGTGGCTCCTGCGGCCCCGCCACGCTCGTCTTCAATCCGGCCGGGACGACGCACCGCGATCGGTTCGCGGCCACCGGCGGCCGGTTCTTTGCCATTTCGCTCGACTCCAGTCTCGCGGCCACCCTCGGCCGCTCGATCCAGGGCGCCGTCGTGCTGCGCGACCGCGCATCGGTTCCGCTCGCCGCCAGATTGTACCGGGAGTATCTCGCGCCAGATTCGGTCTCCGGGCTGATTCTGGAAGGGCTGGGCCTCGAGCTGGTCGGACAGACCTCGAGGGCGGCCCTGACGCGGGCGCGCGGCGTGCCTCCATGGCTGCGCCGCGTCCGCCAGCGGGCCAGCGACGAACACGACCGCGATCTCACGATAGCGTCGCTCGCCGCCGGCGCGGGCGTGCATCCCTCGCATCTCGTGCGCGCCTTCCGGCAGCATTTCGGCACGACGCCAGGAGAGTTCATCCGCGCCCGCCGAATCGAGCGCGCCCGGGCGCTCCTCGCCGGCCGCACGCCAATTGCCGAGATTGCCCAGATCGTCGGATTCGCCGACCAGACGCAGCTCACGAGGGCCTTTGCCCGGAACGTCGGCATGCCTCCTGGGGCCTATCGCCGCCTGCTGCGTGGTGCGGACAAGGACGCATAGCCGGGACAAGCATCCGGCGTGGGACTCGCGCGACAATGGTCGCATGCTCCGTACCGTCATCTCCTCCGCCCTCCTGTTGCTGGCCCTGTTTCCGCCGCCGCGCCGGCGCGCAGAGCCCCTGGGTGCGCGCGACGCCGCAGGACAGTGGCATGCGCCAGGCGCCGCTCTCGGAGATGGAGGCGGCAGTCGTCCGCGGCGACTTCAAGTCGATCACGTCGGTGCTGGTCGCCCGCCACGGCAGGCTCGTGTACGAAAAGTACTTTGACGGAAAGCCCGGCGCGCTGCGGAACACGCGATCGGCGACGAAGACGATCACGGGCATGCTCCTGGGAATCGCCATCGACAGGGGACGCCTTCCCGGCGTGCAGGCGCACCTGCTGGACCTCGTGCCCGCCCGGCCGAAAGCCAATCCCGATCCGAGGAAGGACCGCATCACCGTCGAGGATCTCCTGACGATGAGCTCGCTTCTCGAGTGCGACGACTCCAACCAGTTCTCCCGCGGCAACGAAGAGCGCATGTACCTGATCGAAGACTGGCTGCAGTTCGCGCTGGATCTCCCGATCCGCGGATTTCCCGCGTGGACGACCAAGCCGGAGGACTCGAAGTACGGGCGGAGCTTCAGTTACTGCACGGCCGGGGTGTTCGCGCTCGGGCGCGTCCTGCAGGAGGTCACCGGAATGCCCGTGGAGACCTTCGCTGCGCAGGCGCTGTTCGGGCCGCTGGGAATCACGGACACCGAGTGGCAATTCTCGCCGCTCGGGTTCGCCCAGACGGGCGGCGGATTGAGCCTTCGAAGCGCCGACCTGTTGAAGCTCGGCCAGCTGTATCTCGACAAGGGGCAGTGGCAGGGCAAGACCGTAGTGCCCCCGCAGTGGGTCGCCCGGTCAATCGCCCCTCACGTGCAGGTTGATGACGAGACGGAATACGGCTATCTCTGGTGGCTGCGCTCGTTCAAGTCCGGCGGGCGTGACGTGCCGTCGTTTGCCATGTCCGGGAACGGCGGGAACGAGGTGTTCGTCCTGCCGACGCTCGACATGGTCGTGGTGATCACGAGCACGAATTTCGGCGACCGCGACGCGCACGCGCTCTCCGCAAGGCTCCTGACGGACTATGTGCTGTCAGCCCTGACTCCCGTCCCCTGACGGCCTTTCCCATTTCCCATTTTTCCATTTTCCATTTTCCATTTCAGCGTATGCGGCGGCGTCGACGACCGCGTCGATGACCACGGGGGCGTCAATGTGCAACGCCTCGTCGAGAGCGGCGTCCAGCTCGTGTACCGTCGTGACGCGGCGTCCCCACGCGCCCATCGCAACGGCGAGCGCCGCGAAGTCCACGCGTCCATAACGCACGCCGTTGACCGGGAGCCCGCGGCGCTGCTGCGCGGCGTCGATCAGGCTGAGGCTGCTGTCGTTGAAGACGACCGTGACGAAATGGATCCGTTCGCGGACGCACGTCTCGATATCGGCACACGTCATCCCGAATCCGCCGTCCCCGATAGTGCACAGGATGGGCCTGTCGGGGTGCAGCAGCCGCGCCGCCATGGCGGCTGGGAACGCATAGCTCATCGCCGACAGGCCATTCGACTCGAAGAACGTGAGCGGTTCATAGGCGACCCACGCCTGCGACATGATCATCTTGACCGTGCCGACGTCGGTCGTGCATATCGTGTCGCGCGGAAACCGTCCGCGCAGGTGCCGCGTCAGTTCGTACCCGGACATGGCGCGCGGAGCGGACCTGGGGCGCAGAACGGTATCGAGCCGCTCCCGGAACGCGAGGCGATCCGATGCGCGCCACGCGAACGACCGATCGAGCTCTCCGGCAAGGGCCTTCAGGCTCTCGCCCACATCTCCGACAACTTCGGCCGACGGGCGGTACGATCCGGCGGCAATCGACTGGGGCCCGATCGAGACGAGCGGCATCGTGTGGTGCCACAGCTTGTCGGACTCGACCGGCTCGAACCCGATGCCGACCAGCAGATCCGAGCTCGCGAGGAACTCGACGATGCAGTCGTCACCCGCGACGCCGGCGCATACGCCGAAGAACTGGGGATGGTCCTCGGGGAAGATGCCCTTGGCCTTCGGCGTCACGAACACCGGCAACGCGAACGCCTCGACAAACGCCCGGACGGGCGCGGGATCCGACCGCGGGTCGAGATCCAGGCCGAGGATCGCGACCGGCCGGCGCGAAGCCCGGAGCGCCGAGGCGACAGCCGCAAGTGACCCCTTCCCCACCGGGGCGGTTTCCGCCAGCCTCCCCGCCGCCTCGCCGCGGTCGTCGACTTCGCGTCGCGCGACATCGCTGGGGATCGCGATATGGACGGGCCCGCGCCGCGGTGCGAGGCTGACGGCAATGGCCTGTCGCACGACGGCCGCGGTGTCGCGGCCGTCCAGCGTGATCGCCAGCTTTGTGAACGGACGGTACACCGCGTTCAGGTCGAGGTTCTGGTGGGTCGCAAAGGGCGCCGCCGAGAGCGCATGCGCGGCGGTGATGGCAACGAGCGGGGACCGATCGAGATAGGCGTTCGCCACGCCAAGCGTCATGTTGACGGCGCCGGGGCCAAGCGTGGCGACCGAGACGCCTGGCGTGCCGGAAATCTGTCCAGTGACGTCCGCCATGAAGGCGGCCGTGGCTTCGTGGCGCGTCAGCAGGAACTCGATACCCACCCGCCGGGCGGCCTCCATGAAATCGAGGATCTCTCCTCCCGGCAGGCCGAACATCCGGGTGACGCCGGCGTCCTTGAGAACGCGCGCAACGATATCAGCGACAGTCATGAAGATCCTCGCCCCTGCCTGAGCCCTGAGCCTTGAGCCTTGAGCCCTGAGCCCTGCGAGCCCTTTAAAACGCCCGCAGGTATTGCGGCGGCACGATCGGCGGCTGGCCGAGAGCCTCGGCCGCATGGATCGGCCAGTAAGGATCGCGGAGAAACTCGCGCGCCAGCATCACGCCGTCGGCCTGGCCGAGACGGACGATCTGCTCCGCCTGCTGGGGCGACGTGATGAGACCGACAGCGATCGTCGGGATGCCCACGTCGCGTCTGATGCGTTCGGCAAAGGGCACCTGGTATCCCGCGCCAACCGGGATGGCGGCCCCGCCGACCAGTCCACCGCTGGAACAGTCGAGGGCATCGACGCCCAGCGGTGCGACCATCCGGGCCAGCGCCACCGAATCTTCGCTCGTCCATCCGCCGTCCACCCAGTCGGTCGCCGAGATACGCATGAACAGCGGATACCGATCGGGCCACACCGTGCGCAACGCCTCGAGCGCCTCGCGCACGATCCGCGTGCGGTTCTCGAACGACCCGCCATAGCGATCGTCGCGACGGTTGCTGAGGGGCGACAGGAACTGGTGCAGCAGGTAGCCGTGCGCGGCGTGCAGTTCGATGACGCGTCCGCCGGCGGCGAGCGTGCGCTCCGCCGCGGCCCTGAACGCCGCGACGATCCGCGCGATGTCGCGCTCGTCGAGCGCCAGCGGCACCTGATAGCCCTCCGCGAAGGCGATGGCGCTCGGGGCCACGATCGGCGCCCACCCGCCCCTGTCGCCGCCGACGGGCCCGCCGCCCTTGAAGGGCGCCGCTGTACTGGCCTTTCGGCCCGCGTGCGCAAGCTGGACGCCGGCCACGGCTCCCTGCGATTCGATGAACGCGAAGATGCGCGCGAGCGCTTCGACGTGGTCGTCCTTCCACAGCCCGAGGTCGTCGGGGCTGATCCGGCCGTCCGAGCGTCACGGCGGTGGCCTCCGTGATGACCGCGGCCGCCCCTCCGACCGCGCGGCTGCCCAGGTGCACCAGGTGCCAGTCGCTGGCGAAGCCGTCGACGCTGGAGTACTGGCACATCGGCGAGACCAGAATACGGTTGCGAAACGTCACGCCACCGAGCTGCAGCGGGGTGAAGAGCGTGCTGTTGGCCATGCGGCTCCATTATCCGTCCCCCTACCCTTGCCGTGTCGCCTCATGTAATATTCAGCGCTCGATGAACGCTGTCGCCGCGCCGATGACCTTCAAGCAGGTCCTCGGCATCACCGTGATGCGCCGGATCTGGTATGCCCAGATCGTCAGCCTGCTCGGCGACTTCCTGGCTCTTTTCGCGGTCATCAGCGTCGTCTCGTTCAGGATGCACGGCACGCCGGCGCAGGTCACGGGCGTGCAGATCGCCTACATGCTCCCGCTCGCGCTGCTGGGGCCGCTCGCCGGCGTATTCGTCGATCGCTGGCCGCTCAAGCCGACGCTCGTGTCGAGCGACCTGATCCGGGCGGGACTCGTGATCGTGCTCGTCCTCTCGTCGTCGCTCTGGCAGGTCTATGCCGTCCTGATTGCGCTCAGCTCGGTCTCCAGCTTTTTCGCGCCGGCCCAGTCGGTCACGATCCGCAGCCATGTCCCGCGCGAGGGGCTGCTCTCGGCGAATGCGCTGATGCAAATCGCGATGATGGGCATCCGGATTCTCGGCCCGGCTGCCGCAGGCGCGCTGGTGGCCGCCTTCGGTGCGCGCCTGTGCTACGCGATTGACGGCGTGAGCTTCCTCGCCTCGGCCGCGCTCATCAGCACGGTCGCCATCGTGCGCCCGCCGTCGCCGGCGGCCGGGCAGTCCCCGAACAACAGGATTCACCAGATCTGGGTGGACATGGTCGCAGGGGATCTCCTTCATCGCGCATCATCCGGCGATCTCGTTCGTGGTGACCGCCATGGCGGCCGGACTGTTCACGATCGGCTGCTTCGGCCCGCTGATCGCGATTTTCGTCCGCGAATCGCTGCACGCCAGCGCCGCGACGTTCGGGTTCATCAGCGGGACGATTGGCGTGGGCCTCATGGCCGGTACGCAGGCGCTCCGGGCGATCGCGCATCGACTGAGCAACGAAGCCATGGTGTTGTCCGGCCTGGTGGGGATCGGCCTCGGCGTGTTCCTGCTCGGCGCGCTGGCCTACGTGCCGGTGACCGTCCTGGCGACGATCACCATCGGCTTTGCGTTCGCAGGCATCATCGTGCCGGCGCAGACCCTGCTGCAGCAGGAGACGCCCCCCGCGTTGATGGGGCGCATCTCGAGCACGGTCATGTCCGTCGTGTTCTTCGCGCAGGTGCTGGGGCTCGTGCTGTCCGGAATCCTGGGCCAGTTGATAGGGGTGCGCGCGGTGTTCTTCCTCTGCGCGGCGCTGGCCGTGGCGCTCGCGGCGGCAGGCCACTTCTTTCTTGCCTCGGCCAGACCCGCTGCCGCGCGCGCCGACGCTCAGGCGCTAGCCCCGGCGACGACGCCCGTCGGCTACGACGAGGCCGGAACCTGGACGCCGACCGGGCAGGTCACACCGGTACCGCCAAGGCCGCAATAGCCGTGCGGGTTCTTGGCGAGGTACTGCTGGTGATAGTCCTCGGCGTAGTAGAACTCCGGGGCCTCGACGATCTCGGTCGTGATGCTCCCGAAGCCGGCCTTCGACAACTGCGCCTGGAACGCGTCGCGGGAGCGCTCGGCCGCCTGCCGCTGGGCATCGCCGTAGTAGTAGATCCCCGAACGGTACTGCGTGCCGACGTCGTTCCCCTGGCGCATGCCCTGCGTCGGGTCGTGACTCTCCCAGAACGCCTTCAGCAGCTCGTCGTAGGTGATTGCGGCGGGATCGAAGACCACCAGGACGACTTCGGCGTGGCCGGTCAATCCGCTGCAGACTTCACGGTACGTCGGGTTCGGCGTCTGACCGCCGGCGTACCCCACCGCGGTCGTGACGACGCCCCGCAACTGCCAGAACTTCCGCTCGGCGCCCCAGAAGCAGCCGAGCCCGAACAGCGCGCGCTCCGTCCCCGGAGGGAAGGGCGCCGCGAGGGGTGCCCCATTGACGAAGTGCCGCTCCGGCACCGGCATGCGGTCCGGACGCCCGGGAAGCGCCTCGGTTTTCGAAGGTGGCCTGGTTTTCTTGTCGAACACGACCGCTCCTAACTGTTCTGATTTGCGAGCACGACGAAGATCAGGACCACCACGAGGATGAGCAGGACGAGCAGCGCGATCTTCCAGGGGCTCTTCGGATACTGCCCTGCGGTTCGCCCCGTGTAGCCATTGACGACAACCTGGTACGTGCTGGTCCGAAACAAATACACGAGCAGCCACACCGGCACGAGAATGTGCTTGAACGTCTGGCCCGAAAACACCGGGTGAATCACCAGATTGCGGTAAGTATCGCCAGGCACCTGGCCGGCGCACATCTCCCGCAGCTTGCCGGTCATCGCGTCCTGCGAGCTTTGTGCCGCTTCCAGCAGCACCACCTGGTAGTGCTCGACGACAAAGCCCGACAGGAATGCCGTGTCGTACGGAACCAGATCGGTCGTGGGGAACGGCTCGACCCCCGTCAGCAGGGGTCGCGATACGCCTCGCGTCCCCGGCACCGGCTCGTCGTCGAAGAAAGTGCTCCACGACGCCAGAAGCGGGTACCCAGCGCACATGGCGCACCTGGCGTGTCTGGGTGTTGCCCTTGCTGTCGCGATAAGTTTCGGTCGTGTAGTAGTAGTGGCCGGCTTCGGCCTCCCAGGGACATACCGCGCTGCGCGTCGAAGGTCCAGTACGGCAGGTAGATCCCGCGCACGCGATCCACGAGCGCCCTGCTCTTCAGCTTGCCGGGCGCGAACCACCGGCTCTTGTACCACTGGTGAATCTGCTCGCGGACCTGCGCCTCGCTGACCTTGAACGGCAGCAGGGCCTGCGGACGGATCGGCGCCTTGATCTCCGTGTAGTCGACGAGCGCCGGGGAGCCGCAAAAGTCGCAGTTCTGGCCGACGCGCTCGGGGTCGAAGACCGAAACCGCCTTGCAGCTCTGGCACTGCACCGTCCGCTTGGCGGTCAGCCATCCGCGCGATTCGTCGGGCAGTTCCCGCAAGCGCCCGCGCCAGATCGTTCTCGACCAGGGCGCCGCTTTCCGAATCCAGGGTGAAGGGCGCCGCCGTGCCGCAGAAAGAGCAGACCAGCAACTGCCTGGCAGGATTCCACTCGGCCTGCGCGCCACAGGCCGCGCAGGGATGCTTCTCGAGAGCGACGATCTCAGGCATCGAGTATCGACCCGGCGCCTACTTCGCGAGGTATTCGTTGAGCGCGTCGCGCTTGATGCGGTACGACGCCCCGATCTTCTTGGCGGCCAGTTCGCCGGAAGTGATGATCGCCATGACGTCGGACTCCTGCACGCCGAGCGCCTTGGCCACGTCGGCGGGTGACAGCAGGTCGAGCGCCGGCGCAGCCGCGGGTGCCGCCGCCATCGGCACTCCCTGGTCGCGAATGATCTGCTGCGCGATTGACAGGCCCACCGCCATCTCGGTCGCCATGCCGCCGGAACTGCCGCCCTTCTCCATTCCCTGCGCCATCTGGAACTTGACGTAGTCGTTCAGGTTCCCGACCGCGGCCATGCTCGAGCGCTTGTCGATAGCCTGCTCCACCTCGGGTGGCACCGACACGTTCTCGATGATGAAACTCGTGATCTGCAGGCCGTACTTCGTCGAGATGACCGGATTGATGAGCGGCAGGAGGGCGTCCCCGAGCTCACCGTATCGGCTGGCGACGTCGAACACCGGAATTTTTGCCGATGCCAGCGCGTCGGCGAAGACGCTGACGATGCGCGATCGCATGGTGTCGGCGAACTCGTCCAGCCTGAAGTTCTGGTCGGAGCCGGCGACTTCCTTCAGGAACAGCTTGGGGTCGATGATCCGGAAATCGTAGGTTCCGAACGCCCGTGCCCGCACGATGCCCAGATCGTCGTCGCGCATCATGAACGGATTGGAGGTTCCCCACTTGTTCCCGGTGAACAGGCGCGTGTTGAGGTAGTACACATCCGCCTTGAACGGCGAATTGAACCCGAACTTCCAGGATTTCAGGCGCGTGAGGACCGGGATGTTGTCGGTCGTCAGCGTGTGCTTGCCGGGGCCGAACGTATCGCCGAATTCCCCGAGATAGACGAACTGCACCTGCTGCGACTCCCGGACGATGAGCTGCGCGCCATTCTTGATGGCCTTGTCGTCATCGGGAAAACGATAGGAGAGCGTGTCCCTCGAGTCGTCCGTCCATTCGATGATCTCGATCAGCTCGCCCTTGAGAAAATCCATGATGCCCATCAACTGACTCCTTGGAGCGGGGAATGGGGAATTGCGAATGCATTATCCTACGTCCAGCCATGGACGCTCGATCCCTGCATTGTCCGAACTGCGGGGCGGTCGCCGACCCGTCGGCCGGCCGCTGCCCGTACTGCCAGGCGCGGCTCGCCACGGTGAGCTGCCCGCACTGCTTTGCGCAACTGTTCGACGGCGCGGCGTTCTGTCCGCACTGCGGCGCCCACCGGGCGCGGGCCGAGGCGGCGGAGACCTCGGCGCCGTGCCCGGGCTGCCGGACCGACCTGCGCTCCGTCACCGTGGGGGACACGCCCCTGCTCGAGTGTCCGCAGTGCGACGGCCTGTGGGTGGACGCCGGACAGTTCGAACGCCTGTGCGCCGACCGCGAAGCACAGTCAGCCGTGCTTCACCGGTTCACCCGGCGGGCCGCCTCGCCCGAGCGCACGGTCCGTTACCGCCCGTGCGCCCGCTGCGGGAAAATCATGAATCGCCTCAACTTCGGCCGGCTGTCCGGCACGGTCGTCGATGTGTGCCGCGCGCACGGCACCTTCCTCGATCCGGGCGAACTCCACCAGATCGTGGACTTCATCCAGCGCGGGGGGCTCGACCGCGCCCGCGAGGCGGAGATCGAGGACCTTCGCGACGAGCGACAGAAGCTGGAGGCGGCACAACGCGCGGCAGAGCGGGCGGCCGCGCGGGTCCGCGGACCGGCAGCGCGTGCGGACTCGACCTCGGTACGCGACCTGCTGCGCGCGCTGTTCGAGCGCGACTGACAGGCCGCGCGTCAGCATCGGAGGGTCGAGCGCCCGCATTCACTCCCGCCCTGGTCTGCGCCTGCGAGGCTCAGGTCCGCGGCTCGAACGTCAGCGCGACCCCGTTGATGCAGTAGCGGAGTCCGGTCGGCGGCGGGCCATCCTCGAAGACGTGGCCCAGATGGCCCCCGCACCGGCTGCAGTGCACTTCAATCCGGCGCATTCCGAAACTGCGATCTTCGGTGCGGCCGAGGGCTCCGTCGAGCGGCGCGAAGAAACTCGGCCAGCCGGTGCCGCTCTCGAACTTCCGATCCGCGACGAACAGCGGCTGTCCGCAGGCGACGCAGCTGAACGTGCCGGCGCGCTTCTCCTGGAGCAGCGCGCACGAGCCGGGACGTTCCGTCCCATGCTGACGCAGCACCTGGTACTGTTCGGGCGTCAGTTGCTTCCGCCACTCCTCGTCGGTCTTCGTCACCGGAAACGTTTCATGCGTCGTCACGGAGAAACTCCTGCAAGAGGTTCTGGGCCACGCGGCGCCGGTAGGCGGCCGTTGAGCGAATATCGTCGATCGGGGCGATGTCGTCGAGCAGCGCGTGCGCGGCCCTGGCGATGACCGCGGCATCGAGGCGATGTCCGCTCACGGCGCCTTCCGCGTGCCGGCACCGGACGACCGTCGGCGCGACGCTGCCAAAAGCGATGCGAATCGCGCGGACGACCCCGTCGTGGACCTCGACGGCGCCTGCGAAACAGACCTTGGAGATCGCCTGCGCGCGCCTCGTACCGACCTTGCGGAAGCCCTGCCGCCAGTGCGAGCGCCCGCGAGGGAGCCGGATGCCGGCGATGATCTCGTCCGGCGCCAGGTCCATCACCTTGTAGCCGCGGTGAAACGCGTCGTACGGAACGCTGCGGCGGCCGCGGTGCGAGAGCAGGTCGAGTTCCGCGTCATAGACGAGCAGAGCCGGCGGCGTATCCGCCGCCGGTGACGCGTTGGCGATGTTGCCGCCGATTGTGCCCCGGTTCTGTGTGGCGATGCCACCCGTTTCGCGCGCCGCCGCCAGCAGCAGCGGGAACTCCGAGGCGAGCGTCCGATCGTCGAGCACATCCGAATACGTCGTCAGCGCGCCTATCGTGACGGACTCCGCACGGGTGACAACGCCGCGGAGTTCGGGAAGATTCCACAGGTTGATGTATCGGGCCTTGGGAAGCTTTCCCGCGTCGAGCAGCACCATCAGGTCGGTGCCACCCGCGAACACGCGCCACGACCCCGGCTCGTCCGCGAGCAGCCTGAGCACTTCCGCCAGGTCGCGCGGGGCGCGCAGCTCGTAGTCCGGCAGGTGCCCCCGCATCAGCCCTTCTCCCGGGCGGCCGCCACCGATTCGAAGATCCGCATGTAGCCGGTACAGCGGCAGAGATTGCCGGCCAGGCCGCTCCGAATCTCGTCGATCGTCGGATCGGGGTGCGCCTTCAGCAATGACATGGCAGCCAGGACCATGCCGGGCGTGCAGATGCCGCACTGCGCGCCGCCGCACGACAGGAATGCCTGCTGCACGGCGTTCAGCTCATCGCCGCTGGCAATCCCCTCGATGGTCACGATGTCTGCGCCCTCGGCGTGCAGAGCCGGGACCAGGCAACTGTTCACCAGCCGTCCGTCGAGGAGCACGGCGCAGGCGCCGCACTCGCCTTCTCCACACCCCTCCTTCGTGCCGGTCAGCCCCAGGTCCCGTCGCAGCACATCGAGCAGGCGCGCCATCGGATGCGCCTCGAGCGTGACCGGTTGGCCGTTGACGCGGCAGGCGATCGGCACGCGCGCCTCAGCCAATCGACACCTCGCACAGCGCCATCAGACGCTCGGGTGTGATCGGCACGCGGCCGATGTGCACGCCCACCGCCTGCGACACCGCGTTGGCAATCGCCGGCGCGCCGCCGTCCATCGGCAGTTCGCCGATGCCCTTCGCGCCGGCGGGTCCCTCCGGATAGGGGGCCTCTTCGAAGAAGACCCGGATGGGCGGAACGTCCATGGACGTCGGCATGATGTAGTTCGTCATCTGCGCGTTGGCCATGCGCCCGTCCCGCCACACGACCTCTTCCGATGTCGCCCATCCGATCGCCTGCGCGACACCGCCTTCGATCTGTCCGGTGGCAAGGACCGGGTTGATCACCTTGCCGACCTCCTGGAGGGCGACGAAATCCTCGACGCGGATCTCGAAGGTGGTCATGTCCACGCTGACTTCGGCGACATAGACGGCCCAGGCGTACGTCCCGTAGGCGTCTCCCTGGTACGTTTCGTCGTTCCAGCGCGCCCCCTGGCGGGGCGCGTACTGCGCCGAGGCGCGAAGCGGACCGTTCGCGGCAACGAAGGCGGCGCATGCCGCGCGGAAGTCGTCGGCTGAGTAGTCCGCGGGCAGCAGCCCGGCGGTGGCGAGCGTGGCCTTGAGGCCGATCGCCGCCGACTCGACCAGCTTGCCGACCACCATGCAGGTCCGCGACGCAACCGTCGGACCGCTGTTCGGCACCGCCGCCGTGTCGGGCTGGGCAATCTCCACCGAGTCCACGTCTATGCCGAGCGCGTCGGCGGCAATCTGCGAGAAAATCGTGTTGGTGCCCTGGCCGATTTCCGTGCTCGCGGCCAGGACGCGGACGATGCCCGCTGCGCTGGCTTCGACCGAGACGAGCGAGGCGAGATGGTCTTCACCCGAACCCGTGAAGCCCGCCCCGTGCATGAACGTCGCGAACCCGATCCCGCGGCGGATCCGCCCGCGGTTGTCAGCGGCGAACCGTTTCCGCTTCCCCCGATAGTCCGACAGCGCGAGCGCGCGATCGAGCAGCGCGGACATGTCGATCGGGTCGCGAATCACCTGTCCGACCGCGCTCGTCTGTCCCGTGCGGATGAAGTTGCGGCGCCGGAACTCCTCCGGCGTGAGGCCGGCCGCCTGCGCCACCCGATCCATGTGGGTTTCGACCGCGAAGATGCTCTGCGGCGCGCCGAAACCGCGGAACGCGCCATGGGGCGGCGTGTTGGTCGCCACCGCGCGTCCTCGCACCCGGATGTTCGGACAGAAGTAAGGGCCTGGCGCGTGGATCGTGCCGCGCGACAGGACAACGGGAGTGAGCGTGCAATAGGCGCCGCCGTCGATGACGAAGTCGATATCCATCGCCAGCAGCCTGCCGTCCCGATCGATCGCCGTCCTGTGGCGCGTACGCGACGGGTGCCGCTTCGTCGTCGCGACCATGTCTTCCGCGCGGTCGTACACCAGTTTCACGGGGCGGCCCGACTTCCACGCGAGCAGCGCCGCGTGACCCGCGATGATCGACGGGAACTCCTCCTTGCCGCCAAAACCGCCACCGGTTTCCATCTGCACGACGCGAATGCGCTCGGGCGCAAGGCCGAAGAGGCCTGCCAGCGCGGTGTTGATGTAGTACGGACACTGCATCGAACCCCACACCGTGACTCCGCCGGCGCCCGCCACCGCGAGCATCCCGTTGGGCTCGATGTACAGCTGCTCCTGGGAAGCCGTCTCGTATTCCCCCTCGACGATCGCGGCCGCGCGGGTCCAGGCGGCATCGACGTCTCCCTGTCCGACCACGTACGATTTCAGGATGTTGTCGGCGCCCCAAATCACCTCGCGACCCGAGAGGGACGCATCGATCGTGAACACGGGAGGCAGGGGATCGATCTGAAGGGTGATGCGCCGGCGTGCCTCTTCCAGCAGCATGCTGTCGGCGTGAGCGAGCAGCAGGACCGGTTCTTCCGGGTGGTTGATTCGCTCCGCCGCCAGATACGGCTGGTCGTCCGTGATCAGAGCGACGACGTTGGCGCCTGGAATGTCGGCTGCGGTGACGATGGTGATGTCGTCCCAGGGAATGCCGGGACCGTATTCGATGCCCCGGAGGATGCCGCGCGCCACCGGGCTTCGAACGGTGACGCCGTGGAGCATGCCAGGGAGCGTCAGATCATCGACGTAGTGCGCGTGACCGGTGACCTTCGCGCGCCCTTCCTTCCGCGGAACCGAACGGCCGATCCACGCCTCGGCGGTCATGGCTGAATAGTGTACATGCTTTTCCCGGACGCCTCGGCAGGGGACACGGCCCGACCGGTCCCGCCGCCCCGCGTCAGGATCAGGCACCGCCCCGGAAGGTATCGCAGGCCGCCGGGTCGCCGCTCTGGAAGCCGCGACGGAACCAGTCGACGCGCTGCTGCGACGATCCGTGCGTGAAGCTCTCCGGTGAGACGCGACCCGTGGATTGCCGCTGGAGTCGGTCGTCGCCAATCGCTGCGGCGGCGTTCAACGCGTCGTCGATGTCCCCCGGATCGAGTTCGACGCCGCCCGCGGCCGCGCGACCCGGCTGCGCGGCGTGGTGCCCCCAGATGCCGGCGAAACAATCGGCCTGAAGCTCCAGACGCACCGACAGTGCGTTGCGCTGCGACGGGTTCGCCGACTGGCGCTGGCGGACCTGTGCCTCGATGCCGGTGATCGTCTGGATGTGATGACCGAGTTCGTGCGCGACGACATAGGCCTGCGCGAAGTCGCCGGACACCGAGAAGCGCCGCTGCAGCTCGTCGAAGAATCCCAGGTCGAGATAGACGCGTCGATCGCCGGGACAATAGAAGGGGCCTGTGGCCGATTGCGCGAAACCGCAGGCCGAGTCGATCGCGTCACGGAACAGCCGCACGCGTGTGTCCTCGTAGCGTGCGCCGAGGATCTGGCGCCAAGTCTCCTGCGCATCTTCCATGACGTTGTCGACCATGTCTACCAGCCGCGCTTCCTCCGGCGAGGCATTCACGGCGCCGGGGTTCCCGGTGCGAACCGATTCGCCGACCGGATCGCCGCCGCCGCCGCCGACGAGGGACAGGAAGTCGACGCCCGTGAACCAGCTGAGCAGGAGCACGACGAGCAGCCCGCCGATCCCGAGCGGCGCCGCGCGCATGGCCATCCCTGAGCGCCCACGGTAGTCCTCGATGTTGCCGCGATTGCCGGGCGTCCACCTCATGAATTCACTCTCCAGTCTGGCCTGGCTGCAAGAACGGGGACGCCCGTCAGACGGCGATCGTCCGCCACCTGCCCTGGCGGAATCGCGCGACCGAGAGCACGCAGCGAGTGAAATGCCCGAGCAGGATCGCGGTCCAGACCCCTGACGCCTCGAGCCGGCCCGTCTGCTGCAGGACAAAACACAGCCCCAGGGGCAGCGCGACCTGCGACACCAGCGTGATGTACAGGGGACTGCGGGTGTCGCCCGTCCCCTGCAGGCCACCCGTGTAAGTCAGGGCGACCGTGACGAACAGGCCCGAGAGGCTCAGATATCGCAGGAGCTGGCTCCCGAGCGTCACGACGATTGGATCGTCAAGGCCAAAGATCCCCAGCAGGTGATCGGGGATGAAGAGAAAGAGCGCGCCGACCGTGGCTGCCACGACCAGTCCCATGAGGGCCGCGATGTGCACGGCATTCGCGCTCCGATCGGGGCGACCCGCCCCGAGATTCTGGCCGGCAATAGCCGCCGCCGCTCCCATCAGCCCGACTGACGTCCAGGTAATCAATGAGAACAGCTCGGAGTATCCCACCGCGTAAGCGGCCTGCGCCTCGGCACTGTGCTCGAGCGAGCCGATGAAGCGCAGCAGCATGACGCCGCCGACGTTCATCGCCACCCCCTGGATCCCCGCCGGCAGCCCGAAGCGAAACAACGATCGGATGATCGTGAAGTCCGGCCGCAACGACATGCTCCGCTGGAAATGCACGATGAGCTTGCCGGCGAACATCATCCAGATCGCTACTCCGGACACGAGCGTGGTGGCGATGACCGTGCCGATCGCCGCGCCCTGCGTGCCGAAGGCGGGGATCGGCCCGGCGCCTCGGATGAAGATGATGTTCAGACACATGTTGAGCACCGTGATGACGGCGCCCAGGCGCAGGGGGGTGCGGGCGTCGCCTGCCGAGCGCAGCGCTCCGCCGACCATGAAGAACATCAGCAGGCCGATGCTGAAGAGAAACATCGTCCGCAGGTACGGCAGCGCCTCGGCCCGCACCTCCGGTGTGGCGTGCACGATTCCGAGCAGCCGCGGAGCCAGCGCATAGCCGAGCGGCGCCAGCACGAAGACCGACAGTGCGAGCGCGGTCAGGAACGCCTGGTACACCGTGCGGTTCACGCGTTCGTGGTCGCCGGCGCCGGTCGCGCGCGCGACGAGGACGCCCATGCCCGTGAAGAGTGAACTGATGAAGACGATGACGACGAGGAAGATCTGCCAGCTGACGCCGATGGCGGCATTGCCGGTGAACCCGACGAAATGCCCCACCATCGCATGATCGATGATCCCCTGGAACCCGCCGATCGCGTTCTGCAGCACCGACGGCCAGGCGATCTTCCAGACCGCCGCGGCGATCGGGCCCTCGACAATGGAGCGGTCGAACGATTTCCGCCCGGCCGCGCGAGCGTGCGCGGCCGCTACCGGTGTGGGAACACCTGGCGTCAGTTCGACAGGCGAAGCTGCAGCTGCCCTGGCGCCGGACGCGGCGGCAGCGTCGATCTCGGGGGAAGACACGCGCAGAGCATCATAACAGCCTCCCCTCCTTGAGCACCCGGCGGACGGCCGCGTGCGCGAGAACGACGGCCGGCTGGCGCTGCAAGGCATCGAAATACCGCCGCTGGAATCCTCCGCCTGTTTCGGACGCGGTGAGCAGCCGCTCCACGTGTTCCAGCAGTGCGCTGGCGTCGGAGTCGCTCGCGGCCGACCCGTTCTCGACGGTTTCGTCGACCCGGACGACGAGCTCCGATACCGAGTGCAGCCAGGCAAACCACGGATCGTTGATGACGAGCTGCAACAGGCTCGCGCTCGACCCGACGCGTCCCCGGTCCATCTCGTACGCCGATCGGGTATCGTCGAGCAGGACCTTGTGGAGGTGAAGCAGGGCGACCCGCAGCTCGCGAAGGCGCTGGCGCTTAGCCTCGGACATCGGAGGAATGTCCGCCGCGTGGGCACCGGCCGCTGACGCATCTGCCGAGGCGGCTGCCAGCAGCGAGGCGAGATCGAGAGGATCGGTCATCATCCGCAGCGAGCCGTCGGGCGCGAGCGGCCATTCGTCACGGGGCCGGTCCCGGTACAGCTCGAGCCCGTTGCCGTCAGGGTCGTGGAGGTACAGCGCTTCCGACACGCCATGGTCGCTCGCGCCTTCGAGGGGGACGCCCGCGTCCTGCAGCCGTTGCAGGGCATCGCCCAGCGCCGCGCGATCGGCGTAGCGGATCGCGAAGTGATAGAGGCCCGTGGTCCCGGCCGGCGGCGGCGCGCCGCGGCGGCTCTCCCAGGTGTTCAGGCCGATGTGGTGGTGATAGCCACCGGCGCTCAGGAATGCGGCCGAGGTCCCCATGCGCTGCGTGACCTCGAAGCCGAGCACGCCGTTGTAGAAGGCGAGTGCGCGATCGAGGTCGGCCACCTTGAGATGCACGTGGCCGATGTCCGTACGAGGATCGACTGGCTTGCCCATACGCCATGATCACGCAGGGCGCGCGTCGGGTTCAAGGCGCGCCAGGTGGATTGACGGCGACATCGGCACCGTAGGGGCGCGGCGTCTGGCCGGGGGTGGGAGCCGCGACCAGCAGGTCGCCGGTGAGAGGGTCCGTTACTTGTAGATCAGTCAGCGGCTTCTAAGGCCGAGTCCTGTGATAATACGCACTGTGTAATTATTACGTTATTTTAGGGCCAGCAGACGTTCAATTTCCCGCACAATCACATCCAGATCGCAGGGCTTCGGGAGGAAGGCATCCGCACCGCTCTGAAACGCTCGAGCTCGATCCTCGTCGCGGACGCTCGCCGAAATGACCACCACCGGCACCCGGGACGTGCGGAGATCTTGACGGAGCAGCCTGGTCAGCGTCCAGCCATCCACCTCCGGAAGGCGCAGGTCCATGAGGATGATGTCCGGAACGGCTTCGTCGAGACTCCGCCAGAATCCGGCCGAGTCGCCGACGGTACGAACGTCATAGCCGCAACCAGTGAGGTACTCTGCGTATCCTTCACGCGTATCGCCGTGGTCCTCGACGATGCAGCAGAGCGCCATACCCCGAGCCTAGCAAAATCGGAACCCATGAGACACTGGAGCCTCGGCGTCCCAGCCGTTGATTCGCCGCTCGCATGATGAGTCCCGAACGATCTTCAAGGAGCCAGAACACCGTGACGACCCCACGTTCGTTTCGCGTCCTCTGCACCGCGCTCGCGGTGGCAACCGCCTCACTCGCCCTCGTCGCGCAACAGCGGGAGCGCAGCCAGATTCCGGACAAGTACAAATGGGATCTGACTCAGATCTACCCCTCCGATCAGGCGTGGCGCGCCGCCAAGGATGCGCTCGTCGCCGAACTGCCCGGGATCGCGGCGTACAAGGGTACGCTCGGCAGTTCCGCCCAGAAGCTCGCGGACGCGCTGGAGCTGGGAGCCCGGCTCTCGAAGGATTTCTCGCGCGTGTACGTCTACGCGAGCATGAAGTCCGACGAGGATACCCGCGTCAGCACCTACCAGGGCATGCAGCAGGAGATGATGCAGGTCGGCGCGACGTTCGGGGCCGAGACCGCGTTCATGGAACCCGAGATCCTGAAGATCGATCGCGCGACCATCGACCGGTTCGTCGCCTCCGAACCGCGGCTGAAGACCTACAGGCTTTATCTCGACGACATCCTCCGCCGCGCGGCTCACACCGGAACCGAAGCCGAAGAGCGACTGATTGCCAACTCCTCGGTCATGGCCGGTACGCCGGGCGACGTCTTCGGCATCCTCTCGGATGCGGACTTCCCCTACCCGACGGTCACGCTGAGCGACGGCAAGAGCGTCCGTCTGGATACGTCGAACTTCAGCGTGTACCGCGGCGTGCCGAATCGCGACGACAGGCAGAAGGTGATGTCCGCGTTCTTCGGCGCGCTGGGCAGCTTCCGCGGCACGTTCGGCGCGACCCTGAACGGCGAGGTGCAGTCGCACGAGTTCTTCACGAAGGCGCGCCACTACAAGACCGCGCTCGAGGCCGCGCTGGACGGCCCCAACATCCCGACGTCCGTGTACATGCACCTCATCGAGGGCGTCAACAGGAGCCTGCCCACCTTCCACCGGTATCTCGCGCTGCGCAAGAAGATGATGGGCGTGCCCGAGCTGCACTACTACGACCTGTACGCGCCGCTGGTGGCGTCGGTGGATCTCACCTACACCCCAGAGGACGCCGAGCAGCACGTGCTGGCGGCGCTCGCACCGCTCGGCGCCGACTACGCGGCCGCCGCCAGGCGGGCGTTCAACGAACGCTGGATCGATCTCTTTCCGAATCCCGGCAAGCGCGCGGGGGCGTACTCGAATGGCGGCGCCTACGACGTGCATCCGTACATGCTGCTCAACTACAACGGCAAGTACACCGACGTGAGCACGATCGCCCACGAGCTGGGGCACACGATGCAGACCTACTACTCGAACAAGACCCAGCCCTACGCGCTCGCGTCGTACCCGATCTTCGTCGCCGAAGTCGCGTCCACGTTCAACGAAGCGCTGCTCATCGATCACATGCTGAAGAGCATTACGGACGACAAGACGAAGCTCTCGCTGCTTGGCAGCTATCTCGAGAACATCAAAGGCACGGTGTTCCGGCAGACGCAGTTCGCGGAGTTCGAACTGCGCGCACACGAAATGGCCGAGAAAGGCGAGCCGCTGACCGGGGAGGCGCTCTCGAAGCTGTACGCCGACATCACGAAGAAGTACTACGGCCACGACAAGGGTGTCTGCATCGTGGACGACTACGTCGCCAACGAATGGGCGTTCGTCCCGCACTTCTACCGGAACTTCTACGTGTTCCAGTACGCCACCTCGTTCACGGCATCGGCCGCGCTCTCGGAGAAGGTGCTCTCGGGCGATCCGGCGGCGACCAAACGCTACCTGGCGTTTCTCAGCGCGGGCGGGTCGAAGTACCCGATCGACTTGCTGAAGGAGGCCGGGGTGGACATGACGACCGACGAGCCCCTCACCCTGACGATGCAGAAAATGAACCGGGTCATGGATGAGATGGAGCGGTTGATCGCGAAATAGTCTGGGGGCGTCCGGCGGCTCACGAGCCAGAGCCGCCGCCGCGTCGAGCGTCAGGACGAATAAGTTATTTATTTTAAAGTATTTACGTCGTTATTGATCTGCGGCGGCGAGAGGCCGGCGACTGAGGTCCGCTGTCAAACCAGGGTAGGACCGACCCGACAGTGGATGCATCCGGCGCCGGCCTCAGCTAAACTAGGGGTGCTGTGCACATGTCCCTGGCGCGCGCGCTCGGCGCCCTGTCCGCCGCGTTCGTCGTGACGTTCGTACCGGTGTCGGCGCAAATCCAGGGACCGCCGCCGCCGGTCCTCGCCATCACGCCGACTTTCGACACCTACCTGGATGCGCTGCGTCAGCAGGCCGGCATCCCCGGCCTCTCCGCCGCCATCGTCAAGGACGGGCAGATTGCGTGGGAGCGTGGGTTCGGATACCAGAATGTCGAGGGGCGGATTCCGGCCACGCCTGACACGCCGTATCCGGTCATGGACCTCACCGCGACGTTGTCGGCGACCTTGCTCCTCCAGTGTGTCGAGGAGCGGCACCTGGCGCTCGACGCGCCGGTTTCGCGGTACGGCCTGACCCTGGACGATGCGCCGACGGCGACGCTTCGCCAGATGCTCAGCCACACCTCGTCGTCTCCGGTTGGTGACACGTTCAAGTATGACGCGGCGCGCTATGCGCAGTTGACGCAGGTCGTCGAGTGGTGCGTGCCGCAACCGTATCGGAAGACCGTCGCGCACCGCCTGCTCGAACGGCTGGCGATGATCGACTCCGTGCCCGGACGCGACCTCCGCGATTCGAGCGTCGTCCCGGAGGATACGTACGATCCGGAAGTCCTCGACCGCTACAAGCGGGTGCTGGAACGGATGGCGATCCCCTACAAGCTGGACAAGCGCAATCGGCCAATCCGGTCGGACATCGTGCTCGGCGACGGGATCAACGCCGCCGACGGACTGATCTCCACCGTCCGCGACCTCGCCCGCTTCGACTCCGCGATCAACGACGGCATCCTGCTGCTGCCCGACACGCTCGTGGCGGCCTGGACACCGGGCGTGTCGAAGGACAAGACGGCGCTGCCGATGGGCCTCGGCTGGTTCGTCCAGATCTACCGGGGAGAGCCGGTGGTCTGGCACTTCGGTGTGGCGCCAGGCGGCTACTCGTCGCTCATCGTGAAACTCCCGGCGCGCAACGCCACGCTCATCCTGCTTGCGAACAGCGACGGCCTCACGGGTCCCTATCAGCTGGAATCCGGCGATGTGACACGCTCGATCTTCGCGGCCATCTTCCTGCGCCTCTTCACGTGATCACGTCTCGCGTGCCGTCGCGGGTGCCGCATCCTGTTCATCGCCGCGGCCCTCCTGGTGTGCGCGCGGCCGGCAGCCGCCGAGTGGCAGTTCGCGCCGTTTTTTGGCTGGGAGTTCAACGGCCACACGTCCTTCCTGGATCCGGAGTTCGCCAGCAGCAACACGCACCGCGCCTTCGGCGTCACGGTGGTGCGACTCGGCCGCGGCCCCATCGGGTTCGAAGGCACGGCGCTGCTGGTACCGGGGTTCTTCAACGATCCGAAACGCCCCAACGACCCGAACCGACCCGAGACCCGCGACATCATCACGAGCAGCCATGTCCTGGCATTGATGGGCAACGTGGTGGTGACCGCTCCGCAGCTGTGGAACGAGTATGGACTGCGCCCGTACGTATCCGGCGGCCTCGGGTTGCTGCGGGCGTACGAAACGGACGACCCGACGGGCATCCTCACGTTCCATCAGCGACTGTTTGCGGTGGACGTCGGCGGCGGGGCGGTCGGATTCGTCACCGACCGCACGGGGATTCGCTTCGATCTGCGGTTCTTCAGCAACATGCGCAATGTGGCCGATACCGAAGGGGTCACCCTGGGCGGCCGCAAGCACCTGCGGTTCTGGATGGGATCGATCGGACTCGTCCTGCGCGCCCGATAGGAGGGTTCCAGATGATTCGCTTGGTCCTGGCGGCGACCGTGTCGGCGCTCGCCCTCGGCATCCCATCGGCCTCAACCGTTGCCCGCCAACCGGCAGCGCCGACCTATGAGGTCTACGCAATTCGCTTCGGCGTGCTTCCGGCGTTCGCAGTCTCAGGGCTCGTCGCCGGCGCGGAGCGTGGCCGCACCCTCGACATTCCCGTCATGGTCTGGCTGCTCAAGGGATCGAACGGGAGCCTGGTGCTCGTCGATTCCGGCTTCTACCGGCAGAAGTTCCTGGACCAGTGGAAGCCGCGGGAGTTCCGTTCACCCGCCGACGCGGTGAAGGCGGCCGGCGTACAACCCGACCAGATCACCGACATCATCATTTCGCACGCCCATTGGGATCATGTCGACGGCGCCGATCTGTTTCCGAAGGCGACGATCTGGATTCAACGCGATGAGTATCGCTACTACACGGGCGAGGCGTGGCAATCCGGGTCACGCGCCGCCCACGGCGGCGTCGATCAGGACGACATGGAAGCGCTGCTGAAGATCAACATGGCGGGACGGCTGCGGTTCGTGGACGGCGACGACCAGGAGCCGATCCCGGGCCTGCGCTGTTACACCGGCGGCAAGCATACGTGGGCCTCGCAGTACGTCGGCGCCGCGACGGCCGGCGGGACGACGGTGCTGGCATCGGACAACGTGTATCTATACGAGAACCTGGAGAAGCACGCCGCGATTGCGCAGACACTCGACGCGGCGAGCAACCTCGAGGCGCAGGATCGGATCCGCCGCTTGGCGTCGAAACCCGAGCTCATCGTGCCGGGTCATGACCCCGCGGTGTTCGAGCGGTATACGCGCGTGGCCGACGGAGTGGTGCGGATTCAGTAGCCCCGGTCAGGACGCCAGCTGCAGGGCTGGCTTGCGCTGGCCGGTCGTCTCGACCCGACCCGTGAGCACTGCCCCATCCTCCACGCGGACGACGGGCGCGGAGATCTCGCCTTCGACATCGGCGGTGGCGTCGATCTCGACGCGGCGCTCGGCCGTCATGCTGCCGAACACCTTGCCCTGGACCACGATATCCGCGGCGTGAATGTCCGCCACGACACTGGCGCCTGGCGCGACAGTCAGGGCATGCCCCTCGACGCTGACCGTGCCCTCGACACGGCCCGCGATAGTGACATCTTCACTGGCGGTCATCTCTCCTTTGATCACGATCGTTTCGCCAATGCGGGCGGCAGTCTGCATGCGTCCTCCGGGGATTGTGTGTTGGGCGCCGGACTACTCGCAATGGCCGTTCCACACCCGGTGAGGCGCCGAGTGCCCTGAAAACCGCTGGCGGTCGCCCGGGAGCTCCCCGTGGAACTCCCGGTTCTGACATGCGCTGACAAATCTGTAATTTGCCGCTCCGGCGCGTCCCTGAACCCGGTGGGCGTGCCGCCGCTGGCCCCGCCCAGACGGACGCTCCGAGGGAGCTTCAACCCAGCTTCAACCCAGCTTCGACCCAGCTTCAACCCCGGTCTGAGCTGGGTTGAAGCTCGCGGCGTCCGGGCTTCGACCCAGCTTCAACCCAGCTTCGACCCAGCTTCGACCCAGCTTCAACCCCGGTCTGAGCTGGGTTGAAGCTCCTCGCGTCCTGAAGCACCTGGCGTCCGGTCTCGGAGAAGCTCAGCGTGACGAGTCGCCGGTCGTGGGCTTCGACTTGTCGAGCGACGGCTGGAGGTGCCACTCGAAGAACACCCACGTGCGGTTCCACGAGTCGATTTGCGCGGGGGAATCGACACGTTTCAGGGTGTCCGGATCGACGCGGCGGCTGAAGGCGTGACCGACGCTGGCCCCCCACGGAGCCGGATCGACGTACACCTTCGTCTCCGAGAGATCCGGCTTGCGCGAGCGCAGCGCGTCCACAATCTGCTGGTCCTCGACGAAGTTCACGTCCTGATCGTTGGTCGCCACGTGCACGAGCAGCGGCACCTCGAGCTTGTCAACGTGATAGAGGGGCGACCGCTCGATGTAGAGCTCCGGCTTTTCGAACGGCAGGCCCTGGATCCGCTTCTGGGTCGCAAAGCTGCGCTGGTAGCGCGGTCCCTTGTAGGACAGCCGAAACACCAGGTTCGTCACCGGGACGATGGCGGCTGCCGCCTTGAAGGGGGTGTGATCGCGGAAGACAGAGAAGAGCGTGATGTAGCCGCCGTGGCTCCAGCCCATGATGCCGAGGCGATCCGGATCCACATAGGGCAGCGTCTTCAGGTAGGCGACCGCGCTCAGGGTATCGTCGACTTCGTAGCCGCCGTAGTCGATCTCGTTGTGGAACGTCTCGCCATAGCCGGTGCTGCCGCGGTATTCGGGACAGATCACGACATATCCGCGATCGACCGCTTCCTTCACGAACGGCCACATGGTAATGCCCCAGTTTCCGTGGACGCCGCCATGGACCCACACCATCGCGGCGTGTCCCTTCGCGCCGCGCTTCTTCAGCGGCTGAAACAGGTAGGCGGGAATGTCCATGTCGCCCACGCTGCTGCGATAGGTCACTTTCGAGTAGTCGACCACGCCGCGCGTGACTTCGGCGTACTTCGCGTCAATGGCGGCCTTCGCGTCGATGTCGCGCTGAAAGTTGTATCCCGGTGCGTGGTCTTTTGGATCCGTGCTGACGTAAAGGGAGCGGGCCCTGGCCGGGTCCATCGGGGCCTCGGCGCGAGGGCGTGCGGGGGCGGCGGCGGACGGCCGCTGGGGCTGTGCCGGCGCCGACTGAGCCGAAGCCGGAACATTGATTGCAGCGGCCACGAGGCCGGCGAACAGGGAGACGGGTATCCAGGAGCGTCGATAGGACGCGCATATCATGGGCAGAACCTCCTCGGAGAACGTCGCGAGTATGCCACGGCCGGTCCCGGACCTCAACGTGCGCCGGACCCGGGTCTGGTGTACTATTGAAGAGGCTTTACGTTCTCCCTGCGGCCCCACGCCTCCCCGTATCCAAACGATTCGACTCGCGGGCCCGACCCGTGTCTTTCGGCACGTGCGCCCGGCGCGGTCGCTCCGAAGGGATCATCATGCGCGGCAAGGACTTTCTCACGATCCGGGACTTCACGTCGGACGAACTCTGCCAGGTGCTGTCGCTCGGCCAGCGGATGAAGGCTGAGCCGCACCGGTACACACGGGTGCTGCAGGGCCAGACGCTGGCACTCATCTTCGAAAAACCGTCACTGCGCACGCGCGTATCGTTCGACGTCGGCATGCAGCAGCTCGGCGGTTTTTCGGTCAATCTCACGTCGGCGGAAATCAACCTCGGGAAGCGGGAATCGCTGCACGACGTGGCGATGAACCTGGGACGAATGGTGCAGGCCATCATGATCCGCACCTTCGGCCACGATATCGTCGAGCGCATCGCCGAATACTCACGCGTACCGGTGATCAACGGCCTCACCGACTTCAGCCACCCGTGCCAGGCGATGGCCGACTACATGACGGTGCTCGAACGGAAGGGCCGTCTCGCGGGCATCAAGCTGGCCTACGTCGGCGACGGCAACAACGTGGCGAATTCGCTCGTATTCGGCGGTGCACGGCTGGGGGTTCACGTCGCAGTCGCCACGCCGCCCGACTACGAGCTGCATCCGCACGTGGCCGAGTGGGCGCGCACGGCTGGCGCGTCCTCCGGCAGCGTCTGCACGATGACGCACGATCCATTCGAGGCGGTCCGTGATGCGGACGTCGTGTACACGGATGTGTGGGCCAGCATGGGCCAGGAGGCGGAAGCGGAGGAGCGGAAGCACATCTTCCGGCCCTACCAGGTGAACCGCGCACTGATGGACGCGGCCAGGCCGGACGCCATCTTCATGCACTGCCTGCCGGCGCACCGCGGCGACGAAGTCACGGCCGATGTGATCGACTCCGAGCAATCGGTGGTCTTCGACCAGGCCGAGAACCGGCTGCACGCGCAGAAGGCGATTCTCTTCTCGCTCCTGCACTGAGGCGGCATGACGAAAACCGCGGTGGTAGCCATCGGGGGCAACTCGCTGATTCGCGCGGGCGAGAAGGGCCTCGTCGACGAGCAGCGGGCCAACGCGCGGCGGACCGCCGAGGCGGTTGTCGAGCTCGTGCGTGAAGGGTATGGCGTCGTCGTCACCCACGGCAACGGGCCGCAGGTCGGCGCGGCGCTGCTCCGCTCGGAACGTTCGGGCGGTCAGGTGTACCGGCATCCGCTGGACGTGTGCGTGGCGACCACCCAGGGGGAGATTGGCTACATCCTCCAGCAGGCACTCGGCGAGGCGATGACCGACGCCGGTCTCGAACCGTCGGTTGCGACGATCCTGTCGCAGGTGGTCGTCGCGGCAGACGACCCGGCGATGGCCGCGCCGACCAAGCCGATCGGCCCCTTCATGTCGCGGCGGGAAGCCGAGGCGCGCCGTGACGAGGAGGGCTGGCAGATTGTCGAGGACGCCGCCCGGGGCTGGCGCCGCGTCGTCCCCTCGCCGATTCCGCTCGAGATTGTCGAGGAGCGGATCATCTGCGATCTCGTGCGCCGCGGGATGCTGGTCGTCGCGCTCGGAGGGGGCGGCATTCCGGTCGTGCGCGAGGACGGCCGGCTCCGCGGCATCGAAGCGGTCATCGACAAGGATCGCGCCTCGGCACTCCTCGCCGAGCGCCTCCACGTCCACCAGCTGATCATCTCCACCGACACCGATCGCATCTACCTCGACTTCAAGAAACCCGGGCAGCGGGCGCTCGAGTACGTGACCGCGGCCGAATTGCGCGGGTACCAGGCAGCCGGCCACTTCGCGCCAGGCAACATGGGGCCGAAGGTGGAAGCCGCCCTGAGCTTCATCGACCACGGCGGGCGAGAGGCGATCATCACGAGGTACGAGCAGCTCGTCGACGCAGTACACGACCGCGCCGGAACCCATATTCTGCCCTGACACCATGACACTTCACCATGTCGTCGAATCGCAACAGTTCACCGTGCCGCTTCTCGGCGCGCTGTTCGAGCGCGCGCGTGAAATGGAGAAGATCGTCGCGCGCGGCGGCACGCGCGACTATGACGATCGGATCATGGCTTCGCTCTTCTACGAGCCGTCCACCCGGACGAGATTCTCGTTCGAGGCGGCGATGTTCCGCCTCGGGGGACGCGTGCTGTCGACGGAACAGGCGCGGCACTTCTCGTCAGAGGTCGACGGGGAGCAGCTCGAGGACACGATTCGCATCCTGGCGGGCTACTCGGACGTGATCGTCCTGCGCCACGGTGATGCCGGAGGAGCGGCCCGCGCCGCGGCGGTCTCTTCCGTGCCGGTCATCAACGCGGGGGACGGCAACGGCGGCCAGCACCCGACCCAGGCGCTGCTCGATCTCTACACCATCCATCGCGCACGCGGGACGCTCGACGGCCTCACGATTGCGATGGTGGGTGAGCTCGATCGGGGGCGGACCGTCCGATCGCTCGCCTACCTGCTGAGCAAGTTCGATCGCGTCAAGATCCACTTCGTGAGCCCGGCGGAAGTCCGGATGCAGCCGGACATCCTCGAGCACCTGGACAAGCACGGCACGTGGTACGAACAACAGCCGGATCTCGCGTCCATCGCCGGGACGGTCGATGTGGTGTACCAGACGCGCATCCGTCCTGACCGTGTGCGCGGCGACGTGCTGACCCGATATGCCATCGACGCCGCGACCGTCCGCCGCATGAAATCGAACGCCATCATTCTCCATCCGCTCCCGCGCACGGTCGAACTCGATCGGACCGTCGACGACGACCCGCGGGCCCGGTATTTTCAACAGGCGACCAACGGGCTGTACGTCCGGATGGCGCTGCTCACCATGGTCTGGGAACACGACTGAGACGCTGGAGTGTACATGCAAACTCACGACTACATCGCGCTCGAGGATGCCCTCGGGGCCCACAACTACCACCCGCTCGACGTCGTGGTGGATCGCGCCGCCGGCGTCTGGCTCTGGGACGTCGACGGACGCAAATACCTCGACTGCCTTGCGGCCTACTCGGCGGTCAACCAGGGGCACTGCCATCCCACGATCCTGCAGGCGCTCGTCGAGCAGGCACGCCGGGTGACGCTGACCTCCCGCGCGTTCAGGAACGATCAGCTGCCGCTGCTCTACAAGGACCTGCACGAATTGACCGGCTTCGACATGGCCCTGCCGATGAACTCGGGTGCCGAGGCGGTCGAGACCGCGCTCAAGGCGGCCCGCAAGTGGGGCTACACCGTGAAGGGAATCCCCGAGGGCCAGGCGGAGATCATCGTCTGCCGGAACAACTTCCACGGGCGGACGATCACGATCATCAGCTTCTCCACCGACGAGCAGTATCGTGCCGGCTTCGGCCCGCTCACACCAGGGTTCAGGGTCATTCCTTTCGGGGACGCCGACGCGCTGCGCGCCGCGATTACACCGAATACGTGCGCGTTCCTCGTCGAACCCATCCAGGGAGAGGCCGGCATCATCCTGCCACCGGCCGGATTCCTCGAGGCGGCCGCCGGCATCTGCCGCGACCGCCGGGTGCTGCTGATCGCCGACGAAATCCAGTCGGGGCTCGGACGCACGGGGAAGCTCTTCGCCTACCAGCACGAAGCCGTCACGCCGGACGCGGTCATCGTCGGGAAGGCGCTGTCGGGCGGGTTCTATCCGGTATCCGCGCTGCTCGCCTCTCGCGAGGTGCTCGGCGTGTTCGACCCCGGCGACCACGGCAGCACATTCGGCGGCAACCCGCTGGCCTGCGCGATTGCGCGCGCATCCCTTCGGGTGATCGTCGAGGAGCGGCTGGTCGAGCGATCGGCGGAACTTGGCGCCTACTTCCTCGCGGAATTGAAGCGGCGGAGCCTGCCGGACGTGCGCGAGATCCGAGGGCGCGGCCTGTGGATCGCCGTCGAGATGAACGGGCCCGCCCGTCCGTACTGCGAAGCGCTCATGCGCGAAGGCATGTTGTGCAAGGAAACGCACGAGCGCGTCATCCGCCTGGCGCCGCCGCTCGTGATCACGCGCGACGAAATCGACTGGGCGGTTGGCCGCCTGGAAGCGGTCATCGGGCGCATGGCGTCCGTCGCCGCCAAATGAGGAGCATTGTCATGGACCCGATTCGAACCATCATCATGGGCGCCGCAGGACGCGACTTCCATAATTTCAACGTCATCTACCGTAACGACCCGAAGTACAACGTGGTGGCCTTCACCGCCACCCAGATCCCCAACATCGACGACCGCCGGTACCCGGCGTCGCTCGCCGGCGATCTGTACCCCGGGGGATCCCCATTCACCCCGAGAGCGAACTGGAGGCCCTGATACGCTCGGAGAAGGTAGACGAGGTCGTCTTCTCCTACAGCGACGTACCCTACAACTACGTCATGGATCGCGCGTCGCTCGTCAACGCCGCCGGAGCCGACTTCAAGGTGCTGAGCGCCACCAGGACGATGATCAAGAGCACGAAGCCGGTCGTGGCGGTCTGCGCGGTCCGCACCGGCTCGGGAAAGAGCCAGACCACCCGGCGGGTGGCCGACGAACTGAGAAAGCTCGGGCTCAAGGTCGCAGCCGTGCGGCATCCGATGCCCTACGGCGACCTGGCGAAGCAGAAGGTGCAGCGATTCGCGACCCTGGCCGACCTCGAGAAGCACGAGTGCACAATCGAGGAGATCGAGGAGTACGAGCCTCATATCACGAACGGGACGATCGTCTACGCGGGCGTGGACTACGGCGCGATTCTCGCGCAGGCACAGGCCGAAGCGGACGTCGTGCTGTGGGACGGCGGAAACAACGACACGTCGTTCTATGCGCCGGACCTCACGATCGTCGTCACCGACCCGCTGCGTGTGGGCAACGAGCTGACGTACTACCCGGGCGAGACCAACCTGCGGCTGGCCGACGTGGTGATCATCAACAAGGTGGATTCGGCCGACCTGGCCGCGATCAATACGCTGCGGGCGAACATCCGGCGCGTGAACCAGCGGGCGTTGATCATCGAGGCCGCTTCACCAATCGTGGTGGATCATCCTTCGCTCATCGCCGGCAAGCGAGCCCTCGTGGTCGAGGACGGCCCGACGCTGACCCACGGTGAAATGAAATTCGGCGCCGGCACCGTCGCGGCGTTGAAGTTCGGGGCGAGCGAAATCATCGATCCACGCCCCTACACAGTGGGCACGATCACCGACACGTTCAGGAAGTACCCGAACACCGGCCATCTCCTGCCGGCCATGGGCTACGGCGACGAGCAGGTGAAGGATCTCGAGGCGACGATCGCGAAGGTTCCCTGCGACGTCGTCGTGATCGGCACGCCGATTGACTTGAACCGGCTGGTCACGATCAAGCAGCCGACCGTCCGCGTGCGCTACGACCTCCAGGAGATCGGCAAGCCCGATCTGACGCAGGTGCTGACGGCGAAGTTCGAGCTGGCGGCGGCCGGCCGGGTCATCTGACGTCTTCGAATCGGGGTGCTGCCGCCCGGACGCGCAGCACCCCGCCCCCGCGGCTTTCCCTGCACACACTCCATCAACTGCTCCTGGCGGGATCCGCCGGAGCCGTTCGCGCGGATCCTGGCGGAGCCGATCGGCTAGGGAGAAGGCCTGCGCCGGAACAGGAGGAACTCCCGAGCCGGCGAGACTCGGCGCGAGAACGCCAGATCGTACTGATCCCGGAATTCGGCGTCAGCGAGCACGGCGCGATCCACATGATCGTCGTAGGTCGCCACCCAGCAGGGCCGCTCGTTCCGGACGACGTCGAGCACCGGCTTTCCGACGGCTTCCGGGCTCACCAGCCCGATGAGGTCGAGTACGGGCCCGTTGTAGTAGTAGCCGAGCGTGCCACTCTCCGTGGCCGCGAGGGTGCAGTCGGCTCCCCGAAGCTCGACACCGGCAACCCGCTCGTCCAGAAATTCCCTGCCCTCGAACCAGTGTCGAAGCGTCTCGCGATCGTGCGGCAACCGGGCGGCCAGCACCGCGGCCGCAACGAGAACGCACAGCCGCCCCGCGTGCGGCAGGACTCTCGCCGGCACCATGAGCGGCGCCAGCGCCTCCAGCGCCGCGCCGATCGCAACCCAATAGAGCGGATAGAGCGGGACGAAGTACCAAGGGAAAAAGGAGAAGGCTCCCGAGGCGACGAACGCCGCCGCGTACATCACTCCCCAGGCGGCGCCGACGACGAACACGTCACGCCTCGCGCGCAGGAGAACCGCCAGCCCGACCGCCGCCAGGATTGTGAGCGGTACGTAAACGCCGTGGCCAAACTGATTGATCAGGACCAGAAGGCTCTGCCAGGCTCCAAGCCGTCCGTCCGCCTTGGCGGTAATCGACGATGGGACGATTGTCTGGAAATACCAGAGCGAAAATGCCAGCCATGGGGCCACGACGCCGGCGAACACACCGGCGAACCCAATCGACTGACGCGGCTGGCGTCGCAGTATCCAGCCGAAGACGACGGCGGCGGCGAGCCATGCGTCCGGACGGCAGAGTGCGGCCAGGCCGAGCGTCGCGGCGGCTGTCAACGGCCTGGATCGGTCGACGGCCAGCAGCGTAGCGGCCAGCAGCGCGACATACAGGGACGTTTCCATCCCCGACACCGCATAGGTGAGATAGGGGAACCACAGGGCGACCCCGGTGGCGCAGATCAGCGGGGCAAGCGTCCATCCGTGCCGCCGCAGCACCAGGGCCGCGCAGGCGATTGTCACGATGTCCGACAGCATCGCGATTCCCAGGGCGATCCAGCCCGGATCCGCGTGCCACAGCGCCGGTCCGGCCATCAGCATCGCGAAGAGCGGGGTGCTCGTCCCGAGCACGTGCGCAGGCGGGTTGTAGGTGAATCCGGCCCCGGCGGCGATGTTGCGCGCGTATCTGAACGTAATGAACGCGTCGTCTTGAACGAAGGGCCCGAGCCAGAGGCGGGCACAGACGGCGGCAGCGCCGAGCCCTGCGAGCGTTGCCGCGTCGGCCGACGGCTTCCAACCAAGTTGCTGGCCTGGCACCGCTTCAGATTCTCTCACGCCTCGAAGCCGGACGGCAGGCGCGTCGCGCTAGAATCAGTCGGCGTGAGTTGCGACATCACCGTGCGGCGCCAGCGACATGACGTGGTGAAGGCAGCCTCGATCACATGAAGAACGTCGCCGTCATCGGCAATGGCCGCATGGCCATCGAGTGCGTGCGCATATTGCACGAATCGCCGGACGCCCACGTCGCGCTCGTCATCTCCGAACCTGCTGGCGCCACGCCCGGCGATTCGCTCGCCGCATTCTGCAGGGCCGAATCGGTCGCCTGTCTCGAGACCGCCGCCCTGCACGCGCGGGAGACCTCCGAGCGGATTCGTGCCGCGGCGCCGACGCTGATCTTCAGCATCAACAGCTTCCGGGTAATTCGCGAGCCGTTGCTGTCGTTGCCGCCTCAGGGCATCCTGAATTTCCACAACGGACCCCTGCCGCGCTACCGCGGAATGAACGCCTGTTCGTGGGCCATCTTCAATGGCGAGACGCAACATGGAGTCACCTGGCATTTCATGACTGCCGAGGTCGACGCCGGCGACATCGTGGCACAACGCCTGTTTCCGATACGCCCCGCGGAGACCGCCGCCACCCTGATCCTGAGGTGCCTGTCCGAGGGCCTCTCGCTCTTTCGGGACGTGGCTCCCTCGGTCCTCCGAGGCTCCGCCGCGCGCGTCAGGCAGGACGTAGCGGCAGCGACCCGTTACCTGGCACGCGACGTACCAAACGGCGGCTGGGTGAGCTTCCGCTGGGACTACGAGTCCTTCGACCGCTGTTTGCGTTCGCTTCGGCTTCATCCGCTTCCGGACCCATTCGCTCGCCCGATGGCGATGGCCGGCGGCAGGCGCTTCTGCCTGGAGCACGCCGTCAAACTGTCGGACGCGGGAGACGATGACGCCGGCTCGGTGCTGTCGGTTGGTTCCGACGGCATCGACGTGCAGCTGGCGGACGCGGTAATCAGGATCACCCGGGTGCTCGATTCCGAAGGCGACGCGGTGACGCTGGACCAGTTCGTCGAACGATACAGCGTCAGTCCCGGGATGCACCTCGAGCCGCGATAGGCAGCGGCCGCGGCGGCAACACGGACTCAGCGCTTGGCGCACCACACGGTCCACACGCCCTCGTCGATGCCGTGCTGGGCGATGAAGGCGAGCGCGAGCCGTTCGAGTCCAAACCCGAGGCAGCCAGTGTGGGCAGGAACGCCACCGGCGTGGATGCCGAAGGAGCGGCCGAAGAAGTCCTGATGGTAGTTGAGCGATCCGACCGCCAGTTTGCGACCGCTGTACGGCAGCGGCACCAGCAGCTCGAATTTCAGCTCGAATCCCTGCTGGTAGGCCGCCTGTGCCGCGTAGACGTCGGCGAAGAAGGGATCGGTCGCGGTCGCCACCTCGTAGGCGAGTCCCAACCCGTCGAGCAGGGCCACGCAGCGTTCGAGGCAGGCCTGACGCCGGGCGGACACGAACTCGGGCGGGCCGGCGAAGATCACCTCGCGCATCGTGAAGTCCCACAGCCGCTCGAGGCCGGTGAGGTTGGTTGATTCGTAGCGAAAGCACCGGCCCTTCGCGGTGATGGTCTGCGATGCCAGCGCGCTGCCGCTGAGGCACGCGTACCAGTGGAAACAGACGCTGGGCGCCAGGAGGCAGTCCACGGGGCTGAGCCTGGCGGCGTCGAACCCGAGCCGCCCCTCGGTCCACCGGGCCTCGCGCGCGAATTCCCTGATGGACGCGTGATCTTCCCGGAGGTGACTGACGAAGCTCAGAGCGGTCGGGAAGTTCCGAAAATACTGGCAGCGGTCGAGCACGTCGGCGCCGATGAGCGCGGGAAACACGTACGCCGGTGCCTCCAGTGCCGCCGCAATCTCGCCGATGCGCGCATCGAGCGCAGCCATGAGGGCGACGAGGCGCGGGCCAAATGCGTAGCGGCCGAGGCCGAGCGGCATGATGTCTCCGCGCGCTTCGAGGAGCGGATGCGGGTCGTCGCGGAACGAGGAGGGCAACGCGTCGCGCCGGGCTAGGGTGCGCACCGAGACCACCCGCAGATCGCGCGTTACGCGGCGCGCGACGTCCGCGATGGCGGCGGATACCTCGGCGGCGCGATGCGCAAACGGATCCAGCAGGTCGAAGGTGAGTCGGCGGCCGCCGCAGGTCAGCTTCGGGTTGCGGATGCCCTCCGACACATACGGAATCCGCTTCAGCAACTCCTCTTCGAGGCGTTCAGGCACCTCGACATCGAGATTGGCGAACGCTTTCATCTCGGCCTCATCGGTTCGCTGATTCCCGCAGGGTCTTCGCGATGGATGGGACATCCACGAGTTCAGGCAGTCGATAAGCCGGAAAGCTCGTTTCGAACTCCGCCTCGAGCTCGATCACCACGTTCATGTGGCCGATCGAGTCCCAGCCTGGCGTGAGGCCCATGGCGAGCGGCTCGGTCGGATCGCCGGGCGGTGCGCCCAGGGTGCGGAGGATGACGCGCCGGATGCGGTCCTCGAGGTCATCGGTAATCATCGGCGTTCAGATTACCCCCAGCCACTGAAGGACCTTCGAAGGCAGATACCAGGCGGCACAGACACCCAGATACGTGGCGACTCGGCTGGCAACGTCGGCCGGCGTCCCGGTGATGGCCCTGCCGCGAGACGCTCCCCATTTCCGCCAGGCGAGGAATGCGCAGAACATCACGCCGTGAAGGAAGCCCCACGGGATCCAGTAAGCATTGGCGCCGTGCCAGAGACCGACGAGCGTGAACAGCACGAGCGTGTTCACGTAGACGTTGTAGCGACGAAGCCCCCAGCGGCTGTAGAAGAGATAGTCACGGAAGACCCGCGTGGCCGTCATGTTCCAGTTCGCCCAGAACTGCGGAGATATTCTCACGTCCGAGCGGCCAGTTGAAGCTGTCGGGCACGACGGTCCCATCACGCGGGCCAGCATCTGCATCAGGTCGAAATAGCCCGCGAACGTCAGATAGAACCCCACCGGCCCGCGAATCAGGACCAGCGTCACCACGTGCGACAGCCGCACGCCGGAGCCCTCGCTCGCGCCCATCGGCGGGACCATGCCGAGCAGCACACCAGTGGCGAATTTCGCGCTGCCGAGACCCAGTTCCGTCCACCAGGCGGGCGATTTCCAGAGCGCGAGTTCAACGGCGGCCGACTGCGGCATTTCGGAGTAGCGGAGCAACGGCCCGCCGAGCGTCATGGGCAAGGCGATCCAGCCGACGCAGGGCGCGAAAGGTCGGGGGGCGCACCTTGCCTGAGCCGACCTCCCAGAACAGCGTCACGATCCGCAGCGCCAGCCACATGTCCAGGGTGCAGACGACGACGGCCAGCCCGGCGCAGCGGGACTATGCCGCTGATCCCATTTCTCCACCCGGCCGGCGACGAAGACGGCAATCAGGAGCACGAGGACGAGCGCGGTCCACGCCATCGGCGTGCGGCGTCAGTCACGGAGCCAAGCTCCGGGCGACGCAGGTAGGCGAAGCCGACGACGAGCACGAAGCCGGGAAGGCGGCGCGGAGAGTACACGGCGCCGCGGGAAGACCGATCATCCAGAGCGACTCGCGACGGCCGGTCCCGAACAGGAGCGGCGACAGTGCTGCGGCGGCCAGGGCGATTGCGAGCCCGCGCAGCAGCGCTGCATCGATGGTCATTCCGGGAGGCCGCCGATGGGGTTCACGGCGAGCATTGTAATCCCGAGCGTCAGCGATGGCAGTCGGAGGCGGGTGGGAGTGGGTCGCAGGCGCCGGCGAGAAGCGGGCGCAAACGAAAGAAGGCCCGCCTCTTGCGAAGCGGGCCTTTGAGAATAATCCCGGCAGTGACCTACTCTCCCACGCAGTTACCCGCGCAGTACCATCGGCGGTAGAGAGCTTAACTTCCGTGTTCGGAATGGGAACGGGTGTGACCCCTCTCCTATGACCACCGGGAAACGTGGCTGACAGTCGCAGTCAATCCTGCAATCTGCAATCTGCAATCTGAAGCTGTGTGTGCCTGGGGTCCCTCAACGTATCGACACCGCATATCGGCGTGTAGGGTTGTGGGTCGTCCCAGACAATGTCAAAGAACCACGGCAAGGCGGTTCGAGAACCACCTCGAGCAATTGAATATCCTGCAAACGGCAGTTTTGACCGCCACCAACACGACAGTGCGTGCACTGTTCGAAGAAGAAGAAAAGGTCAAGCCTCACGGCTGATTAGTATCGGTTAGCTTCAACCATCACTGGCCTTCCACACCCGACCTATCACCTGGTAATCTTCCAGGAGCCTTTAGGAGCCTTACGGCTCGGGAGATCTCATCTTGTGGAGGGTTTCACGCTTAGATGCCTTCAGCGTTTCTCCCTTCCGCACGTAGCTACCGAGCGCTGCCGTTGGCACGACAACTCGTACACTAGAGGTGCGTCCATCCCGGTCCTCTCGTACTAAGGACAGCCCCACTCAAATCTCCTGCGCCCATGACAGATAGAGACCGAACTGTCTCGCGACGTTCTAAACCCAGCTCACGTACCGCTTTAACCGGCGAACAGCCGGACCCTTGGAACCTGCTACAGCTCCAGGATGCGATGAGCCGACATCGAGGTGCCAAACCTGAGCGTCGATGTGAACTCTTGGCTCAGATCAGCCTGTTATCCCCGGCGTACCTTTTATCCGTTGAGCGATGGCCCTTCCATGCGGAACCACCGGATCACTAAAGCCTGGTTTCCCACCTGCTCCACTTGTAGGTGTCGCAGTCAAGCTCGCTTCTGCTTTTGCACTCTCCGGCTGATTTCCAAACAGCCTGAGCGAACCTTCGCGCGCCTCCGTTACAGTTTAGGAGGCGACCGCCCCAGTCAAACTACCCACCTAGCAGTGTCCCTGATCTGGATGACAGAACGAGGTTAGAACGCCGGAGTGTTAAGGGTGGTATCTCACCGTTGGCTCCCCCAAGCCCGAAAGCCTGAGTTCAAAGCCTCCCACCTATCCTGCGCATAACACGCCAGCATTCACTACTAAGATGTAGTAAAGGTGCACGGGGTCTTTTCGTCTAGTCACGGGCAACCGGCGTCTTCACCGGTACCACAAATTCGCAGTGCCCCTCGTTGAGACAGCGCCCAAATCGTTACGCCATTCGTGCAGGTCGGAACTTACCCGACAAGGAATTTCGCTACCTTAGGACCGTTATAGTTACGGCCGCCGTTTACCGGGGCTTCAGCTCGAAGCTTCGCCTTGCGGCTAACCTCTCCCTTTAACCTTCCGGCACCGGGCAGGCGTCAGACCCTATACGTCGTGTTCGACTTCGCAGAGTCCTGTGTTTTTAGTAAACAGTCGCTTGGGCCTCTTTATTGCAACTCGTTCACGCACACGGCCGCGAGGACCGTGCACGCTAATCGAGCACCCCTTATTCCGAAGTTACGGGGCGAGTTTGCCGAGTTCCTAAACGAGGGATCACACTCGCGCCTGAGGATATTCTCCTCACCTACCTGTGTCGGTTTGCGGTACGGGTACCCATTTCTCTCCTTAGAGGCTTTTCTCGGCAGCGTGGCGTCACCGGCTTTGCGGGTCGTAAGACCCTCGCCATGGCACCTCAGGGAATGTGACTCTCCGGATTTGCCTGGAAAGTCCCCCTACATGCCTGAACCCACACGTCCAATCGTGGGCCCGGTTAGCCTCCTGCGTCCCCCCATCGTGATAACGAGAAATAGGTAGTTCCGGAATATTAACCGGATGTCCATCCGCTACGCCTTTCGGCCTCGCGTTAGGACCCGACTGACCCTGAGCGGACGAACCTTCCTCAGGAAACCTTAGGCTTTCGGCGGGGAAGATTCTCACTTCCCTTATCGCTACTTATGCCGGCAGGGTCACTTCTCACCGCTCCACCAGTCCTTACGGTCTGACTTCGCTGCGATGAGAACGCTCCTCTACCAATATGAGACCCCGCAGGGTCTCGTCTATTCTACGGCTTCGGTCCTGTACTTGAGCCCCGTTGGATTGTCGGCCCAGAGCCGCTTGACCAGTGAGCTATTACGCTTTCTTTAAAGGATGGCTGCTTCTAAGCCAACCTCCTGGTTGTCTGAGCGTCTCCAGATCCTTTACCACTTAGTACAGAGTTAGGGACCTTAGCCGGTAGTCTGGGCTGTTTCCCTCTCGACAATGAAGCTTAGCCCCCACTGTCTGACTCCCGAGATACGTGTCGCTGGCATTCGCAGTTTGGTTGGATTCAGTAAGCTGGTAAGCCCCCTAGTCCATCCAGATCTCTACCACCAGCGCCGACCTCTCGAGGCTATCCCTAAAGATATTTCGAGGAGAACGGGCAATCACGAGGTTTGATTAGCCTTTCACCCCTACCCTCAGCTCATCCAAGCTGTTTTCAACCAACACTGGTTCGGGCCTCCATACGGTGTTACCCGTACTTCACCCTGGCCAAGGGTAGATCACCTCGCTTCGCGTCTAATCCCAGCGACTCGTCGCCCATTTCGGACTCGCTTTCGCTTCGGCTCGCTTTCGCTTAACCTTGCCACTGAGATTAACTAGCCGGCTCATTATGCAAAAGGCACGCGGTCAGGCATTCCCCGGCCGAAGCCAGGGCATAGCCCTCCCACTGCTTGTAGGCATACGGTTTCAGGTACTATTTCACTCCCCTCGCAGGGGTTCTTTTCACCTTTCCCTCACGGTACTGGTTCACTATCGGTCGCCAGGAAGTATTTAGCCTTGCGAGATGGTCCTCGCAGATTCACACGGGATTTCTCGTGTCCCGCGCTACTCAGGTGCCTGTCGCGAGCCGGCATGTTGTCGCCTACGGGGCTGTCACCCTCTATGGCCGATCGTTCCAGATCGTTCGACTAACGTGCCGGTTGGTAACTCGCTGGTTTTACACCAGACAGGTCCTACAACCCCACCGTGCAAGCACGATGGTTTGGGCTGTTCCGCGTTCGCTCGCCGCTACTAGCGGAATCACTATTGTTTTCTTTTCCTCCGGGTACTGAGATGGTTCACTTCCCCGGGTTGTCTTCGCCAGGCCTATGTATTCAGCCTGGGATCCGCCGGTATTACCCAGCGTGGGTTTCCCCATTCGGATATCCTCGGGTCAAAGCCTGTTTGCGGCTCACCGAAGCTTTTCGCAGCTTACCACGTCCTTCATCGACTCCTGGCGCCAAGGCATTCACCGTACGCCCTTAGTAGCTTGACCTATTCATCTAGAACTCGAAGCTGGCTTGGCGCCAGCTCCTAGCACACTGCGTGTGTGTGGTCGGAAAAAACTACCGTTTGCAGGATATTCAATTGTCAAAGAACCGAAACCGTCTTGGGTCCGTCGAGAGCCCTCGCGTGCTCGATCGACGTCCCCTGGCTCGCTTCACTCGCCCGGCCCATCGCCAGCTTCGTCGCGCTTCGCCCGCTCCTCGAGGCAGGCCATCCGTAACGCCGAAAACGGCTGGTGGAGAATACCGGGCTCGAACCGGTGACCTCCTGGTTGCAAACCAGGCGCTCTCCCAGCTGAGCTAATTCCCCGTCACGCATCCACACTCGGCACAACATACCGGCCGCCGATGCGTTGAAACTGTGTGATTGATTTCGCGAGCAGACAGGCTAGGATTCGGCAGGAACTTCCGCGTCTTCCGGCTATCGCCCGCTAAGCATTCTTCAATCAGTCTCTCCTTGTCCGCGTCCGGCTCGACGTTTCCGCCCCAGCCCACCCGAACAACCTTCTAATACTACGGAAACCCCCTTGGCCTGTCAACGATTTATTTCGCCGCCGCGGGGTCTGGAGCCGCTGCCTCCGTCACAACCCACTGTCGTGGACCGTTCCGTCGAGTGCGTCCGATCAATATAACGGTGGTCCCGAACCCTGTCAAACCCAGCGGATTTCCAAGCCAAATCCGCTGGTCCACCCGAACGCTGGCCGTGATGCGCCTCAGAATCGGTAGCGCACCCTCAGTTGCGCGTTGATTCCCGGGGCATCGACCCCCGACCCGACCAGGCGGTAATTCCGATCCGTCAGGTTCTCGCCGAGGACCGACACATCCAGCATGCGGCTGACCCGAACACCCGCGCGCAGACCGACCACCACGAATCCGGGCCCGTCCGTGTAAAGCTGGCCCGAGCTGCTGGTGCCGAGCAGCCGCGTCTGCACTTGGGCCAGCGTCTCGCCTGTGGCAACGAGTACGCCGTTCTGCACGAGACCCAAATCCGTCGCCGTACCATTGAAGAACGACGCGATCGAACTGCGCGTGCGAACCGCGCCGACGCGCGGATCGGACAGGTCGCCACCATTGAGGTGCGTCTGCGTGCGCGCGAAGTTCATCGCACCTTCCACCCAGACGCGCTCGGTGTCCCATCGTACCCGGGCGCCGCCGAGCGGCGGCGGCATGCGCCGCAGGTACTCGCCCGTCGCCAGCAGCTTCCCGTTCAGCATCGAGAAGAACGCGTGACCTTCGACGTGCCGGCCCACGCGCGCCGCGCCCTGGAGGTCGAATCCCGTGAGGCGCGCACGGTCCGCATTGACGCGCGTGCCGATCGGCCGCACGTCCTGCGCGATGTACGCCAGCCCCGCCGCATCCTGCGAGACGATGTCGAAGCCCGAGATCGTCGTCCCGACCACGTTGGTGTCGAACACCAGCGCGCGCCGCTGAATCGTGTCGAACGATTCGAGATCGTACGCCGAGATCGACGCGTCGAAGATACGGCTCCTGAACTTCAGCCCAGCCTCATACGCATAGAGCACCTCGGGACCGAGCTGCTGGACGCGCTCCCCGCTGGAGACAGCGGTCGCACCTTCGCTCGTGCCGACGTAGGCCCCGAGCGACGACGCCTTCGAGGGCGTGATCGAGAAGCCGCCGCCTCCCGACAGGCCGATGTCGCCAAGGTCCGCCGCGTTGGCGGCGCGGAAGCCCCGGCGCACGCTGACCACCGCGTTGAGGTTCCGCGTCAGCGCAACCACCGTCCCGACCTGAAACGTCACCGCATCGGTCGTCACGCGATCCGCCGTCACTCCGAACGCCGGATCGCTGACCGTCCTGAAGCCGAACCGCCCGTAGCGCAACCCGCCGCGCAGCGTGACGCGACCCGGCACCAGATCGGCCGTATCCTGCACGAAGAGGCCGAGCGTGTGGTACGTGGTCCCGTCAGGAATGTCCGGCCGCTGCGGCTGCACGGATCCGTCCGGCTGAAGCAGTGCCCGCGAGGCCGTCATGGATTCGTCATAGATTTCGGCGCCGGCGAGCAGGCCCTGACGCCCGCGCAACGCGCGATGCGCCTGCACCTGATACCCGAAGACCGTCGTCACTGACTGCTGGCTGTCCACGCGCGCCGTCGGACGCGCCTGCTCGAAACGGCCGTCGGCCTGCCGGTTGATCGAGAACGTCGCGCTCAACCCGTCGAACCCGGCAGTGTCCGGCCGCTGGTACTTCACCAGTCCGAAATCGAGACGCTGCGGATCGAACCCGCTGCGGTAGTTGCCGGCGCCTCCCAGGACGCGATCGTATCGACTCGCACCCGTCTGCCGCTCGTGCACGACGAGGGCGTTCACCGTCGCGCTCCCGCCGGCGTTGAACGTGCCGCCGAACGATCCACCAGACTGCGTGTAGTCGGTCGCCGGCATGCGCGTCCCGAGCACGGTCGAGGGCAAGCCCAGGAACCGTGTCACCGCGGAGTGCGAGTCCAGGCCTTCTCCGCCGCGCAGATCGCCGATGCTGCGAGCTGGTGCCGCCGAAGCGCATCGATGCGCCGCTGAACCGGACGTGCAGGCTGCCTTCGGCGCCGCTGCTGCGATCGGCCGAGCCGACGCTGCCGGTGATTGCGCCGCCGGTGTCCAGCCCTCGACTCGAGAACAACGACGGCGCCGTCGTCACATTGATCGTGCCGCCGAGCGCGTCGCTCCCGTATTCCACCGAGCCCGGCCCCCGCACGACCTCGATGCGATTCGCGACGGCGGTGTCGATCCATCCGAGATACTGGCTGGGCCCCGACCGCCACGCAGCCGTGTTCAGGCGCACGCCGTCCACCAGGTAGACGTTGCTCTGCCCGGTGAAGCCGCGGATGATCGGCGAGGCCTGGGCGCTGGTGGTCTGCTGGAGCAGCACGCCCGGCTCGTCACGCAGGACCTGCGGCAGCAGCTGCGACGGACGCGCGTCGATCTCGCGGCGCGTCGTGACCGACACCGATTCCGGAACCGTGAAGCCGTCCTCTGCCGTGCCGCGCGACGGCGTCACGACCACCTCTGTCAGAAATCGGCGGACCGGAAGCGTGAACTCCGCGCGTGCGACGCCCGGGGCGGCGTTCACCGTGACGGTCTGCGGCTCGAACAGGGCGGAGGAGGCGGTCACGCTGCACGCGGTCGCACGAAGGCCGGACACCTCGAACTCGCCCTGGGCGTTCGTCGTCGCATGCCTCTCGACTCCGCCGCATGCGATCGAAACCGCGGCGCCGCCGATGGCCCCGCCCTGCTGATCGCGCACGGCCCCCTTGATGGTTGCCGCGTCACCCGTCCCGGATTGACCGGCTGTCACTGCCGCCGCAATCACCCATGCCAGCACGTGCGCTATCGCCACGTCGGTGCCCTCCTCGTTCCTGCCGGTCATCGGCCAGGCCAACGCACACGTCAGCCGACAGATTCCCGGCGCGCAGCAAACCGCGCGTCGTTCGGATCCGACGGGCCGGCAATTCAAGTGCCACGGCTCGAGCCGATATCGAGCAGGACGCTTCTCGAGCGGGCCGGAGCGCCCGTCACGTCTCTGTCGAGTGCATCGCCAGGTTGTGGCGAGTTTGCTGTACAGCCTGACCCGCAGTCTCCCGCGTCCATCGCCGACTGTTGCTCAGGAACGATCCACGCGGCGCGCACGCCTTGCGCGCACTCGGAAGGGGCTGACGACGGCCAAAGTCGCCCGGGGCAGGAAGCCCGCAGGATGTCGCAGCCTGCGCGACCATTTGTCTGCTTGTTCCGCGACCACGCGAACCGGGGAGGTCCGCGCTACTGCTTCGTTTCCGCCAGCCACCGACACGCCGGGGCCATGCCGAGGTCGCAGGCTTTCTTCAGCGATGCCAGGCCGCGAGGCTTGTCGAGCGCGACACCGTCGGCGGTGTAGTACATGTATCCGAAATTGGAACACGCGGAAGCCAGGCCGCCGTTGCACGCCTGCTCGAAGCCGGCGGCGGCTCGCTCGGGATTGCGCTCCACCCCCTCGCCCTTCAGGTACAGCGCGGCAACGCCCTCGCAACCGGCCATGAAGCCCTGGTCGCACGCGCGCGTCAGCAACTCGAGCGGCGTCTTGTCAGGCACCGGCCCCTTGCCGCTGCGCAGGATGATCGGATAGTCCCGCAGGGCAGGCTGCGAAAAGCCGGGCACGACACCCGACGTGCGCATCAGCACCGCGTTGCGGCACGACGGCGTGAAGCCCAGCCCGCAGGCGTGCCCGAAATCCGCCCCGGCATCCCCCGCGGGCTTCGCGATTTTCCCCCGGGCCCTGAGCACGCCGCGCACGTCGCAGGCCCACCCGGACCCGTCCTCGCAATAGATGCCCGCAATCGTTCCGAGCGTCTCGCAGGCGCCGAACCTGTTGTCCGCGCACGCCTGCTGCCAGAACGGCACCCGCCGGCCGGGATGATTGTCGCCGACTCCGCCCGCCGCGCTGATCGTGGCGAACGCCAGCACCCACACGACCATGTAGGCGAGGTTGCGCCGGCGGCCGGTGATCGCCGGCTTCAGCGCGGCGGGATCCGCCCAGGCGAACAGCCGCGGCGCCACTCGGTCCACCAGTTGAATGGAGACATTCATCAGTGGCACGGGCAACAGCTTGTCGTAGAAGGTCGGGACGCCGAAACGTCCGAGAATCGTGTAGAGGGCAACGGTCGAGAGCCCGTACATCATGCCGAACACGATGCGGCCGCTCTCGGTTCTGGGCGCCGTGGATGGATCCGTGAAAAGCAGGTGCATCCCGAGAAACACGGCGACAGGTATGTAGGAGTCGATGAAGAAGTACGTGCCCGTGACCCCGAAGTACGCCAGGCCGAACAGGTACGTCGTCACGACCGCCGACATCGTCATGGACGTCACGCCGAACAGAAACTGCCCCGGCAGGCCGACGAGAAACAGCAGCAGGTAGATGTGCGGGGCATTGAACTGCGTCCGGGCGATCTCGACGCCCCACGTCATCGAGGTCGAGTCAGTGGCGATGAGCACGAGCGAAAACACGGCGAGCGGAAACGACGACGGGTTGAAGATGTGCGTCCGCCGGCCGTTCTTGTTCCAGCGGATCAACTCCTTGACCGCGAATCCCAGGCCGAGCAGCACGAACTGCAGGTAGAACCAGTCGGGCTTGAACCACAGGAACAGGTTGGTGCTGAACACGACCGGGAACGGACCGAACCCCAGCGTGTAGTCGTCGCGGCGGCTCCAGGCGAGAAGGATCTCGAACGCGTAGGCGAAAGCCAGTTGCGCGGCCAGCAGCGGCAGCGCGTCATATACCGGTCGCCAGTACCATCCCCAGTACAGCAGCACGACCGCCTGGGCGCCTGCCTGAAGGTAGTGCTGTGGCCGCAGCTGGACGTCGATCTTGAACTCCCGTCCGGCGGAGCGGACGGCGAGGGCCGCGATCCATACCGTCAGCGCGCCGCAGGCGCCGAGCAGCGATCGGACGAGAGTGGCCTGCGTCCGGACCGACGGCAGCAGGCACAGCGCTCCCAGGGCCAGCACGAACGCCAGCGGAAGGGCCATGGCCGGTAGGGTCCGGCTCTGAGCGAACGGGCGGCCGCGGCGCTCTCGACGACGGCTGTGGTAGTCGTGCGTGGCATGCGGGTCCAGTTGGGTTTCCGGGAAAAAAAATCCGCAGGGAGTGTGACCTCCCTGCGGATTCAAATCAAGCCGACGGACGCGACCTGGCGCTATGCGCGCCGGGTCCGACGCCGCCGCACCGCGATGGCGCTGAGTCCGGCTCCGAGCAGGGTCAGCAGACCCGGTTCAGGCACGGTGCAGTTGCCACCCACGCAGACGCTGCCAGACCTGACCGAGGCCGGGATCTCGACCTGGCCCGATGCGTCCGACAGGAAAATACCGAGCGTCGACATCGTCAGCGGGCTCAGCCCGTTGGCCGTGGCGGTGAAGCTGACCGTGGCCACGCCGGAACCCGGTGCCCTGCAACGCCTTCAACGCGGCGTCGTCGAGGGCGGGGTCAGCGATGAAGAACAGATCCAGCGGCGAACCCGCGCCACCGGTGAAGCCGAAGCTCAGGTCGAACAAGCCGCACGCGGCGGCCCATCTTCGCATCCGGGTCGACGATATAACTGAGACCCGACAGGACGATGTCGTCGAACGACAACAGGAGCGACACGCCGCCTACCGATTCGGTCGCCGACAGGCCGCTGACGAGGATATCCGCATTCACCACGTCGCCGACGTTCGCGTTCTGCGTGACGGGTGAGATGCTGATGGTCGCCGCTTCGGTCTGCACGACGATGGCGGCTCCGACCAGCACCGCCAAGGCCAGAACCCGAAACATCTTGTGAACGTTGCTCATAATTTCGTCTCCCACAAACCGATTTGAGCGCCGGGCCGGCCTGAGCGCATCCAGACATTCGAGCCCGCCGCCTGTAAAGCAAAACCCCTTCCGAGAGCTGCCATGACCGGGTGCCCGTGTAAATGGCGACGAATACGCCGGATACCCTGGTGGACCCGCTCTCGCTGCCGACCAAGGTCGCCATCAGGGCTGACTTTGGTCTCTTTCTTCGCGGTTGCGGGGGTGCCGCCGCGGGCGTGCGGCGGCCCCCCTCGAGCCTGCGGTTACTAGGTCTTGTGGAGCGAGCAATAACCGAACGTCAGCGACGTCGATCTTGCCGTCCTTGTTGCCATCCCGCGGGTCGTTCGGCCCGGTCGCCACCTGACCGTTCGCGTTACGGATGATCTCGAGGTCGGCGTTGTCGACGTCCTTGTCGCCATCCGCGTCGCAGACGAGGATGCCGAGGTCCCAGGTCTTCGTGACGATGTTCGACGGCAGGTTCGACCCGACCTGGCCGATATAGGCCTGGATCGTGTCACTCACCGGGTACGGGCCGACGCTCGTGTCGGTATAGGTGAACGTGACCTGGCCGGCGGCGTTGGTCACGCCCGCCCCCGTCTTCCCGGCGTTCGGGCCGGTCAGGACGAGGAAGCTGATCGTCGCGCCCGGCACCGGTGCGCCGGTCGAACTCACCGCGGTTGCGGTCACGGTGTGGCTCGTCCCCGGCGGGTTGGTCGCCGTCACCGGCGAGAGACCGACGGTGGAGAACGTCGTCGGATCCGGCTGGATCAGGGCGACAGGCGAGAGGATCAGTTCTCCGATCGCCGTGTTGGCGTTCAGGTCCTGTTCGCAGCAGGAGAAGTACAGCCCCGCCCAGTTTCCGCCCGTGGTTGACCGTCGGCGAGGTCTGGTTCGCCACGAGCCAGTCGACGTATTCGGCATACCAGTCGCCTGCCGGGATGGGTCCCGGACCAGCGGCTCGGGGCGAACCCGTGAGCGTGGGCACACCGTAGAGCGTGAGGCCCTTGAAGATATTGAACATCCCGTACGAGCACCCGAGGTTGAAAGGTGCCGTTCCCGCACTGAGAAGCCCATGCCGGTGAACACGGTCCAGTGGGTGTTGATGTAGCTCAGCGTCTGCTGGACGAGCGGATCAGCGAGCGGAATCCGGCGTAGAACATCCCCTGCATCGCGACGCCCGCTTTGGCGAGGTTCACGTTGTTGTCGCTGGCCGGGTTGCGCGTCGGAGTTGTAGTCGAAGGAGCCGTCGGTGTTGAGGCCGCTCGGCAGCGCGAAGTTCTTCCATTCCGACTTCACGAATGCGCCGATGGGCGTGCCCGACGCGCCTGAGTCCAGCAGCGCGAGCAGGTCCCATCCGTCGGTCGAACCGTCGGAGGTGTCGCCGCCGTTGTTCGCCAGGCTGTAGTGCCAGCCGCCGCGGCCATTGCTGGCTGTCAATCTGCCCCCACGAGACGGTGGCCGTCAGGCGCTGGACGATCGAGCTGTAGGTCTGGCCGGAGGCAAGCGCGGGCCCGAACGCGCCCATGGTGCGGTTCGGCGCCGTGCTGCCGGCGAAGGGCAGCAGCATCACGGCGGTGCTGTACCCCTGGTCGCCGTCCACGCCGTTGTTGAGGCCGGTGCAGGGTGCGGGGCCGAGTCCGGTGCCGGCGCAAGGATCGCCGTTGGTCTGCGCCGTCAGGCCGATCTGCACCATCGCGGTCGCGAGATAGTTCAGGCCGCGCTGGACAATGTACTTCTGATACAGGCCGGTCGGCACGTTGTTGTTGTTCGGCAGCAGGTAGCCGTGATTTTCGAAGGCCAGCACCGACAGGGCGGTGATCGAACCCGGATAGTTGCCCCATGGGTCGCGTCGACGGTGTCGAAGGTGGTGCGATTGACTGATTGACCCACAGGTAACGCAGGCCGTTCTCGATCGCACGGTTGATGTTGACGCCGCGCAGGTCGAAGGCGGAGAGCACCGCGGCGTCGTACACCGCGATTTGCGTCGTCGCGCTCTCGACGCCGACCGTGAGCGTGGCCGTGAACGTCCCGGCCAGCGCGTACGTGTGGTTGAAGTTGATGTAGGAGCGGTCCGCGACATTGCCGTTGACCACGACGCCGTCGCCGAAGTCCATCGTGTACGCGGTGCCGTTGGCCTGCGTGGTGATCCCCCAGACCACCTCGGAGGCGTTGCGCAGTGCCGGCCGGTTGGGCATCATCAACGTCTCCGCCGACACGGCAGACACGCTGACGACGAGGAGGAGCGCCATCAGGCCCCCGAGCCTGATCGCGTTCGCACGCCTGAACATCCTGATCATGTGTATCTCTCCCTCTGGTTGACGAAAATCACTGCGCTGCTTTCGTCCCGGTCCGCAACAGCGCCACGGCGGATGTCTGTCCTGCGCTCGAGCGCACCAGCGGTGCTCCCGTCAGCACTGCGTCGGCGCGCGTGACTGATGCGCTCATTGGAAATCCGAGCACATATTCCAACCGCCGCCAGGAGGAAGTCAAGAGCAATCTGATTATTTTTTAGACACCCTGTGGGCAGACTTTAGTCAGGCGAGGTGGATCATGTGTCAAGTTATTGAAAACATTGAAGATATCATCGATATTACGTCCGTGTAACGGATCGTAATAGGCGGGGGTGTGCTCACGGTGGCGCGGAAATCGCCAGTGACTGGTCAGTCTACTTCAGCGCGAGCGCGCGGACTGTCAGCACGACAGCCGTCCCGGGCTTGAGGTTCAACGCCGCGTTGAGACGATTGCCATCGTACGGCTCGGGCACGGGGAGAGGACGATCGATGACCGCCGCCGGCGTGTGTGCAAAGCCGATGAGCACACCGTCGACATCCGCCTGGTAGGCCGTGGTGTCCGGCACGAACGTGGACCCTGTGTACACCCACGGGCCTTCGGTCAGCGTCTGCTTCGTCTCGCGGTTGGCGACCAGTTCCTCGGCGCGCACGCGGCGCGTGGAGTCGCCGTCCTTCCACTCGATCCAGATCTCGACCGGATCACCAGCGGGAAGGACGGGATCCTTCGGATAGCGGGGCACGGTCGCGTGCGCCTTGTCGAGCCCGATCAGGATCATCGCGAGGTTGAAGTTGATCCCGTTGGCGTCGAGCTCGATGGCGCTTTCGTACGCCTTGAAGCCGCCCTTCGTGTTCGCGATGAACTCCACGATCTGCACGTCGTTCACCGTGCCCGCGACGGAGGCCTCGCGCTTCTCTGTATCCACCGTGATGGTGCCGACGCGCAACAGGCCCTTGCCGAGTCGCTCGATCGGAGCCGGCGCGGTTGGCGCCGTGCGTCCACCAGGCGCCGGAGGCCCCCCCTGCGCGCGCGCCGGCCCCGGCGAGAGCAGCGACAGCGCAGCGAGAGCTGCGGACAACACGCGGCACACTCTGTACATGGTCACACCCGTGGCAGACCGCCACACCGGACATCGGTCCAGCGGAGCCGAGGCGCAGGATATCACGGGGGCGATCCGGGCGATCCGTCCCGCGCGCACCGGCTCTATACTGGAACCGCTACCCCGCTGAAAAAGGACGTCCGTGGTCGATGCCCCGTCGCGCCGCCACGGATTCGAGGTCGAGTCCGTTCAGCCTGAATCACGATCGGCGCGATCGAGTCCACGCAACGAGCGGAGCCGCATGGTCAAGTGGTCGGTGTTGTCGGCGGCCGGGATTCCGGTTGTCGTCTTCGGCTCAATTTTGTATAACCGCGCCGGGACCCTGTGGGGGACCGGACTGTCGCGGCCGGTTCTTGCCGGGGCTGCGCTCGACACGCTGCTCGTCGATACGGTGCTGCTGATACTCGCCGCGCCGGTCGTGGCGGCAGCCGTGGGCGCGCGCGCGCGACGCCCTTTCCCGGCTCGCAGCGAGGCGGGCGCGCAGGCACGCCTCGGCGGTCTGGGAATCCTCTCCTGGCTGATCGTGCTGGTGGCGGGCTTCGTGGTGTCGTCGGCCGGCGTGTCGTCGCTCGGCTGGGGCGCGTCGGGCGAGGCGGCTGGCGCCATTATCCGATCGCACGTGACGCTCGCCACCGCGGGCCTGGCGCTGGCCGGCGTGGGCGCCTGGTGCGGCTTGGGTTTTCGCCATCCCCTCGACGCTGTGGGGTGCAGCCTGGGGGTGTCTCTCGTCGCGACCGGGGCGATTCTGGCGGGCGGCCCGGCGCTTGCAGACGCACCCCAGCCGCTCGTCGCGGCAGGCCTTCTGGCCAGCCCGCTCGTGACGACGGCGGCGGCCGCCGGATTGGATGTTTTCAGGACCGACGTGTTGTACCAGGTATCTCCCCTGGCGCACGTGCGTCTCGACTACCCCGCATGGCAGGCCGCGGCCGGGCTGTACCTCCTCGTCGCGCTCGCCTGCTTCGCCGGCGTGGCGCGTGCCGTTCGCAGGCCGACGGCCGGATCGACTGACTGAAAGGAACTTTGACCCATGACCCGCTCCACCGCGTTGATGACCGCCTCCCTCGTCGCCCTTGTCGCCGTCCCCGCCCTGGTGGCCCGGTCGCCCCAGGCCTCGAAGGCGGCAGGCGGCTACCCTTTCGCCCGACTTGCGCCAGAAGCTGACCGACAGCTTGAACCGCGCGGCGGCTTACGTCCGCCAGCAGCGCAAGCCTGACGGCACGTGGGAGGACAACCCGGGCATCACGGGCCTGGCGGCCATCGCCCTGATGAAGATGCCGGGCGCCGATCGCGCCAGGACCGTGCAGGAGTTGACGCCCACCCTGGACTCGATCGTCAAGCTGGCGAAGCCGGATGGCGGCATCTACGACAAGACGGTCCCGCACTACGTGACGGCGATCTCCGTGATGGCGCTCTCAACCGCCGGCCGGCCGGGCGACAAGCCGCTCATCGAGAAAGGGCGCCAGTACATCGCCGACCGCATGCTGGACGAAGGTGAGGGCGTGGCCAAGTCGGAGATCTGGTACGGCGGCATGGGATACGGCGCGTCGCGTCCGGATGGGCGCCAGGCCGACATCATCAGCCTCGAATACGCCCTCCGCGCGCTCAGGGAATCGGATCCGTCGGGCAACAACCCGGCCTACGACAAGGCGCTCACCTTCCTGCAGCGCACGCAGAACAACAGCGAGACCAACGACCAGAAGTGGGCGGCCAACGACGGCGGCTTCGTGTACTACCCGGGATTCACGTACAACGTCGAAGGCGGCACGAAATCCTACGGCAGCGCCACGTATGCCGGCGTGCTCAGCTACACGTGGGCCAACGTGAAGAAGACCGATCCACGCGTGCAGGCCGTGCTGAAGTGGGTGCGCGACAACTACACGGTGGACGAGAACCCCGGCCTCGGCCAGAAGACCGTCTACTACTACTACATGGTGCTCGCCAAGGCCCTCCAGGCGGTCGGTGACCCGGTCATCGTCGACTCGAAGGGTCGGAGCCACAACTGGCGCGAGGATCTCGGGCGCAAGCTGCTCACGCTTCAGCATCCCGGAAGGCTACTGGGTGAACGAGGTCAAGGACGAGATGCAGGACAACAAGGTTCTCGTCACGACGTTCACCATGTCGGCACTGCAGGCGATCCTGCAGTAGCCGTAGACGCGCGATGGCCACCCGCCAGCCGGACACCCGACGCGTGTCGGCCGTCGTGTGCGCGGGGACCGTCGTGGCTCTTCTCGCCTGCACGCCGGCGCCGGCCGTCGCCGGTGCGCTCACGCTGACCGGGGTCGCCGGGGCGGGGGGCGTCACCAAGCCCGGTCGCTGGACGCCGGTGAGCATCACCATCGACGCAACCGGCGAGCCGACGGCGGGCATGCTGATCGTGCACTGGGGCGATGCGTCGGCGGAGCGGCCGGTAGCCGTTCCTGCCGGCGCGCGCAAGCGTTTCGACTTCTACCTGCACACGATGAGCGTCGCCGGCGCGGTGTCCGTCGCGCTTCAGGACGACGGCCGTGTGCTCGCGGCCGCCGACCTGCCCGTGCGCGCCCTGGCGGCCGACGCGCCCTTCACGCTCTGCGTCACGGATCCGGTTGCCGGACTCCGGCAGCGCGTCGGACTGCACGGCCGAAACCACTGCAGATCGGCTCCCTCGGTCTGTTCGCGGGTACGACGCCGTCGATCGCGTGACGTGGCCTGGAGGCAGCGCCGAACAGCTGCCCGCCGACCAGCGCCTGGCGCTGGTCCGCTGGCGCGCGCTGCGCGCCCTCGACGAAGCTGGCAGCCTCGCTGCGACCGACCGGCCGCCGTCCATCATGCCTGCGCTGGCGCGAAAGAACCGCGCGTCGCTCCAGCTGCGTGTCACCATCGGGCTGTTCGTGCTGCTGCTGGTCACGGCGGCGGCCGCCGTGCGACGCCGCCGTCCACGCACGGTCTACGTCTCCGTCCTGGCCTGCATCGCGTGCGGCGCCGGTGGCGCCCTGGTGGTGGGCCGCGCGGGACCCTCATCGGCGGTGCTCATCCACCACGCCACGCTCGTCCAGCAACTCCCGGGCACGAGCGGCTCGCTCGTGACGATGCGAGGCGCGGCGGAGTTTCCCGCATTCGACACGTACTCCGGTACAGGCCACGCTCGCCGATGCCGCGATCGAAACGGGTCGCGCGACAGGCACTCGCGGAGAACGGCTACCCCGTCCTGCACGGGACGTTCGGGACCGGGGCGCGCGAAGCGTTCACGCTCGAGGCCGCGAGCGACGTCCGCCCCTTGACCGTGTCGCGCCGGGGGACGATGGTGCAGGTCGCCAACCCGTCGGCCACCGATCTCCACGACTGCCGGTTCGCCGACGGCTCCTCGATCGCCTCGCTCGACGTGCTGCGTTCCGGCGAGCCAGGTCGAGACCGTACTGGGCGGCGAGGTCACCGGTCCCGTCGTCACCTGCACGATGGCGCAGCTCCCGATCGATTTCGTCGAGGCGCGCCACGCCGTGCACGCGCAGGGCCGGACGCTCGTCGTCGCCTACCTCGATCCCCCGGGAGACCCCGCCCGATGACACCGGTCCTTCATGCCTCGCGGCTCACGAAGCGATTCGGCGACCGCACGGTGCTGACCGAGGTCGACCTCGACGTCGTGCGCGGCGAATGCATCGGTATCGAAGGCGCACCGGGCAGTGGCCGGACGACGCTGCTGGAGGTGCTCGCGACGCTGCTGCCGCCATCATCCGGAGTCCTCGAGATCGACGGCGTGGACACGCTCGCGGGCCTGGAAGCGGTGAGGCGAAAAGTCGCCTTCGTCGGGACGGCGCCGCCGGGATTGCCGGGACTGGATGCGCGGGAGTGCCTGCGGTTCGTAGCGGCGACCCGGGGCGCGGGTCACCTTCCCGAGGCGGCCGTCGCCGCCGCCCTGGCCCGGGTCGGCGTATCCGGACGCGCATCGGCGGCCACGCTGCCCCGGCGGTTCCAGCGGAGGCTCGTGCTCGAGGCGGCGCTCCTCTCACGCGCCGATTTGGTGTTCGTCGACCGAGCCGCGGCGGCGCCGAACGGCGGCGACCACGACGGCCTGGTGGAGTGGATGCGCACCGCGGCCACGTCAGAGCGGGCCGTCATCGTCGTGACGGAAGCCTCAGTCGACATCCGCGCCGCCTGCACGCGCGTGATGCACCTGCACGATGGCCGACTCGTCCCCGATAGCCACGCGCGTCCGGCAGCCGCGGCGGCGCACGGGGTGGTGACGTGATGCCGGCCCTCTTCCTTCGCGAGGTAACGGTCGGGACCCGTACGCGGGCCTTCGCCGCGGCCCTCGGCGTCCACGCCGCGCTGCTCGCCGCGTTCGTGGTGCTCTGGAGCGGGGGCGTGCCGCTGCTGCCGGGTTCGAACCTCTACGAGCAGCAGCGGCTCGTCGACGCCGTCATCCTGCTCGCGCTTCTCCCGTGGGTCGCGGCGCGCTGCGGTGCGGAGGAACGCGGCGACGGCCTCGTGGTCATGTCGGCGCTGACCGCGACGCGGCCATCCCGGATTCTGCTCGCACGGTTCTTCGCGCGAACGTGCGCCGCTCTGGCCGTCGGCCTTGCCGGCATTCCGCTGATGATCGCCGCGCAGCAGATGTCCGCGGTTCCGCTGGGGCGGATCGCGATCGACCTCCTGCCGCTCGCGGCGCTGGCCATGCTCGCATCGGCCGCCTCGCTGTGGGGGAACCTCCTGTCGCCGGGTGTGATCCTCGCGTGGACGTTCGCCACGGCCTCAACGGCGCTCGTCACGGTGTGGACGGGGCGCGCCGTGCCGGCGCCTGTCCTTCCGCTCGTCCTGGCGATGCTTGCCGCGGTCGCGACAGCCTCGTGCATGGCGCGCGCGGACACGACGCTGCGCTACCTGTCGGAGCGAACGGGATGATGGGATCCACCCCGACGCCGATCCCGCACGCCGTGCGGACGCCGGGCGAGTACGCTGAAGCCCGCGTGCAGCTCGTGCGCGCCCTGGCGGCCTTTCGGCGGCGCCGGCGGGAAGTGCTCGGCCTGCGATTTCTCTGGACGTGCCTGGCCGTCTCGATCGTCCTGGGCGAGGGGCTCTCGCTCGCCCTCCACCTCGGTGCGCTGCCGAGCGCGTGGCTGATCGCGGGCGCAGTGGCGGCGGCGGTTGTCGCGAGCCTGATTGCCAGTGCCGTCCGCGCGCCGTCGATCGCCGAAACGGCACGCCTGGTCGATCGTCGCGCGCCGCTGCAGAACCGCGCGGCGACCGCGCTGCAGTACATCGAGGACGACGACGCGATGGCCAGGCTCGTCTTGAGCGACGCGACACGACGCATCGCCGCACTCGATCCGGCCCTGGTCTTTCCGCGGGAGGCTCCGGCGCGGCCGCAACTGCTCGTGGCCACCGTCACGCTCAGCACGCTCGTATTCGGGGCGGTCGTCTTTCGAGCGGACCGCGCGCCGCGGCCCGAGCCGCCAGGGGCCACTGGCACGGCCAGCGCAGGAGCGACCCACTCGGGCGAGGTCACGCCCGGCGCCCCGACGGGGGCCCCGCCCGCGGCAGTGCCGGCCGGGGAAAACCCCGCGACCGTCATTCCGAAAGGCGCGGAGGCTCAATCGACTGAACCCGCAGCCACCGCGCAGGCTGCGCGCGACGAACCGACGGCTCGCACGGAGACCCGCACGGCATCGCCAGGCGCGGTCGCGGGCGAGACCCCGCAGGGTGCTGTCACCGGCTCACCGACCCGTCCTGTGCCCTCTTCGGACGTCTCGACGGCCGCCGGCCGGGCGGCGACCGGGGCAGCGGGCGCTCGATCGCCGGCGGGCGACGCTCGACTCGGCGCCGGCACCCGCGGTGCCGCCGGTGAGGGCGCAGGCGCGCCGGGTTCGTCCGATCGCGGGGGTGGCGGTGTCAAGGGTGGCGCCCTCGAGGGCCAGGGGGTTCCCGCTGCCCGCGCGGGCCGGTCAGCAGACCAATCGCCCGCCTCTGCGGTCGAATATCAGGCGGCCTGGGCCCGCGCACAGGCGGCCCTGGCGCAGGGCCGGGTGCCACCGCCGCTGCGTGAATACGTCCGCCGGTATTTCACCGCCATTCGTTCCCCCAGGAGACCATGACGACGACCACAGCGGCCATCGAAGCGCAGGCTACGGCATTCCGCGCCTGTTTCGACCACCTGAAATCGGAGATCGGGCGGGTGTTCGTCGGGCAGGACGCCCTCGTCGATCATCTGCTCCTGTGCTTTTTCTGCCAGGGGCACGCGCTGATCGAGGGACCACCCGGACTCGGCAAGACCCTGCTCGTGCGCACACTTGCTGAAGCCGTGAACCTGCAGTTCGCGCGCGTGCAGTGCACTCCCGACCTGATGCCCGCCGACGTCACGGGCACGAACCTGCTCGCCGAGACGCCGACGGGCCTGCGCGAGTTCGCGTTTCAGCGCGGACCGATTTTCGCAAACGTGGTGCTCGCCGACGAGATCAACCGCGCCACGCCGCGGACGCAATCGGCGTTTCTCGAGGCCATGCAGGAGCGCCACGTCACCGTGTTCGGCGTCACGCACCCGATCGGTGAGCCGTTCTCGGTCTTCGCCACGCAGAATCCGATCGAGATGGAAGGCACCTACCCGCTGCCGGAGGCGCAGCTCGATCGGTTCTTCTTCAAGCTCTCGGTGCAGGTGCCCGGCATCGACGACCTCGCCGAGATCATGGCGCGCACGACCGGGGAGCAGGACATCCGGATCGCCGCCGCGTTCGAGGCCGAGACGATCCGGACGATGGCGGGGCTCATCAGGCAGGTGAAGATCGGCGACGGCGTCATGCGCCTGGTGCTGCGGCTCCTGCGTGCGACGCATCCGGAGGCGCCGGAGTCACCCCCGCCAGTCAGGAAGTACGTGCGCTACGGGGCCAGTCCGCGCGGCGCGCAGGCCATCGTTCTCGCGGCCAAGGCGCTGGCGCTGCTGGACGGCCGCTATCACGTGTCGTCCAACGACGTCCGGCGCGTCACGCAGCCGGCGCTCAATCACCGCATCATCCGCAATTTCCAGGGGGAGATGGAGCGGATCACATCCGAGGCGATCGTCGAGGCGGTGCTCGCGTCGGCGGGCGAGCCCTAGGACCATGATCTCCGCCGACGAAGCGCGGCAACTGGACGGCCTGACGCTCGGCGCGTCATCCGTGCCGGCGGCCGCCACCGCATCGGGGCTGCGGCGGACGCGGACGCAAGGCTCCGGCATCGAGTTCCAGGAGTTCCGGCGATACCAGCCAGGCGACGATCCGCGCATGATTGACTGGACGGTCGAAGCCCGGCTGCAGCAGCTCGTCGTGCGCGTCAACCGCGCGGACGGTCACGTGCGTCTTCATCTCCTGGTCGACATCAGCGGCTCGATGACCGCCGGTCTGCCCCAGAAACTCACCACCGCGCGGAAACTCGCGGCCGCGCTCTGTTACGTGGCAGTCGAGCGGCGCGACGAGGTTGGGGTCGCGACCTTCGACGACACGGTACGAACGCATGTCGCGCCCGCCTCCGGGCGACCGCAGTTGTTCCGGATCTTCGAGACGCTCGCCGCCGCCTCGCGCGGCGGCACGTCGCGCATCGATCGGGCGCTCATCGACTACGGCACCGCGGCGCGCGGGAGGGGACTTGTCGTCGTATTGTCGGATTTCTTCGAGGCATCGAGCGCCCTCGAGGGGCTGCGCTTCCTGCTCTATCGCGGGTTCGTGCCGGCGGTGGTCCAGATCCTCGCACCGGAAGAACTGCGGCCGGACATCGACGACGAGATCGAGCTGGCCGATCTCGAAAACACCTCGAGTCCGCCCCTGGTGGTGGACGCCACCGCGCTGCAGGCATACACGGCGAACCTCGGCCGCGAACGCGCCGCGCTCGGGGATTTCTGCGCGCGGCACGCACTGCCGTGTGTGCAAATCGAGTCCTCCGATAGTTTCGACGCGATGCTCCACGCCTGCCGGGGCGCCGGGCTCCTCGCGCGCTACGGGTAGCCGATGACGCTGCTGAACCCGGCAGCCCTGTGGCTGCTGTTGACCGTCGTCGTCCTCCTCCTGCTGCCGCGCCGGCCGAGCGCGCGTGTTCGCCGGCTCGTCGGCAACCTGTACTTGTGGACGCAGCCGGTCGTGCACGATCCGATGGCTGTCGCCATCCGGCGGCTTCGCCGGCACTGGCTCGTGCTCATGCAGGCGCTGTTCATGCTGCTGGTGATCGCGGCACTCGCGCGGCCGATGCTGTCGTGGCGACCCGGGCAGCTCGTCGTGGTCGTGGACGTCTCGGCCAGCATGGGGGCGCTCGACAACGGCGTGACGAGGCTCGACCGGGCCCGCGCGGCCCTTGGGCCGGTACTGGCGTCGGTTCCGCGTGGCTCGCGCGTCCGGCTGATGGCCGCCGGCGCGCTGCCGGTGGATCGGGGCGAGTTCAGGGCGGACGACGGCGCGCTGGTGCGCGCGATTGGTGCGCTGCAGACATCGGGTGGCGGGGCCGATCTCGCGGGAGTGGTTCGCGCTGCGCGAATCGCCGGCGGCGCGGACCCGCTCGTCATCGTCGCCACCGACGGACCCGATGGCAGCGGCGGCGACGCGAGAACGAGATGGATCACGGTCGGTCATCCCTCCGCCAACGTCGCGATCACCCGTCTCGACGCGCGCCGCTTCCCCTCGGCGCCGGACGACGGCGAAGCGCTCGCGAGCGTCAGCAACTACGGAGCGGACGCGACTACGGTCGAAGTCGAGATTTCGCAGGATGACCGGCTGGTGCAACGGCAGGCGCTGCGCGTCGAGCCCGGGCGGGCCGAGGTGGTGGTCGCCGGAATCGCGGACATCGGCGGCGTCATCAAGGCGCGCATCCTGACTCCCGACGCGCTCGCGATCGACAACGAGCGGCTCGCGATCGTCCCGCCGCGGAGGCGCGCGCGCGTGCTGCTCATCGGAGGGCGCCACTTCTTCCTCGAGGAAGCGCTGTCGAGCCACCCGGATCTCGCGGTCGATACAGCAGCGAGCAACGCGGACGCGGACTTCGCGACGCACGAGGTCATCGTCTGCGACCCCTGCACGGCTGTGGCGGGCGGCGACGCCGGCGTGCTCCTGGTGGCGGCCGGCGGAGCATCGGAATCCAGGCCACTGACGATCAGCCTTCCGCAGCATCCGCTCGCCGCGGCCCTCGACCTCCAGCAGGCCTTCGCTTCGGCGCTCGACGGACCGCCGCCTGCCGCGGACGCCGACGTCGTGCTGCGCGCGGGCGGCATGCCGGCGCGTGATCGCGTACGAACGCGACGGCCGGCGTTTCGTCGACCTGCGACTCGACCTCGAGCACGACAGACGGTTCCCGTTGAGTACCGCATTCCCGGTCATGGTCGACAACATCGTCGGATGGCTCGCGCGACGCGACGAGGCCATGTCGAGCGTGCAGGCAGGAGAGCCGCTGCGCTGGCGGGTGGCCGCGACGCCGGCCGCGGGCGACCGCATCCGTGGACCGGACGGCCAGTTCCTGCCGGCGCAGCGAGCCGGTGCCGTGATGACTGCCGCCGATACCGGTGCGCCGGGTGTGTATGCCACCGGCGACGGCCGCCTGTTCGCGGTGAACCCGATCACGGAAGGCGAGTCGGACCTGTCGAGCCCCCGGGCGCAGCCGATCGAACGGGAAACCGAATCGGACGGCTCAGCCGCCGCGTCACGCCGGGAGATCGCGGCGCTGCTGCTCGCGGCCGCGCTGCTGGTGCTCGCCCTCGAGTGGTGGTATCGCGGCCGGTGGGCCGTGCAGGCGTAGCCATGCTGCACTGGTCCCGTCCCGAACTGCTCGTTCTCCTGATCGCGGTGCCGTGGTTCTGGTGGAGCGCCGCGCACGCCCGGCGGCCGCCCACGCGGCGGACGACGATCGCCCGGAGCCTGGTCGCCGTCCTGCTCGTGCTCGCGGCGGCGGGCACGTCGATCGCCGTCCGCAGCGGGCGTCTCAGCATCGTCTATGCGGTCGATCGTTCGGAGAGCATCAGCGCCCGTAGCCAGTCGCAGGCGCTGGCGTCGATCAACGCGTGGTCCGACACGATGCGCCCGGGCGACACCGCGGGCATCGTCGTTTTCGGATCGGCACCCGTTGTCGAACGCTCGCCCGTCGAACACCTTCGCGTTTCGGCGATCACCTCGGCGGTCTCCAGTTCCGGGACGAACCTCTCGGCGGCGCTGTCGGCCGCGAGCGCGGCCCTGCCGCCGCAGGGGCGCCGGCGCATCGTGCTGCTGTCGGATGGGCGGCAGACCGCCGGCGACGTGCGGCGCGAGACCGCCGTGCTCGCCTCGCAGGGTGTGGCGGTCGATGTGGCACTCCCGGCCGACGAGTCGAGCCGCGCGCAGGTCGTCGCGACCCGGGTCGAAGCTCCGGCCGACGTTCGAGCGAACGAGCCCTTCCTGGTGTCCGTGGAATTCGCCGGGCGTCCCGGTGGCAAAGGCCAGCTCTCGGTGACGCGCGATGGCCAGCCCTTCGCCAGACAGGACGTCGTGGTGCCGGCGGGCGGAACGGGGAGCATCGCGTTCGAGGACGAGCATCGCCAGGGCGGGATCCATGGCTATCAGGCCACCGTCCGCGACGAGCTGGACGACGGCTTCCTGGACGACGCGCCCGGGAGTGACGGCGCCGGTGCGATGGTCTCGGTCGAGGCGCCGCCGGCGATCCTGCTACGTCGCCGAGTCGTCCGCCGTTCTCTCCACCGTCCTTCAGCGCGGCGGATTCCGCGTCACCATCGTACCGGCGCGCGCGGTGCCCTCCTCGGCCGCGGCGCTCGGCGCCTACGACGCGGTCGTGCTCGACGACGTGCCTGCGGACGGCCTGAAGGAGGCGCAGCTCTCAGCGATCCAGGCCTACGTCGAGCAGGCCGGCGGAGGGCTGCTCCTGCTCGGCAGCCCGCGCAGCCTTGAAGCGGGCGGCTACCCGGCCGGACCGCTCCGATCGCTGCTGCCGATCGATCTCCGTCCGCGAACGGGACGGCGCGCACCGTCGATGGCCTTCGTCCTGGTGTTCGACAAGTCGGGCAGCATGGCCGACCTCGCTGGCGGGGTGCCGAAGATCGAACTGGCGCGCCAGTCAGTGATGGAGGTCCTCCAGGTGGTCCCGCCGTCAGACCCGTTCGGCGTGATCGCCTTCGATGCAGCGCCTGCTGTCGTCGTGCCACTGTCGTCATCGCGCGATGCCAACACCATCGCGGCGCGCCTGCGAGACGTGACACCGGGCGGATCGACGGCGATTGCGCCGGCGGTCGAGATGGCGCTCGGCTGGCTCCGGGACGCGGGCCAGGCCGCGCGGCGTCATATCCTCCTGCTTTCGGACGGCCGAAGCACACCGGCCGACGCCAGCCGCGTGCGCGGCGCGGTGCGGGGACAGAACGTCGAAGTGTCGGTCATCGCCATCGGCGCGGATGCCGATCGGCCGATGCTCGAGGACCTTGCGCGCTCGACGGGAGGGCGCGCGTTCTTCCCCGGCGACCTCCGCGACCTGCCGCGGATCGTTGCGCGCGAAGCCGCGCGCGCTGCCGGCGGCACCGTCGTGGACGAGCCGTTCACCGTGCGGATCCTCCCGCACCCCATCGTCTACGGGGATCGATCCATCCGGGCTGCCACGACTGGGCGGCTACGTCGTCAGCGCCGCGGCACCCGGGGCCGAGACGGTCCTGGCATCGGACCTCGACGACCCGGTGCTTGCGACACGCCGCGCGGGGCTCGGCATGGTCGCGGTGTATACGGCCGATCTCGGATCCGAGTGGTCGGCGCGCCTGCGATCCTGGAGCGGCGCCTCCCTGCTGTGGACGCAGGCCATCCGATGGCTCAGCCGCGGCACCGGCGCCAGCGGGCTCTCGACGCACCTGAACGAAGACGCGGATGGCGCGCGGCTCGTGGTGGACGCCTGGCGGCCGGATACGACGTTCGCAAGCGACCTGTCAGTGCGGGCGGCGGTACGCGGACCGGACGGCGGCCGCGAGTCACTCGCGCTCGACGAGGTATCTCCCGGGCGCTACGAGGCCGCCATTCACGCCGCCGTCGACGGCCCGTATACGATCGACATCAGCGCGCGGGCCGCGGACGGCACGGAGCGACGGGCGCTGCGCGGCTTCTACTGGTCTTCGGACCGGGAACGCCGCGCGCGTGGCACCGACGTGCGGACGCTTGCGGGGATCGCCGAGGAGACCGGCGGTCGAGTACTTGGCGCCGGCGACTCCCCGTTTGCCGGCCCCCGGGGGCGCGATTTCGCGGACGTCTCGCCGTGGCTGGCCGCCGCCTCGCTCCTGCTGTTCTTCGGCGACATCCTCCTCGGGGCCGCACGCGCCACCCGTTCCGGTACGGGGTGGTTTCGGCGCGCCCCGCGTGGCACAGACGGAGTCAAGGCTGCATGAAACGCTGGATCAAACTGGCCGCTGTCGTCGCGGGGGCGATCATCGTCTCCAAGCTCCTGATCGAGAACGTGCTCGGATACTCGCTCGAGGGACTCGTGGAGGCCTGGGTGACCCGCGCGGGCACCGGCAGCGCCGTAACGGTGGTCACGCTGCTCGCGGTGGATCTGTTCCTTCCGGTGCCGTCCAGCCTCGTCATGATTCTGAGCGGCGCCGCCTTCGGCGTCTGGTGGGGAGCGGCGCTCTCGCTTCTCGGCTCCATCGGCGGCGAGTGGCTCGGGTTCGAGCTGGTACGGCACTACGGCCGCCCGCTGTCCAGGCGCATGGTGACCGACGACGAGATTCGCGCGCTGGATCGTCTGTTCGCGCGCCACGGCGCCGCCGCGATCGCCGTCACACGGGCCCTCCCGGTGGTGATGGAGACCATGAGCGTGGTGGCCGGCATGTCGCGGATGAGCCGCGCTTCGTTCCTCGTCTCGTCACTGCTCGGCACCGTCCCCATCGTCGTGATCTACGCGTATGCCGGCGCGGTGTCGCGCGAAACGGGCAGCCTCGTGCCGGCCGTGATCATCCTGATCGCTGTCGCTGGTGCGGGGTGGATCTGGTATCGATCGCGAATCGCCGGTGAGGTTCAGGCGGACAGCGAGGAGCAACCGCCCGTCGAAACGAAGACCTCTGCGTGATCAGTCGAAGAGGTGGGACAGAATCAGGTCGCGCACGGCTGTGGACGGAATCTCCGGCGCCAGCTCCCGCTTCTCGGACGAGATGAACACCGGGCCGTCGGCCGGCGAGTCGGTCACGCGCCCGTGGGACCCGCGGACGAGGGTCGCGTCGAGCGGAATGACCTTCATCAGGTAGCGGAAGCCGGCGGCCTTCCGCGCCAGCGTCGCCGCGACCCGGATCGCCGGAAAGCGCAGCGCGGGATCGACGAACAGTTCCGCGGGGTCGTACCCCGGCTTCCGGTGAATGTCCACCGTGCGCGCGTAGTCCGGCGCGCGCGAGTCGTCCAGCCAGTAGTAATAGGTAAACCACGCGTCGGGCTGCGCGATCGCGACGAGTTCGCCGCTGCGTTCGTGGTCGAGCCCGATCCGGGCCTGCTCCTGCCTGTCCAGAACGGCCTCGACGCCCGCGACGCGCGACAGCACCGCGCGGACAGCCGCGATCTGTGACGGATCGCGCACATACACGTGCGCAAGCTGGTGATCCGCGACGGCAAACGCCGCGCTCGCGCCCGCATCGAACGCGTCGGTCCCGACCTCGTCGCGGACGGCGAGCCAGCCCTCGGCGCGCAGCACGCGATTGATGTGCACCGGGCGCCGCACGCTCACCAGCCCGTACTCCGAGAGCACGATGATCCGGCGTCCACGCTCGCGGCAGTGCGCGATCAGGCGGCCGCACACCTCGTCGATCGCCCGGACATCGGCGCGGATTCGCGGGTCGTCCGGGCCGAAGCGCTGGAGGTTGTAGTCGAGGTGCGGCAGGTAGACGAGCAGGAGCGTCGGCGAGAACCAGCGATCGACGCACATGGACGCCTCGGCGATCCACGCGCTCGACGCGAGATCCGCCTTCGGACCCCAGAAGCTGAAAAAAGGAAACGCTCCGAGTTCGGCAATCAGGCGGTCTCGCAGGTCAGCTGGCTGGGAGTAGATATCGAGGATCTTCCCGCCGTCGGACCGGTAGATCGGTCGTGGCGTCACCGACCAGTCCGCCGAGCTGTACATGTTGTACCACCAGAACATCTTCGCGCAGGTGCAGGCGGGATCGCGGCGACGCGCCGTTTCCCACACCTTCTCTCCCTGCACCAGCTGGTTCGCCTGGCGCCAGAGCCACACCTGCGCGAGATCCCGGAAGTACCACCCGTTGCCGACGATGCCGTGTTGCGCGGGCATCGAACCCGTGAGGAATGTCGCCTGTGCCGTGCACGTGACGGCCGGCGTCACCGCCAGCAGCGGCGCCGACGCGCCGTCGCGCGCGAGCGCGGACAGATTCGGGGTGTCGTCGCCGAGCAGCGCAGGCGTCAGCCCGACGACGTCGAGAACCGCCGTGGGATGCATGGGCGCGCTTCCAGGGGGACTAGCGCCCGGACTGTTGCGGCTCACCGCGGAGCACGGTATTCGTCTGGAACTTCTGCGCGCGATCGACCACGGGCCGCTCGCCGATTTCGGCGAGATCGAGCTGGCCGCTCTGCGCGAAGAACGCGACCGGATTGTCCCAGACAATCACCTGGATGGTCTCGTCGGGAATGCCGTGCGCGCGCATGACGTCGATCGCCTTGGGCACCTTCAGCGGGTCGCTGATGCCCCAGTCGGCGGCGCTGTTGACGAGGATTCGATCGCTCCCGTACTTCTGCACGAGCGCGGCCATCCGGACCTCGTCCATCTTCGTGTGGGGATAGAGCGTGTGCCCGGCCCAGCATCGCGACTCGAGCACGATCGGGAGCGTCTCCTCGTTGTTGTGATCGATGAGGACCCGCTCCTCGGGGAAACCAAGCGAACGAATGAGGTCGATCGAACGAATCGTTCCCTGCTTCTTGTCGCGATGCGGCGTGTGGACGAGGATCGGCAGGTTGAACTCCCCCGCCAGCTCGATCTGCCGCACGAAGCAGGCTTCCTCTTCGGCGGTCTGATCGTCGTAGCCAATCTCGCCGATGGCGACCACCCCGTCCTTCGACAGGAAGCGGGGCATCAGGGCCAGCACCTCCGCCGACAGTTTCGGGTTGTTCGCTTCCTTCGGGTTCAGTCCGATCGTGCAGAAGTGGCGGATGCCGAACTGCGACGCCCGGAAACGTTCCCAGCCGAGGAGGCTGTTGAAATAGTCGACGAAGCTGCCGGCACTCGTGCGCAGCTGCCCGAGCCAGAACGCGGGTTCGACAACCGCGACGACGCCGGCTCCGGCCATGGCCTCGTAGTCGTCGGTCGTCCGCGCGGTCATGTGGACGTGTGGGTCGAAGATCTTCATCGAGGCTGCTCCTGGTGACGCGCGCGGTCCTGCATCGCCATGCCGATGTCGGCGGGAACGGCACGGCCGGCCGCGCGCCGCTCGGCCGCGTAGTCCGATGCCATCCGCGTCAACTCGGGATTCAGGCGCCCGTCCAGCCCGGCGATGCGCGACAGCGCCACGCCGCTGAACAACGCCTTGAGGACCATCTGGTTGAAATTGGGCTCAGGAAAATACCGGAACGGGTATGGATTCTCGCACGCGATGGCTTCGAAGATCGGCAGGATGCTGGACCGGCAGGCGTCGACCGCCAGCGGGAGAAACTGCTCGGGATCGGGCAGCACGCCGACCGCGCGCAGCCAGCTGCGCTGCTCGCGCGAGTCGCCCAGCTCGTAGCACGCGACGACGTCGTCCTTGAAGGTCGCCCCGGATGTGGCCGCTCGGGCCAGGAGCAGCAGCGCGCGGGCTGCATCCTCCAGGGTCCAGCGGTCGAATTCCGTCGAGTCCGGCGCTGCGCCGGCCATGACGGGAAGGGGGCCGTTGCCAATCCGCCGCGAGGCGGCCGTGTAGACCGTCAGCAGATCGTCCCGGGTGCCGGTTTCCGCTCGCCCCACGGCTTCCGCCAGCCATTGTCGGCCGGACTCGTCGAGCGCGTTCCTGAGTGCCGTCAGCAGTCGTTCCTTGGTCGCCATGCCCCTCGTGAACCTGCGGTGCAGTCAACTGTACCTGAAACGCCGGAGCGTGGCAACGCGACGCGGACGCCGATTGACACCGCCGGGTACGCGAGACAAGATTAGCGACGCACCGCCCGTCGGGCGGCACCCAGATCCCGCACCGGAGATTCCACCATGACCGACACGCCGCAGCGCACCGACGCGCCGCGTTTCCCGAATCCGTCTCTCATCATGCGGCTCGCGCTCGCTTATCGATCGTCGATGGTGCTCTTTGCCGCAACCGAGCTCGACGTCTTCACGGCGCTCGCCGACGGACCGCTGACCGCGGACCAGCTCGCCGCGCGGGACGGCGCGCAATCCGAGCCGCTCCGCCTGTTGCTCGACGCGTGCACGGCCGAGGGTCTGCTCACGCGTGAGGGCGACCGATTCGCCAATACCGACGTCGCGAACGCCTTCCTCGTGCGCGGACGGCCCGGCTATATCGCGCACGGGTTGAAGTTCGCCGAGGACCTCTACCCAGCCTGGGGACGGCTCGCCGAAGCGGTTCGACACGGCAATCCGACGATGGAGCCGGAAAGCGTGCTCGGCGACGACAAGGAGAAGACCCGGGCCTTCGTCTACGCCATGCACGAGCGCGCCAAGGGCATGAGCGCGGTCCTGCCGCACGGCGCGGACTTCAGTGGACGGAGGCGGCTCCTCGATGTCGGAGGCGGCCCCGGCACCTACGCCATTGCGCTCATCCGGCAGACGCCAGGCCTGACCGCGACGATTCTCGACCGCCCGGGCGTTCTCGAAGTCACCCGGGAAATCGTCGACAGCCACGGCTGCACCGACACGATCACGCTGATGCCCGGCGACTACCTGACCTCGTCGTTCGGGACGGGGTACGATGCGGCGCTCCTGTCCGGCATGATGCACCGCGAGACCCCGGAGACCTGCCAGCTGCTGCTGCGCAAGGCGTTCGCGGCGCTCGACCCGGGCGGCCTCGTCGTGGTCAGCGACGTGTTCTTCGACGACGACGCCCGCACGAGTCCGCCGTTTGCGACCTACTTCGCGCTCAACATGATGATGATGTGCGAGAACGGCACCACGCACGCCCGGACCGGGATGGCGCGGTGGATGGCCGACGCGGGATTCGGCAAGGTGGAGATCCGGCCCCTTCCTCCACCCAATCCCCACACACTGGTCGTGGGAGTCAGGCCGTGACACCCACCGTGGCCGAACCGGACGCACCGGCGCCCGTGGCGACCCGGCCGCCGGCATGGCTGTTCATCGCGACCGCCGTGCTGACCCTCATGTGCCTCATCATGGCGGTCGCCGAAACCAACCTGTGGATGCACTACCTGATCGACGGCGGTGAATTCATCAGCCTGCTGGGCCTCGGCTTCATCGCGATCGCCGGCGTCGTGTTGTACCGGCAGCGGCGCGTGCTCGTCTCGCTGCCGCTCGTCTTCCCGTGGCTCCTGTTTCCGGTCATCACGCAGGGCGACCAGATCATCGACAACCTGTCGATCAACCCGATGCGGGCCATCTGCCACGTGCTGCTCGGCGCCATCTTCGGGACGCCGGTCGCGGTATTCGTGCTCGCGGCGCGATATGCCATCACGCCGGCGACCGTGAATCCCCACAGGGCCTGGCTGTCGCTGCTGCCCGGACTCCGCCCCCTCGCAGAAGGTCGCACGCGCGAGGGAACAACTCTGCTCTCGGCGGCACTCCTGACGCTGGAAATGTGGGTCGCGGTGCAGTTCCTCGGCCTGCTCATGGTCGTCACGCTGATCCTGATGCTGCTGGCCGTGCTGTGGTACGGGTCGGTCTCGGCCGATGCACTCGCCCGCCAGCGCCGGCGCCACCGGACGGAGCGGTTCGCGCTGGGCGTCGTCCTGATCGGCGCGGTGATCTCGTTCGGCCTGTATGTCGGATACAAGAACCGGCCAGGCGCGTACCAGGGAAGCCCCAGCTACTACATGGACCCGTCGCAGAAGAACACCGGGTTCGACCTGACCCGCGTCCGGATCCCCGCCGGTCCCGTGACGGCGCCCGCCTCGCCCGCGCCGGTCCGGCAGGCGTTCACCGCGTACGGGCACGTGCTCGAGCGGCTGCTCGCGGGCTACCACATCGTCGATCGCAACTACACGTACGACTTCCACAACGAGCTGTTCCTGCGGCACACCCCGCTCGTGCCGAACTACCGCGCCGTGGCGCTGGAGCGGATCGCGGAAGCCCGGCAGATGCGGGCCGAGGCCGACGCGGAGGCCGCGGCCGCCAGGGCGACCCTCTCGGACGACGACCCGCTGGCAGCCGCTCTCGACGACGTGCGCGCCTACGTGGCGTTCAACTTCGAACGCGCGGCCGTGCTCGAGCGCATGAGCGCTGAGTTCGAGCGCACGAAAGCCGGACTCCAGCACGCCGCGCACCTGTACGAAGGCGAAAGCAAAGTGCTCGGAGTGGAGTTGTTGAACATCCTCAAGAAACACCAGGCGGTGTTCACCTCTCCGGCGATGGCCCCGGTCACGGGAGAGTTCGTCTCGATCAGCAACGGCATCTACGAGGCCTACGCAAGCCACGTCGTCGGCTTCTGAGGATGATGGCGGTGGCGCGACTGCGTCTGCACCACCGGATCGTGCTGCCGTTCGCGCTCGTCGCCCTCGTGACGACCTCGGCCGCCACCTACGTCGCGCTGTCGGCCGCGACGCGCACGATGGAGGCGCGCGTGGAGGCGCTGATGCTCCACACCGCCGGCGTCGTGGGGCGAAGCGATCTCTCGATGAATCCGGCCATCCTGAGGAGCGTAGAGGAGATCACGGGCGCAGACGTGATCACCTACGATGCCGATGGCCACGTCCTGGCCAGCACCCTCGACGTCGACCGGGATGCCACCGTCATCGCCGCCGTCCAGGCGGCCGGCCGGGCACGGGCCGACACCCGCGGCGCTGCCCCATCGATTGCCCTGATAGACTGCGGGCGGCCCTGCTACGCGGCCTTCAAGAACGTGGACGGCCGCCCGGGCATGGTGGTCGCACTCGTAGAGGAAACGGACGAGCTGACGGCCGCGCGCGGAGCCATCACGCGCACCATCCTCTACGCAGCCGCGCTGAGCCTGATCGTCATGGTGCTCGTCAGCCAGGCGGTGGCGCGCCGCGTGACCGCACCGATCGAACGCCTCGTCGAATTCGCGCGAGGCCTCTCGACGCCTGGCGCGTCGGCCCGGGCATCCGCCGGCCCGGACGAAATCGGCAGGCTCGGGGCAGCCTTCAACGAGATGCTGGACAGACTCGAAGAGTCGCAGCGGGCCCTGGTCCGATCGGAGAAACTCGGCCTGGCCGGGCTGATGGCCGCGCAGGTGGCACACGACATCCGCAACCCGCTCTCGTCGATCAAGATGCAGACGCAGATCGTCCGGGGCCGGTTGCGGCGTGGTTCGGACGACGAAGCGTCCCTCGGCTCGGTGCTGCACGACATAGACCAGGTGGAGTCGGTGATTCGCGACCTGCTCGAGCTCGCCCGGCCCGGCGTCATGACGCTCCAACCGGCCGATCTCAACGCGGTCGTCCGGCAGGCCCTGCAGCAACTCGGGGCGCAATTCGCCCATCGCAAGATCACCGTCGAGACGGCCTTTGCGGGAGGACTGCCGCCAGTGCCGCTCGACGCGGGACGGTTCCAGAGGGCCCTGGTCAATGTCCTGGCGAATGCGTCTGACGCGATGCCCACCGGTGGCCGGCTGAGTGTCATCACGCGCAGCGTCGACGAGGGGCGCGCCGTCGAGGTCGAAGTGGCCGACGACGGGGTCGGCATCGACCCGGCGATTCGGGATCGCGTGTGCGACCCCTTCGTGTCGACGAAACGGGATGGCATCGGACTCGGCCTGGTCAACGTACAATCAGTGGTACAGAGCCACGGCGGTTCGATCACGCTGCTGTCCGGAGAGCCGAAGGGCACGCGCGCGATCCTGAGGCTGCCCGTGAATCCTGCGGCGGCCGCCGGCGCACAGTCCGCATCCAGGAACTCAGATGGCTGAAATCCTCGTCGTCGACGACGACCAGTCCGTCGCCTCGGCGTTTGAGCGCTTCCTTCGCGACGAAGGCTACGCCTACCGTATCGCCAGCAACGCGCAGGACGCGGTCCGCCTGATCGCCGAGAGAACGCCCGACCTGGTCGTCATGGACATCCGGATGCCCGGCGTGGACGGCCTGCAGGCGCTGCACGAGATCCGTTCGCGTTTTCCCGAGGTCTACGTCGTCATGATGACGGCGTACGGAACGAGCCAGACGTCCATCGACGCGATCCGCGCGGGCGCCTTCGACTACCTCACCAAGCCGCTGGATCTCGACCAGCTGCGCAGCGTCATCGGCAAGGCGCTCGCGGCCCGGCAGATTCGCGACGAAGCGCACGCCTCCGCCGAAGAAGGCCCGCCGGTGAGTCTGGTCGGCGATACGCCGGCCATGCACGACGTCTACAAGATCATCGGCCGACTCGCGACCAACGACGTCCCGGCGCTGGTGATCGGGGAGCGCGGCACGGGCCGGCAGCTCGTCGTCGCGACGATCCACGACAACAGCGAACGCCGCGACCGTCCGTTTCTCTCGCTCGACTGCGCCGCGATGCCGGAAAGCGTGCTCGAGAGCGAGCTGTTCAACCGGTCCGCGGGAACCGTCCACCTGGCGGCCGTCCACGCGCTGCCACCAAGCCTGCAGGCGCGGCTGGCGCGCGCTCGCGGACCCGAGCGTACCCGCGGGCTGTCGGGCGGCGGCGTCACCGCGCGGGTGATTGCCTCGACCGATCAGGACCTGACGGAGCACGTGGCCGCCGGCACGTTCAACCACGAGCTGTACGACGCCCTGGCGGTCGTCACGCTGCGGCTGCCGCCGCTGCGGGAGCGGCGCGAGGACATACCCCTCCTCGTCAGGCACTTCGTGCAGAGGTTCAACGACGAGCTGAACCGGACGATCAAGGGTGTCGACGAACAGCTCTCGCGCCGGCTTCAGGAGCATTCCTGGCCCGGCAATGTCGGCGAGCTCGAAAGCGTGATCAAGCGCGCCTGCATCGTCACGCGCAGCGATGTGCTGACCGCCGAGGACATCGGCGAAATTCTGACGGCCCGCCGCTTCCCGGCCAGGAACGACGTCGAGGGCGTGCTGGCCCGCTCCGTCCGCACGACGCTGCAGGAGCGGCTGATCGAACCGGCCGGGAACTCGCCGTCGTCGGTGTTCCACAACATCGTCGACCTGGTCGAAGCGACGCTGGTCAATGAGGCGCTGGCGATCACCAACGGGAACCAGGTGAAGGCCGCGGAGATTCTCGGCGTGAACCGGGCGACGCTGCGCAAGAAGATGCCGGCCAACGGAGCCTGAGGCGTCAGTCGCCCGGCACGACGCGCTGAGCCGCCAGGGTGAGCAGGAACCCTATTGCGGCCCATGGGGCAACCAGCGGCGCGACCGCGGCGATAATCAGCGCGTCCACCAGGGAAATGCCGGCGATGAGATAGGGGACGAGATACCCGCCGCCCGGCCCGATCCGCTTCGCCACCAGGGTCAGGCCGCTGACGTAGGCGGTCATGAGCACAGCGGCGGCAATCACCCCGCGCGACACGCCGCCGGCCGCCGAGGCGGCGACGCAGTAGACGAGGCCGCGGCAGAGCCCCATGACGAGCGGCCCGAGCCGGTCTCGTTTGTGCCGGTAGTCGTAGTAGACGATGACGGCAGCCAGCGCCAGGCCCCACACGTAAGTTCGAGTGTCAGGGCTCGTCCACAGCAGGCCGAGCTCTCCCGCCACCAGCAGCGCGATGCCAGCGGCGGACGCCGCGAAGAGGGAAACGTCGCCGGAGGGCACGGGACGCTCGGGCCTGACGCGCGCGTCGATCTCGTGGTCGAAGGCATCGTTGAGGAACATCCCGGCCACATAGAGAGCCGAGACGGCGGCGCAGACAGCGACGAGGCCGGGCCGGCCGAAGCCGGCCCCCGAGACGATCGTCCCGGCAACGACGTTCGTCCAGACGGTCGGCAGGTTCGAGACGCGCGCCAGGAGGACATAGGCGCGCCAGCGCGGCCGGCGGCGCTGCACGGCTTGCGGCGGGAACATACCGGAATCAGTGTGCGTGCCCGCTCGGGCACGCGTCAAGGCTTCGGTGGTCGGGGGCATGCAGGCGCCCGGCGACCCTCATCAGGCAATGGCGTCGAGTCGGGCTTCCTGACGGCCCGGCAGGGGCGCGATGTCCGGTGCCGGGGCGAGCAGCTCGATGGCCTCGGCGACAACCGCGGAGTCCATCTGGGTGACCTCGAAGCTCTGGCCGATCCCCCGAAGGAGCGTCACGTGCAGCTCGCCTCCGAGGTGCTCGCGGAACTCCTCGAGGCCGCGAACGATAGTCAACTGCCCTGTCCCGTCGCGCTCGAGCAGCGCCTCGTCCCACAGCGCGAAGCCAACGGCGTCCAGGAGGTCCATGATGCGGTTGGCACATGGCCGATCGATATAGCCCATTCTGACCGAGTAGGTCAGGTCCAGCGCAATACCAATGGCCACGGCTTCGCCGTGCCGGATCCGGTGCGCGGTCATCGACTCGAGCTTGTGCGCAGCCCAGTGGCCGAAGTCCAGGGGGCGCGCGCTGCCGAGCTCGAACGGATCGCCGTTGCCGCAGATGTGGGCCAGGTGCAACTCGGCCGAGCGGCGGGTGAGCGCCGCCAGGACGAGGGGATCGCCCTCCGCGATTGCATCGGCCTGAGTCTCGAGATACCGGTAGAACGCGGCGTCCTTCAGGAGTGCGACCTTGATCGCTTCCACGACGCCGCAGATCCGATCGCGGCGGCTGAGCGATTTCAGGAACTCCGAATCGTTGATGACGGCAAAGGGAGGAACGAACGTTCCGATGAAGTTCTTCTTCCCGAACATGTTGATGCCGTTCTTCACGCCAACGCCGGAATCGCCCTGCGAGAGCACGGTGGTCGGGAGACGCACCACGCGGATACCCCGGTGAGCAATGGCCGCCGCGAACGAGACCATGTCGAGCACCGCGCCGCCGCCGACGACCGCCACGAACGACTGGCGATCGAGGCCAACGTCGTTGATCTTCTGGAGGATGGCAAAGGGAGCGGCCAGGTCGTTCTTGCAGGGCTCTCCGCCGGCAACGATGAGGGGTGGCGCCACGAGTTCGAGCGACTCGGGATACGCAGCGAAATACCCCTCGATATCAGCAATCATCGCGGGATTTGCAACCGAGACGTGGTCATCCACCACAACCAGAACGCGGTGACGGCGATCGGCCTCGAGCCGGCTCACCGTATCGACGAAGACGGAATTCTGCGGATTCCAGACGCCCTTGGTGAAGGACAGCGGAAACCGGAACGGCACCGAGAACCCGTGAAACGACTCCTGCTGGCGCTGCAACTGGTGCATCTTGGACCTCGCTCCGTAACCAGAAGGCTGACGAGCAGCAAGCCAATTGCCACGCGATGCCGACCACAAACCCGGTTTTTCCTAGGCAATGTGGGCCAACAGGCGGCGGTCCGGGCACAAGACACCCGCGAGGCAGACTTTAGGGGCGGGACTTGGCGCGGACGTGTCTGACGAGCTTCCGGGCCGCGGGTAACCGCGACCCGGCAGGCATCAGGCTGAGGTGACCGCAGCCGGGTGATGGCGCGACGGCTGGAGGAACGCCTGGGCGGCGCCGCGGCCGTACCGGGCGGGGTCGAGACGGGCCAGATCGGCCTCACAGGACTGCGTCAGGCACTGCTCGCAGTCGGTGTCGGGAACCGGCACGCCTGTACTCGGCGTACATCGCCTGGCGTGCGACAAGCAGCCGTGCGTAGTATTCCAGCGGCGCCGGCGTGCGGTCGCTGAAGCGGGCCCCTCCCGAGACGATCCAGACGGCGTACTTCGGATAGATGCCGTGCTCGCAGCACCAGCGGAAGCCCTCGAGGGTGGAGTCGGCGGCCGCTTCCGGCGAGGCGAACACTCCGGGGACGGCGGTTTCGACGCCCGCGACGAAATTGCAGAGGACCCGGCCGGAACCGAACACGTCCACGGCTTCCGTCAGGCAGTCCATCCAGTGCTGGCGCCCTACCGAGCGGTTCTTCCCCGGCAGCACCGCCTCCCAGCAGGCCTGCTCCCACACTTCCATCGAGTAGCAGGCGTAGTCGAATCCGCCCTGCCGCAGCCGGACCGAGTCCGCCCGATCCAGCGCCTGGATGGCGGCGACGGTCGCCGGCAGCCGCGTGCCCGTTTCGCGAACGGCGTCCATGTACAGCATGAACGCATCGGCCTCCTTCGTCCTGTTGTACAGGCTGCCGCCAC
>CAWFPR010000024.1:0-55000 GCA_963817635.1 uncultured Acidobacteriota bacterium | reverse complement strand
GCGCCTCCGTCACCCCGACGTAGTTGCCCATGCTCTTCGACATCTTCTCCACGCCGTCCAGCCCCTCGAGCAGCGGCGTCGTCATGACGATCTGCGGCTCGAGCCCGTAGGCGGGCATGATGTCGCGCCCGACATTCAGGTTGAAGAGCTGATCGGTGCCGCCCAGTTCCACGTCGGCTTCCAGAGCGACCGAATCGTAGGCCTGCGCCAGCGGGTACAGGAACTCGTGCACCGCGATGGGCTGTCCCGTCTCGTAGCGTTTCTTGAAATCACGGCGCTCGAGCATCTGCGCCACGTTGTACTTCGCCGCGAGCTTCACCCAGCCCGCACTGCCGAGCGGTTCGAGCCATTCGCTGTTGAATCGCACGACCGTCTTGTCCGGATCGAGGATCTTGAAGATCTGGATCTTGTACGTCTCGGCGTTCTGCGCAATCTCCTCGGCGGTCAGCGGCGGCCGGGTCTTCGATCGCCCGGTGGGATCGCCAATCAGCGCCGTAAACGCCCCCGACAACGTAGACGACGGTGTGGCCGAGGTCCTGGAAGTGCTTCATCTTGCGGATGAGTACCGTGTGGCCCAGGTGCAGGTCCGGCGCCGTCGGGTCGAATCCGACCTTGACGACCAGCGGCCGGCCGGTCCTGGCGAAGCGCTCCAGCCGGGCACGCAAGTCGGCGACACGGACAATGTCCACGCAGCCTTTCGTGAGGTAGTCCACCTGTTCGTCGAGAGTCATGGGCAGTCGCATTATATGGCCGGGTGCGGTCGCACCCCGCGCCGCGCCCGGCCGTCGCCGGCGCGCCAAGGGTTTAACATAGCTGGAGGTGTCCCGTTCATTCCCATCCGGCGGCATCAGCAGGCGCACGCTGCTGAAGGGCGTGGTCGGTGCCGGCGTCGGCGCCGCCACCGGGACCCTGGCGCACGGATACCTCTACGAGCGTCATCACATCGAACTGACGCGCGAGACGCTGGCCGTCTCCGGCCTGCCGGCCGCGCTCGCCGGGCTCCGAATCGGATTTCTCACCGATCTGCACCGCAGCCAGACCGTCGCGCACGAACTGATCGCGCGCGCCGTGGGGGTCATCATGGCCGAACGGCCCGACCTGATGATCCTGGGCGGCGACTACGTCACGTGGGGCGACCGCCGCTACGTGGGTCCCGCGGCCGAGGCCCTCGACGGCCTGTCGGCGCCCCACGGCGTCGTCGCCATTCTCGGGAATCACGACGACGACCGGGACATGCCGGCGGCGTTGAGCGCGCGGGGCTTCACGGTGTTGAAGGACGCCCGGACGCGGCTGACTTTGCGGGGCGAAGTCCTGGATCTGGCCGGGATCCGCTACTGGACGCGCAAGGCCGCCGACATCGCGCACGTGCTGCGCGGCGCGTCCCCGATGACCATCCTGCTCGCGCACACGCCGATGCGGCTGCACGAGGCGGCTGCCTTCGCCGTGCCGCTGATGCTGAGCGGCCACACCCACGGTGGCCAGATCGTGCTGCCGGGACTCGGCGCGATCGCCGCGCGCGAGTTTCCGATCATCTCCGGTGTCGGACGCCAGGACAACACGACGGCGTTCGTCAGCCGGGGCGTCGGCACCGTCTACCTGCCCGTGCGATTGAATTGCCCGCCGGAAGCCGCGCTGTTGACACTGCAGCCCGTTCGGCCGCTCTGAATGCGGTCAGGAACACGATGATCCCCAGGCTCGCGCGCGGGATGCTCCTCACCCCCGGTGTCTGGCGAAAAGACGTTCGCCCCGTCCGGAGCAAGTGGGTCATCCTGGACGGCGAGTCGCCCGGATCGCAAGTCGTGGGAGGCGCATGCCGGGCGCATGTGACCGGCGAGCAACGGCGCGAGGCGGGATGCATCGGCGGCCGGCGCAGTTGTTTCCGGACGGGCCCGCAGGACTCTGATCGGAAACAAGGTGGTCATCCTGGGCGTCGAGGCGCCCGCCAGGCAAGGCGCGAGGAGCGCGCATACCGGGCGTATGTAAGCGACGAGCAACGCAGCCCGGCGGGATGCATCGGGCCAAGGTGGCCAGCTTATTCCGACCAGGGCCCTTAGCGCGGCGGACGGCAGCCAGCGACGAAGCGGCGCCCCTCGAGACGCCAGTGCCCGTCGAGGACGAGGCGGACGGCGAGTGGATAGATGCGGTGCTCCTCGACGAGGATTCGCGCGGTCAGAGTGTCGCACGTGTCATCGGCGAGCAGCGGGACTGCGGCCTGCATGACGATCGGTCCGCCGTCGAGCTCGCCGCTGACGAGGTGGACCGTCGCGCCGCTGATCTTGACGCCGTGTTCGAAGGCCTGTCGCTGGGCGTCTATGCCTGGAAACGCGGGCAGCAGCGACGGGTGCACGTTGAGGATCGCGTCGGGAAAGGCGTCGAGCAGCGGCGGCCCGATGAGGCGCATGAATCCGGCAAGGCAGACGAGCGAGACGTCGCGCGCGCGTAACTCTGTCGCCAGCGCACGGTCGTAGTCGTCGCGGCTGGCGTAGGCGCGATGATCGAGCACGAGGGTCGCGATCCCCGCCGCCCGCGCGCGCTCGAGCCCAGCCGCCTGCGCCCGATTCGAGATCACGACGGCGATGTCGGCCGTGATCTGGCCGGCGGCCTCCGCGTCGATCAGCGCCTGGAGGTTGCTGCCCCTCCCCGAAATCAGCACCCCAATCCGCTGTCGTCCAGCCGCCCCCTCCCCGGGGCTGACCCCGCGGCACGGGCTCCGGGGTCTGACCCCCAGTCAGGATGGGCGGCAGGCACTTTGCGATTCGCGTGTGGCATGGCAAGACATCACAGGAAGACCCCTGGGGGAATCGTGTACCACGTCCTGAACCGAGGACGATCAAGGATGGTACGACACGTCGCGGGCACCCGGCACGACATCGCCGATGCGGCGCGCGCCGGGCTCCCCTGCCGCGGCCAGTCGATCGACAACGGCGCGCTCGTCTGCCGCGGCGCAAACGACGATCAGACCGATGCCCATGTTGAAGGCTCGGAACATCTCGGCCTCCGGCACGTCGCCCGTCGATTGCAGCCACTGGAAGACCGGCGGCACCTCCCAGGCCCCGCGCTCGACTACGGCGGCCGTGCCCTCGGGGAAGATGCGCGGCAGGTTGTCGGTGATGCCCCCGCCGGTGATGTGCGCCATGCCGGTGATGAGCCCGCTGCCCAGCAGCGGCTTCAGCACCGGCAGGTAGGACCGATGCGGAGCGAGCAGCGCGGCACCAATGGTCGTGCCGAGCGCCGGCACGTACGCCGTCGGCGCCAGCCCCGCAACCTCGAAGGCAATGCGACGCGCAAGCGAATAGCCATTGGTGTGCAACCCGGACGAGGGCAGCCCAATCAGGACATCGCCCGCCGCGATCCGGCGACCGTCGATCAGGTGCGCACGCCGGACGGCGCCGACGATGAAGCCCGCGACGTCGTACTCGCCGTCCGCGTAGAATCCTGGCATCTCAGCGGTCTCGCCGCCCAGAAGCGCGCACCCATTCTCCCGGCAACCCGCGGCCAGCCCTTCGACCACCTGCACCGCCACATCGGGCTGGAGGCGGCCCGCGGCAAGGTAGTCGAGAAAGAAGAGCGGTTCGGCGCCCTGCACCAGGATGTCGTTCACGCAGTGATTGACCAGGTCGTGCCCGATGGTGTCGTGCACGCCGGTCATGAAGGCGACACGCAGCTTCGTGCCGACCCCGTCCGCGCTGGCGACGAGCACCGTGTCGGTGGCGGCCGTGGATCCAAGCTGGAACAACCCGCCAAACGACCCGATCTCCGACAGGACGCCTGGCGTGAAGGTGCCGCGCGCCAGCGAGCGAATCCGGCGGACGACCTCGTTGCCGGCGTCGAGGTCAACCCCGGCCTGTTTGTAGTCAACCATCAGAATTCGAGCGCCTGGATGAGCGCGAGCGCGAGCTTCCGGGAGGCGGATCCGTCGGCCGCCTGCCAGTAGCCCCGCCGAACGGTGGCAAAGAACTGTTCCTCGGCGAAGTCCTCTTCGAGCATGTCGAACGCGTCGCGCAGGAGCAGCACGGCCGGCCGCGGGTCCGCACGCTCCTCGAGGGCTTTCAGAACAACCTGCGGGTTGCGCAAGGCGACGGCCCCGAGTGCGAGGGCCACCGGCGATCGTGCAGGGTCGCGAGTGGGCGCTCCCTGGTCCACCAGCACATCCAGCGCCTCCCGATTTCCCGCGCTCGCGATCGCGGCCAGGCCGGATGCCGCCGCGCGCAGCAGATCCTGAAAACCCGGGTTGGCGATGGCGAACCGCAGCGTCTCGTCGAGGTAGTTGAGGTGCGACGAGCAGTTCACGCCGAGCAGGCAGATGGCCGCGGCGATCGACGGCTGCGCGGTCCGCGGCGCGGTGCGCTGCAAGCCGGCGAGCACGCCCAGCGACGCCTTGTCGCCAATTTTCCCGATTGCCAGCGCCGCGTCGTCCTGCAGCGGCCCGTCGAGTTTGGCGATCTCCGTCAGGTTCGCCAGGGCATAAGCCGCGTGATAGTCGCCGAGCGCTTCGATGACCGCGCTGCGGAAGAAGTCCTGCCCCTTGAGCACCAGCCCGTTCATCACGTCGCGCACGCGTGGGTCCTTGCCGCTGGCCGCCAGGGCGCGCGTCAGCGCGGGGCGCACGAACTCGGATTCCTCGCGCCCGAGCGCGTCGAGCAGCCGCGGTATCACCTGCGCGTCGGGGGTGTGCTCGAAGTAGTCGTAGGCCACCGTTCGCAGTCGATCGTTGGGGGAGCCCATCGCGTCAACCATCACGTCGCGCGTGCGGGGATCGTTGAAGCCGGAGAGCAGCACGAGCGCGCGGAACCGGACATAGCCGTCGGCGTGCTCGTCCACAGCCCTGATGAGCGCCGCTACGGCCATCTCGGGAGCGGCGCGCCGGACAGTGCGCGCGGCATCCATCCGGACCGGGTAGTCGACCGTACCGAGCTTGTCGATCGCGGCGGTGAGCTGCGCGGGGGTCACCGGTTCGCGCTCCTGGGGCAGCACGCCGACGGCACCCGCCTGCGGCGCCCACAACCACGCGACGAGCAACGCGAGCGCCGCCATCATCAATCGACTGCTTTGAGCGCGAGCTGAAGGTAGGCGTGCTGGTCGCGCGGAAACGGCAGAGGATAGACGCCGGTGTAGCAGGACGTGCAATAGGACGTCTGCTCCTCACCAACGGCCGCGCGGATGCCGTCGAGGCTCAGGTAGGCCAGACTGTCGGCTTCCACGTACTTGCAGATTTCCGGGATCGTATGCGTGGCACCGATCAGTTCCGCGCGGCTCGGAGTATCGACGCCGTAGAAACAGGGGGAAATCGTCGGCGGACAGCTGATGCGCAGGTGCACCTCGCGCGCACCGGCGGCTTTGATCATCTTCACGATCTTCCGGCTCGTCGTCCCGCGCACGATCGAGTCGTCGACGAGCACGACGCGCTTGCCATCGAGAATGCTGCGGACCGGGTTCAGCTTCACCTTCACGCCGAAATGCCGAATCGCCTGCTGGGGCTGGATGAACGTGCGTCCGACGTAATGATTCCGGATGAGGCCCATCTGGAGCGGCATGTGCGCCTGCTCGGCGAACCCGATCGCCGCGCACACGCCGGAGTCCGGGATCGGCACGACCACGTCGGCGTCGGCGGGCGCTTCGCGGGCCAGGATGCGCCCGAACTCCGTGCGCACCTCGTTGACGCTGCGCCCGAAGACGTAGCTGTCGGGCCGCGCGAAGTAGACGTGCTCGAACACACAGTGGGCGAGCGGCTGCGGCGGGAACGGCTTCACCGATCGGAGCCCGCCCTCGCTGATGATGAGGACCTCGCCCGGTTCGACATCGCGCTGGTACGTGGCGCCGATGAGATCCATCGCGCACGTTTCCGAGCAGACGATCCACGAATCACCGAGCCTGCCGAGCGCGAGAGGCCGGAAGCCGTGCGGGTCGCGGGCCGCGATCAGGCGGTTCTTCGTCAGCAGGACCATCGAGTAGGCACCCTGCAGCTGCGCGATCGATTCAATCAGTGCTTCTTCCACCGAAGGCGCCTTCGACCGCGCATACAGGTGCAGCACGACCTCGGTGTCGCTGCTGGTCGCGAAAATGGAGCCGCTCTGCACCAGCTCGTCGCGCAGCTCGCGGGCATTGACCAGGTTGCCGTTGTGCGCCACCGCGATCTGGCCGTGCGCGCACTCGATCAGGAACGGCTGGGCGTTTTCCAGCCGGCTCTCTCCGGTGGTCGAATACCGCGTGTGCCCGATCGCGAGGTGCCCGGGAAGGCCCGACAGGGATGCTTCATCGAATGCCTCGGCGACGTGACCCATCGCCCGCGACGCCAGCATCGTTTCCCCGTCGGCGCTGACGATGCCGGCACTTTCCTGACCGCGATGCTGGAGCGCGTACAGTCCGAGGTACGTCAGGTTGGCAGCTTCGGGATTGCCGAAGATGCCGAACACGCCGCACTCGTCGTGAAATTTGTCTTCCATTGTTCCGAATGACTCGCGCGGTGGCTGCGGCCGGCGGCACCGCCCGGAGCGGATCAGTGGTCGCTCCAGCGTTCGACCATCTTACGCTGCCGGCCGCTTGAAATGCCGTTCGAGGGCCGTCTGCCAGATCTGTTCAGCTTCGTGCAGCGCGCAATCAACTGCCGGGCTTCCGGCGATCGCGATCCGCAGGCGGCTGCCGCCGGTGCGCCCGATGACGCGCGCCGGCACCCCGGCCTCGGCCGCCAGGTGCAGCAGGGTTGCCCGGTCGGCGGGCCGGACCGACACCACCACGCGCGACGCCGACTCGCCGAAGAGCGTCGCCGTGACGCCCCACGATCCCGACCGTTCGGACGCGAGATCCACCTCGCAGCCGATGCCGCCGCTGTCGAACGCGCACTCGGCGATGGTCACCGCCAGTCCGCCGTCAGCGCCGTCGTGCGCAGAGCAGACAAGGCGCGCGGCCGCCGCCCGATTCAGCAGCGCAAGGAGCGCCCGCTCCCGGCCGAGATCGATCAGGGGGGCGCTCCCTTGACGAGACCGTGCAGCACCTTCAGGTACTCCGTGCCGCCAAGTTCCCCGGAACCTTCGCCGAGCAGCACGATCTCGTGCCCACTCTCACGGAACGACCGCCCGAGCACCTGGGAGGCATCGTCGATCACGCCGACGACTCCGACGGTCGGGGTCGGGTAGATCGGAGTGCCGTCCGTCTCGTTGTAGAGGCTCACGTTGCCGCCGGTGATCGGAATGTCGAGCGCGCGGCAGGCATCGGCCAGGCCCTCGACCGCCTCGACGAACTGCCACATGATTTCGGGCCGCTCCGGGTTGCCGAAGTTCAGGCAGTTGGTGGCTCCGATCGGGACCGCGCCGGCGCAGGCGACGTTGCGGGCCGCCTCGGCGAGGGCCAGCATCGCGCCCCGGCGGGGATCGAGGTAGCCGTAGCGGCCGTTGCCATCCACCGACATGGCGAGCGCGCGCGACGTGCCCTTGACGCGCACGACCCCCGCGCCCATGCCGGCGAGCACAATCGTATTCGTGCGCACCATGTGGTCGTACTGGCGATACACCCACCGTTTGCTCGCGACGGTCGGCGACGCGAGGATCGCCCTCAGCGCGGCCTCCGGCTCCGGCGGCGCGCCGAGCGAGTCGAGATCGAGCCGCTGCGCTTCGTCCACGTAGGCAGGACGCGCCGTCGGGCGGTCGTAGACAGGAGCCTGATCGACCAGGGCGGTGTTCGGGATTTCCGCCACGACCGTCCCGTGATCCTTCACCCGCATCAGGCCGTCGTCGGTGACGTATCCGATGCGCGCCGCGTGCAGGTCCCACTTGTCGAAGATGCGCTCCACCTCCGCCTCGTGGCCCTGCTTGACCACCAGCAGCATGCGCTCCTGCGATTCCGACAGCATGATTTCGTACGGCGTCATGCCGGTTTCCCGCTGCGGCACGTGCATCACGTCGATTTCGATCCCGGCTCCGCCGCGCGACCCCATTTCGCAGGTGGAACAGGTCAGTCCGGCGGCGCCCATGTCCTGGACGCCGATGAGCGCATCGGTCCGCATCAACTCGAGGCAGGCCTCGAGCAGGAGCTTCTCCATGAACGGATCGCCGACCTGCACGGCCGGACGCTTCTCGGCGGAGTTCTCGTCGAATTCCGCCGACGCCATGGTCGCGCCGTGGATGCCGTCGCGCCCGGTCTTCGACCCGACGTAGTACACCGGGTTCCCGATGCCGGACGCCTGTCCCTTCACGATCGCGTCGGCGTCGACGATGCCGAGGCAGAACACGTTGACGAGGGGATTGCCCGCGTACGGCTCCTCGAACATGATCTCGCCGCCGATGGTCGGGATCCCGATGCTGTTGCCGTAGCCGGCGATCCCGGCGACAACCCCTTCGACCACCCGGCGGGTCCGCGCGCCCGTCGGCCCGTCGAGCGGCCCGAAGCGCAGCGAGTTCAGGAGCGCAATCGGGCGGGCGCCCATCGTGAAGATGTCACGGATGATCCCGCCGACGCCGGTCGCCGCGCCCTGGTAGGGCTCGATGAACGAGGGATGATTGTGCGATTCGATCTTGAAGACCGCCGCGAGCCCGTCGCCGATCGCGACCGCCCCCGCGTTCTCCCCGGGCCCCTGCAGCACGCGGGACCCCTCGGTGGGGAGCTTGCGCAGGTGCACGCGCGAACTCTTGTAGCTGCAGTGCTCGGACCACATGACCGAGAAGATGCCGAGCTCGGTCAGCGACGGCTCGCGGCCGAGCGCCAGCACGATGCGATCGTATTCATCGGGCTTGAGCCCGTGGCGTTCGAGAACGGCGGAATCAATGGCACTCATCAGTGTGTCAGGCCGTGCGAAGCGCGCCGTGAGACGCGAGGGCTGAAATGACTGACTCGAACAGCACGAGTCCGTCGGCGCTGCCGAGCGACGGTTCACACGCGCGCTCGGGGTGCGGCATGAGCCCGACGACGTTCCGCCCCGGGTTGCAGATGCCGGCAATACCGTTGACCGAACCGTTGGGATTCGCCGAGTCGACGACCTGCCCCTGGCGGTCGCAGGACCCGGAACACCACGCGGCCCGCGGCTTCGAGGTCGGCAATCACCGCGGGCTCGGCGTAGAAGTTGCCCTCGCCGTGCGCAATCGGGATGCTCAGGACCTGCCCCTTCGCCGCGCGCGAGGTGAACAGGGTGTCGGTCTGCTCGACGCGGACGCAGACATGCTCGCAGTGGAACTTCAGGTCCCGATTACGGAGCATGGCGCCCGGCAGCAGATGCGCCTCGCAGAGGATCTGAAACCCGTTGCAGATGCCGAGTACCGGACCGCCGGCGCGGGCGAAGTCGCTCACCACCTGCATGACCGGAGAAAAGCGCGCGATGGCGCCGGTCCGCAGGTAGTCTCCGTGCGAAAACCCACCGGGCAGGACGACGACGTCGGCGCCCTTCAGGTTCGTGTCCTTGTGCCAGACGAACTCGGCCTGCTGCCCGAGCACGTGCGCCGCCGCGTGGTACGCATCGTGATCGCAGTTGGAGCCGGGAAAGACGACGACGGCGAACTTAGGCATTGGTGATTTCCACGCGATAACTCTCGATCACGGGGTTCGCGAGCAGCTTGTCGGCCACTTCGCTGACGAGCGTCCGCGCCTCTTCCGCGCTGCCGGCGCCGACATCGAGCTCGAAGTACTTGCCCTGCCGGACGTCGCCGATGCCCGCGTAGCCCATCGAGTGCAGGGCTTCGGCGATCGTCTGCCCCTGCGGATCGAACACCGATGGCTTCAAGGTGACGAAGACTCTGGCTTTCATCGTTCTCCTGCCTGCCGGCTGCCGCCGGACACCCACGCGACTCCCGGCGTGGACGGGCTGCGGCGTCGGGCTTCAGCTCGCAGCCACCGCGCTTCCGAACACGCGCGCGAAAATCGCGTCGACGTTGCGCAGCTGATCGTCGAGGTCGAAGGCCTTCTCGACCTCTGCCGGTGTCAGGACCTTCATCAGGTCGGGATCCGCCAGCAGGAGCGCCTTGAAGTCCTTTCGCTCGTGAAACGAACGCATGGCGTTGCGCTGCACCCACTCGTAGGCCTGTTCGCGCGAAATGCCGCGGCGCGCAAGCTCGAGCAGCACGGTGCCGGAAAACACCACGCCGCGCGAGCGGCCGAGATTCTCCAGCATCCGATCCGGATACACCACCATCCCGCGGACGATGCGCGTGAACCGGCGCAGCATGTGATCGAGCGCGATGAAGCTGTCGGGCAGAATCACGCGCTCGACCGACGAATGCGAAATGTCCCGCTCGTGCCAGAGCGCCACGTTCTCGAGCGCGGCCATCGCGTTGGCGCGAAGCAGACGCGCGAGCCCGACGATCTGCTCGCAGCCGATCGGGTTGCGCTTGTGCGGCATGGCCGACGAGCCCTTCTGCCCCTTGCCGAACGGCTCCTCGACCTCGCCGATTTCCGTTTTCTGCAGTCCGCGGATTTCGAGCGCGAACTTCTCGAGCGATGCGGCCGTGATCGCCAGCGTCGTCATCAGCTCCGCATGGCGGTCGCGCTGGATGACCTGGGAGGACACGGGCGCCGGCTGCAGGCCGAGCCGCCGGCAGACCCGGTCTTCGATATCGGGATCGAGGTGCGCGAAGGTGCCGACGGCCCCGGAAATCTTCCCGACCGCGACCGCGTCGCGCGCGCGCAGGACCCGGTCGAGATCCCGCTGGAGTTCCGCGTACCAGAGCGCCAGCTTCAGGCCGAGCGTCATCGGTTCGGCATGCACGCCGTGGGTGCGCCCGATCATCGCCGTCCGCTTGTGCTCGAGTGCGCGCGCGCGCACCGCGTCCATCAGGCCGGCGACCAGCTTCACGATGAGGTCGCACGCCTCGCGCATCTGGATGGCCTGCGCCGTGTCGACCACGTCCGAGGAGGTGAGGCCGAAGTGCAGCCAGCGCGCGGCGGGGCCGACGTGCTCGGCCACGGCCGTCGTGAACGCGATCACGTCGTGCTGCGTCGTCTGCTCGATTTCCTCGATGCGCGCGATCTCGAAGGTGGCCTTCGCTCGCAGCTCGCGGGGGGCGTCGGCGGGGATGATGCCGGCATCGGCCATGGCGTCGGCGGCGGCGAGCTCGACTTCCAGCCACGTCTCATAGCGTCGCTGCTCGCTCCAGATTGCCCCCATCTCCGGATGTGTGTAGCGTCGAATCATGGAACCCTGAGCGCCCCCGTCGTGTCCGTCAGCCGAGATCGAGCCGCTGGCGATCCAGCGGCGGCACCGCCGGGCCGAGCACGGTCGCCGCGAGCGAGCCGTCGGCGAACAGGTCGCTCGCCACTCGCTGCAGGTCCGTGTCGGTCACGCGCTCGACGCCGGCGAGCGTTTCGTCGAGCCCGAAGTGCCTGTCGAAGTAGATCTCCTGGCGCGCCAGATGCGACATGCGGCTCGCCGTGTTCTCCAGGCTCAGCATCAGGCTGCCCTTGAGGTGATCCTTCGCGCGGCGCAGCTCCGCGTCAGGGACCGGCCCCTTCTTCATGCCGCGCAGCTCCTCGACGCACAGGTCGATCACCTGCCCGACGGCTTCATTCGCGCACCCGGCGTAGATCGTGATGTTGCCCGCGTCGCGGTAGGCGCTGAGGCCGCTGAACACCGCGTAGGCCAGCCCGCGTTTCTCGCGCACGTTCTGGAACAACCGTGAGCTCATCGACCCGCCGAGCAGCGTGTTGAGGATGTAGCTCACGTACCGGTCGTCGTGCTTCTGCGGATAGCTGTCGGTGCCCAGGCAGATGTGGCTCTGCTCGAGGTCCTTGGTGCGCGTGACGATTTGGGGGACGACGGCCGGCTGCGTCATCGCCAGCGGCTCCCCCTCGGCGGGCACTGCCCCGAACGCGGCGTCGATCAATTCCCGGACGCGCGCGTGCTCGAGGTTGCCGGCGGCCGAGATGATCATGTTCTTCGCGACGTAGGCGCCGCGGAAGTACTCGTGCAACAGCTCCGGGGTGAACGACTCGACGCTCTCCTTCGACCCGAGGATCGGCCGGCCAAGGGGATGGCCTTCCCAGAAGTGCTGGGTGAAGAGCTCGTGCACGAGGTCGTCCGGCGTGTCCTCGACCATCTTGATTTCCTCGAGGATCACCTTCTTCTCGCGCTCGATTTCGTCGGGCGCGAACGCCGGTCGCAGCACGATGTCGGCGAGCAGGTCGACGGCCAGCGGCAGGTGCTCATCGAGGACCTTGATGTAGTAGCTGGCGTATTCCTTCGCGGTGAACGCGTCGAGCTGTCCCCCGATCGAGTCGATCGCCTGCGCGATGTCTTCGGCCGTCCGGATCTCGGTGCCCTTGAACAGCATGTGCTCGACGAAATGGGCGATGCCGCTGCACGCGTCGCGCTCGTGCCGGGAGCCGCGCATCAGCCAGACCCCGATCGTCACCGATCGCACATGGGGCATCGTCTCGGTGATGAGACGGAGTCCGTTGTCGAGGACCTCGCGAGTTACCATTCGTCAGAGAAGGTTCGGCGGCTGCAACTTGTTGTTATTGAAGGGATTATGAGACCTGTCCGGAACCAGAAGCTTACCACGGCAAAACCGTGCAATTCAAGACGCAAGTCTCGCCCGGGCGGACCGATACGGTAGAATGAGGATTCCCCCTTCGGAGGCGGCCGCCGCCGATGCGCACCATGACGACCAACGCCCGGCCCGACATCGCGGAGCTCGAACTGCCCGAACTCGAACAGGTGTTCGACGGGCTCGGGTGGCCGCGGTTCCACGCCCGGCAGGTCTTCCGCTGGGTGCACAAGCGAGGTGTCACGGACGTCGGGCTGATGACGGACCTCAGCCACGAGCTGCGGGGCGCGCTCGCTGCCAACCTGGTCATCGGGATACCCGCTGTCGTCCGGCGCGAGCAATCCGAAGACGGAACCACGAAGTTCCTGCTGCGGCTGGCGGACGGCCGGCATATCGAGTCCGTGTTCATCCCCGACACTCCGTCCATGACGTTCTGTGTCTCGACGCAGGTCGGCTGCGCCATGAAGTGCGCGTTCTGCCTGACCGGAAAAATGGGGATCGACCGCAATCTGACGGCTGGAGAAATCGCCGGGCAGGTGCGCGTCCTCGCCCGCGAGCTCGACATGCTGGACAGGCGATTCAACGTCGTGCTGATGGGTATGGGCGAACCCCTCCACAACTACGAACAGACGATGAAGGCGCTGCGGATCCTCGCTGACGACCACGGGATGGGGCTGTCGCCGCGGCGCGTCACGCTATCCACGGTAGGGGTGCTGCCGGCGCTGGAGCGGCTGGCGACCGAACCCCTGATGCCGAATCTTGCGATCTCCCTGCACTCCACGACGGAGGATCAGCGCGACCGGCTCGTTCCGATCAACCGGAAATACGGGCTGAAGGAACTGCTCGACGCGTGCCGTCGCTTCCCGCTGAAGCGGCGCGAGCGGATCACGTTCGAGTACGTCCTCCTGAAGGACGTGAACGACACGCCCGACGATGCGCGCCGCCTGGTTCGCCTGCTGCACGGCATCAAGGGGAAGGTCAACCTGCTCCCCTTGAACGAAGCGGCGGGGATCCCCTTCGAGCGTCCCTCGGACGACCGGGTGAACCACTTCGCCAGGATTCTATCGGACCACGACATCACGGTCTCGGTCCGCAAGTCGCGGGGCCGTGACATCCGCGCCGCCTGCGGCCAGCTCATCACGGAAACCACGCAGTCCAGATCCCCGGGCAAGCGGCTCGCGCTGATGATGGACTAAGAGGCCTTGACCGACTCGATTCTGAGCAGTTGAGTCAAGTTTCCGGTCAAGGCCGTCCGCGCGCCAGCGCGGCATTATCAAGAAATGTCACCTAGCGTGGCGGAGCCTCGAGGGTCTGAGGCGCAGCCTCGCTAGTTCCGTGCACTGGTGCGACAGCGACGGGGCCATCCGTCACGCATGCCGGCTTGATGGTGGACCCATGGCACGGCGGCGTTCTTCGCGGGCCTGATGCGGCTCCGCTGACTCCCCGACCCACGCCACCACGTCGCCCACGCCGTCCCCGATGCGCACGCTCACCCGCTCGTTGCGCGGGAGCCCGGGCGGAATCCGCAGCTTGAGGAAATTGTCCGTGACGACGAGCGTGCCGTCCTCGAGCGTGAGGCCCGGCCGCACCGCGCCGAACTGCGAGGCACGGAAGCGGCGCGACAGCTCCGCGCCAATCGCGCGCAGCCGCGCGCCGCGCTCGCGAATCACCGCGCCATCCACTTTCGCGTCCATCGCCGTGGCCGAAGTCCCGGGTCGATCCGAGTACGGAAATACGTGAAGGTGGGTCAGCGCCGAGTGCGGCAGATAGTCGAGGTTCAGCTCGAAGTCGGCGGCCGTCTCGCCCGGGAATCCGACGATCATGTCCGATCCGATCGACGCGTGCGGCAACCGCTCGAGGATCGCGGCGACCGTCTCGCGATACGCGCCGAGCGTGTAGGGACGCCGCATCCGTGCGAGCAGGCGGTCGGAAGCGTGCTGGAGCGGCAGGTGGAAGTGCGGTGCGAAGCGGCCGCCGCTCGCGGCGACGAGGTCCACAATCTCGCGTGTGCAATCCATCGGCTCGAGCGAACTCACGCGGAAGAGCGCGTCGCCGCCGGCATCCTCCAATACACGCAGCAGATCCACGAGAGAGACGGCAGGGCAGAGGTCCCGACCGTAAGATCCGAGGTGCACGCCCGTCAAGGCGATTTCGCGGAAGCCCGCGCGCAAAATTCGCCGCACCTCGCCGACGACCTCGGCGATCGGCAGGCTCCGTCCCGCGCCCCGCGTCGCCGGGATGATGCAGTAGGCGCAGCGCTCCTCGCATCCGGTCTGGACGCGCAGCGTGAACGCCGTGCGCCCCATCAAGCCGGGCTCGATCGCGGCGCCGCACGAGCCCTCACCGTCGCCGTACCGCACCGCCGTCGTCGTACCGAGGAGCCCGGAGACGAGTCGTTCCTTCTCGCTGTTGCGGACGACACGCACGGTGGTCGCCAGGCTGGCGACCTCGGCCGGAGCCCGCGTCGCGTAGCAGCCCGTCACCATCACACGCGCGCGGGAGTTGTCGCGCGCGATGCGCCGAATTGTCTGCCGCGCGCCCTGATCGGCCGATGCCGTGACCGAGCAGGTGTTCACCACGACGAAATCGGCGTCGGCCGGCGCCGATTCGACGCCGCCTCGCGCGCGCAGATCTTCCTCGATCCGCAGCGAGTCCGCCTGGTTCACGCGGCAGCCGAAGGTGATGATCGAGTACTTCACTGTAGTGATGGACACACCGGCGCCTGGGGGCCGGCCGCGGGCGCCTAGGCCCGGGCCAGCTTCGCTGCCGCCGCTTCGACGTTCGCCGCGAGCTTCTGCTTGTACTGCCGCAGACGCTCGGCCATCGCGGGGTCGCCCACGGCGAGGATCTGCGCTGCGAGCACGGCGGCATTGGTGGCGCCGGGCCGGCCAATCGAGACTGTGGCGACCGGCACGCCGGGCGGCATCTGCACGGTTGACAGCAACGCGTCCATGCCCTTCAGCGCCGACGAATCGATCGGCACGCCGATGACCGGCGCGATCGTGTGCGCGGCAATCACACCCGCGAGGTGGGCGGCGGCGCCGGCGCCGACGATGAACACCCGGACGCCCCGGCCGGGAGCTTCACGGACGAGCCGGGTCACCCGCTCGGGCGAGCGGTGCGCAGAGGCCACCGTCATCTCGCACGGAATCTGGAACTCCCGGAGCACGTCGACGGCCGCCTGCATGACTGGCGCATCCGAATCCGACCCGATCAGTATCAGAACCGCAATCTCGCTCATGTGTCCTCGCGCGCCGAAGTCAGCGCCTTCCGGCCGATGTCGCCCCGGTAGTGCATGCCGTCGAAAGCGATGCGCGTCACGCCGTCGTAGGCCCGGGCGATCGCCGTTTCGTAGCTCGCGCCACGGCCCACGACCGTAAGCACCCGGCCGCCCGCTGTGACCGTTCGATTATCCGATGACGCGGTGCCAGCATGAAACACCAGCACACCGTCGAGCTGGCCGGCGGCCTCGAGTCCGGCGATCGGAATGCCGACGGGACCGGCGGCGGGATATCCCGCCGACGCCAGCACGACACCGACGTGCTTCTCCGAACTGAATCGGATCGGCCGGGGATCGAGCGCGCCGTCGGCGGCCGCCAGCAGGCGCGGGGCGAGATCCTCGGCGATCGCCGGAATGACCACCTGCGCCTCCGGGTCGCCGAACCGCACGTTGAACTCGATCACCTTCGGGCCGTCGAGGGTGAGCATCAGCCCGGCGTACAGAAAGCCGCAATAGTCCTGTCCGTCGGCGCGGAGGCCTTCGACGACCGGGACCACGACCTCGCGCATCACCCGGCTCTCGAGCGCGGGATCGACGAGCGGACTCGGCGAGAACGCGCCCATCCCACCGGTGTTGGGTCCTTCATCGTTGTCGAATGCGCGCTTGTGGTCCTGGGCGGACAGGAGCGGCATCGCGCGGGTGCCGTCGCAGATTGCGAAGAACGAGACTTCGGGACCGACCAGGCATTCCTCGAGGACCAGCCGCGCGCCTGCGTCGCCGAACTGCTGTTCCTCCATGGCCGCCCGCACCGCGGCGTCGGCGGCCGCGCGGTCGGGAGCGACAACGACCCCCTTGCCGGCCGCGAGCCCGTCGGCCTTGACGACCACTGGGAGTCCGAGTTCGCCCGAGGCAATCACGGCGTAGGCCTGGCGTGCGGATTCGCACACCCGGTACCGGGCCGTCGGAATGCCGTGGCGCGCCATGAACTGCTTAGCGAAGACCTTGCTGCACTCGAGCTGCGCCGCCGCGCGAGTCGGACCAAAGACACGGAGTCCCCGCGAGCGAAACAGGTCGGCGATGCCGCGGTCGAGCGGCAGCTCGGGTCCGACGACCGTCAGGTCCATGCGCTGCTGCGCCGCGAACGCCGCGAGCGCGTCGACGTCAGCGACTCGAATGGGTACCCGGCGCGCGACCGCAGGAACGCCGGCGTTCCCTGGCGCGCACACCACCTCGGCGACGTCGGCTTCGGCCGCCAGCTTCCAGGCGAGCGCATGCTCGCGGCCGCCGCCGCCGACGACTAAAATCTTCATGAAATCAAAGGTAACGTGCTGTTACACAGCAACTTGAGGGCCTGTCGGTGGAAGCGTGCGGATGTGGGCAGTTTCGAGCACAACCGACCGCGCGTTCGGCCCAAAACCTGTGATAGCCTAGCATATTACTTCGGACTCTACGGGCCCCACAGACAGGACACCCAGGCACCACGGCTGCCTCCCCGGCAGCCCGGACCGAGAGATGTTCGCACGAGGTGGCCGCGAAGGGGGTGTTTTCAAGCTTGGCTGAAGTCAGAGTACAGGAAGGCGAATCGATCGAGAGCGCGCTTCGCCGCTTCAAGCGCAAGGTGCAGCAGGAAGATATCATCAAGGATATCAAGAAGCACTCCTTCTATTTGAAGCCGGGCGATCGCCGCCGCGCCAAACAGGCGCTCGCGCGCAAACGCACGAGAAAGAAGCAGCGCCGCGAAGTCGAGTAGCGGCGTCGGAGGAAGGTGCTGCCCGGCCCGGCCGGGCGGCATCCTGTGGCGGCGGGCAAGAACGATCGGGTGCGAGGTAAGCGAGATGGAGTTCCAGGACAAGTCGCTCAACTGCGTCGACTGTGGGGCCGAATTCATCTGGACCGCCGGCGAACAGCTGTTTTTCGCCGACAAGAACTTCAAGAACGAACCGAAGCGGTGCAAGACCTGCAAGGCGAAGCGCGCAGCCCGTCCGGCCGGCGGGGGCGCCATGGCGCGCGAGCGCGTGGAAACCACGACGAATTGCTCGGCGTGCGGCAAGGAAACGACCGTGCCGTTCCGTCCGACCCAGGGACGCCCGGTCTTCTGCCGGGAGTGCTTCCAGTCGCGCAAGTTCGCAGGTGCCGGCGGCGTGTAGGCCCGTCGTCATCCACCTACGCCAGAAAGGCCACACCTCGACGGCGTGGCCTTTTTTGTTGGGCCGCCTGCCGGGACCCGAACGGCGGTCCGCACGTCTGACCACTGAGAGCAGCCACACCTTTGACGCCTATGTCCTTCGCTACTGTCCAACGGCTCATCACGGCGGGTTCGATCGTTGCGCTGGCTTCATCCGCGGCGTGCAATCGCGGCACGCCGTCCGCGCAGGCGCCCGGCGGGCCGCCACCGACGCCCGTCCAGACCGTCACGCTCGAGCTCCACCCGATCCAGCAGGCCTCGGAATACATCGCCACGATCGAGTCGCTGCGATCGACGACCGTGCAGCCTGACGTGGACGGCATCGTCAGCCAGGTGTTCGTCAAGTCGGGCGATCGGGTGCACGCGGGCTCGCCGATCGTGCAGATCAAACCCGACAAGCAGCGGGCGGTGGTGAACAGCGCCGAGGCGAACCGTGCCGGGACGGAATCGGACGTGACGTACTGGCGCGGGCAGGTGAAGCGGCTCGAGTCGCTGGTGGCCGCCGGCGCCATCAGCCGTCAGGAATTCGACCAGGCCGAGAATCAGCTCCGCGCGGCCGAGGCCAAGCTGGCGGCGCTCGATGCGCAAGTGAACGAACAGCGGGCCGAGCTGCGGTACTACCGCGTCCTGGCGACGCAGGCCGGCATGGTGGGCGACGTGCCGGTTCGCGAGGGGGATCGCGTCACGTCGCAGACCGTCATCACCACGATCGACTCGAACCAGGGGCTCGAGGCGGCTATCCGCGTTCCGCTCGATCGCTCGCGCGATCTGAAGATCGGGCTCCCGGTCCAGCTGCTCGGCGAAGACGGGACGGTGGAGGCGACCAACCCGGTCACGTTCGTGGCGCCCCGCGTGGACGATCAAACCCAGACGGTGCTCGTCAAGGCCCGCCTGCGCGACGCGCCGCCCGCCCTGCGCATCCAGCAGTTCGTCCGTTCGCGCATCATCTGGAACACCGCGCCCGGCCTCACCGTGCCGCTCACGGCGGTCTCGCGCATCAGCGGCAAGTTCTTCTGTTTCGTCGTCGAGCAGGGCGATCATGGTCAGGTCGCGCGCCAGCGGCCCATCGAGGTCGGTGAGGTGCACGGCAACGACTACGTCGTGAAGAGCGGCGTCAAGGCCGGCGATCGGCTGATCGTCGGCGGCATCCAGAAGATCGGCGACGGCGCGCCCGTCCAGCCCGAGTGACGGTTTTCGTTACCCAGCCATGTTCGCAGACACCTTCATCCGCCGGCCGATCCTGGCATCGGTCTGCTCGCTCGTCCTGATCCTCGCCGGGGGGCTCGCGATCCCGACGATGCCTGTGGCGCAGTATCCGTCGCTGGCCCCGCCGCAGGTCACGGTGTCGGCGTTCTACACCGGCGCGAACGCACAGGAGGTCGAGACCGCCGTCACGACCCCGCTCGAGCAGGCGATCAACGGCGTCGAGGGCATGCTCTACATGACCTCGTCGAGCACGAACAGCGGCGCGGCCTCGATCACGGTGACCTTCGACATCACGCGCGACCAGGACATCGCGGCGGTCGACGTGCAGAACCGGGTGAACCAGGCGCTCGGCCGGATGCCGGCCGAGGTGCGCACCACCGGCATCACGGTCCAGAAGCAGTCCACCGGCTTCGTGATGGCGGTCGGCGTGTACTCCGAACACGCTGAATACGACTCGCTCTTCCTGAGCAATTACCTCGACATCTACGTCAAGGACGCGCTCAAGCGCGTGCCCGGCGTGGGCGACGTGCTCATCTTCGGCGAGCGCAAGTACGCCATGCGCCTGTGGCTGGATCCGGACCGCATGGCGGCGCGCGGCTTGACGGCCGGGGATGTTACCGCCGCCCTGCGCGAGCAGAACGTCCAGGTCGCGGCGGGAAGCCTGGGCCAGGCGCCGGCCGCGTCGGACCAGATGTACCAGCTCAGCGTCCGCGCCGTCGGACGTCTCCGCGAGGCGTCGGAGTTCGACGACATCATCGTCAAGAGCGGCGCGGATGGCTCGCTCGTCCGGCTGAAGGACATCGGCCACGCCGAGCTCGGCGCCGAAACCTACGGATCGCGCCTGCGGTTCCAGGGTCTGGAGGCCGTCGGCTTCGGCGTCATCCAGCTCCCGAACGCCAACGCACTCGACGTGGCCGACGCCGTCCAGGCCGAAATGGACCGCCTGCAGGCGCAGTTTCCGCCGGGCATGAAGTACCAGATCGCCTTCAACACGACCGAGGTCGTGCGCGAGTCGATCCAGGAAGTGCTGAAGACGCTCGCCGAGGCCATCGCCCTCGTCGTGCTCGTCATCTTCATCTTCCTGCAGACCTGGCGCAGCACGATCATCCCGGCCATCACGATCCCGGTCTCCCTCGTGGGCGCGTTCGCGTTCGTGAAGCTGATGGGCTTTTCGATCAACACGCTCACGCTGTTCGGCGTCATCCTCGCCACCGGCATCGTCGTCGACGATGCGATCGTGGTGATCGAGAACATCGAGCGACACATCCAGGAATTCAGGGTCAGCGCGCAGAAAGCCGCGTCGGACGCGATGGGCGAAGTGCTCGGCGCCGTCATCGCCACGGGGCTCGTCCTCATCGCGGTGTTCGTGCCCGTCGCCTTCTTCCCCGGCACGACCGGACGCCTCTACGCGCAGTTCTCGATGACGATTGCGTTCGCCGTGGCGCTGTCGGTGTTCAATGCCGTGACGCTGACGCCGGCCCTGTCGGCGCTGCTGCTCGACCGGGAGAGCCATCACAAGGGGCGGTTCTTCTCGTTCTTCGAGCGCGTCATCTCGCGCGGCACCGAGGTGTACGTGTCGTCGCTGCGTCGCGGGATGCGCGTCCGGTGGGCGCTCGTCGTGCTGTTTCTGTTCACGCTCGGTGCGACGTACTACGTCTACCGCAACGTCCCGCAGGCGTTCGTACCGGAAGAAGATCAGGGCTATTTCATCGTGCAGGTGCAGGCGCCGGCCGGCGCGTCGCTGGAGTACACGAGCGACACGGCCGCCCGGGCCGAACAGATCCTGATGAAGGATCCGGACGTGCTCGCGCTCTTCTCGGTGATGGGCTTCAGCTTCAGCGGCGCGGCGCCCAACCAGGGCATCATGTTCGTCCGACTGAAGGAGTTCAAGGACCGGCCGGGCGATTCCCACTCCCTGCAGGCCGTGCTTGGCCGTGTGAGCGGGCCGCTCTTCGGCATTCCGGGAGCGATCATCATTGCGTTCACGCCCCCGTCGATCCCGGGGCTGAGCCGTTTCGGCGGGTTCGAGTTCCAGGTGCTGGATCAGACAGGATCGAGCATCCAGGCGCTCGCGCAGGGAACTCAGGGCATCGTCGCGGCGGCGAACCGATCGCCGAAGCTGCGCGGCCTGTTCAGCCCGTTCACCGTCAACGACCCCCAGCTCCAGGTGACGATCGATCGCCAGCGCGCGCTGGCGATGGGGCTGCCGCTCAACGAAATCACGAGCGCCCTCCAGATTTTCCTCGGGTCACAGGACGTGAACGATTTCGAGTTCAACAACCGGGCGTACCGCGTGTATGTGCAGGCGGATCAGCAGTTCCGGATGAGCCCGAAGGCGCTGAAGCAGCTCTATGCGCGGTCTCGAAGCGGCGAGATGGTGCCGCTCGAGCAGGTGGTGACAGTCGAGGAAACCACGTCGCCGCAGGTCATCGGACATTTCAACCTCTTCCGATCGGCGACGATCAACGGGTCGGCCGCGCCCGGCGTGAGCTCCGGTGACGCGCTGCACGAAATGGAGCGGCTTGCGACCGAGACGCTTCCGGCCGGGATGGGATACGCGTGGTCGGGGATTTCCCTCGAGGAAACGAAAGCCGGCCGCCAATCGGCCATTATTTTCGGCCTGGCGCTGCTGCTCGTGTATCTGACGCTGGCGGCCCAGTACGAAAGCCTCGTGCTGCCCTTCATCATCCTGCTGGGGGTGCCGCTCGCGGTGCTGGGTGCGCTGGGCGCGCAGTGGGCCCGCGGCCTGACGAACGACGTGTACTGCCAGGTGGGGCTGGTCATGCTGATCGGCCTGGCGGCCAAGAACGCGATCCTGATCGTCGAATTCGCCGAACAACTGCGCGAAAAGGGGCTGCCGGTCGTGGATGCCGCGGTCGAGGCGGCCCGAATCAGGCTGCGTCCGATTCTGATGACATCCCTGGCGTTCATCCTCGGCGTGCTGCCGCTGGTCTTCGCCACCGGGGCCGGACAGGAAGCCCGTCATTCCGTCGGCACCGCGGTGGCCGGGGGCATGCTCGTCTCGACCGTGCTGAACGTGGTGTTCATCCCCGTCCTCTACGTCGTCGTCCAGACGATTCGAGGGGGTCGCGGGGACGCCGACCGCGCCGCGCACGCGGGCAGCCGGCCAGAAACCGCGTAATTCTTGACTCTGCCTGAATTTACGTAGTACGCTGCCCGGTCTAATTTCTTTGAACCGTAGGGCCTGAGCGAGGCGCTTCGGGTGGTGGACTGTCAGGCCGAAGGGCGGGGGCCGGCGGTCCCGCCGGCGCGGTCGGGCTTGGAGGAGAGCGGCAATGCAGATCGACGAACGGGTCGTCGACGGAGTGACGATTCTGGACCTCAAGGGCAAGATGACGCTCGGTGAAGGCGACGAGCTCCTGAAGGACAAGATCAATTCGCTCATCCAGCAGGACCGGAAAAAGCTGGTGCTCAACCTCGAGGCCGTCCCCTACATCGACAGCGCCGGGCTCGGAGAGATCGTCCGCACGTACACGACCGTGAGCCGCCAGGGGGGCAAGCTGAAGCTGCTCAACCTGACGAAACGGATCACGGACCTGCTGGCGATCACGAAGCTGCTGACCGTCTTCGAGACTTACGAGTCCGAGGCCGACGCGCTCAAGAGCTTCTAGCCGGACGCACACCGTCCCGCCGCGCTTCTGATGGCGCGACACACAATTCCGGACATCACCGAGCGGGCCGCGCCGCGCCGGGGGCACGTTGCTGCCCCTGTCCGACCGCTGGCCCTGAACCTCGTCCTGTCGCTGCGTCCGTCACAGTGGACGAAGAACCTCATCGTCTTCGCCGCGCTGATCGGCGGGCAGCGACTCCTCGATCCACAGGCGGTGCTCAGGTCGATCGCGGCGTTCGCGATCTTCTGCGCGCTCTCCGGCGTGGTCTATCTCGTCAACGACGTGGTGGATCGCGAAGCCGACCGCAACCATCCCGTCAAGCGGTTCCGCCCAATCGCATCGGGCGCCGTGCCCGTGAGCGTTGCCGTCTGGACCGCACTCGTCCTCGCGGTGATTGCGCTCATCTCCGCCTACCGGATCGATGCAGCCTTCGCCGTCGTCGGCGCTGTCTACCTGGGCCTGCTCGCGGCATACTCGGGTCCGCTCAAGCACATCGTCATCATCGACGCGCTGACGATCGCGATCGGGTTCGTGCTGCGCGCCGTCGCCGGGGCGGCGGCGATCAACGTGCCGATCAGCCACGGGCTGCTCTTCCTCACGATTCTGCTGGCGTTGTTCCTGGCGTTGAGCAAGCGCCGCCACGAACTCGTGCTGCTCGCTGATGGGGCGACGACGCACCGCCGGATCCTCCAGGAATACACTCCCTATCTGCTCGACCAGATGATCGCCGTCGTGACGGCTTCGACGATCGTCGCCTACGCGTTCTACACCGTCAGTCCGGAGATCGTCGAGCGGTTCCACACGAACCTGCTCGGCCTGACACTTCCGTTTCCCCTCTACGGCATCTTCCGGTACCTTTACCTGGTGCACCAGAAGGCCGGCGGGGGAAGCCCGGCCGACATGCTCCTGACCGACCGGCCGCTGCTCCTGTGCGTGGCGCTCTGGGCGCTGACGGTCGTGTTCATCATCTACGGGCCGGTTCACGACATCCGCGGCTTGATTACCTGACCTTCATGGCCAAATCGACAGTCGCCATCCTTCGCACCACCCCCGCCACCGTGCTGCGGGACTACCACTCGGTCATGAACCTGGCTGGCTACCAGGACGTGCTCGCGAAGGACGCCGACACCGCGCTCAAGGTCAACATCTCGTGGCACTTCTTCTTTCCCGGCAGCTCGACCACGCCGTGGCAGCTCGAAGGCGTCATCCGGGCCCTGGACCAGGACGGCTATTCGAAGGACCTGATTCACGCCTGCCACAACCGCACCGTCGTCATCGACGCGCACCTGGGCGAGCGCGAGAACAAGCAGCTGAACGTCGTGAAGGCACACGGCCTGCGCAACATCCACATCTACGAGACCGAGGAGTGGATCAACATCCGCGACGCGGTCGGCGATCTGACGTCGAAGTTCACCTGCCTGAACGAGGTGTACCCGAAGGGCTTCATGATCCCGAAGCGCTTCATCGGCGAGAACATCATTCACCTGCCGACCGTCAAGACGCACGTCTTCACGACGACGACCGGTGCGATGAAGAACGCGTTCGGCGGCCTGCTGAACGAGCACCGGCACTGGACGCACCCGGTGATCCACGAGACGCTCGTCGATCTCCTGATGATCCAGAAGAAGATCCACCGCGGCGTCTTCGCGGTGATGGACGGCACCTTCGCGGGCGACGGGCCCGGCCCGCGGTGCATGACGCCGTACGCGAAGAACGTCATCCTGGCGAGCGCCGACCAGGTAGCGATTGACGCCGTCGCGGCCCGGTTGATGGGATTCGATCCGCTGTCGATCAAGTTCATCCGGATGGCGCACGAGATGGGACTGGGGTGCGGCGACCCGCGCGACATCGACATCGTCGGCGACCAGTCGGCCGCGAACGAAAACTGGCATTTCGTGGGGCCGTTCAAGAAGATGACGTTCGCCTCGCGCATGCAGCACATGATCTACTGGGGGCCGATGAAGAAGCCGGTCGAGTGGTCGCTCAAGACGGTGCTCGCCCCGTGGGCCTACATCGCGAGCGTCGTGTACCACGACAGCTTCTGGTACCCCGTCAACGCCAGGAAGATGATGCGCGACGCGCTTGCCAGCCCCTGGGGGCGCCTGTTCCGCAACTGGGAAACGGTCACGCCGGATGCGAGCGGCTATCCGGACGTGGGGAGCGACGTCGCGCAAATCGAGAAAACAGGCACCCGTGCACTCATCGAGTCGATCGGGATTCTCGGGACGTGCATCCGGGAAGCGCCGGAATTCGTGAGCCGCAAGCGTCACGCGGCGGCCCGGAAAAGCCAGGACCTATGACAGATTTTTCCGTTCGCTCGGACAACGTGGACATCGAACAGATCATGGGGCAGATCCGCGCGCGCATCCGCGAGAAACGCGGCGTGGACTACACCGAGGAGGAGATTCGCGAGCTGGCGAACGTCAAGCTCGAGAAGTTCCTCGACCCGCGCGGCGTCCGCTCCGACCTGCTCGAACAGTTCCGGCGCAAGCGTGAAGCCTCTCTGCCTCCGAACTTCGAATTCGAGGACACGACGCTCTTCGAGACGCACCGCGGCCTGCTCCGCTTCGTCCGGAAACTGCTTCGGCCGATCCTGAAGCTGTTCTTCAACCCGAACCCCCTCATCGAGGCGCTGCACATCCAGTCGAAGCTGAACGCGCAGCAGGCCGCGCTCGAGCCGCTCTACTACGAGGTCATTCACAACCTCGTGCTCGAAACGACGCGCATGGGCATCGAGGTCAAGAACCTCAAGATGCGCGTCGAGTCGATGTCGAGCCGCCTCGACTTCGACGAACGGCGGGCGCGGGCGCTCGAAGGGGTCGTCCAGTACCGCCCGGGCGCCGTGGCGCCGCTTCAACCGCCGACCGGCGCCGACCCGACGGAGACCGCCGAACAGTCCGAGCGGCGGGCGCGCCGCCGCCGGCGCCGCGGCCGTCGCCGGCCTGGCGAGGCTCGCGACGGATCGAACGCGGGCCCTGGCGGACAGGCTCCTGACGGCGGTTCCCAGGCGGGCCCACCGGACACCCACCACGACGACGGCGGCGGCGCCGGCGACGCGGGCGGCGGGTCGGATCAGAACGACCAGAACGAATGATGCGGATCGCGGTCGTCGTCCAGCGCTACGGCGCGGACATCAACGGCGGCGCCGAACTGCACGCGCGCTACGTCGCCGAGCGGCTGTCGAGGCACGCCGAGGTGGAAGTGGTCACCACGTGCGCCCGCGACTACGTCACGTGGCGGAACGAGCGGACGGAGGGGATGGACGCCGTCAACGGCGTCCAGGTGCGCCGTTTTCCCGTCACGCACGAGCGCACGCCCGAGGACTTCGGACGCCACTCGCGACGGGTGTACGAACGGCGGCATTCGATCGCCGACGAACTGGCCTGGCTGGACAGCGAAGGGCCCGCAAGTCCGGCGCTGCTCGCCTACCTCGAACGAGCCGCGCCGTCGCTCGATTTCGCGATCATGTTCAGCTATCGCTACTACCACGCGTATCATGCCGCGCGCCGCCTCAGCACGAAAGCCATCCTCGTCCCGACCGCCGAACGTGACCCGGCGGTGGGCCTGTCGATCTTCGGCCCCACGTTCCGGGGCGTTCGCGCGTTGATGTACAACTCGCACGAAGAGCGGGCGATGATTCACGCCGCCGCGCACAACGAGGAGGTGCCCGGGGTCGTGGTCGGCGTCGGGTCAGAGGTGCCGGAGAGGACGGATCCGGAACGGTTCCGGCGGGCGTTCAGGATCGACAGGCCTTTTGCCGTCTACGTCGGGCGCATCGACGAGAACAAGGGCTGTGGCGACCTCTTCGCCTTCTTCCGCCGGTATGCCGCGACGTTTCCCGGCGGACTCGACCTGGTCCTGATCGGAAGCGCGATCATGCCGGTACCGGATCATCCGCGGATTCACCACCTGGGCTTCCTGTCCGACCATGACAAGTTCGACGCCATTGCGGCCTCCGACCTGCTGATCATGCCGTCGTACTTCGAGAGCCTGTCGATGGTGGCGCTGGAGGCGTGGGCGCTGGGACGACCGGTGCTGGCCAACGGGCGCTGCGACGTCCTGAAGGGCCAGTGCATCCGCAGCGCGGCCGGGCTGTACTACGAGACGTACGAGGAATTCGCCGAAGCGTTATATGCACTCGAGTCCAACGGGCCCCTGCACGCGCGCCTCGGCCAGAACGGACGGGAGTATTTCCGGACGCACTACGCGTGGCCGGTGATCGAGCGCAAGTACCTCGACATGTTCGACCGGCTGAAACGCGAGGGCCAGGCGGCGCGCCGGATCGAGCCGCTGCCAGGCTGGTTCGCGCGCCGGCGACGCGACCTGCCGCCGGCCGGCGAGGTGCTCGCGGGCATTCCGTCGGGCGCGGTCGTTCCGGCGCCGAATCGCCTGGCTCCTGACCTGCCGGAGGCGGACCGTCGAGACGACGGCCTTCCCGCCGAGGCCGGGAGCCACGGGACACCCGGACGGGTTGAACGTTCCGCCCGCCCCCACGGTCGCGCGGCTGCCCGGTTCACCAGGGACGCGGCTCGACATCGGAAGCGAGGACGACGATGACGGTGCGTCCGCGCGTCCATCAGGTGCTCGCCACGCTCGGGTACGGCGATGCGATCGGACACGAAGTTCTCGGCATCCAGCGCGTGCTGCGCGGCGCGGGGTACGAGTCGGACATCTTTGTCGAGACCGCCGATCCGCGCCTCGAGGATCTGACGCTGGACTACCGCGACATGGTTGGCGCGGTCGCGTCCACGGACGTCCTGATCCACCACTTCTCCATCGGGTCGCGCGCCTCGCGCACCGCGTACGCGCTCCCGGGCCGGATGGTCATCGTCTACCACAACATCACACCTCCCGAGTACTTCATCGGCATCCACAAGGACCTGGTGAGGCTCTGCTTCCGGGGGCGGCGCGAGCTGACGGCCTACATCGGCCGTTCGGACCTCGCGCTCGGCGACTCCGAATACAACCGGCAGGAACTCGCCGCGCTCGGATTCCAGGCGACCGGCGTGCTGCCCGTCGTCCCCGACTTCACGCACCTGTCCGGGACCCCCGACACGATGATGGCGCGGGGCTTCGACGACGGGTGGGCGAACATCCTGTTCGTCGGCCGCGTGATTCCGAACAAGAAGTTCGAAGACGTGATCCGTGCATTCCACGCCTACCGCACGCGCCACAACCCCCGCTCCCGGCTGCTGCTCGTGGGCTCGTACAGTGGGTTCGAACGCTACCTGTCGATGCTCCAGACGCTCGTCGCGCGGCTCGGCACGCCAGACGTCCACTTTCTCGGGCACGTGTCGAACGAGGAGCTCAGCGCGATGTACGACGTCGCAGACCTCTTCCTCTGCGCGAGCGAGCACGAGGGGTTCTGCGTCCCGCTGATCGAGGCGTTCTACAAGCAGGTGCCGGTGCTCGCGTACGCGGCGACCGCGGTGCCGGCGACCATGGACGGGGGCGGCGTTTTGTACGACACCAAGGATCCGCTGGCCGTCGCGCGCCTCATGGAAGCGGTCCTCGATGACGAGCGGATCGCACGTGCCGTCATCGGCACGCAGGACGCCGCGCTCGGGCGTCTCGCTGCGCGCGATTTCGGCGGAACGCTCCTGCGGTTCGTGGATCAGACGCTGGCGGCGCCGCCGAGGCCCGCGCCGGAGGTGGCGTGGGATTTCTGGCCCCAGTTCGAGCAGTTCGAACGGCTCGAAGAGCTGCGGCAGTTCAGGCCGGCGCTCTACCGGGCGCTGCCCGTGCAGCCGAACCCGGACCGCGGAGAGCTGACCGCGAGGAGCGGAGGACGGCCCTGATCATCAACCAGTGGGTTCCGGCGGCTCACGCCGGCGACGCGATTGGCGACAGCGCGCGGGCCGTGCGCGATCTGCTTCGCACGCTGGGGCACCGGTCCGATCTGTTCGCCCTGACCATTGACGACAGCCTTCGCCACGAGGTGAAGCCGTTCCAGGATCCTGAGGCGCGCAGGGGAGACGTGACGATCTTCCACTTCGCGCTGCCTTCGCCGATGACCGAAGCCTTTGCGGCCCTGCCGGGACGGCGCGTGCTCCAGTACCACAACATCACGCCGGCGCCGTTCTTCGCGCCGTACGACGCAGGCCTCTTCCGCCTCGCCGCGCTCGGCAGGCAGGAACTGCGGACACTGGCCGGGCGTGTCGATCTCGCCCTCGGCGACTCGGACTTCAACCGCCGCGAACTGGCCGACATGGGCTTTGCGCCTACCGGGGTCATGCCGATCGCGGTCAACACCGAGCGGATTACACGGGCGCCGCGCCGGCCCGCGCTCGAGAAGATCCTGAGCGACGGACTGATCAACATCCTGTTCGTCGGGCGCATCGTCCCGAACAAGCGAATCGAGGATCACATCCGTCTCGCCGAGCTGTACAAACGGTACGTCGACAGCTACTACCGGTTCATCTTCGTGGGACGCTACGATGGGATCCCGCGATACTACGCGCAGGTCCGGGCGCTCATCGACGAGTTCCAGATGCTGCCGGATCGGTTCTGGTTCACCGGCCCCGTGCCGGACGAGGACCTCGCCGCGTTCTACCGGTGGGCGGATGTCTACGTGTCGCTCAGCGAGCACGAAGGCTTCTGCGTGCCGCTCGTCGAGGCCATGGCGGCGGACGTGCCGGTCCTCGCCTACGCCGCCGGCGCCGTGCCGGAGACGCTCGGCGGAGCGGGCGTACTCTTCGCTCCCAAGGACCTGGAGCTGGCCGCCGAGATGCTGGGCACGCTCGTATACGATCGGCGGGTGCGCGACGCCGTCATTGCCGGACAACGGAGCCGGCTGGCGGCCTTCGCTCCCGAACGCATCCAGGCCCGTCTCCGGGAAGTGGTCTCGGCCGTCGCCTGAAACGGCGCACGAGGTTCGAGGTGCAGAGTTGGAGTCACCACGCGTGACGAGGATCATCTGTTGAAAATCGCATTCATCGTCCAGCGATACGGCACCGAGATACTCGGCGGGTCGGAGTATCACTGCCGCCTGATTGCCGAACGGCTCGCGCCGAAGCACCAGGTGGAAGTGCTCACGACCTGCGCCCAGGACTACATCACCTGGGACAACGAGTACGCGGAAGGGACGGACCGCGTGCGCGGCGTGACGGTCCGCCGGTTCGCGAACGCCCGTTCGCGCGACATCCAGGCGTTCAATCGCTATTCCGAGTGGATCTTCACGAGCGAGCACACTCCAGCCGACGAGATGGAGTGGCTGCGGCAGCAGGGGCCGTGGTGCCCGGCGCTGCTCGACTATCTCGAGCGCAATCACCACCAGTACGACGTCCTCATCTTCTTCACCTACCTCTACGCGCCGACGGTCCTCGGCATCAAGATCGCGCCGCAGAAGAGCATGCTGGTGCCGACCGCGCATGACGAGCCGGCCATTCACCTCGGTATCTACCGTGAGCTCTTCAGCCTGCCGGCGGCCGTGGCGTACAACACGGAGGTCGAGCGCCGGTTCCTGACGACGACGTTCTCGATCCGCGCGATCGAGGAGGAAACGGTCGGCTGCGGCGTGGATCTGCCGCAGGCGCAGGCCTACCCGCGAGACCGGACGACGGACGCGGAGGCGCCGCGCGACGAAGAGCCGGAGGATCCGTCGCCGAGCTTCCGCCCGCATCTGGCGCAGCGCGGCTCGGTGTTCCGCCGCCGCCATCGCCTGCACGGCCCGATGGCGCTCTACGGCGGCCGCATCGACGCGGGAAAAGGCTGCGAGGAATTGATCGAGTATTTCTCTTCCTATGTGAAGGAAGGGGGAGACGCCTCGCTCGTCCTGATGGGCGTGAAGCTGATGCCGCTGCCGGAAGAACCTTTCATCCGTTTTGCCGGCCGGCTGTCGGACCAGGAACGCCTCCAGGCGCTCGAAGCCGCCACGGTCGTCGTCGTCCCGTCGCCGTACGAGAGCCTGTCTCTGCTCGCCCTCGAGTCGTTCGCCGTCGGCACGCCCGTGCTCTGCAACGCGCGCAGCGAGGTGCTCGTTGAACACTGCCGCAAGAGCAATGCGGGCTTGTACCTACGCGGATCGCGACGAGTTCTCCGAGTGCCTGAAGCTGCTGGTCGCCAACGAGCGCCTGCGCGCCGCTCTCGGGACCAACGGACGCGACTATATCCGCCACAACTACCGGTGGGACGTCATCCTTGCCAAGTACGAGAGGATGTTCCTGAGGCTCAGAAGGAAGTAAAAGCTACTGCAATCTGCAATCTGCAATCTGCAATCTGCAATCTGCAGTCTGCAATCAGGTCTTTTCCCCCACCCCCACCTCCTCGCCGTCGTCGTTGAGGTCGTCCAGCTCGACGTCCGGCCGGGCGCCCGGCCGCTTGCGGCGGGGGCGGATGTCGTGGCGCTTGATCATTTCGTTGAGGGTCGTCGGCTTGATGTGAAGCAGCTCGGCCGCCCGTTTCTGCACGCCGCCGGCCGCTTCCAGCGTCGATTCGATGAGCCGCTTCTCGAAGTCGGTAATCACCTCGCGGAACGAGATTCCCTCCGGTGGCACGATGAACTGCGGCATCTGGAAGCGCTTGCTGCTGCGCACGTTGTCCGGGACGAGATCGGCGTCGATTTTCGCGCCTGTCGACAGCACGACCGCGCGCTCGATGACGTTCTCCAGCTCACGCACGTTGCCGGGCCACTCGTAGTCCATCAGCAGGTCGAGCGCCTCCGGCGTCAGTTCGAGGTGCGTCTTGTTGTTCTCGACGCCGTACTTCTCGAGGAAGGACTGCACGAGCAGCGGAATGTCGTCCTTCCGCTCGCGCAGGGCCGGAAGCTGCACGGTGATGACGTGCAGTCGGTAGTAGAGGTCCTCCCGGAACTTCCCTTCCTCCATCATCCGGTGCAGGTCCACGTTGGTCGCTGCGATGATGCGGACGTCCACCTTGATCGTCTCGACGCCGCCGAGCCGCATGAACTCGCGCTCCTGGATCACCCGCAGCAGCTTGGCCTGGGTCTCGAGCGGGATGTTGCCGATCTCGTCGAAGAAGATCGTGCCCTTGTCGGCCAGCTCGAAGAGCCCCTTCTTCGGGTACACCGCGCCGGTGAACGCGCCCTTCACGTGGCCGAACAGGTTGGATTCGAGCAGATCGGGCGGCAGGTTGCCCGAGTTGACGGTGATGAAGGCGCGATCCGAGCGCGACGAGTTCTGGTGCAGCGAGCGGGCGACGAGCTCCTTGCCGGTGCCGCTCTCTCCGTTGATCAGGATCGTCGTCCGGCTGGGCGCGGCCTGGATGATGAGGTCGAATACCTGCCGCATGCGCGAGCTGCGGCCGATGATCTCGCCAAACCGGTTCGAGCGGGCCTGCAGGTTCTGGCGGAGCGCGCGGTTCTCGGCCACGAGACGGTGCTGCGCGAGCGCATTGCGCAGGACGACGAGCACCTCGTCGTTCTTGAACGGCTTCGTGATGTAGTCGAACGCGCCCCGCTTCATCGCCGCTATGGCGTTCTCGACCGACGCATACGCCGTAATCATCAGGACCGGCAGGTCGTCGTCTATTTTCTTGATCTCGTCGAGCGCGGAGATGCCGTCCATGCCGGGCATCATCATGTCCACGATGGCGGCGTCGAACGGCATCGTGCGCGCCAGGTCGAGTCCGACCGCCGCATTCGGCGCGAGACGGACCTCGTACCCCTCCCGCGTCAGGAGCGTTTCGAGGATCTCGCGCATGATCTCTTCGTCGTCGATGACGAGGACAGTTCCCCTGCGGTTCATATGCGCTGCATGTGTTTCTGCCTGGAGGCTTCGCGCCATGTCAGGCCTGCCTGTTCAACGGCTGCGGCTCGGCTATCGGACGCGACGAGGCGAGCGGCAGCGTCAGGCTGAACCGGGTGCCCTGGCCCGGCGCGCTGTCGCACGCGATCGTGCCGCCGTGTTCCTGGACGATGCCGTAGGTGATCGACAGGCCGAGCCCGGTGCCCTTCCCGATTTCCTTCGTCGTGAAGAACGGATCGTAGATGCGCGACAGCTGCTCGGCCGGAATCCCCGATCCGGTATCGCCGACTTCGACCAGCGCCGCGTGTCCATCCTCGCGGCTGACGATACTGAGCCAGCCGCCCTTGGGCATCGCGTCGCGGGCGTTCAGGAACAGGTTCAGGAACACCTGCTGCAGCTTGTGCTCGATCCCCTGGACGATCGGCGAGGTCGCCGACAGTTCCTTGCGCACCTGGATCCGCCCGTTCTTCAGCTGATGCTCGAGCAGCGCGAGCACGTCGTTGATGACCGCGTTCAGATCGACCGGCCCGCTGTCGACCTGGGCGGGCCGCGCCAGGTTCAGCAGCCCGTTCACGATCTTCGCGGCACGGAACGTCTGGCGCTCGATCTTCTCGAGCACCTTCGTCGTGGGCGCGTCCGGCTCGGCGCCCTCCAGCAGCATCTGCGTGAAGCTCGAGATGCCCGTGAGCGGCGTGTTCACTTCGTGCGCGACGCCGGCGGCGAGCAGCCCGATCGATGCCATCTTCTCGGAGATCTGGAGCTGCTCCTCGAGCTGCACGCGCGTCGAGATATCCTCGATGATCACGATGCTGCCGGCCGTCGCGCCGTCCGAGTCCCGCAGCGGCGTCGTCGCGAGGTTGACGAGCAGGCGGCGCGGCGGCTCGTGGTGCGTCAGGAGCGGCACGCGGTAGAACGCCGCGCCCTCCGGGGATTCCCGGCGGGACTCGCGCAGCACTTCGAGGAACCCCGGCTCGAAGATCGCATCGAGCCGGTGCCCGACGGCATCCTCGTGCCGCACGCCGTAGAGCTCCTCGAGCTGACGGTTCCAGCGGACGATGTGGTCGTCGCGATTGACGACGGCCAGCCCGTCGTTCAGCGATTCGAGGATGTTCTCGCTGAACTCCCGCATGCGTTCCAGTTCGTCGGCCTTGACGCGCAGCTGCCGGTACAGGCGACCGTTCTCGAGCGCCGTGGCGGCCTGGGCGGCGACCGCCGACAGCAGCGCCATGTCCTCGCTGCTGAGCGGCTCGCTGCTCGCCCTGCGGCCCAGCGCCATGACCGCGATCGTGCCTTCCTTGGACACGCACGGCACGAAATAGTGGATGCCCGCCTCGCGCCAGAATTCCACCTCGCGCGCATCGAGCCTGCGCTGCGAGAGCGGGTCGTCGAGCGTCAGGGTGTGCCCGGAGATGAGGCGGGTCGCCACGTCGGAGACCCGCGGAAGCGCCGGCGGCTCGGTCGTGAAGCCGAGGTGCGCAATCGTGACGAACTCGCCCTCGCGGCCCGCCGTGATCGGCGCCAGCAGCAGCGCCATGCGCTCCACGACGAGCGTTTCAGTGACGCGATGGACGAGCCGTTCGCTCAGCCGGAAGAGGTCGAGGTCGCTGTTCAGGTCGCGCGCGAAGCCAACGAGCGCGCGCCGATAGTCATACCGATCGCGATAGTAGACGCGATCGAGCCCCGTCTGAATCGCGTCCTTCACCGGACGCGACAGGAGCACCACGACCATCGTCGCGAGCAGCGCGATGACGCCGTTCTTGCTGTCGCTTCCACCGAGGAAAATCCGGGTCGCGAGCGACAGCAGCACACCGTACATGGCCGCAATCGCGGCGAGAGCGGCCGAATACACGAGCGCGCGCTTGATGATTACCTCGACGTCCATGAGGCGATAGCGCACGATGGCCGAGGCAAACGCGAGCGGCACCAGCCCGAGCAGCGCCGCCGTCAGCTCGAACCCGCGCAGCGGATGGAAGCCGAGCGCCCACGGCAGCGCGTAGCCGAACACGAACGGCAGCGCTCCGAGCGTGGTGCCGCCCACGATCCAGCGCAATTGCCGGCGCGCGGTGACCGAGCGGACGCGGCGCAGCGCCACCACCATGATGCCGAGCCCGGCCACGAGCGCGACCGACAGATAGACGAGCTCGAGCCGCTCGATCAGCGCGATGGCGCCGCTGAGCATGTCGCCATGCCGCCCGCTCCGCAGCATCGTCGCGACGCGCCCGGCGCCGAGCAGCAGGCCCGGCAGGTAGAGCAGAGGGAGGAGCGTCCGGCCGGCATCGCTGCGCGCCCAGCTGTCTGGCCGTTCGGGAAAGACCAGCGCGAAATGGGCGAAGAGCGGCGGCAGCAGCAGCATCGAGGTGACGTCGCCCCAGTAGAACACCCAGTCGAGCCGATCGAGGCGGCCGCTGAACGAGAAGCCCATGACGCCGCAGAACGCGACCGTCAGCCAGAAGAAATGCAGCGTGGCCTGATTGTCCGGACGACGCAGCCGCACGGCGGCACCGACGAACAGCGAGAAGAGTCCCACGGCCGCGAGCGTGAAATACAACCCGCGCGACCCGGCCGGGATGGGCATGAGCGTGAGCGGGAGCATCTGGTTCGTGTTCGTCCGGACGATCGTGTAGGCCAGCGACTGGCCCCGCCGAGCCGCATGCAGCCGATCGGTGACCTGCTGGACGGTCCGGACCTCGGCCGAGTCGATCGCGAGCAGGATGTCGCCGGTCTGGATGCCGGCCCGGTCCGCCGCGGAACCTGGCGCCACGCGCGACGCGGTCACGTCCTGGCCGACGACGTACCACAGCACGCCGTCTTCCATTTCCGACCACGTGGACCGGACCCAGACATTCGCCAGGACGAGCGCCACCACGACCGCGACGACCGCGAGCTGCGCCGCGAGCCGCGCCCCGGCGCGCCCTCTGGTCCGAACGTTCACCTGGCTATTCCCCCGGAACTGCACCTGGATCTCGACTTCAGGGGTAGCAAAGGCCATTCCCCGGGACCCCGCTCACATGAGCCGGTAAGTGACTCAAATCAAAAGACTTTTCACGCCGGGCGCATTTGGCTTGACGCTGGCGTTCCAACCTGGTGAACCGCGCGTTCAAAAATCCGGATCGATGAACGCCGAACAAAAAAATCGGGCCTCCGGAAAGGCCCGATCTTGGGGTGTGCGCCACGGCGCGCGACGCTCAGAATCGGACGAGGAACCCGCCGACGACCCGCTTCGGCGGCCGCACCACGAGCAGCTCGTCGTAGATCGATGCGGGATCGTCCGGGTCGTGGAACAGGTTGCGGATGCCGACGAGTATCTCCCATTCGGTCCCGCCGACACCGAAGGGCAGCGCCTGGTTCACCTGCACGTCGAACCGTCCGTCGAGACCCGAGCTCGTGAGCGAGAGGTCGGGACGCGTGAACGCGCTGTTGACCTTGTAGAGCAGGAACACCCGCGTGGATGTTTCCGGAATGGTCGTGTGCACACGCGCCGTCAGGTCGTGGATGTCTTCGTCCTGGGCGCGGACCGCCGCCGGCACCCATGTGCCCAGCCGGGATCCGTCGGGCCGCGTATTCCAGCGGGCGTGCGCGACGCTGTAGTCGATCGACGCCTGCACGCGCCGTGAGGCCGGCGTGGCGAGCCGAACTCCCCAGCCCTCCGCGTCGACGCCGCCGGCCGTCGCGACCAGATAGTGCCCGGTCGAACTCGGCGCTTCCGGCACCTGCATCCCGAATATCGTGGCCAGCTGATTGTCGACCGACTGGAAGAAGCGGCGGACGCCCAGCACGTAGGCCCCGTCGAACTCGTGCTCGAACAGCACGTCCAGCGAGCGGGCCCGTTCGACGCGAAGTTCTTCACCTCGAAGCGGCGCGAACGTGCGTTCGGGCGGCAGCCACGGCCCGACAGGCCCCGGCGCCAGGAATTCCTCTGCACCGGGGGCGACCATGCGCTGGGCGAGCACGGCGGTCACCCGCGTGCCCTTCGTCGGCTCCAGCGTGAAGCCCGCACGCGGGCTCATCAGGCTGCGATCCCGGAGGTAGTCGTAGTGCGAGTAGCGCCCGCCGTACTCGATCGACACGCCTGGCGACAGCTGCCACCGGTCGATCGCGTAGAGTTCGCCGACATTGCGGCTGCCGTCGGTCACGGAACTGAGCGACAGCGGCTCTCCGCCGCGGTACTCCTGCGTGCTGTAGGACAGGCCGAGGTTGTAGGTGTGGATGGCGTTCTTGCGCGAGACGAAGGAACCGGCGACGATCCACGACGACAGGTCCCCTTCCCCCATCGCGGCGCGCACCTGCCAGTCGCCGGCTGAGGTCGGCGCGCCGATCGACAGGTACGCGACACCGCGCGGCACCATGTCGCCTGCGAAACTCCCGCCCGGAGCGAACGCGCTCGTGGTGAGGAGATTCACTTCGCCGGTGAATGGAATCTCGGTGAAGAGCCCCGTGGCCAGGCCGGCCGCCGAATCCATCGCGCGCGCGAAGAACGAGCCCGGCCCCGGATCGTCGGCACCGTCGTCGGCGACCGACACCCCGTTCGACGCGTCCTTCAGGATGCTGCGCGGGAGGTGCCGGATTCGCCACGCGGTTTCCGTGTGGGAATGGCCGTCCTTGTCCGCCGGCAGATCGATCTGCGGCAGATCGAACCCGGCGGCAATGATCGGACGCGACGCGACGGTCGTGCTGTCCAGGGTCCCGCTGGTCGCCGTGACCGCATCCATCCGGTGCAGCCGGAGCCGGTATGCCGGCAGCGGGAGGACTCCGACGCTGACGGTCTGCCGGGGCGCCGCCAGGAAACCCTGTCGATGCGCGGCCAGGACGTAGTCGCCCGTCGGCAGCCGATCGAGCGAAAAACGGCCTCGCGTGTCGGTGATGTCCATCGCCATCGTCGCGCCGATGACGGTGACCATGACGCCGGCGAGCGGCCCTCCGTGCTCGTCGCTCACCGTGCCGCTGATCGCGCCCGCGAAGGTTGCCGTGGCTGTCAGCGGTGTGGTCGCCCGGACGGACTGCAGCATGGCGCCGCGGCGCCCGGGTGGCTGGGCGAGGACGGCCGCCGGCGCCAGGGCCGTAAGGCCCGCCGCGAGCGCCGCCGCCGTAAGCACGTGTGTGTGACGTCCCATAGCCTTCTCCTCCGCCAGGCTACGATCCAACAACCGTGAAGGTCACGTCGCGCGAGAGCGTCTTGCGAGAGAGCAAATCGGTCACGATGATGCCGATGCGATACTCACCTTCCTGGAACGACGACAGCAATATGCCCTGGCCGGCGAGCAGCGGCTGGCCGGCGCCCGGGTCGATCGGCGCCGGCAGGCTGGCCGGGTTGAACCGCTGCGGCACCGTGTGCGAGATATAACGCTCGCCGCTGTGTACCGGCGGATGATCCGTATCCGCATCGACGGCGGGTCCCGCCGCACCCCCGCGGCGGAACACGTGATAATCCACCTGCACGTCGAAGCGCTTTTCCGCCGTGACCGTGGGGTTGTAGATCAGAAACACCACGATCATCTCACGATCGCGCCGGAAGCTCGGCACCGGGGCAACTTCGACCGCCTGTGTCCCGATGACGTACGGCTGCTCCAGCAGATCGTCCGGATCGAGCGGCGCCGGAAGCGTCTCGATGCGGTTGGCGAGCAACACCGAACTCGTCGACAGCTCGCCGTTCCAGAAGTCGGGCACCGTCAGGGGCTGCTTCAGGACCGCCGCGCGCAGGCGCGGCTTCCCGGCGTCAAGCGGATCGGCCGGACGTTCCCGCACGACGATGCACACATCATAGACGCCCGCCGGGACCGCGAAGCCCCGGGTAATCCGAATCGGCTGGCCCGCCGCGGCCGAAAGCTCCACGGGGAAGATCGCATCGAATGCGAAGGGCCCGGCGCCGCCAGCGGCACGCGCCGGTGCGGCCCCGTGAGCCGACGCCCGAACATACAGCAAGGCTGTGGCGGCCGTGACGCGTGCGCGATCGATCGTGACCGTAAAGGGTACGAAAGTGCCCGGCTGGGCTTTGAAGAAATCGTTGCGCCAGCCGATTGCGAAGTCAGACACCACCGGTCGTCCGGACATCGCCGCGTCGGCCAGTCCTACCACAGCCTCGCCTTCACGGCGATTCGCAGCGTCCAGCCTGCTCTGCTGGTCGTTGTCGGAGCGGGTCTGTCGCGCCGCCTGTGCCTCGGCAGGTCCGCAGGCGCACAGGCCCGCGAGGATGGAGGCCAGAAGGACTGCCTTCCCACCACGCGGCCGGCGCGATGACGCGAATTGCCCTGATTTCAGCGACATACCGCCTAAGTTACCTTTTCGATCATAGGCGACCTCCCCGGCTCAAGTCAAAGCCAGATCGCGGCAGTCTCCCGTGATTTTGCCGCAGACGCTGAAAGGAATCCGGCGGTTTCCTCGGTCCCGGCCATTTGAGGCGGTGATATCATCACGGGTCTTATGGCGCGCGTGCCCAAACTGCTGGATGTGAGCGTTCCGCTCGCCGCCGGCATCCCCGCCTACCCGGGCCACCCGGATTTCGAGCTGCAGCCGGTCAATCGGATTGCCGAGGGCGGCAGTTCGAACGTGTCGCGACTGGTCATGGGCACGCACACGGGCACCCATGTGGACGCGCCCCGGCACTTCTTCGACGGCGCGCCGGGCGTCGATGCCCTGCCACTCGACCTGCTGCTCGGCCGCGCCAGGGTGGTCGAGGTCAACAAGCGTGGCGGGATCGGGGTCGAGGAACTGGCGGCGGCCGGCCTGCGCGAAGACATCCGCGTCCTGCTGAAGACCCCGAACTCGGCCCTCTGGAACGGCGAGGGATTTCACGAGGACTACACGTACCTGACCGAAGCCGGCGCCCGCTATCTCGTGGACCAGGGCGTGAAGGTCGTCGGCATCGACTACCTCTCGGTTGAACAGTTCGAGAAGGCGGGCGCCCCGGCGCACCACGCGCTGCTGTCGCAGGGTGTGGTGATTGTCGAGGGGCTGAACCTCGCCGAAGCGGACGCCGGGATGTACGAACTGTACTGCCTGCCTCTGCGCATCGTCGGTAGCGACGGCGCACCGGCGCGCGTCATCCTGAGACGCTGAGGATTCCACGTGCTCGACGACGTACTCGTCATGGTCCTCGCCGGAGGCGTTGGCGAACGGCTCTCTCCGCTCACGAAGGAGCGCGCCAAGCCGGCCGTCTATTTCGGCGGGCCGTACCGCATCATCGACTTCACGCTGAGCAACTGCATCAACTCCGGCCTGCGCCGGATCTTCATCGCGCTGCAGTACAAGTCGCTGTCGCTCAGCCGTCACCTCCGCATGGGGTGGAGCGTCGTCGCGGACGAACTCGGCGAGTTCATCGAAATCCTGAGCCCGCAGAAGCGGGTCAGCGAGCACTGGTATCTCGGCACCGCTGACGCCGTCTACCAGAACCTCTATTCCATCCTCCGCGAGGATCCGCGGCAGCTCATCGTGCTCTCGGGCGATCACGTCTACAAGATGGATTACGCGCGCATGCTGCGCTTCCATCGCGAGCAGGGCGCCGGCGCCACGCTCGCCGCCATCGAGGTCCCGTCCGAGGAGGCGGACCGTTTCGGCGTGCTGCAGGTGGACGAGCGTGATCGGCTGACCGGATTCCTCGAGAAGCCGAAAGGCCTTCCGGGAGGAGAACCGGTGCTCGCCTCGATGGGCATCTACATCTTCGACATGGACGTGCTCGGGCCCGCGCTCGAGGAAGACGCCGCCCGGTCGAGCACCCACGACTTCGGCAAGGACATCATTCCGGCGCTGATTTCGAAGGTGCCGGTCTTCGCGTACCGCTTCTACGACGAGAACAAGAAGGCGGCCAAGTACTGGCGCGACATCGGCACGCTCGACGCCTACTACGAGGCGAACATGGATCTGTGCCGGGTGAATCCCGAGTTCAACCTCTACGACCCGGAGTGGCCGCTGCGCACCTACCAGGTGCAGGCGCCCCCCGCCAAGTTCGTGTTCGCCGACGAAGGCCTGCGCTGCGGGCAGGCGCTCGACTCGGTGATCTCGGCCGGCTGCATCATCTCCGGCAGCCGCATCGCCGGCAGCGTGCTCTGCCCGAACGTGCGCGTCCACAGCTTCTGCAACGTCGAGCAGAGCATCATCATGCCGGGCGTGCGGGTCGGCCGGCACGCGCAGATCCGCCGCGCGATCGTCGACCGCGACGTGTTCGTCCCACGAGGCGCGCGGATCGGCTACAACGTCGAGGAGGATCGCCGCCGGCACACCGTGACCGACAGCGGCATCGTCGTCGTCACGACCGACGACGAGCCATTCATCGACGTCATCTCCGACCAGGCGCTGCTGAACGAGGCAGAATTCGATCGCAGGGGATCGGAGAGGTAGCAGGGCTCAGGGCTCAGGGCTCAGGGCTCAGGGCTCGGGGCTCAGGGCTCAGGGCTCAGGGATTATCAGGTCATTGCGAGGCATCATGAAAATACAAGCGATTCGTGGCCGCGAGATCGTCGACTCGCGCGGCAATCCGACGGTTGAAGTGGACGTCACGCTGGACGGCGGCGTCATGGGGCGCGCCGCGGTGCCGTCCGGGGCGTCCACCGGCGTGCGCGAGGCGCTCGAGCTGCGCGACGGCGACCCGAAGCGCTTCCTCGGCAAGGGCGTGACGAAGGCCGTCGGCCACGTGAACGGCGAGCTGGCGAAGGCGCTGGCGGGCCGCGACGGGGATCAGCGCGCGATCGACGGGTTCATGCAGCAGCTCGACGGCACGCCGAACAAGGGGCGCTTCGGCGCCAACGCCATCCTGGGCGTGTCGATGGCGCTCGCACGCGCGAACGCGGCGGCCGCAGGCGAGCCGCTCTACAAACACCTGGCGGGCCTGTATCCCGGCGGCACGGGTGGCACCACGCTGCCGGTGCCGATGATGAACATCCTCAACGGCGGCGCACACGCCGACAGCAGCGTGGACTTCCAGGAGTTCATGGTGATGCCGGCCGGCGTCGGATCGTTCGCCGAGGCGCTGCGGGCCGGGTCGGAGATCTTCCACACGCTGCGCGGCATCCTGAAGAAGAAGGGCTATTCCACGGGCGTCGGCGACGAAGGCGGTTTCGCGCCGAGCCTGAAGTCGAACCGCGAGGCGGTGGACCTCGTCCTCGAGGCGGTCGTCCAGGCGGGCTACAAGCCTGGAGAGAACGTGTACATCGCGCTCGACGTCGCGGCCAGCGAACTGTGGAACGAAGGCGCGCGCAACTACGAGTTCAAGAAGTCGAAGGACACCGCGAAGAACGCCGACGAGATGGTCGCGCTCTACGAGGACTGGATCCGCCAGTACCCGATCATCTCGCTCGAGGACGGACTCGCCGAAGGGGACTGGGAGGGATGGGCCAGGCTGACGAAGGCGCTCGGCAAGCGGATCCAGATCGTCGGCGACGATATTTTCGTGACGAACCCCGAGATTCTCAGGCGCGGCATCGACGAGGGCGTCGCGAACGCCATTCTCATCAAGCTGAACCAGATCGGCACCGTCACCGAAACGCTCGACTGCATGGCCATGGGGCGCGACGCCGGCTACGCGAGCGTGATCTCGCATCGCTCGGGCGAAACCGAGGATACGACGATCGCCGACCTCGCCGTCGCCACCGACGCGGGACAGATCAAGACCGGCTCGGCGAGCCGCACCGATCGCATCGCGAAGTACAACCAGTTGCTCCGGATCGAAGAGGCTCTCGGCTCACGCGGCCATTTCGCCGGGAAGGGCGCGATCAAGGCGGCGCTCTGACGTCGGCGCCGGCGGCTCATCGTCATCAGGGCACAACACGATGCACACACTCGTTCTTCTCAGACACGGCGAGAGCACCTGGAACAAGGAGAACCGGTTCACCGGCTGGACCGACGTGGACCTTTCCGACAAGGGACGCGAAGAAGCGAAGGAAGCGGGGCGGCTGCTGAGAGAGGGCGGGTACGATGTTCGACCTCGCCTACACCTCGGTCCTCACGCGCGCGATCCGCACGCTGTGGATCGCGCTCGACGAACTCGATCGGATGTGGCTGCCGGTCGAAAAGAGCTGGCGCCTGAACGAGCGGCACTACGGCGGACTTCAGGGCCTGAACAAGGCGGAAACCGCCGCGAAGCACGGCGACGCACAGGTGAAGATCTGGCGGCGCAGCTACGACATCCCGCCGCCGCCGCTCGCGCCGGACGACGAGCGGCACCCGTCGCGCGATCCGCGCTACGCGGGGGTGTCACGGTCGGATCTGCCGCTGACCGAGTCGCTGAAGGACACCGTCGCGCGCTTCCTGCCGTACTGGCACGACCGGATCGCGCCGTCGATCAAGGCGGGCACGCGCGTCCTCATCGCGGCGCACGGCAACAGCCTGCGCGCGCTGGTCAAATACCTGGACGACGTGAGCGAGGCGGAGATCGTCGAGCTGAACATCCCGACGGGGATTCCGCTCGTCTACGAGCTGGACGACGATCTCAGGCCGCTGCGCCACTATTACCTCGGCGATCCCGCGGCGGCGGCCGCCGCGGCGGCGAAGGTCGCCGCGCAGTCGTCGCGGAAGGCGGTCAAGAGGACGAAGGGCCGCGCGGCGAAAGCCGGCGGCCCTTTTGTATTCCCCAAGCCTGAAGCCGGAAGCCTGAAGCCCCCTACTCGACCTCTTTTTCCTGCGTTTCGTCGGCGGCAATGCGCAGCGAGCGGAGAAAGCGCTTGTCGTTCGCGCTGATGTCGAAGCTGCGGCGCTCGACCGGCCGGACGGCCTTGTCCTTCGGCTGGTGCCGCTGGGGCGGCCCGACCTTCGCGATGGCGCCAGGCGTCGTGCGGCTCATGAACCCGATGACGGCTTCCATGGAGACCTTCATCTCGAAGCCCGCCGCACGCGCGCGCTCGCGGCACGCCGCGACGCGCGGATCGTCCGCGACGGCGGCGGCGATGGCGTCGGAGAGTTCCCTGGCCAGTCGGTTCACCACGTCATCCATTCGGGACCTCCTCACCGCCGCCGGAACTGGGGACCCGGCGCGCCTCCCGATCCAGACGGCGACCCCTGGTCGTGCCTCGCTGGTCGGGCGACAAATTTGTTCATATCAATGATTTGCAGTGCGGGAACGCATTTCAATCTTACGCCTGCGCGCCTCTGAGTGTCAATGCCGCGGCGGACCTTCGTCGCATTTCCGCCCCTAGGGCTGGGGGTTACAATAACGGGACACACCATGGCTCACGCGATCGGGTTTCCCGGAGAGTTCCCGTTCACCCGCGGTATCCAGCCCACCATGTACCGCGGACGGCTCTGGACGATGCGCCAGTACGCAGGTTTTGGAACGGCGGCCGAATCCAACCGGCGCTACCGCTACCTGCTCGAGCAGGGGGTCAGCGGCCTGAGCGTCGCCTTCGACCTCCCGACCCAGATCGGCTACGACTCGGACCAGCCGCTCTCGGCCGGCGAAGTGGGCAAGGTCGGCGTCGCGATCGACTCGATCGAGGACATGGCGGAAGCTCTTCGACGGCATTCCGCTCGGCGAGGTCTCGACGTCGATGACGATCAACGCGACGGCCATCGTCCTGCTGTCGCTGTACATCGCCGTCGCGCGCCGGCAGGGCGTGCCGGCCGGAAGCCTGTCGGGCACGATCCAGAACGACATCCTCAAGGAATACGTCGCGCGCGGCACCTACATCTTCCCGCCGCGTCCGTCGCTGCGGATCGTCACGGACATCTTCGCCTACTGCGAGCGCGAGCTGCCCAACTGGAACACGATCTCGATCAGCGGGTACCACATTCGCGAGGCCGGCTCGACGGCCATCCAGGAAGTCGGCCTTCACCTTCGCCAACGCGATCGCGTACGTGCAGGCGGCGATCGACGCCGGCCTGGACGTGAACCGCTTCGGCCAGCGGCTGTCGTTCTTCTTCAACGCCCACAACGACTTTCTCGAAGAGGTCGCCAAGTACCGCGCGGCGCGGCGGCTCTGGGCGCACATCATGCGCGACAGGTTCGGCGCGACGAACTCCGCGAGCGCAGCAGCTCCGGTTCCATACCCAGACGGCGGGCAGCACGCTCACCGCCCAGCAGCCCGACAACAACATCGTCCGCGTGGCGCTCCAGGCGATGGCGGCGGTGATGGGCGGGACGCAGTCGCTCCACTGCAACGGCCGCGACGAGGCGCTGGCGCTCCCGACCGAGGAATCCGCGCGCATCGCGCTCCGGACCCAGCAGATCATCGCCGCGGAGAGCGGCGTCACGAACACCGTGGACCCGTTCGGCGGCGCGTACGTCGTCGAGGAGCTGACCGACCATATCGAGGCCGGCGCGCGCGCGCTGCTCGAACGGGTCGAAGCGGCTGGCGGCACGCTGGCGGCCATCGAGGCCGGACTCATCCAGCGCGAAATCCAGGACTCGGCCTACACGGCGCAGCTCCAGATCGACCGCGGCGAGGCCGTGGTCGTCGGCGTGAACCGGTACGCGACGGACGACACGCCCGGCATCGACGTCCTGGCCATCGACCCGGACATCGAGCCACGGCAGATCGAGCGCGTGCGCGCGGTCCGCGCATCGAGAGATGCGGCCCTGTGGCGAAGCGCGCTCGACGCGGTCTCGGCCGCGGCGAGGGGCACCGACAACCTCGTGCCGGCGATCATCGACGCGGTAGAAGCGCGCGCCACTCTTGGCGAAATCTCGGACGCGCTGCGCGCCGTCTTCGGCGAGCACCGGGAGATTGATGTCTGACTCGCGCCGGAACCCGGCGCTCGGCGTTCGGCGTTCGGGTGATTCCAATCCTGCGTTCGACCTTCCCGACCGCCGGGCGCCGAGCGCGGGATCGCCGCTGCTCTCAGTCGAGCATCTGACCACCGGCTTCGACATCGGCGGGACGTTCGTTCCCGCGGTCATCGACGTCAGCCTCCACGTCAGCGCCGGCGAAACGCTCTGCCTCGTCGGCGAGTCGGGCAGCGGCAAGTCGCTGACGGCGCTCTCCATCATGCGCCTGGTGCAGCCGCCGGGGCGCATCGCCCGCGGGCGCGTGCTGTTCCGGGGCCAGGATCTCCGCACGCTCGACGAGGCCGCCATGCAGGCGGTGAGGGGCGCGGCGATTTCGCTGATCTTCCAGGAGCCGATGACGGCGCTCAACCCGGTCTTCACGATCGGCAGCCAGATCGAGGAAACGCTGCTCGTCCACGGCCGGGCGACGCGGCGTACCGCCCGTGCGAGGGCGATCGAGCTGCTCGACCTGGTCAGCGTGCCGGAGCCGCACGAGCGCGTCCGTGAGTATCCTCACCAGTTGTCCGGCGGCCTCCGCCAGCGCGCGCTCATCGCCATGGCGCTCGCGTGCGAGCCGGCGCTGGTGATCGCCGACGAGCCGACCACGGCGCTCGATGTGACCATCCAGGCGCAGATTCTGGATCTGCTCCGCGCGCTCCAGGCCCGCATGGGGCTGGCGCTGCTGCTCATTACGCACGACCTCGGCGTTGTCGCGGAGATGGCCGGGCGCGTGGCCGTCATGTATGGGGGACGGATCGTGGAGGAGGCGCCGGTGCGCGAGTTGTTCGCCGACCCGAAACACCCGTACACGCGCGGGCTGATCGCCTCCGTGCCGGGGAGCGCTCCAGGCACGCGGCTGCACGCCATCCAGGGTACGGTTCCGCCGCTCGGCAAGCTGCCGCCGGGCTGCTCGTTCGCCCCCCGGTGCCCTGACCGGTTCGGGCCGTGCGACGCGGCACCTCCGGGCGAGACGGTGATTCGGCGCGATCGGCGCTCGGCGCTCGGGATTCGGCGCTGCCCGGATTCGGCGCTCGGGATCGGCGCTCGGCGCTCGATTCGGCGCTCGGCGCTCGGGACTCGGCGCTCGGCGCTCGGTCGGTCAAGTGCTACCTCCACGGTCCGGCGATCGGAGCCGACGTGCGGGAGGCGGAACGGTAGTGCCGCTGCTCGAGGTCGCGCACCTGACGAAGGAGTTCCCGAGGAGGGCCGCGCTCTTCGGCAAGCGATCGGTCGTGCGTGCCGTGGACGACGTGAGTTCAGCATCGACGCAGGGGAGACGTTCGGCCTGGTCGGCGAATCCGGAAGCGGCAAGACCACGACCGGACGCTGCATCCTGCGATTGATCGAGCCGACGTCCGGATCGGTGCGCTTCAGGGGAGAAGACGTGCTTGGCTTCCCGCCCGCGCGACTGCGGCGGGCCCGCCGCGAGATGCAGATCGTCTTCCAGGATCCGTACTCGTCCCTGAACCCCCGGATGCGCGTCGGGGACATCGTCGAGGAGCCGCTCGTCATCCACCGGATCGGGACGAAAGCGCAACGGCGCGCACGCGTCGCGGAGCTCCTCGAGCTGGTTGGCCTCGACCCGACGCAGCTCGGCCGGTATCCGCACGAGTTCAGCGGCGGCCAGCGGCAGCGTGTCGGACTGGCGCGGGCGCTCGCACTCGAGCCGTCGTTCGTCATTGCCGACGAGCCCGTGTCGGCATTGGACCTGTCGGTGCAGGCGCAGGTGGTGAACCTGCTGATGGATCTTCAGGCGCGACTCAACCTGACGTACCTCTTCATCGCGCACGATCTGCGGCTGGTACGCCACATCTGCGGCCGTGTCGCGGTCATGTACCTCGGCAAGCTGGTCGAGACCGGGCCGACCGAGTCGCTCTTTGCCGCCCCGGCGCACCCATATACGCAGGCGCTGCTCTCGGCCATTCCCGTGCCTGACCCGACGGCGACGCGCGACCGCATCGTGCTCGAGCCGGGGTCCTTCGACGCCGGCGCTCCTCTCCGTGAAATAACCCCTGGACATTTCGCTGCCGTCTGACCGCGGTTCCTCTCATGCCTGCTCTTTGCACTTGTAAAGGAAAGTTTACATTTAGGACAGTTTCCTTTACACTGTGGTCATGGCAGAGCTTCATTTTCCGAGCGAGCGGTTGTCGCGGAAAGGCCTGATCGCCTTTGCCGTGACGGCTATTGCCCTGCCGTTCGGGGTCTACGCCGTTCGGCGCGCGGGCTTGAACTACCTGGCGCCGGGTGCCAAGGACCTGCTCGTTCTCGGGTTCGCCGCGCTCGTCGCTTGCGGCTTCGGCCTCTTTTCGATCATCAAGCGACGCGAGTACCCGTGGCTCCTGGCGTTTGCCGCGATAGCTCTCCCCCTGTTCGAGCCGAGCATCGCACCGTACAGCGTGGGCGATCGCGCGGTGATGGCGATCCGGGACCTGGTGCTCGTCGGCGCGGCGGTCATGTTCCTCGCCAGGGCCATCCGCCGCGCGGATGAACTGGAACGCCGCACCCATCTCGAGGCGTTGTCCTGGAGCTACACGATCATCGTCGTGGCGCTCGTCTGCGAGGCGCTGATCGAAGACGTGCTGCCGCCTATCCGCGGAACATGGGTCGCGAGTGCCATGCTCGCAACGTGGTTCATCGCGTGGGTGGTTGCGTCCCTGCGTTACCAGCGATGAAGAACCGGCTGCACGTCCTCCGCGCCGAGCGTGGCTGGTCGCAAGCGGACCTCGCTTTGCGCCTGGGCGTCTCGCGGCAAACGGTGAACGCCATCGAGAACGAGCGATACGACCCGAGTTTGCCGCTGGCTTTCACGATCGCGCGTCTCTTCGACACGACGATCGAACGTGTCTTCGATGCCGGGCAAACCGCGGCACCCCGGGCCGCCGGAACGGTGGATCTCTAGAGCCAGGGAGGTTCGATGCTCCACGACCTTCGTCTTGCGTTCCGTTCGCTGCGGTCGTGGCGCTTCGGCGCGATTGCCGCGGTGTTGACGCTCGCCATCGGCATCGGCACCGCCACCAGCATGTTCGCGCTGGTACGCATGGCCCTCACCAGCACGATTCCGGACGTCGACGATCTGCCGTCGCTCGGCCGCATCTACGCCTCGAGCCGGACGCTGGGTATCGAGCGATCCCAGCTGACGCTGGCGGCGCTCGACCTGCTCGGCACGGCATCCTCCTTCGAATCAGTCGGCGCCTACGCGTCGGAAGAAAGCGAAATCACCACGGGCGCCGAGCACGTGGCGATCTCACTCGGTCAGGTGTCGGCAGGGTTCTTTCCGGCAATGCGCGCGCGTGCCGCGAGCGGCCGGCTGCTCTCACCGGACGACTTCCGCGACGGGGCGCAGGTCGTGGTCGTGAGCGATCGCATCTGGCGCGCGCATTTCGCCGGACGGACGCTGGCCGATGCGGTGCTGACGATCGACGGAAACCCGCGGACCGTCGTCGGCGTGCTGCCTCCAACCTTCGGCTTCTCGTTCATCGGCATCGGCTCGGACGCGTGGATCCCGGTCGCGAGCGGGCCCGATGCCGGCGAGCGCCGCGTGTCGATGCTCGCACGGCTGAAGCCGAGCGTGACGTGGGCGGCCGCGGCCGCGGAGATCGCGGCGCTCGCGCGCCCGCAGAACCCGGACGGGTTGTGGACGTGGAGCGTGATCACCGCCGAACAGGACATCAACAAGCGCGCGGTCGGCGGGTTCGCAATGATGTTCGGGCCCGGCCTCGTGGTGCTCCTGATCGGGTGCACGAACGTTGCGTGCATGCTGCTCGCGCGCGGCATCGACCGCGACGTCGAGCTGAGCGTCAGAAGCGCGCTCGGAGCGAGCCGCTGGCGGATCGCGAGGCAACTGATCGCGGAGAATCTCGCGCTCGCATCCGCGGGAGGCGCTCTTGGCTCTGGCTTCGCCTACGCACTGCTTCGGATCGTGACCGCCGGCCTCACGCGATTCCGGCCCGATGCCGGCATGGTGGGCCCCTCGGGCGCCGCGCTCCTGCCAATCGCGTTGGGCTTCAGCGTCGGCGCGTGCCTGCTCTTCGGCGCATGGCCGGCAATCCGCCTGTCGCGCCGCGACATGACCAGCTCGCTCAAGGGGGGCACCGCTCCCGCACTGGCGCGGTTCGTCGGCTACCGCGCGCGTGACCTGATCGTCTTTGTCGAGGTCGGCGTGGCGGTGGGACTCGTCGTCACCATCGCGATGTTCATCAGGTTCTTCATCGAGCTCGAGCGCATCACGCCGTTGTTCCCGGCGGACCGCATCGTGTCGGTCGAGGTGCCGCCGCCCGAGGTCGCCGCGGCCGCGGAACGCGTGTCGGGCCTTCCGGCTGTTGCGGCCGTGAGCGTGGGATCGGACCTGCCCGATGCCGGCCGCGGATCGTCGATCCTGCGCTCGGCGGCCGGCCGGATCGTCCGGGGTTCGGTCATCGGCGTCGATCGGACGTACCTGGACACGTTGGGTATTCCCATCGTGCGCGGCCATTCGTTCAACGCCGCGGAATCCGTGGCCCACACCGAGGTCGCCGTTGTGAGCCAGGCGGCGGCTAACGCGCTCTGGCCCGGCGAGGATCCGATCGGCGCGCGCGTCACCATCACCGACCGCAGCGACGCCTCAGCGGCCGTCGTGATTGGCGTGGCGCGCGAGGCCTATGATGCCGGCGGGCTCTCGCGCCACGGGCTCATCGCGCCCCACGTCTATGTTCCGCTGTGATCCGAGGATCGAACGCTCGCGTGCTGGTGATTGCGCGTGCCGCGGGAGACGCCCGGTTGCTGATCAAACCGGTGACCGCGGCGGTGCGCGACGTCGCAGTCGGGCCGCGCGCCGCAGGTGCACCAGATCGTGTCGCGATTCGACGCCCAGGAGAGCGCGTTCTTCATGACGCTGTTCGCCGGGTTCGGCCTGCTCGCGCTCCTGCTGGCGGCGAGCGGCGTCTTCGGCGTGCTCAGCCAGTCAGTGGCGCAGCGGACGACCGAGTTCGGGGTGCGGATGGCAATGGGCGCGACCGCCGGTCAGGTGCTGCGAATGGTGCTCGCACGCGAGGGCAAGCTGATCCTGGCCGCCATCGGGAGCGGCGTCGCCGTGACGCTGCTGGTGACGCGATCGGCGTTCGTCGAGATGCTGGTCATCAGCGGCAGCGACCCGCGGATCTGGGTGGTGGTGGCCGCGCTCTGCGGTAGCGCCGCCGCGATCGCTGTCACCCTGGCGACATGGCGAATCGTGCGGCTCGATCCATGGCGGGTGCTGAGGCGCAGTTGATTGCAGACTGCCGGCTGCAGATTGCCGATTAACGGACTGATGCTTGTGGACTGCCGATTGGGCCGCGCCATTCGCCGATCGGCAATCAACAATCCGTCAATCGGCAATCGGCAATCTGCAATCTGCAGTGGTTATGCGGCCCGTTTGGCGTCGTTCTCGACCTGCCCGTCGCGGATGTGAATCACGCGGTGGGCGTAGGCGGCGATGTCGGGTTCGTGCGTGACGAGGATGATGGTGTTGCCGCTCTGATGGAGCCGGTCGAAGACGCCCATGATCTCGTTGCCGGTCTTCGAGTCGAGGTTGCCCGTGGGTTCGTCCGCGAGCAGGATCGACGGGTTGTTGACGAGCGCCCGCGCGATCGCGACACGCTGGCGCTGCCCGCCCGACAGCTCGTTCGGCCGGTGCGTCGCACGCGACATCAGCTCGACCTTGTCGAGCGCGAGCTTGGCCTTCTCGAGCCGCTCCTTGCCGGAAATCCCGGCATACACGAGCGGAAGCTCGACGTTGTGCAGCGCCGTCGCGCGCGGCAGCAGGTTGAAGGTCTGGAAGACGAAGCCGATCTCCTCGTTCCGGATCCGCGCCAGCTCGTCGTCGTTCATCTCGGCGACTTCTTTGCCGTTCAGGAGGTAGCTGCCCTTGGATGGCGTATCGAGGCACCCGATCAGGTTCATCAGGGTGGACTTGCCCGAGCCCGACGGCCCCATGATGGCGACGTATTCGCCGCTTTCGATCTCGATGGACACCCCGCGTAACGCGTGGATTTCCTCTTCGCCCATCACGTATGTCTTCCAGAGGTCGCGTGTCTCGATTAAGGCCATGGCAGTTCCAGGGTTTCCGGGTTTGTCGGCAGTCGCCTGATATGACGATCCGGCGTTCTCTACGGTTGGCGCAACATCACGGTTCCCGCAGGCTTCCCGGCCTCCTCCGGGCCGCAGGGATGGCGGGCCCCCGCAAGAAGGCGGCTCCCCGCGGAGAAACCAGCGTCTTCCAGTCTCTCACATCCGGGGAACGCCCTGCCGCCAGCGGATCGGAACGCGGACCAGCAACCCCGACGGCTCGCGCAGCTCAACGAAAGCGGGCTCGATGCGCGCCACGCTTCTCGAACCGACACGGTCGCCAACCGATACGACGGTCCCGCCGACGACGGCCAGGCGGCGGGCCTGATCGATCAGAATCGAGTCCACGACCGGCAGGGGCTCTTTGAGCGGCGCGATCCTGGGCGCCGTCTGGCGCTCCGCCACGCGGTCGGCCGGCGTCAGGGCCGGCGTCACGGCCGGCAGGGCACTGGCGGCGGGCGGCGGCAGCGTCTGGACCGGCGCTGGCGCCGGCGGGAGTGGCGTCGGCGCGGGTGACTGAACGGGCGCTGGTGGCGTCGGAGCCGGGCCGACGCGGGCGGAAGGCGCATCGCCGGCTACCGGCGCAGGTGGCGCCAGCGCGGTACTCTCCGGCTCCGGCTGCTCCCGCGATCCCGACGTCCCCTGAGGAGTGGCCCCCGGGATGGACTCGCCGGGTGACGTGCGCACCTGTTGCGGCGCCAGCGCCTCGGCACGCTCGACCGGCGGTGCCGCGACCGCCGGGCGGCCGCCCGCGCCTGGGGGGCTTCCGGGCGCCGCAACCGGTGGCCGGACCGTGTAGGCCAGCCAGCCCAGGCCGACGAGCAATACCGCGGCCGCCGCGACGCGCACCAGCGGACCGACGGCCTGCCGCTGCGAGTTCGCGGTGGCCGCCGCCCACGCCAGTCGCGTCGCCGGCGCGATCTCGGTCAGGCGGTCCATCTTCGCCGCCACACTCGCGCGCAGCCCGCGTGCCGAGTCCAGGGTCTCGACCTCGATATCCAGCTCCTCGATGAGGGGCATGGTCAGCGATCGCAGATCGGGCAGGTTTCCACAGGTGACCACACGGTCCACACGGACCTGGTGGGTGGCCTCCACCGACGTCATGCCGTGCTGCACCTCGGGCGCGAGATGGGCGACGAGGGAATAGCGCTGCAGCAACTCGGCCCGGGAATCGGACAGCACCTGGTCGAAGGACCATTCGAACGTGCGCGAGAACAGCACGTCGATGCCGCGCACGATGGCGATCGCCGCGCCCGAGGTGTTCAGGGCCAGCCAGGCCGTCGCGCCATCGCCGCCCGGCGGATAGAGCCTCGCCAGGTGCGCAAGCGCCTGTGTGGGGCTGAGGAGGGCGTCAACGCGAAAACCAGCCGCGACGAGCGGTTGAAGCGTCGCGCGTGCGACTGGGTCTTCGGGGTGCGCGCCTTCCGGCAACCGCCACGCCACGACTCGCGCGGTCCGCGACAGCTTCTTCGCACGCCGGATCGAACCGAGCAGCCTGGCAAGGGCGGAACCCTGGCCGGGCCACGCCGACGGGCCGACGACGGCCACGGTGCAGACCTCCGGGCCAAGACGTCCGGCACGCACGCCGGCCAGGACGCAGGAATCGGGACCGAGCTCGATACCGGTGGTGCTGGGCATGGCTGTCCGGAGCTGACGGCTCCTCCTGACACGCTGGACGTTCCACGCGCGAACGCCCTCATTATCGCAACGAATCCGCCCGCGATCTCAAGCTGAGCCGGCGCGTGGCGACTGATCAGCCTTCGTTCTCGTATTCCGCCTTCAGCCGCGCGACCACCGCTGGATCGGCCAGCGTCGAGGTATCGCCGAGCGCCTTGCCCTCGGCGATGTCGCGCAGCAGCCGCCGCATGATCTTCCCCGACCGCGTCTTCGGCAGGTCGGCCGCGAAGAGAATCAGATCGGGCTTGGCAATCGCGCCGATCTTGCGGACGACATGTTCCCTGAGTTCTTCGGCGAGTTCATCCGACGGCTTGAAGCCTTCCCGCAACGTCACGAATGCCGCGACTGCCTGTCCCTTGATATCGTGCGAGCGGCCGACCACGGCGGCCTCGGCGACCTTCGGATGATCGACCAGCGCGCTTTCGACTTCCATGGTCCCCAGCCGGTGGCCGGCCACGTTCAGTACGTCGTCTACCCGGCCGAGCAGCCAGAAGAACCCGTCGTCGTCACGCCGCGCGCCGTCGCCGGTGAAGTAGGTGCCGTCGGACCAGCGGCTCCAGTACTGCGTCACGAACCGATCGGGATCGCCGTAGATGCCGCGCAGCATCGCGGGCCAGGGCTTCGTGAGGGTCAGCAGGCCTCCGCCGGTCTCCACGCGCTGGCCGCGCGCGTCGCGGATTTCGGCGGCAATGCCGGGGAACGGCCGCGTCGCCGATCCGGGCTTGGTGGCGGTGATGCCCGGGAGCGGCGTGATCATGATCATGCCGGTCTCGGTCTGCCACCACGTGTCCACGATCGGACACCGCTCGTGGCCGATGTTCACGTGATACCACATCCACGCTTCGGGGTTGATCGGCTCACCCACCGATCCAAGCAGCCTGAGGGTGCTCAGATCGCGTTTAGCGGGCCACTCGGCTCCCCATCGCATGAACGCGCGGATGGCCGTGGGGGCCGTGTAGAAAATCGTGACGCCGTGGCGCTCGATGATCTCCCAGAAGCGATCCTTGTGCGGCCAGTCGGGCGCGCCTTCGTACATCAACACCGTCGCCCCGTTCGCCAGCGGCCCGTAGACGACGTAGCTGTGGCCGGTGACCCAGCCGATGTCCGCCGTGCACCAGTAGACGTCGTCGTCCTTCAGGTCGAACACCCACTTGGATGTCGCATACGTGCCGACGAGATAGCCTGCCGTGGTGTGGACGATCCCCTTCGGCTTCCCGGTCGTGCCGGACGTGTAGAGGATGTAGAGCATGTCCTCGGCGTCCATCGCCTCGGGCTCGCAGGCGGGCGAGGCGCGCTGCATGAGCCGGTGATACCAGTGGTCGCGCCCTTCGACGATCTCGACGGGAATGGGGGCGCCGGGCTGCCGCTGCACGACCACGACATTCTTGATGGATGGCGCGCCCTCGAGCGCCTCGTCGGCCATCTGCTTGAGGGGGACGATCTGCCCGCGGCGATACCCGCCGTCGGCGGTCACGAGCAGCACGGCCTGCGCGTCGTTGATGCGATCGCGCAGCGACTCGGCGCTGAACCCGCCGAAGACCACGCTGTGCACGGCGCCGATGCGCGCGCAGGCGAGCATGGCGATCGCGAGTTCGGGAATGAGCGGCAGGTACAGCGCCACGCGATCGCCGCGCTGGACACCGAGCGACTTCAGCACGTTGGCAAAGGCGCTGACCTGGCGGTAGAGGTCCCAATAGGTCAACGTGCGCCGATCGCCAGGCTCGCCTTCCCAGATGATCGCGGCCTTGTTGCGCCGCGGCGTGCGCACGTGCCGGTCGAGGCAGTTCGCGCTCGCGTTGATCTTGGCGCCCGCGAACCAGCGCGCGTGCGGCGGCTGCCAGTCGAGGACGGTGTGCCACGGCTCGATCCACTCGAGCTCGCGCGCGAACGACTCCCAGAAAGCCTCGGGGTCGGCAAGCGCGCGTTCGTAGACGCCCGGATCGGTGACAATCGCCGACGTCTTCCACGACTCGGAGGGAGGGAAACGGCGATTTTCCTTCAGCAGCGCAGAGATTTCGTCCATGGCGTCATCCGTCGGACCGAGGTGATGGTGACCGGCTACCTGGCGAGCGCGGCGAGCCGCTGGCGGACCGCCGGAGCGCGCCCAGCAATACGATGGTTCGCCAGCAGGGCGTATTGCTTG
>CAWFPR010000023.1:0-264125 GCA_963817635.1 uncultured Acidobacteriota bacterium | reverse complement strand
CACGCGCGCACCTTCAGGACCAGGGAATGATCGATCGCCACCTGCCCGGTTCCAGGGACGAAAGCGCTGGTGTCGGTGGGATCTGTCCCATCCAGGGTGTATCGCAGGGTCGTCCCCACATCGCCCGTGATCTGTGCCGCAAGGCTCGTGACAAACCAGCCACCGAGTGGCGTCACGATTGGAGTCGCCGGCGCACCGGGCGCGGCGAGGGTGTAGGCGGCGACTGCAGTGCTACTGCCCGTATACCCGGCCTTGAAGGCTCGGGCACTCACGGTCGTGGAGGTGCTCACGAATAGGGGGACCGTGTACGCCGTGGACTGGTCCGTGGGAGTCGTCCCGTCGAGCGTGTACCGGATCGTGGCGCCGGCCAGCGTATCCGCGATCGTGACCAGCGCCGGTTCCGTCAGCGCCCCGGCGCCTGGCGCGATCGTCGGCGCGGGCACCGTGCCGGCACTAATCCAGTAGGACGCATTCCCGCTGTCGCTCGGTGTCCAGCCATCGCGGAATCCTCGCACCTTCACCGCGGCGGTCTCGTTCAGCACAATCGTACCGGCGGTCTGTGGTGACACCGCCGTCGGCTCCATGCCGTCGAGTGTGTAGCGGAGCGTGGCGCCCGTGGTGGTGGTCGACACGGTCACGGTCAGCGGGGCGGTCTGGCTGCCGCTGGCCGGGCTCACCGTCGGCATGACCACCTTCAACTCATATTGTCCGGTTGCGATCGCACTCGATGGCACGCCGGTCTTGATGCCACGCACGCGAAGGGTCGCGCTTGCCGTAATCGCAACGCCTGCGCCGGAGGTGACCACGGGGTCACTGTCGGTCGGAATGCGACCGTCCGTGGTGTAGTGAAGGGCGGCGTCCGGATCGCCACAGGAGACGGTGACCGTTTGCTCGCTAAAGTACTGACCCGACGCCACGCTGAGCGTCGGCGTGGCCACCTTCCAGGCCATGGCGGGGCCGCTGATATCGACGGGCTCCAGAGCCGTTGCTGCGGTTCCGTCCCCGAGTTGTCCGTAGACATTGCTTCCCCACGTCCAGACGACACCGTCACTCGTCAGGGCGATCGAATGCTGGCGCCCACCTGTGACCGCGACCGCCGCAGGAACGCCAAGCACTGCAACGGCACGCGACTGACTCGTCGTCGTCCCGTCGCCAAGCTGTCCCTCCAAGTTCCGTCCAACTGCCCAGACGCCACCGATCGCATCGACGGCCAGGGTGTGGCTCTCGCCAGCGCCGACTGCCGTGATCTCGGCCAGGTCAAGCGCCTGCACCGGACTCGTGCGATTGGCTGCGGTGCCATCGCCGAGCTGCCCGTACTGGTTTTGTCCCCACGTCCAGACGGTTCCATCGGCCTTGAGTGCAACGCCGTGATAGAGACCGGCCGCGATGGCCGCGACGTCAGTGAGGCCTTGCACCTGCACCGGGCCCAGCCGTGAGGTGGTGGTGCTATCGCCAAGCTGCCCGTAGGCGTTCCATCCCCATGCCCAGACCGTGCCGTCTGATTTCAACGCGTAGGATTGCTCCCTACCTGCGACCACCGCGATGACATTGTTCAACCCCGTGACTACGACCGGGCTGCTTCTCATCGTGGTCGACCCGTCGCCGAGTTGGCCACTCAGATTGCGGCCCCACGCCACGACGGTGCCGTCACTCTTCAACGCGAGCGTGTGATCGCTGTACGTCGACAACGCGACGACGTTGGTTAGGCCTGGCACCGGGACTGGCAGCAGTCGGTTCGTGGTCGTGCCATCGCCGAGTTGGCCCTGGCCGTTCTGGCCCCAGGCCCAGACGCTCCCGTCAGCCAGCAGGGCGACGCTGTGGCTCGCCCCGCCCTCGATGCCGGTGACGTGGGTAAGGGCGCTCACGACGTGCGGCAGGGTGCGCGGAGACGTCGTCGTCCCGTCGCCAACCTGCCCCGAGGTGTTGCTGCCCCACACCCATGCCGTCCGTCCTGCCGGACGGCCACCGTGTGGTCTCGTCCGGCCGCGATCTGGCGTGCGGTGAGGTCGCCCGAGACCGCGTACGTGGCCGCCGCGGTGACGCTGGTGAGTGCGCCCGTCTTCCAGGCTTTGGCCTTCAGCGTAAACGCCCCGATGGTCAGCGCCCCGCCGTCGGCAATAACCGGATCGCTGGTCGTCGGATCCACCCCGTCCAGCGTGTAGTGCATGGTGGTGCCAGGGGTGGGCGAAGTGACGACGACGGTCTGCCCGGCGGGGTACGTGCCCGCCGTGGGGGTGAAGGTCGGCGCAGCGGCCTGGACCGTGAACGTCGCGGATGCGACGGCACTCTGCGTGTAGTCCGGATGGAACGTCCGTGCTTGGACCGTGGTGGTGACCGACAGCACCAGGGGTTGGCTGTAGACGAGCGATGAGGCCGTCGGTGTGGAACCATCCGTCGTGTACCGAATCGTCGCCCCCGCGATCGCGCTCATCGACACCGACACGGTTCCGACGTAGGTGCCCGTGGCCGGCGCAATCGTCGGGGCGGGCGCCACGCCGAAGTTCATGGTGTAGGTGCGCGACACGGCGGCACTCGGCGTCCAGTTCGTCTTGAAGCCAGCGGCACGCACCGTCGATGTCGTCCCGACGCTGAACGGGCCCGTGTACAGCGTGGAGGTATCCGTCGGGTTCGTGCCGTCCGTCGTGTATCGGACCTCAGCGCCGCTGGTCGTGACACTCAGCGTAACCGTCTGCGGTGAGGTATAGGTGCCCGTGGCGGGCGTGATACTGGGCGTCGCGACTTGCAGCAGGTAGACCGCACTCGCGATGTTGCTCGAGGGCGAGCCCGTCTTGAAGGCACGGACCTTCAGGGTGGTGTTCTGCGTGATGGCAACGCTGCCACCTGTGGCCACCTGTGTATCCGTGATGGTGGGTTCCACTCCATCGGTCCGGTAGTGGAGTTCGGCGCCGGTGGTTACGTCGCTGACGACGACGTTCTGGGTCGTCGTGTAAGTGCCCGCCGCCAGGCTCAAGGTCGGGGTGGCTACTTTCCAGGCGTAGTTCACGTCGCTGATGCTGACGGGACTGCCTCGGCCACAGTCGTGCCGTCTCCCAACTGGCGCTGGGCATTGGCGCCCCAGACCGACACCACGCCGTCTGTGCTCACGGCAAGCGTATGGGTGCTGCCAGCCGCGAGGACCTCGGTGGGATCAAGGCTTGTCACCTGCGTCGGTGTGGACTGGTTGGTGGTCGAGCCGAGCCCCAACTGACCGCTGGTGTTCAGGCCCCACGTCCACGCGCTGCCGTCCGTCTTCGTGCCAAATCACATGGGAGGCACCAACGGCCAGGTCGGCGACCGTGGACAGACCACTGACCGAGAAGGCCGTCGTCCGTTGGGTCATTGTACCGTCGCCCAACTGGCCGTATCCATTGTAATCCTGACCCTGACGCTCGGCATTGGTGCGAACACGGCGATCTTCACCCTGCTCTACCAGGCGCTGCTGCGCCCGCTGCCGTATCCGGACGCGGGCCGGCTGGTGTTTGTCTGGAACACGTACGCATTGATGGGGCTCCCGCAGGCGTCGGTCTCGATCCCTGACTACATCGACCGCAAGACCCAGGCGCCCGCCATCGAGGACGCGACCCTGTTCACCGGTCAGCGCATGACGCTGGCGGAAGAGGGACGTCCCGAGCAGCTCCGGGCGCTGGCCGTCACGCCGTCGTTCTTCTCGACGCTCCGGCGCCAGCCATTCCTCGGCCGCGCGTTCACTGAGGAGGAGGCCAGGCCCGGCGCGGACCGGTTCGCGATTCTGACGCACGCGCTCTGGGTTTCGCACTTCGGCGGCGATCCCGGCATCGTCAACCGCGACGTCCGGATGAACGGTGAGCCCTACCGGGTCGTCGGGGTGCTGCCGGCGGACTTCGACCTGCCGGCACGCGATATCTCGGCGCTCGTGCCGTTCTCGTTCACGCCGGAGCAGATGTCGGACAACGGCCGCGGGAACGAATTCAGCTCGATGATCGCGCGGCTTGCGACGGGCGCGACGATCGACCAGCTCAACGCGCAGATGAAGACGATCGTCGATCGGAACCTGGATCGGCTGCCGAATCTCCGCGGGTTCGCGAAGACCAGCGGCTTCGGCGGGTACGCCATCGACATGCGGCAGCAGCTCGTCCAGGACGTGCGGACGCCGCTCTTCATCCTCCAGGTCGGCGTCGTGCTCCTCCTCCTGATTGCGTGCGCGAACGTGGCGAACCTGCTGCTGATGCGGGCGACCGGGCGCGGCCGGGAGCTGGCGATTCGCACCACGCTCGGCGCGGGCCAGTGGCGGCTCGTCCGGCAGATGGTCGTCGAGGGGCTGGTCCTCTCGGCCATTGGCAGCGTTTTCGGCCTCGCGCTCGGCCTGGCCGGCGTCCGCGGCCTGATGGCGCTGAGTTCGCGCGGCATTCCAGGCGTGACGGGCGTGTCGCTGGATCCCGCGATCCTCGTCTTCACGATGGCGCTGGCCGCCGCGACGGGCGTGGTCTTCGGCGTCGTGCCCGCCGTGGCGGTGATCCGCGGGAACGTGGCGTCGATGTTGAAAGAGGACAGCACCCGCGGCTCGGCGACGCGGCGCACGGGCCTGACGCGGACGGTCCTGGTGATTGCCGAGACGGCGATCGCGGTGATGCTGCTCGTCGGGGCCGGGCTGCTGATCAAGAGCTTCGTCCGCCTTCAGGACGTGAATCCCGGCTTCTCGAGCGACAATGTGCTGACCGCCCAGCTGGCGCTGCCGTCATCGCGCTACGCGGACGCGACCGCGCGGCGGATCTTCTGGGAACGGCTCACCGACAGGATTCGCGCGCTTCCCGGCGTCACGGCCGCGGGACTGACGACGAACGTTCCCTTCAACGGCAACGTCAGCTCCGGCTCCTACTCAATCGTCGGATACACGCCCGGGCCGTCCGAAGCGGCGCCGCACGGCCGCCAGGAAATCGTCGGCGGGGACTACTTCCGCGCGATGCAGATCCCGCTCATCGAAGGCCGCGTCTTCAATGACGGGGACACGGCCGACAGCCCGCGCGTCGTCGTGGTGGATCAATACATGGCGAACCGGTATTTCGCCGGCCGCAGCGCGATTGGTCACCAGATCCAGCGCGGCGGTCCGGACAGCCCGAAGCTCACGATCGTCGGCGTGGTCGGCACCATCAACAGCATCGACCTCGGCATGCCGGTCGCGAAAGAGCGGATCTACCAGGACGTGAGGCAGGTCACCGCCGGGCCAGATGGCGGTCGTCCTGAAAGCCGGCGTCGATCCGGCGACGCTCGTGGCGCCGCTCCGCGAGGCGGTCCAGTCGATCGATCCCGAGCAGCCGATCTCGGACGTGAGGACGATGGATCAGTGGATTGGCCGTTCGCTCGAGACGCGGCGCGCGCCGATGCTGCTGCTCTCGCTGTTCGGCATGGTGGCGACGCTGCTCTCGGCTATCGGCATCTACGGCGTCCTTGCCTTTGGCGTCGCGCAGCGCGTACGGGAGTTCGGGATCAGGCAGGCGCTCGGAGCGGGCAGCCGGGAGATCCTGACGCTCGTGCTGGGGCAGGGACTGAAGACGGCCGGAGTCGGTGTCGTGCTCGGGCTTGCGGCATCGCTGGCGTTGTCCCGTTACCTGCAGAGCCAGCTCTTCGGCGTGGGCGCGCACGACCTGTCGGTATTCGGCGGCGTCACGGCGCTCCTTGTCGCCGTCGCGATTGCCGCGTGCTATTTCCCGGCGCGCCGCGCGACGCGTGTCGATCCGATGGGTGCGCTGCGCGACGCGTGAGCTATGCTGAAGTGGACCGGGAATCCCCGTCCGCTTCATGCCGATCCTGCATCTCATCCTCGCCACCACGATCGCCCTGGCCGCTCCGCAGGAGTGCGCCGACTGGCAGGCGTGTCGCGATCTCGCCGTCGCGGCGGCCGGCCGCGGAGACTACGAGACGTTTCACGATCTCGGCGTGGCGGGCGATTCAGAAGGGTCCGAAGAACGATCCGGCGCTGATGCTGATGCTCGCCCGCGCGCAGTCGCTCAGCGGCAGGCCCGGCGACGCGCTCGTGATGCTCGAGCGGCTGGCCGACAAGGCGTCGCCGCCGACGTCGCCACGGACCCGGACTTCCGCCGCGTTCGCGCGCTCGCCGGCTGGCCGGACCTCGAGCGGCGCCTGGCGGCCGTCGCCGCAGCCGCCGAAGCCAGTGTCGTGGCCCCCATCCGACGCCCCCTGTTCCGAAGCCGACCGCACCGCCGACAGCGATGCGCCGCCGAAGCCGGCCGCGACCGCCAGAACCTGCCGTCGCTTCGAAACCAACAGTTTCGCGAGCGCTGCCGCCGGCCGGTGAAAGCGCCGCCGGCGACAAGCGCCGACGCGAGAAAGACCGCGCCGACCCCAATGGAGGCGCCGCCACGCTCGAAAGGTCGCGATCCCCGACGCCAAATCGCGGCCGCTGGCGCATCGACCGTCGTGTCTGGCCCCGCCATGGCGGAACCTGTCGAGGCGCTGCGATTCGCGGAGTCGGGTCTGACGCCGGATGGCCTCGCCTACGATCGTGTGTCGCGACGGTTCCTGGTTGCCGATCGACGCGCGCGCAAGCTCTCGGTCGTTGACGAATTCTCACAGCGTGTCGCGACGCTTGCCGGCGCGCAGGCCGATTTCGGCGAAGTCGATGGGCTCGAAATCGATCCGCTGGCGGGCGACCTCTGGGTCGTCAGCTCGGACCCCGCGGCTGGCGGCGCGACCGCTGCACAAGCTGCAGCTCGATCTCCGGGCGCGTCCTGGCCACCTTCGCGGCATCCGCCCCGGCCCACTTCGTGGACGTGGCGGTCGGCGCCGCGGAGACCATCCTCGTGCTCGACGCATCCGGCCGCGTGCTCCGGCTCAGCCGCAACGCGGCTTGAGCTCGCCGCACCCGTGCCGCCCGGCAGCACCAGTATCGCGCCGGCCGACGATGACGTGGCGTACGTCTCGACGAGCAGCGGCCTGGTGCGCGTCGATCTGTCGTCGCGCACCGTGCTCCCAGTCGTGCCCCCTGATGGCCAGGACCTGTCGAACCTGACGCACGTGCGCTGGCACCGCGGAACCCTCATCGCGGTTCAGCGCCGCGGCGCAGGCACGCGCATCCTCCGCCTCCGACTGAGCCGGAGCGGCCGGGCCGTCACGCGCCATCGATCCGATTGACACCATCGATGCGCCGGCCGGAGCCATCGCCATCGCAGGCGGGACCTTGTACTACTTCGCGTCGCGAGGTAGTGGAGAAGTCGTCCTGAAGAAAGTGCCACTCTGATACTCTCAACCGATGTCTGACATCTCGGCACTGGAACAGAAGGCCTTCGACCTGGCGCGGCAGGGCAACTTCGGCACCGAAGCGCTCGCGCTCAACGCGCAACTCGCCGAGGCCGTCCCGAGCAATCAGGGAGTCTGGACGCGGCTGGCCCGATGCCACATGGAGCTGGGGCAGTTCGAGGAAGCCATCGCGGCGCTCGAAACCGCCCTCGAGCTGAACCCGGCCAACAGCATCGCGCGCAACCTGCAGGCCGACGTCATGCGCCGCCGGGCCGCGCGCCCCGTGACCTCGGCCGCGGCGTCCGGCTTCACGCCGCAGGATTTCCACGCGCTCGGTCGCCTCGCCCCGACAGACGCCATGCGCGCCGTCGGGCCGAAGGTCGAGACGCTGCTGCTGTCACTCAACGAGCAGCGCATGGCCAAGCGTATCGTCGAGACGCGCGGACGCACCGGGCTGGGCGCTGCCAAGCTCTTCCACCGGAACAGCTACCATTCCGGCGGCGCCGGCCACATCTATGCCTACCATCACGGAGGACGCTGGGAACCGCAGTTCAACATCGGACTCTTCAGCGAGGAGCCCTGGCGGGTCAACGCGGTCCGCATCGGCCTCGGCTTCAACCTCGCGTCCAGCGGGCGCGATGCCGAACCGTCGGAGGGTCAGGCGAATATCGCCGCCTATTTCAATCGCTTCCAGGTTGCGCTCGCCGGCGTGTGGCGGGGGCACCTCGTCGAGTGGATGGAGAAATCGGCCGGCTTCATCCAGTACCGGCGATCGCGGTCCCTCGATGGATCTGCTGCCGAAGGACGCGGTCGAGTGGCTGATCAACTGCCGCAACTCGAGCGGCCTCGGGTGGGTGTTCGTCGGACGCTGGCTGTTCCTGGACAGGCCGGACGATGCGGCGACCATTGGCGAGATGCCGCGACTCGTGACCGATATCGACGACACCTTCGCGGCGCTCTTCCCGCTCTGGGTGGCGATCATCAGCGACTAGGAGGGCGTCGAATCGAGCTGAGCGGTTGGACGCGCACGCGATCGAACGGCGGAGGGGCTCTCTCCGGAGGCACGGAGCGCGCGAATGCCGGTCGCCCCGTCGGACTTGCTCAGCTTCTGCGTCGGCGTCTGCATGATGAGCGGATGGTGCAGGAACGCCGGCGGACGCTCGCGGCCGAGGAGACGCGCCAGGCGGATCTGCCGTCCTGTGGACGCCAGCAGGTCCTCGCCGCGGACGACCAGGTCGATCCGCTGCTGCCAGTCGTCCACCGTGACGGCGAACTGATACGTCCAGTTGCTGTCGCGATCGCGAATCAGGACGTCCCCGCACTGTTCGGCTGGATTCTGTGTCTGCACGCCAAGCCGCGCGTCGTCGAACGTCTCGACGCCGGGCTCGAGCCGGACGCGCCAGCCCAGGCCGTCGTCGAGCGGCAGTCCGCGATCGCGGCAACGCCCCCCGTACCGCAGCTCGCCCGAGGTGTCTCCGTCTGACGCAGCCACGATCTCCGCGCGCGAACAGTCGCACGCGTAGATCAGGCCCTTCGCGCGCAGGATCTCGACGGCCGCGCGGTAGGCGTGCTCGCGGTCGCTCTGGCGTCCGTCGCAGCGGCCGGCCCGGAAGGCATCGGTCGGATGGATATCCGGGCGAAAGCCCAGCCAGTCGAGATCGTCGAGAATGCCGGTCTCGTAGTGCGGGCGGGAGCGGGTGCGATCGTGGTCCTCGATCCGGAGCAGCACGCGTCCGCCCAGCGCGTGCGCCATGCCCCAGACATATTCCGCGTTCAGGACGTGTCCGAGATGCAGCCAGCCGGTCGGCGCAGGCGCAAAGCGCGTGAGCGGCGATCGTCCGGCGAGATGTTCCAGGCGTCGAGCGAACACGGCGAGCACGCAGCGATTCTACAATCCCCGCGCCGTGCCTCGCCGTTTCACGGCCGCGTCAGACCTGTCCGGGCGCCGTGGACGACTCGGCGTGTCAGCCGTCGCGCAGGACCCGCGCGGGGTCGATGCGCGAGGCGCGCCAGGCCGGCACCCACCCGGCGACCGCGCCGATTGCTGCGAGCACGACGGCAGCCATGACGAGCGTCAGCGGGTCCCGCGGCTGGAGTCCGTAGAGCAGCGTCGACACGAATCTCGCGGTCGCGAGCGTGGCCGCGCTGCCAACGACGACGCCCGCCGCCACGAGCAGGGCGACGCGCGCGAGGACGAGGCGGATCACGCCGCGCGGCTCGGCGCCGAGCGCCATGCGAATGCCGATCTCCGTGCGGCGGCGGCTGACCGTGTACGACGTCACCCCGTAGAGCCCGAGGGCGGCCAGCAGGAGCGCCAGCGCGCCGAAGAACCCGGACAGCATCGCCAGGATCCGTTCCTGCACGAGCGCGTTGTCCACCTGTTCGGCGAGGGGACGGAACGTGATGGCGACCTGCCGATCGACGCGCGTGAGCGCATCGGCAACCGCCCTGGTCAGCAGGGCCGGCGATCCGCCAGCCGCGCGCACACTGATGGCCAGCGAGGACGGCAGGTCGGCGCGCTGCGGGATCGGCATGTACATCGTCGGCGGCGCCTCGTCGCGCAGCGAGCGGTAGACCGCATCCTGCACGTAGCCGACGATCTCGCTCACGGTCCGGGGCTCGACTGCCGAGCCGTTCTGCGTCACCCGGTGGCCGATGGGATTGCGGCCGTTGGTGAACTTGCGGGCGAACGCTTCGTTGACGATCAGCACCAGCGGCGACGAAGCGGTGTCCCCGGCGGTGAAGTCGCGCCCGGCGAGCAGGCGGGTGCCATAGGTCGCGAACCACTCGGGGCTGACGAGGTTTACGAAGACGCTGCGCGCGCGGCCGCCCTCCGGCAGCGGCACACCGTCCATTTCGTCAACGCCGAACTGCCACGAGCTGCCGCTGACCGGCGTCACGGCCGAGACCGACGCGACGGAGACGCCCGGCACCGCGGCCGCCGCCCCGCGCAGCCGCTCGAAGAACGCCGGCCGCGCTGCCTGTTCGAGCTGCAACGACTGGGCGTTGACGTTGGCGACCAGCACCTGATCCCGATCGAATCCGAGATTCAGGTGGGCGAGCGAGCTGAACGTGCGCACGAAGAGCCCCGCGCCGACTATCAGCATCAGCGACAGGGCGACCTGGATGACCACCAGTGTGCTCCCGAGCGCGCCTCGTCCGTCGCCAGCCTGTCCGCGCCCCTTTTCCTTCAGCGCTTCGTTGGGTTCCACGCGCGTGGCGCGAAGCGCCGGCGCGGTCCCGAACAGCACCGCGGTCGCCATGGCGATGGCGGCCGTGAAGGCCAGCACGCGCCAGTCAATCGACAGATCGAGAAAGACGAGATTGGTGGAGGTCGAGAGCTGCCGGACGAGCAACTGGCTGCCCCACCGCGCGAAGAGAAGGCCGAGCAGCCCCCCCGTGCCGGCCAGGAGCACGCTCTCCGAGAGCAACTGACGGAAGAGCCGCCCGCGGGATGCGCCGAGCGCCAGCCGCACGCTCAGCTCATGACGCCTCGCATTGGCCCGCGCCAGCAGGAGGTTCGCGATATTGGCGCAGGCGATCAGCAGCACCAGGGCGACGACGACCATGATCGTCAGGAGCGGCTGCTCGTAGCGCCGCCGCATGGAAGAGGTGCCGCTCGCCGCCGGGACGGCCGTAAAACCCTCGGCGATATAGTGGGATCGATCCTCCGGCCGGTAGTGTTCCGGCATCGTGGCTTCCCGGATTTGCGGCTGGACGCCGCGCAGGGCGGCGGTTGCCGTCTCGAAGGACTCTCCGGGCTTCAGCCGCGCCATGATGCCCAGCCACCAGTACGATCGCCTGTCGAGCGCGCTCTCCTGGCCGCGTATCAGCGGCTCGGTGCCGAGCGGGATCGCGATGTCGAACGTACGGCCGACCTCGGTGCCAAAGAACTCCGGCGGCGTGACGCCGACGACCGTGAAGGTCACGCGCTCGACGGTTATGGACTTTCCAACCGCGTCGGCCGCTCCCCCGAACCGCCGCAGCCAGAAGCCGTAGCTGATCACGGCTACCGGACCATCGGGGCCTCCGCCGCGGCGATCGTCCTCCTCGCGGAACGTCCGGCCGAGCATCGCCGGCACGCCCAGCACGTCGAAATAGTGCGCCGAAGCCCACACGCCGTCCACGAATTCGGTCTGACCACCCTGTGACAGGTTGAATCGCGTGGCCGACCACGCGAACGCGCCGGCAAAGAGCCGCGGACGATCCCGGATCTGCTCCCACAGTGGGTTGGTCCACGACGTCGGGCCCCCGTCGAGCGTCACCAGCGCGAGCTCCCGTGGCGCGCGCACGGGCAGCGACCTCAGGAGCAGCGTGTTGAGCATCGAGAAGATTGCCGTATTGGCGCCGATGCCGAGCGCGAGGGAGAGCATGGCGATGGCACAGACGATGGGGGTCGATTTCAGGGCCCGGAAGGCGTCGCGGATGTCCTGCATGGCCGCTTAGACGGGCCAGGCGCGGGACGGGTTGGCCGGGACCACGGGATGTGATCCACAATGACCACGGATTTACGATGGATCTTCAACTGCAGGGCAAGGTCGCGCTCGTCGCCGGCGCGAGCAAGGGACTCGGATTTGCGGTGGCCCGCGCGCTGGCGGCTGAGGGGGCGCTGGTGTCGATCTCGTCACGAGACGAGCGGGCGATCGGTGAGGCGGCTGCGCGCATCCAGCGTGAGACGGGCGCTGAGGTGACCGCCACGGCGGTTGACGTTCGGTCGGCCGACGCGATCGAGCGGTGGGTGCAGGCGACGGCGAACCGCTTCGGCGGCATCGATGCGCTGATGACCAATTCCGGCGGCCCCCCGGCCGGCGCCGCGATTTCATTCGACGACGCCGCCTGGCAGGACGCGAGCGAGTTGCTGCTGTTCAGCGTGCTGCGCATGGTGCGTGCGTGCCTGCCGCACATGCAGGCGCGCGGCGGCGGCGCGATCCTGGTGTCCACCTCGTCGTCGGTGAAGGAACCAAATCCGATTCTGGGCCTGTCCACGGTGCTGCGCGCGTCGGTGGCGGCGCTGTCGAAGACGCTGTCGATCGAGCTGGCGCCGTCGAAGATCCGTGTCAACCAGATCGTGCCCGGCCGGATTGACACGGATCGCGTGCGGGAGCTCGATGCGTTCAGCGCAAAGAAGCAGGGCATTGCGCCCGCCGAGGCAGCGGCGCGCTCGGCCGCGACTATTCCCCTCGGCCGCTACGGCGAGCCGGACGAGTTCGGCCGGGTGGGGGCGTTCCTGCTGTCACCAGCCGCGTCGTACGTGACCGGTGCCACCGTTCAGGTCGACGGCGGCGCGATTCGCAGCATCTAACGTTTCCAGCGATCGGCGCGCCGGAGAGCGGAGCAGCGGAGAGCGGAGAGCGGAGAGCGGAGCAGCGGAGAGCGGAGAGCGGAGAGCGGAGAGCGACGATGTCCATGATGCGACGGATTCTGCTGGCGGGTTCCACCAATGCCTGGCTGCGCGAACGGGCCACGAAAACGGCCTTCGTCCGCAAGTCGGTCTCGCGCTTCATGCCTGGCGAGGGGATGGATGACGCCCTGAGGGCTTCAAGGGAATTGCAGCCCGGCGGCATCACCACGATGCTGACGCATCTCGGCGAGAACCTCACACATGTCGAAGAGGCCGAGGAGGTCACGCAGCACTACCTGTCGCTGATCGACCGCATCGCCGAGTCCGGCCTCGACGCGCAGATCTCGATCAAGCCGACGCAGCTCGGGCTCGATCTCGATCGGGCGCTCTGCGAGCGCAACCTCGACCGGCTGATGGAGCGGGCCGAGGCGCGCAACAACTTCGTGTGGATCGACATGGAGAGCTCGCCGTATGTCGATCCGACGCTGGCGCTCTTCACCCGCACGCGCGCCAGGACGCCGCGCATCGGCATCGCCCTCCAGGCGTACCTCTATCGCACCGGGAAGGACGTCGAGGCGCTCATCCCGCTCGGCGCCGCCATCCGCATCGTCAAAGGCGCCTATCTCGAACCGCCCGACGTGGCGTTTCCGAAGAAGACCGACACGGACGAGAATTTCTTCAAGCTGTGCATGCGGCTGATGTCCGCAGAAGCGCAGAAGGCCGGCTGCCTGCTGCACATCGGGACGCACGACGTGCCGCTGTCGGACCGGCTGAGCGACTGGATTCACCAGAACAAGGTGCCGCCGTCCGCCTATGAATTCGCGATGCTCTACGGCATCCAGCGCCCCCAGCAGCTGCGACTCGCGCGGGAGGGCAAGCGGCTGCGCGTGCTCATCAGCTACGGCGAGTACTGGTTCCCCTGGTACATGCGCCGGCTCGCGGAGCGGCCGGCCAACGTCGGGTTCGTGCTGAAGAACATGATCGGGGGATAGGCGCGGTCAGCGCGGGCCGTGCGGTCCGGAGGCAATCCCGCTTCCGGCGCTCAGAACGAGAATCCCGACGAGAGGAACACGCGCGTTCCGCCGCCGTCGAGGCCGTGGCCGACGCCAAGGTTGATGGTGACCATCGGCGCGAGGATGAAGATGCCGCCGCCGGCGCCGCGTCGCCACGGGGCGTCCTTCAGGCTTCGTCCGGCATCCGTGACGCGCGCGGCGTCGACGAACGCGAGCACGCCCAGCTTTGCGCTGCTGGTCACCGACGTGACGGGCGCACGCACTTCGGCAGAGGTCACCATCATCCGGTCGCCGTCGAACGTCCCGGTGCGAAAGCCCCGCAGTGTGGAGGCGCCGCCCAGCAGGAGCCGTTCGTAGACGGGAAGCGCGGCGTCGGAGTTGAAGTACTGGGCGCGCCCGGCCAGCACGGCTTGTCCGAAGAGGCGCAGGTAGCCGCGCGCGTCGAGCGTGTAGCGATTGATCCGCGGGCGATCCTTCACGTGCAGTCCATTCCATCCGGCGCCGAGGTACACGGCGTTGCCCGGGAAACGCCGGGTCGCTGCGCGTGTCGAGCGCGGCGGTGGCGCCGAGCGTCCAGATGCGGCTGTCGATCGTGCCGAAGCTCACCGAGCTGCGTGACGCGTCCACACCCAGACGCACGACGTGGGCGAAGTCCCGCTCCGCACCCGCCTTCAGCTCGACGCGCTGATCGCGGATGTCGTACCGCGGATTCCGGCGGTTCCAGATGCCGAAGCTCGAGGTGACCTGCGTGAGGGGGCCAGACTTGAAGTCCCGCTCGAACTCGATGGCCGCGCGGCGCAGGCCGCCCCACGACAGCGGCACAGACAGCCGTTCGTTGAATCCCAGGTAGTCCACCGTGCTGACCCGCCCGCCGTACGTGAAGCCGTACCCATCGGCGTAGTTCAGAATCGGCAGGAACATCAGCTGGCTCCGCAGCCGCGCCAGCGGACGGAAGACCGGCGGCGTGTCCACCGAGCCGGATCGGACGCCGGGGCGTTCGTGGACGACGAGCACCAGCGCCACGTCGGTCGGGTCGTCGAGCGATCGCATCCGCTTGCGCACCTCGACCGTCTCGAAGCGGTGCGACGCCTCGAGCCGCTGCTCGATCGCGGTGACGGCGCCGGAGGCCAGCGGCGCGTTCAGTTCGATACCGGCGAGCTTCAACACCTCCTCGTCTGTGAGCGACGCGTTTCCGTGCACGCGCACCTCGCGCACGATTTCCTGCTGCGCGGATTCGCCGGGTTCGACGAACGGTTCGGCGACGGGCGCCGCTGCGTCGTCGTCATCCGATTCTGACGTGTCGGGCCAGGGGGTATCGTCGTTCACGTCCGATTCCCGCATCGGCTCGTCAGGCCGCTCCGGCGCGGGAGACAAGATCCCGCCGATTTTCGGCACCCGGATCGTGGTCTTGATCTGCGCTTCGCGGTACTGGTCGAACGTGCGCCCGTAGCTCGCTTCGAACGACCCGTTGGCGAGCGTGACGCCCGCATGGATGTTCATCTCGCGCGGCAGCCACACGCCCGGAAACGGCTGGCCCATGGTCATCGATGCGCGGATGTCGTCCACGCGCACGAGCCAGGCGCCCGGCAGGAAGTCGAGCCAGACGTTGTCGAACGTGTATTTCACGATCTGGTGCTCGGTCGGATCGACCCACAGCGTGACGAGCGCCGTCTTGTTCATCTTGCGCTCGATGTCCTGCTCCATCTTGTCGTCGCGGCGCTGGTCCCGATCCCTCTCCTTGATCTCCTTCGGCGTCTTCTTGTCCTCGTCGTCGAAGAGGTGCGTGGGGTAGTACTCGATGCGGAGCACGTCGTGCCCCTCGAGCTGTTCGCGGCCGGCGAGATAGTAGTTGCCCGGCTCGAACTTGAAGTCCATGAAGTACGCTTCCGACACGAAGCGCGGCTCGGTGGGGATGGCGGCGGCTCCGGAGTCCACGCGCACACCGGCCGAGCCGATTGAGACCTGGCCTTTCTCCTTCTTGTTCTTCGCCTTCCGCTCCGCCCGCTCCCGTTCCCGGCGTATCCAGTCGGCTTCGTAGTCCTCGCGCGCCTTCGCGCCGACGGTCACGCCGTCGAATTTCACCGGGCTGCGCACGTGTATGCCATCCCGCACGTACCACGTGAACTCGCGGTTGCTGCGATGGAGGCGATACCGGCCGGGTCCGAGGATCTCGAACGTCTCGGTTTCGTCGAGGATGTAGTCGTTGAGCGTCTTCCGGTTCACCTCGCGGCGGGCGAGCACCTGCTCCATGAACGCGTCGAGGCTGCCGGTGGCCGGCTTCGAGGGCGCGGCCGGCTCCTGCGCGGCGAGACCGCCCGCCGCCGCGAACAGGACCGAAACAATGCCCGGAAGAAGGACGAGGCGACGGAGAAGCAGAAACACGAACCCTCCGGAAAGGCAGGCGCAGTCGCACTTTAGACGATGACGCGCGGTGCCTGGTTCCGCCTCTGTTGGCGTCTGGAGCCGGTCTTCGGCCTTGCTGTCATTGCCATTCGACGGGGAAGAGCTTGCCGGCCGCTTCCGGATCGAGTGTTCCACCGAGCAGGCTGACGGCTCGCGCCAGCACGGGGTCGCGGCCGGCGGCGAGATCCTGCGCCGTTGGCAGCAGACGCTCGTCAGGCGTCACCCCGACACGCTCGAGGCTTCGGCCGTCCGGCATGATGAGATTGGCGTCCGCGATGCTCGCGCCGTAGAAAATCGTGCTCTGGATTCCCATCGCCATCGGGTGCAGTCTGGCCTGCATCACCGACCCCGCGGTCGTATCGCCGATGACGGTTCCGCGTCGTTCGAGCTGCACGATCCGGGCAAGCGCCTCGGCGGCTGAGGCGCTCTCGCTGTCGACGAGCAGGACAATGCGTCCGGGGAAGGGCCGCTTGTGCGCCCTGGCGACGAGCGGCTTCGACGATTTGCGCGATTTCACGTCCGCCAGCTTGACGTCATGGTCGAACAGCCGGGCGGTGACCTGCTGAAGGGCTGTAATCAGCCCTCCGGCGTTTCCCCGCATGTCGAGCACGAGGCCGGACGCGCCCGCGACGTGTGTGTCGAAGACGCGGTCCACGACGCCCGCGTCGAACCCGAAGCTCGGGATCTTCCAGATCGCGACGTCGCCGACGCGCGCGATGCGACGACCGATCGGCATCGACTGGCGCTCGGCGTCGTCAATCGCGTTGAGGAGGTCGGACAGCGAGAGCGTGACGAACCGTCGTCCCTTCGTCACTTTCGCCGCGAGCGACAACGCCCTCGGCTCGCCCCCGGGCCTCTGGACCACGACGTTCAGCACGGTGCGGGGGCTGAGGACGCCGAGGAGATACTGGATCTTCCAGAGTTCGCCACGCTGCGGCAGGAACGGGTCGAGCCGCAGCAGGCGATCGCCCGGCGTGAGTCCCTTGGCTTCCGCATCGCTGCCCGGCCTGACCGCGACGACGAAGCACTCGTCGCCGATCATCTGCATCCGCCAGCCATAGTCGAACGAATCGGCCAGCGAAGGCGGGATGAAATAGGTGTGCGAGTCGCCGAGATCCAGGACGGCCTGGGCGATGATCGCCATCGCCTGGCCGAGCGACTGCGCCGTGTCGAGCGCCTGTTCGGCTTCCTTGAACCGTGCGTCGAGATCCATCCCGTGGAAGGTCGGGTCGTAATAGTTGTCCTTGATTGCGTCGTGCACTTCCTTGAGCATCGCCCTGGCGCGCCCGCGCGTCCGCGCGTCGATGGTCGGCGCCTGCGCGCGCAGCGGCCCGGCAATGAGGATGCCGGCGACGACGACGACGATCGAGAACCTTCGCAGCATCAGGGACGTTCCTGGCATTCGCGACACAGCCTGCCGTTCTACTTCCACTCGATCGGGAACAGCTTGCCGGCCGCGAGCGGGTCGATGGTGCCGCCGAGCAGCGTGACCGCGCGTGCCAGCACCGGGTCGCGGCCGGCTGCGAGATCGGCGGGGGTGCGGAGGACCCGTTCGTCGGGAACGACGCCGGCGTGTTCGAGGCTCTTGCCGTCCGCCATGATCAGGTCCGCGTTCGTGATGCTGAACCCGTACGGGATGAACCCCTCGGTTCCTTCGAGCATGCCCATGCCGTGTTCTGCCTGCATCACGGATCCAGACGACCGGTCGCCAATCACCACGCCGCGATGCTCCAGCTGGATCACGCGGGCCAGGATCTCGGACGCCGACGCCGAATCGGCGTCGATGAGCACGACGAGCTTGCCGTCGAAGGGCGACTTGCGCTTCTTCGCGACCATCGGCTTCATGTTCTTGCGGCCGACGCGGTCCGCCATCTTGACATCGCGATCGAAAAGCCGCCCTGCGAGCGCTTCGAGCGTCTTGATCTGGCCCCCTCCGTTGCCGCGCAGATCCAGGACGAGCGAGGTCGCCCCCTGCAGCATGCCATCCATGACCTTGTCGGCGCTGCCGTCGGCAAAGGCGAACGTCGAGAGCCTGCTGACCGAGATGTCGCCGACCATGGCCGTGCGGTTCACCCGCACGATGGGATCGCTCATCGCGCCCGGGCCGCTCTCGATCAGGTTGTCGAGGCTGATCTCCACGACGGCCGGCTCCTGCGTCACCTTCGCTGCGATCTCCAGATCACGCGGCTCGGCACCGGGGGGCTGGATGGTCACCTTCAGGGAGTTGCGCGGGCTGAGAATGTAGTAGAGGTACCGCGCCTTCCACAACTCCTGGCGGGTCGGGACGAACGAACCGACCTGCAGCACGCGATCGCCTGGTCGAACCCCCTTCGCCTCGGCGTCGCTGCCCGGCTTGACGGCGATCACGTAGCAGTCGTCGCCAATAATCCCGATCTGCCAGCCATAGTCGTACCTGGCGGGACGCTGCGGAGGCAGGAAGTAGGTGTGCGAGTCGTTGAGATCGATGAGGGCCTGCGCGATGATGGCGTACGCGTGCCCGAGCGACGTCGCCGAATCCAGCCTGGCCTCGGTCGCCTTGAAGTGCGCCTCGACGTCGAGCCCGTGAAACGTCTTGTCGTAGTAGGTGTTCCTGATGGCGACCTTCGCGGTCGCGAGCATCTCGCGCGCCCGCGCTTTCGACGTGCTATCCAGGGCCGGGGCCTGCGCCAGGAGTGCAGGGGTCAGGGCGAGCAGCCAGCACACGCGCCACATGGGTTACCTCCACTCGATCGTGAACAGCCCGGCGACGGCAGGATCGAGCGTGCCGCCGAGCATCACCGTGGCCTTCGCGCGCGTACGCGCGTCGAGCGTCGACGCCTGCGCGCCGGCGAACGACGATCCGATCAGCATGACACAGTACGGACAGGCAGAGAAGTCGCTTCGCCATAGGTTCGAAACCCAGAGGACAGGCAGGGCGTCGTCGGATGCCGGGGGGCGAAGCTACGATAGCACGAGCGACGCGCCGCGCGATTACAGCGGGACGAACGTACCGGACGCCGCGGACTCGAACAGCGCGTCGATGACGCGCATGTTGGCCAGCGAGTCTTCCAGCGGATACGGCGCGGAGCGGCCGTCGAGAATCGCGCGCGAGAACAGCTCCGCCTGGATCGTGTACTGATCCGCCGTCGCGATGTCGATCGTCCAGGCTCCGGAGCCGCCCGGATCGGAGCCGTCGTCCATGACAATCCGGGTGGGCTGGTCGGTGGGCGCGTTGAACGGGATCTGCACCTCGATCCGCCCGCGCGTGCCCAGGACGTGCACCCGCTGGTAGGGCACGAGCTGCGTGCTGCACGTGCCGATGGCGTGTGCCGAGCCGAAGTCCAGAATCATGGACGTCAGCCGATCGACGTCGTGTCCGCGGATCCGGCTCGATCGCCGCCGCGACGCGCCTCGGCTCGCGCTCGAGCATCATGCGCGCGGTATTCACCAGGTAGCACCCGATGTCGAGCAGCCCGCCGCCGCCCCACTCGGGCACGTTGCGGATGTTGGCCGCATCGTCGTTGAAGTAGCTGAAGAACCCGGTGATCGCGCGGACCTCACCGAGCCGGCCGGACCGCACGGCCTCCTGTGCGGTGAGCCACTGCGGGTGCGTGCGGACCATGAAGGCTTCCTGGATGCGCACGCCGGTGCGATCCCGCACCTCGATCAAGTGCCGTGCCCCGGCGGCGTCCAGGGCGATCGGCTTTTCGCACAGCACGTGCTTGCCGGCTTCCGCCGCGCGGATTGTCCAGGGCACGTGGAGGTGATTCGGCAGCGGATTGTAGACGGCATCGATATCCGGGTCGGCGAGGAGTTCCTCGTATGAGCCGTACGCCACAGGGATCCCGAGCGCGCCGGCTGCGTCGCGCGCCCGGTCCGGATCCCGCGACGCGATGGCGCGCACCTCGCACGAGGCGGCCTTCTGCATCGCAGGAATCACCTTGCGCGTCGCAATCTTCGCGGCCCCGAGAATGCCCCACCGAATTCTGTCCCGCATTAGTCCTCCCTGAGCCCTGAGCCCTGAGCCCTGAGCCCTGATCAATCGTAGCGCTCGCGGCTCCCTCGTGCTCATCAGTTGCGGCGGGTCAGGAGGGGGCTCTGTCGTCCTCACCAAAACCCGGCCTCGGTGCCGGCCGGGCCGAACCGCCGGCCGGATCTTGTCCGGAATTCCGTTGACCGCCGTACCGCTCCGCCGCTATACTGCGCGGCAATCGTGATGCACATCATTCACCTGGCCGACATGTCTCGAAAGCGGGTCAAGCGACCCTGCAGGCCGGTGACGTGTGTGCCCATGATGTAGACGACTACAAGAGACGCGCACCCGAACCCGCCGGCCTGCATCACAGGTCGGCGGGTTTTTTGTTTTCCGGAGCAGCATGACCCGTCAACCCGTCGGGATCCTTGGCGCGACCGGCATGGTCGGCCAGCAGTTCATTTGTCAGCTCGCGGGCCATCCCTGGTTCCGCGTGGCGTGGCTCGGCGCGAGCGGGCGCTCGGAAGGGCGGACGTACGCGGAGGCCGCGCCCTGGCGGCTGCCGATGCCGATGCCGGGGAAGTCGCCGGCATGCGCGTCGAGGCGTGCGCGCCCGCGGGCGCGCCCCTGCTGGTCTTCTCCGCGCTGGATGCCGCCGCGGCTGACGACATCGAACCGGCCTTCGCGCAGGCCGGCCACATCGTCGTCAGCAACACCCGCAGCTTCCGCATGGATCCGCTCGTGCCGCTGCTCGTTCCGGAGATCAATGCCGACCACCTCGGCCTCATCGCCGCCCAGCGGCGCGTGAAGGGCTGGCGCGGCGCGATCGTGACGAATCCAAACTGCTCGACGGTCATGCTGTCGATGGCGCTCGCGCCGCTGCGCCAGTTCGGCCTCCGCGCCGCGCTCGTGACGACCATGCAGGCAATCTCGGGCGCGGGCTATCCGGGCGTGGCGTCGCTCGACATCCTGGGCAACGTCATCCCGAACATCTCCGGCGAGGAGGCGAAGATCGAATCCGAGACGCAGAAGATCCTCGGCTCATTCGGCACCAGCGGTGTCACGTCCCACACGGCCGTCGTCAGCGCGCAGACGACGCGCGTGCCGGTCGTCGACGGGCACACCGAGACGGTATCGGTCGCGCTCGATGCGAAGCCGGCGCCGGTTGACCTCATCGCCGCCTTCCGCGCGTTTCGCGGACGCCCGCAGGAGCTTGGCCTGCCGACCGCGCCGCCTTCACCGATCATCTACTTCGACGCGCCCGATCGCCCGCAGCCCCGGCTCGATGCCGGACGTGACGGCGGCATGGCGGTGTCGGTCGGGCGCGTGCGTCCGTGTGCGGTCCTTGGCGCGAAGTTCGTGGTGCTGGGGCACAACACGATACGCGGCGCCGCGGGCGCCGCCGTGCTGAACGCCGAACTGATGCGCGCGGATGGACTGTTCGAGGGAGAGTGCTGATGGTCCCGCCATGCCGTCCCCGGATCATGAAGTTCGGCGGCACGTCGGTCGCCGACGCGGACGCGATCGTCCGCCTCGTCCGCATCGTCGGCTCGTCGAGCGCGCCGGCCGTCGTCGTGGTGTCCGCGATGTCCGGCGTGACGGACGCGCTGCTCGCGCTGGCGGCCGCGGCAGAGCGGCGCGATCGAGACGCCGTCCAGAAGCGGACTCGATGCGTTGATCGCGCGGCACCAGGCGGCCGTCGAGGCGCTCGTTGAAGACCCGGGAGGGGCGTGGCCCGATCTCGCGGACTCGTTCGAGGAACTCGGCCACCTGCTCGACGCCACCGCGATCCTGCGCGCCGCCTCGCCGGCCGCGCGGGATGCGATCGCGTCGGTTGGCGAACTGGTGTGCAGCCGCGTCGTCACGGCGGCGCTTCAGCGCGAGGGCATTCCCGCGGTCTGGATCGATGCGCGGCGCGCCATCGTGACCGATGCGCATCACCAGTGTGCGGCGCCCGACCTCGACGCGACCGCCGCGGCGATCGAAGACGAGATAGCGCCGCACCTGGCCGCCGGCGCTGTACCGGTGATCGGCGGGTTCGTCGGCGCCACGCTGGCGGGCGTGACCACCACGCTCGGGCGCGGCGGTTCGGACTACTCGGCCGCGATCGTCGGCGCGGCGCTCGATGCGGAGGAGATCCAGATCTGGACCGATGTGGACGGCATGCTCACGGCCGACCCGCGCGTGATCGAGCACCCGCAGATCGTGCCGCGGCTCTCGTTCGGCGAGGCATGGGAGCTCGCGTATTTCGGCGCCAAGGTGCTGCATCCCAGCACGATGGTTCCCGCGGTCGCCAGGAACATCCCGGTCCGCATCCTGAACAGCCGGAAACCGGAGGGCGCCGGCACGCTGATCGCCGCCCACACGGCGGCCCACGGAACGCCGCTGGCCGCCGTGGCCTGCAAGCGCAACATCACGATGGTCGAAATCACGTCGACCCGGATGCTCATGGCGCACGGCTTCCTGCGACGGGTCTTCGAGATTTTCGAACGCTTCGGCACGTCGGTCGATGTCGTGACGACGTCGGAAGTCAGCGTGTCGGTGACGCTGGACGATGACGGGCGGGTGGAGCCGATCGCGTCGGCGCTGCGCGAGTTCGGCGAGGTACGCGTCGAGCGCGGCATGGCGATCCTCTCGGCCGTCGGCGACAACCTGCGCGCCGATCCGCGTCTCGCCGCGCGCATCGTCGGATCGCTCGAGGGTTTCGCGGTCCGCATGGTGTCGCAGGCGGCATCACGCCGCAACGTGACCATCGTGTTGAGCGAGGCCGATCTGGCGCGTGCGATGGAACGGCTCCACGACGAGTTCTGCGTTTCGCCCTCGCGTGGCGTCCGGGATTCAGCCGGACGGGGGGATTGTAGGTGCGCGTGCTCCTGATCGGGTACGGGCGCATGGGCCGGCTCGTGGAGTCGCTGTCGGGCGAGTACGGCGTTGACGTGGTCGGCCGGATCGGCCGCGTGGAATCCGCACGGCCGGGCGAGTGGCCCGGAGCCGACGTCGCCATCGATTTCTCGACGGCCGATGCCGTGCCGGCGAACCTCGCCCGGCTGGCGGCGCGCCGCACCGCCGTGGTGATTGGCACGACTGGATGGCGCGGCCGCGAGGCGGAGCTGCGGCGCGAGGCCGAGGCGTCCGGCATCGGCGTCGTCGCGGCGCCGAACTTCGCAATCGGCGTGAACCTGTTCGCGCTGCTGGTCGAGCGCGCGGGCGCGCTGCTGAACGAGCACCCGGGGTTCGGCTCGTGGATTCACGAGCTGCATCACGCGGCGAAGCGCGATGCGCCGTCCGGGACCGCGCGGCAGCTCGAGGACGGCGCTCCGGCGCGGAGGATTCGACCGCGCCGTCGATATCGCGTCCACGCGCGCAGGCGCGATCCCGGGCACGCACACGGTGGGATTCGACAGCGCCGCCGAGACCATCACGCTGACCCACACGGCCCGCGATCGCTCCGGCTTCGCGCGCGGCGCGCTCGAGGCGGCAAGGTGGGTGCAGGGGCGGAGCGGCTGGTTCGACATGAGGGACGTACTCCGACGGACGTCAGAGCCACTTGCGAAGGAGGGACTCGCATGAGACGACCATTCACCGGGTGTGGAACGGCGCTGGTCACGCCGTTCCTCAGGGGCGGCGCGCTGGACGAAGCGGGCGTCAGGCGGCTGGCGCGGCGCCAGATCGATGCGGGCGTGCACTTCCTCGTCCCGTGTGGAACGACCGGAGAGACGCCGACCCTCACGGGCGGCGAACGTGCGCGCGTCGTCGACATCGTCGTGTCCGAAGCCGCGGGGCGTCTGCCCGTGCTCGCTGGCGCCGGCGGGTACAACACGCAGGAAGTCATCGAGTCCGCGCGGCGGATGGCCGAAGCCGGCGCTGACGGCATCCTGTCGGTGACGCCGTACTACAACAAACCCACGCCGGAAGGCCTGTTCCAGCACTACGCGGCGATTGGCGAGGCCGTGCCGCTGCCCATCATTGTTTACAACGTGCCGGGACGAACCGGCTGCAACGTCGATGTTGCGACCATCCTGCGCCTGAGCACCATCCCGAACGTCGTCGGTGTGAAGGAAGCGTCGGGGAACATGACCCAGATGTGCGAGATCTGCGCGTCGGTCCCGCCGGGCTTCCTCGTGCTGTCGGGAGACGATGCCCTGACGCTGCCGGTGATGGCGGTGGGAGGCGCGGGAATCGTCTCGGTCGCGTCGAACGAAGTCCCGGCGGAAATGGCGCTCATGGTGGAGCGTGCCGAGCAGGGGGATTTCGCCGCGGCGCGGCGGCTGCACACGGAGCTCCTGCCGCTGATGCTGGTGAACTTCGTCGAGTCGAGCCCGATCCCGGTGAAGGCGGCGATGGCCGCGATGGGGCTGCTGGAGGAGATCTACCGGCTGCCCCTCGTGCCGCCCCGCCCGGCGTCGCGGGAGAGGATCGGCGCCGTGCTCCGGGGCCTCGGGCTTCCGGGATCGCTGGCGGTGGCGTGATGAACGCAGGGCACCTGGCGGCCGAGATCGACGCGCTCTACGACGACGGCGCGACTGCGGATCGTGCCCGGGCGCGTGCCGCGTTTGCGCGGCTGCGAGCCGCGCTGTCGTCGGGCGAGGTGCGCGCGGCCGAACCCGACCCGTCGGCGCCATCCGGCTGGCGCGTCAATGCCTGGGTGAAGCGCGGGCATCCTGCTGGGATTTCGAGCGGCGACGTCGTCGATGTGTCGTCCGATCACGGGCGCTGGCCCTTCTTCGACAAGGACACGCTGCCGCTGAAGCATTCGGCGATCGGCGACGGCGTGCGCATCGTGCCGGGCGGATCGAGCGTGCGGGACGGCGTCTTCCTCGGGCGCGGCGTCGTGTGCATGCCGCCGATGTACATCAACATCGGGGCGTATGTCGGCGAGGAATCGATGATCGATTCGCACGCCCTCGTGGGATCCTGCGCGCAGATCGGACGCCGCGTGCACGTGTCGGCCGCGGCGCAGATTGGCGGCGTGCTCGAGCCCGTCGGCGCGATCCCCGTCGTCATCGAGGACGAGGTGCTCGTCGGCGGGAACTGCGGGATCTACGAAGGGGCGATCGTGAGGCGTCGCGCGGTGCTTGCGTCAGGGACGGTAATCACGGGGTCGACGCCGGTCTACGACATTCCGAATGGCCGGATTATCCGCCCGGACGGCGGGCCGCTCGTGATTCCGGAAGGTGCGGTGGTCGTGCCCGGTACGCGCCCGATCGAGTCCGGCGCGGCCTGGGGGCTGTCGATTGCCACCCCTGTCATCGTCAAATACCGCGACGGCACCACGGATGCCCGGACGGCCCTCGAGGAGGCGCTTCGTTGAATGCGACGCCCGGCGGGATTCGTGGTCAAATCCTCCAGCGCGAGTGCGCTCCCCTGAGACAATTCTGTGACAGTCCAGTTTGACCCGATCGCCTTTGCCCGGGCCCTCATTAATATTGATTCCACGACCGGCCGCGAGGCGGAAGCCGGCGCGTGGATCGGCGCGCGGCTGCGGGAGCTCGGGTATATCGTGGTCGAGCAGCCGCTGGCGCGGGGATGTGCCAACGTCATCGCGTCGATCGATCCTCCGCAGGTCGTCCTCTCGACGCACTTCGACTGCGTGCCGCCGTACATCCCGAGCCGCGTCGAGAATGGCCGGCTGTTCGGGCGGGGCGCCTGCGACGCGAAGGGAATCCTCGCCGCGCAGCTTGCGGCCGTCGAGCGACTGCGCGAACATGGCGAACGGCCGGATCGGACTGTTGTTCGTCGCCGGGGAGGAACGCGGGAGCGATGGCGCGACGGCGGCAAATGCGGTGGCGCCGGGCAGCCGGTTCCTGATCAACGGCGAGCCGACGGAGAGCCGCCTGGGGTCGGCCACGCGCGGCGTGCTGCGTGTCAGGCTGAAGGCCGAGGGACGTGCGGCGCATTCGGCGACCCCCGAACGCGGCGAGTCGGCAATCGACAAGCTCATTGACGCCCTGGTGCGGCTGCGGTCCTTGCCGTTGCCATCCGACAGCGAGCTGGGACGAACGTTCTACAGCGTGGGATTAATCGGCGGCGGCATCGCGCCCAACGTCATTTCGCCCGAAGCGTCCGCTGAACTGCTGTTCCGCACAATCGGGCCGCCAGAAGATATACTGCGCGTTCTTGCCGGCCTCGAGCCGCTGGTGAGCGTCCAAGAGGTACTGCGCGTTCCGGCGGTGAAGCTGCATACGGTTCCCGGCATTGCGACCGAGGTGTTTCCCTTCACGACGGACGTTCCGCTGCTGGACCGCTGGGGGACGCCGCTCCTGTTCGGGCCGGGATCGATCCTGGTGGCGCACACCGCCGGGGAATTCGTCGAGATTGCCGAACTGGAGGCGGCGATCGACACCTACGTGAGTCTGGCGCGGGCATGTCTGACTTCCGGCTGACGCCGGCGGCGACACCAACATCGACAAAGGGACGGAGCCACTGCCATCGTGATCGAGTCGCTGTTTCGATTCCTGTTCGAGTATCGGCCGGTCATCTTCCAGCAGGGAGAATTCCGCCTGACGCCGACGGCGGGATCGTACGTGGCGGCCGCGATCGCCATCGCGGCGGCGGCGGCGGTGGTCGTCACCTATCGCCGCGTCCGCGTCAAGGGCCGTGTGCGCGACCGGCTGGTGCTCACCGCCCTGCGCCTGGCGGCGCTCGTCCTCGTGCTCGTCTGCCTGTTCCGTCCCGTCCTGGTCGTCAAGGCCGCCGTCTCGCAGCAGAATTTTCTCGCGGTGCTGATGGACGACTCGCGCAGCATGCAGATCACCGACTGGGGCACCCAGCCGCGCGGCGCGTTCATCCGTCAGACGTTCGGCGCGCCGGATACGCCGATCATGAAGGCGCTCGGCGACAAGTTCGTGCTCCGGCCGTTCAAGTTCTCGTCGGCGGCCTCGCGTCTCGGCTCGCCGGCTGACCTCACCTTCGGCGGTCCCCAGACGAAGCTCGCGGCGGCGCTCGACGGCGTGCGCCAGGAGATGGCGGGCCTGCCGCTCGCCGGCGTCGTGCTCGTGAGCGACGGCGCCGACACCTCCGACCAGTCGCTGTCGGACGCGATCCTCGCGTTGAAGGCGGCGGCCGTACCGGTATTCACGGTCGGCGTCGGGCGCGACCGTCTTGCGCGCGACGTCCAGATCGACCGCGTCTCCACGCCGCGCAAGGCGCTCAAGGGCACCTCGCTCGTCATCGACGCGGTCGTCACGCAGACCGGTTACGCGGGAGAGACGGTCTCGCTCGAGGTGGAGGACGAAGGGCGGATCGTCGGGTCCCAGGCGGTGACGCTGCCGGCCGACGGCGAGCCGGCCGCGGTGCGCGTCCGGTTCATCGCCTCGGACGCCGGGACACGGCTGTTCCGGTTCCGCATTGCGCCACGCCCCGGCGAGCTCGTCACGCAGAACAACGCGCGCGACGCGTTGATCGACGTGAGCGACCGCGCCGAGCGCATCCTCTATTACGAGGGAGAGCCGCGGCCGGAGATGAAGTTCCTGAACCGCGCGGTGGCCGAGGACAAGAACCTCCAGGTCATCACGCTCCAGCGCACGGCCGACAACAAGTACCTGCGGTTCAACGTCGACAATGCCGAACAGTTGCTGTCCGGCTTCCCGAAGACGCGCGACGAGCTGTTCGCCTACCAGGGATTGATCCTCGGGAGCATCGAAGCCGGCGCGTTCACCGGCGATCAGCTCCGCATGATCGCCGAGTTCGTCGAGCGCCGCGGCGGCGGGCTGCTGATGCTGGGCGGGCCCCGCGCCTTCGCCGAAGGCAACTACGCCGGCACGCCGATCGCCGACGTCCTGCCGGTGACCTTCGACCGCGTCGCGCGGTCGCTCGATGCGCTGCCGCTCGCCCGGCTGCGCGTGCACCCCACCCGCGCCGGCGAAGCCAACGGCGTCACCCAGATCGCCTCGACCGAGGCCGCCTCCGTCGAGCGGTGGAAGGACCTGCCGATTCTCACGAGCGTGAACACCATCACCGGGATCAAGCCGGGGGCGACGGTCCTGCTGACGGGCACTGACGGGCGGCAGCGCGATCAGGTCGTGCTCGCGTTCCAGCGCTACGGGCGAGGCAAGGCGCTCGCGTTTCCCGTGCAGGACTCGTGGCACTGGCAGATGGACGCGAAGATGTCGCTCGAGGACCTCACCCACGAGAACTACTGGCGCCAGCTGCTGCGGTGGCTCGTGGACGGCGTGCCCGACGCGGTGGATGTTCACACGCTCACCGAGCGCGTGGAGCCCGGAGAACCCGTCACGCTCGTGGCCGACGTCGTCGATTCCGGGTTCCTGGAGCTGAACGACGCGCGTGTGGTCGCCCACGTGACCGGACCGAACGGCGCGGAGCGGGACGTGCCGCTGCAGTGGACCGGCGACCGGAACGGCGAGTACCGCGCCGACGGTCCCGACGTCGGATGCGGGCGTCTACTCGGCCACGGTGGAAGCGTTTCGCGCCGGGAAGACGCTTGGGTCGAGCGCCACGCAGTTTCGCGCCGGGCCGGGCGATGCCGAGTATTTCGACGCCACGATGCACGCGTCGCGGCTGCAGCGCATCGCCGAGGACACCGGCGGCCGGTTCTACACGCCCGACACGGTCGCCGGCATGCCGGAAGACGTCCGGTACACCGGGCGCGGCGTGACGACGATCGAAGAGCGCGAGCTGTGGCACATGCCGATCGTGCTGATGCTGCTCGTGGGACTCGTCTGCGCCGAGTGGGGGTACCGGCGCGCCGTGGGGCTGGCATGATGCGTCGCCTCACCCTGCTGTGCGTCCTGGCGCTCTGGGCGGTCCCCGCCGCCGCGCAGACGACGCACGTCGCCGTGATCGTCGGCCTCGCGGGCGATCCCGAGCACGGCGAGCTGTTCCGGCGATGGGCCGATACGCTCGTCGACAGCGCGACCGGCCGGTTCGGCATTCCCCGCGAGCGGGTGATCTACCTGGCGGAAGATCCCGCGGCGGATCCTCGCGCCACCGGCAAGTCCACGCGCGACGAGGTCACGCGGGCGTTCGCCACGCTCGCCGGCCAGGCCGGTCCCGACGACGTGGTGTTCGTGGTGCTCATTGGCCACGGCACGTTCGACGGGAAAGTGGCGAAGTTCAACCTGCCGGGGCCCGACATGACTCCGGCGGAGTTCGCGCCGCTCGTGGCCGCGATTCCGTCGACGCACGTGGTCTTCGTGAACACGGCCAGCTCGAGCGCGCCCTTCATCGCCGAACTGGCGGGACCCGGCCGCACGATCGTCACCGCGACGCGCACGGGCGCGGAACGTTTCGCGACGCTCTTCGGCGGCTACTTCATCGACGCGCTCACGAGCGACGCGGCCGATGTCGATCGCAATCGTCGCGTGTCGGTGCTCGAAGCCTTCGATTCCGCGAAGCGCGAGGTCGCGCGCGCGTACGAGAAGGAAGGCATCATGCTCACCGAGCATCCGCTGCTCGACGACAGCGGCGACCGTGAGGGCAGTCCCGCGCCCGCCGTGGACGGAAAGGACGGACGCATCGCCGCGATACTGTCGCTCGGTACGGTCGCGTCGGCCGAGCCTGTGTCGGACGACCCGAAACTGCGCGCGCTCTATGCCGAGCGGCACGCGCTCGAACAACGCGTCGAAGCCCTGAAACTCCTGAAGAGCGGCATGGATCCGGCGCGCTACGCGAGCCAGCTCGAGCAGCTCCTGACGGACCTGGCGCTCAAGAGCAAGGAAATCAAGGACGCCGGAGGCCCGCCATGACGCACCTGCGCGACTTCTGCATTCGCGACTGGCCCTTGGCTCGCTGGTCGTCTGCCTGGCGGCCGGCACCGCGTTCGCCCAGCGATTCGGCGGCGGCCGCAACCGGCGGCCGCAGCTCGGCGTCGAGGTGCAGGGCAACACGCCATACGACGGCCGGTTCGTCTTCGTGCGCCTGAAATACAACGGCGGATTCGGGCGCGGCTTCGGCCGGGGGCGCGGCCCGCTGTGGGCTCACGACTACCCCGACGGCGAGGTCCACTTCACGAAGATCCTCGAGGAGATCTCGCTGCTGCGGGTGCGCACCGACGGGTCGAACATCCTGTCGCTCGACGATCCGGAGCTGTGCAACTACCCGGTGGCCTACATGGCGGAGCCGGGCGGGTGGCAGGTGTCGCCAACCGAAGCCGAAGCCTTCCGGAACTATCTCCTGAAGGGCGGCTTCGCGATTTTCGACGACTTCCGCGGCTACGACTGGAACAACCTGCAGGACCAGATGCGCGTGGTGCTGCCCGACGCACGCTGGATCGAGCTGCACGGCACCGACACGGTCTTTCATTCGTTCTTCGAGATCGATCGTCCGCAGGATCTGGTGCCGCCCTACAGCCAGGAGCTGACGCCGTCCTACTGGGGGCTCTTCGAGGGCAACGATCCGAAGAAGCGCCTGATGGTGATTGCCGACGTCAACAACGACATCAGCGAGTACTGGGAGTTCTCCGGCACGGGCGTCTACATCGTCGATCTGTCGAACGAAGCGTACAAATTCGGCGTGAACTACGTGATGTACGGGTTGACGCACTGAAAGGTCACTGACGAGACGCGAAGGGGCGGTGCGTAGCCGTCACCCGGGCGTCGCCGATCGATCTCGAAGGAGGCTGCGTGAGTTCCGTAACCGAAACCGTCGTGCTGGAGTCGCCGGATGACGTGGCGCTGGCCGAGCGGATGAAGGAGGGGCGCGATCGGATTGTGTCCGAATTGCGCAAGCTGATCATCGGACAGGACGACGTCGTCACGGAGGTGCTGCTGACGCTGTTCGTCGGCGGCAACAGCCTGATCGTCGGCGTGCCGGGGCTGGCCAAGACGCTCCTGATCCACACGCTCGCGCGCGTGCTCGATCTGAAGTTCAACCGGATCCAGTTCACGCCCGACCTGATGCCGTCCGACATCACGGGCACCGACATCATCCAGGAAGACGCGGCGACGGGCCGCCGCCAGATGGTGTTCGCTCCGGGTCCGATCTTCGCCAATATCGTCCTGGCCGACGAGATCAACCGCACGCCGCCCAAGACGCAGTCGGCGCTCCTCGAGGCGATGCAGGAACACCGCGTCACGATCCAGGGGCGCACCTACAAGCTCGACGAGCCGTTTTACGTGTTCGCGACCCAGAACCCGATCGAGCTGGAAGGCACGTATCCGCTGCCCGAGGCCCAGCTCGATCGCTTCATGTTCCACATCGTCATCGATCATCCGCCCGAGGACGAGGAATTCGAGGTCGTGCGGACGACGACCGCCATTCTGGAGCCGACCTTCGAGCGGACGGTGACGGGAGAGGACCTGGTCGCGTTCCAGCGGCTCGTGCGCCGCGTGCCCGTGGCCGAGCCCGTGATGCGCTACGCGCTGAACCTGGTGCGCGCGAGCCGGCCGAAGAGCCCGACCTGTCCCGAGTCGGTGAAGAAATGGGTCGCGTTCGGCGGCAGCGTCCGAGCCGCGCAGTACCTGGTGCTCGGCGCGAGAGCGCGCGCGCTCACGTCCGGGCGCTACCACGTGAGCTTCGACGACATCCGCGCCATGGCCCACCCGGTCCTGCGCCACCGCATCCTGACCAACTTCCACGCCCAGTCGGAAGGCATCACCACCGACACGCTGATCGACCGGCTGCTCGAGTCCGTGGCGGTGCCGCGGTCGGGCATGTAGCACGGACGACACGGATGGCACGATCCGGAGGGACCACGGATTACACAGGAGTTACACAGATTACGCGGATCCGGAGGACCACGGATTACACAGATTACACAGATCCGGACAGCGAATAGCGAATAGCGATTCAGCGGAACAGCGATCAGCGGATCAGCGAACAGCGAAACATGATTCAGTCATCAGCGTCGCCCGGCGCGCGGTTCGTCGACCCGGTCGTGCTGTCCCGGATCGGGAACCTCGAGCTGGTCGCGCGCAACGTCGTCGACGGGTTCATCAACGGCATGCACCGATCTCCGTATTTCGGGGCATCGGTGGACTTTGCCGAGCACCGCGGGTACGTGCCGGGCGACGACATCCGCCGCGTGGACTGGCGGCTGTACGCCCGGACGGATCGCTATTACATCAAGGAGTACGAGGCCGACACGAACGCGAACTTCTCCGTGCTGCTCGACGTGTCGAAGTCCATGGGCTTCGGGACGACCGGCATCACGAAGCTCGAATACGGGAAGATGCTGGCCGGCTGCCTGACCTACCTCGTGCACCGCCAGCGCGATCGGGTCGGCCTCGTGGCGTTCGACTCGGACATTGTCGAGAACGTGCCGCCCTCGGCCAAGCACATGGACGTCGTGCTGCACGTCCTGGACCGGCTGAAGCCGTCAGGGCCGGGGAGCCTGCGCGCGCCGCTGCACAAGATGGCCGAGCACTTCGGGCGGCGCGGGCTGCTGGTCCTGATCTCGGACTTGTACGAAGAGCCGGATACGGTGCTGGAGTCGATCGCGCCGCTGCGGTTCCGCGGCAACGACATCATCGTCTTTCATCTGCTCGATCCGGCGGAAATCGACTTCACGTTCGACGCGCCGTCCAGCTTCGAGGACCTCGAGAGCGGCGAGCAGATCCCGGTCGTGCCCGAGGCGCTCGCGGCCCAGTACCGACCCTGGTGCGCGCGCACATCGACGGCCTGACGGAGCGCTTCACGGGGAGCCGGATCGACTACTCGCTGGTCAATACGTCCACCCCGCTCGATTACGCGTTGTTCACGTATCTGACGGCGCGCGAGCGGCTGGCGAGGGTGAGGTAACGTGTCGTTCCTGACGCCACTCTTCCTGCTCGGCCTCGCGGGCCTTGCCGTGCCGATCGTGATCCATCTGATCCAGCGCGAGCGGAAGAACGTCGTCCAGTTTCCCTCGTTGATGTTCCTCCAGCGGATTCCCTACCAGTCGGTGCGCCGCCGCCGGATCCGCAACTGGCCGCTGCTGCTCCTGCGCCTGGCGGCGCTCGCGCTCATCGTGCTGGCCTTTGCGCGGCCGTTCTTCCGGCGCGCGTCGATGGCGGCCGCGGCGGCCGGGGGCGCGCGCGAGGTCGTGGTGCTCGTGGATCGCTCGTACAGCATGGCGTACGGCGACCGGTGGACGCGTGCGGTGGCCGGGGCCCGCGATGCCGTCGCGTCGCTCGGGCCCGGCGACCGCGCGTCCATCGTGTTCTTTTCGACCGGCGCGGAAGTCGCGCTGCGCTCGACGTCCGATCGGGCGCGGCTCGACGCGGCGATCGCGGCGCAGAAACCGGGATCGAGCGCCACGCATTACGGACCGGCGTTGAAGCTGGCCGGCAGCATCCTGAGCGAATCGGCGCTGCCGCGCCGCGAAGTGATTCTCGTGTCGGACTTCCAGCGCGGCGGCTGGATCGGCGCCGACGGCGTCCGGCTGCCCGATGGCGCGTCGCTGACGCCCGTGGCCGTGACCGATCCGGACCCGGTCAACCTCAGCGTCACGCCCGTGTCGCTGCAGCGCACCACGTTTTCGGAGCAGGACCGCGTGACGGTCACGGGCGGGGCCGTGAATCACGGGAGCCGCCCGCTGAAGAACGTCGAGATCAGCCTCGAAGTGGACGGACGGACCGTGCAGAAGGAGCACCTGGACCTCGAGCCCGGCGGGTCCGCGTCGGTCACCTTCGCGCCGTTCACGCCGTCGGCGCGCAACACGCGGGGCACTATCCGGCTCGGTCAGGATTCGCTGCTCGTGGACAACGCGTTCAACTTCGTCGTGTCGCCGAAGCAGCCGCTGCGAATCATCATTGCCGAACGGCCGGGCGCGCCGCGCGACGCGAGCCTGTATCTGTCGCGCGCGCTGGCGCTCGGTGAGGCGCCGCCCTTCGACGTGGCGATCAAGTCCATCGAGGGGCTGACGGTCGACGATCTCCAGCGCGCCGCGATCGTGGTGTTGAACGACACGCCCGTCTCGCAGCTCACGGCCTCGCGGCTCTCGACGTTCGTCCAGGGCGGCGGCGGCCTGCTGCTCGTGGCCGGCCCGCGGCTGACCTGGCCCGCGAGCGGGACCGACTTCCTGCCGGCGCTGCCGGGCGCGCCCGTCGATCGCACGACGGGTCCGGCGGCACGCCTGGGCGCGCTCGAGTACGGCAATCCGATCTTCGAGCCGTTCCGCGCGCCGCGCAGCGGAGATTTTTCCGCGGCACGGTTCTACGGCTACCGATCGGTCACCGTGTCGCCCGACGCCCAGATCGTCGCGCGTTTCGACGACGGGGCGCCCGCGCTCGTCGAGCGGCGCGTCGGCAGCGGACGAGTGCTCGTGTGGGCGTCCACCTTCGACATGGAATGGAACGACCTGGCGCTCAAGCCGGTATTCCTGCCCTTCGTGCACCTGATGGCGACGCGACTGGCGTCGTATGTCGAGCGGCCCGCGTGGGTGACGGTCGGCGAGGTCCTCGAGCCGGATCCGCAGGGCGCGCCGGCGTCGTCGCCGAGGCGCTCGGCCTCCGGCCTCGGCGGGACGCGTCGTGCTGACCCCGTCGGGCCAGCGCGTCACGCTCGACGGCGAGGGGCCGGACGTGCTCGAGATCGACCAGGCAGGCTTCTACGAGGTGCGGGCGCAGGGGCGCGACAGCGAGGCCCCGCTGACCGTGGCGAGCAACGTCGATCTGGCGGAATCGGACCTGTCGGCGATGGATCCCGCAGGAACTCGTCGCGGGCGCCATCGGGCGGGCCGGAGGGGCCGCGCCGGCTGGTGCGAACACCACGGCCACGGCTGAGGAACAGGAGCGCACGGAACGCATCTGGTGGTACCTGCTGTTTGCGGGCCTCCTGCTGTTGGGTTTGGAGCCGATCCTCGCAAATCGCGAGGGTACGAGCGTCGGGGCTTAGGCGTAAGCTACGGAGAAGGTATGGCATACAATTTCGGCCCCCCCGATTCGTCCTTCGAACTGGTCGACATCATCCGGCAGGTTCGCCGGCGATGGCGCATGAAGCTCGCGCTGCGCGGCGCGCTCGGCGTGGTCGGGCTCGGCCTGATCGTGCTGCTGGCGTCGGCGTGGGCGCTCGAGGCCTGGCGCTTCACGCCGGCGTCGATCCTCACCTTCCGCATCGTGCTCGGGCTGAGCGTCCTTGGAGCGATCGCCTACCTGCTCGTCCGGCCACTGATGCAGCAGGCGACCGATCAGCAGGTCGCCCTCTACCTGGAGGAGCACGAGCCGTCGCTCCAGGCCGAGATCATCAGCGCGATCGATGCGAGCCATCAGCAGCGGGCCGCCGGATCGCCGCACTCGGCGGCGCTCGTCCAGCGACTCGTGGAGTCCGCCATCCGCAAGGTGCGCGAGATCGAGTCAGGCCGCCGCGTCGAACGCACGCCGGTGCGTCGCTACATGGCGACGCTGGCGGCGGTCGCCCTGGCCGCCACGGCCATCTTCGTGTTCGGCCCGGCCTACCTGCGCCACGCACTGTCGGCGCTCCTCATCGTGTCGCGCGACGTGGAAGCCGCGGCGCCCTACCGCATCGCGGTGACGCCAGGCAACGCGACGGTCCCGCGCGGCGCCGATCAGACCATCACCGCCCAGCTCGCCGGCTTCGACGCCGACCAGGCGTCGCTGCTCGTGCGCAAGTCGCCCGACGCGGCGTTCGAGCGCCTGCCGCTGGTGCGAGGCGACAACGGTCAGGACCGAAGGCATGCTCTTCGACCTCGCGGCGCCGCTCGACTACTTCGTCGAAGCCGCCGGCGTCCGCTCGGCCGTCTACACCTTGAAGGTCGTCGAACTTCCGTACGTCCAGCGGCTCGATCTCGAGTACCGCTTCCCGGCCTATACCGGGCTGCCACCGCAGAAGGTCGAGGACGGCGGCGACATCGCCGTCCTCAAGGGCACCGAGGTTCGCCTCCGCGCGATCCCGACGATGGAGGCGGCGGCCGGACAGATCGTGCTCGACGACAAGCCGGGTGGCGATTTGACGCCGGCCGGCAGCGCGGATCACGCGATGCTCGGCAGCTTCACTGTCAAGAAGGACGGATTCTACCGGCTGGAGCTGAACGCACCGGGCGGCGATCGCGTGCCCGCGTCCGCGCAGTACACGATCGACGCGCTCGCCGATCAGCCGCCGACCGTCTCGATTTCGAAGCCGGGGCGCGACACCACCGCGTCGCCGATCGAAGAGGTGTTCGTCGAGGCGCGGGCGGAAGACGACTTCGGCGTCAAGGACCTGGATCTCGTGTATTCGGTCAACGGCGGGCCCGAGAAGACGGTGCGGCTGTTCAACGGGACGAAGCGGCTGCCGGAAGTCAGCGCGGGCCACACGTTCTATCTCGAAGAGCTCAACGTGCAGGCCGGCGACTTCGTGTCGTACTACGCCAAGGCGATCGACAACGACGCGGTGGACGGCCCCAAGCCGGCGATGAGCGACATGTATTTCGTGCGCGTCCGTCCGCTCAGCAAGGATTTCAAGCGCGCCCAGTCCGATGCGCAGCAGGGCGGCGGCGGCGGAGGCGGCCAGCAGAACCAGGTGGGGGCGCTCTCCGAGCAGCAGCGGCAGATCATCTCGGCAACGTTCAACCTGCAGCGCGATCGGAAGAAACTCGCCGCCGACAAGGTCCGCGAGAACGCCGTCGTCATCGCGCTCGCGCAGTCGCGGCTCCGCGAACAGGTGGACGGCCTCGTGACGCGGATGAACAGCCGCCTGGTGGAGCAGGATCCGGCATTCAAGAAGGTCGCCGAGCTGCTGCCGCAGGCGGTGACCGAAATGCAGGCGGCCGAAGGCAAGCTGCGCGCGACCAGTCCCGAGGCGGCGCTCCAGCCTGAGCAGAAGGCGCTCCAGTTCCTCCAGAGGGCCGAGGAGGAATACGAGGCGCAAGTGCAGATGCAGCGCCAGCAGGGCGGCGGCGGCGGAGGCGGCGCCGGGTCGATGGCCGAGGATCTGGCCGACTTGTTCGAGATGGAACTCGACAAGATGGCCAATCAGTATGAGACGCGCCAGCAGGCCTCGCAGCAGCAGCAGGACCAGAAGGTGGACGAGCTGCTCGAGAAGTTGAAGGAGCTCGCCCGGCGCCAGGAACAGGAGGCCGAACGGCAGCGCCGGCGGGCCGCGGCCGGACAGCAGTCGTCTGGCGGCAACAGCGGGCAACAGCAGCGAGCGCTTGCCGACCAGGCCGAAGAAGCGGCGCGGCGGCTCGAACAGTTGTCCCGCGAAGAACAGCGCGCTGACCTGGCGGAAACCGCGCAGCAATTGCGCAACGCCGCCGACGCGATGCGGAAGGCCGCAGCCAACGGCGAGCAGACGTCGGGCGCCCAGGCGCAGGCGGCGCTCGAGCAGTTGAAGAAGGCGCAGGATCGGCTGCAGAAGTCGCAGTCCGGACGCGCCGAGCGCGATGTCCGGAACGCGCTTCAGCAGGCCGAGGACCTGGCGCGCGAGCAGCAGGACATCGCCGGCGACGTCAAGGGGCTCGACTCCGCCGGCGACCGCCGCCAGGAGAAGGCCCAGCAGCTCGTCGATCGCAAGACGGCGATGGAGCAGAAGGTCGGCCAGCTCGAGCAGCAGATCGATCGGACCGCCGGCGACATCCGGAACAACGAGAAGGACGCCGCGCGCAAGCTGTCCGAGGCCGCCTCCGGCATTCGCGACAGCCGTGTGCGCGACAAGATTCGGTACTCGGGGTCGATGGTGCGCTCAGGCGTGTCGTCGGCGGACAACCAGGACATGGAACGCCGAATCGGCTCCGACCTCGATGCGCTGAAGGACAAGCTCGGCGAAGCCGCATCGGCGCTGGGGCGCTCGCGGCCGGACCAGATGGCTGAAGCGCTCGACAAGGCGCGGGAACTCGCGCGCAGTCTCGACTCCATGGATCAGCGCACGAAAGAAAGGGCTCAGGGCTCAGGGGACAGGGCTCAGGGGCAGCGGGGGCAACAGGGCCAGCAGGGCCAGCAGGGCCAGCAGGGTCAGCAAGGCCAGCAGGGCCAGCAGGGCCAGCAGGGTCAGCAAGGCCAGCAGGGCCAGCAGGGCCAACAGGGTCAGCAAGGCCAGCAAGGCCAGCAGGGTCAGCGGGGCCAGCAAGGCCAACAGGGCCAGCAGGGCGGCCAGGGCGGCGGCAACAGACGGCGACCGCACGCAGAATGGGCGCGCGGGAAACGGCGACACGCTCGGCACCATGCGGCAGGATGCGTACGGCGGGTATGGCGATCGGCGCCCGGGGCGGCTGTCGCCAGACGATGTGCGGCAGCTTCGCGGCGAAGCCCGGCAGTACGCCAACGATGCGCAGCAGCTGCGCCGCATGCTCCAGGGACAGACAGGTCGACGCCAAGCAGCTCGAGGAAATCCTGCGCGGTCTGCGCGAGCTCGAAGACGACCGCGTCTACCAGGACGTGTCGGAACTGCAGCGGCTCCAGCAGTCGGTCGCCGAGAACCTCAAGCGGTTCGAGTTCAACCTGCGACGGCAGGCGGAGCTGAAGGGGAACGAAGTGTTCCTCTCGGGCGCGGACGAAGTGCCGGAGGAGTTCCGCAAGCTGGTCGAGCAGTACTACAAGTCGCTGTCGAAGGCACCGGAGACGAAGAAGTCGCCCGACATCCGGAAATGAAACGCCTCGCGATCGCGTGCGCCATCGGCGTCGCGCTGTCGGTCGTCGTGACGGCGCAGTTCGGCCAGCGGGGGCGGTTCCGCGGGTTCCGGCGTGAGCCGCCCCGATTCCCGACCGCCGACAGCTTCGACGGCGCCTTCACGTTCTGCCGCGGCATGTACGAGAGCGACCGCCGCGAGGACGGCGGCACGGGATGGTGGACCGACTATCCCGACGCCGACACGAACTTCTCGATCCGCCTGTCCGAACTCACCAAGACCCGCATCAGCAAACAGCCCGACGGCGAACCGAACCACCTCGTCGTCCAGCTCACGGACGACGCCCTGTTCGAGTGCCCGATGATCGAGATGGAGGACGTCGGCACCATGCGGCTGTCCGAGGCGGAAGTGATCCGGCTGCGCGAGTATCTCCTCAAGGGCGGCTTTCTCTACGTGGACGACTTCTGGGGTGAGTGGGCCTGGGACCAGTGGGTCGAGGAAATCGGCCGGGTGCTGCCGCCGAAGGACTATCCGATCGTCCGGCTCACGCCCGACCATCCGCTCTTCCGGACGATGTTCATCGTGCCGAAACTGCCGCAGATTCCGTCGATCCAGTTCTGGCGGCGGTTTGGCGGCGCCACCTCGGAGCGCGGCCCCGAGAGCGCCGAGCCGGACATCGCGGGGATCGCGGACGCGCGCGGCCGGCTGATGGTCGTGATGACGCACGACACTGACATCTCGGACGCGTGGGAACGGGAAGGGGAGGACGCGCGGTTCTTCTACCTCTTTTCTCCGGACGGCTACGCGCTTGGGATCAACATCGTCGTGTATGCGCTGACACATTGAAGTCGCTGGTCGCTGGTCGCTAGTCGCTGGTCTCAGTCGCTAGTCGCTAGTCGCTAGTCGCTAGTCGCTAGTCGCTAGTCGCTAGTCGCTGGTCGCCAGTCGCTAGTCACGGTCGCTCGTCAGTGACGGCTGATTGGGAGGTTGCTGTTGCCTCGATACGAATTGCACGTCAACGGCCAGTCGCACACGATTGACGGGGAGCCGGGCGACAGTCTGTTGTCGGTGCTCAGATACGAGCTGGGGCTCACCGGGAGCAAGTTCGGGTGTGGCGAAGGGCAGTGCGGGTCGTGCACGGTGCTCATGGACGGCGTGGCGACGCGCGCGTGCGTCACGCGGCTCATCGTGGCGAACGGGAAGCAAATCACCACGATCGAATCGCTGTCTGAAGGTGACCGCCTGCACCCGGTTCAGGACGCGTTCCTCGAGGCAGAGGCGTTTCAGTGCGGCTACTGCACCTCCGGGATGGTGATGGCCACGGTCGCGCTGCTCCGGTCCAATCCGGACCCGACCGACGCCGACATCGCCAAGTCGATGGACAGGAACATCTGCCGGTGCGGCACCTATCCGCGGATCGTGCGGGCGGTGAAGGCGGCGGCGGCGCGGATGAAAGAGCACCGTAGCGGGAGGTGCGCGATGAGCGACATCCACGACCCGTCGGGCCCCGGGATCGAGGTCGAGCGCTACGAGCTTACCGAGCCCGCCCGCTATCGCTTCGAGCTGGAACGCCGCGATTTCATCCGCGTGGTCGGCGGCGGGCTCGTCGTCGTGTCCGCGATCCCGTCGCTCTTCGCCCAGGAGTCCGGCCGCGGCCGCGCGCAGGGGCGCGGCGAGGCAGCGGAACTCGCCGCGTGGCTGCACATCGACGAACAAGGGCACGTGACCGGCTACACGGGCAAGACCGAAATCGGCCAGAACATCCGGACCTCGCTCGCCCAGGCGATCGCGGACGAACTGCGCGTGGGGCTCGAGGCCGTGACGCTCGTGATGGCGGACACCGACCTGGTGCCCTACGACGCGGGCACGTTCGGTTCCCAGAGCACGCCGCGCATGGGCCGTCAGTTGTCGCGCGCGGCCGCGACGGCGCGCGACATGCTGATCGATCAGGCCGCCGCGCGCTGGCAGGTCGATCGCGCGACGCTCGCGGCGAAGGACGGCCGCGTGGTCGGGCGGGATGGCCGTTCGTTGTCCTACGGCGAGTTGACGAAAGGGCAGAAGCTGACCGGGTCTGTGGCCGCTGAACCGGCGGTCACGCCGGCGGACAAATGGACCGTTCGCGGGCATGCGGCAAAGAAAGTGGACGGCCGCTCGTTCGTGACCGGACGCCACGAATATTCACCCGACATTACCCGACCGGGACTTCTGCACGGACGCATCCTCCGGCCAGACAGCTACGACGCGGCGCTCACCTCCGTCAACGACGCCCGCGCGCGGGCGATGACGGGCGTGACGGTCGTCCGCGATGGCGACTTCCTGGGCGTGGTCGCGCCGACCGAGCGGGCGGCGCGGCGCGCGGCGAACGCCGTCGACGTGCAGTGGTCCGCCACGTCAGGACAACCGTCGTCAGACACGATCTACGAGCACCTGAAGAAGGGGACGTCCGGCGGCCGCGCGCCGTCGCCGTTCACCGCGGGGGACGTGGCCGGCGTGACGGCGGCGCGGACGTTCGAGGCCAGCTACCGGATCCCGTACATCGCGCACGTGCCGCTCGAGCCGCGCGCGGCCGTCGCGGAGTGGAGCGGCGGCAAGCTGACGGTGTGGACCGGCACGCAGCGCCCCTTCGGCGTGCGCAGCGAGCTGGCCGACGCGTTTCGCATTCCCGAGGGCAGCGTCCGCGTGATCGTGCCCGACACGGGATCGGCGTACGGGGGCAAGCACACAGGGCAGGCCGCCATCGAGGCGGCACGCCTGGCGAAGGCCGCCGGGAAGCCGGTGAAGCTCGTATGGACGCGCGCCGAGGAGTTTACGTGGGGCTACCTGCGTCCGGCTGGCGTCATCGACGTGAAAGCCGCGACCGACGCAGCCGGTCGCCTCATCGCGTGGGAGTTCGACAACTGGAACTCGGGCAACGCGGGCATTCGCACACCCTACGACGTGCCGAACCAGCGCATCGCCTTCCATCCATCGGATTCTCCGCTGCGCCAGGGGTCGTACCGCGGCCTGGCGGCGACGGCGAACCACTACGTGCGCGAGATGCACATGGATGCGATTGCGCGCGGGCTGAAGATCGATCCGATCGCTTTCCGCTTCTCGCACCTGAGTGACGAGCGCATCCGCGCAGTGCTGACGGCGGTGGCGGACCGGTCCGGTTGGCCCAAGCCGTCCGCCCAGGGACGCGCGCTGGGGATTGCGTGCGGCACCGAGAAGGGCAGCTATGTCGCGACCGCGGCCGAAGTGTCGCGCGCGCCGGGCGGCTTCAAGGTCGAGCGGATCGTCATCGCGTTCGAGTGCGGCGCGATCGTCAATCCAGACGGGCTCCGGAACCAGGTGGAGGGGTCCGTCATCCAGGGGCTCGGTGGTGCGCTCTTCGAGGCGATCGAGTTCCGGAACGGACGCATTCTGAACGCGTCGCTGGAGCAGTACCGCGTCCCGCGATTCGCCGATGTCCCGACGATCGACACGATCCTGATCGATCGCACCGACCTCGCGTCGGCCGGCGCCGGGGAAACCCCAATCGTGTGCGTCGCACCGGCGATCGGCTCCGCCGTCCGCGCGTTCGGCACGGTGGCGACGGAACTGCCAATAAGGCTGACCTGACAGCCAGTCCCGCGCTTTGCGCCCCGGGCGCCGGGGTTCACGTGCTGTAGAATTGCCTCACATTCCATCCGAGGTGACATCCGTGCGAACACTGCGCGCAATTCCTGCGCTCGTCTGCGCTCTCGCGGTCACGGCCGCGGCGGCGCAGAAGTCGAGCGCGATCAACATCCCGTTCGAGAAAAACACGCTCCCCAATGGCCTGACGGTCATCTACGCCCTCGACCGATCGACCCCGACGGTTGCCGTCAACATGTGGTTCCACGTCGGCTCGAAGAACGAGCAGCCCGGGCGCACCGGCTTCGCGCATCTGTTCGAGCACGTGATGTTCACCGGTTCTGGCAACGTGCCGTACGGCCTCCACGACAAGCTCACCAACGGCGTCGGCGGCGGCAACAACGGGACGACGAACAACGATCGGACGAGCTACTACGAGACGGTGCCGTCCAACTACCTGGAATCCACGATCTGGCTCGAGGCCGACCGGATGGGGTATCTGCTCGATGCGCTCGACATCGACAAGCTCAACGCGCAGCGCGACATCGTCAAGAACGAGCGGCGGCAGGGGGTGGACAACCAGCCGTACGGCCGCGCCGGCGAGATCATCTCGGCGGCGCTGTACCCGCCGTCCAATCCCTACTCGTGGGACGTCATCGGCAGCATGGCCGACCTGTCGGCCGCGTCGGAGGATGACGTGAAGAACTTCTTCCGGCTGTATTACGCGCCGAACAACGCGATCATGACGATCGTCGGCGATTTCGACCCCGCGCAGGCGAAAGCGTGGGTCACGAAGTACTTCGGCGACATCCCGCGCGGCAAGACGATCACCCGCCCGACCGTTGCGCCCGTGACGCTCCCGGCGGAAAAACGGCTCGTCTACGAGGACCGTGTGCCGCAGCCGCAACTCTACCTGACGTGGCCGACGGCCGGCATGAAGAGCGAAGACCGCTACGCGCTCGAGGCGCTGGGTCCGATTCTCGCGGGCCCGCGCACCGCGAGGCTCACCAAGGCGCTCGTCTACGAGGAGCAGTCCGCCGCCTCGATCTCGGCGCGGCAGTCCAGCAACGAGAACGCGGGCGAATTCGCCATTGTTGTTTCACCGCGCGGCGGTCACACGCTCACGGAGCTGGAAGCATCGATCGACGCGATCGTCGATCGGTTGAAGCAGGAGGGCCCGACCGCCGACGAGATCAAGGGCACGATTGCCGGAACCGAACTGGCCTTTCTCAATGGGCTCCAGTCGAACCTGGGTAAGTCGAACCAGCTCGCCAACGGCGAGGGGTATTTCGGCGATCCGGGCCATTTCAAGACCGACTACGAGAAGCGGCGCAGCATCGCGCCTGCCGACGTCAAGCGCGTGGCGCTGAAGTACCTGACGAAGGGCCGCGTCGTGCTGAGCGTCGTCCCCATGGGGAAACCGGACCTGGCGTCGAAGCCGGGCGAGAACCAGAAGGTTGGCGGGGGGGTGCAGTGATGCGTAACCGATACATTGGAGCCCTGTGCCTGGCGGCCGTGTGCCTGGTCCCCGTCGCCGCCCAGCAGAAGCTCGATCGCAAGCAGATTCCGCCCGCCGGACCGGTACCGGCGCTGCGCGTGCCCGCCTGGACCACGTCGAAGCTCGCCGACGGGGCCCAGTTCGTCGTTTCGGAACGCCACGGACTGCCGCTCGTGTCGTTCTCGATCACGTTCATCGGCGGCGCGAACCAGTTCGAGCCGGACGGGAAGCGCGGGCTCGCCGCGATGACGGCGGCGATGATGCGGGAAGGCACGAAAACACGCAGCGGCGAGCAGCTGGCGGTGGACCTGCAGATGCTCGGCGCGAACGTCGGCGTCTCGGTGGACGACGAAGACGGCGTCGTGTCGTTCACGTCCACCGCGGAGCAGTTCCCGGCCACGCTCGCGATCATGACCGACATGCTCGTCAACTCGACGTTCCCGGCCGACGCGCTCGAGCGTCTTCGCGCGCAGCGCCTCATCGCGCTCACGCGCGCCAACGCGCAGTCCCGCCCGATCGCGAACCGCGTATTCGGGCGAACGCTTTACGGCGCTGCGCATCCGTACGGCCAGGAGGCCGACGAGGCGTCGATCAAGGCCATCACGCGCGACGACGTGGTGGCGTTCCATGACACGTACTTCAGGCCGGGCCGTGCCGTCATCACCGTCGTCGGCGACGTGGACGGCGCGAAGCTGAAGCCGGCGGTCGAGAAGGCGCTCGCCGCATGGCCGGCCGGTGGAGAGAAACCGGAATTCACCTATCCCGCGCTGCCGGCCTCGCATCCGATCACCATCTTCCTGGTCGACAAGCCCGGCGCCGCCCAGTCCACGTTTGCCATCGGCAATCCCGGCCCGCCCCGCTCGACGAAGGACTACGCCGCGCTTCAGGTGATGAACATGATGCTCGGCGGGCACATCCAGTCGAGACTGAGCGCCAACATCCGGGAAGACAAGGGCTACAGCTACGGCGTCAGCTCGTCGTTTGCGTACGGTCAGGGTCCCGGCCCGTTCCGCGCGGGCGGCGACATCGTGACGGCGAAGACCGACGCGGCGCTCATCGAGTTCATGAAGGAACTGCGCGGCATCCAGGGCGCCAGGCCGATCACCGGCGACGAGCTCGCCATGACGAAGGACATGCTGATCCAGCGCCTTCCAGGCCAGTTCGGGTCGGTGGGGGGAATCAACTCGGCCATCACGATGTTGACCGTGCTGGGACTGCCGGCGAACTACTACCAGAACTACGTGCGCGACGTGTCGGCAGTTACCGCGGACGACGTGATGCGGGTCGCGAAGCAGTACGTTGACGTCGATCACCTGTCGATTGTGATCGTCGGCGACCGTGCCACGATCGAGGCGCCGCTCAAGGCGACGGGGATTGCCAGGATTGTGCTGCTGGACGCCGAGGGGAGGCAGCAGCAATGAAATGGAAAATGGAAAATGGAAAAAGGTAAAGGGTGTCGAGGTGTCGAGGGATAGTGGCCCTCGACAGATTCCGTCGCAGTTGTCAGCTGACGGATCCGTGTGATCTGTGTCATCTGTGGTCATGTCGATGAAATCAGCGCTCGCGGCTGTGGTTGCGTTGTCGGTGGTTCAGGGTGTCTCGCCGTGGCAGGAGCAGGCCAGCGGTGTCACGGCCCGGCTCCGCGGCGTCAGCGCCGTCTCACCGCAGGTCGCCTGGGCGAGCGGCGCCGGGGGCACGGTCGTGCGGACGATCGACGGCGGGGCGACGTGGCAGGCGCGGCCGGTGCCCGGCGCCGAGCGGCTGGACTTCCGCGACGTGGATGCCTTCAGCGCCTCGACGGCCTACATCCTGAGCATCGGTCCCGGCGACGCGTCGCGCATCTTCAAGACCACGGACGGCGGCGCCCGCTGGGTCGAGCAGTTCAGGAACACCGATCCGGAGATTTTCCTCGATGCGATGACGTTCCGCGACGCGAACCGCGGCCTCGCCTTCAGCGACTCTGTGAAGGGTCAGTTCGTGGTCCTGAGAACATCGAACGGCGGCACGACCTGGTCACGGGTCCCCGCGGCGGCGTTGCCGCCGGCGCTCGACGGAGAGGGGGCGTTCGCCGGCAGCGGCACGAACATCGCCGTTGCGGGCAATCGCATCTGGATTGGTACGACCGCTTCGCGTGGTACTGCGCTCGGACGACTTCGGGAAGACGTGGAGCGTCACCCAGACCCCGCTCGCGACGGGCAAGGCCACCGGCATCTTCTCCGTCGCCTTCCGCGACGCGATGCACGGCGTCGCCGTCGGCGGCAACTACAGTCAGGAGCGCGAGGCCATCGACAACGTCGTCTATACGTCCGATGGGGGACGGACGTGGGCGCTCGCGAAAGAACACGGGCTTTCCGGCTTCCGCTCCGTCGTCGCCTACGTCCCCGGCACGGCCACGTCGCTCATCGCGATCGGCCCCGCAGGCGCCGACCGCTCGGACGACGACGGACGGACGTGGTCACCCACGGAGTCCCCAGGCTTCCACACGTTCAGCTTCGCCCCACACGCGGCAATCGGCTGGGGCGCGGGAGAACGCGGACGCATCTCCCGGCTGAACCTGACCCGCTGACGCCGCACCGCTCGATAGCTCGACCGCTCGACACCCCGACCGCTCGACACACCGCTCGACACCTCGACCGCTCGACACCTCGACCGCTCGACACCTCGACCGCTCGACACCTCGACCGCTCGACACCTCGACCGCTCGACACCTCGACACCAACCCTTTGATGCCCCTTCGTGCCTCTTCGTGCCCTTCGTGCCCTTCGCGGGTGCCGTCAGCCCGTCCAGCTCGACGCCTCGACACCTCGACGCCTCGACACCTCGACACCTCGACACCCTCGCCCTACACCTCGTAATTCGCTTCCAGCCCGCGCTGCGGGCTGCTGAAAGCGGAATAGAGCATCATGGCGGCGGTATACACAACCACCACGATGACCAGCCAGCGCACCGCGTAGAGGGGGAGCTGCTTGACGATGTAGGCGGCGAGCAGCACGCCCGGGATGCCGCCGATCGCCAGGCCGATCGACACCCGGAGGCTGTAGCTCTGCTCGCGGATGAACCGCAGGCTGCCGATGGGCATCAGGAACGCGCAGGAGCCCATCATGATGGAAACGCCGTGCGCTCGCTCATGCCGAGCATGGAGACGAGGATCATGCACGGCGCGTACAGGCCGATGCCGAGCGTCATCAGCGCGCCCAGCGCGAAGTTGCCGACGATGGCGAGGACGAGCGTGAGCCCGCGGACGCCGATCTCGTCGCTGCCGGCGGGAAACAGGCTCATCTGCTTCATGAACATGAACGCGGCGGCCGCGAGCAGCGCCAGGCCCATGCCGATCTGGACCTTCTGCTTCGACCATCGCGCCACCACGCCGGCGCCGAGCCACGCGCCGAGGACCGCGGCCGCGATCATCGAAAAGAGCGTCAGCACGTCGACGGGGATCACGGCCGTGAAGATGAACGCCTGCGTGATTGTCGGCAGCGCGTGCCCCGCATTCAGCGTGCCGGGGATGACCCGGTCGGGCACCATCTTCAGGAACTTGAACACCGCCGTCGTCGTGGCGAACGAGCCGATCCCGAGCGCATCGAAGAAGTTCGCACCGGCCCCCACCGCGATGTGGCCGCCGGTGGGGAAGCGCGTGTCGGTCGCGGGCGTCGGCTCACCGCGTCCGGTGAGCCGGCGCGCGGCCATCGCCGCCCTCGTCCACGCTGCAATGTAGAACGCCGTGAGCGCGCCGAGCGCGGTCAGCAGGCCGGTGATCGGGTTCATCGTGTCTGTTCTCCTCGGGCTGGCATGAACCGCCGCGGCGGCGTGGAAGTAGAGCGGATGATACAACAGGTCACCCGAACTCATGAGCCTGACCCAGGTGCCCGACACCTGCTACTGTTGACGGATGCAACCCGACGACCCGTGGTCCCGCGTGGACTACCGGCGGCTGATCGCCTGGCCGCAGCGCATCGAGCGCGAATGGCCGTTCCTCGAGCGGGCGCTGGGCGGCGCGAACGGCGGCCTGATTCTGGACCTCGGAGCCGGCACCGGCGAGCACAGCCGGCACCTGGCGGCGCACGGATTCAACGTGCTCGGAATCGACGCATCCGCGGCGATGCTCGGCAAGGCCAACGACGCGCCGCTGCCATCCAACCTGCGTTTCATCGCCGGCGACATCGTCGAGGTCCGTGCGCTGGTCGAGGGCGCGGCTGCCGGCGCAATCTGCCTCGGGAACACGCTGCCGCACCTCGACCATGCGTCGATGCGGATGCTGGCCGCCGGCCTGGCGCAAACGCTCGATCCGGGAGCGCCGTTCGTGTTCCAGGTCCTGAACTACGAGCGCATCCGCTCGAAGAAGGTGCGTCACCTGCCGCTGAATTTCCGTCCGGAGGAGGACGGGGGGGAAACCGTCTTTCTCCGGCTGATGGAGACGCACGATGACGGGTGGGTGACGTTTACGCCGACGACCCTGCGTTACGATCCGCGCCGCGATCCGCCGGTGGAGGTGACCTCCACCCGCAGCGTGCGGCTGTACGGCTGGACGTGGCCGGAACTGCGCGCCGTCTTCGGCGAGGCGGGCTTCAGCACGGCCGCGGTCTTCGGCGGGTACGACGCCTCACCGTTCAGCGCGGCCGAATCCCCGGACGTCATCGGCGTGCTGCGGCGCTGGACGTCGATGTGAACCCGGGCCGCCGGACGGCTGGATCGCCGGGGGCGTCTGAACGGGATCGGCCAGCATTCGCTGGAAGTCCCCGTAGGACATCAGCAGGTTGCGCTCGAAGGCCTCGGGAAACGGCAGGCCTCGTCCCATGTCCGCGCAGGTGCGCGGCCACGCCCGCGCCCAGCAGGAGCGACGGATCGGCTGGCGCCTGCTTCAGCGCCGCGTCGAATGCCGCTGCCGCCTCGTCGGCCTTTCCTTCGTTGATCGCGGTCCACCCCTGCCGTCCGAGCTGGGCCGCCGACGGCACCTGCCCCGTCACCAGGAGGAGCACGAGCAGCAGCATGCTACCGGTCCCGTTTGCGCAAGGTGCGATACACGGTCCCGAGCGGCTTGCCGTCGCTCGTGACGACCGCGCGGACGATGTAGTCGCCCGGCTCCAGAGCGCCGAGGGGAATCGCGCCGACCGCCATCCGGCGATCACCGTCGAAGGCCTGCTCTGACGGCACTGTCGCGACTGCGAGCGCCGGTCCGTCGGGGCTGTTCGCGATCTCGAGTTTGATCGACACGCCCATGGCCTTCTCGGCGTCCCCATAGACTTCGAGGAAGGCAGTCGCCGACGAATCCGTTGTGAACACCAGCTTCGGCGTGAACGCGCCACCGGGGCTGACGCCGAGGACCACGCCGCTCAGTTGCAAGGTGCCGGCTCTTTGCAATGCCGCGTCGAACTCGTAGTCCACCGAGCCGCGGCGGCCGTTGACGTCAATCGCCGCCACGCGCAGCCGATAGCTGCCGGGCGGAGCCACGAGCGCGGCCATGAGGTGGGTGCCCTTCAACTCGTCGGGTCTGGCGGTCCACTGGGACGACAGCCGGCCCGCGCTGTCCACGAGCGCCATGGCGGCGCCCGTGAGCGGGACGTCGCGATCCAGCGCGTCGCCGATGGCCACGATCTTGAGCTTCGAGTCTCCAGGAATCCGCGACGCGTAAGCGATCGCGCGAAGCGGCAGGTCGTGGTAGATGCGTGCGTCGCGCAGCATGGCCTGTGGCGTCGTGGCTCCGGGGCCCTTGACGAGCAGGAGGTGCGGGCGCGTGCGGACCGTCGCGCCTTCGCGAGCAACCTTGATTTCAACCCGGTGCCTGCGGCCATCGCGTTCGTCCCGCGCCGGCTCGAAACCGACGACGTAGTACCCGGAACTCTCGCGCGCGATTCGCGCGAACACCGGTTCGGTCGGGCCGTTGAGGCGGAACAGCTCGCCGCCGGTCACCCCTGTGAGGTGCTCGAAGGCCGGCCAGTTCCTCGTCCGAGCTGCTGAAGCGGCTCGCCGTCGGATCCTCGAACGCGTGGCTCGCGGAGTCCGCGTTCAGGTCGTCCGGCTGGACGACATAGAAATGGGCGCGCGCGAGGCTGGCGGCATCGGCCACCTCTTCGAAGTAGACCGAGCGTATCTCGCACTTCCCCGGCGCCTGGGTCATCAGCGCGTCGCGGCGCGGCGGCATCACGCCGGACGAGACGAACACGATCGACTTCGGACCTTCGACGACCGAGAGCGATTCGAGCAGGCCCGTCAGAGTCGAGAGCGTCAGTCGCGAGTTGCACGCTTTCTCGGAGTCGATGGCGGCCTGCGTCGAGGTCCCTTGAGCCTGAGGCGCCTGCCCCTTGATCCGGCGCAGGGCGTCTCTGACCTGCTCGTGATCGTTCGTCAGCTCCACTTCCACCCGTCCATGCGGCATCGTTGCGAGGCCGACGCGATCGGCCGGCGACAGGCGGGAGAGCATCCGATCCAGCGCGTTGAGCGCCGGGCGCTCCTTGCCCGGGCGGATGGACTCATGCTCGATGACGATCATGAGCACACGGCCGGACTCTGCGAGCACGTTGGTTCCGAACGGCGGTGGGAGCGGGTGGAGCCTGGGCGCCAGGTCGCCGAGCGGGGCGTCGGCGAGAGGGACGAACTGGAGCGAGCGGATGCCGCGGGCCTTACCGTCGAGCTTGAACGTGATCTCGCTCTTGTCGAGATCGGGGATCGGCAGGCCGTCGTCACCCGTCGCGAGAAAATCCACCGAAATCAGGTCGGCGGGTGTCACTGGCGTCTGTGGCGCCGCAGCGAAGAGCAGCGTGCCGGCGCCGACTGCGGCGGCCACCAGCAGTGCCGCATGCGAGCGGAACCGGAATGCGTGCATGCGGCTGAGGATACCGCAAGCGGCCGTGATACCATCGAAAACTCGTGATATGAGGTGTCCATGTTGAAACTGCTGTCCGTTGGCGCGACCGTCGGCCTTGGCACCCTGGCCATGGCGGCGGCGCTTTCAGCCGGCGCTCAAACCCCGAATGCCCCGGCCGGGCTCGCAGTCGGCGACAAGGCGCCCGACTTCGCGCTGCCGGGATCCGACGGCAAGCAACACAAGCTGTCCGACTACCGGGGAAAGACCGTCGTGCTGGCGTGGTTCCCGAAGGCGTTCACCGGAGGGTGAACGGCCCAGTGCAACTCGCTCCGTGAGAGCGGGTCCCTCCTCAAGAGCTACGACATCGCCTACTTCATGGTGAGTGTCGATCCCCCCGATGTGAACAAGGCGTTCGCCGAGAAGGAGAGCGCGGACTTTCCGATCCTGAGCGATCCGGCGAAGACCACCGCAGAGGCGTACGGCGTGCTCACGCCGGACAAGCAGTACGCCAACCGGTTCACGTTCTACATCGGTCCGGATGGCAGAATCCTCGACATCGACAAGGGTCCGACGGGTCGCGGCGTCGCTGTCCGCACGGCCGGCGAGGACACGATCAAGAAGCTCGAGGCGCTCGGCGTGAAGAAGAAGAACCAGTAGGCGCCAGCCGCTGATTACAAAGGCTGCGCGCGCGTTACAAAAGCGCGCGCGGCCTCGCTCGCCGCACCCTCCTCGACACCCGGACCCCCGCCCCTCCCAACTCTTCCGCCCTGCGCCGGTTGCACGCTGCGGGCCGATGCGCCGGGATGTCTGCTGATCGCTGGCATGACCCGTGTAGGGCTCACCGTGTGCCGAATCGCCTGCTGCCCGCGGTGTTCACCCTGACGGTTGTTGCGGTGCTGTCGGCCGCTCCCGTGGTCAACGAGCCGCTCGCCGGCCGGCAGGTGTTTCCGGCGACCAACTGGTGGAATACGGACATCAGCCAGGCGCCGGTGGACGCACGATCGGCGCAAGTGATCGACTGGATCAGCGGACGGACTCCGTCCAGCCCCTCTGCCGTGCGTCGTCTGCATCCCGATTTCGGCCCGCCACCCTACGGCTTCCCGTATGTCGTCGTCTCGGGCGACCAGCCGCGCGTGCCCCTGGCGTTCGTGGATTACGGCGACGAGAGCGATGCCGGCGTTCCCGGGCTGCCAGGCTACCCGATTCCGGACGAGGCCAGGACCGGCGCGAACTACATCGAAGGCGGAGTCGCCGGCGGCGGCGCCTCGGGCGATCGCCACATGCTGGTGATCGATCGTGACCGATGGCTGCTCTACGAGTCTGTACGGCACGTACTGGAACGGGTCGCGCGGCCGATGGGAAGCGGGATCCGGGGCCACCTTCAATCTCGCCACCGACGACCGCCGTCCGGAAGGGTGGACGTCGGCCGATGCCGCCGGGCTGGCGATTTTTCCCGGCCTGGTCCGCTTTGACGAAGTGGCCGGTGCCGGGGAAATCACCCATGCCTTCCGCGTCACGACGCGGGCGACCAACGGGTTCGTGTGGCCCGCGTCGCATGCCGCCGGCGCCAACGCCAGCGCGCCGCCGATGGGGGCGCGCCTGCGACTCAACGCCTCGAAGGATCTCTCGGTGTTTCCGGCCGACGCGCAGAAAATCTTCCGGGCGATGCAGCGCTACGGGCTGATCGTGGCCGACAACGGCTCCGATATGTACATCAGCGGAACCATGGACGCGCGCTGGAACAACGATGTGCTGAACGCCGCGTTCCGCGCGCTGACCGCGGACGACTTCGAACTCATTCAGCTCGGGTGGAAGAGCAAGCGGCCGCAGGCGCCGACAAACCTGCGCATTGTCCGGTAGCCGGGCCCGATCCCGTTCGGGACCCGGGTGGCCTCAGTCGATGGCGACCACCGGTCTGATTGGTCCGGGGCCGGCGTCACCCTTGTACAGGACGGCCTCGAGGAACAGGCCCGCGGCCGGAGCCGCCAGGGCGGCGGGGATGCCCGCCGATTGTTCCTCGAGCAGCCGCGCGGCGTCCGCGGGCACCAGTTCGCCGCGGGCGATGGCCGCGAGCACTCCCACCATCCGCCGCACCATCTTCCACAGGAAGTGCGACCCCTGGATGCGCACGAGCACGAGCGCGCCGGCCTCGGCAATCTCCACCGCGTCGACGAGCACGAGCGTGGACTTGTCGCCGGGGTCATCGGCCGTGAACGATTCGAAGTTCTTCATGCCGACGAACGCTGCGGCGGCGTCGCGCATCTTCGTGATGTCGAGCGGTTCCCTGACCCACCAGACGAACGGCTTCGCGAACGCGGTGCGCCGCCGCGAGATCTGGTACAGGTAGCTGCGCGACACGGCGTCGTGACGCGCATGGAACCTGTGCGGCACCGTGTCGATTGCACGGATGTGGATGTCGGCCGGGAGCGCGTCGTTCACCGCCCGCCTGAGCGCTTCGGGCCGCAGGTCCGTGTAGATCTCGAGATGGGCAACCTGGGCGAGCGCGTGCACGCCCGCGTCCGTGCGTCCCGCGCCATACAGTTCGAACTCCCTGCGACGGGTGGACTCCCGGATGGCCCGATCGATTTCCCCCTGCACGGTCCGCGCGTTCTTCTGGATCTGCCAGCCGCTGTAGCGGCTGCCGTTGTATTCGATCAGGAGCTTGAAGCGGGGCACGGGCACTAGGATACTTCGCTGTCGGCGCTCGGCGCTCGGCGCTCGGGGCTCGGGGCTCGGCGTTCGGCGCTCGGGGCTCTGGGCTTGGCGCTCGGGCCGGGGTTACCGGTCGTGGATCAGGGCGCGGTAGGCAGCTGACGCGATCGCGGTGTCCTGGAATCCCACGCCGGTGAGATCGGCGATCGTAATCTCGCGATCGCTCGTGCGCCCCGGCTTCAGGCCCGCGACGATCTGGCCCAGTTCCGCGTGCACGTCGTGGCGCGTGAGCAGCGCCGCGGCGATCGTGTGACGCAGCTCGCCGAACGCGGCGCACTGGGAGAACCGATCCACCACGACGAGATCGGCGCGGTCGAGGCATCCGGGGTCCAGTTCCTGCTTGCCCGGCGAGTCGGATCCCACGGCCGTGACGTGCATCCCGTCGCGCAGCCATTCGCCGCGAACGACCGCGTCGCGCGCCGGCGTACAGGTGATGAGCACATCCGCGGCGCCGCACACCTCTTCGGCGCTCCCGGCCGCGCGCGCGTCGAACCCCGCGGCGCACATCTCCCGGCAGTACCGATTCGAGCCGCTCGCGCGTGGGGCTCCAGGCGACGATCCGGTCGAATTGCCGGACGACGCGGAGGCAGTGGACCTGGTGGCGTGCCTGGATGCCCGATCCGATCACGCCGACCGTGTCGATGTGCCGCGCGCGCGAGCACGTCGGCCGCGACGCCGCCGGCGGCGCCGGTCCTGATGTCGGTGAGATAGCCGTTGTCGAGCAGCAGGGCGCACGGGAAACCCCGTTGAGGCATCGAAGAGCGCCATCATGCCGGACCCGCTCGGCAGTCCGCGCGCCACGTTGTCGAAGAACCCGGAGGCGATCTTGACGGCAACGTGCGGCACGCCCTCGATGTGCGCCGTCTTGATGTGGAACTCTCCGTGGGCCCGGGGTATCTCGAGGTTGATGACCGGCGGGACATGTGTCCGTCCGTGACCATCGGCCCGGAACGCCTCCCGGATGACGTCCACCGCGAGCGACGGCGTGATGGCGGTGCGGAGCGCGGCCTCTTCGAGGATCGGGATCATGTGACGCTTACCGTCAGGGCGGCTCGCGAGCCGCCCCTACCTCAGGGCGGCTCGCGAGCCGCCCCTACGGTTTGCTTCCTCGTGCGATGAAGATCGTAATGGCCGCCTGGGTCCCGCAATTCGACGTGGGTGAGCAGATTTCATGGGTATCGCCGACGCTCACGTCGCGCAGTCCCGCGGCCTCGAACCACTGCCGGATATCGGCACGATCGAACCCCATCCAGCGATCGTGCTGCTCCGTGCGCAGCCACTCGTGCGAGTGCGCATCGGCGTCGGTGATCACGAGCGTCCCGCCCGGACGGAGCGCGCGCGTCATCTCGCGGATGGCCGCGGGCGGATCCTCCGCATGGTGCAGCACCATGTTGCCGAGTACCGCGTCGGCCTCGTTGTCCGCGAGCGGCAGCGCCGCCGTGCCGCCGGAACGCGCCTCGAACTCGCGGCCGGCGAGCCGCGAGGTGACCTGGGCGAGCATCCCTTCCGAGATATCGACGCCGATCACCCGCGCGCCCGCGTCGAGCGCGGCTTCGGCGAGGAAGCCGGTGCCGGTGCCGATGTCCGCGACCACCATGCCGGGACCGACACCGGCCGCCGCAATAGCCGCCCGGCGGACACCGTCGCCGAAAAACCGCTGACGCATCGCGTCCCACTGGTCCGCGACCTTGTCGAAATATTCGCGGGTGTCGGACATGTGCCGCTCTCCGCTCTCCGCTGTCCGCTCTCACCGCTCCGGAATCACCGCAATCGCGTCGATTTCGACCCGCAGGCCCGGTCCCGGCAGCCCCGCCACCTCCACCGTCGTCCGGGCCGGACGGTGGTCGCCGAACACGCGCGCGTAGACGGCGTTCATCGCCTGGAACTCCCGCATATCGACGAGGAATACGCCGCAGCGGACCACGTGCGCGAGGCTCGAGCCCGCCGCCTCGAGAATGGCCGCGATGTTCCTGAAGACCTGCTCCGTCTGCGCTTCGACATCCGGGGCCACGTGTCCCGTGCCAGGCTCGCGGCCCGACTGCCCGGAGACGAACACGAGGTTGCCCACCACGAGGCCCGGCGAATAGGGGCCCACCGGCGAAGGGAGATTGCTGGCGTTGACGGGGGTCAGTTCACTGGACATGACGCTCGCATGCTATGGCACATCGGGCCGGCTATCCAATACCCATGTGACGAACCACGGCCCGCTCCGTTGTTAACCCTGCGGTTCGCTGTCCGCGATCTGCTGTCCGAATACATTGCCGTGCTGATCCGTGGCACCGTGATCACGTGTGATCCGTGGTCTCCGCCGATCGGTGCGATCCGTGGAATCCGTGGTTGCGGTGGTCGTCCGGGCCGGGGCGCACTCCCCGGGGGTATACAATAATGCAGGACACGCGGCAGATTTCGTGCCGCGACTGACCGTGGGGGCTGGTTCAGTTGGCAGAGGTTGGAACATGTAGTGCCTGTGGCGGGCCGCTGACCGCGGGCCGCTGCGTTCGGTGTGAGGGGACCTGGAGGGGCCGGTTCGTTCATCGCGAGCTGGTGCTGTTGACGGCGCTGCTCGTCATCGCCATCGTCGGTTTTCTGCTGACGCGAAGCGCCGCGGCGAGCAACCGCCGGATGCGGCAGAACGACGCCGCCGAGTGGTACCGGCGGGGACAGAGCTGCGCTGAAGGCGGGCAGCGCTGAGGAAGCGGTGGCAGCCCTCAGGCACGCGTCTTCGGAAGATCCGGAAAACCGGGGCTATTCGCTCGCGCTGGCCAGCGCACTCGTCGCCGATCATCACGACAACGCTGCCGAACAGGTGCTGCGCCGCCTCCGCGACGCGCAGCCGGAGCTACCCGAGGCGAACCTGGCGCTCGCCCGCCTCGAGGCGCGCCGCGATGACGTGTTGGCGGCGACCCGGGACTATCAGCACGCGCTCACCGGTCTCTGGAGTTCCGAGCAGGAAGACGAGCGGCGCGGCGTGCGGCTGGAGCTCGCGCGGTTTCTGCTCCAGCACGACCAGCGCAGCCGCGCGCTCTCGGAACTTCTCGTGCTCGCCGTGACGCTCCCCGACAACCCGCCGGCGCATCTCGAGGCCGGCCAGCTCTTTCTCCGGGCTGGCGACGCCGGGCGCGCGCTCGACCAGTTCCAGGCCGTCCTGCGGCAGGATTCGCAGAATGCCGGGGCCCTGGCGGGCGCTGGAGAAGCCTCGTTCAACCTGGCCGACTATGCCCGCGCCAGGCGTTACCTGGCAGCGGACAGCCCCGATGCACACGTGAAGACGCTGCGGATCCTGACCGATCTGATTCTCGAAGGCGACCCGCTGGCACCGCGGCTCGCGCGGGCGGAGCGGACGCGCCGGATGACCGCCGCGGTCGAGCAGGCGAGGGGCGCGCTCGACGGATGCCTGACGAGGCGACCCGCCGGCTCGGCGCCGCGGGCGTCGCTCGAATCGCTCCAGGCCGAGCTCGACACCTTCACGACCCAGATGAAGCCGGTCCGCGGCGCGGTGCCGAGCGACCTCGTCGAAGACGGCACCGACCTCGCCTATCGCATCGAACGCGGCATCGAATCGAGCTGCGGGATCACGGCGCCGGCCGATCGCGCGCTGATCCTCATCGGCAAGCGCCACGGGTTGGACCCCCAGTGACCCGGAAGATCGTGTCCGGCGCGCAGCGCCTGAGGCTGCGCGAGCACCAGCTGTTCCTTGCGCTGTCGATTGTCATCGGCATCCTCGCCGGCCTGTCGGCGGTCCTCTTCACCCTGGCGATCGATCGGACGAGCCGCGAACTCTTCGGCCTTGCGCCGTCGACACTGCGCCTGTTCCTCGTGCCGGCGCTCGTGAGCGTGGTCACGGGCGTGCTCCTCGCCACGTTGTTCCCCGATGTGCGCGGAAGCGGCGTGCCGCAGACGGAAGCCGCCTACCGTCTCCGCGGAGGCGTCATTCCGCTCCGGGTGCCGATCGGCAAGTTCCTCACGGGCGTGTTGTGTATCGGGTCCGGGCATTCGATGGGGCGCGAGGGTCCGTCGGTGCAGATCGGGGCCGGCATCGCCTCGGTCGTCGGCCGCTGGCTGCGCCTGCCGCCTGACCGCATCAAGGAACTGGTTCCGGTGGGCGCGGCCGGGGCGCTCGCCGCGGCGTTCAACACGCCGGTGGCCGCCGTGGTGTTCGCGCTCGAGGAGATCATCGGCGACATGAACGCGCCGCTGCTCGGGTCCACGGTCGTGGCGTCGGTGGCGTCGGTGATCGTCGAACGCTCGATTCTCGGCAACGAGCCGCTCTTCCGGGTGCCCACGTATCACCTCGTGCATCCCGCCGAACTCCTCGGCTACACCGTGCTCGGCGTGGCCGGCGGCCTGGTCTCGCTGGTCTTCTGCAAGTCGCTGCTCGCCCTCCGGGCCGTGTTCCAGCGGCTGCCCCCGCGCACGCGCATGCTGCAGCCCGCCCTGGGCGGCGTGGCGATCGGCGCGATCCTGATCGTGCGCCCGCAGGTGATGGGCGTCGGCTACGAATACGTGGACCAGGCGCTCAATGGCGGGCTGCTGTTCAACACGTTGCTGGTGCTCTGCGTCCTGAAGCTCGTGGCGACGATCGTGTCGTACAGTTCGGGCAACGCCGGCGGCATCTTCGCGCCCAGTCTCTACATCGGCGCCATGCTGGGAGGCGCCGTCGGCATGATGGTGCACGCGGTGGCGCCGTTCCCGACCGGCGATCCCGGCGCCTACGCGCTCGTGGGGATGGGGACGCTCTTTGCCGGCATCATTCGCGCGCCGATGACATCGGTGTTCATGATCTTCGAGATCACGCAGGACTATCAGATCCTCGTGCCGCTCATGGTCGCCAACCTGCTGAGCTTCTGGATATCACGGCGCTACCAGCCGGTGCCCGTCTATCACGCGCTGCTCGAGCAGGATCACATCCACCTGCCGTCTCCCTTGCTCAAGCCGTCGAACGGACTGCTCCTGGCGCGCGACGTGATGAGCGCCGACGTGCCGCTCGTGCCGCCGGAGCGCAGTGCCGAGAGCGTCTGGCTCAGCGATCCGCCGGCCGGCTCGAGCGCCTACCTGATCGGGCAGTCGAATCAGCTGCTCGGCGTCATCGGGCGGGATCAGCTGGCGGCCATCGTCGAGAGCGGGCGCGGCAAGGAGGTGGTGGGCGCGCTCTGCGACGAAGCCGTCGTGCACGCGCATCCCGATCACCCGATCGACGTGGTGATGGAGCGCTTCGCGGAGAGCCCGGGCCTGCTGCCGATCTTCAGCCGCGAGCATGCGCGTCGGCTCGAGGGGCTGATCACGCTGGAAGACATCACGCGCTTCCTCCAGCGGCGCCGGGTCGCACGCCGTCCGACCGCCTCGCCGCCCGAATAGCGCGGTCCGTCGTTCGTCCCGTCAGCCGGCCCGCGCCTGCTGCTCGAGGAAGGCCCGGACCTCGTGCAGCGACGGCACGGCCGTCATGGCCCCGAGCCTGGTACAGCTCACCGCGGCCGCGGCGTTGGCGAAGCGCAACGTCTCCTCGATGTCCCAGCCGCCCAGCAGGCCGCAAATCAGGCCGGCCCTGAAAATGTCTCCCGCGCCCGTCGTGTCAACCGCGTCGATCGTGAACGCGGGGGAGCGCACGAGGCGATCGCCGACCAGCGCGAGCGCTCCGCGGATCCCCAGGGTGACGCACAGCAACGCGTGATGGGGCCGCCGCAGCGACCGCAGGGCCCGTTCGATGTCGGATTCGCCGGTCAGCGCGACGGGCACGTGCTCGGCGAACACAGGCACGGTCACGCTGGCGACGAGCCCGGGCGTGTGTTCGGTGACCTGGTCCAGGTCGCTCGTCACCATCAGGCCCAGGGCGCGCGCAATGTCGGCTGCCGCGATCGAGGCCGCCTCGTCCACATCGTCCACGTGAAGGAGGCGCGTGTCGGCGAAGAGCGCGGCGTCGAGATCGCCAGGGCCAAGCAGCAGCCGCGGATCGCGGTCCCAGAGCACGATTCGGTCGCCGTTGCGCTCGTCGACGAGGACGACGGCAAACTGGTTGGCGGCATCGCGAACGATGGCCGCGGACGTGTCGACGCCGCGCGCGGCCAGGCCCTCGATCACGCGTCGTGCGTTGGCGTCGGTGCCGATCGGCCCCAGGAACTTCGCGCGGAGGCCGAAGGCGGCGCAGGCGGCCATCGTGTTGGCCACCTGCCCGCCGCACGAGACGAAGTGCGAGGTGATGCGAAGCTTGGCGGTCGCGCTCCCCGCTTCGGGTGCCGCGGGGAGGACGTTGACATAGTCCACCGAGCTGGCGCCGAGCCCGACGACGTCCACTAACTGCCTTTCCTGGGCTGTGCCCGCTTCAGCTCCCGCTCGCGAGAGAGGCCGCCGCGCGGCTGCGGGGCGAGCGTCTCCCACTGGCCGTAGTCGGCGGCCGCGGGAGGCCGACTCGACTGGGCCGCAGTCGGGACGGCTACGCCGGCCAGCACGACGATAAACAGAACGGCGGAGCCCGGTGTCCGTCGCATGACGCACCTTCCTTTGTGATCGAGCCGTTGTGATCGAGGAAAACCTGCGGAATCGTGCCCTGAATCGCGCATGCGGAGCAAGCCCCGTCAGTATGGGCTGGCTTTAGGAATGGCGGCGTCGTATTGTTATCGCACGTCCATGTCCCCTGCGGGCGGAGGAGTTTGCATTCTTGCGCGTCCATCTGATCAATCCGAGTCACCTGGCTTTTGGCGTGGGCGTGATCACGCCCCGCTGGCTATACGTGCTCGCCGCCGCCACGCCGCGTGAATACGGCGACCCGATCATCACCGACGAAACCCTTGAAATGCTGGACCCGGCCGTTATCCAGGCCGGCGACATCGTCGGCATCGGCATCCACACGGGCAACGCCCTGCGCGGCTACGAGGTGGGCCGGCTGGCGCGCGAGCGCGGCGCGCAGGTCGTCTTCGGCGGCATTCATGCCACGCTGTATCCCGAAGAACCGGTGGAGCTGGGCGGCGCGCACGCGGTCGTCAAGGGGGACGGGGACGTGGCCTGGGGGCGCGCGGTGCACGACTGCGTCGCCGGCACTCCACAGCCCGTCTACGAGGGAGGCCGCGTCGATGCGGACTCGTTCATCCCGGCACGCTGGGACCTGATTCCGCCGAATCGCTACATGTGGGCGTCGGTGCAGACCGTGCGCGGTTGTCCGAAGCACTGTTCGTTCTGTTCGGTCTGGAAGACCGACGGGCAGAAGCCCCGCCAGCGTACGGCGGACGCCGTCGTCGGCGAAATCGTCGAGCTGCGCCGCAAGGGCTTCCGGTTCATCGCGCTCGCCGACGACAATTTCTATCCGATCACGCTGACCGACATCAAGGTGGCGTCGCGGCGCGCCGATCAGACCCAGCGGATTGCGCTCGAGGCGCAGCGCGCCGAGCGGTTCGAGCTGATGGAGAAGCTGGCGAAGCTGCCCTCCGACATGGTGTTCTTCACGCAGATCACGATGGAGGCGGCCGAGGACCCGGCGTTCCTCGACGCGATGCAGCGCGCACACATCAAAGGCGCGCTCGTCGGCGTCGAGGCGGTGACGCCCGAGGGGTTGAAGGACGTCTACAAGGACTTCAACTACGCGGGCGAGACGCTCGTCGAGCGGCTGCGGGCGTTCAAGGACGCCGGCGTCCACGTGCTCGGCTCGTTCATCTTCGGTCTGCCGAGCGATCGTCCGGAGACCTTCGACGCGACGGCGGCGATTGCCAGCCGCGCGGGCCTGACCTTCGCGCAGTTCGTCATGCTGACGCCGTTTCCCGGAACGGTGGATTTCGCGGCGTGGGAAAAGTCGATGGAGCAGGACACGACGCGCATCGGCGGCGTGCCGCTCACGCGCCACTGGCTGATTCCGCAGGAGCTGCGGCCGAAGGTCTACTCGCCGCACCCGGTCATGTCGGGCGACGAGATTCGCAAGCGGACGCAGGGTGTGTGGGATCAGTTCTACAGCCTGCCGGCGATCTGGGATCGCTCGCGCTGCGTGAAATCACTGAAGGCACGGCTGGCCTTCGTGCTGATTTCCAAGCTGTACCGGCAGATGTACGCGAACACCGGCATCGCCACCGACAGCGCGCGCGTGAACCGCTCGGCGCGCTGGGCGCGCATGATTGCCGCGCCGTGCCGGCGGCTCTTCGCGGCGCCGCCGATGCCGGAACTGCAGATCCCCGGCTGATCGCGCGTGCCGGACCGTCCCGCTCGAGCGTGGCCCACGGCGACGGGGGGCGCTTTGCGAAGCGCCCCTACCGAATCGACGCGCTCGCGGCGGCCTTCATCGACGACAGGGCTGCAATTCCTTCCGGCGGCAGCGCGAGCACCGGGGCGGCCGCGAGGCTGAGCACCCGGTAGGCGGTGGAGCCGGGGCGATGCAGCATCCAGCCGCCGCCCAGTCCGACGAGAATCATGAGGTCAGGCATCGAGGCGGCGACATCCGCGATTTCTTCCGCGGGCGCACCGCTGCGCACGATCACCGATGGGGGATGCCGCGGCTCGATCACCTGCGCGATGAGGTCGAGCGAGGCGCGTGCCCGTTCGATCCTCGCCGGACATTCATTCTCGAACGCCGCCGCCCACGCGCCCGCCGCACGCACGGGACACACGGCGTGGACGAGCGTCAGCGTGGCGCCGATCTCGTTCGCGAAGTGCTGCGCGGCGAGCGCCATCGGCAGCGCCGTCTCGTCGAGCTCGAGCGCCGTCAGCACGTTCCGTACGGTGTAGGGCGCTGCCGGGGGGCGCCGCTCGTCGAGCGGGACCGCCAGCACGGGCGTCGTCGCCTTGCGGAGCACGCGCTCGGTGACGGAGCCGAAGAACAGCTTTCGAAATCCTCCGAGCCCGTGCGTGCCGAGCACGATCAGGCCCGCGTCATGCTCCTCGGCTGACTCGAGGATCTCCCGGTCCGGGCGGCCGATGCGGACCTCCGCGGTCCACTCGACGGAGAGGCCGGCGCCCGCGCAAGCCGGGGCGCCAAACGCCCTGAGCTCGGTGGTAGCCGCCGCGCGCAGCTGCGACTCGTTGTACGCCGTTGCGGCGGCCTCGGCGAGCAGCATGTCGATGACGTGGACGACGCGCAGCGGGACGTGGTGCTGCGAGGCCAGCGAGGCGGCCGCGAGGATAGCCTGCCGCGAATGCTCCGAAAAATCGACCGCGCAGAGGATCGACGTGAACGGGGTCATGGGCGCCTCCCGCACCCGGTCGAGCAATGTTGCTGCCACGGAGATCGCGCACCAACGGCCGCAATCCGGCCGCGGCTCGCGAGATTCCGGCACGTCGGCTGGCGCATTTCCGTCAGGCCGCCGTGTCTGCGCTAGCAGGCCGGCTGAAGAACGCCGGCCTGATGGATTCCATTCTCCATTTGCCATCTGCCATCAGGACGGCTTTTTTCAGCCGTCCTGCTAGACTGCGGTATGGGCATTCGACGCGCCGGACTCTCCGCACTGCTGTTCGTCACCGCGTTCGTGGCCGCGCTCGGCGCCGCGGCCCGGACACCCGCGCGTCCCCACGCGCCGGCGGCAATCCAGGCGTTCGCGCCAGGCGACACCCTGCCGCTGGACCCGGCGGTCACCGTCGGCACCCTCCAGAACGGCCTCCGGTACTACATCCGGCGGAACACACGGCCGGAGAAGCGCGTGGCGATGCAGCTGGCCGTCAAGGCGGGCTCGATCGACGAGACCGACGAGCAGCAGGGGCTCGCGCACTTCCTCGAGCACATGGCCTTCAACGGGAGCCGCCACTACAAGCCGGGCGAGCTGATTGCGGCCTTCGAATCGACAGGGGCGCGCCTGGGGCCGCACGTCAATGCCTACACGTCGTTCGACGAAACGGTCTTCCAGTTCCAGTTGCCGACCGACAAGGAGGGCATCGTCCTGAAGGGGATGCAGGCGCTGTCGGACTTTGCCGGCGGCCTCACGCTCGATCCCGTCGAGATCGACAAGGAGCGCGGCGTGGTGATCGAGGAATGGCGCGGCGGACTGGGTGCCCAGGCGCGCGTCCGCGATCAGCAGATCCCCGCCCTGTTCTACCAGTCGAAGTACGCCGAACGTCTTCCGATCGGCAAGCCCGACATCCTGAAGAGCTTCCCGGCAGAGCGCCTGCGCGCGTTCTATACGAAATGGTACCGGCCCGATCGGATGGCGGTCGTCGTGGTCGGCGACGTGGACGTGTCGCAGATCGAGGCGATGGTGCGATCGGAGTTCGGCGGATTGCCGAGGCCGGCGGCCGCCCCGCCGGATCGTACCTACGAGGTGCCCCTGCAGTCCGCACTCCTCGTCAACGTGGCGACCGATCCCGAAGCGACGCAGTCGTCGGTGTCGATCGTGCGCAAACGTCCGAGGCCGGGCGAAGGGACCGCGGCCGCGTACCGCCGCTCGCTCGTCCACGGCCTGGTCGCGCAGATGCTCAACGATCGCTTCGACGAACTGTCGCGCAAGCCGGATGCGCAGGTCCTCGGCGCCGGCGCGTACGAGAGCGCGCTCACGCCGACGGTCAGCACGTTCACGATGAGTGCCGGCGTCGAGGACGGCAAGCTTACCGCCGGTCTGTCGATGCTCGAAGTCGAGGCGAACCGCGTGCAGAAGTACGGGTTCGGTCCCGCGGAACTCGAGCGCGCAAAGAAGTCGACGCTGGCCGCCTACGAGCAGGCGTACAACGAGCGCGACAAGACCGAGAGCGGATCGTATGCGCGGGAGTACGTGAGCCACTTTCTCGAGAACGAGCCAAGCCCGGGGATCGAAGTCGAATACCGCCTGGCCACGTCCATGATCCCGGCGGTGACGGCTTCCGATATTGCCGATGCCGCGCGCGCGATGTTCGCCGACGAGAGCCGCGTCGTTCTGGCGGTCTCGCCGCAGAAAGCGGGGCTCGCGGTGCCGTCCGAGGCCGACCTGCGCGAGGCGCTGGCGGGCGCCGACACGGTCGCGCTGACGCCGTGGAACGATACGACCACAACCGAGGCGCTCATGGCCCGGGTGCCGGATCCGGCTGAGGTGACCGCGCGGCGGGAAATCCCCGAGCTGGGGGTGACGGTCGTGCGCTTTGCGAATGGCGTCGAGGCCTGGCTGAAGCCGACCGACTTCAAGAACGACCAGATCCTGTTCTCGTTCGTGGCGTCCGGCGGCGCGTCGCTGGCGCCTCCCGCCCAATACATCGAGGCGTCGCTCGCGTCGGCGCAGATTCAACTGTCGGGCGTGGGCGGCCACAGCGCCGTGGATCTGCAGAAGATGCTGGCCGGCAGGATCGCCTCGGCGTCGCCGTCCGTGAGCCTGTCGAGCCAGGCCATTTCGGGGTCCAGCACGCCGGCCGATTTCGAGACGGCGTTGCAGCTGCTCAACCTCAGCATCACCGCGCCGGGTGACGATCCGCAGGCCTTCGCGCTCATCAAGCGCCAGCTCGAAGCCGCGTATGCCAACCGGGATCGCAATCCCGGCGTGCTCTTCGCCGAGAAGATCGCCGAGGTCAATTCGAGCGGCCACTACACGACCAGGCCGCTCACGCCGGAGCGGATCGGCCAGCTCGATCGCGCCGCGATGGTGGCGTTCTACAAGGCGCGCTTCGCCAACGCTGCCGACTTCACGTTCTTCATGGTCGGCTCGTTCAGGACCGACGAGGCGCTGCCGCTGCTGGCGCGCTACGTCGGGTCGCTGCCCTCGACCGGACAGCAGACGAGCCGATTCAAGGACGTCGGCATGACCTTCCCCTCGTCGATTGTGCGCGCGACCGTCGAGAAGGGCACCGAACCGCGCGCCCAGACCGTGCTCAGCTTTCTTTGCCGATCCGCCCATCGAGGAAAACGCGCAGACCCGTGTCGAGGCGGCGACCGACGTCCTCGAGACCGGCCTGCGCGATATCCTCCGCGAGGAGCTCGGCGAGACCTACAGCGTCTCGGTCGGGCTGCAGCAGCACCTCCCGCAGCGCGGCGACGGCTACATCGCGATCAGCTTCGCTGCCTCGCCCGACAACATCGGGAAGATGGTCGATCGCGCCCTGGCGGAGGTGAAGCGGCTGCAGGAGGAGGGGCCCTCCGCCGATCTGACGAACCGCGCGAAGGAGTCGGCGCGGCGCGAGCACGAGACCGCGCTGAAGCAGAACGGATTCTGGCTGGGCCGGCTCCAGTCGGCGAGGCTCCTCGGGCGCGATCCGCTCCTGATCCTGAAGCGCGAGCAACGGATCGACGCCGTCACGCCGGCCAACCTCCAGGAGACGTTCCGCACGTACTTCCCCCTGGATCGCTACACGCTGATCACGCTGATGCCCCAGAAGCCGCAGGGACGCTGACCGCCGATCGCCCGCTGTCCGCCCGATCGCTGAAAGTCTTCCGATCGCCGGCCGGAAGTCTGCCGATCGCGGGTCCCGAGTCCCCTGACCCACCTCCGCAGTGAGCCGGACGCCATGTTTCCCGTCTTGGCTTGCCTATTGCGACGACTCCCGTGCGAGGCGATCCGGCACGGATTCGCTGTAGGCAATCAGGACAGTCGTCGAGTGGACTGTCGCCTGTGCGGACGGGCGCCCATCCATGATTCCGAAGGAACCGCTATCCGAGCTCTGGCGTTACGAAAGTGTCAGGTGCGTGATCGTTCCCCACGGCCGACACGTACAGGTCGAGCTGCGCAACGCCGGCGACGCACCGTTCCTGCGGAAGATCGTGCCGACGCGAGGCGCCGCACTGGGGGAGGCCGAATCCCTGCGCCTGCTGGTCGGGCCGCGGGAGCAGCCCGGCCCCAGGCCCTTTGCCCTGGTCATCGAAGACGATTGCGATACGGAGTTCCCGCTGACCGATTCGCTGCGGCGCTCGGGGATTCGGGCCTTCGGATGCCGGAGCGGAGTCGAGGGTATGGTGCTGGCCCGCGAGCTGACCCCGGATCTGATTGTGCTCGACTACCGGTTTCCTGATGTCCCGGCCGCGGATGTGTGCCGGATGGTGCGAGCCGATCCCACTCACGGCGCTCATTCCGATTGTCGCCGTCACCGCGTCGCCCGATGGTCTGCGTGAACCGTCGTATGGCGTGAACGCCGTCCTCGTCGAACCCTGCCAGGTCGACACGCTGCTGGCCGCCGCCCGTCTCTTCGTCCGGCAGACCGCTGCGCCGGCCGCAGCCCGGTAATGCCGACGTTGTCCAACGTACTGCTGGTCGAGGACGACGCCGACACCCGCGAAGTGCTGCGCGCGATTCTGGAGTCGGACGGGTTCGACGTGATCCCGGCGGTCGATGGCCTCGACGCCCTGAGCCGGCTCGAGGAGCTGCGCGCCTCCGATCCCGACACACCCTGTGTCGTCGTGCTCGACTACATGATGCCGCGGTGCAGCGGTCCTCAGTTCCGGGAGCGGCAGCTCGCCACGCCGAGCATTGCCGACGTACCTGTGATCCTCGTGTCCGCGATTTCCGACCTGAAGCGTTTCGAATCGCTCAGGCCGTTCGCCGTCATGCAGAAGCCCATTGACGCTGACGCGCTCGGCGAGACGGTCCGCCGGGCCTGCGAGACCTTTCTGGAACGCTAGCAGGCCGGCATTTTTCAGCGGCCAGCTAGTTCCCGAATGCGCGGATCGTGAGTTCCACGACGATCAGCGCAAAGATGACGGTCGCGATGAGCGCAATGGCGACCCATGTCATCATCCGGCGCAGGCCTCGATCTTCATCCACATCCCCTATCGTATCGCGGGCGTCCATCGACCGCGTGACAGTGGTACGCTGATCGGCGATGTATCCCGTGCTGTTTCGCATCGGCCAGTTCGAGATCACCAGTTTCGGCGCGATGGTCGCCGCCGGCGCGCTCCTGGGGCTGTGGCTGTTTCAGCGCGAGCTGGCCCGCCGCGATCTGCCGCCGGCCGCGTCCGACGGGGCCGTATACGCACTGCTGGCGGGACTCGCCGGCGCCAAGCTCCTGTGGGTGTTCGAGCACTACGGCGAGGATTCAACCTTGGCGCTCCTCACGAGCCGTGGAGGCCTGAGCTGGTTCGGCGGGCTCGTTGGCGGCCTGCTTGTGGGCATCGGCTACTTCGTCTGGCGGGGGTATCGGCCTGTGCCGGTGCTGGCGGCCGCCACGCCGGGTCTCGCCGCGGGGCATGCCGTCGGCCGCATCGGCTGCTTCCTCGTCGGCGACGACTACGGGCGGCCGACGTCGCTCCCCTGGGGCATTGCCTTTCCCGAGGGGCTGCCGCCAACCACCGCGCGCGTGCACCCGACGCAGATCTACGAAGCCGTCGGGCTGGCCCTGCTCGCCGTGCTTCTCGTACGGTGGCGCCGCCGCGGCGTGAGCGATCGCGCGGTGCTCGGGCGGTACCTTCTCTCCGCCGGCCTGCTGCGCTTCGCGATCGAATTCCTCCGCATCGACGTGCGCGTCGTGGCGGGGCTGAGCGTGGCGCACCTGGGCGCGATCGCCATGGCGGCGGCGGGGGTGGCGCTGCTGGCGTCGGGGAAATCGGAAATGGAAAATGGAAAATGGACAATGGGAAATGGCAAAGGGCACGCGAATCGGGGATAGATGAAGATGTCGGAACGGATGGTGCTGGACCCGGTGTGCGGGATGACGATCGCGGCGTCCGATTCGGTTGGTGAGTTCGACTACAACGGCACCCGCTATTATTTCTGTAACCCTTCCTGTCTGGAGCGGTTCCGGGCGGATCCCGAATCGTTCCTCGCGCCGCAGGCACCCGCGCCGCCGGCGCCCGCCGGCACGATGTACACGTGCCCGATGGACCCGGAGGTCCGGCAGGACCATCCGAGCGCCTGCCCGGTCTGCGGCATGGCGCTCGAGCCGGATCTGGCGACCCTGCCCTCCGCGCGCGTCGAATACACCTGTCCGATGCACCCGGAGATCGTTCGCGACGAGCCGGGCGTGTGCCCGATCTGCGGCATGGCGCTCGAGCCGCGAACGGTCGAGGCCGTCGAGGCGCCGAACCCCGAACTCGTGGACATGACGCGGCGCATGTGGATTGCCGCGGCGCTCGGGTTGCCGGTCTTCGTCCTGGCGATGGGGGACATGCTGCTCGGCATGGGCCTCGGCGGACGCCTCGACATGCGCGTGACCAACTGGATCGGACTGTCGTGCGCGACTCCGGTGGTGCTCTGGGCCGGCTGGCCGTTCTTCCAGCGCGGGTGGGCGTCGATCCGGAACCGTCACGCCAACATGTTCACGCTCATCGCGCTCGGTGTCGGCGCCGCGTACGTGTTCAGCGTGGCCGCGACGCTGGCGCCCGGCGCCTTCCCGCCGGGCTTCCGCATCCACGGGGTCGTCGAGACCTACTTCGAGACGACCGTCGTGATTACGGTGCTCGTGCTCCTGGGGCAGGTGCTCGAGCTGCGTGCGCGGGGGCGCACGAACACGGCCATCCGCCAACTGCTGGGCCTGGCGCCGAAAACGGCGCGGCGGATCCGCGATGGTCAAGAGCAGGACGTCCCGCTCGCCGACGTGCACCCCGGCGACCTGCTGCGCGTCCGGCCGGGCGAGAAAGTCCCCGTCGACGGCGTGGTCGTCGAAGGACGAACCTCGGTGGACGAGTCGATGGTGAGCGGCGAGTCCATGCCGGTCGAGAAGGAACCGGGATCACGCCTGACCGGTGCCACCATCAATGCGACCGGCGCGGTCGTCATGCGCGCCGAGCGCGTCGGGAGCGACACGCTCCTCGCGCAGATCGTCCGCATGGTCAGCGAAGCGCAGCGGACGCGCGCGCCGATCCAGCGGCTCGCCGATAGGCTGGCCGGCTACTTCGTCCCAGCGGTCGTCGCCGTCGCGATCGTGGCGTTCGTGGCATGGGCGACGTGGGGGCCCGAGCCCCGTCTCGCGCTCGCGCTGTTGAGCGCGGTCGCCGTCCTGATCATCGCCTGCCCGTGCGCGCTCGGGCTCGCCACGCCGATGGCCATCATGGTCGGCACCGGCCGCGGCGCGTCGCACGGCGTGCTCATCAAGAACGCCGAAGCGCTCGAACACCTGGAAAAGGTCGATACGCTCGTCGTGGACAAGACCGGCACGCTCACCGAGGGCAAGCCGCGCCTCGTCCGAGTGACCGCCGTGGCGCCGTTCACCGAATCCGAGGTCCTGCGCCTCGCCGCTGGGCTCGAGCAGGCCAGCGAGCATCCGCTCGCGGCGGCGATCGTCGCCGGCGCGCGCGAGCGCGGGATCGTGCCGGCCGACGCCCAGGGCTTCGAATCGATCACCGGCCGCGGCGTGGCCGGACGCATCGACGGCGCGGACGTCCTGCTCGGCAATGCCGCGCTGCTGACGGATCGATCCGTAGACACACGACCGGTGCCCGAGGTCGAGGCGCAGCGCGCCGACGGGCAGACCGTCATGTTCCTCGCGGTCGATGGGCGGGTGGCCGGCACGATCGGCGTGGCCGACCCCGTGAAGGCGTCGACCGTCGAGGCGATCCGCATGCTCCACGCCGAGAAGCTCCGGATCGTCATGCTGACGGGCGACAACGAGGTGACCGCACGCGCCGTCGCGGCGAAGCTCGGGATCGACGAGGTCATGGCCGAGGTGATGCCCGATCAGAAGCGCGCCATCGTCCAGCGACTCGAACGCGAGGGGCGCACCGTGGCGATGGCGGGCGATGGCATCAACGACGCGCCGGCGCTGGCGGAAGCCACCGTCGGCATCGCGATGGGCACCGGCACCGACGTGGCGATCGAGAGCGCCGGGATCACGCTCGTGAGCGGCGACCTGCGCGCCATCGTGCGGGCGCGTCGCCTGAGCCGCGCCACGATGCGCAACATCCGCCAGAACCTCTTCCTCGCCTTTGTCTACAACGCGATCGGCGTGCCGGTGGCGGCCGGCGTGCTCTATCCGTTCACCGGCATCCTGGTGAGCCCCATCTGGGCGAGCGCCGCGATGACCTTCAGCTCGGTCTCGGTCATCACCAACGCGCTGCGGTTGAGGAACGCCCGGCTGTAGTCCCGGGGATCGAACGGCCCCTTGCCCCTCCGGGCCTTCGCGCGTGACCGTCAGCAGGTGACGCTGCGGGTGTGCCGACGCGCCGCTACTTCCAGCCCGTCGACTTGCGCGTGAACCGCGCCGGCAGGGCAGGTTTCGTCTCGACGGGCGTTTCCGGTTCACCCGAGGCCGCCGAGATCTCCCGCTCCAGCTCCTCTGCGTTCGGGAGTCCCGCCAGCTGATCGACGAACATGAGCGAGTGCTGCGACGGGATCTCGAACTTCTTCCCGCACGTCTTGCACGTGACCTCGTCGTCGAGGCGCAGCAGGTAGTCGCGCAGCTTCGCAAACTTGGCCTTGTCCGCCTCGTCAGCGCTGGCCGGCGGCCGATCCTTCTTCGACCGCCGCACCCACCGGATGCTGTATTCGTTCGTGCGCCGGCACTTCGGGCACTGGTACCGCCCGGCGCGTGTTTCCGGTTTCTCGGTGAAGAAGGCGCGTTCGTCGATGGCCATTCGCTGATCTTAGCAACGAACGGCACCGGAGCGCGAGCCGCGCCGCTTCGCGCGACGGCGACGCCCGGGAGGGTGGCACGCCGGCGTCGAGAGCTCCCGCGGCGTGACAGGCAGCCGGCCGTCCGCCCACGGTCCCCCACCCGTGTGATAGGGTTTCGCCTACCGTGAAACACGACATCCGCGAAGCTGGACGCTTTCTCCTCGCCAATCCGGGGTTTGCGCTGGTGATCGTCCTGACGCTGGGGCTTGCCATTGGCGTCAATTCCACCATCTTCAGCGTGCTCGACGGCGTGCTGCTGCGGCCGCTCGGATATGCACAGCCCGAACAGCTCGTGAGCCTGTGGGAGAGCAACGCCGCGCAGGGGCTCGACCGCTCGGAGGTTTCGGCGGCGACCTACCTCGACTGGCGTGAACGCACGCGCACGTTCGAGAGTATCGGCATCTACCGCTACCGCGGCTTCACGCTGACCCGGGAAGGGGAGGCCGAGCGCGTGTCGAGCGTGGACGTGTCGCCCGCCTTGTTCCGGTTGCTGGGCATTCCGGCCCTCGTCGGCCGCACCTTCACCGACGACGAAGAGCATCCGGAGAACGGCCGCCCGCTGATCCTCTGGTACGGAGCATGGATGCGCCGGTTCGGCGGCGATCGCGACGTGCTCGGCCGGACGCTGCAGCTGGACGATGCGACGCATGTCGTCGTCGGAGTGATGCCGAAGGACTTCCAGTTCCCGCCGACGGACCGGGAGGTCGAGATGTGGTCGCCGCTCGCAGTCGATCTGACGGCGCTTGCCTCGCGGCCCCATCGGATGTACCAGGCGATCGGCCGCCTGGCGCCTGGCCAGACCATCGCGCAGGCGCGGGAGGACATGGCGGCGGTGGCCGCGGGCATCGCGCGCGAGAATCCCGAGACGCAGGCCGGCTGGGGCGTGACCCTGGTCCCGGCGCACGAGCAGGTCGTCGGCCGGATCGGCGAGACGCTGTGGATCCTGTTCGCCGCCGTCGTCCTCGTGCTCGTGATCGCGTGCGCGAACATCGCGAACCTGCTGCTCGCCCGATCGACGCGCGCGGCCAAGGACTTCGCCGTGCGCTCGGCGTTCGGCGCGAGCCGGTGGGTGCTCGTACGCCGGTCACTCGTCGAAAGCGCGATGCTGACGTTCTCGGGCGGCGCCGTCGGACTGCTCCTGGCCTGGTGGGGCATCCGCGCCCTCCGTCCCCTGATCCCCGCGACCGTTCCGCGCGCCGAGAATGTCACCCTCGACCTGTCCGTCCTGGCCTTCACGGTTGCGGCGACGGTCGTCGCGGGCGTGATTTTCGGACTGCTGCCCGCCTGGCGCGCCATGCGCCCGAACCTGATGGACATCTTCCAGGAGAGCAGCCGGGGTGCCACCATCAGCCGATCGACGCGCCGGATCTCGGACCTGATGGTGGTGGCGGAGGTCGCGCTCGCGCTCGTGCTGCTCGTCAGCGCCGGCCTGCTGATCCGGAGCTTCGTCCGGCTCACGTCCGTCGACCCGGGCTATCGGACGTCAGGGATTGTCGCGACCCACATCGTGCTGCCGGCGAAGTACGCCGGCCCGGAGTCGAAGCGCCAGTTCTTCTCGGCGCTGCTCGCGCGCGTGAAGCAGGTGCCCGGTGTCGATCGCGCGACCGCGGTGTCGGCGCTTCCGATGAGTCCGCTCGGCGTACAGTTCGACCTGCCGTTCACCGTCGACGGTCTCGAGGCCACCTCGCCGTCCGAGCGCCCCCGCGCCCGCTACCGCGCCGTCATGCCGGACTACTTCGAGACGATGGGGATCAAGTTGAAGCGCGGGCGGGTGTTCGACTCATTCGACGGGCGCGAGAACGGTCCAAAGGTCGCCATCGTGAACGAGTCCGTCGTCCGGCGCTACTTCGGCTCGGTCGATCCGATGGACAAGCTCGTGCGGATTCCGATGGCGGGCGATCTCCACATCGTCGGCGTCGTCTCCGACATTCGCCACGACGGCCTCCAGGCGTCCGCCGAGGCGGAGGTCTTCGTGCCGTACGATCAGTTTCCGCTGTCGCAGATGCAGGTCGTTGTCGCGACGACCGAGGATGCCGCGACGATCGTGAAAGGGATCAAGTCGCAACTGGCGGCGCTCGACCCGGGCCTGCCGATTGCGAAGGTGTCGAGAATCGAGGATCTCCTGTCGGCGTCGATCGCGCAGCCGCGGTTCAACATGACGCTGCTGGCCGCGCTGGCCCTGTGCGCGGCGCTGCTCGCGGCGGTCGGCGTCTACGGGGTCGTCACCTATTCAGTGACCCGCCGTACGGCGGAGATCGGCGTGCGGATGGCGCTCGGGGCGGATGCGGGCCGCACGTTCCGCCTGGTGGTCTTCGGGGCGCTGAAGGTGGTGCTCGTCGGCGTCGTGTTCGGCCTGGCCGGCGCGGCGCTCGCGGGGCGCTCGCTGCGCAATATCCTCTTTGGCGTGCCGCCAATCGACCTCGTGACGTTCGCGGCGTGCGCCGCCGGCATCATCGCGGTCGGGTTGGTGGCGGCCACGCTTCCGGCGCTGCGCGCTTCGCGAATCGATCCGGTCGGGGCGTTGCGGCAGGAGTAGGGCTCAGGGCTCAAGGCTCAGGGCGCCGCGCCGCGGCCGGTGTGGGCCGCCGGGTGGTTTCCTGCTACACTTTGCGCCGCCATCCGAACGGCACTGAGGGCCACACCATGACGCCTGCGGGACGCTCGATCGCGGTTGCTCTGGTGCTCGTCGCGGGCGCCTCGCTGCTTGCCCAGGACTTCGTCACCTTCAAGGATGTGGCGTCGCAGGATCTCTTCGTGGCCAGCCGCGCCGCGGTCGCGCGCGGGGATGGCTCGGTCAAGAACCTGCGGTCGCTCCTGTTCAAGGGCCATGCGCGCCTGACCCAGGACGACGGGTCGTCGGTGGCGTCTACGGTCGTCATCAAGATCCTGCTGCCGGACGCATACCTGCGCGTGGATACGATCGCCGGCACGGTCAAGGCCACCGGCTTCGAGGGCAATCACCTCCTCACGTCGATCACCGAGGGCGGGCAGACCTCCGCGCCGCCGCCGTCGTTGACCGATACGCTGTTGAAGAGCGAGCGGGCCCGCCTGACGCGTCTCCTGATGGGAACGACCACCGCGCTCACGCCGGTGCTCCGGCTGATCGGCCGCACGGCCCCGGGGATCGGGGCGATGGGCCGTCCGGGCGAGGGCGTGCCAGTGGATCCCGTCTTCGACAATGCGAACGAGTTGCGCCTGATCGAATTCTCGGGGCTCGACGGTTTCTACACGCGCTTCGTGGTCGATGCCGCGAGGTTGCCGCAGCGGCTCGACTATCGCGCGACGAAAGAGGAAATCTGGACGACGACCTTCTCCGATCGACGCGAGGTTGGTGGATTGCTGCTGCCGTACCACATCGTGACCGAGGGGCGCGGCACGATCCGTGAAGACCTCCGGCTCGACGAGATCCAGGTGAACCCCGAACTCGGGCGACGCGATTTCCGGCAGTAGCGGGCGGCTCAGCCTTGACAGTCGCGACCTGTCGTCCGATACTCACTGCAGACCACCGCGCGCGCCACCGACCGGACCGGGTGTCAAAGGCCTCGCAGCTGCGACGTCCTCTTCTTTCTCTTCATATTGGTCTCGCAGGCGCACGAGACGGGCGATGGTCCTGCGGTCATTCACGTCACGGTGCTCCACCTCGTCCCGCTGTCGCGCGCGGGCGGCCGGGGTGTCATCGGAGATGAGGAATGTTCATGCAGACCCTGAAGTATCGCGTCATTATTCCGCTCGCCTGCGTCTGCCTGCTTGGGGGGACGTTCTCCGCCCTCGCACAGACGCCGCAGATCGTCCCGACACCACTCACCGCCGAACAGGCCTTCGATGCCGTACAGCACCAGGTGGATCCGGCCACCGGTCTTCCGGCTCGCGTCGTGCTCGTCGACGTCCGCAGCCATGCGGAGTACTACTGGGTGGGGACGGCCGCCAAGGTCACGTCGATCACGCCCAAGAAGGGCGACGTCATCACGCCGGATTTCGGCAAGGTCAAACTGATTCTCCTGGGCAAGTTCCTGTCCTTCAACGTGCACGGCAGGCCGCACCTGATCCAGGTCGACAAGGTGGCGTCGGTGGCGATGTCGCCGATCGCCTTCAACGCGCCGTACGAGTTGTGGAACGAGACCACCTCGTCGATGAGCCTTAATCCCGACTTCGTGAACCAGATGGACCCCATGGTGGGGGCTGTGGTGATTTTCTACTGCCGCAGCGGCAGCCGCAGTGACGCGAAGAACGCCGTGGCGGCGTCGATTCCGGAGCGCTTCCAGGCGGTGTACGAAATTGACCGGGCCGATACCACCAGCTATGGCGGTTTCGAGGGCGCCAGCTACGGGAACGTGTTCAACGGCTATCGCGGCTTCCCCGGTCGCGACACGTCGGATCAGACGTTCCCGTCCGTCGCGTGGAAGGACGCCGGCCTGCCGATGATCACCGGAGTGAAGCCCCCCGCGGTGCCGTTCCAGTAGCCGCAGTCGTCAGACCACTGATTGTCACCGGGAGCCAACCCAGGCTCCCGGTGGCGGTCAGGATCGGCCAGGGCACTCCGGCTACAATCGTCCCGCGTGCCGATCGACGCTGCACTCCTCGTCCGTCTCTATCGCGACAGCCACGCCGCAGACTGGAGTGTCGCGCCAGGCGACTTTGCAGACGCGCTGCAGCGGAGCATGATGAAGGCCTTCGCCAGGCGGACGCCATCGGCACGGGAAGCCGAGCAATACCTCCGGGCACTCCATCTGACCGACCTCGCCCTCGCGCTCGGCTGCGGCGGGGGTGACGAGAGCGCCTGGGAAGAGTGCTTCCGCACGCAGCGTCCAGCCTTGTATCGGGCGGCCGACGCGCTGGATGCCAGCGGCGGCCCGCGCGACATCGCTGACGCCCTCTTCGCCGAGCTGTTCGGGCTGCGCGAGCGCGACGGCCGGCGCCAGTCGCTGTTCGCTTACTACCACGGCCGGAGCAGCCTGGTGACGTGGCTGCGCGCCGTCCTGGCACAGCGCCACGTGGACGCGATCCGCGTCGCGCGGCGCACCGAGTCGCTGCCGGACGGGGTCGAGCAGTTGCCCGCCAGCGCGGAGCCGGCGGATCCGGACCGGGCACGCCTCCAGCCGCTGGTCCATGACGCACTCAACGAGGCCATTGCCGGCCTTGCGCCCCGCGACCGGCTGCGTCTCGCCTGCTACTACGAGCGGCAGCTCAAGCTAGCCGCCATCGGCCGGATCCTGCAGGAGCACGAGGCGACCGTTTCGCGGCATCTCGCGCGCACACGTCGCGTGATTCGTGAGCAGGTCGAGGCGCATCTCCGCGCGCGCGGGCTTGCAGATCCCGAGATCGACGAGGCGCTCGCCGCCGCGCAGGATCCGGGTCCGCTCGACCTCGGAACCCTCTTCGGCAAGAATTCGCTGCCGGACCGTTCTATATGAAGAAGAGGCCCCAGTGACCGACCGCGACGACGCTATCGAGCGGCTGCTGAGCCGGCGCACGCCACAGGCAGACACGGGCGTAGCCGGTGCGTGTCTCGATCCGGAGACGCTGGCCGCGTGGTTCGACGACGGGTTGTCTCCGGACGCACGCCGCGAGGCGGAAGCCCACGCCGCGGGCTGCGAGCGCTGCCAGGCGCTGCTCGCCGCGGTGGCGGAGGCCGAGCCCGTCGAGCCGATTACCCCCAACCGCCCCCTGCCCTCGATCCGCTGGATGGTGCCGGCACTCGCCGCTGCCGCGGCCCTGCTCATCTGGGTGAACGTTGGCAGGCGAGGCGAAACGCCGAGCGTGCAACCCGCAGCTCCAGCCACCATCACCTCCGAGCCTTCGTCGTCCGGAGACACCAGTCCGTCGCTGGCCGCGGCGAAACCGCGCAGCGGCGGAGACGACTCGTCCCTTCGGGCAGACCGCACGCAGATGGCTCAGCGCGGCGCGCAACCGGGGGACGCCCGTGCCAAAAGCATCGCGCAGCCGCCCGAGCGGGCCACGCAGCCGAAGGAAGAGGCGCGAGCCGCCGCGAGTGCGCCTGCGGCGAACGCCGTCACCGCACCGGCGTCACAGCTCCGGGACGAGGTAAAGAAGGAAGCCGCGGCCCGGGAATCCGTGCGCGCGAACGATCGCCAAACGCAGGCCTCCGTTCGCATGCCCGTGACGTTCTCGTCGCCCGACGGGTCAATCTGGCGGGTCGCCGCGGCGGATCGTGTCGACCGTTCGATGGACCGCGGCGCCACGTGGACGTCCGTCCCCTTGCCGGCTCCCTCCGAGATCCTGGCGGGGGCGTCGCCGCAGGCCAACGTCGTCTGGCTCGTTGGCCGGCAGGGGTTCGCGCTCCTCTCGATAGACGGGCGCACCTGGCAGCCGCGATCCGTGCCCGAACCGGTCGATCTCAAATCCGTGATCGCCGTCGACGCGACGAGCGCCACGGTGACCGCGGCCGACGGCCGCACGTTCACCACCCGCGACGGCGGCCTGACGTGGACGCCGGGCCGCGCTGCAAGAAACTCCGGCGGCTCCGTTCTAAGGACAGGCGGGGCATTCGAACGGCGCGCAGGGCGCCGAGCCCCCATGCCCATGCAAAGGAGCCTGTCATGCGCGCACGTATCTGCCTCGCCGCGTTGCTTGCCGTCGGGATCGTTGGATTCGCGCGTCCGTCCGCGCCCCGGGCGGCCGCCCAGCCGCACAGCGGTCCGCGGTCGTCCACGCTGGAGGATCAGGTCGATCTCGCGGTCACGGTCTACAACTCCGACATCGCACTCGTTCGCGACGTTCGCAACGTGCAGTTGCCGTCCGGCGAATTCGACCTGCGGTTCATGGACATCGCCGCCACCGTCAATCCGGCGACGGTGCACTTCCGATCGCTCACTGAGCCCGGACGCGTGGACGTCCTCGAGCAGAACTACGAGTACGACCTGCTCGATCCCGACCGGCTGCTGCGCAAGTATGTCGGCCGCGACGTCACGCTCGTGCGCACCCGGACGGAGAACGGCACGACGGCGGAAGAGGAGGTGAAGGCACGTCTCCTCAGCTACAACAACGGGCCGGTCTGGCGCATCGGCCAGGAGATCGTGACCGGCATCGGCGCCAGCCACCTCCGCTTCCCGGAGGTGCCCGACACGCTCTACACGCACCCGACGCTGATCTGGACGCTCGCCAACAGCGGCACCACGCGCCACCGTGTGGAGGCGACGTATCTCGCGCACAAGCTGTCGTGGAACGCCGACTATGTCCTCACCGTCGGGCGCGACGATGCCGCGGCCGATCTGGATGGCTGGGTGACACTGACAAACAACAGCGGGACCGCGTTTCGCCATGCGTCTCTGCAGCTCGTTGCCGGCGATCTCAACCGGATCGCGTCAAACGCCCGCAACGCCATGGAGCGGGACGTGATGGTCGCGAAGCAAGCCGCGGCGGCGCCGATGGCGCAGGAGTCCTTCTCCGACTATCACCTCTATACGCTCGGGCGCAGGACGACGATCAGCAACAGCGAGACGAAGCAGGTGAGCATGCTGTCGGCGACCGGAGTGCCCGTCGTCAAGCGGTACGTCGTCGATGGGCAGGCGTGGTCCTACCGGAATGGGTCGCACCCGGGAGCGCCGATCAAGGACAACGTCCAGGTCCTCTACCAGTTCCGCAACGATCAGAAGAGCGGCCTCGGGATGCCGATGCCCGCTGGCGCGCTGCGCGTGTACCAGGCGGACTCGAAGGGCAACCTGCAGTTCGTCGGCGAGGATCGGATCGATCACACGCCGAAGGACGAGACGCTGAAAGTCCTGATCGGCCATGCGTTCGACGTCGTCTGCGAGCGCAACCAGACGGACTTCCGCAAGATCGGGTCATCCACCTACGAGCTGGAGTACGAGATCACGCTGCGCAACCACAAGACGGTGCCGGTGACGGTCGAGGTGAACGAGCCGATCGGGGGCACGTGGGAGATGCTGCGCTCGTCGCACGAGTGGAAGAAGACGGCGGCGTGGGCGTCGCAATTCACGGTGCCGGTCGCGGCCGACGGGACCGCGGTGCTCAAATATCGGGTGCGTGTGACGTTCTGATCTCGTCGTCTGCTCGCCCGCCGTCGAGGCGGAGCCGCAGGCCGTCAGCGCCGAGCGAGGCGCCGGCGGCGCGCCCCGTATTCGATCGCGCCGGCTCGATCGGTCAGCACCTGTGGCGATCCCCAGATGGCGCTTCCCGCCGTTCCGTCCACCGCGTCCGTGCTCAGCACGACGTGCCACGTAATCGCGTCGGGACGATAGAATAGGCTCCACTTGCGCCCGGCGTACGGCGACAGGTCCACCGACACCTGCGTCCAGCCCCTGGCGGGTTGTACCAGCAGGCTGGCCAGCTGTTCGTAGATGCGATCGTCGCTCACGCCAACCCTGAATCGCACGGGGACGTTGCCGACGACGGCGACGTCGGCCTCGAACCGGCCGCGTCGGGGGAGGGGCAGGGCCCACGTCATGCGACCGGGCGCCGGCGCGAGGATCGACGGCCGGCCGTCGCGGTCGGTAATCTGAAAGGCAGCAGAGGGGCGCGCGTCGGCGCGGCTGAACTCCCTGATGAAGTCCACGACGGAGATCGACGCCGCGTCGGCAGGCGGGCGGCAACCCGCCGAGAGGATCAGCAGCAGGACGCACGTCGTGTATCGGGGCATGGCGCTGGCGCTCTGCGCGCTGTTTCTCGGCGCGGTTGCGCGATTCTACCACCCGGGTCTGGGCTTCACGGCGCTCATCGGTTTTCCGGAGGGACACGACTACGAGGCGCCGGCGCTGCAGGCGCTGCCGCACTACGTCTATCCCGCGTGGGCGAGCTACGACGGTCAGTTCTACGCGCAGCGTGCGCTGGACCCGCTTGTCCGCGATCCGCTCGTCGATCGCGCCATGGACCTCGCTCCGTTCCGCGCGAGGCGGATTCTCTTCAGCTGGACCGCGTACCTGCTCGGTCTCGGACGGCCAGCGTGGATCATCGAGGCCTACGCGCTGCAGAACGTCGCGGCCTGGCTGCTGCTCGCGCTGCTGCTGGCGCGCTGGGTGCCGCCGCGCACGCCGCGCGGGCTGGCGCTCTGGACTGCGTGTCTCTTTTCCCACGGCCTCCTCTGGTCGGTGCGATTCGCGCTCCTGGACGGTCCGAGCCTTGTCCTGACCGCAGTCGTGGTGTTGCTCGCCGAGCGGGAGTGGTATCTGGCGTCCGCGTTGATTGCGGGCGTGAACGGCCTTGCGCGCGAGACCAACATCCTCGGCGTGGTGGCACAGCGCGTGCCTTCGTCGTGGCGCGGGTGGGGACGGCTCGCGGCGGCCGTCGTGGTGGCTCTGCTCCCGCTGCTGATGTGGGAGGACTATCTCCGATCGATCTATCGATCGACGATTCTCGCGAGCGCCGATCAGGCGTCGTTTCCCGGGCACGGCGCTCGTGGTGATGGCGCAGCGCGCAGCGTCGGCGATCGCCGGCGGCCAATGGGCGTCGGTCGTCCCGCTCGATCTCGATCGTCCTGCCCCTCGTCGTCCAGGCCACCTATGTCGTCGACGCATCCGCGGCCTCGACGTCGCCTGGTGGCGCGTCGGCGCCGGCTACGTGCTGCTGCTGCTCGTCATGGATCCGCTGCTCTGGGAGCCCGTCCACCGGCGCGATCACCCGCGTGATGCTGCCCCTGACGGTCGGATTCAACGTGACTGCTCGCCCGCGAGGATCAGCCAGCGCGGTTCTGGCCCTGGTTCGCGTTCGGCAACCTGCACCTCGTTCCGGCGTTGTGGGTGATGCCGATGCCCGGACTCTGACCGCCGCCGTCTCGGTGCAGGCAGGCATGCCAGTGACGAGACGTTCCAGTCGCCTCGATTCCGGTCGTCACCGACAGTTTCGTTATTGCGCGCGACGCCGCGCCCGTCGTCCGTGGCTCCGTTCGGTCGGGGAAGGTCCGTCGTTAACTGCTGTAAGGATGCACACGCGGGAAATACGACGGAATCGGGATCACGGAATGCGCTGACTGCGTTCCCATTCGGGACACGGCCCGAATCGTCGATCGCGGCAGCAAGAACGGGGCGCGAATGCGCGCTGCGACGATTTCGTCAGTTTCCCTGTGACGAAACGGCACAAAATCACCGTATTTCATCGTAGTGTGCGCGGCACGCTGCGTTCTGGCGAAAGGCGCTGCGTGGTAAGCACTTACAGCTCTCCTCGGTCCGACGACCCCTGTCGGCAGCCCTCTTGCTCTTCAATTGAGCACATGCCGAGATCGACCACCGGGCAGGCGAAGTACCATGCCGGGCGCGCAGTCCATCGCGAGCCCAGGCGTCGTCGCGCGCTGCGCGCCGCAGAGACGGAGCTTCAGCAACTGCGCGAGCAGAATCGACTGTTGCGGGCCGCGGCCGCGTTTTTCGGCGAGTTGTCCGAGCGGCTCAATGAACAACTGCGCCGGGAACGGGCGCAGCGCCGCGCGGAACACACGCATGCGGCGCCAACGCCGGCGGCAAGCAGCACGCACCGGCGTTCCTGACCCACTCCGATCCGATCCCTCGTCATCGTCGCGCTATCTCTGGTTGTCTGGCGGCCGGTGCGTCGGCGCCGCGCGGCTTCGATCAGCGCGAGTCGCGTTGGGATCGTCAGCGGCCGGAGGAGGATCAACGGTTTGTGTCGTGCGGGTCGCGGCGCGGCCCAGCCGCCACAGCAGCCAGACGCCGCCGCTGCCAAGCGCCGCCACCAGCCACGGCCAGCGCGGCGCTGGTTCGGACGCCTTCAGCACGCGCTCCATGTGCCGCCGCGCGCTGTCGGTTTCCGGGTCGCCCTCGAAGTGCACGATGTCGTTCATGGTCGTGTGTCAGTCACGCCGCCGATCGTTGCCGAACGTGTGAGGCGCGCCGGAGATGCGCTGAGCACATCGCCGGCGCGCCGTCCGGGTGGGTCAGTGTTCGCTGGGCACGCCGCAGGTGTTCGCCGGGATCGCGGGGATCGCCGACAGGTACGCGTAGATCGCCTGCAGATCGCGATCCGTCATGGACTGATAGACCGGCCACGGCATGACCTGAAGCACCTGTCCGGGGTTGTCCGGATCCTCGCCCGTCCGCATCACGTGCCGGAACTGCCCGAACGTGAGACCCGCCGGCTTGCCATCCTCCCACGGCGTGATGTCGCGTGAGACGAACGGACCGAACGGAGTGCCGCCCGCGAGATAGCAGGCGTTGTTGATTTGTTTCGGCGCGCCGAGGAACGCGTACGGGTCGGCCGAAAACGGCGGCGCGGTATGACAGTCGTTGCACCCGCCGACGCTGTTCACCAGGTAGCTGCCGAGACCGACCAGCGCCCGGTTCCTGCGCTTGAGGTCGAGGTCGATGCCCTGATCGTGAGCGTAGGACAGCCCGGCCTTGATCCTCGATTCGTCCCCGTTGCCGGGATCGTCGTCGGCGCGCACCGCGACGAACCCCAGGCACCCCACAAACACCAGGACACACAGACCCACCCAGACATTTGCCTTCATCTGTCCTCCTCCATACCGAGAACCCTCCTTCGTGGCGACCTTCATTCTCGGACTTCGTCAGACGCCGATCAACTGGCTTTTCGGCGAGCCGTGCCGGCGGAAGCGGAAGCCGGCGTCAAGGCGCCGCGGCGCGGCGGTCATCGCGGTGCGACAGCCAGAGCGCGTGCCCGCTCATTGATGACCGTGTACCTCCACAGGCTGCCCAGGCGGTGCTCGTGCCGTTCGCGCTCGCCATCCTCTTCACGTTGGTACCTGACGCCGCCCGTCTCGTGGCTCCAGCGGTGGGCCGGTCGAGTCCCGGCGGTGCTGATAGTGGTCACGTTGCTGTTTGCGGCGCTCGGTCTCGCCGGCTGTGGTCGAGACCCGGAACTACCTCGGTGGCCTGCTGGACATGACGCGCGTACCGATTCCGGATCCCGCGGGTGTGACGGCACCACGAGTGGTCATCGCGCAGGCCTGAACGAACTCACGGATTCGGTGTGGCGCGTCAACCCGTCGTCTGTCAGCCGGCCGAGCGTGCCCGGAACACCAGGGAAGCGATGATGATCACCAGCGCCAGGAGGGCGAGCCGGGACGCTCCCATCAGGTGAGTGTGTGCGACAGGCCGGGTTCCCTTCGCCTTGATGCCGGTCACGGCCGCAAGGGCGGTGATCAGTGCCGCGAGCTTCGAGGCGCACGACCACCGCCTCCCGCCCTACTTCCCGGCCTTCTGCGGCTTCCCAGCCTGGCCGCGCCCCTGTCCCGCGTCGCCCGCGGCCGGCGACGACCTGATGACGTTGTGTCCGGGCTGTCGGCGCGCTACTCGTCGGCGGCCTCACCGAGGAGGACGCGGCGCAGCATCCGCAAATTGTTGAGGATCCGGCTCGACCCGCGCAGGTGCCCGTCGAGCTGAGTCAGCTTGTGGTCCACGAGACGCAGCGCCTGGAGGTGGCGCGTCCGGCTCTCGGCCGCCGCCGCGTTGATGTCGTTGCCGACGTCGCCGCGCGCCTCGTCGACGGCTTCCCGCAGCAGTGCGATGTAGACCTGAGCGCTCTCGACGCTGTCGAATGGTGTGTCGGGCATGGCCCGGTCGGTCCAGTCTCCAGTCTCGTGTGAGTTGGCGGCACGCTCGAACATTGCGCCCAGCGGCCCGCCGAACTCGTCGTTGTCCCCGGCCGTGTTACGCGCGTCTCGACAGCCGGCGGCGTACCGCCACGCCCGCGCTGCCCAGCGCTGCCAGCAGCAGCATCGATGGCTCGGGCACCTGACGGTCGCGGAGGTCGATATCCCCCGCCAGCCAGTTGGGTACCGCCTGCCGGACCGCGTCGGCCGACGTGCCGTAGAAGTCGTCCACGATGAACTGCAGCGAGCCGCCGAGCGTGTGCGTGGACACCCCCAGCGCATGCGCCAGGGCCGGGTCCAGGGTGCCGGGCCCGAGCACGAGATACAGCAGACCGCTCATCTCGGCGACAGGTCCAGGCAGGGGCAGGGCGTCCCAGATGGGGGAGTGGTCGGGGGCCGACAGGGAAATCGTGAACGGCGCGACTGGAATGGCGGCGAGCGCCCCGCCAGTCCCGAACAAGGTCAGCAGCCCGCCAGCAAAGGCGTAGTCAGTGCCGCCCGAAGAGCCCGGCGTCACCGACAGGGCGGGCCCGGTCTCCAGCGCGAACTGGACGGCCCAGTCCGGACTCTCGAGCTCCGTGAACAGCTGGAACCCACCGGCCCCTATCGAGCTGATGCCGCCGCCGTCGTGCTCGAAGTGGATCGTCGCGGCTGCCGCGTGGATGGGGATGAGCAAAACAAAGGCGACGGCCGATATTCTCGTCAGCATCGGAGTTTCCGTTCTCCTGGTCGTCCTAGATTGGTTATTCCTTTGACCGGCAGACAAAAGGTCCCTTCAATAGCGCCATTTTCCGGAGCTATTCGCGATTTCTCTCGCCAAAATGGAGTCTACCGGGTGTCGGCATCATTGCTAAGCAACGCGTTCTCCATGTGCGCGGGCGTGCCGGAACAGGGCTGGCCAGTAGGGCTCATGCCCGTTTTTGCTTGACCGGCCACCCGAAACGGTGCGAGCGTGTCCCCCTTGGGTTCGTGAGGGTGTTCATGGCCGGCTCACCGAGCGCGGCCCGCAATTCGTAACTCGAAGCGGGTGATTTCACCCGGGAGGCCGAAATGGCGACCTTCCCAGACGCGCCGCTCGGCGGCGCAGACGGCGCCGAACCCGTCCGCTCGGTCCTTCGCATTGAAATGCAGGCGGCCGAGCGCGGAGTCCTGACCCTGTTCGCTGCCTCGTTCCTCGAGTGGCTCCGGGACGCGCGGGGCAGCCGCTTTGCCCGTGACGCCGGGGCGCCGACCAGCGTCTCGTTCGACGAGGCCTCCGCCGACGCGGACACGGCAACGCTGCGCGTCACGGTGACCTGGCCCAGGCTGCCTGGCGCCGCGGACGATCCGGCCGTTCCAGTCGCGCGCGGCATCACCGTCGGGGACCCGGCCGGGGCGGCCGCCAAAGGAGAGCCGCCCACCTCTCTCTTTTATGAGGCCCCCACGCCGACCGCGGCCTTGACGCCGGCAAACCTGGACCTGACAGCCATGGTGGCGGAGGTTTTCGCGCGGTCGAAGAGTCTCCCCGGCCACGCGCCTCCCGAGGACCGTACGCCGCCGCCAAGATTCGGGCCCCTCCTCATTGCCGCCGAGCGCGCAACCGAGTGGGTGGAGCGTCGGGCGGCCGAGGCGTCCGGGCGCGCCCGCAATCTCCTGGATCGCAGCCGTCGGCGGACTCGTGTGGCCGCCGAGTCCTGGCGCGCGCCACGTCCCGCCCGGCTGGATGCCATGCGCGTCGTGGTGCGGGTGCCGAAGGTTTCGCGGACCGGCATCAGCCCGGTGTTCCTGGTCACGGCCGGGCTGGGGCTGTCGGCTCTGCTCGCCGTCGTGTACGTCGGCTGGCCAGCCGAGGCGCCCGGCACCCCGGCCGTCGCGCCGGCCTTCGCCGCTGCCGTTCCCGCACCCCCCGTGCCGACGTCCGGGGCGGACCCCGAGGCTCGTCCCGACGCGGCGTCCGATGTCGAGGCGCAGGTGCCGGCCGCCGTCGCCACGCCGGACGCGCCCCGTCCCCCTGCCTCCGTTGTTGCGACGCGGGACCCGAGGCCGAAACCGGTCCAGGCAGCCGCCGCGCCCCTGCCGCGTGGGTACTTCGGTTCGCTGATCGTCACGTCGGACCCCGGCGGGGCGGACGTGACGGTCGATGGACTGCCTCGGGGACGCACGCCCTTGTCCATCACCAGGCTGAACGTGGGCAGCCGGGTTGTACGCGTCGACATGCCCGGACATCAGCCCTGGGCCTGGGCCGTCTCCGTCGTCGCCAACAAGGAAACGGCGGTGGTGGTCAAGCTGCTGCCGACGATGGCTTCGTCCGACGCGCCCGGCGACGGTCCCGGCCGCCCGTCACTCGACCCGAAGCGATAGTCCGGGCGCCTGCTCACCGCGGGCGCGTTCGGCCTCCCGGCCACCGCGAGGGCCTGCCCTCGTCGTGCGTCAGTGCACCACGCCAGGGTCCTGCTCGGCGCACTCCTGGCAGATGTCGTCGGACTGCATCCACTCCGGGGGCGTGGAGCGTTCGCAGAGGCCGCACACACGGAACTTCGCGCGCCGCGCCTCGCGCGCCGCGGCGATGAGGCCCTTTACGACCCGCATCGCCGCCTCCGCGGACACCGCGCTCCAGATCACCATCCCGACCGCAATCGGTTCCACCGATGCCGTTTCCGGCGTGCGCCAGACCACCGAGTACTCGGCGACGGTCACCTGCGTGTCCGTCAGCCGGACGATGACGTCGCCAGGCTCGCCGCTGGTCACGACCACCGCGCCGTCCGGCTCGTCGTGCTGCCCGACGGGGACGGCAAGCTGCGCGAGGACGAACGCAAGCATCTCTTCGTACGTGGCTGCCATCTGGCTATTCCAGTCCGACCTGCGCTTCGAACAATCGCGAACCCCTGCACTCGGGACACCGGGTCGGCTTCGCGAGCCTGTCTTCCGCGAACACGAACCCGCACGCCTTGCAGCGCGCCGGGACGATCACGATGCGGAAACCCGACGCGCGCGCCGAGCGGATGGTGTGGCCAAGCTGATCGGCCATGTCGCCGCGGTCGATCCCGAGTTCGCGCGCGAGGCTCGAGACGGACCGCGGTTGTGCCGCCAGGAGATCCTGGATTTGTTTTCGGAGCGTCACCATCCGACGTTACCAGATTGTGCAGGGCTCAGGCTCGGGGCCCAGGGCTCAGGGCACGGAGCTCGAGGGCTCGAGGCTCGAGGCTCGAGGCTGAAGCCTGAAGCCTGAAGCCCCGTGCTACATTCCCGCCATGCGTCCGCTGTCGATCGGCCTATCCCTCGCCGTCGCCATCGCGCTCGGCGCCCTCGTCGCCCCGACGTTTCAGCGGCCCTCGGTTCAGTTGCTGGAGCCGCCCGGACGCTCGCGCATCGCGCACATCGACGGCAACACCGCCGTGCTCGTGAACGGCCGCCGCGTCACGCCGGCCGGGCGGGTGATCCGCACGGGATCGTATGCGTGGGGACTGGCCGTCAGCCGTGACGGGAGCCGCGCGGCGCTGATGCGGCGTGATGCGATCGAGTTCGTCGACCTGCGGGAGCCGTATGCCGTCCGCCGTGCCTCGGCTCTGCACGTCCCCGACGAGCCAGAGCGCGGCAGCGGCGCCTACATGGGCGGCGCGTTCTCCCCTGACGGCGCCAGCTTTCTACTACGGCAGCGCTGACGAAGGGCGCATCGTCAGTCTGGATGTCGCGACTTTGAAGGTGTCGGGCGCGATCGACCTCAACACGAGCGGGTTCGCCGACAGCTTCGTCGGCGACCTTGCGCTCAGCCGCGACGGACGGACGCTGCTGGCCGTGGATCAGTTCAACTATCGGCTGGCGATCGTCGATGTGGTGTCGCACGACGTTGTGCGGTCGGTGCGCGTCGGGCGGAATCCTTTCGCCGTGGCGTTCTCGCCGGACGAGCGGTTCGCCTGGGTCTCGAACGTCGGCATGTTCGAGTATCCGCTCGTGCCAGGCGTAACGGACGAGCCGACGCGTGCGTCGGCGGGACTGGCATTCCCGGCGTACGGCGTGCCGTCGAAGGAAGCGGAGGAGGGAGCGATTGCCGGCTCGGTGGCCGTGCCGGGACTCGGCAGCCCCAATCATCCGGACGCGATGTCGGTGTTCAAGGTGGACGTCGCATCCGGGCAGGTGATGGCCCGGATCAAGACCGGCTACCTCGTCGGCGTGGATCGCGACGACATCGCGACCGTGGGCGGCGCGAGCCCAGGGGCCGTCGTGGCCGGCGCGCGCTTCGTGTACGTCGCGAACGCGACCAACGACACGATCTCGATCATCGAGCACGAGACGGGCGAAATCGCGGGCCAGATCGAACTGAACGTGCCGGGGCTCGAGCACCTGCGCGGCGTGCTGCCGTTCGGCATGGCGCTCACGTCCGACGAGACGCGGCTCTACGTCGCGTGCGCGGGGTTGAACGCCGTGGCGGTCGTCGACCTGCGCGCAGGGCGCGTCGCGGGCTACGTGCCCGCGGGGTGGTTCGCCTCGATCGCGGCGCTTGCGCCGGGCGAGCGCACGCTGCTCGTCAGCAGCGCCAAGGGCCTCGGGTCGGGCCCCAACGGCGGGCGCGGCTTCGTCGATCCGCCGCGCGGCGCCCACCCGGGCGACATCATGCAGGGCACCCTGCAGATGATCGACGTGCCCGACGCCCCGGCACTGGCCGCCTACACCGCCGAGGTCGTGCGCAATACGTACGTCTCGCGCGAGGTGCCGGCGGACGCGGCGACCCAGCGGCCGCTCGTGCCGGTTCTCCGGGAGCATCCGATCCGCCACGTCGTCTTCATCGTGAAGGAGAACCGTACGTTCGACCAGGTGTACGGGCAGCGCGCGAGCGTGCACGGCGATTCCGCGATCGCGGAGCTCGGCATGCAGCGGAGAGTCGTCAGCAAGGACGGCTCGCGCGTGCTGCCGTCGGTGGACATCTCGCCGAACCATCAGGCGCTCGCGGACCGGTTCGCCATCAGCGACAACTTCTATTGCGACTCGGACCAGTCGAACACGGGCCACCGCTGGGTCGTGGGCGTGTATCCGAACGAGTGGGTCGAGGTGAACGCGCGGTCGCGGATCGAGCCGCGCCTGTTCAGCAGCGCTCCGGGGCGGCGCTACGTGGCCGGGTCGAGCGCGACCGTGCTGCCCGAGGACTACAACGAGGCCGGCGCGCTCGTGGGAACACCTCGCGCGCCACCACATGTCTTTCTTCAACTTCGGGTTCGGCACGGAAATGCCGGCGTCGCTGGAGCGGGCGGCCTTCACCGACAGCGGGATCCGCATGAGCGTGAGCTTTCCGATTCCGAAGCCGCTGTTCGACCGCACGTCCCGGACGTACCCGACGTTCAACATGGCGATCCCGGACCAGTACCGGGTGGATGAATTCGAGCGCGAGCTGCGGGAGCGCTGGGAGAGCGGCCGGGAGCCGTTCCCGCAGCTCGTCACGATGGTGCTGCCCAACGACCACCTGACCGACGAGCATCCCGCCGACGGGTACCCGTTCCGCGAGTCCTACATGGCGGACAACGACCTCGCGCTCGGCCGCGTCATGCAGACGCTCTCGCACAGCCGGTGGTGGCCCGAGATGCTCGTCATCATCGCGGAGGACGATCCGCAGGGCGGGCGCGATCACGTCGATGCCCATCGCTCGGTCCTGATGCTCGCGGGACCGCACGTGCGGCGAGGCTACGTGTCGCCCACGCTGGCGAGCTTCGGGTCGATCGCGCGGCTCCTCTTCTTCATCCTGGACCTGCCGCCGCTCAACCAGTTCGACGCGGCAGCGTCGCTGCCGCTCGACTTCTTCGCCGAGGTGCCGGACCTGACGCCCTACACCGCGCGTCCCGTCGATTCGCGCCTGTTCGATCCGGCAGCCGCGCTGAAGCCGTTCCAGCCCGGCTTCAACTGGAAGGCGCTCGCCTCGTCACCCGTCATGGACGACCCGGACGACATGCGGCGCGGGTTCGCCGCGCGGCGCTAGCTTAGCTAGCCTGGGGCGTCCTCGGTGAAATCAGGACGACCGGCGCTGCCCGCCGTGCTGTCGTCACTCCCGTGGCCCTGGCGGTCACTTCTTCTGCTGCGCGAGCGCGAGGTCGCGGATGCGATTGAGCTGCCCGACGTAGACCGGAATCGGGATGTCGGGTGAATCGCCGTCATCGAGGAAATGATCGAGCCGGCGCCCGACCGTGCTGCGGATGATCTCTCCGAATCGCGGCATCTGGAGGTACTTGACCTTCCAGATCTCGAGCATCAGATCCTGGAAGGTCCTGCTCAGGAACGGGAAGCGGCCGGAGGCATAGCCATCGAGCGTGATCGTGCCGAATCCTCTCGCGGCCAGCGCGTCGCGGACGCTTCCAACCCCGCGCGGCAGTGCGCTGCCCAGGCGCGCCGAAAATGTGACGACCAAATGGAAGACGTCCGCGAGGTCGCCCCACAGCACCTTCTCCTGGACGGCGACGAATCGCACCGCTTCGCCCGGTCCGCGGCTGATCCGCTGTTGCGCCTGCCTTGCGCTTTCGTCGGGCCGTCCCGCCGCCCGGAGCTGCTCGTCGAAGGCCGCAAAACGGTCCGGCCGCAGGTTGGCGCGCAGGAACACGAGCGCGTACGCGTTGCTGCGCGCGAATGCCTGATCGCGCTCGAGGTCGTCGAGCCACGCCGGCCAGTCCGCGCCGCCCATGGCCGCGAGCAGGTCCCGAAGCTGGCCGATCGTGACGTCGGGACGGTACTTCACCGCCTGCCAGAAATGCTCCGTGGAGTCGTAGGTGGCGCCGTACAGGGTGATGCCCTCGTCGATCAGGTACCAGTTCGAGAGCGCGCGCCCAGCCATGGACGAGGACGCGCTCCAGCAGTTGAGGCTCGTGCTCCAGCGATCGCGAACCCGCTGGAAAGCCTCGCGGTACGTCGGGACGGAGGCGTTCCAGTTGCGTCCCTTGAATACGAGCGCACCGTCCACCGTGCGCACCGCGTTCACGGCGGCGTCGATCTCACCGCGCGTGTGCGTCAGGAGCACTTCGAGCGGCAGTTCCGTTTCCATCGACACGATGCGGCTCTCGACGCCGCGGCGGAGCAGATCGTCTCCGAAGGCCTGGCGCTCTGCCGGAGTCGTAGAAGGTCCACCGGCCGGCCTGCGTATCGATGTAGGTGAACAGCTCGGCGAGCGTATCGAAACGGATGAGGCCATGCAGCGCGAGTTGCACCAGCCGGCCGTTCACGTCGATCCGCGTCGCGGGATCGACCAGCCGGGCGAGCGTCAGGGGCGCAGGAGCCGCCGGCGTCTGGCCGGCGAACGCGCCCGCGGAGATCCCCGCCGCGCACACGAGCGTGGCGATTACCGCCCGGGGCCGGTGACCGGCCCGAGTGCGCGCCGTACCCAATCTCTCTTGTCGCGCGGATGTCGGTCGCAAGGTCCCTCCACCGACGTCCTCCCGGGTGTCCAGTGCCAGGGCGGACGGCGTCTCGCAAAGACTTCGAAAGGCCGACGATTATCAGTTCCTTATCCGTTCGGCGCAAGGACTTTTGTACTTGACACCACTGAACGAGTAGAGTGCTAAATGGCGTCGGATCAATCGAGAATAGTTATTTTGTAGGCGAATCAGACCGATATTCCCAGATTGCAAAGAGGTGCAGCACGGGGTATCTGGCAGTGATGCGCGAGCCACACGCTCCCTGAGTCGGCCGTCCCCGGCAAACGGACCGTCGCCTGTCCGGAGCAGTTGAATACGGATCGTCACGTCATCATTTCCTCCTGCCCGCTAGCCGGTGCCGGTCTCTTGGCACCTGTGAAATCCGTCGCCTAATTGGTCCAGAAGTGTGTTCCGGGAATGCCCCCGCCGCCATCGGCCTGCACACGCATCGAGCCGTGGCGGCGGCACATCACTTACAGCGGGAACCGGGCGGAGCGAACCGAAACCGTATCGTCCCGCAGCAGAGGAGGGGAGATGGAACTCTCGAGGCTCCGGGTAAGCGCGTTCGTCATCGGGCTGATGTGCCTGGCCGGCACGACCGCATCCGCACAATCGGTCGGCAACATCGCCGGGACGGTGCTCGACTCGTCGGGGGGCACAATTCCGGGGGCGGTCGTGACCGCCCGCAACCAGGGCACGACCGCGGTACGTGAAGCCGTGACCGACCAGGCGGGCCGTTACGCGCTGCCGCTGCTCCCGATCGGCACCTACACGGTGAGCGTGACCATGAGCGGGTTCAGGACCGAGGAACGAACCCTGAACCTGCAGGTGCAGGACAGCCTCACGTTGAATTTCACGATGCAGGTGTCGTCGCTGACCAGCGAGGTGACGGTCACGAGCCAGGCCGCCGACGTGGCGCTCCAGCGCTCCGACGCCTCACTCGGGCAGTTGATCAACGCGCAGCAGGTGGCCGAGCTGCCGCTGAACGGACGCAACTTCGTCCAGCTGGCCCTGCTCGGAACCGGCACCGTGACGGGGCGCGCGGGCAGCTTTCTGGCGCAGGGCCCGAGCAGCGAGGTGTCCTACCGCGGCAGCATGTCGGTCTCGGCGCAGGGCATGCGCGAGAACGCGAACGACTGGATGTTCGACGGCATCGACGACAACGAGCTGACGGCCGGCGGCGTGAGCATCCTGCCGTCAGTCGATGCCATCCGCGAGTTCAAGGTGCTCACCTACAACTACCAGGCCCAGTACGGCAGCCGCGGCGGCACGACCGTGCTGGTCAGCAGCAAGTCGGGCGAGAACACGTTCCACGGCACGCTGTTCGAATACCTGCGCAACGACGCGCTCGACGCGCGGAACTTCTTCGACGGTCCCAAGAAGCGTCCGTGGCGACAGAACGAGTACGGTTTCTCGTTGGGCGGTCCCGTCGTCAAGGGCAAGACCTTCTTCTTCGGCGATTTCCAGGGCAACAACATCCGCGAGGGCCTGACGACGCTCCTGACGGTCCCGACGGCGCTGATGCACCAGGGCGTCTTCACCGAGTCGTTTCCGGGTGCGCCCGCGGTGGCGATCTACGATCCGGCCTCGACGCACAAGGACCCCGTGACAGGCCAGAACGTCCGCGACCCATTCCCGAATGCCACGATCCCGGCCAATCGTATCGATCCGATCGGACAGCAGCTCGTGAACCTGCTGCCGATGCCCACGTTCACCGATCGGCTCGCTGGCAACTACCTCGCCAACCCGGTCAAGACGCTCGACGACTACCAGGGCGACATTCGCGTCGACCACAATTTCAACGACAACAACCGCCTGTTCGCGCGCTACAGCCAGGAGAATGCGAAGCAGTACCTGCCGACCGGGCTGCCCGACTACGGCGCGACCGGCGGGTTCTCGAGCAACCAGACGTTCAAGACCCGGGCGAAGAACATCGCGGTTTCACAGACCCACATCTTCGGGAACAATCTGATCAACCAGTTCACCGCGGGCTACAACCGGATCTTCAACTACATCACGTCGTTCGGATATCTCTCCAACAAGTCCCAGGAGCTCGGCATTCCCGGCGCCAACCTGGGCGGAGACGAGACGTCGTCGCTGACGCGCATGACGTTCCAGAACTTCGTGGGGATCGGGGATCGGGGCTTCTCCCCGTTCCAGGGCGGCACCAACGTCTTCCACTACTCCGACACGCTGACGAAGGTGAAGGGCTCCCACACGCTGAACGGCGGCCTGTCCGCTCGCTTCATGCAGTTGAACCTGCTGGGAGATACGGCGCTCGCGGGGCAGTTCTCGTTCACGCGTCTCTTCACCGCGGGGTTTACTTCGACCGGATCGCTGAACGCCAACACCGGCAGCTCCATCGCCAGCCTGCTGCTGGGGCTTCCCGCCTCGGGCGGACGCAACGATCAGCTCAACGGCTCGGTCAAGGGGCGGCGCTGGAAGGAGTACCGCGGCTTCATCGACGATACGTGGCGGGTGAGCGATGCTCTCACCTTGAACCTGGGCCTGGCCTACATGGTGACCACGCCGCAGTCGGAAGCCAAGGACCGGTTCAGCAATTTCGATTTCTACACGGGCAAGATCTACGTGGGCGGGACGATCGGTGTGAAGACGGACTTCAGCAACATCCAGCCGCGCATCGGGTTCGCGTGGAGCCCCCGCTCGAGCACCAATACGGTCCTCCGGGGCGGCTACGGCATCTACCATGACGTGTCCGCGATGGGCGGCTCCACGGGCCCCTACCAGAACCCGCCGTTTGCGAATGCCTATGCGTTCACGAGCGACAACATCACGCCGGTTCGCACGCTGTCGACGGGCTTCCCCGACAACAGCGCCCCGACGGACCCGGCGAGCTACACCGGCACCTGGACCACGATCGACCCGAACAGCAAGCAGGGCCGCGTGCAGCAGTGGAGCTTGAACATCGAGCGCAAGCTGCCGTCCAGCACGATCATGAGCGTGTCCTATGCCGGCAGCTACGCGGATCGTCTGTTCGACAAGAGCCGCGACCTGAACACGGCGCCTCCCGGGCCAGGGTTCAACGCGGCGGCGCGCCGTCCGTATCCGAATCTGCAGAGCGTCATCGCCGCTCTCAGCCGCGGCTGGATGTCGTACAACTCGATGCAGGTGAGGATGGAGCGGCGGGCGGCGAACGGGTTCTTCCTGCTCGCCTCCTACACCTACGCGCACGCGCTCACCAACGGCGTATCCGGATTCGGTGGCGACCCGGGCGTCGTCTATTTCCCCGTCGTGACCGACAAGAATGCGGACAAGGGCTCGTCCAACACGGATCTCCGGCACAACTTCTCCCTGAGCACGCTCTACATGGTGCCGGTCGGACGCGGCCAGCGTTACCTGACGGATCTGAGTGGCATCTCGGAGGCGATCCTCGGCGGCTGGCAGATCAACGGGATCCTCTCGGCCAACAGCGGATATCCCCTGGGCATGAACATGTCGAGCAACCTGTCCGGCACGGGGTTCGGCAACAGGCCCGACAGGGTGTGTGACGGGGCGCTGGACAACCCGACCATCGACATGTGGTTCGACACGAGCTGCTTCGTGGCGCCGGCCGCCGGTGTCCTCGGCAACGCCGCCCGGACGACGCTGTTCGGACCGGGACGGTGGAACGCCGACATGTCGGTCTCCAAGAAGTTCAACACCCGGCTCCAGTTCAGGGCCGAGTTCTTCAACATCTTCAACCACGCGCAGTTCCAGACACCGGGAACGACGGTCGGATCTCCCACGTTCGGCAAGATCCAGTCGACCGTGAAATCCTCGCGGCAGGTGCAGTTCGCGCTGAAGTACGTGTTCTGATGTGCGAGCCCGGCGAGGAGTTCCCCTCGCCGGGCCCGTGTCCGATTCGCGGTCCGCGTGGGGCCGGCGGTGTTCCAGCCGCCGGCCCTCGCGAGGTCACGACCGGCTCGGACGTCGTAACCGCGGACGTTCAAACAGGCCTGTTGGGGAGCATCACCGTGATCATTCACCGTTACGCGAAATGGACGTGCGCGGTCCTCGTGGGCCTGCTGCTGTCGGCGCCTGCCCGTCTCGACGCGCAGCAGAAGGTCTTCATCGATCAGGACATCGGCGGCGCTACCGGGACGGACAATCAATCGCTCATGATGCTGCTCCAGGCGCCCGGCATCGAGGTGGTCGGCATCAGCATCGTGGCCGGGGACGGGCAGGTGAAGGCCAGCACCCAGTGGGCCCTCCGGATGCTGGAGCTGACGGGTTACGGGCACGTCCCGGTCGCGCAGGGCGCCAAGTTCCCGCTGATCAACTCCCGCGAGGAAACCGCGCTGTGGGAAGCCATGTACGGCGAGTTTGGATACAAGGGGGCCTGGAACCCCAGCAGATATCACGATCCGGACGAAGTGCCGGTCCTCGCGCCGGGAAGCCCCACGATCAAGGCGGTGCCGCAGCACGCCGCCAATTTCATGATCGACACGATCCGCAAGTACCCGGGTGAGGTGATCCTCTGGTGCGGCGGACCGCTGACCAACGTCGCGCTGGCGCTCCAGCTCGAGCCCGACCTTCCGAAGCTGGTGAAGGAACTGGTGATCATGGGCGCCGGGTTCAATGTGGACAAAGGGGGCAATCACCGGGGCAACGGCCGCCGGGAGTTCAACTGGTGGTGGGATCCCGAGGCGGTTCGCATGGTAATGAGCGCGCCGTGGAAGAAGATCACCATCACGCCGGTGGACATCTCCGTCAAGACGAACCTCTCCGACAGCATGCGGGCGGAAATCGCCAAATCCGATGCGCCCACGGCGCAGTATTTCACCAAGTACTCGCGGCCGGGCACGGGCGGCGGCGGATACATGTGGGACGAGATCGCCGCCGGAGCCGTGATCGATCCGTCGATCATCACCGCGCAGGAAGAGCGTCAGGTGAACATCGACATCAACCATGGCGCCGGCTACGGACAGACCATCTTCATCGAGAAGAACGTGAAGGCGCCGTCCTGGCTCTGGAAGGTCTCGACCGTGCAGGTGGACCTCGACAAGGACAAGTTCTACAAGCTGTACGTCGATCTCATGACCAGGCCCTCGAAGAAACGGTGAGCGATGAGATTCATGACCCGGACAAAACGACTGCTGGCATGCGCCGTCCTCCTGGCGGCGTTCGCCGTCCCATCCCTGGCGCAACAGCCGCAGAAGATCATCTTCGACACGGATTTCGCGTTTCCCCCGCAGGACGACGCGATGGCGCTGCTCTTCGCGATCAACTGTCCGGAGCTGCAGATCCTCGGGATCACGGCAGTGGCCGGGAACAGGAGCCTCAACGTCGCCGTGGCGGACTCGCTGAAGGTGCTCGAGCTGACGCACCGGACGGACATTCCTGTCTTCCGGGGTGCCGCCGGTCCGCTGATGCACGAAGGGACCGAGTGGGATACCAAGCACCACGGCGGCTGGTATGCGAACGATCCCGCGCCGGAACCGCCCGGAGGGTTCGCGAAGAAGACGGCCGAGTCCATGAGCGCGGTGGATTTCCTCGTGAAGACGGTGGCGCAGAACCCTGGCCAGGTCACCATCCTCGCCATCGGCCCCCTCACGAACATCGCCATCGCGATGCGCCTGGACGCGACCTTCGCCAGCAAGGTCAAGCAGCTGGTCATCATGGGCGGTGCCATCGCGTCGCTGCCTGACGGCGCGGGCAACCACACGCCGAACGCGGAGTTCAACTTCTACGTGGATCCCGAGGCGGCCCAGATCGTCCTGCGGTCGGGCATCCCGATCGTGCTCTCGCCGCTGAACGTGTCGCGCAAGGCCCGGTTCACCAAGGAGTGGTACGACAAGATCGTCGCCGTCGACACCCCGGCGACACGTCTGATCAAGGATCGCCTCGGGCCCGCCTTCGAGCGGAGCCCGGACCGGGCCGGGTTCATGTACGATCAGATCGCCGCCGTGACCCTGGTCGATCCGACCCTCATGAAGACCGTGGAGTATTACGTGGACGTGGACGCAAACCACGCAGCCAACTACGGGGTCTCCGTAGGCGCGGCCCAGCCCTGGCCTGGCGGTGAGGGAGCCCGGAAGATGACGGTGCAGGTGGACCTGGACTGGGATAAATTCATCCGCCTGTACGTGGACCGCGTGACGCGGCAGTCGCCCGGCCGCTAGCGGCAATCGACCGCCACGCACGGCATCAGAGGAGCAGCCATGAGTCGTCAACCGCGTATCGCAGTCGTTGGCAGCGCCAACGTGGATCTCGTCACGTTCACGGATAAGTTCCCGGTCGCCGGCGAAACGATCTTCGGGCAGGACTTCGACATGGGCTTCGGCGGAAAGGGCGCGAACCAGGCCGTCGCGGCCCGCCTCTGCGGGGCGGAGGTCTCGATGGTGGCCAGGCTCGGGGCCGACCTGTTCGGGCCGCCCACGATCAAGAACTTCGAGTCGCTCGGCATCGACGCGTCGCAGGTCCGCCTCCTCGACGGCGTGTCCAGCGGCGTGGCGCCGATCTTCGTCGAGTCCAACGGACAGAATCGGATTTTCGTCGTCAAGGGGGCCAACGACCGGCTGTTGCCGGCCGACGTGGACCTCGCGGCTCCGATCCTGAAGCAGGCCGACTGCATCATCCTGCAGTTCGAGATTCCGCTCGAGACGGTCTACTACACGATCCGGTTCGCGCGCGCCAACGGCATCACGTGCATCCTGAACCCGGCGCCCGGACAGGCCGTGGACCTCGACGAAGTCGCCCGGACCGCCTACTTCATTCCGAACGAGAGCGAGGCGGAAACCATTTCGGGCAAGCCGGTCAAGTCGGTGGACGATGCGCGGGCGTGCGCGCAGTACTTCGTCGGGCGGGGCATCCCGAAGGTGATCATCACGCTGGGCGTCAATGGCGCGCTCTTCGCGACGAAAGACGAGCTGGAGCTGATCCCGGCGCATGCGGTCGAGACGAAGGACACGAGCGGGGCCGGCGACGCGTTCATCGGCAGCTTCGCCACGTTCCTCGGCGAGGGCATGCCGGAGAAAGACGCGATCGCCCGGGCGTGCCTCTATGCGAGCCTGTCCACCACGAAGGTCGGAACACAGAAGTCGTTCCTCGGCCGCGCGGAATTCGAGACGCGGGAAGCGGCCGTCAAAGCCCGGCTCTCGACGCGCTGAAAACGCGAGGAGGAGGAATCATGAGGCCCCGCGCAAGGGCGCCATTCGTCGCGGCGGCGATGCTGCTCTCCGTGCTCGCCGGCCGCGCGTCGAGCCAGGAAAAGGTCATCCTGGACGACGACTTCGGGAGCTTCTCTCCGACGTTGATCATGCTGCTCAACTCCGGGCGCGCCGACGTCCTTGGCGTGACCGTTGTGGCGGGCAACAACTGGGTCGAGATCGAAACGCCGAACATCACGGCGCTGCTGCAGCGCCTGGGAAGAAGCGACATCCCCGTCATCGCCGGAGCGGGTGAGCCGCTCATGGGCAACCGCCAGCCGTGGTACGCGAACGAGGAGCGGCTGTTCGGCAACGCCGAGTACCTCGGTGCCTTCGCCCGGCCGAGGCCAGAGCCGCTGAAGCCCGGCAAGGAAACCGCCGTGGACTTCATCGTCCGCAAGGTCAAGGAGTTCCCGGACCAGGTAACGCTGCTGGCGACGGGGCCCGCCACGAACATCGCCCTCGCGGTCAAGACGCACCCGGAGATCGTGCCACTCGTCAAGCGCATCATCTATATGGGCGGCGCCATCGACATGCCCGGGAACACGACACCGGCAGCCGAGTTCAACTTCTGGTTCGATCCCGAGGCGATCAGAATCGCGCTGCGGACCCCGTTCAAGGAGCAGATCGTCGTGCCGGACGACATCTGCGAACGGGTGTTCTATACCAAGGCCATCTACGATCGTATTGCCGCCGGCCCCGACACCGCCGTGGTCAAGATGTTCAGGGAGCGGCAGGGGCCGATGTTCCAGAAGGATCCCGAGCGGCGGACGTTCATCTGGGACGAACTGACGGCCGCCGTCCTGCTCGATCCGGCGATTGCCACGAAGGTCGAGGAGCGGTACATCGACGTCGACGTCAACTACGGGCCGGACTACGGGCGCGCGATCGGTTATCACGAGTCACGCCGGCGGTCGCTGGCGAACCCGGAGAATTTTCCGGCGGGCACCCAGAGAGTGAAGATCGTGTTCGACATCAACCGGGAAGCCTTCTGGGATCTCTACGTGCGGTTGATGACGAAGCCTGACGCCCCTGCGGGCAAGGGAGGGGACGCCGGCAGCGACCGGTAGCCTGGCTGTGTGCGTGTGGCGTCCGGGCCTGGACAGGATGCTCGAGCCTGGAACGGCGTCAATGATTCACCTAACTGGTGCCCGCTCCCGCAGGAGGCAGCGGCACACGGAGAGTCGATATGGTCGTTGTCGAATCGTACGCGCTGGCGGTCGCAATGTGCGTCGTGACGATGCTCTGCTGGGGCTCCTGGGCGAATACGCAGAAGCTGACGAGCAAGGAGTGGCGCTTCGAACTGTTCTACTGGGACTACGCCCTCGGCGTCATGCTGTTCTCGCTCATTCTCGCGTTCACCCTGGGGAGCATGGGCACCGCCGGGCGCGGCTTTCTCGCTGACCTGTCGCAGGCCGACAACGGCTGGCTGATGTCGGCGTTCGTGGGCGGGGTCGTCTTCAACCTGTCCAACATCCTGCTGGTTGCCGCGATCGACATCGCCGGCATGGCCGTGGCGTTTCCCATCGGCGTCGGGCTGGCGCTCGTCCTCGGCGTCGTCACCAACTACATGGCCACGCCCGTCGGTAACCCGGTCCTGCTGTTCCTTGGCGTGGGCGGCGTGGTGATCGCCATCCTGCTCTCCGCCCTCGCGTACAGCCGGCTGCCCGCGCAGGGGCAGCGGACGACGGGCAAGGGCATTGTCGTGTCGGTCCTCGCCGGCCTGCTCATGGGCTTCTTCTACCGCTTCGTCGCCGCCTCGATGTCCGCGGACTTCATCAATCTCGAGCCGGGCAAGCTCAGTCCCTACACCGCGCTCGTGATGTTCTCGGCGGGGCTGCTGGCCTCGAACTTCCTCTGGAACACGATCGTGATGAAGCGGCCTTTCGTGGGGCCGCCGGTCTCCTTCGCGGACTATTTCAACAAGGGCAATGCCCGCCTGCACCTGATCGGAATGCTGGGCGGCGCCATCTGGAACCTCGGGATGTCGCTCAGCATCATCGCCGCTGGCGCCGCTGGTTTTGCCATTTCCTACGGACTGGGGCAGGGAGCCACGCTGGTGGCGGCGCTGTGGGGCGTCTTCATCTGGAAGGAATTCAAGACCGCCCCTCCGGGCACCTCGGGTCTGCTCGGGCTGATGTTCGCGGCGTTCGTCGTCGGGCTGTCGCTGATCGTGTTTGCGCGCCTGGCGTGATTCGCGCCCGCTCGGGCCGTTCCCTGGACGCGTCCGCGCTCTGGTCGAGAGCGACGAGCAGACAAGAGGAGCGTTGTGCTTACGCGAGTCCGTCGCGCAGGCGTTCGAGCTTGTCCACGAGTTCCGGCGCGTCCTTCAATTCGGCCAGCGGCTCGAGCTGGGCTCGCACGTAGGCCCAGTCGAGCTGCTCGCTCTGGCGAATCAGAATACCCTCGATGTCGAGCCAGTCCTTTGGCCGGTCCGCGAATGCCTTGAGGACGAGCAGATCCTCGGCCGAGCAGGTTCGGAGGGGCACATCGGGTGGAAAGGTAAAGAGGCTCGCGCGATCGACGGCCAGGGCCTCGAAGGGCAGTCCGCCCAGCGCGATGTCGAGCCCCACGCCGGAGGACGCGCGGAGAAGCAGTACGCGATTGACCGACGCAAATCGTGCCGCGTCCTCGATGCGCGCCTCAAAGGCATCCATCAGGATCGACACGAAGCGTTCCTCGCCGGCGAATCCGGTCAGGAGCGTGAGATCGACGTCCACGGTTTCGCGCGGCTCGCCCCAGCGCTGCAGGGCCAGCCCACCGATGAAACAATATCGCCAGCCGTGCGACTCGCAGACGGCCTGGAGGTCGGCGGCCGCCCGGATCACGTCGTTCATCGGCGACGCTGCCGCGCGAAGAGCCGCTGCTGCTGGATGAGGCCGGACGTGGGCCTGGGCGCCCGCGGCGCCTCTCGATAGTTCGCCGGGCCGCAGAGGAGGGCAATCGTGGTGAACGGATCAAGTGCCCGCAGTTCACGCCGGCGAACCTCCGCGAGACGCGGAGCGGCCGCTTGCCACGTCCGCACCCAGCGGCGTGCCTGCGCCACGGCTTCCGGTGACCAGGTTGCCAGCGCTGACGGGCGGGTGACCATGGCCCATTTTACCGCACGGAGCCGTCCGAGCCCCGCGCAGACGCAAGGTCGCCCTACACGACGCGTGATCCGCGGTCGGCAGGCCGTTCTCGCGGAAAACACTGACGCCCGGGGCTCGACCGACTACCCGAGCCAGAAGTAGGCGACGAAGAGCGCCGCCGTCGCGTACATCATCGGCTGCACCTCGCGCGGACGCCCGCGCAGGAGCTTGATGGCGACGAAGGTGATGAAGCCGTAGCCGATGCCGTGTGAAATGGAGAAGGTGAGCGGCGTCATCAGCAGGATCAGGAAGGCCGGGATCGCGGTGTCGATGGTCATGAAGTCCATGCGCGCGATCTGCTGGCACATCAGGAAGCCGACGATGATCAGGGCCGGGGCGGTGGCGGCCGCCGGCACGATGGCGACGAGCGGCGCGGCGAACATGCACGCCGCGAAGAGCACGGCGACGACCACGTTGTGGAGGCCCGTGCGCGCGCCCTTCGGCCACACCCGCGGCGGACTCGATATAGGAGGTCACCGAGCTCACACCGAAGGCGCCGCCCACAACGGCGCTGAAGGCGTCGATCGCCAGGATCGCGCGGAGGCGGGGGATGCGTCCCGCCGAATCCTCCAGGCCTCCGGTTTCCGCAATCGCCGTGACGGTGCCGATCGTGTCGAAGAAATCGACCATGACGATCGAGAGCAGCAGCGGCAGCAGCCGGATGTCGAGCGCGCCCCGCAGGTCTGCGTGGAATACGGTGTCGAACCGCGGGACGCGCAACCAGGCGCCATCCGGAAAATGCGACAGGCCGAACACCAGTCCGGCGACCGTCGCGCTTCCAATCCCGAGGACGATGGCCCCGGGCACCTTCTTCGAGAGCAGGAACGCGATGATGAGCAGGCCGCCCAGCGCGAGGAGAGGCTCGCCGGCCTGAAGCGATCCGTGGATGACCGGCGGCACGGTCGCCAGTGGATTGCTGTTGAGCGCCGTCACCGAGCTGGGCGGCACGACAACGAGCCTCGCGTTCACCGCGCCGATCAGCGCGATGAACAGCCCGATCCCGACGCTGATCGCGCGGCGCAGGTCGAGCGGAATCGCGTTCATGACCGATTCCCGAATGCCTCCCATCACGAGCGCGAGCACGATGAGGCCGTCGAGGATGACCAGCCCCATCGCGGCCTGCCACGACCCGGTCTGTCCAACGACCTGGAACGCGACGACCGCGTTCAGGCCCATGCCGGGCGCGAGGGCGATGGGAAAGTTCGCGCCCAGGCCCATGAGCAGCGTGCAGATGGCGGCGGCCGCCGCCGTCGCCGCCGCGGCGGCCTCGAACGGCACACCGGCCGCTGCGAGAATCGCCGGGTTGGCGAACAGGATGTACGCCATCGTCAGGAACGTGGTAACGCCGCCGCGTACCTCGCGTGCCGCCGTGGTACCGCGTTCGTGGAGATCGAAAGGCATGACTGGGAGGTGGTGGCGGCATTCTATCGTGAATTGCCGCGCGACGACAACGGCAAGCGTCGGCGGACCACGACGTGCACGCCGGTGTGAGACAATGCGAACGTCGCGCGTGACCGCGCTGGAGCGGGAGAATGATGGCCAGAAATGACTCGCATGGATGGACGCGCCGGCGGTTCCTCGCCGGTGCGGCCGGAACGTCGGCGCTGGTGGCGGTATCGCGCGATGCACGCGCCGGGCAGAGCAGGCCACCGGCTGCACAGGCCAGGCCGTCGCCCGGTGGAACGACGCAAGGCCAGCCGCTGCCCGCCGACGTCCAGGAGCGCATGCGCGCGCGGCTCCGCCTGATGCGCGTGGCGCTCGGGCAGGAGCCCGCCGACGTCGTCATCTCCGGTGGCACGCTGCTCGACACCGTCACCGGCGAGCTGCTGCCCGGCTGGGGCGTCGCGATTGCCGGCGATCGGATCGCCGCCGTCGGCGACGTCGAACGGCACGTCGGGCCCCGCACCGTCAGGGTCAGCGCGAAGGGCATGACGCTCGTTCCAGGGTTCGTCGATGCGCACTACCACTGCGAGAGCAGCCGCCTCAGTGCGCGCCGGCACGCCGAGGTCACGCTTCCGCAGGGACTGACCGCCTACTTCGAGGGCACGCACGAAATCACCAACGCGGCCCGCGGACTGCCCGGCGTCGAGTACTTCGTCGAGGCTGGCCGCAGGCTCCCTCAGAAGATCTACCCGTGCGTGTCGTCGGCCACGCCGCCGGGACCCGTCGAGACGACCAGCGGATACATCGGCTACGCGGAAACGGCGCTCGCCTTCGAGCGTGGCCCCTCGAGGCGCTGGGCGTCGGCGAGGTGATGGACCTGCCGCGCGTGCTGGACGGGTCCGAGCGTCTGCACGGCGTCATCCAGGCCGCGCTCGACGACCGCCGCGTCGTGTCGGGCCATGGCAGCCCGCCGCTCGACGTGCTCGACGGGTGGATTGCGGCCGGCATCATGTCGAGCCATTCGCCGCGCGTTGCCGAAGCACTGACCATGCTCCGCAAGGGGCTGCACCTGCAGTTGAAGACCGAGCGGACCGCCGATCTCATCAAGGCGTTTCTCGCCCTCCCGCTGCGCGACTGGCGGAACGTCGGCCTGGCCGTGGACGATCGGACCGCCGCCGATCTGCTGGAGCGCGGCGGCATGGACCACGAAGTGCGGACGGCGATCGCACTTGGCGTGCCGGTCATCACGGCGTATCAGATGGCCACGATCAGCAACGCGACGCACTGGCAGGTCTCGCACCTGCACGGCGTGCTCGCGCCGGGACGGTACGCGGACGTCCTGCTCGTCTCGGACCTCGAGAAGGTGGTCGTCGACAAAGTGTTCGCCAGCGGCCGCCTCGTCGGCGAAGGGGGCCGCCTGATCGCCCCGCTCGATGCCGGTCCGATCGATCCGGCGCTCCGTCATTCGGTGCGCCTCTCACACGAGCTGCGCGCGGCGGACTTCGAGATCCTCGCGCCGCCGAACCGGCACGACGTCCAGGCCTACGTCCTGCCGCCGCGCTATTTTTCGCGGGAGCTGGGCCCGATCACCAGGACCCTGCCCGTCAGCGGTGGCCGGGCGCAGCGCGACCTGTCGCGCGGGATCACGAAGTTCGCGATCGTCGAACGCTACGGCAAGGGCATGAGCATCGGCGTCTCGTTCTGGGAGCTGGGGTTCGACCAGGGCGCGATCGCGTGGACGGTCAACCACGATCACCACAACCTTGGCGTCATCGGCGCCACCGACGAGGACATGGCGGTCGCCGCCAATCGCTGCGCCGCGATCGAAGGGGGCTACGTCATCGTCAAGGACGGCAAGGTGCTGGTTGAGCTGCCGCTGCCCATCGCGGGGCTGATGAGCGATGACGATCCGGTTGCGGTCGCGGAGAAGCTCCGGCGCCTGGACACGGTGGCGGCCGAGCTGCACCCGGCGCCGGCTCTGGGCGCGCATCCCACCGATCAGATCACGTTCATGAACCTGACCTGCGATCCCTGGAAGTACTCGCTGACGGATCTGGGACTCTTCAACGTCGAGACAGAGGAGCGGATGCCGGTGGTGTTCTGAGGCACCGGGCGACGCCGTGCGATCCGGCTGTCCGCGGAAACTCGCGGGCTACGTTCGCTGGGGAGCCCCGGCGCTGACGATGCGACTCAGGTTCGTGGCGAGCCGGGCGACGTCGTTGTCGAAGTCAGGGTCCGGCCTCAGCTGGATGGCCTGCCGGTAGGCGAGGTCGCGCAGATCCGGCGGCAGGTGATCGGCGGCGGGAATCGTCGTCCGGTGGACCAGCACGGGGATGACGGGAATGCCTCGCTGAAGCGCCGACCCGATTTCGAATCGCACGTAGTCCGCCGGGTCGTCGATCCTGCGCTGCCCGGCGTCGTTCTTCACTTCGTCCCATGCCGGTCCAATCACGGCCAATATGACCCGGCAGGTCCCGACCTCCCGCTTGAGCACCTTCCGGAAGTCATCTCCGAGCGGGATGTCCTCAACGTCCTTGAATACCGCCGCCTCGCCGAACTGCTTCACCAGCGCGCTGTGCAGCCGTCCGACGATATCCTCGGAATCGGCGCGGCGATAGCAGATGAAGATGCAACTGTCCGGAACCGCCGTTGACGCCAGGATGGCGGCCGCCGTTCCGGATTTCGCCAACCGCTTCATCGGGTCTACGAAGTAGACGAGCAGGAACACGCCGATTGCGCCGCCGGCCGACCCGGCGCGCTCGAAGCCGGCCGGCACGGTGGACAGCCAGGGGATCGATGCCGCCACGCACGTGGCCGCGAGGCTCAGCGTCGTGCGAAACACGACGTACTGAAACGGCGTGGGTTGAGGGACGACCACCGCGACGACGATCATGGCGCCCATCAGCAGGATGCCCGCGCCGAGCAGGGCGAAGGGCAGCGCGTGTGACGAAGCGCCCTCCGTCCGCGGTGCCGCCCGTCGAGAGTTCCGCTCCCCGGAGGCGCGCCTGCTGGTGGTTCCGACCGAATGGAGGTCCGCCCGCTGGCGAGCCGCCGGTTGGCGGCGGCGACGGAGGTGGTGGTCCTGCCTGGGCGGCCGGATTCGCGGAGCCCGCCGGAACCTCACCGGAGCCGGCGCCGGGCCGTCCGGCTGCCGCACTCTGCGCGGCCATCGCGTCGGCCCGCCGGAGGAGCTGCTCCAGTCGCGCGCGCGCGGTCGCGGCCAGGCCGGCGGCTTGCTGGTAGGCCGCCGCGTCCCTGCTCGCCACGGCGTCGGCGAGCGATTGTCTCGCCTCTTCGAGGAGCGATTCGTCGCGCCGCAGATCGCGCTCGAAGCCGGGATCGTTCAACACGCTCGCCCGACTCTCTTTGACCCGACTGGCGGCGGCGATTGCCGCCGCGATATCCGCCTCGGCGCGCCGCGAGTCGATGGGAGGCAGCGGCTCGGTCACGGTAGTGCGGTCCGGCTCGCGTTCGCCGGCCGTTGGCGGTCTGGCGCGCATGCCCGCCGTCGCGCAGGGGCCACGGACCGCATCCAGGTGCGTGAATTCAGTTGTCTGTTGAATCGCGCCCTGCCGGAGTGAGGCCTCCAACGCGCGGAGCGCGGCGCCGCAATCGCCCTGACGCGCCAGCGCCACGCCGAGATAGTAGATCGGCAGATACGGCTTCTCCTGCCCCGAGGGCGCGGCGATGCGACGGTCCGGCATTCTCGACGGGATCTATCGCGATGGCCTTGCGCAGCAGGTCCACGGCCTCGTCGAACTTCTCAGCATCGAGGGCGCGCAGCGCTTCGGCGAACAACTGGTCGGATGACGGTGTCAGCTCCGCCACTGGAGGCGGCGGAGGGGGCGGTGGCGGAGCGACCTGCGGAGGCCGATGACGGCCGCACGCGCATAGCAGGAGGCTCACCGCCAGGAGGCAGCCGGCTCCAGCCATTCTCATCGACACCGCGTTGCGACCGCCCTTGTGGCGCGTAGCTGCCTCCGGAATCAATGCACACGGCGTACACGGCGTCCGCTTCAGCGCGAGGCCCGCGCGAGGCGCGGGGACCTGTGCATCGCGGTCCGCCGGCCACACCGGGCGGATACTACACCATCGGCACGTGGCGCCGCATCGGGCGACCACCTGAGGCGAAGCCGCCGGTCAGCCGGTGCCGAGCCCGATTCCCTCGGCGCTGTAGATGCTTCCCACGACGAGACATCTGCAGGACGGAGTCAGGACGTGTGCCGCCGTTCCTGGGCTCGAAAGGGTGCCAATCGGCATACCGCTGGGCCGCCGCCGGCCGGCGCAAGCGGTTATACTTTTGGTATGAAAACTGCGGTGTCCATCCCGGACGAGGTATTCCTCAAGGTCGAGCGGCTCGCCCGGCGCACCCGCCGGTCGCGCAGCGAAGTGTACAGCGCGGCGCTGCGCGAGTACGCGGCGCGCCACGCGCCGGACGAGGTGACCGAGGCGTTCGACCGCGTCTGCGAACAGACCTCGGATACGGCCGAGCCGTTCGTCCGCGCCGCGGGCCGGGCTGTCCTGGCGCGCAGCGAATGGTGATCTCGCAGGGGGAAGTCTGGTGGGCCGACCTCCCGGTGCCCACCGGATCAGAACCAGGGTTCCGCCGGCCGGTCGTTGTCATTCAGGGGGACGCCCTGAACCGCAGTCGGATTGCCACGGTTGTGTGCGTCCCGCTGACCAGCAACTTGCGTTGGGAGGAGGCACCCGGCAACCTGCGCCTGACGGCGCGCATGACCCGCCTCCCGAAGGATTCGGTCGTCAATGTTTCGCAGATCGTCGCGCTCGACAGGGCGTGGCTCAGCGAGCGCGTCTCGAAGCTGCCACGAGCGAAGCTCGAGCTCATCCTGGCCGGAATCGACATTGTCCTCGGACGATAGTCCCCGTGCCGGTCAGGCCTGTTCCGGGACATCCAGGCCCACCGCTCGCATGAGCGCGAGGGCGTTGCTCCGCGTGACCGGCCCGGGCTTCATCCGGTAGTCGAACCGGATGTCACCGTCCTCGAACCAGTCGGCGAAATGCACGTTGATCGCGCGCGGCGAGAGCGCATCGGCCACCGCGGTCAGCGCCAGGTCGTGGGTCGTCGTCAGTCCGATGGCTCCACGGGCCAGCAGGCTCTGGAGGACCCCAGCCGCGCCCTGAAGCCGATCGTGCGAGTTGGTCCCGTGAAACAGCTCGTCCAGCAGGAACAGCAGCGGCAGGGGACCAGCCGCGATGTCGGCCAGCTTCCGGACCCTCGTGATCTCCGCGTAGAAGCGGGAACGCCCCTCCTGAAGCGAATCCTGGATGCGCAGCGTGCCGCCGATCGCCAGCGGCGAGAGCCGCAGCGAGGTGGCGCACACGGGCGCGCCTGCAAGGGCCAGCACCGCATTGATTCCCACCGTTCGCAGCAGCGTGCTCTTACCTGACATGTTCGAGCCGCTGACCACGAACAACTGCACGGGGCTGCCGAGGCCGACGTCGTTGCGCACCATGGTGGCGCGAGGCAGCAGCGGGTGCCCCAGTTGAAGGCCCTCGAACAGGCCGCGCGCACACGGCGCGTCGCCCGGCGGGACGATCTCAGGGAACGGATTGCCGGTCCGCTCGTACCGGTAGCACGACAGCGAACTGAGGGCTTCGAATTGCGCGACGGTCTCCACCCACACGCGGACGCGCGGGCCATGCTGCATGCGCCATCGCTCGACCGCGAGGGCGAGGTGCGGGCGCACGAGTTGCAGCAGCGCGGCCACGGCCAGCGCGAGCGCGAGCTGCCCGGACAGGAAGATCACCAGTGGAACGAAGGCCGCGTTCGTCTGCGAATCGTTCATCTCCGAGAGGCGCTGCAGCCGTCTGATGATGCGGGATGCAGGCCGTCCATCCGCGGTGAGCCGGCTGCGCAGGTCTGCGAGCCGGCTGCAGTGAAACGGCTGATGTTCCAGATGTTTCAGCAGGTCAGCGACGACGGCCAGGTCCGACGTCCGATGAGAGAGCGCATCGGCAACGAAGTGGGTCGAGTGGCTCGGATCCTGCGCCGAGAGCATGGCGTCCATGTCGGTGCGAAATCGACGAAACACCAGGGCCTGCAGTGCCGCAACCGCCGCTACGACCCACCATTTCCCCGTGAGGGCCATGAGCGGGATCGCGACGAGCACGGCCGCGCTGAAGACCCACGTGAACACCCGGATGCCACGGTGCTCCGGCATGGGCGACTCGGCCCATTCGAGGAGGCGATCGGTCTGCACGCTCGCCCGGACGTCGGCGCCCGACATCGCGACCTGCTCCCGCAGATCCAGTGCGGAGCTCAACTCTTCGACCGCGTCCTGTCGCGCCACGATCTCGGGCCGATCGGCAGGCGAGGTCAACCACGCGGCGAGCATGGCTTCGCCGGCGCGCGTCCGCGCCAGCGAGAGCAGCTCGAAGAGCGAGCCGGGGCCGAACAGATCGAGATCGTTCGCGTAGACATGATCGTCGTCGCGGAATCGCTCGCCGGGTTCGCCGGTCCCTCGCCAGCGGTCCTCGAGCCGGGCGAGCGCGCGCTCGTAGAATGCGATGCCCCGCTGTGCCGCGTCGCGCGAGCGAAGCACCGCATCGTGTTGGCGGACGAGCCAGACGAAGAGCGCCGCCGGGGCCAGCAGCCACCAGCCGGAGACCGAGGCGCGCCAGACCAGGAGCCCGATGACCACCGCGGACGCGAACGTCGCCAGCCGGGCATGCGCGAACCGCGCGTCGTCCCGCGTCAGCCGGTCGCGTGCCGCGCGTCGCGCCTCCAGACGGCTTTCGTACTCGTGATGCGGATCGTGCACGCTGTCATTCTCGCTTATGAAGCGACGGCCGCGGCAGGTCGATCCCGCGTTGTCGCCGGTGTCCCTGCCGGAGATTCCACGCCGGCCGATCGGCATAGTTGCGGAAGGCGGCGGCCCCGGTCTTCTCGCCTCCGAAATGACCGCATCCGAGAACAACCGGAAGGCGTGGATCTACACCCTCACCCCGGCCGGACGCAATGTGCTCTCCGCCGAAGCCGACCGAGTGGCGGGAGTTCGCGCTGGCCATCCGGAGGGTCTGCAGACCGGCTGAGAGGACGGCGATGTCGTTCATGCCATGGATGCGGAGACTGGCAGCGCGGCGCGGGGAGCGCGAGATCGACGACGAGCCGGCGTTCCGCGCCGAGATGGAGACGCGGGCCAACATCGCCAGAGGCACGCAGCTCAGGGCCGTGAGGTCGGCCCGCCACCCAACCTTGGTCAGCCCCTGCTCTTGAGTCCGGCCAGGAACTCGGCGGGGGTCTCCACCCGCAGGCCGTAGCGAAGGGCGGCGATGAAGTGCCGGCGGTTGTCGGTCACGACAACCCGGGCGCCGGCAGAGCGGGCGACCTCGGCGATGTGGGCATCGTAGATGCGGCCGCCGGCCGTGGAATCGCGCGCCGCCACCCGCAGGAACTTCCGGCGGTCGGCGCCCGGCAGGTCATGGACCGCGAGGCGCGCGAACACCTCGTCGTCGAGCATGCCGGAGGCATCACCGGGCGTCAGCCGATACTCCGGCGGCAGGCGCGTCGCGACCGAGTAGAACTCCAGGCAGCAGTGCCACGCCGTCGCCACGCCGACCAGCGTCTTCTCGGCGACCGCATGCATCACCGACTGCGCCGGAGCACTCTGCGGCCCGAAGTCGATGAGCCCGGCCAGGAGCACACTCGTGTCGAGAAAGGTCGTCAGGGCCACCGGTTCCGCTCCTCTTCGATGAGGGCGGCCACGTCCACAGCGGGCCGTGCATCGGCTCCGGCCGTGGGGCGGGCGACGGTGCGCCGCCCGACCTTGACCAGCCGCGGCCCAGGCGCCACGCGCTCCAGCCGCACGCCGAACTCGTCCATCGTCACGTTCAGTTCGGTGCCCGGCGTCAGACCGGCGCGGTCGCGGATGGCCGACGGAACTACCACCCGGCCTGCCTTGTCAATGGTTGTGCGCATGGCAATATTTTACCACTGCGGAGCGAGCGACTGCCCATCGCTCCTCACTCTCGCCAATCGCGGTGAGCGCCGCCGTTGCCGGCGACAGGTGATGCGGCGATATGAGATAGTGTTCGCCGGGGGTCGCGTGCTACCAGCTTTCCACCTCGTCAGCCGCTTCCGCGTGGATCTCCGCGACGCCTGTCGCGGCCTGACGCGGGGGCGCAGTACGACGGCGACCGCGTTCGTCATCCTCACTGCCGCAATGGCGCTGGCGACGGTGACGTTCTCGGTCGTCGATGCGGTCGCTCTCCGGCCGTTGCCGTACGGATCCCCGTCGCAGCTGGTGAGCCTCACGGCGCCGAGTCCCGTTCCTGGCCGGTTCTATCCCGCGTCCCCGCAGGACTACTTCGCCTGGCTCGAGGCGGCGCAGGCGTTCGAATCGCTCGGCGCGTCAGGGTCCCGGGCGCCGCTGCGGCTCGACGTGAACGGAGCCGTCGAGACATTGAGGACGCAGCGCATCACGACAAACCTGTTCGACGTCCTGGGCGTGCATCCTGCGCTCGGCCGTTTCTTCGGGCCCGAACACGCGCGCGACGGAGCGCAGCCCGCCGTCATTCTCAGTCACGCGCTGTGGGTGCGCCGGTTCGGTGCCGATCCGGGCGTCCTCGGCCGCAGCATCGCCTTCCAGCAGGAGACGCGCGAAGTGATCGGCGTGCTGCCCGACGGCGTGTCATATCCGATTACGTCGGGTCCTGAACCCGAGGCCTACGTGCCATACGTGCCGAGGGCGATCGATCGCCAGGCTGGAGGAGGGCGCACCGGTTTCCTGTCAGTCGTCGGCCGCCTTCGACGGGGCATCAGCGTGGAGCAGGCGCGGGCGGACGCGAACCGCGTTGCCGCGGCAGTCGTGGTTCCGCTCCAGGAACAGGTGGCCGGGCCCGCGAGGCAATGGCTGCTGCTCGTCCTGCTTGCCGTTGCCATCGTCCTGATGGTGGCGTGCGCGAACGTCGCCAACCTGCTCCTTGCCCGCGCGACCACTCGCGTGGCGGAGTTCGCCACGCGCGAAGCGCTCGGCGCTTCGCGTGGCCGGCTGGCGATGGGCCTGCTTGCCGAAGGTGTGGTGCTCGCGCTGGCCTCCGCGGCGGCGGCGATTGTGCTGTCGCTCTGGGGTGTGGAGATCGCCAGGGCGAGCCTGCCGCCGGGCCTCACGCGTATTTCGTCAATCGCGATCAACGCCCGTGTGCTCTCCGCGTCGATTGGTGCCGCGATGGTCTGCGGATTGATGCTGGCCAGCGCGCCCGCCTGGTTCGCCGCCCGGACCGACCTCATGGGCGTGATGAAGTCGAGCGGCGCATCGGCAGGTGGAGGACGGAGTCACAACCGCGCGCTAGGCGGTTTTCTCGTGGCGAACGTGGCGTTCGTGTGCGTGCTGCTGGTGGCCACGGCACTCATCGTGACGAGCTATGTCCTGATCACGACGGCGGACCTCGGCTTCGATCGGAGCAGGGTGATGCTGCTGGGTTTTGAACGGTCCGTGGCGAATCTTCCTGTCACGGCGCGTGCCGCCGCCGGCGTGGCTGCACGATCGGATCTCCTGGCGCGCGTCAGGTCCGTCCCCGGCGTGACGCATGCGGCGGTCGCCAGGAATCCGTCAGCGCCAATGTCGGGGAGCAGCGTGCGGTACAGTCTCACCATCCCCGGACGGGGTGAGCTCCGGCGTGACGACATGCTGGAAACCAACATGGTGACGCCGGACTACTTCGCGGCGATGGGGATGGCCCTGGTCCGCGGCCGCATGTTCACGTCCCTGGACAGTTCCGGAGCGCCGCTCGTCATGCTGATCAACGAGACCGCGGCACGGCGGTACTTCGCCGATCGCGATCCGATCGGGCAGGCGGTGACGTTCCGGGGCCCGACGACGATTGTTGGAGTGCTGCGGGATATCCGCTTCGATGGTCCCGAGAACGACGCGAGACCGGCGATGTTCGTCCCGCTGGATCAGGACACGTCTTCGATGGACGCCGAGTCCGGCTCGCTCGTCGTTCGCACGGCCTTCGATCCGCGGCGGCTGACGGCCGCCGTTCGCGAGGCCATACGGCCCGCCGTTGACGGCGAACCCGCGCAGCCGCAATTCCTCGCCGACTACTTCTCCCGCACGACCGCCCAGCGCCGGTTCAATGCCGCGCTGATGAGCATTTTCGGATTGATCGCCGTAGGGCTCGGGGCACTCGGGGTGTACGGGACGATGGCGTTCTTCGTCGCCAGGCAGGTGCGCACAATCGGTATTCGCATGGCGCTCGGCGCCTCGCCGCCGGCGATTATGCGATCGGTGCTGCGGGATGCGCTGCGGCGGGTCGTCCTCGGCGTGACGCTCGGACTCGCCGCATCATGGGCCGTGTCCAACGCGCTCGCGTCCTTCGTCTTCGGCGTCGGCGCAACGGATCCGGCGGTCTATGCCGCCGTCGCGGGCCTGCTCGGCATCGTCGGCTTCGCCGCAGCGTTCGTGCCTGCGCTGCGCGCGGCGCGCCTCGACCCCCTCGTGGCGCTGCGGCACGAGTGAACGCCTCGTCGCCCTTTCGCCGCTTCAGCCCCACAGCCTCCGAGCGGCCCGCCAGCGGAATCGGATCCGTGATCGTCTGGCGATCCGGTAATCCGTGTAATCCGTGGTCCATAATTCCCCATGCGCCGCGCCGCATGCTTCTCACTCTCACCATCGTGGCGGCCGCCGCCTTCACGTCGTCCGGTGTGGATCAGGCGGCGAGGGCGCGCTTGGGATTGACACGATGAAGGCGATCTGGCGAACCTGGCGGCGGAACCGGCGGCTGGCGGTGCAGTACGCGCTGACGATCGCGGTCGGCATGGGCGCCGTCGCAGCCGTGGTGAGCCTCATGATCGCGCTGGCAGTTCCAGCCGCTGCCGTTTCGTGAGCCGGACCGGCTCGTCGTGGTGTGGGAGCGCGCGCAATCGGGTGCGGCGGTCGCGGCCATCTCCGGCCCCGACCTCGCGGACTTTGCCAGTGCGACCGAGGACGTCTTCACCGGACTCGGCGCCTTTTCTCCCCCGACCCTCTGGCTGCTTGACGACCGGCGCGGCGGCGAGCAGATTGTCGCGTGTTACCTCGAGGAGGACGCGTTTCGCGAGCTCGGTATCACCCCCGTGCTGGGCCGTGGCGTCCGGGCCGGCGACCTTCCTGCAGGTACTGCGGCGACGGCGCCGGCGTGGATCAGTTATCGGCTCTGGCAGTCCAGGTATGGCGGCAGTCCCTCGGTCATCGGCACGACGATCCGGCTGGCGCAGAGCGAGGCAGGACTCTTCGAAAAGCCGTATGAGGTCGCGGGCGTGCTGCCGCCAGGCGTCAGCATGCCGCACCCGTCCGGCACTGAGCCCAGCGATGTCTGGTTCATCATGTCGAGCGACCTGAAACGCCGTCGTCCGCGGGACGCGGGCCTGTTCTTTGCCGTCGGCCGGCTCCGTCCCGGCGTCGGCGTGGCACAGGCGCAGGCGGCGCTCACGACCATCGCGGATCGGCTCGGACAGCACGACCCCGTCGCTCGCCGCAAACGCCCTGTGGTTCAGGGCCTGCAGGCGATGGCGCAGGAGCCCGCGCGGCGGACGATGGGCCTGCTCACGCTCGGTGTCGCGCTCGTGTGCCTGCTCGGTTTCGCCAATCTCGCGATCCTGATTGTGGCCGAGGGCAGTCGTCGCCGCCGCGAGATAGCCATTCGGGCGGCACTCGGCGCGGGTCGCTTGCGGCTGTGGTCCGAAGTGGCGGCCGAACAGTGTCTTCTGACGCTGCTCTCGCTCGGGCTGGGCGTCCTTCTTGCTTCGGCGCTGCTGCGCGGACTGGCGCAGTTGCTGCCGGCAGCCGGGCTCGGTCCGCCGCTGGCGCATGTGCCACCCTTGAACGTTGGCGTGCTGCTTGGGTTTTCGGTCTTCGCACTCGCCGCGGCATTGGTGTGGGCGGCGCTGCTGGTGGCGGCAGCGGAAGGCCGTGGGTCGGCGCGCGCACTGTCGGCGGGAGGCTGGCTGGGTAGTGCGGGTCTCGGCGAGTCCGATCGACGAAGCGGCCGCTGGCGCCTGGTGCTGCTGGCGGCACAGGCGGGGCTCGGCGTCTGTCTTCTGACTGCGGCCGTAGTGGCGACCCGGACCTACGCGACGCTCTCGATCGCGAACCTCGGTCCCGATCCGCGCCACACTGTGCTGCTGTCGGTCGAGCCGCGGGAGAACGTGGCGTTCAGCGACGATCAGGCGGAGGAGTTCAACCGGCAGATCGTGTCCCGACTGGAGCAGTTGCCAGGCACGCAGGCGATAGCGTTTGCCAGCCTGTTCCCGCCGATGACTTCTCCCGAGCTGTTCGCGAAGCAGGGGGAGGCGACCGATGCCGCGCGTGAGGCCTCTCCGCCCACCGCTGTGTCCGACAACTATTTCCGCACGCTTGGGATCGCGATCCTGTTTGGCCGCGGATTCGACCGTGCCGATCGCAGGGGCGGCGAGCCGGTGGCGATCATCAGCCTGGAGATGGCCGAGCGAAACTGGAACACGCCGCAGGAAGCCGTGGGCGCGGAGATCGTCCTCGGCTCACGGACCCGTTACCGGATCGTCGGAGTCGCGGCGAACTTCACCGGCTACTGGGCCCGGACGCCGCTCCCCACGATCTACGAGCCGTTGACGCAGTCCCCGAGCTCGCGCGGCGAGTTCATCGTGCGCACCGCAGGACGCACCGATGCCTTCGTGGCCCTCGCACGGGACGCGTTACGGGGAACGACAATCCCGGCACTGATTTCGGACGCATCAACGATGCAGGGGCGCTGGCAGGCCACACTGACCCGGCCGCAGGCGCGGATGGTGTGCATGCTGCTGCTGGCGCTGCTCGGCCTGGGTTTGAGCATCCAGGGCGCGTACGCCGTCGCTGCTGCGACGGTGGCCGCGCGCCAGCACGAGCTGGCGGTGCGCTCTGCACTCGGCGCGCGCGCCGGGCGATTGGCGTGGAACGTCACGCGCGAACTCGTCCTGGCCGCGGTATCAGGCGCGGCGCTGGGTGTGGCCTCAGCCGCATGGCTGCAGCCCGTGCTCGAGCAGTGGCTGGGGCCGCTGGCGCACGGCACGATGGAGCCGATCGGTTTTGCGATCGTGCTGCTGGCGCTCGCCGCGGCAAGCGGCTGCTACCTTCCGGCGCGGGCGGCGGCGCGCGCGAACCCGGTTGACGTGCTGCGTCGAGGCTGATGTCCAGGCCGCTGCGCTGCGGAATTTGCGCGCGTGCGCTAGACTTCCGTGCGTGACTGACCCAGCTACGACTCCCGCTCCGCGGAGGCACCGCGCGTTCTGGCTGTTCTGGGGCTTCGACGCAATCGTCGCCGCCGTCTTCGGCTTCTTCTTTTTGTGGGGCCTGGCGGACGGATCGGTCTCGTCGTTCAATATCGCGCTCTGGATGGGCCTGCTGGCGGTCGTTGCGGCGGTGGTCGGCGGCAGCCTCGCGCTGCGCAGGGCCGGCCATTCGGCCGTGGCCTTCGGACTCCTTCTGATCCTGGCGATCCCGGGGATGGGGATGGCGCTGTTCCTCCTGGCGATTCTGATTCTGCAGCCGCGTTGGAACTGATCCGTCCGCCGCGCCGCGCCACCGACGCGTGCGCGAGGTTCCGCGCGGCCAATCGATGCCGTAAAACACGGGGTCGGCACATATGTGGCGTCATCAATCAAATATTTGACCAACTCCAATATTCAGGTTAATCTGCGCTCGTGACCGACACACCGGCTGACCTTCTCCGTCAACGCGGCATTCAGGTGACGGCCCAGCGCCTGGCCGTTCTGCGGGCCGTTGCGGGTCAGCCCCACATCACGGCCGACGGCGTGGCCGAGGCCGTCAAGGCGGAGATCGGCGCCATCTCGCTCCAGTCGGTGTACGACGCCCTCGGGCTTCTGGTCACCGAAGGCCTCATCCGGCGCATTCAGCCCGCGGGATCCCCGGCTCGCTTCGAGGATCGGGTTGGCGACAACCACCACCATCTGATCTGTCGCGCCTGCGGCCGCATGGTCGACATCGACTGCGCGGTCGGCTCCGCTCCGTGTCTCACCGCGGCCGACGATCGGGGGTACGAGATCGACGAGGCCGAGGTCGTCTACTGGGGGCGCTGCCCGGATTGCGTGGCGCAGGCCGCCGCGTCGCCCCGTACCGATGCGTCGGGCCGCGCACGCCGCGGCCGGCGACCAGCCGCACGCACCGAGGGTCCGGCGATCCAGCCAGCAGATCCCGACGAACACGACAAGCCCTGACACACATGCAGCACACCCTTCACAGCAGAGGTGAACGTCAACATGGATAACGAAAAGAAGTGCCCGTTCCCGGGCAGCACGCACGCCGTCCGATCGAACCAGGACTGGTGGCCGAATCAGCTGAACCTGAAGGTGCTCCACCAGAACCCGCCCGTGGGCGATCCGATGGGCGAGAACTTCAACTACGCCGAGGAGTTCAAGACCCTCGACCTCGACGCCCTGAAGAAGGACATCGAGCAGGTGATGACGACGTCGCAGGACTGGTGGCCGGCCGACTACGGCCACTACGGGCCGCTCTTCATCCGGATGGCGTGGCACAGCGCGGGCACCTACCGCATCCACGACGGCCGCGGCGGGGCGGGTTCCGGCGAGCAGCGCTTCGCGCCCCTCAACAGCTGGCCCGACAACGTCGAACCTCGACAAGGCGCGCCGGCTGCTCTGGCCGGTCAAGAAGAAGTACGGCCGGAAGATCTCGTGGGCCGACCTGATGGTCTTCGCCGGCAACTGCGCGCTGGAGTCGATGGGGTTCAAGACGTTCGGCTTCGGCGGCGGGCGCGAGGACGTCTGGGAGCCCGACGCAGGTCGAACTGGGGCACCGAGGACACGTGGCTCGCCGACAAGCGCTACAGCGGCGACCGGGACCTCGCGAATCCCCTCGCCGCCGTGCAGATGGGCCTCATCTACGTGAACCCGGAAGGGCCGAACGGCAACCCCGATCCGCTCGCCGCCGCGAAGGACATCCGCGAGACGTTCCGCCGCATGGCGATGAACGACGAGGAGACGGTGGCGCTGATCGCCGGCGGGCACACGTTCGGCAAGACCCACGGCGCGGGCCCGGCGACCCACGTCGGGCCCGAGCCCGAGGCGGCGCCCCTCGAGGCGCAGGGCCTCGGCTGGAAGAGCAGCTACGGCACCGGCAAGGGCGGCGACACCATCACCAGCGGCCTCGAGGTCACCTGGACGACGACGCCGACGAAGTGGAGCAACAACTTCTTCGAGAACCTCTTCGGCTACGAGTGGGAACTGACGAAGAGCCCGGCCGGCGCGCATCAGTGGGTCGCGAAGGGCGGCGCCGGCGCCGGCACGATTCCGGATGCCCACGATCCCGTCGAAGCGCCACGCGCCGACGATGCTGACGACCGACCTCGTCGCTGCGCCTCGACCCGGCCTACGAGAAGATCTCGCGGCGCTTCTACGAGCACCCCGACGAGTTCGCGGACGCCTTCGCGAAGGCGTGGTTCAAGCTGACGCACCGCGACATGGGGCCCATCGCGCGGTACCTGGGCCCGCTGGTGCCCGCCGAGCCGCAGATCTGGCAGGACCCCGTTCCGCCGGTCACGCACGCACTGATCGGCGCGCAGGACATCGCCGCCCTCAAGGAGCAAGATCCTCGCGTCGGGACTGTCCGTCTCCCAGCTGGTCTCGACCGCCTGGGCGTCGGCGTCGACGTTCCGCGGCACCGACAAGCGCGGCGGCGCCAACGGCGCGCGCATTCGCCTCGCGCCGCAGAAGGACTGGGAGGTCAACAATCCGCCCGAGCTGGCGAAGGTGCTGCGAGACGCTGGAGGGGATCCAGAAGGCCTTCAACGACGCGCAGGCCGGCGGGAAGAAGCAGGTGTCGCTGGCCGACCTGATCGTGCTCGGCGGGTGCGCCGCCGTCGAGCAGGCGGCGAAGAACGCCGGCGACGACGTGCAGGTGCCCTTCGCGCCCGGACGCACGGATGCGTCGCAGGAGCAGACCGACGTGGAATCCTTCGCCGTGCTCGAGCCGACAGCGGACGGGTTCCGCAACTACCTCGCGCTAGGGACACCAGGCGCCGGCCGAGTACATGCTGATCGAACGCGCCCAGCTGCTGACGCTGAGCGCGCCCGAGATGACGGTGCTCGTCGGCGGCCTGCGCGTCCTCGGACGCGAACGCCGGCCACTCCGATCGTCGGCGTCTTCACCAAGCGGCCCGGGACGTTGACCAACGACTTCTTCGTGAACCTGCTCGACATGGGCACCGAGTGGCGCCCGACCTCCGACGCCGCGGAGGCCTTCGAGGGCCGCGACGCGCGGAAACGGCGCGGTCAAGTGGACCGGCAGCCGCGTCGACCTCGTCTTCGGCTCGAACTCCGAGCTGCGCGCGCTCGCCGAGGTCTACGCGTGCGACGACGCGAAGGAGAAGTTCGTGCGCGACTTCGTGGCCGCGTGGAACAAGGTCATGAATCTCGACCGGTTCGATCTGGCCTGATCTCGACGCTCAGGTCGGCCTTCCCCGATCGACCTGAGCGTTCTTTCGTCTGAGCGAGGCGCGCGGCCGATCGACGTCGCGGCGGCCAGACCGTGGCCGCGCCTCACCAGATCGTACGAACGACGCCCGCGCCGCCGATCTCGGCGTCGCGCGTGAGGAGCGGCAGTTCGAGGTCGCGAGCGGCGGCCGCGATCAGCGCGTCGAACGGGTCGCGGTTGATGCGCAGGTCGTCGGCGTCGAACACCTGAGCGGCGCTCAGATCGTACGGCTGATACGCGGGATTGCTGAAGAGATCTCCGAAAAAAGCGCGGACCGTGCGTCGCAGGTTGATGCGGCCGCCGCGCGCCAGCAGCGTGACTTCCCAGATGACCGCCGCCGGCACGTAGAGGATCGCGTCGCGCCGATCGCACGCGGCGAAGTGCGCCGCGGCGCGCTTGCCGAGCCGCGCGCTGCCGGCGGCGTAGAAGAGGAGCGCGTGCGTATCGGTGACCGCGGCCGCCGTGCTACCCACGCCGCGCCCGCGTGCCGCGCGCCTTGGGCGACCGCTCCCGAACCTGCATCGGCCGCGCGAGCGAGCGATCGAACAGCCCCCGCACATAGCCGTCCGCCGCGTCGAGACCAGGGTCATCGTCCGGCAGGTCGATCGTGCCGGCGATGGACCGGATGGCCCGGAGTTCGAGGTGGCCCTCGGCCCTCGCCCGCGTCACGAGCCTGTCGAGGACGTCGCTGACCGTGCCCTTGTCGCTGGCCCCCGCCTGCGCCCGCAGCCAGAGCACATTGTCACCGTCCAATGTTACAGACATAGCTCGTCTCATGTTTGTATTATACATCCTTTGTCGAGTGGGATCTTCGGCCAGCGTCATCGCACCGGCGGCTTGCGCGCCGACAGCCAGGCGGAGCCGAGCATCGCGCAACCGAACAGCACCATCACCAGCCCCCACCACAGGTTCACGTTGACGCCGAGCGACGCACGGTAGATCGCCGGATCGCTGAAGATCCCGTACACGGCGAGCAGCGCGCCGACCAGGCCGAACAGCATCCCGATGGGAACCCTGAGATCGAGTGTCATGGTCACCTCTACCAGAAGTACACGTTCAGAACGGCGGAGAGCGCGAGTACCGATGACGCCGAGCACGACCGGGCGGCGATACCACTCGAGCCCTGCCGACGACTGTTTCGGCGTGAGCGAGTAGACGAGCCCCACGAGGTCCTGCTCGTTTCGCGGCTTCGTGACGACGCTGATCGCGATGGTCAGCAGGAAGCACGCCGACCACGCCACGATAGCGCCCCAGAAGTTCTGCGCCATGTCGCTCGGGTAGCTGTGCAGCAGCCCGACACGGCCGCCGGCCACGCTGGTCAGTCCGTAGTGCACCGCGGCGGCACCCGTCCCGCCGAGCAGGCCCCAGAATGCGCCATTCGGAGTCGTGCGCTTCCAGAACATCCCGAGCAGGAACGTCGCGAACAACGGGGCGTTGATGAACGAGAAGACCAGCTGCAGGAGGTCCATGATGTTGTTGAACCTCATGGCGACGTAGGCCGTCGCGATGCTGGCGATGGTGCCGAACACCGTGGCCATGCGCGCCATCCACAGGTAGTGCGCATCGTCGGCGCCCGGCTTGATGTAGGTCTGGTAGATGTCGTAGGTCCAGACGGTGTTGAACGCGGTGACATTGCCGGCCATGCCCGACATGAAACTGGCGAGCAGCGCGGCGAGGCCGAGGCCAAGGAGACCCGACGGATAGAGTGTCTGCAGCAGCACCGGGAGGGCGCGGTTGTAGTCGACCTTGCCGGCTGCGTCCGCCAGCCCGGCGTCGCCGACCAGCGCGAGGATGACCATCCCGGGGAGGATCACGAGGAAGGGGAAGAGCATCTTCGGGACGGCCGCGACGAGCGGCGTGCGCTGCGCGGCATTCATGGATTTGGCCGCCATCGCGCGCTGGATGACGAGAAAGTCGGTGCACCAGTATCCGAACGACAGGACGAAGCCGAGGCCCATCGCCAGGCCGAACCACTCGACACCCATGGGGTTGGCCGCGGCACTCGCGAGGTGCCGGCCCGATTCGGTGAGCACGCCAGGCTCGAATCCCCGCGCCACCGCGACCGTGGCCAGCTTCGCCTGGAGGCCCGGCCACCAGCCGACCGCTTTCAGGCCGAGCAGCGACAGCGGCAGGAATCCGAACACGATCAGGAAGAACTGCAGCACCTCGTTGTAGATCGAACTGGTCAGGCCGCCGAAGAAGGTGTAGGCGAGCACGACCAGCGCCGCCACGATGATGCTGGCGTTGATGTCCCAGCCGAGGAACTGCTGGAACAGCAGCCCCATGGCGTACATGCTGATCCCCGACGAGAAGATCGTCATGACCGCGAACGAAATCGCGTTGAAGCCGCGGGTCTTCTCGTCGAAGCGCAGGCGCAGGTACTCCGGCACCGACCGCGCGCGGCTTCCATAGTAGAACGGCATCATGAAGACGCCGACGAAGACCATCGCCGGGATGGCGCCCAGCCAGTAGAAGTGGGCCGTCAGGATTCCATACTTGGCGCCGCTGGCGGCCATCCCGATGACCTCCTGTGCGCCGAGGTTCGCCGAGAGGAACGCCAGGCCCGTGATCCACGTCGCCAGGCTCCGGCCCGAGAGCAGGAAATCGAAACTCGTTCGCATGAAGCGCTTGAGCGCCACACCAATGCCGAGCACGAACACGAAGTAGATGCCGATGATGGTGTAGTCGATCGCGAACAGGCGCATGTGGTGTCTCCTGGGTGGCCGGAGCGTCGCGCTCCGAAAGACTACCCCAGGGTGCTCGCAAACCGCCACCCGTGGGAGCGTCGCCGGCGATCTGGCAATCCGTTCGGAGTCTGTGGGATCATCGCCCTGTTCGTCGAGGAGGACTCATGAAATCGAGTTGTCGTCAGGTTGATCGGCGCGCTCGTTCTCGCGCTCCTTTCCGCGTCCGTCGCGTTTGCGCAGCCCGACCCGGGAGCCGCGAGCCGGCCCGTTGCGCCCCGACTGCGCTCGCCTGAAATCCATCCGGACAGGACCGTCACCTTCCGCTTCTACGCGCCGAAGTCCCAGGAAGTCACGCTCAACGGAAGCTGGGACGGCGGAACCGACATCAAGATGCAGAAGGACGAAGCCGGCGTCTGGTCGGCGACCATCGGACCGATGGCCCCGCAGCTGTGGGGCTACTGGTTCCTCGCCGACGGCGTGAAGGCTCTCGATCCGAACAACGGCGAGACCCAGCGCGACGGCAACCGGTACGACAACCTGCTGATGGTGTCCGGGCCGGAATCCGCGCTGTGGGACTTCAAGGACGTCCCTCACGGGACCGTGGAGGACGTCTGGTTTCCCTCGCCCACGCTCGGGCAGGCGCGCCGGCGCATGTGCGTCTACCTGCCGCCCGATTACAAGGACACCACCGGGAAGTATCCCGTGCTGTACCTGCTGCACGGCGGCGGCGGCGACGAAGACGCCTGGACCACCATGGGGCGCGCGCCCGTCATCCTGGACAACCTGATCGCGGCCGGCAAGGCGAAGCCGATGATCGTCGTGATGCCGAACGGCAACGCCACGCAGACCGTGTCGCAGGGCTACGGCTACGGCCCGACGCCGGCCCGGCAACAGGTCGTGGCGCCGGCGCCCCCGCCGATGCAGGCTGCCGGGCAGGCGGCCCCACAGCAGCCACGGCCGCCCCAGCCGGCGCAGCCGTACGAGGGCTCCTACCCGCAGAGCCTCGTGAAGGACGTGATGCCGTTCGTGGAGACGCACTATCGCGTCATTATTGACAAGGACAGCCGCGCCATCGCCGGATTGTCGATGGGCGGGGGCCACACGATTGCGGCCACCAACAACAACCCGCTCGTGTTCGGCTGGATCGCCGTGTTCAGCTCGGGCTTGCGCGGCGGCGTCGACGAGACCATGAAGGCGCAGCTGGCCGCGATGAAAGCCGGCGGCGTTCACTACTACTGGACCGGCGCCGGCACGACGGACATGGCGCGCGAGCGGACGATCGAACTCGAGGCCGCTGTGAAGGCCGCTGGTATCACGACGTCCTACAAGGAAATCCCCGGCCGGCACTACTGGTTCCTGTGGCGCGACTTCCTTGGCGACTACGCGCAGCTGCTGTTCAAGTAGGTGGCCGGGCGCGCGCAGTGAGCGATTGCGCGCCCCGGCGCAGCGGTCGCGCGGCAGGCTCAGTCACGGTGTCGGTTTTTTCTTCCACTGACTCAGCGTGCGGCCGCTGCCGGCCTCGCAGGAGTTGCCGACTGCGCATCGGCGAGCCGCAGTCCCGCCCGCCGGACGCCGTCCGGCGTCATCCGTCGCGCAGCAGGCAGATGCTTCAGGAACGTCTGCACAGCCGACGCCTTGCCGTTGCGCAGATCGGCGAGCAGGCTCTTGGCTTGCCCACGCAGATGATCGAGATTGGGCCGGGCGGGGAGTGTCTTGGCCATGTGCCTCCACGCGTGGCCTTGTGGTCCGCAGTCAGGCTGCACGAAGCACGTGTTTCGAGGCGAGGTCGATCGAAGGTGGGCTGGACCCTTCCCGCGGACCCGGGGGCGCCCTTCACGCCGTGGGGCAGTATACCCTGATCGTATCTGGCGCTCGGTCCAGAATGATCGCGGTGGCCGGGCCGGAGGGGCTTGTGGAAACAGCGAGGGTTTCCGGTCGACGTCACTCGTCCTGAAATGTCTTGAGTGTGAACGGGATTGACAGGAATTCGTCAACGACGTGGATTGGGAAGATTCCCTCGTCATGTTTCCCAGCCCCGACCCGGCCCAGGACGCCAAAACCAGACGATTGAGGTTTCGGGAGACCCAGGTGTTTCGCCACCGATTCAACGAGAAAGTCTGTGTCGGCCGGAAGCGACAAGGCATGGAAGTTCGAGTACCGGTCTTGGAAGCGCTGCGACCGTCATATTGCCGTAACAGATGGGGACCAGTGGCTTTCCGCCCAGCCAGGCGGCGCCCGCCTCGAAGTTCACCCACGGCCGGCGCACCCCCCGCTGACTCAACATCAGGAGTACGACATCGCTGGACTCAATCTCGCGCTTGATTCTGGGGAACCAATCTTCACCGGCGACCAGCTGGTTGCGATCCGACGTCATGAACACCTGTCCACTCAATGGCAGCCGGCGCTCAATCTCGCGCTTGACCGCCTCGCCGACCCTCTTATCCTCGGTTGCGAAGCTGATAAATACTCTTGCCATAGCCTGACCCGGATCACTTTGCTGACAGCGTTCCCGCCAAGGTCAGCGGCGCCGCTGTGTCAGGGACGCGCGACGTCGCGGAGCAGCCGTCCCGATTTTGCGGACGTCACGGTGAACCCGCCGGATCCCAGATCACCAGCGATTCGAGCGGCGTAGGCTCCGCGGCGCCTCACGCTTCGGCACTCGAACGCCAGGTGTGATCCCCTCTGGGCCCCCGATCCCGCCAGAACCAGCGTGCCGTTTGGCGCATAGCAGGCGATGCGTGTGCCGGAGCCGTCAGCGCGCGGCGTCGTCAATACGAGCATCGACGCGTCGTACAAGCCGCGCTGGGGAGACTGGCGGGCAACGATTCCCGCGATCGTCTTCCGTCGCTGCAGCGTCCGGATGTCGAGTGGCGAGCCAAGCGACCGGTTGAGCAGGAAGACGAGCTGCGAGCGGCCGCACCGAATCATTTGTGCCGTCTGGCTGTCTAGCTCGATGCCGAAGGGTTCCGCCGCCAGGGAACGGAGCGCGATCTGGGCCGCGAGCACATTCGACGGGCGCCAGACGACGTCGCGCATGTCGTCGGCCGACATTGTCACGAATTCCGGCCCGGCGTCCTCGGGCTCCTGAAGATACAGATCGCAGCGGTGCGCGATGAGCCGCATGGCGAAGCGCGCCCGGGTCAGCGTGACCCCCGTCCAGCCAGCCGTGGCGCGCGCGAGCGCGTCGAACGCGGCGCGTTCGCCGGTGCGTCCCAGCGACTGCGCGACCGCGCCGGCAGGCGTGCCCGGTGTGTCGAGCAGCGCGAGAAGCGCCGCTCGAGCCGGCGCCGTGTCGATGCGTCCGAGCAGTGTTGCCGAGAGGTGACGGACGTCGGCGTCGGCGCGCCCGTCCCGGCATATCGACTCGAGATCCTGCACGCGGCGCGGGTCGTCGCTCGCGGCCAGCGCCGCGACGGCGCGCGCCCGCTGCTCGCCGGGTGTCGCGCCGAGGGCAACCGCGCGGAGCTGGTCGTGGTCGTGCGCAGCCCGACGCAGGCGCTCCGGATCGGAGAGGAGCCGCAGCGAGGGCACCGGGAGACGGCCGGCGTTCGATTGGAGTGGTCGGGCCTGGCGGGTCTGCGCGCTGCGTCTCAGGTGACCGCCCGTGAGGACGATGACCTCGATGTCGTCGCAGGCGAAGAACACGACCCGGCCGTCAGGCATGCGCGCCCCCTGGCGCGCCGTGAGTTCGCCTCCGTTGGGCACCGGGTTCGACATCAGGTTGCTGGCGTCCTTGTGGGGCCCGAGACCGAGGTAGCGGCAGACGAGCTGTGCCAGCGCGAAGCCGGTGACCGTGGTGCTGCCCTCGAGCGCCAGCACGATACCGGTCATGTCCCCCTTGACGTTCTTGTCGAGCGGGCCGGAGAGCGGTCCGGATCCGACCTTCAATCCGGCATACGTGCGGACGAAGAACACATCGATGTGCGCGTTGTCGACCGCGAACTCGCGGGTCAGCTCCACCGCTTCGTCGTCGCTGCCGATATGCTGGAAGCCGCCGGCCTCGTCCGCGCTGATGGCCCGGCGTCCGACGTTGCCGACCCCGAAATCGACCGTGGCGCAGGTGTCGCGCACGAAGGCCACGGCGCTGTCGATCTTCTCTTCGTCGCTCTCCGTGAACGTCTCGATCCCGACGCGGATCAGGTTGAGGTGCACGTGGTATCCCTGCAGCAGCTGCATCTGTCGCAGTAGGGATAGCCGGCCCGGCGCCCCCGTCTGATATCCGAAGAAATCGCGCACCACCTGAAAGTCGTTCCCGGTGCCGTTGCAGTCGGCGATCTCGCGGAGTGATGCCATGGCGTCTTCACTGCAGCGTGACGAGGATCGGCACGAGGCCTCGACCTGTCGCGAGCGGCTCGAGCGCCTTGCCCACGACCGCGCCGAACGCGCGCTCCCGGTCGCTTGCCCGCATCGCGAAGCCGATCGTGGGCGACGTCGTCAGCAGGTCTCCGGCGGCGACGGGCGCATACGACGCATCGACCTGGCAGCAGACCTTTCCCATGAGCGCGACCGGCCGGCGGCCCGGGCCACTCTGCCGTTTGTCGAGGACGATACCGGGCCGATACGCGCCCGCGCCCGACACCACCCCGGCGACACGTCCGTCGTAGGCGGCGCGGCAGGGCATCACGCGCCCGCCTTCGTCGAACACGACGACCACTCCGGGCCGCACGCCGTCGGGGTCGGCCGCCTCGAACTCTTCGGCGCAGTCGGCGTTCTTCAACAGGATGTCTCCCGAGTCGGCGTCCAGGTGGATCGTCGCGTTCGCGTCGTCCGAATCGGTCGGCGTTGGCCGGGAACAGGAAGATGTCGCCATCGACGCCGCTGCCGCCCATCCTCATGTTGCCGAACTCGGCGTCGATCAGGACCGTCGCCGTCGAGCTGTCGGTGCGATCGCCGTCCGAGGGGAAGAGGCGCAGTTCGCCCGGCACGCCGCGGCCGCCCATCCGGAGCGTTGCCGTCTCGGCGTCGAGGTGCACCGTCGCCGTCGCGTGTCGGTCCGACTGCCGCCGGAAGGGAAGAGGAAGACGTCGCCGTCCTGGCCTCCGCCGCCCATCAGGAGATTCGCTTCGCGTCCGTCGAGCAGCACCTTGGCCGTCGCGGCTCCGTGCGGGTGTCGTCGTCGCCGAAGAGCAGCAGCTGACCGCTCGTGCCGCTTCCGCCCATGCGAATGTCGGCTACGCGGCCGTCGATCTTGACCGTCGCGGTCGAGCCGTCCGTGCCGTCACCCGCTGACCCAAACAGGAAGATGTCGCCCGCCGTGCCGCCCCCGCCCATCCGGAGTTCCGCGCTGCCTCCGTCGAGGTGGACCGTTGCGGTCGCGTGCTGCTGTTGTCTCCGTCGTGTCTGAACAGATACAGGTCGCCGGCGACGCCCGTTCCGCCTGCCAGAATGTGCGCGGCTGCCAGCCTCGAGGCGCACGGCAGCCGTCGACGGATTCGCTGCGTCGCCATTCTCTCGAAAGAGCCGCAGCGCTCCAGCGGCGCCGTTGGTGCCCATGAGCAGGCTGCCTTCGCCGCCATCGAGATGCGCTGTCGCAGCGCTGTGATCGGTCGAGGCTGCATTCGCCCGAAACGCGAACAGGTCGCCACGGGCTCCGTTGCCACCCAGCTTGAGGTCGGCGTGCGCGCCGTCGAGCACCACGGTGGCCTCTCCATCCGACGTGCGGTCGCCCTGCACGCGGTAGAGGAGGAGCTTCCCGGCCGATCCGCTGCCGCCCATCCGGATGGCGGCCGCGTCGCCGTCGATGTGGACCGTCGCCGTGTTGGTGTCCGTGATGGCCCCGTCGGACCGGAACAGGAAGATGTCGCCGTGCACTCCGCCGCCGCCGAAGAGTGCGTCGCACAGGTCTGCGTTCAACAGGATGCTGGTGGTGGCCGGGAGGGCGCTCAGCACCACCTGGACAAGGCCGACGAACGTCTCCGCCATCGTGTTCTCCTTCTCGATCCGCAGCGTCGTGCGGAGCACGGAGGGCAGACTACGTCGCATCGCGAGGATTGGTCAACCGAAAGGCCCGACAGCGCGGATGAGGTTGGCGCTGCGGCCGCTGGCTGCCCAGTCACTCGCATTATTCCGCTGGCGCACGGCTGATGCCGTGACACAATGTGCCGCCGTCCTCGGAAACATGTCCCCGGGTCTCGAGAGAGCGAGCGTGGCCGATGAGCGTCCAGGTCGACTTCTTCAAGTCGGAGTTTCTGTTCCAGGCAGTCGACACCGAAGTCGTCTGGAACTGGGAGCTGACAGATGACGCACGCGCGATGTTCTACGACGTCATCCCCTCCAGGGTGCCCGCCATGGACTTCACTCGCGTCGCAGTCACACGGGTCGTGCAGCGCGGTCCAGGAAGGGGCACAGAGCGATCGGTGCAGCTCCATGTCAGGCTCGACTTCGACGGGCCGGCCTCATCGCGCCCACCCCTCGACATGGGGCTCCTCGATTTCCACGCGATTCGCGTTCCGGGAAGTTAGACATGCGGATCCGAGCCCTCTACGACCGGAGAGGACGCATCCTGGCCGCCGTGCAGATGCAGGCCTTGGACCCGAGCAGCAAGGGAACGCCCGCGCCGCAGCCTCAACCCCAACGCGGGCAGCGCATCGGCATGTTCGCCGTGCCGCGTGAGTGCGCGGATCTCACCTTTGCCCAGGTGTGCGTGGAGATGAAGGTCGTGACGCGCGCCAGACAGGCGAGCCTGGCACCCGGCGCGCTGCGTTCCCGGCGCAAGGGCAACCCGAAGCACGCGTAGATTGGCGCCGCTCTGGAGCCGATCGTGGTCACGACGGGGGCGGAGACCCACATGCACATCGTCAACAACGAAGATGGCAGGCTCGAGTTGTTCGCGCGCGGCTGGAACGGCGCGCTCATGCACACCTGCCAGGTCGCTCCGGGAGGTGCGTGGTCGGAGTGGGAGTCATTCGGTGTACCGCACCGGAGTTTCGCAGCCCGGACGGCCGGTTCACCTATGGCGGATTGGCAAGTGTGCCAACGGTCGCCCGCAATCGGGATGGGCGTTTGGAGGCGTTTGCGATCGGATCCAGGGATCCCTTTACCGCCGACCTGGTTCACATCTGGCAGCCGGCTGCGAACAGCGGCCCGTGGTCAGGCTGGGCGTCTCTCGGCGGCGATCTGAAAGCGATCGCGCCGGCTGTCGGGCGCAACGCCGACGGGCGCCTGGAGGTATTTGCGTGCACGAGGGATCACGCCTTGTGGCACATCTGGCAGACCGCGCCCAACAACGGCTGGTCGCAATGGCAGAGACTCGGCGGCGTCGTTCTCGGAGCGCCGGCCGTGGTCGAGAACGCCGACGGACGCCTCGAGTTGTTCGTGCGCAGCTCTGACTATAACCTCTGGCACATCTGGCAGGTCGCGCCGAACAGCGTGTGGTCGGGCTGGGCGTCTCTGTCAGGCCCCATGCTGAGCAACCCTGTGGTTGTCCGCAATCGTGACGGGAGACTCGAGGTGTTCGCGGCCGTTGGCATGCCTCACCCCTGGCCGCTCGGACACATCTGGCAACTGTGGCCCAATGGTCCCTGGTCACACTGGGTGGGCGACCTCCTCGTCGAGAATGCATTCGAGAGTCCCAGTGTCGGGGAGAATGCCGACGGACGGCTGGAAGTATTCGGTAATGGCTACTGGCTCGGTGCCCTGCAGCACCAGTGGCAAACCTGGCCGAACCTCGTGTGGTCGTGGTGGAATACTTCAGCCGACCGCACTCTTGGCGGAGTGCCACACGAGTACAGACCGTTGTCGCTCGGAACGCCGACGGACGCCTGGAAGTCTTCGCCCGCGGCACAGATTACAGGGTCTACCATATCTGGCAAACCGCACCGAACAACGGATGGTCCGGATGGGACCGGATCGGCGACTGGACAGTCAGCGACCTCGGACGCACCATCCATGAGGATTCGGGAAGAGTGTGGGGCCTCTGGTAGCACAGCCTTCGCACGGCCTCACTGGAGGAGGTCCGTGCCTACGGCGCGTCGAACTCCACGGTGCGCACCCCCGAGCAGCTGGAAACCGGCCTGTTCTATCTCGAGCCGTCGCTCACCAGCATGAATCGCCTGGCGCGTCAGGTGGTCTTGCAGGAGCCGGTGGAGACGGACCGTGAGGCGGCGGCGAGGCAGCTCCTGAGACACGCACGTCTGTTCGCTGCGCTCAACATCGCACAGGCAGACACCTACATCCGATTTCCACTATCGTTCGACGCTCGTGCGCAGCAACGCGCTCGGGGTCGCCGTCGCCAACTGGGTGATCGACAACCTGATGACGGTGCTCCCGAAGACCGTCATGACGGCCTGGACCGCGACGACCGCAGGAGTCGGTAGATCGCCCACAACGAGGCGGCCGGCGGCACATGCCAGATCACCAGGAGATCGACACGGATCCCCGCGTCCGGCGTCCGGACGAGCACCAGCCACTCCCAGCCGGCGTAGAGGAACCAGAGTGCCGCCGCAACCATGACTGCGCGCGCAGGCCGGCCGCCGGTCCCGCCAGCGCGCGCGAACCCGGCGGCGAGAAGGACGGCGGCCACCAGGGCAATCCGGAACGGATGACCGCCGAAGAGCGAGACAAGCCACTGCATGGGTCGACAGCCGAGCACAGCAACCGACCGCCCACGCCGGCAGATGCTCCGGGAATCGTCAGATGCCGGGCGCCGGCGCGTCCCCGCGCGCGGGCACGCCTGTGTGCCGGTCGGCCAGTGCGGCGTCACGACGGTCGCGATCGCCTCGACCGCGGCATCGGGAGGCGTCCCTCGCGGGTGGATTCCGCAGATCGCTGTCGTCGAGGCGTGGTCGAGCTGTTTTCTTGCCCGGCAGTGCTGCGCCTTCACCGGCACCGTGCGCGGCCAGAATAGCCGCGACCCTACGAGGGCTCCTACCCGCAGAGCCTCGTGAAGGACGTGATGCCGTTCGTGGAGACGCACTATCGCGTCATTATTGACAAGGACAGTCGCGCCATCGCCGGATTGTCGATGGGCGGGGGCCACACGATCGCGGCCACCAACAACAACCCGCTCGTGTTCGGCTGGATCGCCGTGTTCAGCTCGGGCTTGCGCGGCGGCGTCGACGAGACCATGAAGGCGCAGCTGGCCGCGATGAAAGCCGGCGGCGTTCACTACTACTGGACCGGCGCCGGCACGACGGACATGGCGCGCGAGCGGACGATCGAACTCGAGGCCGCTGTGAAGGCCGCTGGTATCACGACGTCCTACAAGGAAATCCCCGGCCGGCACTACTGGTTCCTGTGGCGCGACTTCCTTGGCGACTACGCGCAGCTGCTGTTCAAGTAGGTGGCCGGACAGCATCTCAATTTCCCCCCAGTTTGCGGGTCTTGCCCGCCGCCGTCCGCTATATGCTTGGCCCTCCCATGAGAGTCAAGCTCCCTCACCCACTCGTGCTCCTGCTCGCCACGGTGGTCGTCGCCATCGCCATGACGTGGATCATCCCGGCTGGATTGGTACGAGCGCCGGACCGACGCGGCGACGGGCCGCCAGCTCGTGATTCCCGGCACCTACGCGCGCGTGGCGGCGTCACCGGTCGGGTTGATGGGCGCTCTCGTTGCCGTGCCCCGCGGCATCGTCGCCGGGTCGGACGTCATTCTGACGGTGCTCTTCGTCGGCGGCGCGTTCGCGCTGCTCGACGCGACCGGCGCCCTCGCGCGGCTCGTGGGCGCGCTCGTGGGCCGAACGAGCCGTCCAAAGACGATTGTCATCGTCGTCTCACTCACGTTTGCCACGCTCGGCGCGCTCGAGAACATGCACGAAGAGATCATCGCGCTCGTGCCCGTGCTGCTCGTGCTCAGCGCCGGGCTGAGGTTCGGCGCGATCACCGCGCTCGCCATGAGTGTGGGCGCCGCCGTCGTGGGCTCGGCGTTCGGTCCGACAAACCCGTTTCAGACCGGCATTGCCCTCCGCTTCTCCGGGATGTCCGCGCTCAGCCAGCCGATACTGAGATTCAGCCTGTTCGCAGCGTCCGTCACGGTCTGGATCGCGTGGACGCTCTACATGACGTCACGAGACGACGTGCGCCCCGTTCCGCCGCCGGCGCGGTCTGTCGGCGCGGCAACCGCTCGCGACGGGCTGCTCCTCGCGATCGTGCTCGTGCCGTTCGTCCCGTACGTCATCGGCGTGCTTCGCTTCGACTGGGGCTTCAACGAACTCTCCGGGCTCTTCCTCGTCGCGGGCTTCGCGGTGGGCCTGGCATCGGGCAGGAGTCTCTCGGATACGGCCGTCGGGTTTCTCGAGGGCACGGAGACGATGCTGGCGGCGGCGCTGTTCGTGGGGGTGGCGCGCGGCATCAGCGTCGCGCTCACCGACGGCCGCGTGCTCGACACGATCCTCTACGGGCTGGCCACCCCGCTTGCCTACCTGCCGCGCGCGGCGGCCGCGGCGTTGATGGTCCCGATGCACGCGATTCTCCACGTGCCGGTGCCGTCGGTGAGCGGCCAGGCGGTGCTCACGATGCCCATCATGGCGCCGCTCTCGGACCTGCTCGGGCTCTCGCGCGACGCGGCGGTCATCGCCTACCAGACCGGCGCGGGGCTGATGGACATGATCACGCCCACCGACGGCGCGCTCCTCGCGATGCTGCTCAGCGCGGGCGTGACCTACGGCCGGTGGCTCAGGTTCGCGATTCCCGGCGCGATTCTCGTGTCGATTGTGGGGTTCATCGGCATCGCGCTGGCGGGGTGAGCCGGCAGGCCGTCAGATGGCGATCGGCGGCCGCGTACACGGCCGGGCAACACAACAGGTACTTGATGCGCTCCTGGTCGACGCCTGCAGCGTTCAAGTCTCAGAAGTCGTCGGCAAAGATCCGCTCCGGATAACTGGCGCGCGCGCCCGCGGACCGAGTCAGGCGCTGAGCGCCACGACGGCGGAACTCGCGACTCGCTCCGGCGATTTCGCAGCGGCGGACGCCGCCGCGCGTGGGGCGAAAGGGTGCACCCGCCTACGCCAGCGCAGCGGCGGGGCTTTCGGCAACTGGCAGATCGACCGCAAACACGCAACCTTTACCGGGAAGATTGCGGACCTGAATATCGCCGCCGTGTGCCTGGACCGCGTGTCGCGCAATGGAGAGACCCAGGCCGAGACCAGAACGGTCCCTCCCGCGCCGGTCCGAGAATGCACGAAAGAGATCATCGTCCACGAGGATGCCGCCGCACTCATCCTCGATCTCGATCGTCACGCGGAGACCGGCCGCGCGTGCTCGCAAAACGACGTGACCACCGGGCCGTGAGAACTTGAAGGCATTCTGCAACAGGTTCATCAATGCGGACTCGATCAGTTGTGGATCCATGTCGATCGCCAGCGTGGAATCGACGGGCTCAATCGCGAGTGTCGCCCCGTGATGGTCCGCGAGAAGGCGCGCACTTTCCGTTACTTCCGTCAGAAAATCTCGAAGGCCGGTTCGATCTCTCCGCAGCTCCGTCGCGATAAGCCGGACTTGAGAGACCGTGCTGTCGATCAAGGCACGCAGGCCCATCAAACTGCTGCCGAGAAGCGTCGCCGTGCTTCCATTGACGGCGACGGCACCACCCTTGAGCACGGCGAACGACAGCAACGCCGTGTTGACATGGTTCCGCAGTTCGTGCACGAGTTGCCCGAGACGTTCCGTTTCGGCCCGCGATGTACTGTCCGCCGTGATTCGCACGTACTCGGTCACCGCGTTCGCAATGGCGGTATCGAGGGATCGATTCAGGACTCGGAATTCCGGGACCGTGATCGGCGCGAACTGCCTTTCCGCGAGTTCCGTGACAGCCTGGCAGATGTCGCCGTACACATGGACCACTTCGCTGATGTTGAACCCGAGTCCCTGCAGGTCTGCGCCGTGTTTCGTCGCGCTCTCCTGGATCGCGACAGGCGAAAATGGCTCTTCCGTCGCCTCCAATCGCAGCGTCTCCGCGAGTTGGGTCAGAAAGAGCGGAACACCGTTCCGCAGCGCCTCCACGCGGGCCGCCATTTCCGGTCTCCTGGCCGCTGCGGCACAGGTCAGGTCGATGAGGGAGGTCCGGTTGAGTGTGAGAAATTCGTGAAGCATCGCGGAACTCCTTTCAGCGTGCCGGGTCCTGGATCAGGCAATCCACGGGGGTCAAGACTTGAGGATAGAGGAAGCCTGGCGGAAAGGGGTGTTCACAATTGCACAGTCGAAATCGGAGCCGAACTGGCCCGGGAGGCGGCGTTTGCGGGCCGAAACCCACCGGACGAACCCGATTACTCCGCAGCCGGGAAGCCCGACCCGGCGGGAAGTGGACGTTGGGTGACGTCCGACTCCCGGCCGATGGGGCGTGCTACGGTTCGACTACGGTAACACCACGGATGACGACGAGGCGTCGCGGTAGGATCGACCGGAGCATGATGCGGTCAGGCCGGGATCGCCACATGCTACGGGGAGAACTCATGTCATTCATTCAAGTCATCATCGGGGTCCTCTTCAGCGCAACGATCCTCCACGGTCAAGCGCCGCCGCCCGCCGCGACAGGGCAGTTGGCGGTTTCCTTTCTTTACATGCCGCCGTCCGAGGTCGAGCCCACGTATCACACGTGTATGTGGCTCGAGAACAACGACGGGAAGCTCGTAAAGACGCTGTTCGTAAGTAACGAGCTTTCGGCGAACGAGTACAAGCAGGGAGATGCCTGTCCCGATTGGGTCAAGCAGGCATCCTGGGCCACGGCGCCGAAGTCCCTGGTTGACGCGGTCACTGGACCCACGCCGAATGTGGGCAGCGGCGCGATGTCTTTCGACCTGAAAGAGCTGGGGCTCGCCGCGGGCAGCTACGTGTTCTGTTTCCAGGTACACATCATCGACAAGTACAACGTCCTGTATCGGGGAACGGTCAACGTGGGCCCGTCGCCCCAGGAAGTGAAGATCGAGGTTCTTTATAGCCCTGGCAAGCCGCCCGGTGACGAGAACGTCGTTCGCGACGTCCATGTGCAGTACGTGCCGGCAGCGGTCAAATAACACGGCGGAGTAGTGATAGCCCGGCGGCAGCGTGTCCGCCGGGATTCCGTCAGTATGAGTCCTGGTGAACCGTAGCAGCACCGTTACAGGTGCCCGGTCGAACCCAATCCGGGCGTATGCTCCCGTTCGACTTCTTCAACGCGCCGAATTTCGCCGCCTCCACAGGCCGCGACGCGACGATGAACATGGCCAGCCCGAGTGCGCCGAGCACGATCAGGAACCTGCCGTACGACGAGAACGGCAACATCATCGAATCGAGATCCAGACCGCGCGGAGCAGGGTTCGGCGTCGCCACTGCGTATCAGACGCCGCGGGCGATCCAGCTATTGGCGCGACCTAGTTTTCTGACATTCATAGCGGCGCAGTGATGTTTTAACAGGAGGCATTCATGGCAATAGACAAGGTCAGTCGTCGCGGTTTCTTCAAGAAAGCCGGCACTCTGGCCGCCACAACGACGGCAGCTGTGTACAGTTGGGAGGAACTCAACTTATTGGCCCAGGGACCGCCGCCAGGAACCCCGCAGGGACGGGGTGGCGGCCGGGGACGGGCGCAGCCGATTCCCGACGTCCCGGGCCCGATGCCGATGGGCAAACTGGGAAGCCTGCAGGTCAGCCGCTTGATCGCGGGCCATAACCTCGTGGTCGGTCAGGCGCATTCGCGCGACCTGCTGTACACGTCTCAACTTCTACAGGCGTATTTCACCGAGGCGAAGATCCTCGAGACGTTCGCCATGTACGAGAAGTACGGCGTGAACACCTCCTTCGCCCGCATGTCGCAACAGATGATTGATCCCGTCAAGAAGTACATGAGGGAGGGCGGGAAGCTCCAGTGGATCGCCGGGATCAGCGCACAGCAGGACGGCAGCATCACGCGCGACCTCGACATGGCGCTCGACATGGGCGCCAAGGGGGGCTACGTCCACGGCAACACGGGCGATGCGCTCTTCAAGGCTAAGAACATCGATGCCATCGGCAAGGCGGTCGAGACCATGAGGAAGGCGGGACTGGTCGCCGGCGTCGGCAGCCACCTGCTGGATGTGTCCATCGCGGTGGACAAGGCGGGCATCAAGCCGGACTTCTATCTCAAGACGTTCCACAGCGGAAACTACTGGAGCGCGGGTCCGCCCAAGGACCCGGACCCGAATTGGAAACCCACGGACACCGAGCTCGTCCAGGCGGAACTCGGAGCGTGGGGTAGCCACAACAACCTCTGGGATACCACGCCAAAACAGACCGCCGCGTTCATGGCCAACACCAAAGTGCCATGGATCGGATTCAAGGTCATGGCGGCCGGCGCGCTCCCGCCGCGAGAAGCCTTCAAGTATTCGTTCCAGAACGGATGTGACTTCATCGCCGTGGGCATGTACGATTTCCAGGTCGCGAATAATGCCAACCTCGCCAAGCAGATCCTGGTAGTGGAGAAGGACACGCTCGGCAGAACTCGCCCCTGGATGGCTTAGCCAACCGGAGCCGATACCTCGCAGCATCCCGCACCAGGACCGCCGGCGCGGTGGCCCTGGTGCCCCCTCAGCTCTTGTGTCACCGGAGCGGCGGCACGGTGTGGCGCTGGAGTGCGAGGTCAAGGACCGCTTCAGGGGCCCGCTGCGTTTCGAGCGCGACGGCACACGTCGAGTCGCGCGGTCGGCGTCGAGATCGCCGTTCCGCTATGTGCGGGGAGAATCGCTGACTGATGACTCGACGCCTGTGGTGGGCTGTGGCGCTCTGCCTCGGCGTCAGTCTCACGCCGTGGGGGTCGCTCGCGCTCTATCCGTTCTCGCTCTTCACCACGTGGGTCCACGAGTGCGGTCACGCCCTCGCGGTGGTGCTGCTCGGCGGCAGTGTCTCGTCGATCACGATTCAGCCCGACACCAGCGGGCTGACGCGCAGCCTCATGCCGGCCTCCCGTCTGTTCCAGGGCATCGTCGCGTCGGCCGGCTATCTCACGGCCAGCGTCTTCGGCTGTTTGCTGCTCGCCGCCTCGCGGGTGGAGCGCCGGGCCAGGCCGATCCTGTGGGGCATCGGCGTCTTCATGCTCATGACGCTCGTCCTCTGGATCCGGAACCTCTTCGGCGCGATCGTCGTGGCGGCATGGGCGGCCGCTCTGATTCTGCTCGGCGGCAGGCGTGCCGCGCACGGCGTGGCCGGCTTCACGATCAGTGTGCTCGCGATTCAAGTGGCGCTCAATGCCGTCTTCGACATCCGCACGCTGTTCTTCGTCCACGGCCCGTCGGACGCGGCGACGATGGCGAGGCTGTTCCTGGCGCCGGCGTGGCTCTGGGCTGCGCTGTGGATGGGGATCAGCCTGGCTATGCTCGCCTCGACCGTTCGCGCGACGCGCGGGCGGTGATCGGCTGTGATGCAGCCGGGCACGGTCACCGCGTCAACAGCAGATCGTCCCTCGCAGGATCCGACGTTCAGGTTCAGCCGGAGTTCCTTTGGCGGAGTTGTCTGCGCGCGAACTCCCGCCCCGAGCGTGACTTCAAGTGCTTCTCGAACTGGACGGCCGGCCGTTCGTCGTCGAACTCCACGACGACGAGTCTTCGCCAGGGACGATTCGCTGCGGTGGGTGACGCCAATCCAGCATTGTGCGCTGTGAGGCGAGCCTCGACGTCCGAAGTCAGGCCGACGTCTCCGGGCTGGCGATACCACATCTGGTATACTGAATGGCGATCGCGTGGACCGTCGAGACGTTGAACGAGACGGTCGACGCCGAACTGGCCGAGTTGCCGGCGGACATGCGCGCGCGACTGGTCCGGATTTCGGAGTTGATCGAATCCGTCGGTCTGCCGAACGTCAAAGAGCCGCACGTCCGACACATCCGCGGCCAGCTCTGGGAGATTCGCCCTAAGGGGAAAGCCGGCATCGCACGCGCCCCTCTACATCACGGCGAAGGAGCAACGTGATCGTCAGGGCCTTTATCAAGAAGACCCAGAAGACGCCCACGGGAGAGATCGAGCTGGCGCTGCAGAGGGCAAAGGACCTGAAGCCATGACCAAGATCAGCGAGCTCCACCGCCGCTGGAGCAAGGACGCCGAGTACAAGGAGGCGTACGACGCCCTCGGTGAGGAGTTCGACCTCGCGCGGGCCCTGATCGAAGCGCGGGCGGCCGCGGGCCTGTCGCAGTCGCAGCTCGCTCGACGTATGAAGACGTCGCAGTCCTATATCGCACGCATCGAGGGCGGGAAGGTGCGTCCGTCAACGGACGCGCTGGAGCGTTTCGCACAGGCAACGCGCACGCGGCTTCGGATTGTTTTCGAACCCCACGCAACGCGCTGACTCGCCCGGCGCATGGCTGGCTGCTTGTTTCCTGCGCGCGCCTGGGCGAAGAACATACCCCGATCGTTCGGCGATGAATTGAGGTTCGCGACATGGACGCGCTTCGAGCCGGATGACAGAGCGACAAGGTGCCGCCGGTTCGATTCCTCTGTGCGATCGCCGTGGTCTCCGATTGCAAGTTGTTGATGGCGCTGGACTGTGAGGTGGTGAGCCAAACGTTTTCCAGTTGGAACCAGATCGCGGGCTGGCTGCGGTTGCTCGACCACCTGAGGGTCGCTGCATGACGCGTGGACCGTCACCGGTTCAAACCGAGCACCTGAATGCGCCCGTACTGTCGGAAGTGGTGATCGAAGGTGAAGGCCCTCGTCACGTGGCGGGCGTCGAGCACGGCGAACGAGATCGCGTCGCACAACGTCCAGTCCTTGTCGGTGTGCCGAGCCAGGATCTCTTTGGCTCTTTGCTCCTCGGCGGGGAGAACCGGCACGACCGTCAACCCGCCCGTCAGGAGCCACTCGCGAGCGATTCCTCTGCCGAGCTTGCGCAAGAGGAGCGCGTGGGTCTCCGCTTCGACGTAGTTGGTGATGAAGCTCGGCCGCCGTTCGGAAGCGATGTCACGAGCGGCGGCGACCGCGCGCGCATGATCCGCATCGTCGGCGTCAAGCAACGCGAGGATGGCGCTCGAATCCCACAGAACGCTGCGGGTCACCGATCGAGGAGGGCGTGCTTGTCGCGGGCACCGGGCGCGCTGCCGCCGCCGCGGCCCGCGCCGACGAGGCGGAACATTGGATGGTCGTGAGAAAACGGAGGAATTCCTCCGGTCCGGCGCCGGCGGGCGCGCCTGTGAATGGCGCTTGCCGGGACGAGCCGCCGTCCACCTCGGCGAACGCTTGGAAGGTCGCCTCGCTGAATCAGGCGCCAGACGGTCGAACGCGAGACGCCAAGGGTACGCCCCGCCTCCTCAACGCTGACCAGTGCTCCTGCCATGCGCAGATCGTATCACGGTCGTCTCACCGTCTCAATCGTCTCGTACGAACGGGCCGCCTCCGCCGGACGGCGGCGTACCTCGGCTCGCAGTCGTACATCGCGCGAATTGAGGGCGGCAAAGTGCGTCCCTCAACGGACGCGCTGGAGCGCTTCGCGCCCGTTACTCGTACCCGCTCACCGACAGGATCTGTGCGAAAGACTCGAGCTCGCCGATGACTAGACCGGGATCGAGCTGGGGTCGGCTGCCGGGGCGGACACGGACGTCGGTGTGACGCTGAAGGCGCACGTTGCCGGGATGCGCCCGGCCTGTGTTATCCGGACGACGAGTCCCGCGGCATACACCGTGCGAATCACCTCGGAGTAGCCGGTGTTCTCGGTGACCCACACGACGACGTGCGTCTTGTTAGTGCCCAGGGGCGTGAGCGAAAGCACGCGGGCCTGGGTGTAGTCGGGAGTGCCGGCTGTCCACTGGCAGTAGTTGGTCGACCCCGTTGTCAATGTGACGTCGAACTCCACGGTCTGCGAGGCCGCCGAGATATTGAAGCTCGACGGCGTGACGGTGTAGACGCACCCGCCGGGGTTCTCGGGCTGGTGAATCAACGCGGTCGCCTCGCCGACGTGGACGCCGGCGTACCGCTGAGTGCCGGGGTTTGCCGCCACCGCGACGACGATCGCTCCGTCACCGACCCCGGACGCTCCACTGGTGAGGGTCAAACCGTCGCCGATCAGCGCGGCTCTCCACGCGCACCCCGTCCCCTGCGTGACGTGCACCGAGAACGTGGCGGTACCGCCGCTGACGGGGAGCGTGACGAGCGCTGGCGTGAGCGAGAACACGCAGGTCGTCGGCGCCACGGTATCCTGCGTCACCGTCACGGTCTGGTCCGCAACGATGGCGGTTCCAGTGCGGGCCGGGCCTGTGTTCGGTGAGACGACGAGTTCGACAATGCCTTCCGCCTTGCGGTTCACGTCGACCAGGACGAACGGCGTGGTCGGAGATGCCGTCCAATCACAATTGCTGCCCTGCGCCTTCACGGTGATGGGCACCCGGGCGCCTGCCGCGACCACGTTTACGGTGAGCGGCGATACCGTGATGGTGCAGGGACCCGGCGTCGGTGTTGGTGTCGGTGTTGGCGTTGGCGTCGGTGTCGGTGTCGGCGTCGGCGTTGGGTCCGGCGCAGGCGGCTTCGGCGCTGCGGCCTGGGTGACGGTGATGGCGACGGCGCCTACCTGCAACGTGCCGGTCCGCTCGTCGCCTTCGTTCTCGGCGACCTTCACCTCCACAACGCCGCTGCCGGTCCCCGATGTTCCGGCCGTGATCGTCAGGAACGCAGCAGCGGTGGAGGCCGTCCAGGCGCATCCGGACCCGGTCGTCACGGCGACGCTGAAGGTCGTCGGGCCGTAGGCCGGCGAATGTTCCAACTGGTCGGCAGGTACGGTGATGGTGCAACCGGTCGACGCGGAGCTCTGTGATGACGCGGCGACCGGGCTTGGTGCGCCCGGTGTCGATCCGCCGCAGCCGACGAAGGTGAAAGACACCAAGAGTACCGATGACGAGGGAAGGGATGAAAGTACCACACCGTCGGACCAGAGGCGCCATCGCGAGTCTCCCGGGGCCTTTCGCTCCCTATTCTGCCACAACCTCATCTATTCTCGCCATGGGACGTACCCGCCCCTTGCCCCTCGGTTCCAGATAGAGAACGACCATCCCAATGTGCAGATTCATTTCGCGCCGATGCGCTGTGAGGCGAACCTCGACGTCCGAGGTCAGGCCGACGTAATACGCAGCTGGACGGCGAATGCTCTGGATCATGTAGACAAAACGCTTGGCGTCCGGCATCACGCGCGGCAACAGCAAAGCTTCTGCCCGGCCCTCATCGGCCAATTCACTGCAGAATTTCCGGGTTCGATGAAAGGCGTTGCGATTTCTGCGATCCGTCCGATGGCCTGATGCGGCAACCCTCGCTACTGGAAGCGTGCCCGGCTTGCCAGCCGTAGTCTCTCAGCGAGCGGAAGGTCCGCCTGCGCGGCATCCGATCGTGGGCCGGCTCCGGCTGGTGAGCCAAAATTTCGCCAGTTGGAACCAGCTCGACCGATGGCTGAGGCAGGTTGAGGGGCTACGCAGGGCGGCGTGACGTTCGAAGGCAGCGTCCCTTGTGCCGCTTCAGCGCGAGGCCTTTGCCCGAGCCGCCCGATTGATCGAGTCTTTGCGAGGTCGCCCACCGAGGCGGCCGTTGGTCCGCGACGCGAGCGCCTTCACTGGGGTGCGCTTCGCGCCCACCAAGGCCGCGAGCAGCCCAGGTCGTGCAAAATGTGAGTCTCCTAAACGGGATCGTGAGGCCGGTGGCCGCACGTCACCACTGAATGCAGCACGAAACCCAGCGCCAGGCTAATTGACGGGCTCTGAATCGGAGCACCATTGATTTGGCGGCGTATTGCTGCCGCTCGCTGACGCTCGATCCTACGCCGCGCAGTGTTCCTTTCTGAATGCATCCCAGCCAAAGGACGCGAGGCTGATTGTCGCCGCGTCGGCTGGCGGTGTCGTGGGCAACGGGATGCTGCCGGCCGCCCTCGCAGTGGCGGTCGTGGAGTTGTTCGAGATCACCAACGGATTCGGGGTGATGAGCAACGTCTACGACCCGATCGATCTGGTCGCCAACGTGATGGGGGTCACGCTGGCCTGGGCGTGCGGCGCTGCGCCGCCGATTCCGGCGCCGCGAGCGTGCGGGCGGGTTGGCGGAGCCGCGCGATCGGCCTAGCGGCAGACTCTCAACTGCACGCTGCCGCTCACCCGCAGGACCTGCAGTTGATAAGGCACCCGCGACACCGTGAACCGGCCGACGTCCGTCCCATCGCCGCGCGACACCGACACGGGCGTGGCACTCACATTCGCGCTGCCGCGCAGCTTCGCGAAGCTCGCGCCGTCGAGGACACCGCTCGACTGCACGAACGGCCGTCCGTAGATTCCTTCGACGACCCACAACTGGAACGGCTGGAAGCCCTTGCCCTTGAAGGGCGGCACGTAGACGAACACGCGGCGCCCGAACGGCTCAGCGTTCACCTCGGCGTAGCTCGATGGAGGTACGGTGAGCGTCGCCAGCGCCAGCTTGCATGCGGCACCTTGCGCGGCGCTCTCGATCGGCGCACACAGCGTGAACGCGAGCAGCAACGTCCCGTATCTCATGGTCCGTGAACCTCCTGTGTCATTGCGGCGGCTGTACGACCAGCGCGACGGTCTGGGGGGCCGTCCCGGCATCCATCGCCCTGACGTCGACCCTGAGCTCCTTCGAGAAGAAGGCGAAGCCCGGCCTGACGACGCTGAGTACCACGGGGTCGCCGTTCCTGGCATGGATCTTCGTGAGGTTGAGGCTGAACTCACCCTCGGTCGTCGTGCTTCTCTTCGTGCACTGAGGCTCGATGCACCCTGACGGATCCTGTACCTCGCCGTCGAGCGACGCCATCACCTCGGCGCCGTGGACGGGCGTTTGTCCTGAAATCACCCGTCCCTTGAGGACGAGGAACGTCCCAGCGATCGAGGCCTGCGCGTCGTTCAACTGCTGGATGGCCGCAGCCTCCGCCGCCAAATCGTCGTGTGGCACCGGAACTGCACGCGTACTCCCGTAGACCAGCATCCCGAGCCCCGCTACTGCGAGCATCAATCCCATCGCGTGTCGCGTGAGCCACGACACGGTGCGTGCCCGCTTCTCGGCCGCCAGTGAATAAGCCTGTTCCGAAGCCTGCAGGAGGTCGTCGAGGGCGGGCTTGTAGTTGAGGAAGTCGAGCGGTGGCTTGCCGAGATCCCTGCCCACTGCCTGCACGAGCTCGTGCAGCTCACCGTCGTTGTCGAGTTGCAGGCAGCGCAGATCGGCGACCGGCGCCAGGAGCGGAACGAAACGCGCGGAGGGGACGACGAAGATGGGCGGCGTCTTGCCGGCGCAGCCCAGCCGATTGCCGGCTTCGAGCCATACCCACGGACTCGCCGCGCCCCTTGGCGTGATCAGGACGACAAGCGCCGGCACGTTCCGCAACTCGCTCACGATCGACTCGCGGATGCTCGCCGCTGGCGCCACGCCGTGTCCCTCCTGCGATGACACGAAGAAGTCAGACGTGTTCAGGCCGAGCGCGTCGCCAAGCAACGTGCAGACTTTTCGTGCGACGATTTCGTCGCACTGTGCGTGGCTGATGAAGACCAGGGCCATGGTGGCGACGCGAAGTCCTTTGGCGAGATGATCTGCGCCGCCGGGCCTGCTGTCAAGGACGACAGCCAGGCGACAGGGCGCCCTGACGCCATTGCGGCGGCAGGAAGCCAACGCCGGGGGCTCGTGCTGGCGCCCAATCGCAGACGCGGACCACCCTCACCGTATCTCAGAACGACACGACCACCGCCACCCCAGGCCTCCGCGAGTGCAGGGGCACGACCCGGATCGCCATCGTCCGCGACGTCTCTGCGTGCCGACAGGCGGCATTAGCGGCCTCCGGAAGTTGGCGGAACGCCCAGACCCGCGCCCCGGCCGGAGTCGTCGCTTCTTGGGGACATCGGGAAGGGCGCCGTTACGAATCCGCTCGGAGTCGTCAAAAACTTCAACCGCTGCCCAGGAAGAACCTCTTCGGCGAGCTCCGCGAAGGTGTGTTTGCAGTTGTCGATTGGCATTGCGGCCTTCCTACTCTTGAAGAGTGGATTGATCACGCTATCATCGATCGCCCGTCAGCCTCGAAACGCGGCACCGCTGGTTCGCTCAAAGGGCGGCCGCCCGAGCGTCTTCAAATTCGGCGGGCTCGTTTGCACACAACCCGTTTGACCGCGCTGCCGCCCGTGTGCATGATCAGGCGGCGGAGCCGTGGTCGCGAACGTGGCTGCGCGTGGAGGCACTGCATGATCCGACACGTCGCTCTCGTGGTCGCCATGGTTGCGTTCGGTGCATCCGGCGCAGCGTCTGGTCAGAACCCCTCGGATGTGAAGGACGGCCGGGTCGCGGTGATCGGCGAGAACCCCGGCATCCGGCTGGTGATGAAGGAGGGCGCCCCACCTTCGACGAGCGTCAGCTTCTGGCGCGTGTTCCGGAGCCCCGCCGGCGAGGGTCACGTCTGTTTCGTGACGAGCGACGTCAAGGGCGATGGTCCGACGCCCGACGACATCCGCCTGGCGTTTGCGGACAACGAGCAACTGGCCGGGTACGTGGCGACGCAGCTGATGACCGCCTTCGACAAGGCGTATGGCGACAAGCCGTTCCCCGTCCGTCGCGCGCGCTTTGATCGGAGCGGAGACACGGCCACCGCGTGGAAAGAACACATCAGGGCCGACGGGTACGCCATCGACCTGGTGTGGCGGAATTTCTACGAGCCGTTCGCCATCGAAAGCCGGGTCGGCGTGCCCCACAACCCTTACACGATCCTGTCCACGTTCATCCCGGCGAAATCAGCCGACGTGATCATCAATGGCACGCGCGCGGCAGGCACGGTCACGCCCCGAATGCGCGGAAATCGCCAGAGCAGCAGCGCATTTCTCGCCTTTGCCGAAACGTGGCTGAAGTAGGGATCCCGTGAACACCCTGCTCACGCCGCTGTCCTTCGCCGGCCTCGCCCTGCGCAATCGCATCGTCATGCCGCCGATGTTCTCCGGGTTTGCGACGCCTCGCGGCGAGGTGACCGATCGCATCGTCGAATACCATCGCCTGCGCGCCGCGGCGGGCACCGCGCTCGTCATCGTCGAGCACACGTACGTGCATCCGTGGGGCCGCCTCAGCGACACGCAGATGGGCGTGCACGACGACGGGTTGATCCCGGGGCTGGCGCGCCTGGCGACGGCCATCAAGCGCGAAGGCGCTGTGGCGTGCCTCCAACTGGCCCATGCGGGTGCCAGCACCTCGACCGCGGTCGTCGGCCGGGCGCCGATGGGGCCCACGCGGATGCGTCACCCGTTCGAGAAGGACGTCGATGCCGCGGAGGCCGCGACCGCCAGCGAGATCGCGCTGACGATCCGCGCGTTCGGCGACGCGGCGGTGCGGGCGCGCGAGGCGGGGTTCGACGCGGTGGAGATCCACGCGGCGCACGGCTACCTGCTGTCGCAGTTCCTCTCGCCGCTGACCAATACGCGCGACGACGAGTACGGCGGGAACGAGGAGAACCGGCGACAGCTCCACCTGGACGTGCTTGCCGAGATCCGCGCGCGTGTCGGACCGGAGTTCCCGGTGTTCATCCGCCTCGGTGCGCATGACGAGACGCCCGGCGGCCTCGAGCTCGACGAAGCGGTGCGCGCGGCGACCACGCTGGCGGCGGCAGGGATCAACCTTGTCGACGTCTCGGGCGGGCTCCAGGGGTCGCGCCCGCCGGTCGTCGTCGCCCGCGGGCCGGGCTGGTTCGTCCCTTACGCCCAGGCCATCAAGGAAGCGGTCAACGTGCCCGTGCTCGTGACGGGCGGCTTCACCGACCCGCGACACGCGGACCGCGTGGTCCGCGAAGGCCGCGCCGATCTCATCGGCGTCGGCCGCGCCATGCTGAACGACGCCGGATGGGCGCGGTCGGCGATTGCGGAGTTGCGAGGCTAATCCGGTTCACAGCGCCGTTGGTGAACGTCTGCCAATAGGGCATGGCAAGGAAGGGGGGGGCGCGGTTCGCAGCACTGCCGGCCATCGGTCAGTTGTCGGACCGGAATCCGGTTGGCTTTGCGGCCTTGTCTCTTGGCAATCCTGATGTGTGGATTACCCGCGAACAGTCGCCAAGTGGCGGGCGATCTCCGCGAGCACAGCGCAGCACTCGGCCGCGTCCCTCAAAACGTCAGCGCGTTCAGCGTCCAACGCGGCGCGAGTGTCGGCCGGCATTAGGCCGCGGCGCCAACCACGGCGCCGTCAATCGGCTCGACGACGACAGCGCCGCGCGACCAGACGCAACCCCCGCGCAACCAGAAGCAGGGGAGGAGGCGCTCGACCCCGGCAGAAATTGAAGAACTGTTCGTGAGAAGTGGTGAGCCTAAATTTCGCCAGTTGGAACCAGCTGGAGCAGTGGCTCAGAGGCGTCAACTCGCTCCGGTGCGCCGCCTGATGAGGCCGACCGGTTACGCGCTGAGGGCTCGTACGGCTGGCCGGTCCGCTGGGGTCGGGAGACGCAGAGCAGGCTCGGGCAGCGCCACCACGGCCACGGTGTTGCCCGTCATGTCGAAGAACTCGACCGAGTAGCCCTCCTCGGTCATCCCGGGCACGACATGCCGCTCCACAACTGTGCCGACATCGCCGGCACGGAGGCCCTGCTCGGTGACATCGCGGGTGAGGATCACGTCGCCGTACATCTCGAAAGGCATTCCTACCTCGGATACATGGTAATGAATCGCGGCACATCGGTTCCAGTGTCGACCTGCCAGACCGAGCAGAACCCCACGATCCTACCGCTGGGAGTCTCGATCGGGCCGACGATCTCGTAAACCGTGCCGTACGCATTGGTCGACGTGCGCAAGACGTCGAGGGACAGGTGCTGCCTCCGGAGATCCAAGTCAAGCACATCCGGAGCATCAGTGCGATAACCGACCGCCGAGAGAAGCCTGGCCTTCGCGCCACCCCGCTTGTGTGACGCGTTTAGGAGGTAGGCCGTCAGCTTCTCCCGGACGATGATGGCGCGCTCGGCGTTAGGAACGGTCATGTCAAGCCGCCTCTTTTGTCGACGCAGCCCACCAACTGTACCGCGGAAGACTTCGCCTGATATCCGGCTAATCAACTCGCCCGAAACGTCGCCGACCCGGTCCACTGAAAGGAGGCCAGGCCACCGGGCGGCTGCAAATCCAGCGCGGTTTCCGAGGCGCGCTCGCGATCGCCTGCAGCCGCTGACCCGATGCGTTCCATTCGCATCCAAGATGCGATGCGCAGGTCCGGCTTGACAACAGTCAATCCGATTGGACAAGCGCCGACCTACGCGGTCGATCTACAACCCCCTCGGCACACCGCCTCCTGGACGCCCGTTGGTGTCCCTATCCAGCGTACAGGGTTTCGTTGAACATTGCGGCCGAATCGGTGTCCAATGATACAAACGGCAACCGAGTCCGTCGGCGCCAAGGGCATCGATGAACAGGGGAACACCCTTGCTTACGCCCCTCGTCTCGATCCGGGCAGCGGCAGGTGGCCGGAGCGTCTAGCCGTAGGTACGTGGTCATCGCATTGACCTGCTCGTTGACCCGACCTCCTAACGCACGCCACTCATGGCCATTCGCCCTAACGTGAGGGGGATACCACATGCCTACCGTCGTGATTGCCGCGCTCCTGAGCATTCTCATCGCGCAAGCACCGGACAAGCCGTCCGACTTCAGCGGCCTGTGGGTGCAGGACGCTGCGAAGAGCGTCCTCATGGACGAGAGCCGTCGGGACGTCGAGCTGTCCGTCGCCGACAGCGGGAAGAGCGTCAAGGTGGTTCGGCGCCTGAAGACATCGAACCCGAAGATCCCGGGCGGCTGGTTCGATGCCGAGACGTACACAGGCACGATCGACGGAAAGCCGAGTGAGCAGCGGCTTCCCGACCTGACCTACTCGCGGCTCCTCGCCCGGGAGGGCCGGGACCTGGTCTGGCGTGTCACGATGACTAGGGCGAGCGACGGCGCCGCGACGACTTTCAGCGAACGGTGGTCGCTCTCTGATGAGGGCATTACCCTGACGATCCTCCGGACCTATCGCGACGCGCGGGAGGTGACCCAGGTCTTTGCTCGGAAAAGGTGACCTATGCGAAGCCCGCTGTCATCGAAGCGCTCGTACGGCCGTGTGTCACTGGCAGTTGTCGTCGCTCTAGGGGTCGGCGCAACGCTGGCCGTGACCAGTGTACTGCACAAGGTGTTCTTCGACGCCGGTCCGTTCACCGAAGTCGATCGCCTCGTCGTGATCGAGAACGTCGGCGCCTATCAGCTCAGCGAGCTGGACGGAGACGTCGTCCGCACACCGACCGTTTCATGGCCCGATTACCGCGACCTGCAGGCCCAGCAGCGTTCCTTCGCCGGCATCGGTGGCCTGACACGTACGGCCAGGGCCACATGGGACGTGCGGAATCGAAAACGGTCGGTACTCCGGCTCGACGTCGAGGGGGACCTGTTCCGGCTCACGGGCATACAGCCAGTCTCTGGCCGTTTGATCGACGCGAGCGACTTTCGCGAGGATGCGCTGTCGGTCGCCGTCATCACGGCGAGCCTGTGGCGGCGGCAACTCGGAGCAGATACCGGAGCGATCGAAGGTGTGATCCGCCTCGACGGAGAGCCGTTCACTCTCGTGGGCGTAATTCCCGACGACGCGTTGAGCCTTCTGCGCGAGCGGAAGGAGCTCTTCGATGACAGTGCAGACGACGAATACGTCATAACTCCCCTTGTGGATCGGGGGACCGGGCGTCAACCTCGGCTCCGGGACCGACGCCGCAACTTCCCGTTTCTGACCGTTGTCGGCAGGCTGCGGCCGGGAGTGTCGATAGCGGCAGCGCAAGAAGACGTCGCAACCGTTGGCAGACGTCTGGCGGAGGCGTTTCCGGCGACGAACCATGGCAGAGGGCTGAGCGCGACGAGCTGGAGCACGTGGCGGACGCGGGGTATCGCGTACCTGCGCCCGATGCTGTGGGGTGCCGCGTTGTTGGCCATGCTCGTCGCGGGCGTGAGCGCGTTGGGCCTCGTCTTCGCCGACAGCATCCGGCGCACGCCCGAGATGGCCATTCGATACGCGCTTGGCGCGACGCCCGCCAGGTTGTCGCGTCTCGTGCTCGCGCGGTCCGTCCTTTCGACGCTCCCCGGCGGTGTCCTTGCCCTCGCGCTAGCCATGGGCACGCTGTGGTGGATTGACACCTCGCGCGCCGACGGTTCAAGCGTCAGTCTGAGCATCAGCCCGTCGCTGATTGTCGCTGCAGCGACGCTGACGCTCGTCGGCGGGCTCGCCGTGGGGATCGTCGGGGTCTGGTTGTTGCGGCGCGGAGACGTGGCGCGAGCATTGAGCGAGGCGGGCCAGGCAACCTCCGTCGGGCCGGGTCGAAGCCGGGCGTTCGGCGTTCTCCTCGCCGTCCAGGTTGCCGCCTCGACTTCACTGGGCGTGGTGTCAGCGCTCTTGATGCACAGCATGCTGAACGTGGTCCGGGTGGATCTCGGCTTCGACCCTGGCCAATCCTTCGTAGTCCCGATCGCTTTACCGCACGGCTCGGGATGGACGGCGGCGCGACGTCTTGAGTTCGCAAGCGATTCGCTCGAGCGAATCCGTCGTGTGCCCGGCGTCGAATGGGCCGGTATCTCTGATGCTCCTCCGCTGAGTCCAGGCGCGGTGAGCATGACCGGAACGATCGCGCTCGAAGCACCCGGGCAGGCCCCCAAGTCCCTCGGCCACCTGCTGGTCCAGCACGTCTCTCCCGGATACCTGGAGGCACTCGGCATGAGGATCGTCCGAGGTCGAGCCTTCACGCCGGAAGACTATCGGAGCAACACGCCGTCGATTCTCGTCAGCGAGGCATTCCACAGGGGACAGATCGGAGGCGCCGATCCCTTGCAGACGCGCCTTCGGCTCGGGTCGCGTACGGTGGACATCGTCGGTGTGGTGGAGGACGCCCGGCAGTCGGGGCCGACGAGGGCGCCGTGGGAAACCGTCTACCTGTTGCAGACCAGCAGGCGAGACGTATCTGCCTACAACGTGGTCGTGGCGCCGAGGGGACCAGCGCGCGATGTCATGCGCGAGGTTGTGGCCGAACTGACCCGCGCCGACCGCGATGTCGTCGTCGATGAAGCGCGCCCGCTGTCTACACTCCTCTGGAATACCGTGTCTGCGCGACATCGTACGCTCCGGCTCGTGACCGTGGCGGCCATCGTGGTCCTCCTGCTGACGGCCTTCAGCATCAGCGGCGCTCTCGGTGAGTACGTGGAGAGCCGGAAGCGAGATTTCGCCATCCGTAAAGCCATCGGCGCCGACAGGCGGCACATCGGCGTGCAGCTGATTCGATACCTCGCCTTTCCCTGTGCCGCTGGTGTGCTGCTCGGATGTATCTTCGGCTACTGGCTGGCGACCAGCCTGTCAACCCACTTGTTCGGCGTCGGCGCAGCCGACCCGCTGACAATCGGGGCGGCGATCGTCTTCGAGGTGTTGTTCGGCTTGGCGGCTGCCGCCGGTCCGCTGGCCCGGGCAAACGGGGTCGATACAGTTACCGCGCTAAGGGCCTCGTAGAAACGATTCCGTTACTCTCGCTCGGAGAACGCCGCCATACGTCTGAGCTATTCCTCAGGAGAGCCGGCCGTTCTCGCCGGCGATTCGCAAAGACGCGCGCCAGCAACAAACACCCGAGGGAACCAACAGCAGAGACAATTGGGGGCGGTCTCGGGCGGACTGCTGCGGCGGTGGAGTCGACAAGTTTTCCTTGTCAACGTCGTGAAGATGGGTGTAGAAGGGAGAAGCAGTACCGACTCGGCTGCAGCCCACGCCGTTTGTAATGAACCCGGGCCGAACCGCTGCTCGGTAGCCTTCAGGGCCCTGAGCACGGTTTCAATACGACCAGCACTGATCGCCGCGGCGACACGCCCCGGCGCCTCGGCGCTTCCCTGAATAGCCCCTCGCAGACACTGCCAGGGCGTCTTCACGGACAACCAACCTGCGCCTACCTGCGCAAGGAGGGGGCCATGTCTGACGCTCGATGGGGTGATCCACGCGAGTACGGCGAGCGCCATGGTGGCGACGAGCGCCCGCGCGTGTACGACGAACGGGACCGCGACGACGACCCGCGCGACGGCCTGATGCGCGACCTCGACCTGCCGCGCGGCGAGGAGCGCGAGCTGGTCGTGGTCCGTGACCACGTCTACGAGCTGGACGGCGAAGACAGTCGCACGCTGGCCGCCGTCGGCGCCTTCCGGGTCGTGCCCGAGCACGACCTCGACATCGACCACGAGACACTCGAACACCTCCGCGACGAGGGCCTCGTCGAGACGGTGAACCTGGGCGACGACGAGCGCGGCCTGACGCTCACGCGCGAGGGCCGCGACCTGCTCGATTCGCATTCGATGGACCGCGAGGACGAGCCCTCACAGGCGTTCTATCGCCGGCGTGAGCCGTGAGCGCGACGTCGACCACGACTCGAACCTCTACGCGACGTACCGCCAGGAGGAAGCCCGGCTCCGAGACGAGCACGGCGGCCTCGAGATTCGGCGCGTCGTCCTCGAACAGGACTTGAAGCGCGACTATCAGGAGTTCCTGCAGGAGCACAACCGCGGCCGGGCCGACAGCGACGGCCGTCCGGACCGCGACGAGGACGAGATCCGCGACTGGGCGCGCGAGCACGACCTGCCGTACTTCGATGGCCAGGTCCACTTCCCGGACTACCGCATCGAGTACGAGGTCGACGGGCGCGACCACCACCAGGACGTCGAGCTGTTCACGGAGCACTACCGCGGCGCCCATGCCGCCAGCCACGCCCAGACCGGCTTCCGCATCTATGTCGTCGGCTCCGCGGCGGCGGTGGCGGTGGACGGTCAGGCCCGCATCCGCGGGGGATGGAGGAGTTCCTGTGACGCACGAATACCCGCCCCACGACATCTACGACAGCGTCACCGAGGCTCGCGTGAACGCGCTGGCCGGCTTCGGTTTCACGCAGCGGCAGCGGGAGTTCCTCGTGACCGTGATGGTCCACGCCGGCTGCTTTCTGGAGCGGCAGTACTGCGCGTTCACCGGCACCGTGCGCGGCCAGAACAGCCGCGAGTTCATGGCCCGTCTCGTGGCTCGCGGATTCGTCCGTGCCATCGAGCCGGGACCGGTTCGGCGTGGACGGCTCTACCACGTCCACCACAAGCCGCTCTACGAAGCGATCGGCCAGGCCGACAACCGGAACCGGCGGCTGCGCATCGTCGGCCGGATGGTCGAGCGCGTGATGATTCTCGATGCCGTGCTGGCGACCGCCGCTGCTGGTGGTTGAGCCCTGCCGATGACAAGTGGCGGTTCTTCTGCCTGATGCGCGACAACTACCTGCGACCGGAGGATTATCCGCACATCGCCTTCGGCGCGGGCCGGCAGCGGGTCATCCGGTGCTTCCCGGACAAGCTGCCGATCGGCGTCGAGAAAGACCGCACGGACCATCTCGTCTTCCTCTACCTCGTGAATCGTCGGCTCCCGGTGGACTTCCGCCAGTTCCTGATCCGCCACGCCGGCCTGCTCCGGTTCGTGCACACCTGGACGCTCCGGCTGCTCGTCCCGCGTCGCTTCAGGAAGGCCATCGCGCTCTACAAGGCCGCCCTTCGCGAGGAGCTCTGGACGCCGATGAACCCGAGCGTCACGAAGGCGCTGGAGACGTACCTTCCCGGAGCGCCAGGCACAAGGTGGACACCTCGGTGACCCGGCGGACTTCATCGTCAGACAGGAGTTCCGCAAGCAGGGCATGGCGAAGATCCACGCCCTCTATCGTGCGTGGCGACGACACGGCGACCGGGTGCTCTGGGAGGCTCATTCCACGACCTTGGCGGACGATCGGTCCCGCGGCTGTTCGGCCGTTGACGTGGAGCTGCTGAACCGCCAGTACCTCCAGCTCACCGGCACGATGGACCGCGACGCCTGGGCCAAGCGGGGGGCCAAGCGAAAACCGCGTCAGGTTGGCCCCCCAGTTTCGACGCCGTCACCAGGCCCCCTTCTCCTCCCTGGTCGCCCATGAGCGCGAACCGCAGGCAAGCGCTTGAAGCGGCGCACGTTGCCGCGTCGGACGGCGACGAGGCGGCGCTCTCTGCCGGCTCGTCCCTGAGCGCCGGTGCCGATGTCGCTGCAGAGACGATGGCGTGAACGACCCCGCTGTCGTGCCCTGCACCTGACCCCAGGGCGCCCTGACGGGGTCGTTCACGCCATCGTTGGTCGTGTCGCGTGTCCGTGTCTGCGCGCCCAGTATCGTGCAGGAGAATCGCGCCGCCGTGCGTGCCATGTTCGTGCACAGATTGCGAGCGCAGAAGCGAGCCGGCGACTGGCGCCGCAATCGGTTCGCGCACGGGCCTGTTCTTCCGGCAGAACGACGATTCGTGTCTCGCGCTCGAATCGGGCCACGCCACCATCGCGCCTATGATGCTGGCGCCGTGCTCGGCGTCGTCAATGCTCTCCGCTTCGCTTCGACCCGGCCGGTGGCCGGGCCTGCGGGCATTGACGACGCCTGCGCGCGGCACCGATTGGCAATTACGCGATGGTGGTCGGATCTGATGACAGCTCACAACGACGTTGACGACGACATCCGCGGGCGTATGGTGGGCTCATCACCTCAGTGCCGCACGGCACTCCTCCGGTTCGCCACAACGGCATCCGGAGCGCGCATCCGGCCGACGCTCCCAGGGCACGGTTTCGAGCGCATCCCTTCACGACATCGCAGTTCGGTTGTTCAGGGGCCTCTGGCGGCGCCGCGTTCTCAGGACCACGCGCCGCCACGAGGCAGCGTTCACCAGGGCATGATCGCGCCCGGTTTGACTGAACGCTCGATCGACGGTCGCGTCATCGAACGCGACCGTCGCCGCTCGGAGCACAGCTCCCGCGGATCGATGCCGGCGCTCAGCCCGCATCCGCGCTCACCAACAACGGCGCGTCGACCGCCACATCGACGCGCCCGAGCGCGCCACTCACCAATCACACGAATCGCGTGCGAGTGGGGGACCGCCATGGATGTGCCCGAACGTGCGGAACACGCGCCGGAACCGATCTCGATCGCGCGATGCCGCGAACTGCTCGGCGACGAAGCCGACGCGCTGGCCGACGACGAGGTGCTGCGACGATCGCGCGCCACGCGGAAGCGATGGCGCACATCCTGATCGCCCTGGCGCTGCAGGACGGTCGCATTCACTGACGGCCATGCCGCGACGACGGACCTTGCCGCCGGCCGGAGACGGGACTAAGCTGCCAGAGATGATCGGCGCGGTGATCTACGTTCGCGTCAGCACGAAGGAACAGACCGAGAACCTCAGTCTGCCCACGCAGCTCCGCGCCTGCGAGGAGTACTGCCGCCGGCAGGGCTACGAGATCCTCGAACGCTTCCACGAAGAAGGCGAGAGCGCCAAGACCACGGACCGCAGCCAGCTCCAGGCGCTGCTGAAGTACTGCCGCACGCACAAGGGCAAGGTCCACTTCGTGGTCGTCTACAACCTCACGCGCTTCGCGCGGGAGAAGTACGACCACTTCGCGCTTCGCGCGCACCTGAAGTCGCTCGGCATTTCGCTGCGGTCGGCCACCGAGCCGATCGACGACACGTCCACCGGCAAGCTGATGGAAGGCGTGCTGGCCGCGTTCGCGCAGTTCGACAACGACGTGCGCTCGGACCGCACGCGCGCCGGCATGCGTGCGGCGCTGGAGCTCGGACGATGGACGTTCCCGGCGCCGCTCGGATACTTGAACGCTCCGAAGTGGTCGGGCAAGAGCCTCGTTCACGATCCCGATCGCGCGGAGCTGGTGAAGCAAGCGTTCGAGGACCTGGCAACCGGGCGGTACACGAAGCAGGAAGTGATCGCACGGGCGACCGCGGCGGGTCTGCGAAGCCGGAAGGGCCTGACGCTGTCGCCACAGAGCTTCGGGCAGATGATGCGGAACCCGATCTACATCGGCAAGGTCGAGAGCCCGGACTACGGCGTTTCGGCACGCGGCGACTTCGAGCCGCTCGTCGACGAGGCGACGTTCTACCGCGCGCAGGCCGTGCTCGACGGCCGCGTCGTCGTGGCTGGCGCCGCGCCAGCGGAACCATCCGGACTTCCCGCTGCGCGGCTTCGTGCGCTGCGAAGCCTGCGGCCGGCCGCTGACAGGCAGCTGGTCGAAGGGCCGAAACGGTCATTACGCCTACTACCACTGCCAGCGGCAGTGCCGGGCGGTGAACGTGAGCAAGGCCGCACTCGAAGGCGCGTTCGTGGACGAACTGGCACTGCTGCAGCCAACGCCCGGCTACATGCGCCTCGTCAAGGATCGCATCCTCTACGTGTGGGAGCAGCGTCGGGCCGAGGCGAAGGACCGGACGGCGGAGCAGCAACGGCGGGTGAGGCCATCCAGCAGAAGCTGGACAAGCTGGACGAGGCGTTCCTGTACTCGGAGGCGATCGACCTCACGACCTACGGCCGGCAACGCGACAAGCTGCGCGAGGAGCTGACGCTCGCCAAGATCGACCATCACACCGAGGCCGTCGATGAACTCGACGTAGAGGGCATCCTGGCCTTCGCAGAACGCATTCTGCCGCGCGCCTCAGACCTGTGGGTGCAGGCGTCGCTCGATTACAAGCAGCGGCTGCAGCAGCTGTTCTTCCCGGAAGGAATCGCGTACGACGGAAATCGATTCAATCGAACCGCCGTAACGGCACCACTTTTCAACTACTTGGCGCCGTCTGAGAGTGCTGATGAAAGAGTGGTGAGCCGCGTAGGAATCGAACCTACAACCCGCAGATTAAGAGTCTGCTGCTCTGCCAATTGAGCTAGCGGCCCACACGTGAGAGAAGTGCGTTGCCCGGCACGCTGAAACCCGCCGGACACAAACCCGGATTATAGCACGACATTACGGGCTCGTCAGAACGCAAGGGCCCGTCGTCTCGAGATCGGACCAGCGAATCTCGAACGTAAAGGAGAGACCCTCTCGACGACGATTCATCCGAGCCGCAGCGCCGACAGCAACGCGTCTCCGGCGAGATGATCCACCGGAGCAGAACGCGATCGCCTGGTATGTTCCACAGCGCCGACACGTCGATGCGCACGCGCACCTGGCCGCCGATCGCGACGGGCGCAGCACCGTGGCGCGATCATTCGATGATCCCGTCGGCTTCGCGCAGAAGCTCGGTCATCGACCTTCGACCGGTTCTCGGCGAAGAACGCCAGCAGGTTGCGGCTGCGCGCGCGGCGACAGGTTCAGGAGCCGCACCGCCGCGTCGCTGAACTCCAGAATCTGCCCGGCCGCGTCCGCGATGACCAACGATCCACGAGGTCCGTCCGGCGCCGCGTGGCCGCCGCGCGCCATCAGGTGCTATGATGCAGAGTCGGTTCAGCCGCCAAGCCTGCGCCCGTAGCTCAGCTGGATAGAGCGCCGGGCTTCGAACCCGTAGGTCGGGGGTTCAAATCCCTCCGGGCGCGCCATCCGCCTTCGCTCCTCCGGAGCTTCGGCGGACAGGTCCGCTGGCGCTCCTCCGGAGCTTCGGCGGACAGGTCCGCTGGCGCTCCTTCGGAGCTTCGGCGGGACAGGTCCGCTGGCGCTCCTTCGGAGCTTCGGCGGCAAGGGGCCAAGGTCCGCCAGTGTGGACATAGGCCGGGCAAGGCGATCAGGCAACCGCACACGTGCGCCCGTAGCTCAGCTGGATAGAGCGTTGGCCTCCGGAGCCAAAGGCCGCAGGTTCGAATCCTGCCGGGCGCGCCACTCTTTCCTCCGCTCGCGTCTGAGTTCAGCGCGAGCTCCGGCGAGATGGGCGCGTGAGTGTTTTTGACGCGCCACGTGTCTTCGCTCCCTTCGGGAGCTTCGGCGAGACTGTTCGTCCCGCCGCTCGCCCCTCCCCGCAACCATCCGCCGCGCACCGCCGTCTAAGGCGATCGTACGTAAGGTCACCTTATGTCGTCACCGCGGCTGCCGCCGATTACCCATCTCCAGTTCCTGATCCTCGGGTGCCTCCTCGACGGAGAACAGCCCGGACGCGCGGTCCGCGAGATCATCGCCGGCTACGGCGTCCGCCGCACCGCGCCCGCCTTCTACCAGGTCATGGCGCGCCTCGAGCGATCGCGCCTCGTCGAAGGCTTCTACGAGCAGATCACGGTCGGCGACCAGTCCGTCACCGAACGGCGCTACCGCCTCCGGCCCGCGGGACGGCGCGCGTGGCAGGACACGCGCGAGTTCTACCGGACCGCCGCCGGCGGCGCGCGCGCGCGGTGGTCCGATGCGTGAGCCGCGCTGGCCCGGCGCGCTTGGCCGGCTCCTGCCGGAGGTTGTCCGCCGGGACGCCTACGAACCGTCGGTGCGCGACGCACGGATCGACTTCCTGCTGCGCCGCCAGGCCGCCGGCACGACGGCCCGCCGCTTCCTGGCGCACGTCACGTTCGGCCTCACGATCGGCGCGATCCTCCTCGGCTGCGCGCGCCTCGCCCCAGGGGCCCTCTGGGCGGACCGTCGCGAGCGCGCACCACACGGTCCTCCACCATCCCCGCGGGAGATCAGACCCATGATCGTGTACCTGTTCCGACACGCGTTCCGGCTCCTCGCGCGCGAGCGCGCCTTCACGACCGCCGCCGTCCTCACGCTGGCGCTCGGCGTCGGCGCCAACGTGGCGATCTTCGCAGTGGTCAACGCGGTGATGCTGCGCCCGCTTCCGTACCCGAACGCCGACTCGCTCGTCATCCTCGAACATCGCGACGAGCGGACCGGCATCACGAAGGACTTCATCGCCATCGGCGATTTCGTCGATCTCCGCAAGCGCCAGACGTCGTTCGAATCGCTGGCGGGGTACGGCGACTTCGCGGTCACGGTCAACGCCGGCGCCGAACCGTTCCGTGCCTCGGCCCTGCTTGCAGGCCCGGGGCTCCTCGAGACGCTGCGCGCCGCACCCGTGATGGGCCGCGGGTTCACCGAGGCCGACTCGCGCAAGGGCGCCGCGCCGATCGCGATGCTCGGGTACGACCTGTGGCAGTCGCGCTTCGGCTCGGACCCCGCCGTCATCGGGCGGCGGATCCGCGTCGGTACCGACGACACCGAGATTGTCGGCATCGCGCCGCCGGCGTTCAGGTTCCCGGCCGGGGCGCGCACCGAGATCATCCTGCCGTACACGCTGCCGGAAGAAGCGCCCGCCGGTCGAAAGAGCGGCTGGGCCTTCGCCGTGGCGCGGCTGAAGCCGGGCGTGTCGTTCGACGCGGCGACGATCGAGCTGGCCACCCTCTCCCGTCAGCTCGCACAGGAGTACCCGAGTAGCAACCAGGGCTCGATGTACTTCCCGATCGGCCTGCGCGATGCCCTGCTCGGCGACACGAAGGGCCCGCTGGTGCTGCTCGCGGCCGCGGTCTGTGTCGTGCTGCTCATCGCGTGCGCGAACGTCGGCAACCTGCTGCTGGCGCGCGCGCTCGGACGCCGGCACGAAATGGCGGTCCGCGTGGCGCTCGGCGCGAGCCGCGCGCGCCTGGCGGCGCAGCTCCTGGCCGAAAGCCTCACGCTGGCGCTCGTCGCCGGAACCGCCGGTGTCCTGATCGCCTACTGGGGCGTGCCGGCGCTGGTCGCGCTCGTGCCCCGATCCGTGTCGGTGCCCGGACTCGCGACTGCCGGCATCAACCTCGGCGTCATTGCCTTCACGCTCGCGCTCTCGGTCGCCACCGCGGTCGCCTTTTCCCTGATCTCGGTGCTGATGGTGCGGACCGAAAACGGCGCATCGGCGCTCACGGCGCAGACCCGGGTAACGACCAGTCCGGCCGCCAGGCGTGCGACCTCCGGGCTCGTGGTCGTCGAAATCGCTCTCGCGGTCGTGCTGCTCGTCGGCGCCGGCCTGATCCTGCGCAGCTTCTCACGCCTGGTCTCGGTCAATCCCGGATTCACGCTGGAGCGCGTCCTCGTGCTGACCACGAGCCTGCCGGCGGAACGCTACCAGACGCCGGCCGCGCGCCAGGCGTTCTACGCGCGGGCGTTCGAGTCGATTCACGCGCTGGCCGGCGTCGAGGACGTGGGCGCGGCCGCCGTCGTGCCGCTCACCGGCAACAACTGGACGGTGCCGTTCGAACGCGCGGATCGCCCGGTCCCCGCCGGCCAGCGCCCGCCGGATGTCGGGTGGCAGAACGCGTCGGGCGGCTACTTCGAGGCGCTGCACATCCCGCTCGTCGCGGGCCGGTTTTTCGACGCGCGCGATGCGGCGGACGGCCCCGCGTCCCTGATCGTCAGCGAAGCCATCCAGCGGCAGTACTTCGGAACCGAACCGGCGGTCGGCCGGCGGCTGAAACTCGGCAATGAGGAAGGGCAGATCGTCGGAGTGGTCGGAGACATTCGACGCGCCGGCCTGACCGACGCCCCACGCGCCGACATGTACTTCCCGTTCGAGCGGCAGCCGGCAGGCACGACGAGCCTCTTCATCCGCACCAGCGGCGACCCGCTCGACACGCTCCCCTCGGTGCAGGTGGCGCTGAAAGCCGCAGAGCCGGGACTCGTGACCCTCGACACCCAGACGATGGAGTCGATCGCGTCAGAGTCGGTCGCGGTCACGCGGCTTGCCCTCTGGCTGCTCGGCCTCTTCGCCATCGTCGCGTTGACGCTGGCGGCGATTGGCATCTACGGCGTGATGTCGTACGCCGTCCGGCAGCGCACGCGTGAAATCGGCACGCGCATGGCGCTCGGCGCCAGCCGCCGCGACATTGTCTGGACGATCATGCGGCAGGGAGCCCGCATCTCCGCGCTGGGGCTGGCGATCGGCGTTGCCGCCGGGCTCGCGGTGGCGCAATCCCTGACCGCGCTGCTCTACGGCGTATCACCCGCCGATCCGGTCACGGTCGCGAGCGCGCTCGGCCTGCTGGCGGCCGCCACGCTTGCGGCGTGTTACGTGCCCGCGCGCCGCGCCTCACGCGTGGACGCCGCTCGTACGATGTCATCGTAGGGCTCAGGGCTCAGGGCTCAGGGCTCAACCGCCCTACGTCAGGGCGTTTCTTGCGAAGCAGAACTCCTCGACGATTTGGCCGCCGATGAGGTGTTCCTGGATGATCCGCTCGGCCGTTTCGGGGGTCACGTTCCGGTACCACGTGCCTTCGGGATAGACGACGCAGATGGGGCCGGACGTGCAGATGCGCAGGCACTGGCACCGCGTGCGATAGCAGGGACCGTCGCTGCCGGCGATGTTCAACGCCTTCATCCGCCCCTTGAGGTACTGCCACGTCCGCTCGCCCGCCTCGGGATCGGTGCAGTCAGGACCCGTACAGAGGAAGAGATGTCGCGTCAGCTTGCCGACGCCGAACGAAGCCGCAGCCTCCTCTGGCGTCTGATCCGTTCGCTTTCCCATCACCGTCGATCATAACAGCGCGGCATTCGCTTTGCCCTTTCGAGCTGTCTTTCGAATGCAGCTATAATGGCCGCTCCTCATGAGCCAGACCACGTCAATCCAATCGGAGCTGACGAGATTGTCGCGCCGCTCGGCGCCGGCGGAATGGGCGAGGTCGAATCGGCTCCGCCGCCATCCATGAGCGCACAGGGTTGCTGAGCCGAATGCGCCAGAACCGGTTATCGGCGTGGCCTTGTTCGATGACATCGCCGCTTTGGAGTCACACCATGCCACGACGCTTTGGTCTCGCAATCGCGATCGCGCTGCTTTTCGGTGGCGCACCCCACGCCCTGGACCGACAGTCGGCCGCGGGGACAACGGCCGCGAGGTTCCGCTTCGCGATCTCGTTCCCCGCGGCGCGCAGTCAGCAGGCGCTGGATGGCCGGATCATCCTGGTCATCTCCAACAACGACACGCAGGAGCCGCGCTTCCAGAACGACGTCTACAATCCGAAGACACAGCTGGCGTTCGGCATCGACGTCAGCGGCCTCAAGCCAGGCCAGGAGGCGGTGATCGACGCGCGCGTCCCGGGGTACCCGCTCGAGAGTGTGGCGAAGATTCCGCCGGGCGATTATTGGGTCCAGGCGGTGCTGCACCGGTACGAGACCTTCCATCGCGGTGACGGGCACACCGTCAAGATGCCGATGGATCGCGGCGAAGGGCAACATTGGAACCGCGCGCCGGGCAACCTGCTCAACGCGCCGCGCATGGTGCACATCGACCCGAAGACCGACGAGGTGGTACGAATCTCACTCGACGCGGAGATTCCGCCCCTTCCCGAACCGAAGGACACGAAGTACGTCAAGTACCTGAAGATCCAGAGCGCCCGTCTGACGAAGTTCTGGGGGCGCCCGATGTACCTCGGCGCGATTGTCGTCCTGCCCGAAGGCTTCGACGAGCACCCGGAGGCCCGCTACCCGCTGATGATCAACCACGGGCACTTCCCCAGGGAGATGCGCGGGTTCCCGCCGGAGCCCGGGCAGCCCGGGCAGCCAGGGCGCGGCGCGCAGTTCTTCAAGGACTGGACGGGACCCGGCTTTCCCCGGATGATCCTGCTCCTCATCCAGCACGCCAATCCGTTCTACGACGACTCGTACGCGGTGAACTCGGAAAACGTCGGCCCGTATGGCGACGCCATCAACGAGGAACTGATTCCGCTCGTCGAGAAGCAATTCCGCGGAATCGGCGAGGGCTGGGCGCGCGGTCTCTTCGGCGGATCGACCGGCGGGTGGGAAGCGCTCGCCTCGCAGGTGTTCTACCCCGACAACTACAACGGCGCGTGGGGCGCATGCCCCGATTCCATCGACTTCCGCCAGTACGAAGCGATCAACATCTACGACGAGGCGAACGCGTTCTACATCGACAGCGACTGGAAGAAGACACCGCACCCCGACGGTCGCAACTACCTCGGGCACCTGGAGGCCACCGTCGAGGAGGACGTGCGCTGGGAGCAGGTGCTGGGGACGAAGGGCCGGTCGGGAGAGCAGTGGGCGATCTGGGAAGCGGTCTACGGACCCGTCGGGCAGGACGGCTACCCGCAGCCCATCTGGGATCCCATAACGGGCGTGATCGACCACACGGTCGCGGAGTACTGGCGCGAGCACTACGACCTGAGGGCCATCCTCCAGAGAGACTGGGCGACACTCGGTCCGAAGGTTCGGGGGAAGCTGCACATCTACGTCGGCGACATGGACACGTGGCACCTCAACAATGCCGTGTACCTGATGGAGGATTTCCTCAAGAAGGCGACAGACCCGCCTGCCGACGCCGTGGTCGAGTACGGCGATCGCGCGGGGCACTGCTGGAGCGGCCACGACCAGTCGGTACTGGTTTCGGAGTCTCGAGGCGCGAATCCTGGAGACCGCACCGAAGGGAGCCGATCTCACCAGCTGGAGGTACTGACCGTCGAACGCGGGCAAGCCGAAGTGCCCGGCTACGTCAATGCGTTTCTTGCGAAGCAGAACTCCTCGACGATTTGGCCGCCGATGAGGTGTTCCTGGATGATCCGCTCGGCCGTTTCGGGGGTCACGTTCCGGTACCACGTGCCTTCGGGGTAGACGACGCAGATGGGGCCGGACGTGCAGATGCGCAGGCACTGGCACCGCGTGCGATAGCAGGGACCGTCGCTGCCCGCGATATTCAATTGCTTCATCCGCCCCTTGAGGTACTGCCACGTCCGCTCGCCCGCCTCGAGATCGGTACAGTCAGGCCCCGTACAGAGGAAGAGATGTCGCCTCAGCTTGCCGACGCCGAACGATGCCGCAGCCTCTTCCGGCGTTTGATCCGTGCGTTTTCCCATCTGCGCAAATCATAACAGCGTGGCATCCGCTTTGCTGCCGTCACCGTGTCTCTGGAGGAGGACCCATGGCACATCGACAGGGCGACGCGAACACACCGGCTCAGCCGGGCAGCAATCCTGACCCGAACCAGAATCCCGGAGGCGCCCCCGAGCGCATCCGCGGCATCGGCGACGATTCACCGGACATCGCAGAAGACACGGACGAATTCGAGGACGGCGACGAGCTGGACGATGACGATGCCGACGAGTAGATGATGCCGTTGCCCGAAGTGGTCGTGGTTACGGGTGCATCGGCCGGAGTCGGCCGCGCAGTCGTTCGCCGGTTCGCACGCGAGGGAGCGCACGTCGCGCTGCTCGCGCGCGGGCGCGACGGACTCGAGGGGGCCGCGCGGGACGTCGAACAGGCGGGAGGGCGCGCGCTCGTGCTGCCGACCGACGTCGCGAGCTGGGAACAGGTGGACGCGGCCGCGCGCCAGGCCGAGGAAGCGTTCGGCCCGATCGACGTCTGGATCAACAACGCGATGGCCTCCGTGTTCTCGCCCGTGCGCGAGATGCGCGCGGACGAGTACCGCCGCGTCACGGACGTGACCTATCTCGGCTCGGTGCACGGCACACTCGCGGCCCTCGAGCGCATGCTGCCCCGCAACCGCGGGTCGATCGTCCAGGTCGGCTCGGCGCTGGCGTACCGGGGCATCCCGCTGCAGTCGGCATACTGCGGGGCGAAGCACGCGATCCAGGGGTTCATTGACTCGCTGCGATGCGAGCTGCTGCACGACGGCAGCGCGGTCCGGCTGGCGCACGTGCACCTGCCCGCGATGAACACGCCGCAGTTCGGCTGGGTGAAGAGCCGGCTGCCCAACAAGGCGCAGCCGGTGCCGCCGATCTATCAGCCGGAGGTGGCCGCCGAGGCGATCTGCTGGGCGGCGCACAACGAACGGCGTGAAATCTGGGTCGGCATGCCGACGGTGAAGGCGATTCTGGGGAACCGTCTCGCGCCGGGGCTGCTCGATCGGTACCTGGCGGCGTCCGGCTTCGAGTCACAGCAGACGGACGAGCCCGAAGATCCGTCGCGGCCGGACAACCTGTGGGAGCCGGTCGCGGGCGATCACGGTGCGCACGGGACGTTTGGAGAGGGAGCCATTGCCGGGAGCCCACAGCTCTGGGCCTCGCTCCACCGTGCACCTTTGACCGTCGGAGGGCTGCTGGCCGCGGGCGCGGCGGTCGCGATGGGCCTGCTGTCGATGCGCGGCCGCGGCGCCGACCCCGGGCCCGAGGGGCCTCGCCGGTTGACGCATCGCGATCTCGATGGGCTCAGGCGTCTGATTGAGACGCCGATCGCGTCGCGATCCGCGCCTCGCGGCGCCCCATCGCGACGAGCAGGCCGTTGAGGATCGCCTGGGGCCGCGGCGGACAGCCGGGAATGTACACGTCCACCGGCACGACCCGATCCACACCGCCGACGGCGGCATAAGTCCCTTCGCCGAAAATTCCTCCGCTGCATCCGCACGCACCCACCGCCACGACGATCCGCGGATCCGGCGCCGCCTCGTAGGTCCGCCGCAGCGCGATCTCCATGTTGCGGGTCACCGGTCCCGTCACGAGCAGCACGTCGGCGTGCCGTGGACTGGCGACGATGTGAATGCCGAATCGCTCGAGGTCGTAGAGGGGATTGGCGGCCGCGGCGATTTCCAGCTCGCACCCGTTGCAACTGCCGGCATCCACCTGCCGCACGTGCAGCGAACGCCCGAGACGGCCGCGGATCCGCTCGCGCAGGCGTTCTGCCGACTCGTCCAGCGACGGCCCCTCATGCGCGAGGACCTGAACCAGCCGGCCGCGGCCCGTTTCCCGATCGACGTCGAACGATGCCGTCTCGGCGAGCTGGCCCCGCGTGTAGGCCGCGACACCGGCCTCGTGCGAGACGCTCACCGCCTGTTCGGGGCACGCGTTGACGCATTCGCGGCACTGGATGCAGGCGGCATGCGAGAGCGTCACCGTCCGGCGGCTCTCCGCCGCGTCGGCCGTCGCAATCGCGCCGGTCGGACACCCACGCGCGCACTCGTCGCACGCGACGCAGCGGCTGAAGTCGATCACGGGAAAGCCGAACGTGGGGCGGACGTCGAATGGGTTCGCCTCCGTCAGGACGCCGATGACCAGACCTCTCGCGATGGTGCTCAGCATGCGGTCTCCGTTCTACCGGTCGTTGCCCGAATACGAGAAGTTGAAGCTCTTGTTGATCACCGGGAAGTCCGGAATGATGTTGCCGGGCGTCGCCTGCACGATGGCCGGGCCAGTTGAGGAAGCTCGGGTCGGTGATCTTCACGCGCGCGATTCCGCCCCGCTCGTCCGTGGCGACCAGGTGAACGCACGGCCCGCGCCACGCTTCCGCCCAGCCGAGCGCGATCTGGTCTGGCGGCAGCTGCTGCGGGACCGGCACGGCGAGCGAGCGCGCGGCCTGCGCCTGCAACCGCTCGACGGCCTGGCGCACGATTGCCACGGACTGCTCCACCTCACGCGCGCGCACCATGATCCGCGCCCGCACGTCTCCTCCGTCTCGACCGGCACGTCGAAGCGGACCGCGTCGTACCCGCCGTGCGGGTGATCGCGCCGGAAGTCGGTGTCGAGCCCGGAGGCGCGCGCGGCGAGACCCACGATGCCGAGATCGCGCGCCGCCTGCGTCGTGAGGATGCCGGTGCCGTCCACGCGGTCCGTGAAGCTCCCGGCGTCGATGAGGAGCGTGATCAGCCGGCCGAACTCCTTGTCGAACCGGTCGAGGTGCGTGCGCAGGCGGTCGAGTCCACCCGGCGCGACGTCGCGCCTGACGCCACCCGGCGCGACGACGCCGCGCATCAGTCGCGTGCCGAAGAGATCGTCCTGGAGCCGGACGAGCCCCTCGCGCAGCACCTGCGCGCGGCTGGCCGCGACGGTGAAGGCGACGTCGGTCGCGACGCGCGCCGATGTCGGCGACGTGGTTGTAGATCCGTTCGAGTTCCAGCAGCACGATGCGCAGCGCCGCGGCGTCGGGAGGCACGGTCACGCTGGGCCAGCCGCTCGATCGCGTGCGCCCAGGCCAGCGCGTGGCCCACCGACGTGTCGCCGGAAATCGATTCGGCGAGGAAGATCCCGTGCCGCCACGGCAGGCGCTCGAACCGCTTCTCGATCCCCTTGTGCACGTAGAACAGCCGGAGCTGGAGGTACAGCACCGGCTCGCCGGCGACTCCAAAGCGGAAGTGTCCGGGCTCGATGATCCCGGCGTGGACCGGACCGACCGGCACCTGGAACACGCCCTCGCCGGTCACCGGCCGGAACGGGTGGAAATCGCCCAGGCGTCCGCGGCACCGCGCCCGCGTCCGGAAAGTCCTTTCGAAGGGGCCATGCGCGTTCCGGCCAGTCGTCGTGCATGGCGACGCGCGCCGGGTTCGGATGTCCGTCGGGCGTGAGGCCGAAGAAATCCATCACCTCGCGTTCGAACCAGTTCGCCGCCGGATATCTGGCCGCGATCGACGGAAACGACGGCGCTCCCGGATCGACCGGCACCGCGAGGTGCAGGAACGTGCGCTCGGCCGGCAGCGACCACACGTGGCGCAGCACGAAGCGCCCGGACGCCTCGCGCTCGTCGGTCGCGAGCAGCGAGACCAGCCGGCCCGCCAGGCCGACGGCGATGCGGTCCACCATGGCGGGGAGCGCGGCTGCGCCGAGCTCGAGCGCCAGTTCCCCGGGGCGTCCCTCGCGCAGCTCCGCGGGGGCGATGCCGAGCGCGGCGGCCACCTTCGTCATGCAGCGCGCTCATGCGCCCCCCGACACGACGCGCGCCGCCGCGCCGATGAGCGCGAGCAGCCACGCGGGCAGGTAGAACGCCGACACGGCCGCCACGATCGCGCCGACGACGGTCGTCGCCATGCCGAGGTCGAACTGTTCGGGCAGCGGGATCCGCCGGTCCCTGACGTCGCGCGGCGGCCCGAAGACGAGGCGTCCGATCTGGAACACGAACCCGCAGAAGAGGACGACCAGCGCCGCCAGGAACACGACGGTCGCCGTCACATGGGCCCCGAGAAAGCCGGCCTTCAGGATCATCAGTTCGCTGAAGAACATCCCGAACGGCGGAGACCCCGTGATCATGAGCGCCGACAGGATCAGCAGCCCGCTGGCCACGGGCGCGCGCGTGACGGTTCCGCGCCCGATCCGATCGAAGTTCGACGAGCTGTGCATCTGCGCCAGCGTGCCGGCGGCGAAGAAGGCGACCGGCTTGGCGAACGAGTGATACGTCATGTGCAGCAGCGCGCCGAAGACGCCGGCCTTGCCGCCGAGCCCGACCCCGACCGCCATGATGCCGACGTGCTCGATGCTCGAATAGGCCAGCAGCCGCTTCAGGTTCCACTGGACCAGGATGAACGGCGTCGCGATGAGCACCGACAGGAGCCCGAGCATCAGCAGCAGGTCGCCCGAGAAGGCCGGGCCGAGCGCCGCGCTCGAAATCAGGTGGATGCGCAGGATGCAGTAGAGCGCGCCGTTCACCATGCCGACCGCCATCAGGACGCCCGCGGGCGATGGCGCTTCGCGATACGCGTCGGGCTTCCACGTGTGCATCGGCGCGAGGCCCGCCTTCGTCCCGTAGCCGATGAGGGCGAAGACGACGCCGAGCCGCAGCGAAAACGGATGCAGGAAGGCGGCCTCACGGATGAACCGGGTCCAGTCGAGCGCGGCCATCCCCTCCCCGAGCCGCCCCTGGCCGGCGGCAAAGAGCAGCACCGTGCCGAGCAGCGCGAAGCCGAGGCCGAGGCTCCCCAGCACCAGGAACTTCCAGCCCGCCTCGAGCGACGTGTCCTGATCGTGAAACGTAATCAGGAACACCGACGCGAGCGTCGTCAGCTCGACGGCGATCCACATGATGCCGAGGTTGTTCGACATCGGGACGAGCAGCATCGCGGCGATGTAGGCGGGGATCAGCCCGAAGAACTCGCGGTGCATCCGCGCCGTCACCAGGCCGCGCGTCTCGTTGCGCCGCAGGTAGCTCACGCCGTAGACGCCGGCCAGCAGGCCGACGAACCCCGAGAGCACGAGCACGAGGGCCGACAGTCCGTCGACGCGCAGCGTCTCGCCGAATGCGACCGGCACGGTCCCGTCGAGAAAACGGCGCGCGGCCGCGAGCGTGAGCGCGAAGGTCACCGTGAGGCCGCCGATGAGCACCGCCTCGTTCGCCCGGCGGGACCGGAAGACGGCGCCGAAGGCGGCGGTGACGAGCGGCACGACGAAGATCCAGGCGAGCAGGTTCACGCTATCCCTTCAGCTTCGAGAGCCGGCTGACGTCCATGGATTCGAATCGATCCGCGATGCGATACACGAGGATGCCCAGCACGAGGACGGCGATGATGACGTCGAACGCGAGCCCGAGTTCGACGACGAGCGGCATGCCGGTGGTCACGCCGACCGCGACGAGAAAGACCGCGTTCTCGAAGGTCAGCAGCGCGACGATCTGCGTGATGGCCTTCTTGCGCGTGACCATCAGGAAGAGGCCGATGAGCAGCATCGACAGCGCGGCCCCGATCAGGTGGTGGCCGACGCCGCGCGCGCCTTCCGGGAATCCCGTGCTGACGCGGTAGCCGACGATCGTCAGGCCGATGCACACGAGGAGCGACGCCGGCACGCTCAGGAACCCTTCGATCTCGCGCCGGATGCCGATCCGGTCGATGATGCGCATCAGGAACCACGGGAATCAGGATCGCCTTCAGCACGATCGTGATGGCCGCCATCACGAACAGCTCGCGGCGGGACTCCGACACGGCGATGGTGATCGCCACGATGCCGAGCAGCAGCGACTGCACGCCGAACAGGCGGATGGCGGTGAAGAGCGCCTTCTGGCCGACGATCAGGTAGGCGCTGACCAGCATGCCGGCCGCCGAGAGAATCAGGATGTCGCTCGTGATCACGCGGCCCCCTCAGAAGAAACGAATCGCCAGCGCGAGAAACGCCAGGCCGAGCGAAATCGACACGAGTTCCGGCACGCGGAACAGGCGGAGCTTGGCATTGGTGCTTTCCACGACCGTGACGGCGACCGCCAGCAGGAACACCTTCCCGGCCCAGGCGGCCAGGGCCACGAGCAGGCCGAGCGGCGCGGCGCCGGTCGCGATCCCGATCGGCAGGAACAGATCGATGAGCAGCGTCAGGTAGAGCAGCTCCTTGAGCGCCGACGCCCATTCGACGAGCGCGAGATCGGGTCCGGCGTACTCGAGGACCATCGCCTCGTGGATCATCGTCAACTCGAGGTGCGTCGCCGGGTTGTCCACCGGAATGCGGCCCGTTTCGGCGATGACGATGATGAACAGCCCCGCGAAGGCGAGCAGGTCGCTCGGATGGAAGGTGACGCCGTGCTGCAGGACGCTCCGCACGAGCCCGCCGAGATTCAGCGACCCGGCGGCGAGTGCCGACGTGAAGAGCCCGAGCATCAGCGCGGGCTCGGCGAGCGCCGCGATGGTCATGTCGCGGCTCGCGCCCATCCCGCCGAACGGGCTGCCGGTGTCGAGCGCCGCCGTCGCGAGCGCGAAGCGGCCGAGCGCGAGCGTGCCGACCAGCAGCAGGATCCCGCCGGCCGATTCGACCGGCGCCGCCGCGACGAGCACCGGCACCAGCATCGTCGCCGCCAGAGCGGCGCCGAAGGTACAGGCGCGGCCCGGCCACGAAGACCCAGGACGACGTGTCGGAGCGGATCGGCTCCTTCCGGAGCAGCTTGGCGAGGTCGTAGTAGCCCTGGAGGAGCGGCGGACCCTGGCGGTTCTGGAGCCGCGCCTTCATCTTCCGGATGCCGGTCTTCAGGAGCGGCGCCAGCGCGAGCATGCCGGCGGCCTGCACGACGGCGAACAGAGCGGTCGCGATCATGCGCGCCACCACACGAGCAGCACCAGCCAGACGACCAGCGCGATCACGTACGCGAGATAGGCGTGCAGGCTTCCCGCCTGCAGCACGCGCAGGCCCGTGGCGACGCGCAGCACGGCGCGCAGCGCGGGGCCGTAGACGTAGCGCTCGAAGGTCGGCTCGATCTCGGAGTGGTAGCGCACCTCCTGCGTGAAGTACGGCGAGACGTCGGCCTGCGCCTCCACCTGCCGCGTCGGCCGATAAACCGCGCGGAAGATCATCATCAGCGGCTTGGAGAAGGCGGTCGCGGTGTATTCGGCGTCGGCCGTCAGCTCGCCGCCGCAGCCCCAGGTCGGCTCGCGCCGCACGGCGCGCCGCCAGGCGAGCGCCGCCGCGAACCCGACGGCGCAGAACAGACCGACGGCGAAGATCGCCGGCACGACCTGATCGAACGTGCCAGCCGGGGACGTCATCCCCAGCGCGCCCCATCCGAGGTCGGCGGCGGGCCGCAGGCCGGGCAGCGGCGCCAGCACGGCACCGAGCACGCGGAGCACGACGCCCGGCAGCACGCCCAGACCGACGCACAGCACCGCCAGCACACGCCAGCGGCGCCAGCATGATCGCCGGCACTTCGGGCGCGTCAGCGGCGGCGCGGCTGCGCGGCAGGGCGAGGAAACTGATCCCGAAGGCCTTGACGAAACAGGCGGCGGCCAGCGCCGTCGTCAGCGCCAGCAGCGCGCCGCCGATCGGGAACAGCAGGCGGACGAGCGGTTCGGTGGAGGCTTTGAATCCGTAGAGGAACGCCTGGAAGGTCAGCCACTCGCTGGCGAAGCCGTTCAGCGGAGGCAATCCGGAAATGGCCATCGCGCCGATGAGGAAGAAGAGGCCGGTCCACGGCATCCGCCGGAGCAGCCCGCCGAGCTGTTCGATCTGCCGCGTGCCGGTGGCCGTCACCACGTTGCCCGCCCCGAGGAACAGGAGGCCCTTGAAGACGGCGTGGTTCAACACGTGATACAGGCCGGCCGCGAACCCGATCCACGCCAGGTCGCTGTGCCCGTAGGCGAGCGCCATCATGCCGGCCCCGACGCCCAGCAGGATGATGCCGATGTTCTCGATGCTGTGATAGGCGAGCAGCCGCTTGAGGTCGTGCTGCATCAGCGCGTAGAGAACGCCCAGGACCGCCGACACGCCACCGAGGCCGAGGACGACCACGCCCCACGAGAGGCTCGGCACGCCGAGGCCGAACGCGCACACGCGCACGATTCCATAGATGCCGGCCTTGAGGAGCACGCCGGACATGAAGGCGGAAATGCTCGTGGGAGCCGCCGGGTGCGCCTCCGGAAGCCAGATGTGCAGCGGAATGACGCCCGCCTTCACGCCGAAGCCGGCGAAGAACAGCGCGAAGAGCACGCGTGCGCTCCGCGCCGGGGGGCACGACGCCGGTGAGCAGCGTCGAGAACGACAGCGACCCGGATGCGGACGCCAGGACCAGGAAGCCCGCGATGAGGCAGCCGGTCCCCACGTGCGACATCACCAGATAGAGATAGGCCGCACGGCGGGCGTCGGCCGTCTCGTGTTCGGTCGCGACGAGCGCCGCCGTCGCCAGCGTCATCAGCTCCCAGGCGAAGAGCAGCGTGAGCGCGTCACCCGCGACGAAGACGAGCTCGACCGAACCGAGCAGCACGTTGAAGAACGCGCCGACGAACGCGGCGCGACGCGCCCAGTGCGGGCTGGCGAGATACCCGACGCTGTAGACCGCGACCGGAATGGAGAGCGTGCCGAGGACCAGGAGGAACCACGCCGAGAGCCCGTCGAGCGCGAACGTGAGCGCGAACCCGGACGCCCTGTGCACCAGCAGCACGCCGGTGCCGGGTGACCCCGCGCGCAGCACCGCGGCAGCGGCGCCGAGCGTCAGGAGCGACGCCGCCGTCGATCCGGTGAACGCGACGACGCGCGACAGGGAGGACCGCTTCCAGGCCAGGAGCGTCGCCGCGGCCACGGCGATCCGCAGCGCGAAGGCGATGCGCAGCAAGGCTCCGGGATCGACTGTCATCGACATGACCTACGAGGGAGAGCCCAGCCTGCGCGAATAGCGGCGGAAGACGGCCTCGAGGTCGGCTGGCTTCCGGGTCCGCAGACGTGCCCACAGATCCCCTGTCTCGCGGAAGCGCGCCGGCGCCGTCGCGATCGTGAAGTCGCGCGGATCGACGTTCGAGTCGATCTCCTCCCATGCGAGCGGGGTGGACACGCCCGCGAACTCACTCGCGCGCGCGCTGTAGGCGGTCGCGAGCGTCTTGCCCTGGATGTTCTGGAGGTAGTCGACGTAGACCGTCCCGCGCGGGCGTGCCGCCACGGCGCGTTCGACGGTCGCGGCCTTCGGATGACGGGTGGCCATCACGGTCGCGACGATCTGGCAGAAGAGCAGACCCGACTCGTACGACGTGTGCGGCGGCAAGGGCACGTAGATGTGCAGGCCGCTCGACCCGGATGTCTTCGGCACGGCCGGCACGCGCAACGACTCGAGTTCGTCGCGGATCCAGCGGGCCACGTCGAGGACGCGGCTGAAGGGCGTGCCTGCCCCCGGATCGAGGTCGAGCGCGACGTAGTCGGCTTCGGCCAGCGACTGCACGCGCGAGAACCAGGGATCCTGCGAGATGGCCGCGATCTGGGACATATAGAGGAGCGTGATGAGCGAACCGCCGATGAACCGCCGTGCATCGTCTTCCGAGATCGGATCCATGCCCTCGGGCAGCTGTTCGACGCGCACGCCCGTCGGGGGTTGTTCCTGGCGCGACCGCTGCTGGTAGAACGCCTTCCCGCCGACGCCGTTCGGGAAGCGCTTCATCACGAGCGGCCGGTCCGCGACCGCCGGCAGAATCAGCGGCGCGACCTCTGCATAGTACCGCAGGAGATCGCCCTTGGTCAGCTTCAGTGCCGGCCAGAACGGCTTCGCGAGGTTCGTCACGCCGAGGCGCGAGCCGTCGGGCAGGGCGATGGTCCCGTCGCGGCGGGCGTCCTCGAGGGCGCGAAGCTGATCGAGCACGCCTGCGTTGCTTCCGGCCTCAGCCGTCTTCTTGTGGCGTCCGGCTTTCGCGGGAAGCTCCCGTGTTTCGGCCGCCACCGCGTTCTGTCCGCGACGCCCGCGCTTCGGCGCCTCCCGCACGACGTCGCCGGCCTTCTTGTCGTCGCGAAGCCCGAGGTAGACCGGATGGCGCAGCTTGCCGTCGGCGGTCCACTCGGTGAACCTGACTTCGGCGACGAGCTCCGGCCTGACCCAGTGCGCCGGTTCGTTCGACTTGATGCGCGTCGAAAACGGCGAGCGATCCGCCTTGCGCGCCTCGAGCAGCTTCCACACGCGCGCGAGTTCCTTCTGATCGAAGCCCGTGCCCGTGTGTCCCACGTAGATGAGCGCGTCACCGTCGCGCACGCCAAGGAGGAGCGCTCCGAAATACTGCCGGCTCTGGCGCGGCTCGGTCCAGCCGGCGACGACGAATTCCTGCTGCTTGAGGAGCTTGATCTTGCGCCAGGCGGGGCTGCGGCGGCCCGACTGGTACGGTGCGCGGGCCTCCTTGGCGATCAAGCCTTCCCATCCTTCTTTCAGCGCGCGTGCGTGAAGCGCGCGGCCGTCGGCCGCCACCTGTTCGCTGATCCGCAGTGTGGGACTCGCGGACGTGCCCACGCGCGCGTCGAGGCGGGCTCGCCGCTCAGTGAGCGGGCGGCCGCGCAGGTCGTCCGCGCCGTCGCGGAGCAGATCGAAGACGATGAGCGCGACGGGCTGCGCCTTGTCCACGGCGGCGACGTCGCGCTGGCCTTTCAGGTGGATGCGCCCCTGGAGATTCTGGAACCCCGCGGGGGCGCCGCGCGCGTCGAGCGCGACGATTTCGCCGTCGAGGAGCAGGGGAGCCTTCAGCGTTGCGCGAAGCGCGTCGAGTTCGCGGACGAGCGATGGGAACTGCGCGGTCTTGTCGTTGCCGAGGCGCGACCAGATCCGCACCCCGCCCGACCGCCCCGGCGCCACGTGCACGAGCGCGCGAATGCCGTCGTACTTCGGTTCGTAGACCAGTCCGGCGGCGACGAGCGGCGCGTCTGCGAGGGTCGCCAGCATCGGCCGCACGGAGGCGGGGTCGTCCGTCCAGCGCATCGGAACACGATGCCACAGAATCCGGAGGGCGCGAAATGCGGCCTCGATTCGCTTCGCGGCCCGCTTTGGCGCCATTTCGCGCAATTGCGTGCAGAGGTGCGGATTTCCGGCAGTTGGACCGATAATCAGGGTTCGCCGCCTCCGCGGAGGGGGCGGCGGGCACGCGCAGGTGCCGAAAGAAGGAGTGACGTCATGGCCGCCAGACCGACCTGGAAAGGGTACCTGAAGATCAGCCTGGTCAACATCCCGGTTCGCGTGTTCCCCGCGACGGACTCGGCCGCGACCATCAGCTTCAACCAGCTGCACGCCGAGTGTCAGACGCGCATCCAGCAGAAGCGCTGGTGCCCGCACTGCGAGCGGGAAGTGCCGATGTCGGAGATTGCCAAGGGCTACGAATTCGAAAAGGGCCGCTACGTCGTCGTGGACGAGGAGGACATCGCGAAGGTCCGGCCGGAGTCGACGCGGGTCATCGATCTCGTGCAGTTCACCGACGCGGCGGCAATCGACCCCATCTACGTCGAGCGTCCCTACTACCTGGCGCCGGATGGCGCGATGGCCGCCCAGGCGTTCGCGGTGATGCGCGAGGGGATGACGGGGAAGGCCGGCATCGGGAAGCTGGCGCTCTACGGGCGCGAGTACCTCGTGGCCGTGCAGCCGCGCGAGAACGGGCTCGTCATGTACACGATGCGCCACTCGCGCGAGGTCCGCAGCATGGGGGCGATCGACGAACTCCAGACGGTGCCAGCGAAGGTCAAGCCGGACGAGATCAAGCTCGCGAAACAGGTCATCTCGAACTTCGAGGGGGACCTGAACCTCGAGGAGTACCGCGACGAGTATCAGGAGGAGCTGCAGCGCATCATCGACGCGAAGATCGCCGGCGAGGAAGTCGTCGCCACCACGGAAGAGGCGCCGCCGAAGGTCGTGAACCTGATGGACGCGCTGCGCCAGAGCCTCGATCGCGTGAGCACCGGCAAGAAGAAAGCCGCGAAGGCGGAGATCGAGAAGCCGGCCAGGGCGTCCCGGGCGCCGGCGAAGAAACGCGCGCGCGCGTAGCGCAGGGCGCCCTTTCACGGGCGCCGAAGCTCAATTCTGTGCGAGGTATTTTTCGAAGATCTGGTCTCTGACCCACTGGGCCGACGACCCCTGGCCGCAGGTGATGGTCAGGCCCTTCGAACCGCGGATGTCGATCTTCCAGAGTCCCGGGCGGCCATCGACCGGGACAATGGCCAAATCCCCGCCGGCTACACCGAGCTCCTTCAGGGTCGCGCGTGCGATGCGTTCGACGTCCTGCTGTTCCACGTCCAGACTCCAGAATTTTACGGCTGAGTCCGGTATTCTACAGGGTCTGCGTGGCGGGCGCCACCATCCGTGCTCATCCCGTCCACGCAAGGCGGATCGCGGGGTCGGAGCTGGGTCGAAGCTGGGGTCGAAGCTGGGGTGAAGCCGGGTCCGAGCCAGGTCGAAGCTGCGTCGAAGCTGGGGTGAAGCTCGGTTCGGGGGGAAGCGGGGTGATGACGGGGTTCCGCAGAGCCAGTACCACGCCGTACCCTACCGTCCCTCATGACGCGTTTCTGTTGGGTTCACACGCGATCCCTCTGCGGCCTGGCACCCGGTCGTCCCACCACGTACCAGCGAGTTCGTTAGCTTAGCTTTCCGTCGGTAAACCGAACGGACTGAGTGACGCGACCACACGCGATCGACGAGGAGGGGTGTCCCCTGAATCTGCCGCGCCGCCACAAACGTCGGTTGCGCTGCCGCCGCCTGGAACGGAAACATCACGGGCTTGCACGCAACAGTCCGCAGATGTACGCTCTCCGGGTGGTGCCTTGCCGAGCACCCCGGTTGCGGTCGGGGCCGGCTCCGTCGCAGATACATGAGTCCAGTAAGGGAGTAGCCCTGTGCGAACAATTCTTCGTGGCTCACTGGCGCTGGCCCTGCTTGTGCTGGGCTGCTCGAGCGCATTCGCGCAGCTCGACGTCGGGGACAGCGGCCTGAACGCGTGCTCGCAGATCGACGGCTTGAGCAAGGCCGGCAATTACTCGGCCGCGCGTGAGAAAGCGCAGGCCTGCCTCCAGGCGCTCGATCAGAAGTTGCAGGGCGAGGTCGGCAAGCTCTTCCCGCAGACGGTCGCGGGCTGGACGCGAGGGGCGCTGGAGCAGAACACGGTGGCCGGCTTCAACAACATCACGGCGACCTACAAGAAAGCCACGCACTCCGCCACGGTCTCGCTGACGGCGGGCAGCGTCGGTGGCGGCGCGATCGGCGGCCTGCTCGGGGGCATGGCTCGAATGGGGATGCAGGCCGGACAGCAGGTGAAGGTCGCCGGCTTGCCCGCATCGGTCCAGACCGACGGCACGATTGCCGTGACGCTCGACAGCGGCGCCTTCCTGACCTTCAAAAGCCCCGCCTTCTCGGACCAGCGGTCCGCGCTCGCGGGGCTCGGCGATCTAGTGAACGCGTTCCCGGTCGCACAGATCAACAAGATACTGCACTGACTTGTCGCTCGTAACGACACCGCACAATCAGGAGGGACATGCGAACGTGTCGTAGCCGGTGCCAAGGTATTTCTGTTTATGGTGAGTGTGCTATCCGATAGGCCGCGAGCCCGTACGTCAACGGCGAGCGAGCAGTGGAAGGCGGCAATGGTGGAGAAGGGCTGGCGCTAGACCCGCCCGGAACCAAAGCATACCGAGCAGCACCAGCAGGTGAACTGCCCCGTGACGAGTTTCTTCCCGGTGCCTGACTCCCCTTCGTCAAGTCGCTAGTAGAACTGTCGTTTTCGTCGTCCAGCGGTCGAGCTCCGCCTGGGCGAAAAACGCCGACGCTTTTCGCAAGATCTCGTTGGCGCGCTTCAGTTCGACGTTGTCACGCTGGAGCCGCTTCAGCTCCTCGCGTTCGCTGGTGGTCAGGCCGGGGCGCTGGCCGGTATCCCGCTCGGCCTGGCGCACCCACCGGCGCAACGACTCCGTGCGGATCCCAAGTTTCCCGCCAACGGATCGAATCGCCGCCCATTGCGACGGATACGCGGGCGTGTGGTCCAAGACCATCAGCACGGCGCGTTCCCGTACCTCCGGGGCATGCTTACTGGGGCGTCCCATGGGTCCCATCCTCTCTCTGAATGGGCCCTCCGACCAACCCGGTACGATTCAATTGGCGCGCACACGAGCTGAGGCGGTAGGGGGCCGTTAGCTGTCCGTTAGCCAAGGCTCAAGGACCGCTGAGAAGAACCCTTTATTTGGCGCAGAAATCAGGAAGTGGGGTGGATGACGGGGTTCGAACCCGCGACTTCCGGAGCCACAGTCCGGCGCTCTACCACTGAGCTACACCCACCACAGGGGAAACATAAATTCTAGCACCCCCGCGGACCGACGGGCAACTCTCAGCGGCCGCTCTCACCCTCCTTCGTGCGACGTCCCGGCCTCGCGGCACGTCTCCAGCGCGCCCGGAATTTCGAGCAGTTCCCCTTCGTGCACCCGGACGGCGGTCGGGTGCACGTGCTGCGACTTGTGCTCCTTGGCCGCGTACATCAACTGGTCGGCGCGATGAATCAGTTCGGCGGCCAGCTTGCGCGCCACCCCGCGGCGCTCCCCGACCTGACCGAGCCGCAGGCACACCACGCCGACGTCCACGCGCACCGGCCGCGCCGCCAGGCGGCGGTCGTCCCGGCCCCAGTCGTGCCCCTCGACCGCCTCCTTGAACCGATCGGCGATCTCCACGGCCTCGGCGCAGCCCGGGCAGGTCCGGGATCAGGAAACAGAATTCGTCGCCGCCGAAGCGCGCGTGGAGGTCGCGGGACTGGCTCCCGCGCTCTTGCGCGAGAAAGTCCTCCGAGCGAATCTGATCCGACAGGATGCTGGCGACGCGCTCGATGATCCGGTCTCCCGCGGCGTGGCCCAGCGTGTCGTTGTACGACTTGAAGCTCGCGATGTCCACGACGCCGATGCCGCACCAGCGCACGCGCTGCTCCACGGCCAGGAACGACTCGAGGCGCTCCATGAACCAGTCGAAATTGAGCAGCTTCGTCTTCGGGTCCCGGTGGGATTTCTCGGTCAGCTCCGCCACGACGTCCTCGAAGTAGCGGGCGATGTTGCTGACCGTCACGTCCTTGTCGGTCAACTGCCGCTGCACCTGCGCCATCTTCTCGGCAAACCCCTCCGAGAGCGCGCGGATGGCATCGTGCTTCGACTCCTCGAAGAGCTGCCGCTGATTGGCGACGACGTTCTCGATCGCCTCGAAGAGCTGCGACTCGCGCTCGTCGCCGAGGTCGAGATGCGCACGCACCCAACTGCGCAGATCCGCCATCGTCGAGCGGTCCCTGGACTTCACGCGGGCATCCGCGATGGGGTCGCCGGCGGCTGACGTGTGTCGGGCTTCTGTCATGGCGCGGGAGCCTTCAGCATCAGGCGGCGTGCCGCTTTCTCGACCGTTCATTGGGTGACGACCTGACTGCCAGTATGCCCGAGCCTGCCGTCGGATCCCGCAAAAATCGCCAAAAGCCGGACGACACGCAGCCAGCTGAACGGTACCCTGCCCGAGTCGGCAATCGCCCCACCGGAGGGAAAGGGCTGCGCGGGGGAAGTCGTCTACAGCCGACTGAAGTCGCACTGGACTGGCGGCCGCGCACGACGGTCCTGCCCGCACTGGCCGTGTCGCGATCGAGCAACCTCATCGACCGTCCTGCGCCGGCGACCGAGCCCTGACGGGTTTCCGGCAGTTTGTAATCGTTTCGTCAGTCCGTTTTGCGGGGCGCGCGGCCTTCTATCATTGAAGAATGGTCACACATCCGAAGGGCACGCGAGCCCGCATTCTTCTCTCTTCCGTCTTCAAGCCGTTTGCCGTGGACGACGAGTTCGGATCGCGCGAGATCAATCCGATCGAGCTGTATCACAACCAGGTCACGCGCGAGCAGGGTCCGTTCTCGCTCCGCATGTTCCATCGGACCTGGGGCCTGATGTTCCTGCAGCACAACGTCAGCGCGCCGTGCACGGTGCTCGACTTTCCGACGCGCGAGCGGTTCGTCCGCGAGATCACGTCGCAGCAGTACGACATCATCGGCATCTCGGCCATCGTCGTGAACGTCGGGAAGGTGCGCGAGATGTGCCGCCTCGTGCGCGAGCACTCGCCGTCCTCGACGATCGTGGTCGGCGGGCACGTCGCCGCGATCGCGAACCTCGAGGAGATGGTCGATGCCGATCACATCGTCAGGGGAGAAGGCGTGCGGTGGCTGCGGTCGTTCCTCGGCGAGGATCCCGATCAGCCCATCCGCCACCCGGTGATCCCGTCCTCGTTCGGCTTCCGGACGATGGGGCTCAACACCGAGGGCGGACGATCGGCCACGATCGTGCCGTCGGTCGGGTGTCCGATGGGCTGCAATTTCTGCACGACGTCGGCGTTCTTCGGCGGCAAGGGCAAGTTCACCACCTTCTACGAGACCGGCGAAGAGCTGTACAACGTGATGTGCGAGGCGGAGCGGACGCTCAAGGTGACGTCCTTCTTCATGATGGACGAGAACTTCCTGCTGTACAAGAAGCGCGCGCTCGAGCTGCTCGAGTGCATGAAGCGCGGCGGCAAGGTGTGGTCGATGTACGTGTTCTCGTCGGCGAACGCGATTCGCAAGTACAAGATCAGCCAGCTCGTGGAGCTGGGGGTGGACTGGATCTGGCTCGGGCTCGAGTCGTCGTCGAGCGGGTACGAAAAGCTGAACGGCACGGACACGCTCGCGCTCACGCGCGAGCTGCAGTCCCACGGCATCTGCGTGCTCGGTTCGAGCATCATCGGCCTCGAGCACCAGACGCCGGAGAACATCCAGTTCGACATCGACCGCGCGGTCGCGCACGACGCGGTGTTCCACCAGTTCATGCTCTACACGCCGATGCCCGGCACGCCCCTTCACGAAACGGTGGCGAGCGAAGGGCGGCTGCTCGACAACGTGGACATCGCCGACATCCACGGGCAGTACAAGTTCAACTTCGTCCACCCGGCGATTTCGCGCGACCAGTCGAAGGTCTTCCTCGACCGCGCCTTCACGCTCGACTACGAGCGGAACGGACCGAGCCTGTTCCGGCTCACGCGCACGATGCTGGCCCGGTGCCGGAAGTACGCGGCCTACCCCGACGCGCGCGTGCGCGCACGCATCGCGGCCGACGCCGCCAAGCTGCGGGGCGGGTACGGGGCGTCGCTGTGGGCGATGGAGAACTACCTGCGGCGCACGAACCGCGCCGTCTCGGCGCAGATTCGCGACGTGCGGCTCGAGATCGAGCGCGAGCTGGGCGGATGGTCCGCCGTCGTCAGCCGCACGCTCGGACCGTTCCTGCTGTGGACCTCGCGCCGCGACGCCCGGCGGCATCCGCGCGGCCGCAGCATCGAGCCGACGACGTTCGTCGAACGATTCAACTGGACGTAAAGGGGCTTGAGGCTTCGGGCTTGGGGCCTGGGGGCTTTCACGCCTCCAGCCCCACCCAAGCCGGAAGCCCGAAGCCTCAAGCCTCGAGAGCGGCCAGTTTCGCCTCCGCCTCCTTCGCGCGGCGCTCGGCGCGCTCGCGGTTGGCGTTGGCCGTCTTTGCCGCGCGTTCGGCTTCTTCCAGTTCCTGTTCGGCCTGACGGACCGCGTCGCGGGCTCGCTCCACGGCCGCCCCCGCCTTGTCCGCCTCGCGTACGGCTCGCGCGCGCTCGAACTCTTCGCGCCGGGCTTCGTGCTCGGCCCGCTGCCGGGCGGCGGCCGCGAGACGGGCCGCTTCCTTCTCCCGGGCCAGCGCCTTTGCCTCCCGCGCTTTTTCCGCTTTGGCCGCGCCCGCGGACTCCTTCTTCACCGCGCGCGCGGGCGGCGCTTCCGGCGCGGCGATGCGCGTGCCGCGCGCGATCGGCAGTCCCGCGAGTATCTCGAAGCCGCCGGGCTGAAGCGTGCGCGTCAGACGCCCCGGCGCCTCGTCACCCGGCAGGGCTCGCAGCGTGGACACGACGGCCTGGTGAGTGGTGTGGGTCGCCGGATGGCCTGCCTCTGAGAGGATGGCCATGGTCGCCTTCACGGCCCGGTCGAGCGCCTGATTGTGGGTCCGTCCGGCCGCGCGAAGGTCGCCCGGGCGTCCCGCGAGGACTGCCCGGTGAGTCTTGCGCAGCGCATCCGAAGCTGTCACCAGATTCGCGTACGCGTCCCGCTCACGCCAGTACAACTGGTTGACGGCCCACGCCGCGGCAGGCGGCCGGGTCAGCTTGCGTATCGCCGGGGTCCCGGTCTCCTTCGCCAGGGCGTTGCGGGCCGCAGTGAACTGGTCGAGCGGCAACTGAAACAGCCCGTCGATATCACTCGGGTTGGATCTGGCGGCCATGGCGTTCCTATTCGAGAAGCAATCCGGCGAGATTGAAATAGAACAGCAGCGTCGCGAGATCCGCAAGCGCGAGCACGAGGGGACCGGCGGCGATGTTCGGGTCGCGGCGCATGGCTCGCAGCACCGACGGCAGGACGACGCCGAGCGCGCTGGCGGTCATCATCGACAGGGCAATCGCGATGGTGATCGTGGCGGCGAGGATCGCGCTGTGGTGCCACACACCCGCTACCGCCCCGACCGCGCCGCCGCAACCGAGGCCGAGGAGGGCCGCCGTTGCGAGTTCCTTCGACAGCGATCGCCCCGAGGGGGCGCCGCTTCCGCCGTGCAGGCTCTGGAGCGTGAGGGTGAGCGACTGGATGCTGACGCTCTCGGCGAGCGCCAGCACCACCGGAATGAAGAGGGCGAGCACCACGACCGCGTCGAGCAGCGACTCGTAGCGGCTCGTGACGAATGCGGCCATCAGGCCGCCGCTCACGTTGGTGAGCAGCCACGGAAAACGGTCCCTGAACCCGGCCCACGGGCCCAGGTTCGGCCGCAGGTGAATACCAATCAGCTGGAACGCGTCGTCGGCGCTCTGCCGGCTCGCCACGTCGGCGATCTCTCGCGTGAACAGCCCGATGTCGGCCACACCGTGCAGGCACCCGTCCGAATCCACCACGGGGAGCGCCAGGAGCTTGCGGCTGATGAAGAGATCGCACGCGTCACGGACCGTGGCCCACGTCGGGAGCGTGACCACCTCCCGCACCATGATCGAGGCGATCGGCACATCCTGGCCGGCCATGAGCAGGCGCCGCGTCGGCACCACCCCGACGAGCCGATCGCCGTCGTCGACGACGTAGAAGTAGACGATCTTCTCGCCGAGCGGCTGCGAGCGAAGGCGCTCGAGCGCCTGTCCCGCGGTCGCCGACTCGTTCAGCGGCACGAAATCGCGGCTGAGGTGGGCGAAAATCGGATCGTCGAGATGTTCGGGGCCAAGCGGCTGGTCCATGGCGTGATTGTGACACGCCAGGCCCCGGCCGGCCGCGCCCACTCGACTACTAGACACCGCCGCGCGAACTGGTGTACGCCCGTTCGATGAGGGCCCGGACAATCGAGTCGTCGAACAGGTCGTTCGCTGCTGCATCGCCGCCGGCCATTGCCGTCCTGAATTTCGTGACATCGACCGCCTTGCGGATTTCGTCGAGCGTGTGCCCGGCGGCGGTCAGCCTGTCAACCTGGTCAACGACCGAGCGCAGCAGATCCTGGACTTGCTGGACGTAGGCAGTGTCGTGCTGCACCGGGCCGTGTCCGGGGACGATGATGGCCGGATCGAGCGCGCGCAGCTGCCCGAGCACGCCAATCCAGTCGCGCGGGTACGAGTTGTACGCGTACGGCACCGGCGCCACCACGAGATCGCCGGCCACCAGGGTCCGCTCCTGCGGCAGGAAGACGACCGCGTCGCCCGGCGTGTTGCCGCGGCCGAAGTTCATTACACGCACGTCGCGGCGGCCGAGGTCGATGCGCAGCTCGCTTGTGAAGGTGAGCGTGGGCGGCGCATATTCGAAGGCGGCAAGCTCGCGCTCCTGGTTCTCGCGCTGCGCGATGTTGCGTTCGAGGGCCGCCCGCTCGGCCGACGTCAGCGGCGCTCCGCGCTCGGACAGGCCGGAGGCGAGCTGCTGTCGTGCTTTCGCGAGTGCCTGGGCGGACGGGTTGGCGGGAACCCCAATCAGCGCGGCAAAACGCGGCCCGTTGGCGTCCATCAGCCGCCGGGTCTCGACATGCGCGACGATCTGCACGTCGGGGTACGCCTTGGCGTATTCGCTGTTGCCGTTGTTGTGGTCGTAGTGCCAGTGCGTGTTGACGAGGTAGCGCACCGGCTTGCCGGTCAGCGTCTTGATGGCCGCGATGTCCTGGCGCGCCACCGACGGGAGGAAGGCCGAATCGACGACGAGGACGCCGCGCTCTCCGATGACGACGGTCGTGTTGCCGTTCGGCCAGTCCTCCGAGGCATCCGGGTGGATGATGACGTAAATTCCGTCGGCAATTTTCGCGGGCGCCGGCGTCGCGTCGCCGCCGGAGAGGAGTAGAGACGTCAGCAGAATGGTCGTAATCACGATTGAACGGTACCTCGTGCGCGGCACGGCGGGCGAGCCGGCTGGGACGAATGACGGATGCCCGGGAACCACCGGCAGCCCCTGGAATCGCAGCCGACCACAGCCGCGACGTGACCGCGGAACAACCACGGAACCAACAGAGCTAATCCGTGTAATCCGTGGTTATCCCTCCCTCTTCAGCCGTGTTTCCAGGTCTCCGCGGTAGGTGCGGCTCACCCGCAGCTCGGTCCCGTCCAGCAGGACCAGGCGCTGGTCGCCGGAGGCCAGTGGCTCCACTTCGCGGACGCACCGCACGTTGACGATGGTAGACCGGTGCACACGGACGAAGCGTCCGGAGTCGAGGCTCGACGCGAGCGCGCGCAGCGACAGCCGCGCCAGCGTGCTGCGGGCCTGCGTGTGGATGCGGACGTAGTAGTCTTCGGCCTCGATCCAGACGATGTCGTCGAAGGGGATGATCAGCGTGCGCCCGCCGTCGCGCACGACGAGCTGCTGGACGTCGGTGGCCGGGCCGGTCGTCGAAAGCATCGCCGCCAGCCGCGCCCCCATGGACGCCTGGCTGCGTTCGCGCAGTCGCACCCGGACCCGCTCGAGCACCGCCTCGAACCGCTCGTCGGCGAACGGCTTCAGCAGGTAGTCGAGCGCGTGGGTTTCGAAGGCGCGCAGCGCGTACTGGTCGAACGCCGTCACGAAGACGAGGGCCGGGATCGTGGCGGGCCCGATTGCGCGCAGCACGTCGAAGCCGTCCAGCCCGGGCATCTGGACGTCGAGGAAGAGCACGTCGGGAGGAGCCTGACGGATGCGGCCGATAGCCTCTTCGCCGTGCGCGCATTCACCCGCGATCGTGAAGTCGGGATGCCGCTCGAGGAGCAGCCGCAGCGTCTGCCGGGCTGGAGGCTCGTCGTCCACGACGAGCGCGCGCCACGGAGGAGCGGGCGGGTGCGTGGTCATGCGGGCACGAACGGAACGCGGACCGTGGCCCTGGCGCCGCCGCCCGTCCGCGGTTCGAGCGTCACGGATTGCCGATCGCCGAACTCGGCGGCCAGCCGCGACGCGAGATTGCGCAGTCCGGTGCCGGGCGAGGCGGCCAGGCTCCACCCGGCCGGCACGCCCGCGCCGTTGTCCTCGACATCGACCGTGGTCCAGCCGTCGCCGACGCGGGCGCGCACCGAGACGTGCCCGGGCTCGACGCGTGCGCTCAGGCCGTGGCGCAGCGCGTTTTCCACGAGCGGCTGCACGATGAGCGGGGGCACGAGGGCACCGGCCGCGTCCTTCGCGAGATCCACCGTGACGGTCAGCCGGTCGCCGAACCGCACCCGCTGGATGTCGAGGTACTCCTCGACGAGGTGCATCTCCTCGGCGAGCGACTGGTGCGCCGCGGTCGTGTCGAGCACGTGCCGCAGCAGGTCGCTGAAGCCGGCGATGAGGCGCACGACGCCGGCCGTATCGCCCGAGCGGGCGAGCGACGCGATGCTGTGCAGCGAATTGAAGAGGAAGTGCGGCTGCAGCTGGGCGCGCAGCGCGTCGAGGCGCGCCGCCGACAGTTCGGCTTCGAGCCGCGCAGCCGCCACCTGCCGTTCGCGGTAGCGATCGTAGAGCGCGAGCGCCTGGCCCATGCCGGCGATGGCGGCGTAGACGAGAATCTGCAGGTGAAGCCGGCCGCGGAACTGGCCGATGATGACCATCGAGAGCGGCTCGGACTCTGGCGCGAGCGGCAGCGCGATCGCCACCACCACGAGCGACTGGACGATCCCGATCACCAGCGCGAGCGCAAGGTGCGAGAGCACCCAGCGCGTCCAGCCCATCACGTCCGGCAGCCAGTTGCGCGTGATCCGCCAGATCGCCAGCGTGAAGGGGATCCACACGAGGTAGTAGGTGCCCTGCCACGCGAGGGCGGCGCGCATGTCGATGCGCTCGCCGCGCGAGTTGTTCAGCCACCAGATCTGTCCGGCGTACACCAGCGCGAGGACGATCCAGAAGGCCGCCACCGCCGCCCGAAGCGTCCATGCGCGTCGCCGATCCGGGGGGCCGGTCAGATCCATGGCGTGTGCCAAGAGCTTACCCTGCCACGCGGCCCGGTGTTCAACGACAATGTGCGGGACCGGCGCCGTCCGGGTGTGACGAAACGCGGGCGCCGCGCGATGGTGGACAGCCGAGGGTTGACCGCCGGCCACGCGCCGCCCGATAGTGGACGCCGTCATGTCCGGCCGTCTTGCCCGCATCGTCCCGTATGTGCTGCTCGCCGGCGCGATCGTGGCGGTTGCGACCGGCCTCGTCGCCGTGCGGATCGTGAACACGCCGGGCACGAACCTCTACATCTTCCTGAACAACCTCGCCTACTGGCTGGTGTGGACCGCGTTTGCGCCCGTCGTGCTCTACCTGGGCATGCGGTATCGCCTGGTGTCGGGGGCGCTCGTCCGGGGCCTGGCCGTGCACGGCGGCGCGAGCGTCCTGTTCGCGGCACTCCACCTCGCGATCGTGACGGCGGTCGCCGCTGGCCTGCGAGCCTGGCTGTTCCACGTGCCGCTCTCGACCGCGCTGGACGAAATCCGCGTGCCCATGCGCATCCACGTCGAGTGGGAGATCACGATGTACTGGGCGCTCGTGGGCCTGGCGCACGCGATCTCGTTCCGCGCCGACGCGCGGGAACGCGAGCTTCGGGCGGCCCAGCTCGAAGCGCGGCTCGTGCAGGCGCAGCTCCAGGCCCTGCAGCGGCAGCTCCAGCCGCACTTCCTCTTCAACTCGCTGCACACGATCGCCGCGCTCGTCCACCGTGACGTCGCCGCGGCCGACGCGATGATCGAGCGGCTGGGCGACCTGCTGCGCATGACGCTGAGCGCCGGCGACGCCGCCGAGGTCTCGCTCGCGCGTGAGCTCGAGCACGTCAGGCACTACGTGGCGATCGAACAGGCGAACATGGGCCAGCGGCTCGCCGTGTCCATTGAGGCCGACCCCGAGACGCTCGGGGCGTCGGTACCGGTGCTGCTGCTCCAGCCGCTCGTCGAAAACGCGATTCGACACGGCCTCGCGCCGCGCGCCGCCGGGGGCCACGTGCGGATCGCCGCACGGCGAACCGGCGACGTCCTGGCCCTGACGGTGCAGGACGACGGTCTCGGGGTGCGCGCGGGGGGCAGCCGCTCGGGGATCGGGCTGGAGAATGCGCGCCAGCGGCTCCGGCAGCTGTACGGCGACGCGCAGAGCCTGACCGTCGAGTCACCGCCCGGCGGCGGCGCCGTCGTCTCGATCCGGCTGCCGTTCGTGCCGATGACCGATCGCGCGCGCGCCGAGGTTCCGGCATGAAGCCGCTGCGTGTGGTCGTTGTCGAAGATCAGCCCCTGGCGCGCGAGCACCTGGTCGCGCTCCTGCGGGCCCAGGGCGACATCGACGTGCTCGCGCAGTGCGCACACGGCGGGGAGGCGCTGGAGGCGATCCCGCGGCTCGGTCCCGACCTGGTCTTCCTCGACGTCCAGATGCCCGAGATGAACGCGTTCGACGTGATTGAGGCCATCGGCGTGGACCAGATGCCGCCGGTGGTGTTCGTGACGGCGTTCGACGCCTACGCGCTGAAGGCGTTCGAGGTGCACGCGTTCGACTATCTGCTGAAGCCGTTCGGGCCGTCGCGCCTGGCTGGGGTCGTCGCGCGCGCACGCCGCCTGCTGGCGGGACGCGGCGCCGGGGACACCGTCCGGCGGTACTCCGGGCTGCTGGGGAGCCCGGCGGTCGCGGGCAGCCGCGAGCGGCTCGTGCTGCGCAGCGCCGGCCGCGTCCTCTTCGTCGCGCGCGACACCATCGAGTGGGTGGGCGCCGATGGCAACTACATCGACGTGCACGCCGACGCGGGCACCTGCCAGGCGCGCGAGCGGATGGCCGTCATGGAAGAGCGGCTCGGGAGCGGATTCGCCCGCATCCATCGATCGACGATCGTCAATCTGCGCCGCGTGCTGGAACTCCAGGTCGCCGGCGGCGGGGAATACGACGTCGTCATGAAGAGCGGCGCCCGGCTTCGCGTGACGCGGCTCCACCGCGGTTCGCTCGAGCGGAAGCTGCGCGACCTGGTGTGACGGACACACGGCTGGAGTCAGCTGCGTTCGAAAGGGACGAGCACGAAGCCTGGGCGCGATCCTGTCGGGCTGCCTTCCGGGCGTTCGGAGGTTTGGAGGCGTCCGGCGCTCGAAATCCAAACGTCCGGACGGACGCGCGGTGGTTGGCGTATCATGCCCGCCACTGGCCGCACGGGTTTCGTAACCGTTAGACGGCCGGCGTAACACGACAGCGTCGGGCGTCCCCGCACGATGCCCGTCGGGCCGAGCCAGGCGCAGGCGCCAACGGTGCGACAGCCGTCGCGCGCCCGAGGCACGCGGTTTGCTCGGGGGCTGAGGCGTCCGGTGCGAAACATGCTCAATCTGGCGATCCGCTGCCGCGTTCTCTGCCTGTCGGTCCTGCTGTGGCCGCACGGGGCCGCGGCGCAGCCGGCGGTGTGGACGATTGACGCGGGACACTCCGCGGCGCAGTTCTCGGTTCGTCACATGGTCGTGTCGAACGTCAAAGGCGTGTTCGACGGACCGGCCGGGACCGCGACCTTCGATCCGAAGGACCCGTCCACGCTCGCCGTCGAGGCCTCACTCGACGCGAAGACGATTGACACGCGCAATCCGGACCGCGACGCCGACCTTCGCGGTCCCTTGTTCTTCGATGTCGAGAAGTTCCCGGCCATCACGTTCACGTCGCGGCGGGCGATGGCCGATGGGGCCGGTCACATCAGGCTCACCGGCGATCTGACGATGCACGGCGTGACGAAGGAAGTGACGCTGGAGGTCGAGGGCCCGACGCCGGAGATCACCGACATCTGGGGCAGCCGGCGCATCGGGGCGACGGCGCGGACCACGCTCGACCGGCGCGATTTCGGCCTCGTCTACAACCGCCTGCTCGAAGGGGGCGGCGCTGTCGTTGGCAACGAGGTCACCATCTCGATCGATTCTCGAACTCACCCGCGCCGGAGGCGAGCATGCGCCAGGCGCCCGCGGTCCTTTTTTCAAGGAGTAGAGGTATGTCACGTGCATTGAAGGGGTTGTTCGTGCTCGGCGCCGCGTTTGCCTGCTACCAGGCGGTGGCGCTCGCGTCCGGCTCGTCGCTTCCGTCCGCGGCGTCATCGCGCGCGAGCATGACGCCGGAGGAGCGCGCCATCGAGGCCTACAACAGCGGCATCTCGCACAAGGACAAGGGCAAGAAGCTCGAAGAGGACGCCGCGGCCCGATTGGGCGACGAGGCCGCGAAGCTCATGTCGAAAGCCCGCGGCGAATTCGAGAAGTCGCTGAAGGACTTCAAGAACGCGGCGAAGGATTCGCCGAAGCTGTTCCAGGCCTACAACGGCATGGGCTACGCGTATCGCAAGACCGGCGACTACGCCACCGCGCTCGAGATGTACGACAGGGCCATCTCGATGGCGCCCGGGTTCTATGCCGAGGCGATCGAGTACCGCGGCGAGGCGTACCTGTCGCTCAACCGGATCGACAACGCGAAGAAAGCGTACCTGGATCTGTTCGCGGCGGATCGGAAGCAGGCGGACCTGCTGATGGCGGCGATGCGGACCTGGGTGGCGGCGCACCAGGCCGACGCCGCGGGCGTTGACGCGGCGACCGTCGACGACTTCTCGAAATGGGTCGGCGAGCGGAGTGAGATGGCGAAAGACAGCGAGTTGATGGCGCTGTCTTCGTCGCGCAGCCGCTGGTGAGGGTGGCGGCGCTCGGCGGTCGGCGGTCGGCGGTCGGGGTTCGGCGGTCGGGGCTCGGCGCTCGGCGGTCGGCGGTCGGCGGTCGGCGCTCGGCGCTCGGAGGAGTGGCGGTCGGGCTCGCCGCCACGCTTCGTACTCGGTGCCTGTTCGAGGCGCCACCGTCAGCCTCGACCGCTGTGCCGGCGTCGGCGCCGTATCGATGGCGTCTGCCGCCGGGGTTGCCCGTGCCTCGCGTGCCGCCCGACAACCCGATGAGCGAGGCCAGGGTCGCGCTCGGGCGCTCGCTCTTCTACGACACGCGGCTGTCCGGCAACGGCACGTATGCGTGCGCGAGCTGTCACGTCCAGGCGGTCGCCTTCACCGATGGGCGCGCCGCGGCGATCGGCTCGACGGGGCAGGCCCACGCGCGCGGCACGATGACGCTCGCCAACGTGGCGTACAACGCATCGTACGGCTGGGCCGACGGCGCCACGCGCACGCTCGAGGCGCAGATGGCCGTGCCGATGTTCAACGAACATCCGATCGAACTGGGGCTCAAGGGGCGCGAGGCGGAGATCGCCGCGCGCTTCGGAGCGCGCGAAGACGAGGTGGCGCGGTTCCGTGAGGCATTTCCAGGCGAGGCCTCGCCGGTGACCCTCGAGAACATCGTGAAGGCGATCGCCTCGTTCGAGCGCACGCTCGTGTCAGCCGGGTCGCCGCTGGATCGGTATCTCTATCGCGACGAGCGCACGGCCATGACGCCCGGCGCGCTGCGCGGGATGAAGCTGTTCTTCTCGGATCGCCTCGCCTGCGGCGGCTGTCACGGCGGCTTCAACCTGTCGGGCCCGGTCGATTACGACGGCGCCGACCCGGTCACGCCGACGTTTCACAACACCGCCCTCTACAACATCGACGGGCGCGGCGCCTATCCGGCGACCGACCGCGGCCTGATCGACCGGACCGGCCGGCCGGCCGACATGGGCAGCTTTCGCGCGCCCACGCTGCGCAACATCGCGCTGACCGCCCCGTACATGCACGACGGCAGCGTCCCCACCCTCGAAGCCGCCATCGCGCACTACGCCACCCGCGGCGTCGCCACCCCCCTGCGCAGCCCCCGCCTGAAAGGCTTCGTGCTGACCCGCAGCGAGATCGCCGACCTGATCGCCTTCCTGAACGCCCTGACCGACCGCGAATTCGTCACCAATCCCGAGTTCGCCGCGCCGGGCGGGGCTTAAAAGGCTTAGGTGCTCAGGGCTCAGGGCTCAGGGGTTTTCCATTTTCCATTTTCCATTTTCCATTTTCTTCGTGAATTCTCCTATTGCATTCCCATACAACCCATGCGATTCTCCATCCCTATTGGATAGCCATATGAAAAGCCGCGACGACAAATCAGACGTCTGGCAGGGCACGCTGGCGCTCATGGTGCTCAAGACGCTCGACGCGATGGGTGCGATGCACGGGTACGGCATCGCACGGCGGATCGAGCAGACGAGCGATCAGCTCCTCTCGGTCAACTACGGCACGCTGTACCCGGCGCTCCTCAAGCTCGAGCAGGAAGGCTGCATCGCGTCGGCGTGGGGCGTATCGGATAACAACCGCCGCGCCAAGTTCTACACGTTGACGCGCGCTGGAAGGAAACAGCTCGAACGTGAAGCGGGCGAGTGGGCGCGCACGACGGCAATCATCGCGCGGTTCTTCGAGGCTTAAGGCTTCGGGCTTCAGGCTTCAGGGCTCAAGGCTCAGGGCTCAGGGACGAATTCCTATGAGACAGATTCGCGGCTGGGTTGCCAGGTTTGCCGGGCTCTTCATGCTGTCTCGCCGGGACCGCGAGCTCCAGGACGAGCTGGCGAGCCATCTCCAGATGCACATCGACGACAATCGGCGGGCCGGCATGAGCGAGGAGGAGGCCCGGCGTCACGCGCGGGCACGGCTGGGCGGGATCGAGGCCGTCCGCGAGCACTATCGCGACCGCGCCGGCATTCCGGTCCTCCAGCACATCGTCCAGGACGTGCGCTACGGCGTCAGGACGCTTCGCAAGGCTCCCGCCTTCACCTTTGTCGCGATCCTGACGCTCGGCCTCGGCATTGGCGCCAACACCGCCATCTTCAGCGTCGTAAACGCGGTGCTGCTGCGGCCGCTGCCGTTTCCCGAGTCGCGGCGGCTCGTGATGATCTGGGCCACCGACGAGCGCAGCCATCGGCAGGAAGACGTCGCGTCGTACCCGGACTTCGCGGAATGGCGCGAGTCGGCCGGGAGCTTCGACGCGATGGCCGCGTTCACCACGCGCCCGGTCGGGCTTTCCGGCGACGGTCCCGCGGAGCTGATGCCGGCCCTCCAGGTCTCTCCGGGCTTCTTCAGTGTCCTTGGCGTGCGCCCGGCACTCGGCCGCGCCTTCATGGCGGGCGACGACGAGGTGGGCGCGCCGCGGATCGCGTGTTGAGCGATTCGGCGTGGGCCCGGCTGTCCGGCCGGAGCCCCGACATCATCGGCCGCACGATTCGCGTCAATGGGCAGGTGCATACGGTTGTCGGCGTGATGCCCTCCGGCTTCCGGTTCCTCCAGACGGCCGCGCCGGAGCAGATCTACGTCCCGCTTGCGCGCGACCAGAATCGCTCGCACGGGTTCCTCCGCGTCATTGGACGACTGCGCGACGGGGTGGACATCCGCGCCGCCCAGGCGGAGATGCGGATCGTTGCCGCACGTATTGCGGCGGCCTACCCGCGCACGAATGCCGGCGTTGGCACGAACGTCGTGCCTCTGGTGAACGCGATGGCCGGCCCTGCCCGCACGCCGCTGCTGATCTTCCTCGGCGTCGTCGCGCTCGTCCTGCTCGTGGCCTGTACCAACGTCGCGAACCTGATGCTCGCGCGCAACGCCTCGCGCGAACGGGAGCTGGCGGTCCGCCGCGCGCTCGGCGCCGGACGGCTGCGCGTGCTCCAGCAGCTCCTCACCGAGAGCGTGCTGATCGCGGTCTGTGGCGGCGCCTTCGGGTTGCTGCTCGCGAACTGGGGAACGAAGGGGCTGGTGGCCATGCTCTCCGCGGGCCTGACGGCGCCGCGCATCGACGCCACACGCATCGACGGCTCCGTGCTCCTGTTCACGCTGCTCGTGTCGCTCGCGACCGGCGTGCTCTTCGGCGTCCTTCCGGCGCTGGTGGCCGCGCCGCGCTCCGGATCGGGCACGCTGCGCGAGGCCGGGCGCAGCGTCGCCGGGAGTTCCACCGGGCGGCGCACACGGGCGGCGCTGGTCGTGATCGAGACCGCGCTGGCGCTGATTCTGCTGGTGGGCGCCGGTGTGCTCCTCGAGGGCCTGCTGGTGCTGCGCGCGACCGCGACGGGATTCACGACGGATCACCTCGTTGCGGCGAACCTCCAGCTGCCGCCGGGACGCTATGGCGATCCGGCCGTGCGGCGGCGGCTCTTCGCGGAGGTGCTGGACGCGGCTTCCCGCCTTCCAGGTGTGACGTCGGCGGGACTCGTGTCCAGCCTCCCGTTCAGCGGCAGCTCCGACTCGCTGCAGTTTCGCGTCGCCGATCGGCCGGGCAGCAAAGCCGTGAGCGCGGACTTCAACCTGGTCAGCCCCGGCTACTTTCGCGCGATGCAGGTGCCGATCCTGCGCGGCCGTCCGTTCAGTCGCGACGAGCCGATGCCCGTCGTCCTGATCAACGAGACGGCTGCGCTGAAATTCTGGCCGGGAGCGGATCCGGTGGGACGGCAGATCACGCTCGCCGGCGAGCCGGCGGTGACGCTCACCGTCCTCGGTGTGACCGGAGACATCCGCCAGAGCCTGCTTTCGACGACGCCGCGGGCGGAGGTGTTCCTCGACTGCCTCGAGCCGGGGCCTGACTGGGGCGCGTTCTCGCTGGTGGCGCGCACGGAGCCCGGCGCCGACGGGGCGGTTCCGGCGCTGCGCACGCTGGTGGGCTCAGTCGATCCGGCAGTGCCGGTCGCGGGCGTCACGACGATGGACGAGGTGATTGCCGGGGCGATCGCGCAGCCGCGTGTGTATGCCTCGCTGCTCGCGGGATTCGCGGGGCTTGCGCTCGATTCTCGCAGCCGTCGGCCTGTACGGCGTCGTGTCGTATTCGGTCGCGCAGCGCACGCAGGAGATTGGCGTGCGCGTCGCGCTCGGCGCGACCCGCGGTGCCGTGATCCGGCTGATCGTGCGGCAGGGCGCGAGCTACAGCCTCGCCGGGATTGCCGTCGGAGTGGCCGGCGGCCTCGGATTCGCGCGGGTGCTTTCGACCCTGGCGCCGGAGGTGATCGGCGCCGATGCTCGGACCATCGGCGCGGTGACGCTGTTGCTGCTGGCGGTGGCGCTCGTCGCGTCCTACATTCCCGCGCGCCGGGGGGCGGCGATCGATCCCATAGCGGCGCTGAGGGCTGAGTAGCCGGCGACAGCCGCTGTCGAACTGCACGGGCCGACGGCCCCTCGGCACGAAGAGGCACGAAGGACACGAAGGGCACGAAGGCGTGTCCCGCTGCGGCGGGTCGGGGCCGCGCTTCGCGCGGCGGGATACGCGCCGAACCACAATCGCAAACAGCCCCGGATGCAGATGCTGCTTGCGATTGCGGTTCGGCGCGTATCCCAGGCGCCGGCCGAACGGCCGGCACCCCGACCCGCCCTGCGGTCGTCGTCCCGCCGGGATCGCGCCTTCGTGCCGAAGCCGTCGGGCCGTGCCGCTCGACAGCGGCTCGCGCCTATTCGGGTCTCTTCGTTTTCTTCTTCGTGCTCGTCGTGTCCTTCGTGCCTCTTCGTGCCGAGGTCGTCCGCCCGTGCAGCTCGACAACCGTCGGCCCGTGCCGCGGTAGCCGCGCAAGTCGCAGAAAGCTACCGCTTGTCCCCCAGCTCCACCGCGTAGAGCGGCGTCGCGGGCCTCACGCGCGCGGGCTCGTTGACGGCGGTGGCTGCCAGGATGCGGATGCTCCTGTTCGACGGCAGCCGGATCTCGCGCACGCCGGCGGGCAGGTCGATCGCGTAGGCGAATACGTAGCTTGCCACGTAGATCTGGTTGCCGCCAGGCTCGTGCCGGTGGGTACCGATCCAGGCAATCTCGTCGCGCTTGACGAATCCCGGCCGGATGTTCTCGATCCCGCTGACCTCGCCGGTCGCCGGATTCCACTGCACGACGAGGCCCGCCTGGATCTCCTGTTGCGACGGCGTGGTGCTCACATTCTGGTTGCCCCGCGGCGCCGGCACGAACGGCTCGCGCAGCGCGGACGGTTCCTTGAGGCGGCTGTCCCACTGGCCGACCGGGCCCTGCCATTCGCGAATCGTCACCGAACGCGTGCCGGTACCCGCGCCGAAGGCCGCGGCCACGTCTCCGCCGACCGCCGACGCCAGCACGTACACGCGGTTGAACTCCCCGTCTGGCAGCGTCAGCCGCTCGCCCGCCGGCACCAGGACGTTCTTCGCGCCCGGCGCGTTCGACCCCAGGTCGAACGTGACGCCGTCGAGCGTCAGCGTCTGCGGCAGCAGTTCGGCGGCGAGCGTATGTCCGTGGCCGTCGAAGTCGCCATCGTCACGCTTGCCATCCGACGAGATGCCGTCCAGGTTGAACGGCAGGGGCAGCGGCGTGGAGGCGCGCTGCGGCGCCGCGAGCGGCGCGGGCGGCGGCGTGTTGCCGCGTCCCTGCGGCGACGGCGCGTCGGCCGACCCGCCGGCGGCCGCCGGCGTGAGGCGCACCGCAATCGCGCGCGGCTGATAGGGCTTCAGATCAATCGAGAGGCTCGCGGCGGACTCCGCGGGCGCGCCGCCGCGGCCCGCGGGAAGGGCGATCGGCGCCATCGGCTCCTCGGCGCCGTTGACCTCGCGCGCGGCGGTGATCCGTCCGGCGAAGCGGAGCGTGGGCCTGGCCGCCATCCCGTAGCGCTCCTGGAGCCGCACGATGATCTCGTCGGAATCCTCCGCCTTCTTCAGCGCAACCGCCGCGACCTGGCCGCTCGCATCATCGACGGTCAGCATCGAGAAGCTCCGGCCGAGGGCGCCGTCGTGCGCGCCGGCCTGGAAGGCGAGCAGCGGCTGGTTCAGTTCCGCGGCGCGCAGCGGCAGGCGGCCGCGGCGCCAGTCGCCCGCGTGCCCCGCGATGGCGAACGTGAAGCGATGGCGTCCCAGGTCGTTGCTGCTCTGGTAGGTGTAGCTCGCGCGCGGCTTCGGCGTGTGAATCAGCGTCAGGCGCAGCGTGTCGTCGGCGGGCTTGTCCCAGCCGTACTTGCTGTCGTTGAGGATCCCCACGCCGAACGCGCCGGACGTGTCGGTGATGTCGGCCCACTTCTGCGCCGGCACCTCGTACTGGTCCGGTTCGTTGTTCGAGCGGGCGATCGTGCCGAGCCCGAGATCGTAAGTCGCTTTCGGATTGGCCGCCGCCAGAGGGAACGATGCCTTCAGCAGCGAGTTGGGCGACTTCCAGTCCACGAGGTTCTCTACGTCCACGCGATCGCCGCCTTCCGAGAGGCGGACGGTCTGCACGAACGTCGAACCCGCCGCATGACGCGTGATCTCGATCCCGACGCGCGCGGGCCCGCGCTCGACGATGCGCATGGTGGGATTGGCGACATACTCGCGCGCGGGTGCCTGAACCGTGTCGTAGAGCACCTCCCACGCCGGCCACGACGCCGACGGGTCGTCGCGCAGCTCCAGCATGACGGGCGCGCGCAGCAGTTCACGCTTGGCGTCCTTGTCGTAAATGGAGGCGATGTCGCCGTTGGCGTCGATCTTCACCGACAGCCGGTTGTTCTCGAGCGTCGTGGCGGTGACCTTGAGCGACGAGGGCGCGGGCGCGCCCGCCGCGCCTGCCGTGACGTGGTAGACCCGGAATCCGACCGACGGCGCCTCGGCGACGAAGAGGATGCGGGTGCCCGAGGCCGTGGTGCCGACGACCTGTGAGGGCACCGCGCGTCCGGTCGCGCCGTCCACGACCCGCACGCCGGTCGCCGGCGCCGTGAGGCGAACGGTTGCGTCAACCACGTCGCGGCGCGACGAGGAGATCGGGTTGAAGACGACGACCGGCACGCCCTGTCCGCGCGTGTCGAGGAGGCTCGAGACCGCGCTGGTCGAGCTCGTCAGAACGCCGGCGAACTGGTTGAGCGATGCGAGCTCGTCGTTCCACGAGAACTGGTACGCCTGCGGAATGCAGGTGCCGGTCATGTCGTCGTGGAACTGGTGCCAGAGGAAACGGATCCACGCTTCGCGCAGCCGAGTGGAGGGGTAGCCGAGCCCGCCGACGTACTCGGCGGCTACGGCGGCACGCTCGGCGCTGTCGGCGAGCAGCTCGTTCTGGCGATTGAACGCCTTCATCGCCGTCTGCGACGTGTAGCAGCCGGTGCCGTGGGTCTTCAGGATCAGTTCGCCGTCGTATTCCGGCAGCGCGGCGCGCTGGGCCGGGGTGAGGTCCTTCACGAGCTGATCGGGTGACGTGTTGCGCACCTCCAGCGCCGGATTCTGCGACGCGAGGGCCTTCTCGACGAACTGCACCGACTCCTCGGTCGGCCCGCCACCGACGTCGCCCGTGCCGAAGTACTTGAACTCGAGCGACTGGCCGTCGCCGACCGGCGTGGGGTCGCCGGTCCAGTACGGCTTCGCGTTCGGGTTCCGGCTGCCGTTCGTGGACGCCGGCACGATGTCTTCGGTGATGCGCGTCACGTAGTTGCCGGGGTTCAGCTCCGCGACGATTTCGCTGCCGTCCACGCCCTTCCAGCGGCCGATGGGAAACGGAATCGGCCGCCCCCACGTGAGCTTCTGGGTCGAGAACGACTGGAGGCCGGCGTGTGCGGCAACCGACGGCAGGGAGAACGCGAATCCGAAACAGTCCGGCAGGTAGATGTCGCGCGACTGCTTCTTGAACTCCTGCCGGAAGAACCGCTGCGCGTACAGCGTCTGCCGGAAGAGCGATTCGGGCGACGGCATGTTGGTGTCAACCGCGTTGATCCACGAGCCTGCGAGCCGCCAGCGATCCTCGGCGACGTATTTCTGCACCTCGGGCCACTCGTCCGGGTAGTACTCCTTGAACCACATGTAGTGGATCGCGCCTTCCCAGCTGAATGTGTAGTGCGGGTATTTCTTGAAGTACGCGATGTTCGTGCGGAACGTGTCGGGCACGAACTGGCGGATGCTGTCCTGGACCGTCCAGTTCCACTGCGAGTCGAGGTGGGCCGTCGCGACCAGGTACAGGGTCGATTTATTGCCGGCGTCCTGCGTGAGCACCTGGGTGAGACCCACGGTGAACGCGAAGATCGTCATGGCGAGCGTGACGCGTTTGCGCATGGTGTGTACTCCAGACGTGCGTATTTGACCACGGACGCCGCGCCGGCGCTACCCGGGGAGACCACGTTCTCCGTGGTTCCCGCCAACGTGTAATCCGTGTACTCCGTGGTGCGGTCTGTGATCCGTGGTGTGGTCGGCCTATACTTCCTCCATGCGATCAATCCTCTCGGCGGCCCGGTGGACGGCGGTGGTGGCGATGGCGGTGGCGGCGGCGGCCTGCGGCAGTGGTTCGAATCAGCCGGTAGGGGCGAAGCGTCCCGTGGTCGGAGTCACGCTGCTCACGCAGACGCACTCGTTTTTCAAGGATCTCGAGGAAGGGCTGCGCGACGAGGCCGCGAAGCAGAACCTGGACCTGATTGTCGTCGCGTGCGAGATGGATCCAGCGAAGCAGGCAGCGCAGATCGAGGACTTCGTGGCCCAGAAGGTCTCCGCGATCCTCGCCGCGCCGTGCGACTCCAGCGCCATCGTGCCGCAACTGGCCGCGCCTGAGCGCGCCGGCATTCCCGTCTTCACCGCCGACATCGCCGCCCGTGGCGGCCATATCGTCTCGCACGTGGCGAGCGACAACGTGCAGGGGGGGCGCCTGGCGGCGAAGGCCCTGGCCGAACTCATCGGCGACAAGGGGAAGGTCATCATCATCGATCACCCGACGGTCGCGTCCGTGCAGGATCGGGTGAGAGGCTTCGACGAGGAGATGAAGAACCACCCGGGCATCACCATCGTGGCGCGGCCGTCGGCCGACGGGCAGCGGGCGCGTGCGATGGCGGTCATGGAAGACGCGCTCCAGGCGAATCGGGATCTGAAGGGCGTCTTCGGCATCAACGACGACTCCGCGCTCGGTGCGACCGCCGTGCTCGAGGCGGCCGGCCGCAAGGACGTCGTCGTCGTCGGCTACGATGCGTCGCCCGAGGCCCGCGACGCGATTCGCTCCGGGGGGCCGTTGAAAGCGGAGGTGGTGCAGGACCCGAAGAAAATCGGGCGCACGGCGATCGACATGATCGCGAAGCACCTGGCGGGGGAGAGCGTGCCGCCGATCGTGTCGGTGGAGGTGTCGATTATCGACGCGCACACGCTCGGAGGGAAATGACGCCTTCGCGCTCCGCCCCGGCGGCAGGCCGGAGCCGCCTGCTCGTGGCCTCCGGCCTGACGAAAATCTACGGCGGCGCCCGCGCCGTTGACGAGGTGGACTTCGAGCTGGCCGCCGGGGAGATCCACGCGCTCGTCGGCGAGAACGGCGCCGGCAAGTCCACCCTCATCAAGATGTTCGGCGGCGCGGTCACGCCGGATGCCGGCGAAGTGACGCTCGACGGGCGCCCGCTGCCGTCCGGCGACCCGCTCGCCGTGCGCCTGCGCGGCCTCAGCATCGTCTATCAGGAATTCGCGCTCGTGCCGGAACTGACGGTCGCCGAAAACATCTGGCTCGGCCGGGAGCGCGGCCGGCCGTTCCTGCGGCGCGGGGAGATGCTGCGCGCGGTGCAGGCGCGTGCTCGACGAGCTGGGCATGCGGGTCAGCGCGGCCGCGCCGGTCGGTGGCCTGAGCGTCGCCGCAGCAGCAGATGGTCGAGATCGCGCGCGCGCTGGCGATCGACGCACGCGTGCTGATCCTGGACGAGCCGTCGGCGACGCTGTCGGCGCTCGAGGTCGATCGCCTCTTCACGGTGCTCCGCCGGCTGCGCGAGCGCGGCCTGGGCATCATCTATATCTCGCACCGCCTCGAAGAGATTTTCGCGCTGGCCGATCGGGTGACGGTCCTGCGCGACGGGCGGCAGCGTGACGACCGTGGAGGCGGCGGGGCTGGAGCGGACGCAACTGATTCGCTGGATGGTCGGACGCGATGTATCCGAGGAGTTTCCCGAGCGCGTCGCCGTCGCCGGGGAGGACGGTGCTGGAGGTGCGCGGACTGTCGAGCCCGCCGCGGTTCCATGATGTATCGCTCACGGTTCGCGAAGGCGAGATCGTCGGCCTCGCGGGGCTCGTCGGCGCCGGCCGCACGTCTACGGCGCTCGCGCTGGCCGGTGCGCTCGGTTCGACCGGCGAGATCCGGCTCGACGGCCGCCCGGCGCGGTTCCGATCGCCCGTCCGAGGCGATCGGCCGCGGAGTTGCCTACGTCACGGAGGATCGCAAGGCGCGCGGCATCTTCCCCATGATGGCGACCGAGTCGAACATCACCATCGCGTTCCTGCGCCAGTATGCGCCCGGCTTCCTCCTGCGCCTGTCGCGCGAGCGTGCGGCCGCGTCGCACAAGGCCAGGGAGTTCGACGTCGCGCGGCGCAGAGCCTGTCGCAGCCGGCCGCCACGCTCTCGGGAGGCAACCAGCAGAAGATGCTGCTCGCGCGCTATCTTCTCAAGCCCCGGCGCCTGCTGATCCTGGACGAACCGACGCGCGGCGTGGACGTCGGCGCGCGGGCTGAAATCTACACGCTCATGAACCGGCTGACCGCGGAGGGGCTCGCCGTGCTGATGATTTCCTCGGAGCTGCCGGAAGTGCTCGGCATGGCCGATCGCGTCGTCGTCTTGCGGGAAGGCCGGACCACCGGTGAACTCGCCCGATCGGAAGCGACGCCCGAGCGCGTCATGGCGCTGGCCTCATGAATCGCCTCCGGCGCTGGATCTCGCGCTACGCGATCTTCGTCGCGCTCGGCCTGGAGTGCCTGATCCTGGCCCTGACGACCGACGCGTTCTTCACCGCCGAGAACCTGTCGAACGTGCTGCGCCAGAACGCGTTCACCGCGATCCTGGCCGCCGGGATGACGTTCGTGATCCTGACGGCCGGCATCGACCTCTCGGTCGGCTCGGTGGTCGGCCTGTCGGGCGTCGTCTGCGCCGACGTGCTGGTACACGGGCAGGGGGTGCTCGCCGGCGTGCTCGCGGGGCTGCTCGTCGGCATGGCGGTCGGCGTCTTCAACGGGCTGACGATCACGACGCTGCGCGTGCCCGCCTTCATCGTCACGCTGGCGACGATGCTGATCGCGCGTGGCGCCGCCTACAAGTACACCGACGCGCGCACGATCTCGGGATTGCCGCCGGCCTTCGGATCGATCAGCACCAGCCTCGCGACGGCGCTGATCATGGGCGCGGTCTTCGCGCTCGCCTGGGTGCTGCTGATGCGCACCCCGTACGGCCGCCACGTGTACGCCACGGGCGGCAACCGCGACGCGGCGTGGCTCTCGGGCGTGCGCGTGCGCGTCGTGGAATTCAGCGTGTACGCGATCTCGGGCCTGACTGCGGGCCTGGCGGGCGTTCTCGTCGCGTCCAGGCTGAGCGCCGGCTATCCCCGCGCCGGCGAGTTCTACGAACTCGACGCGATCGCAGCCGTCGTCGTTGGCGGCACGAGCCTCTTCGGCGGCCGCGGCTCGCTCTGGGGCACGCTGGCCGGCGCGTTCTTCATCGGCATCCTCAACAACGGCCTGAATCTCTTCCGCGTGAGCTCCTACGACCAGTTGATCGTCAAGGGCGCCGTGCTTCTCGTCGCCGCCTCGCTCGATCGCTGGCGCACGGTCTGAGGGGCTTCAGGCTTCAGGCTTCGGGCGTGAGGCGGCGCGGCGGGCCCAAGCCGCAGGCCTCGAGCCCACCCGTCCGCAAGCCCGAAGCCTGAGCCTGAAGCCTGAAGCCCCTTGACACCCAAAGCGTGTCCATATATAACGTGTCCATATATGGGCATCGATGCATTGTCCCGCGAATTGAAGCGGGGGAGCGCGGAACTCCTCATCCTCGCGCTGCTCGAGGAGCGCGAGCGGCATGGGTACGACCTGGCGCGCCTCATCGGCGAGCGGTCGCATGGCGCCATCAGTTTTCATGTCGCCTCGCTCTATCCGACGCTCTACCGGATGGAGGACAAGGCGCTCATCGAGGGGCGCTGGGTCGAGAAGGCCGGCCAGCGCCGCCGGCGCTATTACCGGCTCACGTCCGCCGGGCGCAAGACGCTCGCCAGCCAGCGCAGCGTCTGGGAAACCTTTTTCAACGGCCTGAACCGCGTAGCGGGTTTCAAGCCGGCCTAGCCGGAGAGGCGAACCATGACCATGAAGAATCGGATCCGGCAGGCGCTCGCCGCAGCGGGACACATTCCGGACGACGAGATCCTTGACGAACTGGCGCAGCACGCACAGGCGATGTACGAGACCGCGCGCGCCGACGGAGCGACGCCGGCCGAAGCCGACGCGCGGCTCGATCAGCAGATCGCCCTCTGGTGCGCTGACGCCGAACGGCTGACGCGCCGCACCAGCCGCGCGCCGGTCGTGCACGCGCCGGCCGCGGGCACCTCGGGCTTCGTCGGCATCCTGCACGACGTGCGATACGCGTTTCGTCTCCTTCGCAAACGGCCGGGCGCGACGGCCGTCTCGATGCTCACGATGGCGCTGGGAATCGGAGCGACGACGGTGCTCTTCAGCGTCGCCTGGGGCGTGCTGTTCAAGCCGCTGCCGTGGCCTGGCGCGGATCGGCTCGTGAACCTCACGGAAACTCGCGAGGGCAGCACACGGCGCCTCAACGTTCTCACCAACGGCACGTTCCTCTCGTGGAGCGACAACCCGGCGACCATCGAGGCGCTGGGCGGATACGCGACAGGCGACGCGACCCTCACCCAGTCCGGCGAGCCCGAACGGATGCAGATCGCCGAGGTCACGCCTTCCGCACTGCCCATGGTGAACGGGTATCCTGGTCGTGGGCGCGCTCTTCACCGGCGACCCTTCGCAGGATCACACGATTGTGCTGTCGTACGGGCTCTGGCAGGAACGCTACGGCGGCCGCGCCGACGCGATTGGCCAGGCCGTGCGGCTCGACGGCGAGCCCTACACGATCATCGGCGTCATGCCGCGCGACTTCTATTTTCCTGACCGCGAGACGCGCGCGTGGACGCCCATGCGCGTCCCGCCCGTCGTCGCGAAGGGGAGCGAGGGGCGGACGATTTCAATCTTCAGCGCGATGGCGCGGCTGAAGCCCGGCGTGACGCCGCAGCAGGCGGCTGAAGAGGGCACCGCGCGCGGACGCGCCGCACCGGATGCCCAGCTGACCGCGATGGCGGTCTTCGGCAGCAGCGGGGCGGTGACCGTGTCGGCCGAGCCGCTGCGCGCGGCGATGACCGAGGGAGGTGCGACCGGCCCTGCTCGTGTTCCTCGTGGCGGTGGGCCTCCTGCTGGCGACCGCGACGGCCAACGTCGCCAGCGTCCAGCTCGCGCGCGCCACCGGCCGCCGGCGCGAGATGGCGATCCGCTCGGCGCTCGGCGCGGGCAGCCGCCGGCTGGCGCGGCAGCTGCTCGTGGAAAACGTCCTGCTCGGCTTGATGGGAGGCGCCGTGGGCATCGCGGCGGCGTTCTGGATGGACCGGGCGCTGCCGTCGTTTCTCCCTCCGGATTTTCCGCGCGCCGCCGACGTCGCGCTCGATCTGTGGGTCCTCGGTTTCGCCGTCCTGGTGTCGGTGGTCGCGAGCGTGGCGTTCGGCCTGCTGCCCGCGCTGCATGCGCGACGCCTGAACCTGGTGGAGTCGCTGACGGAAGACAGCCTCGCTCCGGTCGGCGGCGGATCGCGTTCGAAAACGGCGCGCGCCCGCACGCTCATCATGGCGGGCCAGGTGGCCGTGGCGTCGGTGCTGCTGATCGGTGCGTCGCTGCTCATCAGGAGCTTCGTCGCGCTGCTGCACGCCGATCGCGGCTACGACGTCTCGAACGTGCTGACCGCGCGCGTTCCAATGCCGGAGCCCGCCTACTCGGACGAGCGGCGCGCCGCGATCGTGCGGGGCGTCCTCGACCGGCTGCGCGGCACCGCGGGGGTCACCCAGGCTGCGTTCACCACGATTCTCCCGCTCACGGGATCGGAATCGCTGCTCGCCTTCACCTTACCGCCGGCCGATTCCGGAGGCGAGCGGGTGTCCGTCAATGCGGCGTTCCGGACCGTGAGCCCCGATTATTTTTCGGTGATGGGCATCCGGCTCCTCGACGGGCGCCTGCTGAACGACCGCGACACCGCCGAATCGCTCCCCGTCGTCGTCGTCAACCGCACGTTCGCCCTGCGGTACTTCAGCGGCCGCCCGATCGGCCGGCGCATCCCGGCGATGCTGGAGAAGGGGCGCGACAACTGGGACATCGTCGGGATGGTCGAAGACGTGCGAATGGGCGACCTGACCGGGCCGCCGCAGGCGGAGATCTATATGTCGTACAACCAGCGGTCCGGCATCCCCATGACCGTGCCGGCGCTGGTCGTTCGCACAGCCGGCGATCCGGCCGCGTTCGTGCCGCAACTGCGCGCCATCGTGCACGAGCAGGACGGCAGCATCGCGCTCGACCGCGTCGAGACGATGCGGGAGCGGCTGATGGGGAACCTGGCGACGCCGCGTCTCTATGCCGTGCTGCTCGGCGGCTTCGCCGGGTTTGCGCTCGCGATCGCGGCGGTCGGCCTGTTTGGCGTGCTGTCCTACAGCGTCGCGCAGCGCTCGCGCGAGATCGCCGTGCGGTCGGCGCTCGGCGCGCGCCCCGTCGATCTCGTCATGATGGTCGTCGGCCAGGGGCTCGTGGTTTCCGCCGGCGGGCTCGTGGCCGGCATGGCGGCGTCGCTGTGGCTGGCGCGCTCGATGCAGTCGTTCGTCTACGGCATCGCGGTGCACGACGTCGCCACATTCGTGATCGTCCCGGTGGTCCTGCTCGTCGTCTCTGCGATTGCGTGCTACGTGCCCGCGCGCCGCGCCGCGCGCCTCGATCCGCTGACGGTATTGAAGGCGGGGTAGCGCTCAGGGGCTCAGGGCTCAGGGCTCAGGGCTCAGGGCTCAGGGCTCAGGCTCAGGCGCGCAAAGCCCGAGCCCCGCCCCTGAGCGCCGAGAGAGCTGTCGCCGGGGGAGCTTCACCCCAGCTTCAACCCAGGTCGAAGCTGGGTCGGAGCTGAGGTCGAAGCTGGTAGGTCGAAGCTGGGTCGAAGCTGGGTCGGAGCTGGGGTGAAGCAGCGGCCGGCCGAGCCCTGGCCCCTGGGGCCATGAGCCCGAGCCCGAGAGCGCCAGTGAGCTTCAACCTAGCTCAGACCGCTGTCGAAGCTGGGTTGAAGCTGGGTTGAAGCTGCGTCGAAGCTGGGTCGAAGCTGGGGTGAAGCTGGGTCGAAGCTGGGTCAGCTGGGTTGAAGCAGCGGCCGGCTGAGCCTCTGCCCTGAGCCTTGAGCCCTCCCTCAGGCCTCGAACCCCATTTCGACGTAGCCGTCGCTGATCGTATCGTCCGGGGTCGCGCCGAACAGCCCGAGCAGCGCGCTGATGATCGTCGCCTTGTCGCGGGCGTCGCGGCGCGACCACGTGCGCGATTTCACCTCGACGAAGTAGCCGACGGCTGCCGGCTTGAGCAGGCGATCGAGATGCACGTAGAACTCGACGCCGCGGTAGGCGACGAGCCAGCGCCGCCGCTCTTTTTCGACCACGTACTCGGCGGCCGGGCGGAAGTACTCGCGGTAGAAGCGCGCCGAATGCGTGGCGGGCGCGAGATAGCGCGAGCGGTGGAGCAGGACGTCGCCGAAACTCTCCACCCGGGCACTGCCCGTGAGCGTGAGCCGGGTGCGGGCGCCGGTGACGCGATCCTGCTCGTCGAGGAACTCGTCTTCACGGTAGCGCAGCTTCCCCTGCGCCGGATCGTCGAACGGCCAGTAGGTGTCGAACTGGTGGTAGCGGCTGGCGCGGATCACGGTCAGCTCGTCGCTGTCGATGACCTTCAGCACGTGGTCGGCCGATGCGACGCGCGCCTTGACCTGGACCTCGAAGCTCTCCTGTTCGACGGCCCCCCCGACCGCCACCAGCTTCTGAAGGACGCTGACCTCGCGGCTGCCCAGGAACGTGTCGATCCTGCGTGCGCAGTCGCGGGCGTGCGCGCGCAGTTCGCGCTCGTCCAGCGTCAGCAGCGACCGCTCGCGCATCAGCCACCGCCCGTTGCACATGACGTCCACGACGTCGGTAGACTTCGACGCATACACGATCCGCGCGTAGATGCCGTTGGGATCGCGTTCGAACGCCGGCAGGTTGTGAACGGTGTCGAGGTCGAGCACGATCAGGTCGGCGCGCTTGCCGGGCTCCAGCGAGCCGGTCAGGTGACCCATGTGCATCGCGCGCGCGCCGCCCCGCGTCGCCATCGCGAGCGCCTGCCTTGCCGGCAGCGCCGTCGGATCGCCGCCGATGCCCTTGGCCAGGAGCGCGGCGAGCCGCGTCTCCTCGAACATGTCGAGGTCGTTGTTCGACGCCGCCCCGTCGGTGCCGATGCCGACGTCGAGCCCCAGCTCCAGCATGCGCGCGACCGGGGCCACGCCCGCCCCCAGCTTCAGGTTGCTGGTCGGGTTGTGCGCCACGCCGGCGCCGTAGTTCTTCAGCGCGCGCATTTCCCCGTCGTCCACGTGCACGCAGTGCGCGGCGAGCACCTTGGCGCCGAAGAGTCCCTGCTTCTTCATCCACGGCACGACCGGCATGCCGTGGGCCGCGCGCGACTCTTCGACTTCGGCTGCCGTTTCGGACAGGTGGATATGAAGCGGGACGTCGTACTCGGCCGCCAGCTCCGCCGAGCTGCGCAGGATTTCCGGCGTGCAGGTGTAGGGCGCGTGCGGCGCGGGACACGGCACGATGAGCGGATGATCGCGCCAGCGCTCGATGAAGTCGCGGGCGCGCGCGAGGCCGTCCTCGAAGCTGGGGGAGTCGGGAGAAGGGAACCGCAGGATCGTCTGTCCGCACAGCGCGCGCATGCCGGCGCCGGCGGCCGCCTCGGCGACCGCCTCCTCGAAGTAGTACATGTCGGCGAAGCACGTGGTGCCCGAGCGGATCATCTCCGCGCACCCGATGCGCGTGCCGAGCCGCACGAAATCCGGATTCACGAACTCGCGCTCGACCGGCATCATGTAACCCATCAGCCATACGTCCAGCCGCAGGTCGTCGGCCAGTCCGCGCAGGAGCGCCATCGCCGCGTGCGTGTGCGCGTTGACGAGGCCCGGCATGACGATGCGGCCGTGGCAATCGATGGTCTCGGCCGCCGTGCGATCGAGCGCGTCCGGCCCCACGGCGACGATACTGTCGCCGGTAATCGCGACAGCGCTGCCGGTGTGCATGGTGAACTCGTCGTCCATCGTCAGGACGGTCGCATTGGTGAGGAGCAGATCGCAGGCGGGGGGCATGTGATGACTATAACCCCCGGCGACTGCGCGCGATACGGCGCCGCCCCGGCCGGCTCGGGCCTGAGTCAGGGCCCGACCTTGGTCACCGGCGCCGCGGCTGAACTTCTTACAACGTTTGCAGGGCCGATTCCGTCAAAGCTTACGTGTTCATCAGTGGTAGTGTCGTCCAGGATCTGCGCTACACCCTGCGCACGCTGCGGCGCGATGCGAGGTTCGCGGCCTTCGTCATCGCGATTGCGGGGCTCGGCATCGGCGCCAGTTCCACCGTCTTCAGCGTGGTCAACGCGCTCCTGCTGCGACCCCTGCCGTTCGCGGATCCCGAGCGCCTGGTCTGGATTGCGAATCACGACTCCAGCGGCCTGTCCGGGCAGACCACCCAGGTGAACCACATGCTGGATCTGCGCGAGCGGATGCAGACGCTCTCGGCGGTCGCGGGCTACTTTGCCTTTTACGGCGTCGGCGACCACCTTCTGAGCGGACATGGCGAGCCGGAGCGGCTGAGCGGCGTGCCGGTGTCCGACAACTTCTTTGAAGTCCTGGGCGTTCGACCCCGCTTCGGGCGAACGTTCAGCGCCGAAGAAAGCCGCTGGAACGGGCCGGCCGCCGTTCTCCTGAGCTACAGCCTGTGGGAGCGGCGGTTCCACTCGGATCCCGGTGTCGTCGGAACCGCGCTGACGCTGGACAACCAGCCGCACACCGTCGTTGGCGTCCTCCCGGCCTCGTTCGATTTCGCGTCGGTCTTCGCGCCAGGCAGCCACTTCGATCTGTTCTTTCCCTTCCCCTTGAGCCCGGAAACGAACCGCTGGGGCAACACCATGGCAATGGTCGGCCGCCTCGCGCCCGGCATGACGGCGTCACGCGCCCAGGCGGAGCTTCGCATCGTCGCCGGGCAGCTCACCCGGGACAATCCGGACCGAAATTCGTTCGAGGGCTTCGTCACGCCGCTGGCTGACCACGTCAACGGTCGCATGCGCGCCGCGGTCTGGGTCCTCGCGGCCGCCGTCGCCGTCGTCATGCTCATCGTCTGCGCCAACCTGTCCAACCTGCTCCTGGCCCGCACCGCGTCGAGGCAGAAGGAGATCGCGATTCGCACCGCGCTCGGTGCGGGACGGCGGCGGCTGTTCACCCAGATGCTGACCGAGGGCCTCGTCCTGTCGATTGGCGGCGCGGTGCTCGGGCTGGCGCTGGCCGCTGTCGGCACGCGTCTGCTCGCGCACCTGGACGCGGTCAGCGTGCCGCTGCTGCAGAGCGTCCGCACGGATGCGACGACGCTGGGCTTTACGCTCGCGGTGGCGATCCTGACCGGCATTGTCTTCGGCCTGGCACCAGCGCTTCAGGCGCCAGAGGCGGCGCTGCACGACGTCTTGAAGGACGCCAGCCGCGGCTCGACGGGCCGCCGCACGTGGGTGCGAAACGCGCTCGTCGTGTCGGAGGTGGCCTTCGCGTGCGTGCTGCTCGTCGGCGCCGGCCTGCTGATCCGCAGCCTGGTCCGGGTGCTCGATGTCGACCTCGGCTTCCGCCCCGCGCAGGCGGTGACGGTTCGCGTTGATCCGGCAGCCGGCTTTCCGACACGGGAGCAGCGAGACGCGTACCTCGACGAGGTCCTGCGGCGAGTCCGGGGGATTCCGCGCGTCGAACACGCGGGCATCACCGACGCCCTTCCGCTCGGACGCAATCGCACGTGGGGCGCCCGCGCGAAGGGCGTGGTCTACGCGAGAGGCACCGGTCCGACGGCGTTCGTGCGCATCGTCAGCGAAGGCTACACAGCGGCGATTGGGATTCCGTTGCGCGCCGGCCGCGATTTCTCGGCGCACGACGACCAGCCCAGCGAGCCCGTGATCCTGGTCAACGAGACACTGGCCCGCAACGTGTGGCCGGGGCAGGACCCGATCGGGCAGGTCATCCTCGGCGCCTGCGCCTCGGAGCGGCGCGTGGTGGGCGTCGTCGGCGACGTGCGCCACCTTTCGCCCGAGCAGGAGGCGGGCAACGAGATGTACCTGCCGCGCCGCCAATGCGACGATCTGCCGTCGGCCGATCTGGTGATCCGCTCGACGCTCGCGCCAGGAGCACTCGCCCGCGCGGTTCGTGCCGCGCTGGAGCCGCTGGCGCCCGAGCTGGCCGCCAACGAGTTCCGGACCATTCAGCAGCTCGTGGACAAGTCCGTGTCGCCGCGACGATTCCTGGTGCTGCTCCTGGGCGGGTTCGCGGCGTTCGCGCTACTGCTGGCCTCGCTGGGCATCTACGCGCTGATCTCCTATTCGGTGAACCAGCGCACGCAGGAGATTGGCATCCGGATGGCGCTCGGGGCGTCCTCGCTCGACGTCCAGGGGGCGATCGTGGCGCAGACGCTGCGCCTTGCCGCGATCGGCATGGCACTTGGCGCCGCCGTCTCGTGGGCGCTCGCCCGATCGCTGAGCGGCCTGCTGTTCGGCATCGCGCCGGGCGACCCGATGACCTTCCTCGCGATGCTCGCCGCGCTGGCGACCGTGGCCATGCTGGCGGGGTACCTGCCCGCGCGGCGCGCGTCGAAGATCGATCCACTCGTCGCCCTCAGGGCCGAGTGATCGTCGAGCCGCGCCGTGCCAGCCCGGACGTCAAGTGCGGCCGCGTGCGCCTCAGGCGGGAGGCGCTCAGCGCGCCGCGACGACCGCTTCGGTCGGCGACGTTTTTCCCGCCATCGCCGTCCCGACACTTGCGCGCGGGATCGGTGCGACGACGGCCATTTTACGGCGTGGTCTACGGCGTCCTGCTGCGGTCGGTGCCGTACCCGGATCGCATCATGGCGAACGATCGCAGGCAGTGGACGACCTTCCAGATCTCCTGTTCGGAGAGCGCCTCGCCGAACGACGGCATGTGCCGGTCGAAGGCGCGGATCGGGCGGTCGTTATGAGGTCTTCAAGGCCGCGTGCATCACGTGCCACGCGGCCGACGGCGGCGTGCGTGCGGCTGTAGCGAGAATCAGGTGGCGCAAGGTCATCGGGAAACGGACGCCGTGGGACTAACTATAGCCCGCCGCGCTGAGCGCCGCGACGATCCGCTCCTCGGCGTGGGCCACGTGGTCGAACATGACCTGGCGCGCCGCCTCGGCGTCGTGCCGTTCGAGCGCGTCGACGAGCTGCAGGTGCTCCGACGTCGCCGCCGCGGCGTCGACGCCGACATCGAGGCCGAGATACAGCGGGCGCTGGTGGCGATCCAGGGCGGAAGTAACCATCGTCTCCAGCAGGGAATTGCCGGTGCATCGGACGAGCGCGCGATGGAACCGGCTGTTCGAGCGCAGGTACGCCTCGTAGGTCGCCGGGTCGCCGGGCGTATAACTCAACGTCGCCTCGGCCCGCAGGGCCGCCAGCTGTTCGGGCGTGGCCCGTGCCGACGCCAGCGCGGCGCCGTCGGGTTCGATGATCTGCCGGACCTCGCACAATTCCTGGAACGCCGTCACGGTCACGGGCGCGACCGCGTACCCCCGGTATGGCGTGAGGACGACGAGCCCTTCGAGGGCGAGGCGGTTGATCGCCTCGCGGAGCGGCGTCCGCGACACCGTCATTTCCTTGCAGATGTCCTTCTCCACGATGCGCTCGCCGGGCCGCATGACGCACGTGAGAATCCGGTACTTGAGAATGGCGTACAGGCGATCGGGCAGTGCCGCCGGGGTCAAGACCGCCGGATCCAGATCCACGAGCGAGATGACGTTGGTAGCGAGGGGAAACATAGAGGACCAGTGACGATATTATATATCAGCCTCTCCGCTCAGGCGGCTGACATGACCCCGCCCTTCCGACTTGGAATCGACGGTTGCTTGCGCTATGTGTAATATTATATATCATACGCGCAGCGACGGTACGCCGACCCCGGCGGAGCAACAGGTGGCCGCCGGGGTCATCGGGGAGCTCGATCGCCACCTCGCTCGGCTGCCGCGGGTGTTGCGCGCCGGTGGACGTCTGCCGCAGAAACAGGAGTGAACATGCCGCACGCCTCGCCCCGTCCCGTGCAGCCGCCCGAGAGCGGCAAGCCCGGCGGCCACTACAGCTACGGCGTCGTTCACGGAGACCTGGTCTACGTCTCGGGTCAACTGCCGATCGATCCGCGAACGGGCCGCAAGCTGACCGGCGAGCCGCTCGACGCGCAAGTACGCCAGGCGCTCGACAATCTCGACGCGGTGCTGCGCGCGGCCGGCAGCCGCCGCGATCTGGTGCTCAAGACAACCGTCTACGTGACCGACATCGCGCTCTGGGATCAGGTCAACGCAGTCTACGCCGGGTTCTTCGGCGAGCACCGGCCGGCGCGGTCCATCGTCCCCACGGGTCCGCTCCATTTCGGTCTGCTGGTGGAGATCGAGGCCGTCGCCGCTGTTGCCTGAGCCTTGCCTGGCTCCCTGGGCTGAACGGCACTCGGATCGGACAGGAGTCACTTCTGTCGGCCGGCGTCGCGCAGCACCCGCTCGAGTCTCGCCAGGTGCGCGTCGAGTTCGGCAATCAACTCGTCGGCTACCTGCCGATCGGCCGCGGTCGGCGCGTCGTCACCTGTCTCCACGATCGCCAGCAGTCCGGCCAGACGGTCGTTCAGTCGAATCGGAAACGCGATCTTGTCCTTCGGGCTGCGGTTCTTGACCTGATACAGCGCTGCCTCGATCGCGGAGAGCGCCTCGGTCGCCGGTCCCTGGCCCGGCGTCGCCGACAGCCGGGCCTTGGCCTCCCGGATCCGAAGCACGGCTTCGTTCGCGGCGCTGGTCGCGTCCCGCAGCCGCAGCGCCAGGGCGTACTGGGCTGCGTAGTCGTCTTCGCTGACGCCCGTTGATCGGGGATCGGCTTCGACGGTGAAGCGCTCGGCCTCAGTCGTGCCTCCGGCCGTCAGCCGGACCTCGTATTCGCCCGGTGGAACCACCACGCCGGCGGCGGGGTTCGGGGCCTCGAGCACCATGCCCGGAAACACCGTGGCACCCTGGGTGCGCAGATCCCACGTAAGACGGTGGTGTCCCGCGGAGAGCGTCGTCGGAACCCTGAGGCGACGCAGCACGTGGCCGGTGACATCGAGGATGTCGATCGAGGCGCCGTTCAGCGCTTCGTCGGCGAGCAGATCAATCCGCGCCGGCCTGGCGGTCCGCACGACACCCGCCGGCCGAAAGAGCCGGAACGTCCCGTGTCCGGCCCGGGGCTGCCACTGGCGCAGCGGCTCCAGCGCCGGCAGGACCCAGAACCCCCGTCCGTGGGTGGCGATGACGAGATCGTGCCGCTCGACCTTGATGTCCGACACCTGCACGTCGGGCAGGTTCAGCGCGAGCGACTGCCAGCTCGCACCTGCGTCGAACGACACGTAGGCGCCATGCTCGGTGCCCGCGTACAGCAGCCCCGGGCGAACGGGGTCCTCGCGGATGGCGTGGGTGAAGTCGTCTCGCGGCAAGGAGGCATCGATGCGGGACCAGGTAGCGCCGAAGTCGTCGGTCCGGAAGAGGTACGGCTGCCGGTCTCCGAGCTGGTTGCGTCTGGCTGCGACGAAGGCTCGCCCAGCGGCATGCGGCGACGCGTCGATCGCGCTGATGCGCGTGTGCGCGGCGAGCGCAGCCGGCGTCACGTCGCGCCACGTGCGGCCGCCGTCGCGCGTGACGTGTACCACCCCGTCGTCGGAGCCGGCCCAGATCGTATCGCGTTCGATGCGCGACGGCGCCAGCGCGAAGACGGTGGCGTAGACCTCGGGGCCGTCCTCGTCGAGCACGATCGGGCCGCCGGTGTCGCCCAGTGTGTCGGGATCCGCGCGCGTCAGGTCGCCACTGATGCGATCCCACGTCCGGCCCTCGTCGCGCGAGCGCCAGACGTGCTGAGACGCCACATAGAGGTCGTACGGCGGGAGAGGCGAGAACACGATCGGATACGTCCAGTTCCAGCGTTCCGGCATGTCCTGGGCAGGTTCGCCCATGACGGTTCGCGGCCAGGGTTGCACGTCGGTCAGCTGGTTCGTCGCCCGATCGTACCGGGTCAGCGCGTTGGTCGATCCGGCGAAGACGATATCCGGCTTGGCGGGATGGGGCGCGACCCAGCCGCTCTCTCCGCCGCCAACCTCGTAGAAGAACGACCCCTGCTGCGAGCCTGGCAGGCCGAGTGCGGCCTCCTGGTTGCTCGGCACCGCGACCGAACTGTTGTCCTGCTGGCAGGCCACGACGTGGTAGGGGAAATCAGCGGTGGTTTCCACCCGGTACATCTGCCCGGTCGGAAACCGCTGTTCGGTCCACGTCGCACCGCCGTTGACGCTCACGGCACCACCGCCGTCGTTGGCGGCGATGAGCCGGAGCGGGTTGGCCGGGTCGATCCAGAGGTCGTGATAGTCGACGTGCGCGCCCGCGTTCAGTGTGTAGGTCCTGCCCGCGTCGGTCGATCGCGCGATGTCGAAGTTGAGGACGTAGACGAGGTCTCGATTGACGGGATCCGCCGTGACCCGGTTGAAGTAGAACGACCGCTGCCAGAGATCGCGCGACGGGTTCACGAGCGCCCAGCTCGCGCCGGCATCGTCCGATCGGTACAGGCCGCCGTCCTTCGCCTCGACGACCGCGCACAGGCGGCTGGAATCGGCCCCCGACACGGCAACGCCGATCCGGCCGATTACGCCACCCGCAAAGCCGGGGGCGCGCGTGATCTCCGTCCAGGTATCGCCGCCGTCGGTTGTCTTGAACAGCCCGGAACCCGGGCCGCCGCTCCAGAGGCGCCACGGCACCCGCGTCACCTGCCACAGCGCGGCGTAAAGGACGGAGGGATGGCGCGGATCCATCGCCAGGTCCACTGCGCCGGTCTCCCCGTCGCGGAAAAGAACCCGATCCCACGTCTGACCGCCGTCGCGCGTGCGGTAGATGCCGCGCGCCGGTGAGGGTCCCGACGGATCCCCGAGCGCGGCCGCGTAGACCGTCTCGGGTCTGGTCGGGTGCACGACGAGCCGCGAAATCGTCAGGGTTTCGGCCAACCCTGCGCGTTGCCACGTCCCGCCGGCGTCGGTGGAGCGGTATACGCCGTCGCCCTGCATGGCGTTGCCGCGCAGGGCCGATTCACCCATGCCGATGTAGACCACGTCGGGGTTCGATGGTGCCACGGCGACGGCTCCGACCGAGGAACTGGCGATCTGGCCGTCGGTGACCGGGTGCCAGGTGGTCCCGCCGTCTGCGGTTTTCCAGAGACCTCCGCCTGTCGCTCCGAAGTGGTCCTCGAACGGACGGGCCTCGGCGCCGGCGACGGCGATCGACCGGCCGCCCCGCAGCGGGCCGATGCTCTGCCAGGCCAGCGCCGTGAAGGGCCCGGGGCGGGGGAGGGTGGCGGCCCGGCTGGGGGGCCCGGCCGGCAGGGTCACGAGGAGTAGGGCCATCGACAGGGCTCGAACGACCATTGGGTGCCTCACTGGCTATGCATGATATACAATATTTCAGCGCTTGACACACTCCAGCGCAAAGAGCTATATCTACGCAATCGATTGCTTACACGATGGCAATGCAATACCGCTGTGGGTAAAATATCCAATCAATACAGGGTTTTCGTCCCTGCAATGCGAGCGCAATCGGTATCTTACACGACGTCACCACGTCGTCCCACGGCGCACGGCGACGGTCAACCACTCCGCCGCCAGGATTACGACCGCCACGACCGCCTGCATTGCCGACAGAAGAGAGGATGACCGAGATGAGAGCACCGTTTCACGGAGCGCTGGCGTTGACGTGCCTCGTGGGAGCCATCGCCGTCCCGGTCGCGAGGGATCAGGCTGGCGGCGATCGAGCCAAAGCCGAGGTGCTGAAGGCGGAGAGCGCCCTTCAGGCGGCTGTGGTGACCGACCATGACGCGGCGGCGGCGGGTCTGCTCCTCGCCGACGACCTCATCGTGACCCACTCGAACGGGGCCGTCGGCGACAAGGCCAACGAAATCGCGCGAATGCCCCCCAAGGGCACCCGCAGGCCGAGCCTGCGCGAGGACATCGCGGTGCGCGTCTACGGCGACGCGGCCGTGGTGACCGGGCGATACCGGCAGGTGAAGACGAACGGCGAGATGGACCTGCCCAAACGGTTCACCAACGTCTGGGTGAACAGGGATCAACGCTGGCAGCAGGTCGCGTCGCAGATTACGACCATCCCCACGGAGTAGCCACGCGGGGCCCGGTTCACGGCCGAAGCAAGGGAGGTCATCATGCGAACTCAGTGGAGATCCTTCGCGCTAACGTTCGTCCTGTGCCTCGCCGTCCTTGGTGTTGCGCGCGCCGCCCAGCAGCGCGGCCAGCCCGCCACGTCGGGTCCCACGCCATCGGTCGGGGTGCGAATGGCGGATCTCCCGGCGCCGGTCCGGCAGACCGTGCTGCAGCAGAGCCAGGGGGCGACCGTCACGCGTCTGACCAGGGCCACGCTCAAGGACGGCACCGTGTCCTACCGGGCCGTGCTCGACGTGCATGGCCGCGAGAAGTGGGTGTCGATCAGCGCGGCCGGAGTAGTCTGGGGAATCGAAGAGGTCGTCCCCTTCGCATCCGTGCCCGCGGCCGTGAAAGCCGGGACGTTGCGGGACGCCGGCGAGGCGAGGTTGGTCGAGACCCGAGCCATCACGCGAGATGATACGCTGCTGTATTACGTGACGGAGATTGAGCGCGCCGGAAGTCGATCGGTGATCCGGATCGGCCTCGATGGAACGCCGTACCACAAGCCCGCCACGAAAGAGGAGAACACGGGCCGGCCGGGCGGCATCTCGATTCCGATCGACCGGTTGCGTGACAAGATCGCGGGCGGCTGGGCCGGCAAGATGATCGGCGTGTCCTTCGGCGACCCCACCGAATTCAGGTCGAACGGGCACATCAACGAAGCGAAGCTCGACTGGACGCCGAGCGGTGTCTCAAACGCCCTCGAACAGGACGACCTGTACGTCCAGATGAGCTTCATGATGACGATGGACAAACACGGCATGAACGCGCCGGCCGCGCTGTTTGCCGAGTCATTCGCCCGGGCCGGATACCGGCTCTGGCACGCCAACGTGCAGGCGCGCAAGAACTTCCTCGATGGCATCATGCCCCCTGCTTCAGGCAACGCGGCCAACAACATGCACGCTGACGACATTGATTTTCAGATCGAGGCAGATTTCATCGGCCTCATGTCGCCCGGCATGCCCCGTACCTCGAACGCGTTCTGCGACCGCGTTGGCCACATCATGAACTACGGCGACGGCGTCTACGGCGGGATGTTCGTCAGCGCACTCTACACGCAGGCCTTCATCGAGACCGACATCCCGACCATCGTCAATCAGGCGCTCCTGGCCATTCCCTCCGAGAGTGACTACGCCAGGATCATCAGGGACGTGATCCGGCTTCATGCCACCTACCCGAACGACTGGCGCGCGACGTGGAACGCCATTGAGAAGAAATGGGGCGCGGTCGACATCTGCCGGCCGGCGGAGCCGTTCAACATCGACGCGAAACTCAACGGCGCGTACGTCACGATCGGGCTGCTCTACGGCGGCGGCGACTTCACGCGGACGCTCGAGACGACCGTGCGAGCCGGCCAGGATTCCGACTGCAATCCGTCAACAGCGGCAGGTGTGCTCGGCGTGGTCAAGGGCTACAAGGCGATTCCCGACGAGTGGAAGAGCGGGATCCCCGCCATCGCGGACTCGAAGTTCGTGTTCACCGACTACTCGTTCAACTCCGTGGTCGATCGGACGCTGCATTACGCAAAGCAGTTGATCCAGGACAACGGCGGCACTGTCGACGACACGACGGTGACCATCCAGCGCCAGGACCCCACGGCGCCCGCGCTCGAGGTGTCGTTTCCGGGCATGAAGGCGGCATACCGAACCAATGCGATCGACGGCAAGGAATGGATCTGGAAGGGCGAGTGGCAGACACAGACGAGCGAACCGCGAATCAGCTTCGCTGATCCGCCTCCCCTCAACCGCTACACCGGCAGCAAGGGCGCCGAAGTGTCGCTGACCTTCAAGGGCACGGGCGTGGCGGTCGATGGCCGGTGGGTCCGCGACGGCGGCAAGGTCGACGTCTACCTGGACGGGCTGCTCAACAAGACCATCGACACGTTCTGGGGATTCCCGGCAGAGCAGACAAAGTTCGCGGTGCTGTGGCACGTGCTCAACCTGAAACCTGGGACGCACACGGTCAGGTTCGTGGTGACAGGGGACAAGAATCCCAGCTCGGCCGGCACCCAGCTCTTTCTGGCCGGGGCCACGGTCTTTACCGTGAAGACGGCCGACTAGACCCGTCGATTGATCGGAGACAATCATGGACTCCCCTCACGACCCCTCGCGGCGGACGTTCCTCCAGTCGGTCGGCGCGGCCGTGCCGACGTTGACGCTGCTTCTGGACGGGATTCCCGCGATGGGCGAGCCGGTCGAGGCGCCGGCAGCCCAGGCGACGACGAAATTCACGCCCATCGATCTGACGGCGCGCTTTACGACGTCAGCCGTCGATTTCGGGCCGCGCCGAGAAGCCAACGTCCTGTCTCGAGACGGCCTCATCCGAGTGCTTGGGGGCCGGCAGGTGTTCCGGGGCATCCCCTTTCAGCTCGGGCCGTCCGAGGTGAACGAGAAATCGTGGGTCGTGCTCAGCACGAAGCCGGCCGGCGGCGCCGTTCCCAGGCTGGAAGTCGAGATCTCACAGCGGGCGAGCCACGTGTGCCTCGCCCAGTTCTGCGATTGGGATCCGAGCGAGAGCCCGGCACCTGACGCCGAAGACGTGACCGAACAGGTCGGCCAGCACCTCGCGGATGTCGTCCTGGTGTACGAGGATGGCAGCGAGCACGTGTTCCCGATCCGTCGCCGATTCGAGGTGAACGCCCTCACGGCGAATCACCTGAGCTTCCTCGCCTTGCCGCACCGGTCGAGTCCTCCCAGCAAGCAGACCGATCCGCTCGAACATGGCAACCTGTGGGGATATCTCCAGGTGGGCGTGTGGGACCAGGACGCGCCGGGGCCCCTTACCAAGGGCCTCGACCGCGCCACGTTGTGGCTCGCGGCGCTCGAAAATCCCGCGCCTGACCGGGTCATCAAGGCCCTGCGGTTTCAGGCGACGGATGCGGATCCACTCCTGGTGTGCGGCCTCACCCTGTACGACGGGCGCGTGAATCCGCTGCGGCACGAACGGCTGACGCTCTGTCGCATCACGTTGCCCGACGCCACTACGATGGCCGAACTCGACAGCGGGCGCTGGAAGATCGACGTGGATCTGGGCGTGGTGGCCCGGACCTTCATGCTTCGCGAGTTCGTGCCCGAGAAGTGGCTGGCGGCCCAGGGCCTGGCGGGGAGCGGCCCGACCGACGGCCGCCACCTCTACATCGACCTGGCGGCCAGCCGGGACGCGACGTTGACGGTGCAGGACACCAGGAGCGGCCGCGAATACGCATTCGATCTGAGCCAGGCCGGCCCGGGCCAGGAGGTGGAAGGCCGCCCGGCGGGCAGCCAGCTGCAGATGCTCTACCCGCACAAAACGTGGGTGCACTGCAAAGTGATCGACGGCACCAGCAAGCGAGCCACGCCGGTCCGGCTGGCGTTTCGCTCGAAGGAAGGTCGCTACATCCCGCCGTACGGTCATCGAACGGAAATCAACACGGGCTGGTTTCAGGACTACGGCAGCGATCTCCTGCTCGGCGGGAATTCCTACGCCTACGTCGACGGTGAATTCCAGGCCGAATTGCCCGTCGGCGAGGTCTATCTCGAGATGACCAAGGGGTATCGAGTACGAAGCCGTGCGGCAACGACTCGAGATCAAGCCGGGCCAGCGCGAGCTGAGCGTCGAGATTCCACGCTTCGCGAACCTTCGGGCCCGCGGCTGGGTCACGGCCGACACGCACGTGCATTTCCTGCCCCCGACCACCGCGGTGCTGGAGGGACAGGCGGAAGGCGTGAACCTCGTCAACCTTCTTGCCGCGCAGTGGGGTGACTTGTTCACCAACGTCGGCGATCTCTGGCAGGGGTCGCTGGCCTCGGCCGACAAAGAGACGCTCGTGCGGATGGGCACGGAGAACCGACAGCACCTGCTGGGGCACCTCGGACTGCTTGGATCGGCGGCCAATCCCGTGTTTCCGATGTCGGCCGCCGGCCCCTCGGAAAGCTACCTGGGGGATCCCTTGTGGAGCAGCATGTCGGACTGGGCCGAGCAGTGTCGCCAGCGGGACGGCGTCGTCGTCGCCGTCCACTTCCCGAAGCCAACGGCAGAGGTCGCCGCGGAAATCGCGCTCAATCGGATTGATGCGGTCGAGTTGGTGGGACTGGCCGCTCCCAGCCACCTGATTTACCAGGATTGGTATCGATACCTGAACTGCGGCTACCGGCTGGCGGCGGTCGGCGGCACCGACAAGATGAACGCCGGCATGGCCCTGGGGATGATCCGCACCTACGCCTACATCGGCCAGACCGAATTCACGTTCGCCAACTGGGCCCGGGCCGTCCGCGGCGGTAACACGTTCTCGACGTTGGGACCGCTGCTGCTGTTCGAGGTCGACGGGCACCCACCCGGAGCCGACATCAGGATGCGCGCCGGCGGGGGCACCGTCGAAGTGCGCGCCGAAGTGATGAACCGTGAGCCGGTGCGCCGCGTCGAGGTGATCTGGAACGGCCACGTCGTGGCGTCCCTCGCGGCGCCGCAAGGCTCGGGCCGTGTCGTGCTGCAGGAAAAGATCAACGTAGACGGCCCCGGGTGGCTGGCTGCCCGCTGCCTGTCCGTGCGAGAGCCGCCGGCTGTGATTGCGCACACCTCTCCGGTGTACGTGCAGGTCCCGGGGCGCGACCTGTTCTCCGGCCCGGCCGCCATCTACATGCTCACGCTCATCGAAGGCGCCGAGAGTTGGGCGAAGCAGCTGGCGACGCGCCCCGACGCTGAACGGTTCGCGCGCGTGCTCGACACCTTCACGACCGCACGCGAGCGAGTGCATCAGCGCCTGCACGCGCACGGCATCGCGCACTGACGGTCGTCGTCTGCTCGATACCCCGAAACGGAGGGCGGCGCACTTACCGGGGACGACTCGTGAGGGCCCTGCCCGGCGCGACGCCGGTGACGATGGCGCCGTTGTCGACGACGACTGTGCCGCCGACCATGACGTAGCGGAACCCTTCGCTGGCCAGCGCGGGCGCCTCGTAGGTCGCCCGATCGGTCACGCGCGCGGCGTCGAACACCACGATATCCGCGTCGGCCCCCTCCTGCAGACGTCCCTTGCCGTGGGCGGCGGCCGCCGCCCGCTCCAGCCGGAGGGCCGGCATCAGCGACATCTTCCGCAGCGCATTCATGAGCGTGAGGCGCCGCTGTCCGCGGACGTAACGCGCGAGCACCCGCGCGAACGTGCCGGAGCTTCGAGGATGCCCCTTGCCTTGCCGGATTCCGCCGTCGCTTGCGATCATCGTCAGGGGGTGGCCGATGACCGCGTCCACGATTTCGTCCGGGTTCACGAACAGCAGGACATCGTTGGGCTCGACCATCGCGTGGAGTGTCTTGAAGCGCTCCGGCGTCAGCCGTTCGCCGGTCTCGACCAGCTGCACGTCCTGTTCCGTAATCCCTAGACGTTCCTGCCAGCCCGGGTTGAACAGCGCTGAATTGACGGCCGTGTTGCCCGCCCCATATGGATACGCGTCCGTAGTGACGTCGAGGCCGCGCGCTCGCGCGCCCTCGATGAGGCGCAGGCACTCGAGCGCATCCTTCAGGCCGCTGCTGTTGATGTGCACGATGTGCAAGGATGCGCCGGTGACGGCGGCAGCGCCAATTACCTCGCTGACCGACTCGATGCTCGATCCGGGCTCGACCCGACCCGAGCTCCGCACGTGGGTGAACACCGGCAGCCCGCGCCCGGCAGCCAGGCGGAACATCTCGATCACCTCGAATCGCGTCGCGCCTGGAGTGTAGGCGATGCCCATGCCGATCCCGAGCGCCCCCGCATCGAGACCATCACGCAGGATCGCCCGCATCCTCTCCAGCGCCTCGGGCGTCGCGTGCTCGTTGGAGGCCGGACCGGATGGCGGGACGAGCATGCCGGGCAGGAGCGGCACACCCATGGCCACCGCGCGCGCAGCCGGGTGACTCGCGGTCGCGCCGAAGTTCACGAGAGCCTTGCCAGCGCGTTCGCGGACGAACCGTGCGAGATCCGGCACGCCAATCTCGAGCTCGAGAGCGGTCGTGACACCGTCGAGCGCGTTGAGGCGATCGTTCTCCGGGTCCTGCCCGTGAGAGTTCAGGTCGATGAACCCAGGCGCGACCACCAGTCCGGCGGCGTCGATGGTCCGACGTCCCTCGAGCGTGTCCGATGTCACGCGCGCGATACGGCCCCCCCTGATTCCAACGTTGCGGACCGCGTCCAGGCCGGTCTCCGGATCCATTACCTGGCCCCCGGCGATCACGATGTCGTAGCCGGCTGGCGGACCCTGCGGGGGCGCACCCAGGCCAGGCAGGCGGCTGCTCGACCGGACCGGCTCCGGATAAACCGCGGCGCCAGCCAGCAGCAGGACTAGAAGCGATCGTCGAAACATGAAGAACCCCCGCATGATGGACCAACACCCAAGGCCCGCGACCGGTCGGCCCGCCGGTACCGATTCGGAAGAGGCCCCCTTCGAGTGCACCTTCAGACCGATCAGAGCCACTGCGCCGCGGACGTCCTCGATTGTGACCACGGTGTTCACCGACGCGACCTCTGCGTCAAGGTGCCGCTCCTCAGAACGCCAGCAGGAACGCCAGGAACGAGGCGGTCCCGGCGCCGAGTGCCAGCCATCCCCAGGTACCGAAAACGCTTCAATTGCCACCACATGTACAGACCCGACACGACCCAGGTGATGATCGCGATCTGCACGATATCCACGACGACGGACCAGAAATTGGTCCAGAATCCCGGCTGCTTGAAGCCTCCGCGCGAGTGCATGCTGACCAGGACACTGCCCCAGTTCAGCCTGGTGCGTCTGGCGATCAGGCGATGGCTCTTCGGCTCATAGACGATCTGGGTGTTCGACCAGAATGTCGCCCGGACCATCCGGATGCCGCCGTCGGGCGTCCGCAGCGCCGCGTAGTAACCTGTCAAACCCGTTTCTGCCTGGAGCGCGTCGGCGACCGGGCGCACGTTCCCCTTGGCTGGTACGTCAGGTCCGTCGTAGCTCCGGTCGATGATGGTGGTGGGCTCCACCGATCCCACGCCGAACAACGCGACGTGGTTGTAGGCCGCCGCGCTCAGCGCGTACATCAAGAACCACGGAGCGCAGCACATCGCGGCGTAGAGGTGCGTGCGCCGGTTGATCCTGTCGAAGGCGGCAGCCCTCGAGCGTGTCGGCCGTGTGGTCTGGTGTGCCATGGGCTTCATCGAGCCGTTTCTCGTTCCGACTGAAGTCAGAGGTTTGCGATCAGGAGTCCGAAGAGCGCCATCCCGGCAAGCGCGCACGCGGCGCCCACCCGGCGAGTCACCTTCAACTGCCACCACATCCAGAGTCCCGAGAATATCCAGAACAGGATGCTCACGACCAGGACGTCTAACGAGGCGGCCCAGAGATCGTTAGCCAGGGATTCGCCGGTGAACCCACGGCGGCGGTGCAGGTTCTCGAGAAACGACTGGACCCGGAACTCCTGCGTCTCGACCACGACCGTGCCGGTTGCGAAAGTGTAGGTCAGGCGCCTCGGTGAGAAGGCACCCGAGCGCGCGATAAGCAGCGTGCGTCCGTCCTGGCTCCTCTGGGCGCGAAACGAGCCGGCGATCTTCAGTTCCCGCAGGATCTGCTCGCCGATGACCCGAGGGCTCGCGTCGGCGGCGAACGGCATGTTCAGCTGCCGGGTCTCCCGCTGCCACGCCACGACGGGTCCACCGTCGAACCACCTGAAGATCTCCTGGTGGGCCATCGCGAGCGTACCTGAGAGCGTAGAGCAGCATCCACGGCGCCAGGAACAGCGCGACATACATGTGCGCCTGGCGGAGCAGTTTCGAGAACACCGCGGGTACTCACCGCGCGCTCGACGCCGCGGGCACGACCCGGTTGCGCGCGAGCCAGCGGTCGTAGAGCGTCGGCCCGTCGAGCGTCTCGAAGTCTGGCGCCGGCAACTGCGCGCGCTGGGGCAGCCCTGCGAACACGTCGGCGCTCTCCCCTGCGCCGACATCACGCGCCATGAAGCGATGGATGGCCGCGCCGACCTCGGGCAGCATCGTGACCGTCTCGTTCATGACGTCGTGTGTGCCGCCGCCCTCGACGACCAGGACCCGCCCGTTCTTCAGGAACCCGCCCGCGTGCTGCGCGTTCTCGAGCGGCGTCGAGAAGTCGACGTCGCCTTGTAGCAGCAGCGTCGGGACCGTGATCTCCCAGTCGGCGAGAAAGGCCTCGTCCACGTGGCGGGTCGGCGTGAGGTCGCGGGAGTCGAGATAGTCCGGCTCCAGGCGGCCAATCCACTGCGCCTCCGGTTCGGCGAGGAGCCGTTTCTCGCGCGCCGCGCTGATCCCGAGGCTGTTGTCGATGAGCAGGCCGATCATCGGCCCGCCGTCGGGGGCGGTCCGGTCCAGCAGCGCGAGCCCTGCGAGGTATCGATAGTCGCCGCGATACATCTCGAGGATGAATCGCGGCCACTTGCGGAGGTTGTCGCGGAGCGACTCGTTGATGCTCGGGTACTTCATCAGCCGCACGAGATCGTGGCGGCCGATGGTGACCTTGACCTCGGCGCCAGTCTGCGGGTTGATGATGGGCACCGTCACGGGACTGGCTTCGAGTCGGTCCAGGACGGCTTTCACGGCGCCGAGCAGCCCGCCGGCTGGCAGCGACGGAGCGAGTCGCGCGTCGGCCTGCGCGAGCGCGGCCAGGCGACCGACGGCGTTCCACAACCAGGCGGGACTGTCGTAGCCGTAGTCGAGCGGCTCGATGCCGTGCAGGACCGCCCGATCGACGTGCGTCGGGTGGCGCTTCATGACGGAGAAGCTCCACTGCGAACCGAAGCTGCCGCCGCGAAGGACGATCTTCTCGTAGCCCAGCGCGGCGCGTAGATCGTCGACGTCGTCGGCGATGTTGATGATGTCGTATCCCGACAGGTCGACACCACGTGCGGTCCAGGCCGCCAGCCCTTCGGTGACCGACGCGCGGAGCGCCGTGCGATCGCGTTCTGGAGTGGCGGGCGCGTCGAGCGGCTTCGGCATCGCCGGCCAGCGCAGGTCCGGGGACATCGGCGGCTGCGGATTGCCGCGCTGGTTGACAAAGAGGATGTCGCGCCCTGTACCTGAGCAGCCCGTCGAGCTGCGGCCGGAACCGCGCGCTGGTCAGTTGCTCGCGCCGGCTGTAGTTGCCGGGACCGCCGGGCAGGTAGAAGACCGGCGATCGGCTCACGCCCGAGGGGCCGTGCAGGCGGATAAAGTGGAAGGCGATGGTGCGGCTGCCCGGCTTTCCCCGATGCTCTGGCACGAACATCAGCCCTTCTTCGCCAGCGACGCTGGCCAAGCCGGGCCTTGTCAGGGTGAACGGCGCAAGGTAGACGGTGCCGGGCGGCGGCCCGTCGGGAGCGCTGGTGAGGGAGTGCCCGACTGTCGCGACAAGACCCCAGCCGGCCGCGCAGAGGACACCGAGGGTGAGGATTCGTTTCATGTCGTCACGTCTCCGGTCGCACGCAGGGAAGTCGGGTGGGTGTCGTGCGCGGGGACAGATTAGCGCAATAATAATATTATATACAAGCCTCATGACTGCCGGGCCACGTCCGCCGCGCGGGACGCGCGCGCCGCGATCCGCAAAAGACCTTGACGTCACTCGATCGCGGTGGATACTGTGAACGCAATCGATTGCGTTCACAGTCGATTGGTAAGCGGCATGACGACAGCCCGTGGGCCGTCACGAAGGACATTCCTGGCACGCAATCGTTATTGCAAATGCGCGTCGACACGATGGATTCACGATCCCCAGTGAGCGCCCTCGAATCGACGGGCGCCGGCGACGTCTTCAACGGGGCGCTGGCGGTGGCGCTGTCGGAAGGCGCCGGGCTCGAGACTGCGGTTCGGTTTGCCAGCGCCGCCGCGGCGCTGTCGGTCACCGCGCGAGGCGCGCAGACATCGGCGCCCCATCGGGACGCGATCGGCGCGTGTCTGGCCGCGCGGGAACAGGAGGTCTGACACCCAATGGACCAAGCCACTCGTCATCCGGCGCGCTGGCGGAACAGGCAGGACGTCGATCGTTCGCGGCCGGGGCGGCTGCTGGTGCTGCTGCTGCTGTGCAGTGTCGCCGGGCCGCCCCTTGCGCTCTGGGCGCACATGGCCCAGGGCCCGGCGCCCGGCCGTTCCGACACGCTGCCGCTGACCCCGACCCGCACGATCGAGTTCACGACCGACGAGGGGACCTGGATGTCGGTCGACGTCTCGCCCGACGGCCGGACCCTCGTCTTCGATCTGCTCGGCGACCTCTATGCGTTGCCGATCGAGGGGGGAACGGCGAGGCGGATTACCGAGGGGCCGGCCTTCGACGGGCAACCGCGCTTCTCGCCAGACGGGACGACGATTGTCTTTACGAGCGATCGGAGCGGGTCGGAGAACCTGTGGCTGGCCGATCGCGATGGCACGCATGCCCGCGCGCTGACCCGCGACGAGGACTGCCGGTACACCTCTCCCGAGTGGACGCCGGACGGTGCCGACATCGTCGCCTCGCAGGACTGCTCGTCCATTACCAAGTTCGGCAAGCGGAATCTGCTCGTCGTTCACACGAACGGCGCGCCGGCGGCCAGGTTGACCCCCGCACCGTTCGATCACTACCTGGGCGCGGCATTCGGGCCGGATGCCCGGTATCTGTACGTGGCGGGGAAGCGGGGCGGCTTCGCCTACTTCCAACCGCTGCCGATCTGGCAGATCGGGGTCCTGGACCGCGTGACGGAGAAGCTCACGGTGCTCACGACCGCGGACGGCAGCGCGATGCGCCCGGTGGTGAGCCCGGATGGCAAGACGATGGTCTACGCCACCCGGGTCGACACCCAGACGGCGTTGAAGGTCCGGGATCTCACGACCGGGGACGAGACGTGGCTAGCGGTGGGGATGCCGCGGGACGAGCAGGAGTCGCGCAGCAATCTCGACACGATGCCGGGCTCAGCGTTCACGCCGGACGGGAAACAGCTGGTGACGTCGTTCGGCGGCCGGCTGTGGCGCATGGAGGTGCCCTCGGGCCGGGTCGTGCCGATCCCGTTCACAGCGGAGGTGAAACAGTACCTGGGGCCGCTGCCGCATGCCGATGCGACCATCGGGGACGCCCTGACGGTGCAGCACATCCGCGATGGCCGCCTGTCTCCGGATGGCCGGCAGTTCGCGTTCACCGCGCTCGACAAGATCTGGCTGATGGATCTCCCGTCCGGCCAGCCGCGGCGGCTCACCCGCGCGGACGCGAGCGTCGGCGAGTTCGAGCCGGCCTGGTCGCCGGACGGCCGGTTCCTCGCGTACGTCACGTGGACCCAGAACGGCGGCGAGGTCTACCGCGTCGCCGCCAGCGGGCAGAGCCCCCCGGAACGCCTGTCCACGCGGCCGGCTGCCTACCGGCGATTCGTCTACACGCCCGACGGGACCAAGCTCGTGGGCCTGCGGGGGGCGGTCGAGTCGCGGCTTACCCGGGGGGTCGACTCCCAGGTGGCGCTGGTGTCGATGGCCGCCGGCGGCGGGGCCGCTGATGCCCTCAAGACCACGTCGGTGGACCCTCCGCAGTTCACACGGGACGGGAGGCTCTATCTGGCCAACCGGAGGGAGGGCCTGGTCTCCATGCGGGCTGACGGCACCAATCGCACGCCGCACCTGAAGGTGACGGGTGTGCCTTGGGAGGAGGGCGGCCCCCCCGAGGAGGCGTCCGCCTCGCAGATTGTCGTCTCTCCGGATGGCACCCGTGCCTTGGCGATCGTCAACTACGATCTCTTCCTGGTGGCGATCCCGACGGCCGGCGGGCCCGCACCGACGGTCTCGGTGGTCCACTCGGCGGCGGATTCGGAGGCAGTCACGCGGATCACCGGGCCGGGCGCGGAATTTCCGGCCTGGCGCGCCGACGGCCGGGAGTTTTCCTACTCGGTCGGTCATTCCGTGTTCATCTGCGACCTTGTGTCGGGTGGTGGCGAGCGACCGGCCGGGGCGCCGGCGCCGCAGGCGTTCGAGCGACGGCGCGTGGACATCCAGATCGTCGTCCCGCGAGACAAGCCGGCCGGCAGCGTCGTGCTTCGCGATGCGCGCCTCATCACGATGCGCGGCGACCAGATCATCGAGCACGGCGACCTGGTGGTGACCGACAACCGGATTGCGGGCGTGGGCGCGCGCGGCACGGTGCCGATTCCAAGCGGCGCCAAGGTGATCGACGTGGCGGGCACGACGATCCTCCCGGGATGGGTGGACATCCACGCGCACATCGATCCGCCCACCGAGCTCCACGTCAGTCAGGCCTGGGAGTACCTGGTCACGCTGGCCTACGGCGTGACCACGGTCAGGATTCCGAACTCCCACGGCACCGACGTGTTTTCGTACGCGGATCGCATCGAGACCGGCGAGATTCTCGGCCCGCGCGTCACGTCGACCGGCCTGGCGATGGGGCCGCCGAGCTGGGCTGGCCGGTCCACGCTCGAGGATGCGCGGGACCTCCTGCGCCCGTACGCGGAGTTCTGGCAGACGCGGATGATCAAGCAGGTACGCGACCGGCAACCGGAGGGTGCGGCAATTGATCAACATGGCCGCACTCGAGTACGGGCTGATGGGGACGGTCGAAGGCAACATGGATCCGAAGACGTTCATCACGGACATCCTGGATGGTTATCCCGGCCACGAGCACTCCTATCCGATTGTCCCGATCTACCGGGATGTGGTCGAGCTGACCGCCCGATCGGGGACGACCTACGACCCGACGCTCATCGTCAACTATGGCGGGCCGATTGCCGAGGAGTACTTCTACGAGCACGAGGACGTCCACGGGAACGCGAAACTGCGCCGGTTCACGCCGCATCCGATCATTGACAAGAAGGGGCTGCGGCGTGACGTCTGGTACCGCGACAGCCAGTTCATTTTTGCGCAGCAGGCGGAGAGCGTGGCGAAGATCGTGGCGGCGGGCGGGCGGGCGGGGATGGGCGCTCACGGGCAACTGCAGGGACTGGGCGCGCAGTGGGAGATCTGGATGCTGGCCAGCGGCGGCATGCCGCGGCACGATGTGTTGCGTGTCGCGACGATCTTCGGCGCCGACGCGATCGGGCTCGGGAAGGAGATCGGTTCGCTGGAAGTCGGCAAACTGGCCGATCTCCAGGTGCTCGATCGCAACCCGCTCGAGGAGATCCGGAACACCGACTCGCTGCGCTATGTCATGAAGAACGGCCGGCTCTACGACGCCGAGACGCTGACCGAAATCTGGCCGCGCCAGAAGGCGCTCGACCGGCCGTGGTGGTGGGACCTCGATCCGCCGGCCGACAAGACCTTGCCCACGAGAAAGCAGTGACCGCCGCGGCGACGAGCGCCCGAGTCTCAGCCGTGGAGCCCCGACCTCGCGGGCGTAGATTGCTGCGCGCCGACGGGCCAGCCCAGCACCCACTTGAGCTTGGCCTCATCGAGGTTACCTCCGGACATCACGGCCACGACGCGCTGGCCGCGCAGCTGATCGCGCAGGGTGTACGCGGCGGCAATGGCGGCCGACCCGGCGCCCTCGGCAAGGTTGTGCGTCGACCGCAGCGCCAGGCGGACGCCTTCGGCCAGTTGGTCTTCAGTCAGAAGAACGAAATCGTTCAGTGACCGCTTGAGTATCTCGAACGTGAGATCGAAGGTGACCCTGGTGGCAATGCCTTCGGCGAAGGTGTTCGCGGAGCTCCCGACCACCCGCTCGGGTCCCCGCCACGAGCGCGCGATGGCATCCGCGTTGACGGCGCCGACGCCGACGACCCGCGCTGTCGAGCCGAGCGCGTCGCGTACCGTCAACACGCCACACGCGCCACTGCCGCCGCCGATGGGCACGAGGACGGTGTCGACCTGCGGGAGCGCTTCGAAGATCTCCAGCGCGTAGGTGCCGACGCCGGCAATCAGCAGGGGCTCGTTGGCGGAGTGCACGTAGCGGGCGCCGGTCTCCTGGCTGCGCCGCTCGCACAGGGCCCGCGCGTCGTCGAAGTCCCGACCGCCTTCTTCCACGACGGCGCCGTACGCACGCATCGCCGCGTTCTTGTCCGGGTTGTTGCCCTCGGGCACGAAGACCGTGCACGCCACCCCATGTAGCTGGCATGCCATGCCGATCGACTGACCGTGGTTGCCGGTGCTCGCCGTGACGACTCCGCGGGCGCGCTCGCCGGCCGCCAGCGCGCCAATCAAATTGAGGCCGCCGCGGATCTTGAACGCGCCGGTGGGGTTGTGGTTTTCGTGCTTCACCCAGATCTCGAGGCCTGTCTCGGCGTCGAGCAGCGGATGCCGCATCAATGGCGTGCGCGGAAGGTGTGGCGCAATCCGCTGGCGCGCCGCATGGACGTCGTTCAGGGTGGGTGCAGTCATAGTCGGCCTGGCCGCCATTCTACCGGCCGAGCCCGGCAAGGTGCCAGCAGCGCGGCGCCGGGACGCGTTCCGGTGACGGTGACGTTGACAAATATTATACTATATATTATATCTACTGGCGCATTTGCCGGCTGGCACGACACCAGACTCGCCCGCCGGTGATTCCTCGACAAGGCGGACCAATGGTTGACCCCGTACGGAGTCTCGTGACGCTTGACGACATCAGCGCGGCCCGAAGCCGGATCGCGTCCTTCGTTCGGCGCACCCCGCTGCTCGACGCGGGCCTGGTCCACGGACATCCGCTGCACCTCAAGTGCGAGAACATGCAGCCGACCGGAGCGTTCAAGATCCGGGGCGCCGTCAACATGCTGCTGCAACTGTCGGCGCCGGAGCGTCGCCGCGGAGTGATTACCTACTCGTCAGGAAACCACGGGCAAGCGGTGGCGTGCGCTGCGCGCGACCTCGGCATCCCCGCCGTCATTGTCATGCCCACCACCGCACCCTCGATCAAAGTCGACGGAACTCGCCGCTTCGGCGCCGAAGTGATCTTCGAAGGGACGACGTCCGTCGAACGTCGTGTGCGCGCCGAGTGCGAAGTGGCGGCACGCGGTCTGGTGATGATTCCGCCCTTCGATCACGAGGCGATCATCGCCGGCCAGGGGACGACCGGTCTCGAACTGCTGGAACAGCTCCCCGCGATGGCCGCCGTGATCGTCGCGATCGGAGGGGGCGGGCAGGCGTCCGGCGTGGCCGCCGCCGTCAAACAGTCGAACCCGGACGTCCGGGTGATCGGCGTCGAGCCGGCAGGCGCCAACGCCATGCAGCAGTCGATCGCCGCGCAGCACCCGATCACGATCGGTCGCAGCGAGAGCATTGCCGACGGGCTCCTTCCGACCCGGCCCGGCGATGTCACCTTCGCGCACGTGCGCGCGTTCGTCGATGCAGTGGTCACGGTGTCGGACGAGGAGATCATCGACGCTCTGGCCTGGCTCTACTACCACGCTCGCCTCGTTGCCGAACCGAGCGGTGCGGCAGCCGTTGCCGCGCTGCTGGCGGCGGCGGCGCTCCCGCATATCCCACCGTCGGGTCCCGTCGTCGCCATCGTGAGCGGAGGCAACGTCGCTCCCTCGATGCTCGCCGAGTTGATCGAGCGGTCGGTCGCGGCCCGATGACCCCCGTCCTCCGGGAACCCTGCGGGGTGTCGTGGTGAACCGGCTCGTCGGCGGCGTGTTCGTTTCGCGCTTCGTCTCTCTTCGCAGGAGTTCCGACATGCTGCATGCCCGTGATCGATGGCCGGTCTGCCGGTTCGTTGCCACCCTGGCTCTCACTCTGGTCCTCCCGTTGCTCGTTGCCGCTCCCGCAGCCGGCCAGGAGGCCCAGCCGACAGAAGGCGGCGCCCAGGCTGCCGCGCCTGACCCGCAGGCCGCCCCCTGGTGGACACGGGTCCGGTTCTCCGGCGACTTCCGAACTCGCTTCGAAGCATTCCGCCAGCAGGGCCTGGAGGACCGCAACCGCGGCCGCATCCGCCTGCGCTTCAACTTCGAGATCGATGTGAACGATGAGGTCACGGTCGGGATGCGGCTGGCGACCGGCAATCCGCTCGATCCAACGACCGCCAACCAGTCGTTCAAGGACTTCCTGACACGGAAGCCGCTGACGCTGCACCGTGCCTACATGACCTACGCCCCGAAGGCCGCCCGCGGCCTGAAGCTCGGGGCGGGCGTGTTCGAGCCACCTGTGACGATGACCAACCAGATCTGGGACGACAATATCAGCTGGGAGGGGGCCTGGCAGCAGTTCGGGCGCAGCACCAAGAGTGGCTTCAGCGCCAGGGCCGTTGCCGCGCAGGTCGTCCTGAGCGAACTCGAAGCGGGTAGCGACGCGTTGATGTTCGCCGAATCGGGCGAAATCGGGTTCGAGGCTGGCACGCGCGCCCTGTCGGTCACGGTTACCGATTTCCAGTACAGGAACGTCGATCAGGTCGCGGTCGCCGTCTATTCGGGCGCGCTCGACACGAGGAACTCCAACCTTCCGCGGGTGGACGCCGCCGGACACGGTACTCGGCTTCGTCTCCGGGTTCCATCTTGTCGACATCATCGGCAAGGCGACCCTGGCCACGTCGCATGCCGAGTACCCGCTCGTCATCATCGGCGACTGGGTCAGGAACCTCGACGCGGTGGACGATCAGAACACCGGGATCTGGCTGGAGACCACGGTGGGGCGCGGCGAACGAGTCGGCACCGTCGAGTTGAACTACGCCTTCGCGCGTCTGGAGCGGGACGCGGTGCTGTCACCCTACGTGTTCGACGATCTCGAACGTGCGAGCAACCAGACGATGCACTACGCCAAGATCGCGTATGCCGTGGCGCCTCACATGAGTGTCGAGTTCGCGGGGATCTTCGCCAAGCCGATACTCGTTGACGCCGGTGCTCCACGTCCGACCCTAGCGCGGTACCAGCTGAGCGCCCGCGTGACGTTCTGATTGGTCCTGGTGCGGCCCGGCCGAGGCTCCCATGGTCTGGCGGAGGCCCCGCGCGGAGACTCCTGCCTCGCCCGCGCCGCGCTCGTCGGGCACCGTCAGGACCGACGGCGGCATCAGGCGAGCGATTGACCCTTCGCGGCCAGTCCGCTCAGGAGCCTGGGCGGCGCGAATCGCGGGCCCAGCTTCCTCGCCAGCTCCTCGGCGCGCTCGACGAATCTCTTCGCGCCGACGTGGTTCACGTACTGCAGCGCTCCACCAGTCCACGCGGGAAAGCCGATGCCGAGGACCGAGCCGACGTTGCCGTCGTGCACCTTCTCAATCACGCCTTCTTCCAGGCAGCGCGCGGCCTCGATTGCCTGGCGGTAGAGCAGGCGTTCCTTGAGTTCCTCGAAATCCCACTGTGAAGACTTCCGGCCGAAGATGCGCTCCAGCTCGGGCCAGAGGGTTTTCCTGCCCTCCGCGGGGTAGTCATAGAACCCGCCGCCGCCTGCGCGCCCCGGGCGATGGAACTCCTTCACCATGCGCGAAATCACGTCTTCCCCGGGCTGCGGCGTGTATGCCTTGCCCTCCGCGTTCAGGTCGGCCCTGGTCTGCTCCATGACCTGCACCCAGAGCGACATCGAGGTCTCGTCGATTACCGCCAGCGGCCCGACCGCCATGCCGGCCAGACGTCCTGCATTCTCGATCACCGCGGCGGGAATGCCCTCCACGAGCATGGTGCATCCCTCGGCGACATAGGTACCGAAGGTGCGGCTCGTGTAGAACCCGCGCGAGTCGTTTACCACGATCGGGATCTTGTCGATCTGCTGGACGTAGTCATAGGCGCGCGCCAGCGTCTCCGGCGAGGTTTTCTGGCCCTTGATGATCTCTACCAGCGGCATCCTGTCCACCGGCGAGAAGAAGTGGAGGCCGACGAAGTTGCGGGGGTTCGCCGTGGCTCCCGCCAGGCCGGTGATCGGCAGCGTGGAGGTGTTGGAGGCGAACAGGCCGCCCGCGGCGAGCATCGGCTCGGCCTCCTTGGTCACCTGCGCCTTGAGCTCGCGCTTCTCGAACACCGCCTCGATGATGAGATCGCAGCCCGCGAGGTCCTGGGTGCTGGCTGTGGGCTGAATCAGCTCGGGAATCTGCGGGCGGTTGTGCCGGGCCGCCAGTTTCTCGCTGTAGGACCTCCCCTGTTGTGCCTGCTCGAGCGTCACATCCTTCAGGACGCAGGGCACCCCCCGGCTCGCGTTCGCCCACGCGATGCCCTTGCCCATCATGCCCGCGCCGAGGATGCCGACCCTGGACGCCTTCCACTGCGGCCCATCCGTGGGGCGCGAGGCGCCGGAGCGGATCGCAGTGCGGTTGAGAGACAGCGTCATCAGGTTCTTCGCCACCGGGCCCACCACGAGCCTGGCGAAGTAGCGCGATTCGATCCGCAGCGCGGTGTCGAAGTCGACGCGTGCGCCCTCCACTGCCGACGCCATGATCGCCTCGGGCGCGGGGTACAGGCCCCGCGTCTTGTCGATGAGCATGGCCGGCGCGAGGCTGAGCAGTTGCGCGACGTGCGGGCTCGACGGGGCGCCGCCGGGAATCGGGTGGTCCTGCTCGTCCCAGGGCTGTTTCGGCGAAGGGTTCGCCGCGATCCACTCGCGCGCCATCAGGTGGAGTTCCTCGCGGTTGGCCGCCAGCCCCTGCAGGAAGCCGAGCCTCGCTGCTTCCTGCGGGCGCAGCGTCCTGCCGTCCATCAGTATGGGCAGGGCGGCCTGCAGGCCGAGCAGGCGCACGGTCCTGGTCACTCCGCCCGCGCCGGGCAGCAGGCCGCGAGTTACTTCCGGCAGGCCGAGTTCGATGCGCTCGTCGTTCAGGCAAAGGCGGCAGTGCGCGGCCAGTGCCAGCTCCCAGCCGCCGCCGAGCGCCGCGCCTTCGAGCACGGCGACGACCGGTCTGCCGAGGCGCTCGAGACGCCGGAAATGCGCCTTCACTGCTTCGATCCAGGCGAACACCCTCGGTCCGTCGCCGCGATGGTACTGAAGCAGGTCCTCGAGTTCCACGCCGTCGAGGAAGGTCTCCTTCCCGGAACCGAGGATCACGCCGGCGGTGTCGTCCCTTTCTTGCTCCAACCGCTCGACCGCGATGGTGAAGGCCTGCTGCCATGCCGCGGTCATGGTGTTGGCCGGCGCGCCGGGCGTATCGAGAATCAGGGTGACGATGCGGTCGTGATCCCTTTCGTAGCGTACCGGGCCGCTGTTGACGGGCATCAGAGCCGCTCGACGATAGTGGCGATGCCCATGCCGCCGCCGACGCAGAGCGCGGCGAGGCCGTAGCGCAGCTTGCGCCGCTCCAGCTCGTCAATCAGCGTCCCCAGGATCATGGCGCCCGTGGCGCCCAGCGGATGGCCCATGGCGATCGAGCCGCCGTTGACGTTCACGATCTCCTCCGGCACTCCCATTTCCTTCATGAATCGCATCGGCACGACGGCGAAGGCTTCGTTGATCTCGAACAGGTCGATCCGGCCGATCTTCATCTTGGCCCTGGCGAGGGCCTTGCGGGTGGCCGGCATCGGACCGGTGAGCATGATCGTCGGATCGGCGCCAGAGAGCGCGGCGGCGACGATGCGGGCGCGCGGCTTCAAGCCGAGCCTCCTGCCTTTCTTCTCTGTGCCGATGAGCACCGCGGCCGAGCCGTCGACGATGCCCGAGGAATTGCCCGCCGTGTGCACGTGGCGGATGCGCTCCACCTGCGGGTAGCGGCGGATGGCCACCGCGTCGTAGCCCATCTCCCCTGGCTTGTCGAAGGACGTCTTGAGCGAGGCGAGGCCCGCGAGCGTGGTGTGCGGCTTGATCAACTCGTCGTGGTCGAGGATCACGTTCCCCACGGCGTCCGTGACCGGCACCAGGGACTTGCTGAAGCGACCCGCCTCGCGCGCGGCTGCGGCCTTCTGTTGCGACTTGAAGGCGAACTCGTCCACCGCGTCGCGCGAGTAGCCGTCGAGCGTGGCGATGAGGTCGGCGCTGATGCCCTGGGGGACGAAGGCCGTGTCGAAACTGGTCTGAGGGTCGTAGGCCCAGGCGCCGTGGTCCGATCCCATCGGCACGCGCGACATCGATTCGATGCCGCCCGCGACGATCAGGTCCTCCCAGCCGGATCGCACCTTCTGCGCGGCGAGGTTCACCGCTTCCAGCCCTGAGGCGCAGAACCGGTTCACCTGGACACCGGGCACTCTCCAGTCCCAGCCCGCCGCGAGCGCCGCCGTCTTGGCGATGCACGAGCCCTGCTCGCCGCAGGCCGTCACGCAGCCCATGATCACGTCCTCCACCTCGCCGGTGTCGAAGCTGTTGCGGCGCTGCAATTCCTGCAGCACGCCGGCGAGCAAGCTGACCGGCTTCACTTCGTGCAGGGAACCGTCGCGCTTGCCCCTGCCGCGCGGCGTGCGGATTGCGTCGAAGACTATCGCTTCAGCCATACCCAGCTCCCCGACCAGCACCAGACTCGCCGACCTGGGCTCATCCAGCCAGACCCAGCGAACGGGAAATGACCTCTTTCATGATCTCGTTGGTACCACCGTAGATGCGCTCGACGCGCGCGTCCGCGTAGGCGCGCGCGATGGGGAACTCCCACATGACGCCGTAGCCACCGAACAGCTGGAGGCACCCGTCGATCACCCTGCACTCCAGGTCCGAAACCCAGTACTTGGCCATCGAGGCGGTTGCCGTGTCGAGCTTGCCGTCGAGCAGCAGCTCGAGGCACCGATCGACGAAGACGCGCGCCACCTGGACCTCGGTGGCGAACTCGGCGAGCTTGAAGCGCGTGTTCTGGAAGCTCGACAACGGTTTGCCGAAGACCTTGCGTTCGGTGACGTAGGCCGTGGTCCACGCCACGGCGGCCTCGGCTTTGGCGATGGCGCCGATCGCGATCTGCAGGCGCTCCCAGGGTAGTTCCTGCATCAGGTAGATGAAGCCCTCATTCTCCTGCCCCAGCAGGTTCCCTGCCGGGACTTCCACGCCGTCGAAGAAGAGTTCGGACGTGTCCTGACCCTTCAGCCCGAGCTTCTTCAGCCGAGGGCCTTTGATGAAGCCCTTCATCGAGGTATCGACGATGACGAGGCTCAGGCCTTTGGCGCCCTTCGTCGGGTCGGTCCTGGCCAGCACGATCGCCAGGTCGCAGTGCCAGCCGTTGGTGATGAAGGTCTTTGAGCCGTTGACGAGGTAGCCGCATGCCGTCTTCTGGGCCGTGGTCTTGATCGCCTGCAGGTCGGAGCCGGCGCCGGGCTCGGTCAGGGCAATGGCGCCGATCATCTCGCCGCTCGCCATCTTCGGCAGGTAGCTTCTTCTTCAGATCCGCGCTGCCGTAGTGCAGGAGGTATGGCGCGACGATTTCCGAGTGCGGACCCCAGCCCAGCGACGAATTGTTGGCGCGTGCCTGCTCCTCGATCAACACCACGCTGCAGAGCCGGTCGGCGCCGGCGCCGCCGTAGGCCTCGGGCATCGAGGCACACAAGAAGCCGTGCGCGCCCGCTTTCGTCCACACCTCGCGGTCCACGAAGCCCTGCTCCTGCCAGCGCTCGTCGTGCGGCTGGACCTCCTGCTCCATGAAGCGACGCACGGTGTCCCGGAAGGTCTCGTGCTCGGGGCCAAACACGGTGCGGGGGATCAGCGGCGGACGATGGGGCATGGCGAAACCTGTGTCCTTGGGTTGCCGAGAAGGAGCGTACAATATATCATATTCGACACAGTGATTCCCGGCACGCCCACGCGGAGACCGCCACGCACATGACACCTGTTCATCTCCATCGCCCCACTGTTCGACGCGGCGTCGTGGTCGACGGCGAACCATTCGCCCTCGTGGTCGAAAGCACCCTCGATTGGTATGTGGCGACGACCGCCATTCACCGGCAGGAGTTTCAGTGGCACCTGGGCGGCGCCCGCTTCGTCGAGGACGGTGACTTCAGCGAGGTCGCCCACCTGGCGCAGGCCATGAGCGAGAAATGTCTCGCCGCGATGATTCCTGGAGACGGCCAGAAGAGCATCATCCGCTGCCCGGGAGGCGTGCCGACGTCGACGGCCGATCGCGCCGCCATCCTGGCCGCCCACATCCGCGACGTGATTCGGGTCGCGCCCGGATCCGTGTTCGGGCCCGACATGAACAACCCTGAAGCCGTGGTTGACCTGGTTGGCGAGGCCCCGGACTTGCGTCAGCACGTCACCGGAATGAGCGAGGCGCACGGGGGGTTCGGCATCGACCGGAACGGCTACACGGCGGGCGGCCTCGCCGATGCGATCGGCTTCGTCGTGAAGGCCCGGCCGACGCTACGCTCGGCGACCATTCAGGGATTCGGCGCCGTTGGCGCGCATACCGCGCGGCGTCTGGCGTCCCTGGGTCTGGTGGTGCGGGCCATCAGCACCGAACGCGGTGCGATCGTCGCCGACGCCGCGGCAGGGCTCGACATCGATCGGTTGTTCAACGCGTGGCAGTGTGGCGGCGATGAGGCGGTCGCCCGCTGCGCGTCGGACCTGGGACCGACGGTCCACACTGATCCAGATTCCGAACTGCTGTTCGAAGTGCCAACCGACGTCTTCGTCCCAGCCGCGCGCACGCTGGTCCTGGCGATGCCGGACGAGTTGACCGCCGCTAGGAAGGAAAACCCGGCCGCCCATGACGTCGTCCATTTTCGGGAGTCGACGGGCGCGCAACTGATCGCGGAGGCGGCCAACTATCCGTTGACCGTTCGAGCGGAACGGTACCTCGAAGAAGCTGGCGCCGTTGTCCTGCCGGACTACATCGTCAACTGCGGCGGCTTGATTGGGGCATACTTCGAATGGGCCTACCGGGAGGACCTGTTGAGGCATCCCGATTGCCGGCCCGATGTGGAGGCGACCGCGCGCCGGTTCACGGCGGCGGTGATTGGGTGCAACGTGCGCGAAGTCCTGAATTCGTCTGTGAACGCCCGTGAGGCCGGCGGCGCGATCACCTGCCGGAATCGAGACCGGCTGCGAGATCTGCTGCACCGCTGTCCGGAACCGCGCGGACCTGGGCAGGTGCAATGGATGCTCGAGTCTGTTGTGGGACTTGGCGAGGCGTAAGGCAGGTGTGAGCAACCCAATCCCTCGGGCGCCGGGTGACTTGCGGCCCGGCGTCGACCGGAACGTCCTGCTGCGCCTCTACCGTACGATGGTGCTGTCGCGCCGTCTGGACGACAAGGAAATTCAGCTCAAGAATCAAGGCCGCACCTTCTTTCAAGGCAGCGCCGCCGGTCACGAGGCGGTGCAGGTTGCCGTCGGACTGGTCGTGCGCCCTGGCAGCGACTGGTTCTACCCCTACTATCGCGACCGCGCCCTGGCGTTGATGTTGGGCGTCACTCCGACGGAGATGCTGCTCGCCGCCGTCGGAGCCGCCGAGGATCCAGCGTCCGGCGGACGCCAGATGCCGTTGCACTTCGGGGCGAAGCCGTGGAACATCGTCTCCCAATCGAGCCCGACCGGGACGCAGTTCCTCCAGGCGGTTGGCTGCGCGGAGGCGGGCCGGCACTATCGCGCGATCGCTGGCGACGCCGCGGCGACTGCCGGGGACGAACTGGTCTACGTGTCATCGGGAGAAGGCGCCACAAGTGAAGGTGAGTTCTTCGAATCCCTGAACACGGCGTGCGGCAGTCGCCTCCCAGTCCTCTACCTGATTGAGGACAACGGCTACGCGATCTCGGTCCCGGTGGAGGTTCAGACGGCCGGAGGGGACATCTCACGCCTGGTTCAGTCGTATCCACACCTCGGACTCTATCGCGTCGACGGCTGCGATCCGATCGCCAGTCTTGCGGTCATGCGGCAGGCCTCCGCCTACGTACGATCGGGCCAGGGGCCCGCGCTGGTGCACGCCCGGGTGATCCGGCCGTATTCGCACTCGCTGTCAGACGACGAGCGGGCCTACCGACCGGCTGCCGAACGAGAGGCCGATGCCCGACGGGATCCGATCCCGGCGTTTGCGGCCACCCTGGAGCGGGAGCACATCGCCACGGCAGACGAACTGGCCGAGATTGCGGCCGACGTGGATCGGGAAATCGCGGCGGCGACCGCTCTCGCCCTGGCGGCAAGCCGACCGACGAGAGAAACGGTAGGGGCCTTCGTCTACTCGCCGGCGATCGATCCGACGTCCCGGCACTTCGAGACGAGCGCTCGCCTTGTCGGCAAGCCGGAGACCATGGTCACGTTGCTCAACCGCTGCCTGCAGGACGAGATGGCGCGCGACACGCGCATCGTGGTCTTCGGAGAGGATGTGGCGGATTGCAGCCGCGAGGAGGCCTTGCCGCAGACGGTGGGCAAGGGCGGTGTCTTCAAGATCACGCACGGCCTGCAGAGGCGTTTCGGCGGTGGCCGCGTGTTCAACTCCCCGATTGCCGAGGCCAACATCGTGGGGCGTGCGATCGGGATGGCGACACGGGGACTGAAGCCCGTGGTCGAGATCCAGTTCTTCGACTACATCTGGCCGGCGATGATGCAGATCCGGAACGAGCTCGGCATGCTGCGTTACCGATCCAACAACAGCTTTTCGTGTCCGCTCGTCATCAGGGTGCCGATTGGCGGGTATCTGCGTGGTGGCGGCCCGTACCACAGTCAGTCGGGGGAAAGCATCTTCGCGCACTGCCCGGGCCTGCGCATCGCATTTCCGTCGACCGCCGCGGATGCGGCCGGGCTGCTGCGCACGGCAATCCGCTGCGACGACCCCGTGCTGTTTCTCGAGCACAAGCACCTCTATCGCCAGACCTACAACTCGAGCCCGGATCCCGGCTGCGAATACACCATCCCCTTTGGCCGTTCGGCGGTCCGGCGCGAGGGCGCCGACGTCGTGGTCCTCACGTGGGGAGCCCTGGTCCAGCGGTCGGTTCTGGCCGCCCAGCAGGCTGAGCCGCAAGGAGTCAGCGCGGGTGTCATCGATCTGCGAACGATCGCGCCCTACGACTGGGCGGGCATCGCCGAGGCGGTGCGGCGGACGAACCGCGTGGTGATCGCGCACGAGGATCAGATCACGTGTGGGTTTGGAGCGGAGATCGCCGCGCGGATTGGCGCCGAGCTCTTCGAGCACCTGGACGCACCGGTGTTACGGGTCGGGGCGCTCGACCAGCCGGTGGCCTACTGCCCCGACCTCGAGGAAGCCATCCTGCCGCAGGTCGACGACGTGCTGGAGGCAATTCTGCAAACGGCACGGTATTGACCACTGACGCGACCCTGTCGCCAACGCGGTCGCCTCGATACCGGTGCAATCAGATTGCGAACGCCCGGTGTGCGCCTCTTCGCGCCGAGCGCGCCGGGCGCATCGCCGCCCTCGATGTGAACAAGACGTCGGGGACGCGGTACTCAGCCGATGGGCAGGCGGCCTGCGCGACGGGCGCGGCGGGCCCACCACTCGTACACGGGGACGCCGAGCACGAGGGCGCCGAGCCCGACGGCGGCTCGCGCCGGTTGCGTGACGATCGTGTGCGCCACGAGCCCTGCGGCACACAGCACGAAGAGAGCTGGCGTGAACGGGAACCCCGGCACGCGAAAAAGGCCCACGGCATCCGGCTGCCTGCGCCGGTAGACGAACAGGCTCGCGGCTCCCAGGCCATAAAAAATCCAAGCCGTGAACACGACGTAGGTCAGGAGTTGGTCGAACGTGCCGGTCGCAGCAAACGGTCCGGCGAGGATGCCGCACGCGACAATGGCATTGACCGGTGTGCCGAGACGCGGGTGCACGCGCGCGAGCGGCTTGAAGAACAGACCATCTTTCGCCATCGCATAGAACACGCGCGGTGCCGTGAGCAGCGCGCTGTTTCCCGCACTGACGGTCGACACGATGATCGTCGCGGCGACGAACCGGCCGGCGAGCGGCCCGAGCGTCACGGTGGCGGCCTCCGACGCGATCCGCGTGCTCTCGGAAGCCGCGACGGGTCCGAGCGCGGCGGCAAAGGCGTAGTTGGCCAGGAGGTATATCGCGATGAGCAGCGCGGTGCCGCCGGCCAGGCCGCTGGGCAGGGTCCGCTGCGGGTCGATCGTCTCGCCCGCCGCAAACGTGACCCACTGCCATCCTTCATAGGCCCACAGCACGCCGATCATGGCCGCCCCGACACCGGTCAAGCCCGGCGATGGCGGGAGCGAACCCGCGACCGGGGCGGCCGCCGTCCCCAGACCGATCAGCAACCCCGACAGAACGAGGATCATGCTCACCTTGAGCAGCGTGGCCACGCCGATCGCGCTGGCGCTGCCGCGGGCACCGAGTGCATTCACCAGCACCATCAGCCCGATCAGCGCCGTCGCGAGCGCCGTCGACGCGAGCGGCGCGAGCGCAACGAATTGCTGGGCGTACGCCGCGCTCGCGGCGCCCAGCGCGGCGACGGTTGCCGGGCAGATCACCAGGAAGAGGACCCAGGCGTAGAGGAAGGCGGTGCGCGAGCCGAAGGCATCCCGGATGTAGACGTAGAGCCCACCGGCCGCCGGGTTCAGGGCACCCATCTCTGCATAGGTGAGCGCGCCGATCAGCGACAGCACCCCACCGGCCGCCCAGACCCCGAGCGACACGCCGAGCCGCGCGCCGACGAGATGCAGCGTCTGGGCCGGCACGATAAAGATGCCGGAGCCGATGACGGTGCCGACGACGAGCAGCGTGAGACGGCGCCGGTCGATGGTTCGTCGAAGTTCAGCCACGCGCGCTCCATTCACATTGCGCAACCGGGACACGGCACGGTCCTGATCCCCGTTCCTAGTCGCCTTTTCCCCGCGTTGCTGCCGCGGCCGGCGTCAACGCGTTTTCGCTCGTAATCTTCTCCGTCGGGAGCGTCACCGTCCGTGGCACCTGCTCACCGGCCAGGATCTTCGCGGCCAGTTCGACCGCCTGGCGACCGCCGGTCGGGTACACGAAGGTCGCGTCCAGCTTCCCGTCTGCGACCGCCTGCCGGCCGCCGTCGAGCCCAGGCAGCGCGTCGATGCCGATGAACTTGATCTCCCGGTCGCGGCCTTTCGCCCGGGCGGCGAGGTAGGCCCCGATCGCCATCGGGTCGTTGTGCGCGTACACGAGGTCGATGCGCGGGTGCGCGGCGAGTGCCATCTCCATCTGGGCCATTGCCTCCTCACGCAGCCAGTTGGCCACCGGGTCGTGGATGATCCGGATGTCCGGGTACTTCGCGATCGCTTCGCGGAACCCGGCACTCCGGTCGCGCGCGGGCGGCGAACCGGGCAGGCCCTTGATCTCCACGATCCTGCCCGCACCGCGAAGGAGCGCCGCGGCGTGCTCGCCCGCCTCGCGGCCGATCTCGCGATTGTCGGCGCCGATGAAGCAGGTGTAGGTATCGCCCTCGATCGCGCGGTCGATGACGATGACCGGGATCTTCTGCTCATAGACGCGCCGAACGACGGGCGTGAGCGGCTTCGCCTCGTTCGGCGAGATCATCAGCAAGTCGATCCGCTGTCGCAGGAAGTTCTCGACGTCGGCCACCTGCTTGGCGTTGTCCTGCTGGGCATCGGCGAAGACGATCTGCAACTGGGGAAAATCGCGGGCCCGCTGGACGACCTCCTCATTCATCGCTACGCGCCACGGCTCGCCGAGATTGGATTGCGAGAAGCCGACCAGGTACTGCGCCTTCCCGCCGCGCGAGCAGCCCGCCTGGCAGAGCAGGCCGGTTGCGACGGTGATGGCGCCGGCCATGGCGATGGCGCGCATGGCGATCGCGGACCGGCATGTCTCCGGTCGCGGCTGGCCGGCCTCGCGATCATCTCCGGTGGTTCTGGAGCCAGACCGCACCGAGAATGATGGCACCCTTGAGAACGAGCTGGAGGTTCGCATCGATGTTGTTCAATCCCATGCTGTTGTTGATGATCCCGATGATGAGCGTCCCGACCAGGGTGCCGCTCACCGTACCGACGCCGCCAGACAGACTCGTACCGCCGATCACCACCGCGGCGATCGCGTCCAGTTCGTACCCCACGCCGTCGTTCGGGTTGCCCTGTTCGAGCTGCGCGCAGTGGATCAGGCCGGCCAACGCTGCGAGCACACCCGACAGGATGTAGACCAGCGTCTTGTAGCGACCGACCCTGATTCCCGACAGCCGGGCCGCCTGCTCGTTGTCCCCGATGGCGTAAATGTAGCGGCCGGCGGCCATCCGCGCGAGCAGGACGTGCATCACGGCGACCGAGAAGAGGAACACGACTGCCGGTACCGGCACGGAGGACGCGACCGGGGCGGCCAGGGCGCGGAAGGCTTCCGGCGCCCCCCCGGCCCCGAAGCCGAGCGGGATCGCGGCGCCGCCGCTGATATACCGCGCCACGCCGCGTGCCGCGCCCATCGTCGCGAGCGTCACGATGAACGGTTGAATGCGCCACCGCGCCGTCGCGACGCCGTTCAGGAGCCCGACGCCGGCACCCGCCAGAAGTACGATGAGTGCGGTCGCGGCCACGCCGAGCCCGCCCTTCATCAGCAGCAACCCGGTGAGCGTAGCCGAGAGCGCGAGCACGGAGCCGACGGACAGGTCGATGCCGCCCGAGATGATCACCGGCGTCATCCCGGCGGCGAGGATGCCCTTTTCCGCGACCTGCCGCAGGATGTCGGTCAGGTTGCCGATGTCGAGGAAAATCAGGCGGCCGCCACGTGCCGGCGACGCGACGATCGCCAGGATCGCGACCGCCACCAGGCCGATCACGCTCATGAACCGCGACCACCCGCCCGGCGTCGGGGGCAATCCCCCCGAGGGGGGCGCAGCGGGCGCGGGCGGTTCGGGGCGGGGGACCCTTCCGCCGGTACCACCTGGGGCCGCGGTCCCGGTGGCGGCTCCCAGCACCCGCTCTTCCGTGGCCTCGGCGTGATCGAAAGAGGCGACGAGCCGTCCTTCCCGGAACACGTGAACCCGGTGACAGAGCGTCAGGATCTCGGCAAGCTCAGACGAGCAGAGCATGATCCCGTACCCGCTGGCGGCCAGGCCGAAGATGAGCTCGTAGACATCTGCCTTCGCCGCCAGGTCGATACCGCGTGTCGGTTCGTCGAGCAGCAGCACGGACGGCGACGCGAAGAGGCAACGCGCGAGCACGGTCTTCTGCTGATTGCCGCCGCTCAGCGTCGCCACCGGTGACTCCGGCGACGCTGCCCGCACGCCCACCCGCCCCATCAATCCGGCCGCCGCCTCTGCCTCGCGCCTGCGGTTCACCAGGCCCGCACGCGCGACACGGTCGAGGCCGGTGATGGTCAGGTTCGTGCGGACGGGGAGATCGGGGAAGATGCCCTGGATCTTCCGGTCTTCCGGAAGCAGGACGATCCCCGCCTCGCGCGCCGTCGCGGGATCGGTCGCGCGGTACGGGCGGCCGCCGAGCAGGATGCGTCCCTCGATGCGCCGGTCGAGCGCACCGATGAGCGCGAGCAGGAGGTCGCTGCGACCCGCGCCGACCAGGCCTGACAGGCCGACAATCTCGCCCCTCCGCACGCTGAGCGACACGTCGCGGAGTCGGTACCCGCCCGGGCGCGCGGGATCGGTCACCGAGAGGCGTTCGACCCCGAGGAGCACCCCGGCGTCCGGCGCGAGCGGCGGCAAGGCCCGCTGCTCAATCGTGCGGCCGACCATGAGGCGGACCATCTCGGGCTCGTCGACGTCGGCGACAGGGACCGAGGCGACGACGCGGCCGTCGCGCAGCACGGTCACGCGGCGGGCCAGACGCCTCACCTCGTCGAGGTGGTGCGAGATGTAGACGACCGCGACGCCGGCAGCGGCGAGGCCGGCGACAATCTGCTCGAGCCGCTCAATCTCGACCGGCCCGAGCGACGTCGTCGGCTCGTCCATGATCAGCAGACGCGCATCGAGCGAGAGCGCGCGGGCAATCGCCACGAGCTGCCGCTGTCCGCCCTCGAGGCCGCCGACGGGTCCCCGCGGCAACGCCGCTCCGCCCAGCGCAGCCAGCTCGGTCGCGGACGCCATAGCCAGCCGGCGGCGATCGATCAGGCCAAGGCGCGTCCGCGGCTCTCGACCGAGGAAGATATTCGCGTCGGCGGGAAGGCCGGCCACGAGCAGCAATTCCTGCGGGATGACGGCAATGCCGGACGCGATGGCCTGACGCGGCGAGTCGAACCGCGTCGCCCGCCCGTCGAGACGCACCTCGCCATCGTAGTCCGAGATTTCCCCGGAGAGGATCTTGATCAGCGTCGACTTGCCGGCACCGTTCTCACCGATGAGCGCGTGCACCTCGCCGGGCCGGACGTCGAAGTCGACGCCGCTGAGCGCCCGGACCCCGGGGAAGCCCTTCGACACACACCTGGCCTCGATGAGGGCCGCGCCAGCCGCGTCGTGTTGCGCCATGCTAGCGTCCTGACCCTGTGGCTCGCGCCATAGGTGGCGCGGCCTGAAGGCCACGGACGATCCGCCGTGTCGCCCGCGCTGCGGGGCTGTCCGTGACCGGCTGTTGCATGTTCGTCGCAATCACGACGCGAGATTGATCGACATCTGCCAACGGTCCTCCTGGTGCCGCTCGAGCGAGTCTTCCATGTCTCCGCACAGGTTGACGCGGAGTCCGAGTTCCCGCGCCATCGCGGCCTTCATGACCAGACCCTGCGTCGCTTCTGGCGCTCCCGGCGTGTAGACGACCTGGATGTGATTGGCCTGGTGCTTCGCCATCAGCTGGTTGCGACTCACGCCGTAGAGCACCGCGTGCATGACTGGCCACTGCCGGGTGGTGGCGCGCCACCGGCGATCGATTTCCTCGGCCGGCAGCGACACCACGCCCCCCCGGCCGATGTCCATCTGCAGCGCGTCGTTCTGCACGAAGATGCGACTCCAGACGATTTCGCCCCGGCGGCTGACCCCCTTGAGCGTCGAGCCGCCGCGCGGGAAGTACATCGGCGGCTGACGCTCGCCCACGGCGCCCGCATAGCCGCCGATCAGGTGGCTGGCCGGTACGGCGCCGGAGATCTCGAACAGCCACACGAACTCGTCCACGCCGCACCCGGTGAAGTGAGCGCCCCACCGCACATCGTGCAGCGTGGTCGACGGATCGAAACCGAGCGTCGTCCAGACGCGGTTGGTGATCAGGGCGTCGAGCCCGGCGCACTCGTCCACTTCGTTGAAGTGCGGGACCGGGCGGCCCACGAGCAGGACCTGGCCGTCTGCGCCGATGACGGGGGGGCGGTCGGGGTTGTTGAGCAGCCCCTCGGCCAGGTCCGACGCCACGCAGACGTCCTTCAGGCCCTGTTGGTACTGGATGCCGATCGCTGCGCACCCGAACTCCACCGCCAGACGGACGGCAGCATCGTACATCTTCAGGCCCTCGAGCACCTGGCCGATCGTGAGGTGCTCGGCCGGGTCCGGACCGTACTCGAACCGCATCCCGCGAGCGAGCAGCCAGTCATAGTGTCGCCGTGCCGTGTCGTCGGGGACCTGCTGCATCGCCGCGTGCAGCGCGGACTGGCTGAGCCGCTCCTTGAACACGCCGACCTGATGGAGCAGCGCGTCGGGGATGATCGCGTTGTACATCCCCATGCACCCTTCGTCGAAGATCCCCATGACTGCCTGTTCGTCCCGGAGGCGCGCTCCCTCGGCGCGCCCGCGCGCCTCGAACTCGGAGAGATGGGCCGGCCAGTCGTGTGTATCGAGCGCCCTGACGTGCGAGATGTCGTGGGTGATGCGGCCGTCGACGAGCCACTGCCTGAGGGACTGCCCGGCGAAGTCGTCCTCGAAGTCCTCGCTCCAGGTCGTGCTGTAGGGAATGCCGGCCTTGGTCAGCGAGCCGTTCAGATTCAGCAACCCGACGAGGCCGGGCCATTGTCCGCTCCAGTTCGCGAGCGTGAGAATTGGCCCGCGGTGGCGGGTGAGTCCGGGGAGCACGTGGCTCGTGTACTGCCAGGCCGCCTGGGCGACGATGAGCGGAACCCGCGGGTCGATGTGGCGGAACGCTTCGATGCCGCGCGCCTGACCGTCGAGAAAACCATGTCCGATGGCGGGGTCGACCGCGGGAGCCCGCACGACGCGGCGCCCGAGGCGAACGAACGCGCGCGTGACCATCTCCTCGAGTTGTTGCTGCGCCGGCCAGCAGACGCGGTTGGCGGCCGGCCGGGAGTCGCCGCTGGCGACGAGGTGAATGTCGTGGCTCACTTGGCTGCTCCTCGGCATGGAGACGTCGGACAGGCTAAGCGCCGTGCCGTGTCCGCACGTTCGTCGAACCGCGTTCCGCTTCCGGATGGGGGTTGGGCAAACCCCGGCATGATGATAGACTCCGCCCGTTCAGGAGTCACGCGCAAGTTTGTGGCAATCGATTGCGCCAACAAAAAATCCGGATCGGATGCGGCGCGTGGCGAGGCTGGCGACCGGGCCTGAACGCAGGAGGGCGTCGCCGCCAGGTGACGCCGGATATTCGCTGTGGCGCCGGTTTGGGGCAGCAGCTGGCAATCGATTGCGCCACGCGTCGGCCGCCCCGGACGTGGGGCGCCCCGGTACCTCGCCGCGGCCGGCGTCGCGCGACGGCGCAGGCCGGAAAGCCTGCGCGACAGGGCCGCACGAGCGAGCCGCGGAAGCAGAGAGGAGACGCGATGCGACACTGTATGAGGTCTACCCTGGCCGTCCTGCTCGCCCTGACCGTGTGGTGGGTCGCCCCGGCCGCCGCGCGAGCCGGGCTGTCGCCGGAAACGGTGCGGCAGATCGAGCGCCTGATCTCCGCGGAGATGTCGCGCCAGCACATTCCGGCGCTGTCGGTGGCGGTCGCCGCCGATGGAGAGGTCCGATGGACGAGCGGGTTCGGGATCGCGGACCTCGAGAACTTCGTTCCAGCCACGGCCGAGACGGTCTACCGGGTTGCGTCGGTTGCCAAGCCGCTCACGGCCGCCGCCGTGCTGCAACTCGTCGAGCGGGGCACGATGCAGATGGACGCGCCGGTCCGCACCTATGTGCCCGCCTTTCCCGAGAAGCCCTGGCCGATCACGATTCGGCAGCTGCTGACGCACCAGTCGGGCATCCGCCACTACAAGGGCGATGAGGTCGCCAGCACGCGGTACTACCCGACGCTCCTCGAAGCGCTCGACATCTTCAAGGATGCCCCGCTGCTCTTTCAGCCGGGAACCCGGTCGGCGTACAGCACCTACGGCTATACGCTGCTCGGCGCCGCGATCGAGGGCGCGACCGGCCTGACCTACATCGACGCTCTTCGCGCGAACATCTTCCGCCCCGCCGGCATGGACCACACCACCATCGACGCAGTCGCCGCGATCATCCCGAACCGCGCACGCGGCTACGGCAAGCTGACCGACGGCACGCCGCGCAACGCGTCTCTCGCGGACACCAGCTACAAGATTCCCGCGGGCGGGCTCTGCTCGACGGCGACCGACCTGGTGCGGTTCGCGATCGCGCTCGACACCGGGGCGCTCCTCAAACCGGCGACGGTCGAGCAGATGTGGACGGTGCACCCGCCCCAGGCTGGCGACGGCTCGACGAGCCAGCCTGGGCAGCAGGCGACGGCCGAGCCACGGCCATTGAACTACGGCTACGGCTGGGTGATCGGGGCGCGCAACGGCGAGAAGGAAGTGTTCCACACGGGCGGCCAACAGGGCACGAGCACGGTCCTGGTCGTCAGGCCGGCCAGCCATGTCGCGGTGGGCATCATGGCCAACATGGAGAGCGTCAGGGTCAGCGATCTCGCACGAGGCATCGCCGACGTGGTGTCGCGGAAATAGGGTGGGGGATCGCGTCCGACCGGTTCCATGGTCCGCAGGGCCTGAACCGGACCACGTCATGCCAACCCATCTGATCGGAGGATCTCATGGCCGATGGTCGACTGATCGTGATGCTCGCCGCCCTGCTCGGCGCGTGCGGGCCCGGAGTGGCACCGAAGAAGGTCGTCAGCGTGCGGGCCGAGATGATCGAGGACAAAATCCGCGGCGGTCTGCTCGGCCAAATACTCGGCGACCTCAACGGGCTGAAGCACGAAATGGAATACATCGCCCAACCGGGTAACGTCACCGAGTACACGCCATCCCTACCCAATGGGGCGTGGACCGACGACGACACGGACATCGAGTGGGTCTACGTGATGGAGATGGAGCGCAGTCGCACACTGCTGCTCCCGCCAGCGCGCATTGCGGACCTCTGGAGGGCACACATCAACCGGCGCATCTGGTGCTCACACCAGTACGTGCGGCAGCTGATGTCCCTCGGCATCGAACCGCCGCTCACCGGGATGATCCACGTCAACCCGTGGGCCGACTTCAATCTCTCCGGACAATTCATGAGCGAGACGTGGGGCCTGATCTCACCGGGCATGCCGCAGAGTGCCGCGCGCCTGGGCCTCCACTACACCCACGTGAGTATCGATCTGGAAGCGGCGCAATCCACGCAACTGTTCACCACCATGATTGCCGTGGCGTTCCTCGATCAGGACATCGAGAAGATCATCGATGCCGGTGTGCAGGCTCTCGATCCGACGAGCGTGCTCGCGCAGGTCGCGAAGGACGTTCGCACCTGGCACGCCGCGTATCCCCACGACTGGCGGGCCACGCGGCGGCAGATCCAGGAGAAGTACAGCCACTACGGCGGCGACGACCTGCGCGACCGGAACGGCGTCGAACTGAATGCCGCCAGCACCCTGGCCGCATTGCTCTACGGGCAGGGGGACTTTGTCGAGACCATCCGGCACGCGTTCAACTTCGGCTGGGATTGCGACAACAACGCGGCCACCTCGGGCACCATCCTCGGCGTGATCAAAGGCGAGCGATGGATAAAGGCACAAGGATGGGACATCCAGGACGGCTTTCGTAACACCAGCCGCGATGATGTTCCGGACGATGAAACCATTACCAGATTCGGCAGTCGCCTGGTGACTCTCGCCGGGCTCCAGATAACAGGCCACGGTGGGTCGAAGGACCCCGAGGGCAGAGACGCCGTCTACCGGATTCCGGTGGAGCAGTCGCAGAACGTTGAACCGCTGCCGGATCCGTCGAGCCAGTTCGCGCGGTTGCGGGCCGCGATGAAGCCCACCATTGAAGACTGGCTTGACCAGGGATCGACCTCGCAGGCACGCGCGCGGGCGGCGTACCTGGCGATTTGCCTGGACCTGGCGCCGGCGATGCGCCAGCAGCATCCCCGGCAGTGGGAAGGCGCGCTGGCGGCGTTGGGGGAGTATCCGAACGTGCTGCAGGTGCTGTTCTTCGATTCGCCGTTCCCGGCCGGCGACCGTATTCGGAAAGCGGCGCTGGCTGCCGGCGTTGTCACGCCAACCACGCAGACGAAACTGTGGTGACCGCTGCCACGCGTGGAGGGCCCTGGCCTGGCTGTCGCGGCGAGGCTCAGGGACCCACGAAACTCAGCCGCGGCTGGTCTCGCAAGAGCCGCGCGCCGCGCACGGTGAGGTAGTGCGCCACCGCTTCACGGCCGGCGTCGGCGAGTCGCAGCGGCGCTCTGGCCTGTCGAATCGGTCCTGGAGGCCCGCGCGGACGAGCCGACGCGTTGAAGGTGCGTGCGAAACCCGCACGACGCCCGTACCGTCAGCCGCGTCTGGAGCACAACGTGGCGGATGGGCTTGTCGGGCTCGCGGATGCGGGTGAGCAGGAGTTGGGCGGCCGTCGCGCCAATCTCACGCTCCGGCTGGGCGACGGCGGTCAGCGGCGGGTTCAAGCTCGCCGCCCAGGCCATATCGTCGAAACCGACCAGTGCGAGATCCGACGGGATCGCGAGCCCGGTTTCGTGGATCGCCTGGAGCGCGCCGAGCGTCATCAGGTTGTTGCTGACGAAGGCCGCCGTCGGCCGCTCCGGGAGCGCGAGCAGCGCCTTCATCGCGAGGTTGCCGCCGCCTTCACGAAAGTCGCCGTGCTGGATCAGTTCAGTGCGAATGGGAATGCCGGCGAACGCCAACGCCTGCTCGTATCCCTCACGTCGTTCCTTGGCGGTGCTGTGCTGCTCGGGGCCGTTGACGAGGCCGATACGCACGTGGCCCATCGCGATCAGGTGCTCGACGGCGTTGCGCGCCCCTTCGATGTTGGCAACCGTGACCAGGTCAACCTTCAACCCGACCGGTAACCTGTCGACAGCGACCATCGGCATCGGCGGTTTCAGGAGGTACTTGTAGGTGGTGACTTTGGTGTTGATCGGAACGAAAACGATTCCGGCGACGCCTTCGGATCGCAGCGACAGCAGCGTCGCGCGTTCGCGCTGCGGATCCTCGTCCGAGTTCGCGAGCAGCAGCGTGTAGCCCGCGCTGTTCAGCACGTCCTCGATTCCGCGCATGACGCCCGTGAAGAACGGGTTCTGCATGTCCGGGACCACCACGCCGACCATCAGGCTGTTGCCCGCGCGCAAACTCCTCGCGACGCGGCTTGGCTGGTAACCCAGGAACTGCGCCACCCGGTTGATCCGCTCCCGCACGCCCTGGCTCACGCCTTTGTGACCGGCCAGCGCGCGCGAGACGGTCGAGGTCGCAACCTTGGCGCGCTGGGCGACATCCCTGATCGTCGGAGCGGCACTGTCTAGCCGGCGCTCGCGTCGTCGAGGTGTGTGTCTCATGTCGTTCCCATCGAGTGTACTGGTACGGACTGCCTCCAACAACCCATCGGTGCGGTCCAGCCCTCGCGGGCTCGCCCAAGGCGTGGGCCGGTTGGGCGGTGCCGCGGTGGCTTTCAACCCGACGGCCTACCGTTGTGGTCTCCGTCCCCTGCCGCCCTGCGCCGCAGCGGGCAGCGGCTTGCGCGGCAACTTCTCGTCGCGGTTCGCGGCGAGATAGGCGAATCCCGCCGCGATGGTCGCCATCTTCATGACGTCGCTGGGCTGAAGGCGTTCGTAGGTGTCGAGATTGGTGTGGTGGGTGATGGCCGCATACTCGACCTCATCCTGGATGAACTGGAAGCCTGGCAGGCCCACGCTGTCGAAGGACTCGTGGTCTGTGCCTCGGGTATTGCGGATCGTGAGGGTCGTCATGCCCAAGCTGCGGAACACCTCGATCCATCCGCGGAAGATGGGTGCAACGGCGTCGTTGCCCTGCAGGTAGAGGCCGCGAAGCGCGCCTGTGCCGTTGTCGATGTTGAAGTAGGCCGAGAACTTGTCGTACTCCGGCCTGTATGCGAGCGGGCCCTGCGGCCCGCCTGCCGCCAGGTGCGCCGCCACGTATTCCCGCGATCCCAGCAGGCCCTGTTCCTCGCCTCCCCAGAGCCCGATTCGGACGGTGCGGCGTAGCCGGACGCCGGTGGCGTTGAGGATGCGCATGGCTTCCATCATGGCCGCCACACCTACGCCGTTGTCGGTGGCGCCGGTGGCCGCATGCCAGCTGTCGAAATGGCCACCAAGCATCACGACCTCATCGGCCTTGTCGGTGCCAGGAATCTCGCCGACGATGTTGAACACGGCAGGGTTGGGATAGAAGCTGTTCTCGATGTCGGCCTCGATCACGACAGGGATCTGCTTGGCCGTCAGGCGGGCGATGCGGCCGTAATGTTCCGCGGGAACCACGACGGCGGGCAGCGTGGTTGCCGGATCAGCCGCACGGTTGCCACTGGTCGTATAGATGCCGTGGCCGCGTGGGGCCATTGAGATTGTGCCCAGCGCGCCCTCGGCCCGGAAGAAGGCACTGCGTGCGGCTCGAGTCATCATTGGCGGGTTGGCGCGCTGTCCTGCCTGGGCGGCCGGCGGCGCGGGGCGGACCTGCGGCGTCGTGCCGAACTCCGGCCGGGGCGGTGTCGCCGACTCCATCGTCGCCAGTTCCTCGGGGGTGAAGCGTTTCGCCGGCGGATCCCAGTAGGCCGCCACGTCGGCTGGCGGCTGCGTCAGGACCCAGGTGCCCTTCAACTTGCCCTTGTACTGCTCCATGTCCGCCTCGGTTGTCGCGGTGACGAGCACCGCGCTGCCGGTGGCGAGGCCGTGGGTGCCTGGCGTCCAGGCGGTCGGCGTACCCGGAATCGCGAATGTCCCGTCCGGTGACGAAAAGGCCATGTAGAACCTGTCGTTCGACCATCCGCGGTCGAAGCCGTTGCGGTTCGCCCAGGGTTCGATCTCGACGCGCGCCAGGCCCCAGCCCCGCATCGTTGCCACCGCCCATTCGGCCGCCTTCGAAGCCATGGGTGAACCGGTCAGACGTGGACCGTAGACATCCGTCAGCCAGCTGCACAACTGCATCACCTGGGATCGCTGCAGGCCTTCCGCCTTGATCTTGTCGATATCGGCGTAATTGATGGCCTCGCTCGCGGCGCGAAGCGATGGAGCCGCCACGATCGTCACACTCACCACCGCGAGCGCCAGCGGGAACCCGACGCGCTTGATTGACATTGCTGAATCTCCCTTGAAATCGGCCGGCGGCGAGGACCGACCGGATTCACCCCGTCCTCGGGCGTCTGCAAAAGATCTTGACGTCACTGTACCCCAGTGAGTAGTGTAACGCAATCGATTGCGTAACGACACCCACCGCGATGGCGACGCCGTCAACGGCGCTGGCGAGCCGGGATGACCGAGGGGCCGGCCTTCGACGGGCGACGGCGCTTCTCGCCCGGCGGGACGACGGTCGTCTTTACGAGCATTCGGAGCGGGTCGGAGAACCTGCGGCTGCCCGATCGCGATGGCCCGCCCGCCCGATGACCCGCGACGAGGACTGCCGGTACACTTCTCGCGAGTGGACGCCGGACGGCGCCGACATCGTCGCCTCGCAAGACTGCTCGGCTATCATCAGGTTCGGCAAGACAAGAAAGGTGTTCGACCGGCCGTGGTGGCGGGATCTCGATCCGCCGGCCGACAAGACCCTGCCGAAGGGAAAGCTGTGAACGGCATTCCTGGTCGGGGCCGGCTGCCGGTCCGGCCCTGGTCGTAGTGCCCGGAGGAACCCACGTATGGGAAACGACACCAAGTTCAATCGGCGCGAGTTCATCATCGAGGGAACCGGCGCGCTGGTCGGGGCGGCGGCCTTGGGCGCTGGCGTGTCGCCGGCCGAGGCCGCGACTGCACAGGCCCCCGGTCGGCCCGCGCGTTTCCAGTCGCCAGCCGGCTCCGACATTCCGTTCGCGCAGGCCGACCTCCTGGCCCAGGGGAAGCCGCGGACCTTCACCGGCGAGCATCTGAGTGAGATAGCGTTCCCGATCGGCGGGATCGGCACGGGCACCGTCTCCCTGGGCGGCCGAGGCCAACTACGCGACTGGGAGATCTTCAACCGACCGGCGAAGGGCACCACGCTTCCGTTCACCTTTGTCGCGGTTTGGGCGAAGGCCGAGGGGACCACGCCGGTCATGAAGGTGCTCGAAGCCCCTCCCGGTCCGCCGTTTCGGGGCGGCAGGGGCTACGCGCGGGAGGACGCCCAGGGCCTGCCCCACATGAAGGACGCACGGTTCACCGGCACCTACCCGATCGCCGAGATCGCGTTCGACGACGACGCGCTGCCGGTCGCGGTGTCGCTCGAAGCGTTCAACCCGCTGGTGCCCCTCGCCACAGACGACTCGTCGCTGCCGGTCGCGATCTTCCGTTACCGGGTGACCAACCGGTCGCGGTCGCCGGTGGACGTGTCCATCGCCTTCTCCATTCAGAACGCGATCGGGCACGACCTGCCTGCGCCGGTCGTGCCTCCGCCCAAGGCGACGGGGCGCAACCTCACGCGGCTGCGGCGCGAGTCGGGGTTGAACGGCCTCGACATGACCACGGAGAGGTATTCGCCCGAGGACGTCCGCTTTGGATCGATGGCGCTCGTGACGCCGCATCCCGACGTGACGGCGCGGTCCGCCTGGGAGAGTGGTCCCTGGTTCGACTCGTTTCAGAAGTGGTTCGACGAATTCGCCACGACCGGACGGGTCGCGGACTCGGAGACCGCTGGGGCGCGCACGGCGTACGCCACTCTGGCGCCGTATCTCAGACTCGAACCGGGCGAGACCCGGCCGATCGAGTTCTACCTGACGTGGTATTTCCCGCTGCGCGAGATCTACTGGAACGAGGGTCGGCCGGGCCACGGCGAGATCATGCGCAACGACTACGCGACCCGGTTCGCGGACGCGTGGGACGTGGCGCGCCATACCGTGGCCAACATCGAGCGCCTCGAGCGCGGCACTCGCGCGTTCCGCGACACGCTGTTCTCGAGCACGCTCCCGGCGGTCGTTGTCGACGCCGTGTCGAGCCAGATGTCGATCATCCGCACCAACACCTGCATGCTGCTCGAAGGGAAACGGCTCTTCGCCTTCGAGGGGACGAACGACACGACCGGATGCTGCCCGCTGAACTGCACGCACGTCTGGAACTACGAACAGGCGCTGGCGCACTTGTTCCCCGACCTGGAACGGTCGATGCGGGTCACCGATTTCATGTTCAACGTGCGCGCCGACGGCTCGATGGCCTTTCGCACCCTGACTCCGACCGGCAAGGCCGTGTGGGACTACAAGCCGGCCGCCGACGGGCAGATGGGGTCCATCCTGAAACTGTACCGCGAGTGGCAGATGTCGGGCGACGACGAATTCCTCAAGCGGCTCTGGCCTTCGGCCAGGCGGGTGCTCGAGTACGCATGGCAAGCCTGGGATCCGGACCGTGATGGCGTGATGGAGGGCGACCAGCACAACACCTACGACATCGAGTTCTACGGCCCGAACACGATGATGGGCACCCTCTACCTGGGCGCGCTCGTCGCCGGGGAACGGATGGCCCGCGCGGTCGGAGCCGAGGCGGCGGCGGTTGAGTACCGGCGCGTGTTCGAGTCGGGCCGCGTGAAACTGGACCTGGAGTTGTGGCGCGACGGGTACTACGTGCAGCGAGTCCCGGACGAGCTGCCAGTACCGGACGCCACCACGGCCAGGCCGGCCGCGACCCCACAGGTCACCGAATCCGGGAGCATCAAGTACCAGTACGGAGAAGGATGCCTGTCGGACCAGCTGCTGGGGCAGTGGTTCGCGGAAGTGGTAAACCTTGGCCACCTGCTGCCGCACGATCACATCCGCACCACGCTGCAGTCGATCTTCCGGCACAACTTCAAGCACAGTTTCTTCGACCATCCCAACACCCAGCGCATCTACGCGCTCAACGACGAGAAGGGGCTGGTGCTGTGTTCCTGGCCCCGTGGCCAGCGGCCAGCGCTCCCCTTTGTGTACGCGGACGAGGTCTGGACCGGCGTCGAGTACCAGGTGGCGGCACACCTGATCTACGAAGGGTTCGTCATGGAAGGCCTCGCCATCGTCAAGGGCGTGCGCGATCGGTATGACGGCCGGCGCCGCAACCCCTGGAACGAGGTGGAGTGCGGCTCACACTACGCGCGAGCGCTGGCGAGTTGGGCGCTCCTCACCGCGCTGTCCGGGTACAGCTATTCGGCACCCGAGCGTCGCCTCGCGTTTGCCCCGCGGCTGCCGGACACGACCTTCCGCACCCTGTTTTCCACAGGGCACGGCTGGGGCACGTTCGAACAACGGACCGCCACCAGGAGGACAACCGCCTCGGTCACCCTCGCGCACGGTGAACTCGCGCTGGCGACGCTGGGGTTCCCTTTTGCGGGACCAGACCCGAAAGCTACCGCGCGCCATGGCCCACGCGCGGTGCCGGTGCAGTGGCTGTCGGGCGCCGCGACCTTCGGGCAGCCGCTGACCCTCAATGCCGGCGAGACCCTCACCGTCGACGTGCAGAACTGATCCTGACACCAACACTATGAACACCAACATTCTCTCCATGTTGTTCTGTGCAGCCGCCCTGGCCTTCGCGCCCCCGTCCTCAGCGGCGCAGGCGCCCGACTGGCAGTGGAGTGCCTACGCGGGCAACACCGCGGAAGACATTGCGCGAGGCGTCGCCGTGGACGGGTCCGGAAACCTCTATGCCGTGGGGTCTCTGCAGAGTCGCACCCTCGCCATGGGGTCCATCGTCCTGGACAATCCTGGGACGCCAAAGTTCAAGCTCTTTGTTGCGAAGTACGACACGAACGGTCGCCTGGTGTGGGCCAACTCCGTAACCGGAGACAACGACAGTACCGCCAGGACCATTGCCGTTGACGCCGCCGGCAACAGCTATGTGGGGGGGTACTTCACCGGCACCATGGTGATCGGGCCGGCGACCCTCGTCAGCGACAACCGCGTGATGCGGGCCTTTCTCGCCAAGTACGACACCAACGGCCGTGTGCTGTGGGCCCAGAGCAGCACAGGCGCCGGCGGGAGCCGTCTCTACTCGACGCTGGCCGACCCGGCCGGCAACGTCTACCTGGCAGGGACGTTCAGCAAGGACGTCACCTTCGGTGCGACGACGCTGAACAGTTCAGATGGCATCGACTTGTTTCTCATGAAACTGAACGGCAACGGCAAGGTCCTGTGGGCGACCAGCGCCGGAGGCAGTGCCGAGGATACGGCCTACACGGTCTCGGACGACGCGTCGGGACATCTCTATCTCACCGGCTACTTCTTCAGCCCGGAGATAGTGTTCGGTGCGACGAAGCTCGTGAATGCCGACCCGACGGGTAAGACCGCCGACATGTTCGTAGCGAAGTACCACCAATGCCGGAGTGGTCCAGTGGGCCAGGCGGGCTGGTGGGCCCGGCAACGACTATCCGACCGCCGGGGCCTCGGACCGTTCCGGCAATACGTTCGCGACCGGCTTCTACAGCAGCTCCAAGATCACCTTCGACACGACGACGCTGGAGAACGCCGGCGGCCCCTTCGACGGGTTCATCGCGAAGTACGACACGAACGGCAGCCTGCAGTGGGCGCGCAATCTCGGCAGCACCGGAGATGAGCGGGGAGTGACGCTGGCGACCGACGCAGCCGGCAATTGCGTGCTCGGAGGGATCTTCCAGAGCAGCTCGCTTCGCGTGGATTCCGTGACGTTCGAGAACAGAGGCACGCTCGACGATTTCTTCCTGGTCAAGCTGGACAAGGCGGGGAAAGTGCTGTGGGGCATGAGCGGTGGCGGCACGGTCGACGACATCGTGCTGGCGGTGGCGCTCGATCGCCAGGGGAACATCTACGTGGGGGGAGGATTCAAGAGCACTGACATGGTCCTGGGCACCAAGGCGTACAAGAGTCTTGGCAGTTATGACGTTTATGTGGGGAAACTGGGTCCCGGCACGAGCAGGCATTGATCACGGGTCAGCGATCGCGCGCCGGAATGCCGCACTGGGGCGACATGCGCGCGCGGGCTCGCCTCGGCCGGGTTCCCGGTGCTCGACGAGAGGCACGGGACGACCGGGACCGTGCCGATCCAGGTGGGGATCCTGGACGCCGACGACGTTGCCGCGAGAAACGACGGTGACGGTTCCGGGCCGAACCACGTGAACGCCCCACCCGGGCGAGCGCCCGCATCGAGCACGACCGCGCCCGGCCTGGCGCAGATAGGGCCTGTTCACGAGCCATCGTTCAATTGTGCTTGACATGCTCACTCGCTCTGATAGTCTCACGCAATCGATTGCGCAGATGATTAGCCGTCGGATCATGGAATCGTGCGAATTTCGTGAATCTATTGCGTCCGAATGTGTCGCAATCGGTTGTGTCAGCGCGGAGGAGCACGGCCCTTGCGGCTCGCGGGCCCGCCGCTCGTCTTCGCACGGTTTCTCCGGTCGTCGTGTGCGGTGCTGCAGACAAGCGGGTCGGCAGACGTCGGGAGGGGTGGCGTTCAAGCAAGGAGGCCGAAATGTGGCGCGCACTGAGTCTGAGTCTGGTCGTGGTGTTGGTCCTCGGTTGTGGGACGGCGGCGTTCGGGCAGGCAGTGAACGGAACCATTCGAGGCACTATTAGAGACAGCACAGGCGCGATCCTCCCGGGTGTCACCGTGACGACGGACACCGCTGCCGCGGCGGGCGTGCGGACGGTCGTGTCGGATAGGGGCGGGGTCTACCGGCTGCAGAACCTGCCGCCCGGTGAATACACCGTCCTGGCCGAGTTGCCCGGGTTCGCCAAGTTCACCCACTCCGGCATCGTGGTCCGAGCCGACGTCAACATTCAGATCGACATCGAAATGAAGGTGGGCGGCGCCACCGAAACGGTGAAAATCACCGCGGAAGCCCCGATGCTGGAGGTGGCCAAGACGGTGCAGGCGGTGAACATCTCCGGCGACTTCCTGCGGTCGATCCCGCTCACGACCAAGCGGAGCTTCGACAACTTCCTCTTCATGACGCCGGGTGTGGTGTCCCAGGATCTCGGCTCGTCGGGCTATTTCTTCCTGGTCCACGGCGCCGCCTTCAACGCCCACGTCATCCAGCTCGATGGGGCCGACGTCGGGAGTTCCCAGGTGGGGTACACGATTGGCATCAACATGGGCAACGAGATGATCGAGGACGTGCAGGTGAAGACGGGCGCCATGGATGCGGCCTCCCCAATGGCGGAAGGGGCCGTCATGAACATGGTCAGCAAGTCGGGAACGAACCAGTTCAAAGGCTCGTTCAACCAGGTGTTTCAGCGGAAGCAGTGGAGCGGCAACAACCAGCCGGGCGGCACGACGTCCGCGTTCAGCTACGTCGAATCGGCGATCGCCGAAGGGGGGCCGATCAAGCGTGACAAGGTGTGGTTCTTCGGCACCTACAAGTACGCGAGCCAGACATCGGGCATCTCCCGGACCCCGACCCAGCTCAAGAATCTGCAGGGCCTCATCCCAGGGTGGCAGCCGTTCGATACCAAGCTCAAGACCGACTTCGTGTTCGTCAAGCCCACGGTCCATCTCTCGCCCAACCACCAGCTGAGCGGCTTCTACGAGTTCGACCACAACCTCAGTGATTTCTCAGGATCGCAACAAGACAAGCCCTTTGGAAACCTGGGCAGCAAGGCGACGACACTCAACGCCCGCCTCTCCTCGACCTGGGGCAATAATTTCACGACGCGACTGACGGCTTTGTACAACAACCGGGGGTCATCGTCCGGCGATTTCCCGGAGCAGACGCCGCAGCGTCAGATCTACACGACGATCTCCCTGTCAGGCGGCGTGTGGGCCGGGAGCGGCCCGATTGCCACGCTGGCCGGCAACGCGTCGGTGAGCGACTCGCATTTCAGCAAGAGCACCATCGCCTTCGACGCCACCTACTTCAAGCGGGGCCTCGTGGGCTCGCACGAGGCCCAGGCCGGCTTCTATCTCCAGCCGCGGCTGCACCAGCAGCTTGGGAGCAAGAACGCGAACGGGGGCCTCAACATCCAGCAGGAGGTCCTCAGGGATCCGACCAACCCCGCCGGCGGGACCATCCCCTTCGATCAGTTCGTGCAACCGGAGTACACGGTCAGCCAGAACCTGGACAGCCACGATTACGCGTTCTACCTCCAGGACGCCTGGCGCCCTGTGTCGCGGCTCACCATCACGCCCGGCGTTCGCATCGACGTCCTCCGCCGCTACGACAACCTCTTCAAGGTGAGTGCGCAGCACACAACCGAGGTGGCGCCAAAGATCGGCGCGGTCTACGTGCTCACGAAGGATGCGAAGAACATCGTGCGCGGCACCTGGGGTCGGACCTTCGAGAATCCATCGGTCGGCTTCAACGCCAGTCCAGGGTTCTTCTCGTTCGATCGGACGGTCAACTACGATCTCGACCTCAATGGCACGTTCGAGACCGCCATCGTCACCCCGGGCCTGACCACGCTCACCCTGAACCGGATCATCGATCCGAAGCTCCTGCACCAGCCGCACGTGGACGAATGGCTCGGAGGGTACAGCCGGCAGCTCCCGGGCCGTATCAGCCTCGATGTCAGCGTCATGCGGCGCGAGTTCCGCGGCAATGTCGACGGCCTCGATGTCAACGCCATTTTCGAAGGCGGGGTGTTCAAGGGCTACGCTAACCCTGACTTCAACTCGATCATCAAGGTTCTCAACAACGAATGGAACTGGGTGGTCTACCGGATGTTCGAGGCGACGGTGACCAGGCAGACCAGCAATGTCCAGATGCTCGCTTCCTACACCCGGCAGTTCTATGACATGGCCGGGACCTATCAGCCTGCCGACCCGGCGGGCATTATCTCGCCCGGCTCCTTCCCCAACAGCGGGGGGGCGGTGTCGGCCGGCAGTGCGGCACAGCCGAATAGCCTGTCCGGCGGAGACTCGACCGGCTGCAGGCAGTGTATTCCGCACCTCTTCCGAGTCGCCGCCTCCTTCCGGGCGCCGTTCGGCATCCAGGTCGCCGGAAGCCTGAACGTCCAGGCAGGCCAGTATTCGGGACCCATCGTGCAGCGCATTGGAGCGGCCGATCCGGCGTTTGGGCCACCGACGCTCGTCGTCGTCAACAGCAGCGGCGTGGCCAGGACGGTCAGCAACCCGCTGGCGACCACGCTCCGGTTCGCCTACCCGACCCGCGGCGAGGGACAACTGCAGCTCAAGCGGCGGGGGAACTTCAGCTTTCGCCTGGGTCGCGCGTTCACGTTCGGGCCGCGCCGCCTCGAAGTGTCGGCCGACGTGCTGAATGTGCTGAACAGCGACGCCGACCAGTCGTTTCTCGGCGGGGCGAACCAGCAATTCAGCGCAAACTTCGGGAAGGCCGGGCTGCGCGTGACGCCGCGACAGGGGCAGTTCGGTCTCCGATTCATCTTCTGAGGGGTCGTCGGCGACGCCACGGCGCAGAGGTCACTCGAGAACTCCGACGCTTGACCACCCAGTCAAGTGCCGGAGTTCCCGAGCGTGGTCGGGGTCCCTCGATCGACGCAGAAAAGGGCCGTAGGCCGCAACGTTTCGACGCGGCTCGCCGTCCAATAGCTCATGCTGCGCGCCGTCCAGGTCATGATGTCCGACTGCCGCTACGGTCTCCGGCAGTTCCGAAAGAACCCCGGCTTCACCGCCATCGCCGTCCTGACACTTGCGCTCGGGATCGGTGCGACGACGGCCATCTTCAGCGTGGTCTACGGGGTCCTGCTGCGGCCGCTGCCGTACCCGGATCCGGATCGCATCATGGCCGTCTTCGAAATCAACACGAGGGGCGGGCGCTCGCGTCTCGCCGATCCCAACTTCGATGACTTCCGCGAGCAGAGCCGAAGCTTTCAGGCACTCGCGAAATACACGGACGTGATTATCTCCGTGTCGGGCGCATCGCAGCCGACGCGCACGAGAGCGGCGTACGTCTCCCCGGACTTTCTCCGGGTCTTCGCCGTCCAGCCGGCGATCGGGCGGAGCTTCACGGTTGACGATGCCAGGAAGGGCGCAGGTCCCACGGCGCTCGTCAGCAACGGGTACTGGCGTCAGAATCTCGGGTCCTCGCGCGATCTGTCGCAGGCCCATCTGAAGATCGACAACGCCGTCTTCACGGTCATCGGCGTCCTGCCGCCAGGATTCAGTTTCCCCGCGGACGCGGAAATCTGGATGCCGGCCGACCTCGACGGCGAGAATCCAAGCCGGACCTCGCACAACTACTCCGCCGTCGGGCGCCTGGCCGAGGGCGTAACGGTCGCGCAGGCCGACCGGGACATCAGCGCGATCGCCCGGCGGATTCACGACTTGTCGAGCGAGCAGGGCGACTATCTCCTGAAGGACGCCGGTGTCGTTCCGCTGCAGGACTCGATCACCGGGAAGGCGCGGACGCCGCTGCTGGTCCTGCTCGGCGCGGTGGGCTTCCTGCTGCTGGTGGCGTGCGCGAACGTGGCGAACCTGCTCCTGGCGCAGGCCTCGGCGCGAGAACGCGAACTGGCCATCCGCAGCGCGCTCGGCGCGGGGCGACGGCGGCTCATCCGCCAGTTCCTGACCGAAGCATTCCTGCTGGCGCTGGCCGGCGGCGGTCTCGGCGTGCTGGGGGCGGTCGGCGGCGTCGCCGGACTCGTCGCGCTGGCGCCGGCCAACCTGCCGCGGCTCGACAGCGTGGCGATCAACATGCCGGTCCTCGTTTTCGCGCTGCTCCTGTCCACGGCCGTCGCCGCGGGGCTGGGCGCCTTCACCGCGGTGCGTGCGACGTCAGGCGATCCGCGCGGCGGCCTCGCGGAAGGCGGGCGAGGGCAGGCCGGCTCGCAGGCCGGTCACCGTCTGGGCCGCGCGATCGTCGCGGCGCAGATGGCCATCACGCTGGTGCTCGTGATCGGCGCGGGGTTGTTCGGGCGCAGCCTGATGAAGGTGCTCGACGTCGATCCGGGATTCCGCGTGGATGACATCATCGCGATGGACGTCTCGCTTCCATGGGAGGACAGCCCCGAAGCAAAAGCGGGCCAGGCAGCTTTCTTTTCGAATCTGATCGAGCGGCTGGAGCGGATTCCGGGCGTGCGTCAGGTTGGCGCGGCCAGCCGCCTGCCGATGGTCGAGGACGGCCTGCCGGACGGCAGTTTCGTGGTGCTCTCGCCGAACGAGCTTCCGGCGACGATGGACGGTCTCAGCGCGTTGTTCCATGAGAGGACGCGGCTGGGCATCGCGGACTTCTGCGTCGCGTCGCCCGGCTACTTCCGGGTCCTCGGGATCCCGCTCGTTCGCGGCCGGTTCTTCGACGAGCGCGACAGCGCGAACGCGCCGCACGCGGCGCTCATCAGCGAGTCGCTGGCGCGCACACGCTGGCCCGACCAGGACCCAATCGGCCGCACCATCGAGTTCGGCAACATGGACGGCGACCTGCGGCTGCTCACGATTGTGGGCATCGTCGGCGACATCCATGAGTACGGCCTCGACGCGCCCCCGCGTCCCACCGTGTACGTGAACGTGTTCCAGCGGCCGCGCGCGACGATGACCTTCGCGATGCTGAGCACGGCCGACACTTCATCCGTGACCTCGGCGGCGCGCAACATCGTGAGCGACCTCAACCCGGAGCTTCCGGCGGAGTTCCGGACGCTCTCGCAGATCTACTCCGCCTCCCTGGGCTCGCGTCGGTTCAACGTGATACTCGTCGGGTTCTTCGGGATCACGGCGCTGCTGCTCGCGACGGCCGGCGTATTCGGCGTGATGGCGTATTCAGTCAGCCGCCGTACGCGCGAGATTGGCGTGCGCGTCGCGCTGGGCGCCGCTTCCGGTGATGTTCTGAGGTTGATCCTCGGGCAGGGCATGCGCACGATCCTCATCGGAGTGGCGATCGGCATCGTCGGCTCGCTGGTCCTGACGCGCACCGTGGCGTCCCTGCTGTTCGGCGTAACGGCCACCGATCCGCTCACGTTCGGCGGCGTGACGCTGCTCCTCGTCGGGGCGGCGCTCGTCGCGTGCTACATCCCGGCGCGGCGCGGCCTGAGCGTCGACCCGGTGGTCGCGCTGCGGTCAGAGTAGACGCGTTGATCCGCCGGGCGCCGGAGGTCGTGCCTGCGGCGCCGGCCCGCACTACTGAATGCCCACCGCCTTGTAGGCGACGTTGATGCGATTGACGCGATCCGCCTTTTTGGCGGCGTCGCCTGCGTAGTAGATCGAGGCGACCGCGATCAGATCGTGCAGCACGTCAGTGAACGTGGCCATGCTGCTCAGGCGACTGAGGCACAGGTAGTACAGCACCACCGCTTCGGTCGGCGTGAAGACACGCGCGCCGTTCGCGTCGGTCGCGGTCAGCACGTTGTACGCCGCCTTGTTGTGAATGTTGCTGTTCGTGTGGACGCCGCCGCTGTCGCTGGTCGTGTGCAGGTAGTCCTTCATGTGGTCCGGATCGCCGGTCGATTTCGGGTTGCTGAGATCCCGCAGCGGCTTGCCGTTCTGCCCGAGTCCGGCGCCGAGCCGCCAGTCCCAGGTCCCCACGTCCTTGCCGGGGTTCGAGAAGTCCCAGTTGGCGATCATGATCCCGAAGATGTCGCTGAACGACTCGTTGAGCGCGCCGGACTGATCCTTGTAGACGAGGTTCGACGTGGTCTCGGTGACGCCGTGCGTGAGTTCGTGGCCGATGACGTCCAGGAAGCGCGCGAAGCTGCGCAGCGTGCCGCCGGCGTCGAAATACTGTCCGTACCACATCTTCTTGTCGTACCAGACCGCGTTGTGCCATTCGGGAGGCGCCTCGTCCTGGTCATACGTGCAGTTGACGACCGACACGAGATCCATCCCCTTGTCGTCGATACTGTCGCGCGAAAGGACAGACTTGTAGAACTGATAGACCTTCGTCGCGTTGACATGGGCCGAGACGGCGGCGGGGTTGTTGCCGCCCCACGCGCTTGTCGTATTGCCGACCGCGGTGGAGGGCACGGGGTCGCGATCGATGTCCTTGCCCTGCAGGTCGTAGGTCTTGATTGCGCGCACGGGGTCGATCATCTCGAAGCCACCCCCCGCTGTGAGATGGCCCCAGAACGTGACCACGCTTCCGAGATCCTCGATCCCGTTGCACTCCGACGGCACGTCGAGCAGCGGCGCGGCGCTGTAATAAAACAGGATCGCGCCGTCGTGCGCGTCCACGAGGTAGTTGAGCAGGGGACGTTGCTGGCGGGGCGAACTGCCCAGACCGTGTCCCCGTCCGTGAGCCGACTCTTCGATGAAGGCCGGCGGCGCGGCCGGGACGTGCGAGAACAGGTAGGCCAGATGCCAGGCGTCGCCGGGTTCGTCGAAGAAGAACGTCAGCTCTGGTGGCTGGAGGTCTGCCAGCTTGCCTTCCGGCACCTTGACGAAGCCCGCGACCGCTTTGCGCGCGGCCACGGGACTGAGCGTCGCGACCGCCGAGACTTCCCTGACGTCGGCGACGTCTCCGCCGATGTCCACGAGTTCGCGGTTCCGATCGAGCTGCACGACGACGCGCGAACCGAAAATCGGGATCGACGACTGGGTCTGTCCGAAATGCACGAGGCGGTTCGTGCTGTTGGGCACCTGCTGGCTGCCCGTGAGCCGAAGGTCGGGCACCGCTTCAGGCCGATCCGGCGCCGTCAAACTGCGCACACGTGGACGTTCGTCCTGCGCCAGGGCCCGGCTCAGGTAGAAACGCGCCGCGGATTCGTCGCTGTTGAACTCGGGCGCGACCGACTCGCGCGGACGCCCGATTCCGCGGGCCGCGAGCTTGCGTGTGCCGACCTGAGAGAGCTGGTCGTCGCTCTTCTCTTCGACATTGAACCTGATCTTCTGAAAACCTTTCGGCATCGGAGACTCCCGCGGAAAAGCAGACTTGCTCCAGGGGGCGTGGCGCGAAGGAACTTAGCGATTGGGTTCGCCGTTGTCAAGCAGCCCGGAGGCCAGGCGGTACAGGCCGCGTGACGGCATGGTGGCATATCCCTCCGCCACGAGCGCACGGTTGCCGAGACCCGCCTCCGGCCGCGAGAGACCGGTGACGCGTGCCAGCTCACCGGGAACCGTCAGGCCTGCGCCGGCGAGAAAGCAGCGGGCAATCTCGCGCAGCGCCGTCTCGCGGTTCACGCGACGGACCAGCGCCTTCGGAAAACGTCCGACCCCGAGCGTCCAGATGTACGTGAACCGTGGCTGGTAAAACACCTGGCTCGGCACGACGATCATCGCGGCCTGGAGTTCGTCGAGGCCCCTGGTGAACGCCGCCCGTTCCCTGACGCCGGATTCCTCA
>CAWFPR010000022.1:0-7768 GCA_963817635.1 uncultured Acidobacteriota bacterium | reverse complement strand
GCGGCACGACTACACCAGGTTCCTGAAGACCGACGGGCTGAAAGGCGCACGCATCGGCATTCCGCGGGCCCTCTTCTACGACCGCACGCTACCGTGCCGGGAGCCGAGCGGCCGCGCGGGCGGCCTGAACGCCGAGCAGAGGAAGGCCATGGACGAGGCGATCGCGGTCCTGAAATCCGCAGGGTGCCATCATCGTCGATCCAGCCGACATCCCAGCGTCGTCGATCACGATCCCAAGAACAATTTTCTGCGCTGGAACGGCTGCTCGGGTGCGACAACGCCAAAGGCAAGGATGACGATTGCTCGGTCGTGCTGAATACGGATGAAGCGCGACTTCAACAGCTGGCTGAAGTCGCTCGGCGCCGCGGCGCCGGTGAAGACGCTCACCGAGCTGCGTACGTGGAACACGGCACACGCCAGGGCCGGGGCGATCAAATACGGCCAGTCGCAACTCGACATCTCGGACGAAATGGATGTCGAGAAGGATCGCGGTCGCTACGAGGCGGACCGCGCGAGGGACATCCGCCTGTCGGTCCGCACGGCATCGACGAGATGATGAAGGCGGAACGGCTCGACGCGATCCTGTTTCCGGGCGCAGCGGGTCGGCATCGCGGCGCGGCCGGGCTATCCGACCGTGATCGTGCCGTTCGCGCTGGTGCCGAACGCGCCGACGCCGGCGTTCCCGGCCGGGCTTCGACGCCATGCCGGGCCCTTCGGAGTCAGCTTCACCGGGAGGGCCTGCAGCGAGCCCAAGCTCCTGGAACTCGCCTCGCATTCGAGCAGGCGACCAGGCAGCGAGTGCTCCGCCGTCCGTCCGTTGATGCCGGTCGGAGGCGACCGGCGGTCGTGCTCCTCGAGCTGGACGATCGGTCCCGCATCGTCTCGGTCGATGAGGGATGGACGGTGTTCGCGCTGGAGAACAGCGCACCCGAACTGTACCCCGGGCCCGATCGGCCGCAGCATCTGGTCCTACATTTCCGATGGCACGACGTCGCACCTCTGGGGGCAAATCTTCGACCGCGTGCGCCGCACCGGCCGTCCGCTCGCGGTTCCCATCCGCTGCGATTCCCCGACGCTGCGCCGTTACCTGGAGCTGCTCGTGTCGGCCCGGCCAGGCTCTGGCGTGCGCATCGACAGCCGCATCGTCCGCCTGGAGCCGCGATCGGAGGCTCCGATCATCGGCCGGCAACAGCCGGTCCAGGACCTGTTGCGGATGTGCAGCTGGTGCAAGCGATCCATCTCGTCGACCGATGGGTCGAAGTCGAGGAGCTGGCGTCGGTGCTGCGGCTGTTCGAGCGCGACGTTCTCCCGGGCATCACGCACGGTATGTGCCCGGACTGCCATGCCGACATGAGCGCGCTCATCGACGACTAGACCGTGTGTACCGCGCCACGACGAGGGGCCAGCGACTGAGTTTCAGCCCTCCCACGCCGCGTGCTATTGTCTCGCCATGTCCAGGCACATCCGTCGCCCGCGTTCCGCGGCCTTCCTGTTCCTGCTCCTCCTCGCGTCCGCGTCGCCGCTGGCGAACGGCGGCAAGGTTCTCACGCTGGACGACTACGGCCGCTGGAGCCGCGTGGTGTCCACGGCCATCTCGCCGGACGGCGCGTGGGTCAGCTACGGGTATCGTCCCAACGGCGGCGACGACACGCTGTTCGTCAAGCGCGTCGAAGACGGCAAGCTCTATACGCTCGCCAATGGCTCCGAGCCGAAGTTCTCGGACGACTCCATGTGGGCGGCCTACGTCGTGAGTCTGCCGAAAAAAGAGGCCGACAAGCTGCGCAAGGCGAAGAAGCCCGTCACGAAGGCGGTGGAGTTCCTGAACCTCGTGTCCGGTGAGAAGTTCAAGGTGGAGAACGCCTCGTCATTCACGTTCCCGGCCGGTGCGAAGGTGGTGGCGATCAAGCGCGACAAGGCGGATCGCGAAGCGAAGCACGACGGCGTGGACCTCATCGTCCGGACGCTGGCGACGGGAGAGACCCAGAACATCGGAAATGTCTCGGACTATGCGTTCGACAAGTCCGGCGGCCGGCTTGCCTTCACGATCGACGCGCCCGACGAACTCGGGAACGGCGTGGGCGTGCTCGACCTCGCGCGCGCCACGATGAGGTCGCTCGACGCGACCGCGGCCAGGTATGCGCAGCCCGCCTGGAACGAGTCCGGCGACCGGCTGGCGGTCCTGCGCGGGACCACGCCGAAGGGGAAGCGGCAGCGGCAGAATGCACTGCTGTGGTTTCATCCCGCCGAGCCGGGAACATCCAGGCCGACCGAACTGGCCGGCGCGCCGGGCGACATGGTAATCAGCGAGTTCGGCGATGTGGCGTGGAGCAAGGACAGCTCGCGGGTCTTCATCGGCTTGAAGGAGCAGCAGGCCGAACCGGAAAAATCGGACGACCCGGTGGCGAACGTGGACGTCTGGCATTGGAAGGACGAACGCGTGCAGTCGATCCAGGCCGTGCGTGCCAGCGCCGACAGCCGGGCCACCTATCGTGCTGCGGTCGACGCCGCGTCGGCAAAGCTGACGGTGCTCGCCGACGAAGCCATGCCATCGGTCACGCTGACCGACGACGGGAAGTGGGCGATTGGACGGATGGACAAACCCTATCGCCTCGACGTGTCGTGGGGCGGGAGCCCGGCGGACTACTACCGCATCGACACGGCGACAGGCGAGCGGACGCTGATCGCGAAGAAGATCGGGCGGACGGTTGGCGCGTCGCCCGACAGCAAGTGGTTCCTCTTCCAGCGCGACGGTGAATTGTGGGCCTACGACATCGGCGCGGGTTCGACCGTCAACATCTCGAAGGCCTCCGGTACGACTTTCATCGACACGGACGATGATCATCCGTACGAGAAGCCCACGTACGGCGTCGCCGGCTTCAGCAAGGACGGCACGTCTGTCATCGTGAATCACAAGTTCGATCTCTGGAGGCTTCCGCTCGACGGCGGGCAGGCGAAGAACCTGACCGGAGGCGCGGGCGCGAAGGATCAGATCGTGCTCCGCTACCAGGATCTGGATCCGGACGAGCGCGCGATCGACCTGTCGCAGCCGATCCTGCTGTCCGCCTACGGCGAGTGGACGAAGCAGGCCGGCTATTTCCGGCTGCAGCCGGACGGACGCCTCGAGAAGCTCGTGCTGGAGGATCGATTTACGGCCGGCCGGTCAAGGCGAAGCACGCCGACCGGCTGCTCTACACGCGCGAGACCTTCGTCGAGTTCCCCGACTATTTCGTCAGCGGGACCGACTACCGGTCACCGGTCCGCGTAACGGACGCGAATCCGCAGCAGGCGGAGTACGCCTGGGGCAGCAAGGTGCTGATCGACTACACGAACAGCAAGGGCGTGCGTCTCCAGGGGACGCTGACGCTGCCGGCGAACTACGAGGCCGGAAAGCAGTACCCGATGCTCGTGTACTTCTACGAGAAGATGTCGAACACGCACCACCGCTACTCGATGCCCGTGTATGACGACCGGCCGCACATGTCGACCTACGCGAGCAACGGCTACCTGGTGCTTCAGCCGGACGTCGTCTACACGGTCGGGCATCCGGGAGACTCGGCCGTTGATTGCGTGACGAGCGCAGTGAAGAAGGTGATCGACCTCGGGTATGCGGACCCGAAGCACATCGGCCTCCAGGGGCACAGCTGGGGCGGCTACCAGTCGTCGTTCATCGTCACCCAGACGGACATGTTCGCCGCGGTCGTCACCGGAGCGCCCGTCACCGACCTCGTCAGTTTCTACGATGAGTTGTACAAGAGCACCGGCACCGTGCAGCAGGGGATCATGGAGATGGGGCAGGTGCGGATGGGCGGAGGCTATTTCGAGAACCGCGCGCTCTACGAGAGCCAGTCGCCGGTGCACAACGCGCAGAAGATCAAGACCCCGTTCCTGATCCTCCAGGGCACCGCCGACGGGGCCGTGGACTGGCACCAGGGCCTGGAGTTCTACAACGCGGCCCGGCGCCTCGGCAAGGAAGTCATCTTCCTGTCCTATCCGGACGAGCCGCACCATCTGGCAAAGGAAGAGAACCAGAAGGACTTCCAGGTGCGTATGAAGCAGTTTTTCGACCACTACCTCAAGGGAACGCCGGCGCCATCCTGGATGACCGACGGCGTGCCGCTCGCGAAGAAGGCGAAGGCGGGTTCGTAGCGTCCGGCCCGTCCGCGTCCCGCAGCGCCCGGCTTCAGCCGGCGGCGGTGGTGCGGGTAAGATGTCATCATGATCTCCACCGTTGTGCTGCTGGTGCTGTCCGTGATTCAGGCTGCGTCGTTGACTCCTCCGGAGCGGGCAATCGTCGAGCACGTGGACGCGCACGACGCCGAAGCGCTCGCGCTGCTCGAGCGCGTGGTCAACATCAACAGCGGCTCGCAGAACTTCACGGGCGTGCAGGCGGTCGGCCGGGTATTCACCGCCGAGTTCGACGCGCTCGGGTTCCAGACGCGCTGGGTGGACGGGGCGGCCTTCAAGCGCGCGGGACATCTCGTCGCCGATCATCCGGGCGCCGGCCCGCGCATCCTGCTCATCGGCCACCTCGACACCGTCTTCGAGCCGGACAGCCCGTTCCAGAAGTTCGAGCGGCTCGACGGCAACAAGGCCCGCGGCCCCGGCGTGATCGACATGAAGGGCGGCGACGTCATCATCGTGCAGGCCCTGAAGGCTCTCGCGGCGGCAGGCGCGCTGAAGACGATGAACGTGATCGTCGTCATGACCGGCGACGAGGAGGACTCGGGCGATCCCCTGAGCCTGGCGCGCGCGCCCCTGATCGCCGCGGCAAAAGGGGCCGACGTCGCGATCGGATTCGAGGATGGCCCCGGCGATCCGAAGCTCGCCGTCACGGCGCGTCGCGGCACCACCGGCTGGCAGGTGCGCGTGAAAGGCACACCGGCGCACTCGTCGCAGATCTTCCGGGCGGACATCGGCTACGGCGCCGTGTACGAGATGGCGCGCATTCTCAACGGCTTCCGCGAGAAGATGGCCGGCGAGCCTCATCTCACGTTCAATCCCGGCGTGATGCTCGGCGGGACTACCGTCGACTTCGATCCCGTGCAGTTGCGCGGCACGGCGTTCGGCAAGACGAATGTCGTGGCCGAGCACGCCGTCGTGTCGGGCGACCTCCGGACGCTCACCCCCGCACAGCTCGACGCCTCGATGAAGACGATGAAGGAGATCGTCGGCCAGTCGCTGCCGGGGACGAGCGCGACAATCACGTTCGACGAGGGCTACCCGCCGATGGCGCCGACCGACGGGAATGCGAAGCTGCTGGCGATGTACGACCAAGCCAGCCGCGATATCGGCAGCGGCCCGGTTACCGCTGTCAGCCCAGATCGTGCCGGCGCCGCGGACGTGTCGTTCGTGGCGAACGAGGTCGGGATGATCCTCGATGGCGTCGGCCTGATGGGCACCGACGATCACACCGTCAAGGAGACGGCGGACCTGTCAACGCTGCCGTCGCAGACCAAGCGCGCGGCGCTGCTGCTGTACCGCATCGCCACCGGCGGCGTGAAGTAGCCGGCACGGCGAGGAGGAACCCTGTGGATTTCGAACTGGCCGCCGGCATGGCGGTTCTCGAACGCACACCCGCCACTCTTCGCGCGATGCTCGCCGGACTGCCTCAGGCATGGATCGACGCGACGGAAGGCCCGGATACGTGGAGCCCGTACGTCATCGTGGGCCACCTGATCCACGGGGAGCACACCGACTGGATTCCGCGCGCGCGGATCATCCTCGCTCAGGGCCCGCAGCGCCGCTTCACCCCGTACAATCGCTTCGCCCAGCTCCGCGACAGCCAGGGCAAGACCCTCGCGACTTTGCTCGACGAGTTCGAGCGCCTTCGCGCCGACAACGTGGCCACGCTGGCGGGCTGGAAACTGACCGATGCGCAGCTGGCGCTCGAAGGCGAGCACCCGGAGCTCGGACCCGTCACCCTGGGCCAGCTTCTGGCGGCCTGGGTCGTGCACGATCTGGGGCACGTCGCCCAGACGGCCCGCGTCATGGCGAAGCAGTATCGGGACGCGATCGGCCCGTGGCCCGTGTACCTGCCGATCGTGACGCGCTGAGCCGCGCGGGATCCCCGCAGACTCTCCAGCCGGCCCCGTCGTCGAGCGGGAGCGCGCGGGAGCTGGAGGAGCGCGCGAGAGCGGGAGGAGAATGATGCGCCGAATCCGATATGCGGTTGCGGCAAGCCTGGATGGCTACATCACTGACCGCACGGGCGGGGCCGACTGGATCCCGATGGATCCCGACATCGACTTCGGTGCGATATTTGCCGAGTTCGACACATTCCTGATCGGCCGCCGCACCTTCGAGACGATGGTGCGCCAGGGGAACGCAGAGACGCCCGGGATGAAGACGATCGTCTTCTCGCGGACATGGCGGCCGGGCGACCACCCAGGCGTGACGATTGTCAGCGAGAACGTCGCGGGCTTCGTGGACCGGCTCCGTCGCGAGTCCGGAAAGGACATCTGGCTGTTCGGCGGAGGCCTGCTGTTTCGCGCGCTGCTCGAAATGGGGTTGGTCGACACGGTCGAAGTGGCGGTGGTCCCGATACTGCTGGGTGGCGGCACACCGCTCCTGCCGGATTCGCCAGCCGGTGCGACGCTCGCGTTGACTGGGCACCGGCTCTATCCAAAGAGCGGCATCGTCAAGCTTGACTACGAGGTGCGCAGGGCTGGCTGACCCGCCATCAAGAGGAGGACCTATGAAACCCGTGTTCCGCTATCTGTTGATGGCCTGCGTTCTGAGCGCGGCAGTGCTCGCGGTTGGCGCATGGGGCCATGCGCAGGCTCTCGTCGCCACACAGTCGGTCGATCCGGTCGTGCTCTCGGGGGCCGATGTCGGGTTCCGGATGACCGGGCGCAAGGGCGATACACCGGTCGGAGAGCTGGTCGTTCGCGTTGACGGAAAGTGGAAGCCTGTGCAGTTTGATCTCGCGATGAAGCCGGCCACCCGTTGACCGCACGCTCCGGGGAACAACCGCTCATGACAGACAAGCCGTCACTGGAAGCCCTCATTGAGGGTGGCGGACTCGGGCTCGACATTTTTCACCCGGGCGGACGGAGGATGACAGAGGAGCTCGCCGGCCTGATGGGCGTCGGGCCGGGAACGACGGTCCTCGATGTGGCCGCAGGAACCGGGGAGACCGCCCGCCTGCTCGCGGATTCGTATCGGGCCGTGGTTACTGCCGTGGATGCCTCGGCGGCGATGACCCGGAGGATGCGCGACGGGCTTCAGGAGCTGCCATTCGTCGTCCGCTGCGCGCAGGGGGACGCGCACCGATTGCCGTTTGCGGACGGGAGCTTCGACGTCGTGCTGTCGGAATGCGCGGTGTGTCAGTTCGACAAGGCGCGGGCACTTCGGGAGATGATCCGGGTGGCGCGGCCGGGGGGCCGTGTCGGGCTGCACGATCTGTGCTGGAAGCCGGGGACTCCGGAGCCGATCCGGCTTCGCCTGGCCGAACTCGAGGGTGAGCGGCCTGAAACGCTCGACGACTGGGTCCGGCTGTTCCGGACCATCGGCCTGACGAACGTTCGGGCGCTGGACAGGTCCGAAGTGATGGCGCGCTGGACGAAGGACGTGCGCCAGACCCTCGGCGTGTCAGGATACCTCCGGGCCGTCCTCACGGCCGTGAGGCGCTGGGGCGTCCGCGGAGTGCTGCGGGTGCTCGAATCGGAACGCATTTTCGGGAGCCGCTGGCTCGGATACGTGCTGATCGTGGGCACGCGAGCGCGGTAGGTTCGGCCGCGCCCCCGGCCTCTCTGCGGCGCTCGGGACG
>CAWFPR010000021.1:0-84317 GCA_963817635.1 uncultured Acidobacteriota bacterium | reverse complement strand
TCCTGCTGCCCATGACGTGCACGAGTGGCCCGGCGACACGCTCACTGTAGTCCTCGCGCACGAGAACGCGCACATCGTGCGGCGCGATTCGCTGGTGGCACTCCTCGCGCACGTCAACCGCGCGATCTTCTGGTTCCACCCGCTCGCCTGGTGGCTGGAGCGCACGCTGGCCGTCACTGCGGAGCATGCCTGTGACGACACCGGCGCGCGCCAGGTCGGCCAACCGTTGCGCTATGCGGAAGTGCTGCTCGACATGGCCGAAGCGGTCCGTCTGCGTGGGCACCGTGTGTCGTGGCAGGCCATCGGCGTGGATGGCTCCGGCCTGCTCGGCGCCCGCATAGACCGCCTGCTGCGCGGCGATGCAATGGCGCGGATGTCGGGTGTGCAGCGCGTGGGCGTGGCCGTCGGCTGTGCTGCGGTCCTCGTCCTCGCAATCGCGTGCCGCCAGCAGATTGCCGCCGAGCCCCTCCGCCCGGATCTCGAGGTCCAGAGGCAGATCGACGACAACAAGGCGCGCAGCGACAGACACAAGGCGGCCGTGGCGATGACGGCTCCGGAGGCGGCGGCACTGGAGCAAACCCTCGAGGCGAATCCTGACAACCTCAACGCGCGCGAGACGCTGATCATCTTCTACGATCAGACCGGCAAGGTGAGCTGGGAGGAGAAGCTCGCCGGGATCCGCAAGCACGCGCTGTGGCGGATTGCGCATCTGCCGGAAACGGACCTGTGGATCCCCAGCATCTCCAGGCGATACGACCCCGAGGGGTACGCGCAGGCGAAGCAGTTCTGGCTCGAACAGACATCCAAGCCGGATGTGACGACGACGACCCTTGCGAGAGCCGCGGCGTTTCTGAGCGCGTATGACCAACCGGTCGCCGAGGAGTTGTTGCTCCGCGCCCAGCGGAGGGAGCCCGCGGGTCCGTGGTCTGAGCGGCTCGCCGACCTCTATGCAGGTGCGATCGTCGGGTCCATTGATCCCAGGTATGGCGCGACCGACGCGGACGAAGCGCGGTCACCGTTCGCTCTGGAGGCGCGACGCAAGCTCGAGGCGACCAACGATCCAAACCTGCTGGCGGCGGCAGGATATGCGCTCATGCGGTACCGGCCGGGCGACGCCAGCCTCTCTCGGCCGCCGTTACCTCGAACGCGCCGCCACGCTGGATCCCCAAAACGCACGGCACGCAGCGCACTGGCAGACCTCGGTCCTCCGAGCGCATGGGGGAAATCCAGAGCCGGCTTCATACCACCGGCGCGCGTGACGCCTTCGACGAGTTCAGCGACGCCACGTATGCGGCGATTTCGGCCCTTCCAGAGGAGGATCGCCTGTTCTACCTGCCTGGCGCGGCGGAGAGCGCCTATATGCGCGCGGAGTACATCGCCTACATGGTGCGCGAAAAGCCCGAGGCGGAACCAGAGAAAGCCCGGACGCACGCCGCCCAGGGCTTCGCCCGCGCCCGCCAATATGCGAAGGATGCGCTTGCGCTCGCCGACCGCCATCAACAGGCCGCAAATGACTACGGTGTCATCTATCGCGCGCATACCGTCCTGGGTGTCTTGGCGCTGAAGGATGGCGACCGGCAGGTGGCCGTCGAACACATGCGCACCGCCACAGCGGCCTCGATCTCGGACGCGGGGCGCTACACATCTCTCACTCTGGACTGCGTGGCCGACTGGTCGAATACCTGCTTCGCGAAGGTGAGCGGGAGCCGGTGGCCGAGTACCTCGAGAAGTCGGCGGAACGCTTCCTGACAGAACGCGACCGCCTGCTGAAGGACGCCGGACAGGTCCGTGCGGGTGGTATGCCCCTGTCCTACCAGCACGCCGAAGCACGCCGGTAGCGTTGCGGGCTCTGTGACAGGCCCTATCGGTTTCCTTCTTCGTGCGTTGCGTGAGCTGGTGTTCGCGCTGATGCGACAGCCCCAAGAGACGAGCGGCATCGCGCGCGCTCATCTTCAGTCTTCCGTTCACGGCTTCTTCAACCATCCCTTTCCGAGGCCCGCCTCCGCTCGCCTTCTGCTGTGCGCGAGCTGCGGCGAGGTCTCGCCGAAGCGGCAGCGCTTCGGTTTGCTGCGAAAGCGGACACGGCTCCAGGTCGCGCTCGATACGGCGCAGCAGACCGGGCCCGATGTCTTCACCCGCATGAACCGGTACGGTCGTCACACCCTGGCCGCATTCGATACGTGGATGTGAGCCTCGCTGCCGACTCTCGACGCAACCGAAGGACCTCAGGATGCGCCGAAGGTCCTTCGCGGTCACGGAATTCAGGTTAGCCGATGGCCGCCTGATATGTCTGGGGCGATGGACAGATGCAGACCTGACGCGTCGGCAGCGGCTCAGCTGCCGACGTTGCGGGTTCGGAACTCTCGCCGCGGTGATCGTTCGGCACTCGTTCTCCGACACACTGGAGAACCGCAACTGACGCACAACGCGCGCCATCAGCGCGCCCAGGATTCTTGATGGTTGTTCGCGAATGTGCCCAAGTCCGTGGGTTCTCATGGTGAAGTCCGGCGATTTTCCAGTCAAATCTCAAGAAGGCGACGGTTTTAAAAACCGTCGCCTGGCCAATGCAAAATGTGGATCCGCCAAGTGCTGATTTCACGTACACTTACGGAGCGCGGTGAGGTGGCCGAGAGGCTGAAGGCGGCGGTTTGCTAAATCGTTGTAGGGGCTAAAACTTCTACCCAGGGTTCGAATCCCTGCCTCACCGCCAGTTTAGTCCTTCTATTCATTGATCATTTTCTTTCAGCGGACCATCCCCGTCTCCAATATATCTCCAAAACTTCTGTTCGCCGGACGGCCGTTCCAAGAGGCCGAATCGCCGCGTCCGAGGCGCCGCCGGACTCAGGTGCATGTAGCGCTGCGTCATCGCCAGATCCGCGATGCCCGGCGAGTTCCTGGATCGCCCTCGGCGGCGCCCCCGCATCGCCAGGTGCGAGCAGAACGTGTGGCGCAGGATGTGGACCCCGCCCTGCACGTTCGCCCGCCGCGCCGCCCGCATCATCCGGTTCTGCACGATCTGCCGCGTCAACGGCGTGCGATCGTCCTGGCAGAGCACCCGCTTGCTCCTCAGGTGCCGATGCTCGGCGAGCGCCGCGGTCAGCCGTCGCGTGAGCGGCACGTACCGCAGCCGTCCACCCTTCGGCGTTCCCACCTGTCCGTTCCAGTCCGAACGACGGACACACAGTTGCCGCTTCGCGAGATCGACATCGCCCCACTCGAGCGCGATCATCTCGCCGCACCGCAAGCCCGGCCTCACCGCCCAGCAACACGATCAGTACGTGCGCTGATCGATCGGCCCGTGCGACGTCGACGAGCCGCTCGTACTCCTCGAAGTCGTGGAACGCCGCCGCGCCCTTCTCGACGGGCAGCAGCTTGATCCGTGCACGGCATCCGCTCGATCACGTCCCACTCCACCGCCTTCTTCAGCAGCATGCTGAGCACGGCGAGAATGTTGTTCACCGTCTTTGGCGACTTGATCTCGAGCTGCGCTTTCAACCGCTGCACGTCCTCGCTCTTGATCGTGTCGAGGTGTCTTGCGACCGAACGCCGGATCAGGTCACGCCGAAGGATCATGGTCTTCGATGCAATCCCGCTCGGCTTCTGTCGATTCGCCCGTGCGTGGCCGTCGACGAACCGCGGCGCGAACTCTTGTAGGGTGGGCACCTCCTTGCGTGGTTGATCCTTTGGCGGAGAGAGAAGCCGTTCGAACAACACGCGTTCCCGGGCCGCAGCCCATCGTCCGACAGCCGAACGCGACGATAGCGGCGCGCGTGCTTACGCTCGCGCTTGTGTCGCGTGCCGTCGGGCGAGACAACACGGATGTCCACTTCCCAGCCGCCTCCTCGATACGGACGGATTGTGACGCTCATCACCAGTTACTCCTCTGGCGATGGCGCGCGCTTCTGGTTCAGCCAGTCTAGCAAATCGTCGGCGCGCAGGAGCACTCGCCGGCGGACACGGATCACGCCGGGCAACTGCCGGCGTTCGATCATCGCGTAGATCGCCCGCCTCGTTGTGCGCAGAAGATCCGCCGCTTCGTCGACCGTGAGCAGAACGGGCAACGCTGTACGACGCGATTCGTGTGGATTGTCGAGGCCGCGATCGGCACGTGTGAACCCCTCGCTCCTCGTCAGCCTTATGATGTGGCCTCCGACTGCAGGCTCTCGCTCGAGGACGTGCGATCGACCGTGTCTCTTCATACGAACCTCCCCGGAACGATTCCGAGAACACCGAACCGACAGTGAACTTCGTTGGCTGGTGCCAGCCGACGGCAGCGGCCCTGAGGGCCCGTCGCGTCGTTGCTCGGCGCGGTCGGATGCGGATGCCGCTTAGCAGCGAACCGCAGTCGATCCGCACTCGGTCCGAGGAGTCAGAGGAAGGTGGCGTGCCACCCAACGTGAAGGTGGACGCGAGTTCAAAAATTCAGTAGCGGACCAAGACGATGAAAACAGGATAGCGCCGGCCGGGTTCGACGTCAACGGTGAAGAGACCTGGAAGTGGACGTGGCACCCGGCACTAGTTCAGCTCATAGGATCGTTTCCGGTCGCGCGCGAGCTCGCGGTCTGGGCCACGCGCAGGTCGACATGTCGACGACGGCACTCCGGCCGTCATCGTCGCGGTCGCCGCCGGCCTGCGGCCGGCGATGGCGTTCAAATGAGTCGCCCCGGCTGCGCACGTGGTCGTCCCGAGGGTCGTCCCGATCGAACATGGCTCCTGGCAATCCCGCGGAAGCGTGTCGTTCCGTGCGGCGAGTATGAGCGAGCGCGAGGACCTCGCAATCGATCGTCGGACGATGCAGGGTGGCGTCGGGTGGTGAAGGATATTCTGATGACGCACCGTGCTCTCTGCGGCTAACCTACTCGGAGCGAGACGACGACGTCGTCCTTACGGAGGGTCGAGTGGCCAAGGTGCCGGCGATTGGGAGCAAGTCCACAAAACGCAGTACCGCGACCGAAGCTGGTGCACCAGTTCCTCATCGTCCTGAGCGGAACAGACCCCCTCGTCTGGCGCCGGCTGCAGGTTCCGGAGAGGTACTCGTTCTGGGACCTGCATGTGGCCATCCAGGACGCGATGGGCTGGCTCGACTATCATCTTCACGAGTTCCGGCTTCTCGATCCACGGAGAAGCAGGTCGTGTCCATCGGCATTCCCACCGACGAGGACCCGGCCGATCGGCCGGTCATTCCGGGTTGGGAGGTGCCGTCTGTCGCAATTCTTCGAGCGCCGCGGCTGGCACGCGCCGCCAGCGATCTACGCATACGACTTCGGCGACGACTGGGAGCACGTGCTCGCGCATGAGGGTATGGAGTCAGCCGAGGAGTCGCTGACGTATCCGCGATGTGTCTCCGGCGCCAGGCGTTGTCCGCCCGAGGACTGCGGCGGCGTCCACGGCTACGCGGAGTTCCTGCAGGCAATCGCGAATCGCCGGCACCCCGAACACACGGTCGATGCTCGATGGGCGGGAGGCGCCTACGACCCGGACGCGTTCAATCCCAAGGCGGTCGTGTTCGACGACCCGCGGCAGCGATGGAAGAAGGCGTTCGAACGATAGATCAGTCCACGCGGTGTTCGTCGACCTTCCACGACACCTGCCACTCGCCGTCCAGGGCTCTCGTCGTCTTCGACCACGAGTCCCTCCTGTCGCGCATGCAGACGCTCGAGGGCCTCCATCTCCTTCGCGACGCCCTCCTCACGAAATACGCCCGCGATGGACGTGTCGACGTAGCCGTGTTCGTTATGGTCCTCACGAATGAGCACGAACACAGTCATTTTGTTGTCCGGATGAAAGTCTTCCATAGACGCTATTCTACGAATTACTCACGTTGGCGTTCGGTCATAGCTGGAACTTGCCCGTCAATACCGGCTGGCGTGCGTTGACACGGTCGCGAGATTAGCGTCGGTCGAGTCCCAGGAGGTTTCATGGCAGGGTGGCGGCGTAGCGAACTGAAAGCTGGCGTGTACGACGAGATTGTCAGTGCACGTCTTGATCGCCAACTGGCGGCCCTTGGCGCTCCGTTCGAAGTGTATCGTTCCGCGCTCACCGTGAGCGAGCCGATCGGCGCGGTGCTCGAATCTCTGCTCGGGGATGGGTTCGCCCTCGCACTGGCCGAACTGAAGGCTGACTCCGCCAAGGGGCTCGCACTGGCGGAAGCGCTGCTGGCGGTGCTGCACTCGCACGCGCCACACGTCTTCGAACGCGATGACGAGCTTCGCCTGAACGCCGAGCGGCTCACCGCGATCGTTGCGAGGCCCGCGCAAGCGCCAGAGCGGCCGCGTGGATCGCTCCATGCCTCAAGCCTGATCGTCAATGCCGAGGGCGACCAGTTGCTCGAGCATCTGCGAAGCGAATTCGACAGCGCCGACTCTGTCGACCTTTTGTGCGCGTTCATCAAGCTCAGCGGTTTCGAGAAGTTTCGCACTGAAATCGAGCGGCACTGCGACGCGCGCGGCCGTTCGCTGCGCGTGTTGACCACGATGTACATGGGTGCATCGGATGTGCTGGCGATCGAGAGACTGGCAGCGTTGCCGAATGCGACCGTGAAGATCTGGACGACGAGAACACGACGCGGCTGCACGCCAAGGCGTGGATCTTTCATCGCGCCAGCGGGTTCTCGACCGCGTTCGTGGGTTCGTCGAACCTCTCGCACGCCGCTCAGACCGACGGCCTCGAATGGAACGTTCGCATGACGCAGTCGGATCAACCAGCGCTGGTCGCGCAGATGCAGGAGACCTTCGACCAGGACCTGGGCGGATGCACATCAGTTCGAACGTACGAGTCTGGGAACAACGCGCAGCGTGTGCGGCTCACGAGGGCCCTCTCGCCGGACGCCCGCTACGATTCGAGCGAGGATCTGCTGTTCGAAATCGAGCCGAGAGACTTCCAGAAGCCGGTGCTTGAGGAACTCACGGCGGCGCGCGAGCTTGGACGGCACCGCAATCTGATGGTCGCGGCCACGGGCACGGGAAAGACTGTCATGGCCGCGCTCGACTACGGATCCCTGCGGCAGGCGGGACGCGTTGAGACGCTGCTCTACGTCGCGCACCGCCGCGAGATCCTGGAGCAGGCGCGGCGAATCTTTCGCAACGTGCTCCAGATGCGTGACTTCGGCGAGCTGCTGTATCACGGCGAGCGGCCCGCCATACAGCGCCATGTGTTTGCATCGATCGACTCGCTGGGCGACGGCTCCGCGATCGATCCCGGCGCGTTCGACCATGTGATTCTGGACGAGGCTCACCACGCCGCGGCTGATTCCTGGGAGAGATTGCTCGACCGGGTGGCACCGAAAGAGCTGCTCGGTCTGACCGGCACCCCAGAGCGCGCCGACGGTCTCGACTATGAGCGTCACTTCCCACGGCCGTGGGTCGGCAACCTCCGCGTCTGGAACGCCATTCCGCACGCGCTCGTGCCATTTCGCTATTACATGCTCGACGTGGAAGGCGCCGACCTCCGCGACCTGACCTGGACCGCGGGTCGCTACGCGCCCGATCAACTCGCAGGCCGGCTCGTGGGGGCGGCCGAAGCGTTCGTGTTGCGGGCGGTCCGGGCAGTGAGCGAATGCATCGGGCGGCGGTCCGAGATGCGTGCCATCGCGTTCTGCGTGAATGTCCGCCATGCTGAAGAAGTCGCCCGCCGTTTCAAAGACTGTGGCTTTTCGACCCAGGTAGTGACCGGCAGCACCGACAGCGTCGAACGACGAGGCGCTCGTGGCGACCTCGACGCCGGCCGGGTGCAGGTGCTGTGCGTGGTCGACATCTACAACGAAGGCGTCGACGTTCCGAACGTCAACACGCTGTTCTTCTTCCGCCCCACCGAGAGTGCCACGGTGTTCCTCCAACAGTTCGGGCGCGGCCTGCGTCGTGCGCCGGGCAAGGCTGAACTGGTCGTCTTCGACCTCACCGGACGACAGCACCTTCAGTTCCGATTCGATCGACGACTGCGATCGCTCCTCGGCCACACGCCGCGCGAGCTGGCGGAGTTTGTTTCCAAGGGATTCGGTCGGCTTCCGGCCGGCTGCCTCCTGCGTTTCGACGAGCAGGTCCGCGACGACGTGATCGCGCAGATGCGCCGCGCGATTCCGTCGGACCAGGCGGGCATTCGTGCGTTGCTGCGCGAGCCAGCGCACGCAGAGCTGTCACTGGCGGCGTTTCTTCACGAGACCGACGTCGCGCTCGATGACGTGTACCGGAAGGATCGCTCCTGGTGGCAGTTGCGGCAATCAGCGGGTCTCGATGCGCGAACAGTCGGCGAAGAAGAGAGAGCGGCCTTAGAGAATGTTCACAAGCTGATTCATGTCGGCGATGAGCGTCGGCTCGGGATGTGGGCGCGGCTGGCGTCGCTGGAATCACCCGTCGACGAGCCGGACCGTCGGCTCGCGCGCATGCTCTTCGCGGTGCTCTACGGGAAGGAGATCGGCGCCAGCACGCATGCCGAAGCGCTGTGGACTCAGCACGGGTTACTGCGCGAAGAGATTGCAGGTCTGGTGCCAATCTTGCGCGAGCTGAACGCGGTGCTGACCCCGCCACACGCCCTCGGACCCGAGATCCCGCTGGTCCTGCACGCGCGGTATCTCGGCGTTGAGCTGAGCGCTGCGTTCGATCAGCGTACCGCCGAGGGAAAGTTTCGCGACTACTACACCGGCGTCGAGCCGACAAATGGCGGAACATTCGACTTGCTGCTCGTCACGATCGAAAAAGCCGCCGCGACGAAGGAGCGCTTGCGTTACCGTACTTCCCACTCAATGAAAGGCGGTTCCACTGGCAGTCGAAAGCCGGAACGACGCGCGACTCGCTACCGGGACGGCGGCATCTCGAGCCAGCGCAAAACAGCGTGACACCGCTGCTGTTCGTTCGGGAGCGGGCGGATGACCGACCCGGGGTGACGATGGCGTTTCAGTATCTCGGGCCGGTGGATCCAGACGGGGCCGATGGGGAACGGCCAATTACGATCGAGTGGCGATTGAGATACGCGATGCCTCGGGAGGTTCTGGTTGCTGGAAGGGTCGCGGGGTGAACCGCGTCGCTCCGGTAATTGCTAGACCTCGGGAGCGCGCCGGGCGGGTCAAGACCGCGCAGCGCCGGAGGGCAGTCTTGACGCGCCCAAGCGATTCCGGACAATCGAGCACCGGAGCGACGCGAAGCTGAGGACAATGCCCTTCAACGACCAGGGAGCGGGCTGCCCCCCAAACCAGACGACCGGCCTTAGTTGCGTCTGTCAGAAAAATGTGTCATTTTTTCTGACAATAAGGCGCCCAAATTGGCCACTCAAACCGTTTATTCACAGGTATTAAGGCGAATTAAAGGCCGAGGTAGATGGTCGGTGTTCACGCCGGCTGACTTCGTCGACCTTGCCGGCCGGGCCGCCGTTGACCAGACCCTCTCCCGGCTGGCCAAAGCCAGCACTCTCCGGCGTCTGGCCAGAGGCGTCTACCTCTATCCTCAGCAGCACCGCTCTCTTGGAGAGTTGCAGCCATCCGCTGAGGCCATCGCCAAAGCGCTTGCCGGACGCGACAGGACTCGGCTTCAGCCCTCCGGCGCGTACGCAGCCAACCTGCTCGGACTGTCCGAGCAGGTGCCGATGAAAGTCGTGTTCCTGACCGACGGCCCGAGCCGACTCGTACGGGTCGGCCAGATGACGATCCAACTTCGGCGGACGACACCTCGCAACATGGCAGCCGCAGGGCGTCTCAGCGGTCTCGTGATCCAGGCTTTCAGGCACCTGGGCAAAGAGCACATCACGCCTGACCGGGTCGCGCATCTCAGACGAACGCTGCCGGCGCAGAAACGGCACGGGCTCACCGATGACATCAGGCTCGCGCCTTCCTGGATGCACCCGATTCTGCGCGAGCTGGCGAGGGGATGAGCGGTTGCGCCTGAAATTCCTGGAGCTGCCTTCGAACGAGCGCCGGCTCTACATCGAGCAGGCAGCAGCCCGGCGCAATGTGCCGGAGGTGATGCTCGAAAAAGACTTCTGGGTGAGCTGGGTCCTCGCCGTCCTGTTCGAATCGAGATTCGGCGACGTCCTCGTGTTCAAGGGCGGCACGTCCCTGTCGAAAGTGTTTGCGGTCATCGACCGCTTCTCTGAGGACATCGACCTGTCTCTGTCACCTGCCTTCCTGGGTCTTGACGCCGCCGCCCACCCAGTCGAACGCAGGCGGACCTGTGGATGAAGAAGGCCGAAGCCGCGTGCGCGGCGGCCGTCAAGGATCAACTTCGACCGGCGCTGGAGAAGACTGCCGTCGAAGTTCTCGGCGACCGATCAGAGGGCTGGTTCGAGTTCGCCCTCGACGAGGCGAGCAATTCGCCGACCCTCCTGTTTCACTATCCGACGACACAGCCCACTGGTTTCGCCTATCTCAAACGCACCGTGAAGCTGGAGCTCGGATCGCTCACGGGTCAACAGCCAACCGAGCGGCGCGCTGTCCCAAAGCCGCCGGACTCAGGTGCACGACACGCCTGCCGCGGTTAACCAGATCATCACCGGGACGACCGAACACCGATTCGAAGGATGCGCGGTTGCGGTATTGTGGCGGGATGGCGCTGAAGGGCGAAGTGCGGGCGCTGCTCGCGTCGAGCAACGAGCCGGCGCTGGCCGCCGCCGTGGCTGGCGACGTACGCGTTGGACGGCTCCTGGTCGCGCGCCTCTGGGACATCGACCGATCCGTGGCCGAACGCGCGTCGAGGGGTCTGGGGGAATACGCGGCGCGGTGGCCGGAGGCGACACGCGAGATCGTGCGCCGTCTGCTGTGGGCGCTGAACGACGAATCGGGCACCAACGGGGCGCCGGCACTCGCCGCACTCGGCGAAATCGGGCGCCGCGCGCCGGACCTGATCGCGTCCTACGTGCCCGCGCTCGTCGAAACCGTGCACGATGCTGGCCTGCACCTGGAGCTGCTGCAGGCGCTGACCGCGATTGCTGCGACCGCCCCCGGCCTTGTGGCGCCGCACCTGCCCGCTCTGGAGCGCGCCTTCGATCGTTCGCCCCCCCGCGAGAGCACTGCTTTCCAACGGCTTCTTCCCCTGCTGTCCCCTGTCCCTTCTTCCCGGAGGCCACAATCGTCTCCCGGCGATCCTGAGCAGGAATCTCAGGGACCGATGGACGGTTCCGATCTCGACCGGCAGTCATGCGATTAGGCCCTTAGCGGCGCGGACTTTCTGAAACGGTTGCAGCCGTCGGAGGCGGACGACATTCTTCCTCTCGCGCCGCCCGGACGCTCGGGAAGATGCCGGCGACCGTGAAAGAAGACGAGATCGGGCCGACCGGCGGCGGCCGCCACGCCGCCGATTCCGTCCGCCACCCACGCCGGCGTAGCATGGGGACGAATGCCAACCAACCCGATGCCTGAACCACGCAATCGGTACTGCCAGCGCCTCGGACTGCCGGTCCCCGATCTGGACGTCGCGGTGACGCATCCCGAGGTCACAGGTCGTGCATTTGATGGCGCTCGCGGTCCTCGAGGCGGGGGGACCACTGACACTCGAAGCCATCGCTGACCGCCTGAAACGGCTTGCCCTCCCGCCGCGGCTCGCCGCCGCCAACCCGGCGTCGCTCCGCAAGGCCTGGCACGGCCAATCGCCGCTCGTTCGCGACCCGTGGGACGGTCGCTTCTATCTGGACTTGCTCGCAGACCACGAGCTGGGCTGGATCGCATACCTGGCCGACCCGCTCCGCGCGCCGTCCGCCCGTCCGGGTCCGGCGGAGTACCGCCAGCCGGCCGACAGCGAGCCGCTCTCCCAGGCCGAGGTCGACGCCGCGTTCGCAGATCGAACCCTCTACGCCCGCTCGACGATTCGCACAGCCGCTGCCGTTCTCGAAGCCTCGGGCGCCTGGCAGTTGTCGCTGGAGGAGATTCAGCAGCGGTTGGCCTCCATCGGCGCGCACGCGCACCTCGACGAGCGTGCGATCGGCCGCTGGAAGTCGGACCTCGTGGGAGTCACCGCAGACGGGATGCTGCGCCTCCACCCGGGGTCGCCGGATGCGCTCGCGTTTCGCCGGGACATCCGGCGCATGGCCGGCCCGCGCCTCCGGCAGCAAGCCGAGAACGAGTCGTTCCGCGCGCGGCGCGCCGAGCACGACCTCCGGCGTGCCGAGGCGGAACGTCGCGAAACCGAGGAGGCACGCCACGTTCGCCGCGCACTCGTGCACATCGTGACCGTGGACCGCGCAGCCCGCGCGGCCGCGGTGATAGATGCCGGCGCCCGTGAGCTGCGGCTGTTCATCGCCGATGAAATGAGTCGGCTGCCCGACCATCTCGGTACGTTCGAGTTTCTCGCCGGCGTCGATCTCCGGCCATCGCTGCGCTCCGTGGGCCTCGACCCCGACGGCTGGTGGCTCGCGGAACTGCGTCCGACGCAGCGAACGTTCCGTCCTTCCGATCAGGCGGCCATGCCGGTGACCCTCGCGGCCGTCGTCCAGGCGACGACCGGCAAAGCCCGTGTGCCTGCCGATCCACGCGCCTGGAAGGATCTTCTCGCCGCACGATCGACGACGCGCCTTGCCGCCGAGCTCGAGGACGAGGCGCAGGCCTTGTTCGCACTCTACGAGTATGGCGCGCTCCACGGGGGCGTGCGACTTCGGCGGCGTGCCGGTGATCGACTGCTCCCGGTGACGTGGTCGATGCGCGGAGATCCGAATCTCGACGATATCGTCAGCGCCGCGAACAGGCGCTGGCTGCCGGTGGAGATCGTCGTCGGCCGTTCGGCCGATCGCTCGGACCCCTGGCCGTTCGCCTCCACGGTCACCGTGGTCGAGCGGGACCGCGACGTGCTCTACATCAGAGAGGGAGAGGAGGTGCGGCCGCTCGATCCCGCCGACATCCGCGCGATTCGTCTGCCGACCGGATCGACCGCGCCTCCCGTCACCCACCGGTCCTGGCTTCACACCGATCACCGCACGTGCCGGATCAGGGTGACGCTCGAGGGGATCGAGCCGCCGATCTGGCGGCGGCTCGACGTGCCGGCCTCCGTCACGCTGGCCAAGCTCCACGAAATCCTGCAGGCCGCGCTCGGGTGGACGAACAGCCACCTTCACATGTTCGAGATCGGCGACGAACGTATCGCGATCCCGTACCACCAGGAACAACTGTCGGAGGGCCAGATCAGCCGCAGCGGGCGATTGGTGAAACTCGGTCACGTCGTGGACCACGGAGTCCGCCGTTTCACATACGACTACGACTTCGGCGACTCCTGGCGCCACACGATCGCAATCGAGGACGTTCGCGACGAGCGCGATGGACACGGGCAGGCGCGCTGTCTGGGCGGCGAGCGGGCGTGCCCGCCCGAGGACTGCGGCGGGCCGGACGGGTACACCCGGCTGCTCGAGATCCTGTTCGACCCGCTGCACCCGGAGTTCGAGGAGGCGCGGACGTGGGCCGGCCGGTTGGAACCAGAACGGTTCAGTCTGTTATCCGTCAACACCGCGCTCGCCGCTGTTCCCGTCTACTGACGCGGACGCGAATCATCGCACAAGCACGCTTCAGGGTCTCTGGACGAGGACCCGGCCGTCCTTTGAGATGTCGATAGGCGTGCCCGTGCACACGGGCGGTCTTCCGTGCCGCCGGCTCCTGCACGCCGGCGGCTCTGCAGTGTGCGGATGTGCTCAAACGCACAGACACACACGGGCGATTGCCGCATGCTGAGTGCGTCGGGTCGTGAGCCGCCTCCCCGGGAGTGGGTGCTCGTGACACGTACTCGCCATTCGAAAGGGAGAAGTCACCATGTTGTACACCATCGCCATCGTCCTGTTGATCGCGTGGCTGCTGGGCGTCGTCGGCACCTACACGATCGGCGCGTTCGTCCATGTGCTGCTGGTCATCGCCATCGTGTTGTTCGTCGTCGGGCTGCTGAGCGGCCGCCGCTCGATTACGTAGCGAGCGCCAGCCTCGCAAGGGAGCTGTGCGATGATCAAGTCCGGACGGTTGCTGCGGCGATCGTGAGGTTCTCCGCTCTTTCGCTCGCGATGCCGGCGCCGGCGGCCGACGCGGGGCAGGGGCGCGGCCAGGCCGCGAAGCCGCACAAGGCCGGGAAGAAGGGCTGAAAGCCGGACGCGGTCGTCCGGACATCTGCGCTTATGACGAGGGGCGCCTGCGCCGCGATCGGGCTTGCGTGCGGGCTGCTGGCCTGCGGCGGCAGCTCGAGTCCGGCCGCGCCGTCCGGTCCGCCGGAGGCCGGTCTGGCCGTGCTCACGCCGGTCGTCGGGGGAGGTGACTGGACCGCATCGACGCCCGACGCCGAAGGGCTCGACCCGTCGATGCTCGCCGACCTGGCCGGACGCATCCGTCGCGGCGACTTTGGCACGATCCACAGCCTGCTCGTGGTGCGCCACGACAGGCTCGTCGTCGAGGAGTACTTCAGCGGCGGATCCGCGGCGCAGGTGCACACCCTGCAGTCCGTCTCCAAGAGCATCACGTCGCTCATCACCGGCATCGCCATCCAGCAGGGACGTCTCCGGCTGACCGACCGCGTCGTGACTCGCTTTCCCGACTACGAACCGATCGCGAACATGGACGATCGCAAGGCCGCGCTCACCGTGCAGGACCTGCTGACCATGCGGAGCGGGTTCGACTGGAGCGAGAGCACCTACACCGGCTCGCCCCTGCAGCGGCTGAACGACTGCCGCTGCGACTGGGTGCGGTTCATGCTCGACTGGCCCATGCGCGAGGCGCCCGGCACGCGCTGGGAGTACGTCAGCGGCGGCGTCATTCTGCTGGGCGCGGTCGTTACCGCCGCAACCGGGGAGCGCGTCGATCTGTTCGGCGATCGCGAGTTGTTCGCGCCGCTGGGGGTGCAGGGCGCCTATTGGATTGGCGGCCTGCCTGACGGGTTGCCGCACACCGGCGGCGGCCTCTACATGCGCGCGCGCGACATGGCGAAAATCGGTGCGATGGTTGCCGCGGGCGGCAGGTGGCAGGGACGCCAGGTGCTGTCCGCGAGTTGGATCCGCGAAAGCACCGCACGCGTGGTGTCCCGGCCGCGCACCTTCGGCGCGCACAGCGTGGACTACGGCTATCTCTGGTGGATCCTCGACCGCGCCGACCCCATGAACCCGCGGCCACAGCCGGGCGACATCATCACGGCCTCTGGCGCGCGCGGCCAGTGGATCTTCGCCCTCCCGGACGAGGACCTCGTAATGGTGACGACCGCCGAGAACGGTGAGACGCCGAACACCATCAAGCCGATCGACTTCCTCTACACACACGTGCTGGCGTCGCTGCGATGACCAGGACGATCGGAGGACATCAGCCGCCCCGGTCGTCGGTGGAGTGGAACTCACCGGTCCCGGTCGACGGCTCGTAGAAGAGCAGGTCCGTGACGCCGTCGCCGCCAAAGTTGGCCGCGTCGCGACGGCGTCCCTTCAGGCGACGATGCAGTACGGGACGAGCACGCGTTCATGAACGACGCGGCCGATGGTGGTACGAGAGGACCACTGTGGATTGGCTACCCGACGACCGCAACGGGACGGGGCCCAAGGAGGCGAACGAGCGCGTCCTCTCCAATCGTCTCATCGGCCAGCAAGGCTGCGGCCAGGGCATCAAGTTTCGGGCGCGCGGCGCTCAAGAGCTGGCGCACGGCCTCCTGACGTTCGGCGATGAGGTGTTCCAGTTCCTGGTCGATTCGCGCCGCCGTGGCGTCGCTGTACTCGCGTCCCTGCGCCAGCTGATACCCAAGAAACGGCTGTTCGTCATCCGCCTGGAGCGCCACCGGCCCGAGGCTGCCCATGCCCCACCGCGTGATCATGCGCCGGACGAGTCGCGTGGCCTGCACCAGGTCGCTCTCCGCGCCGGTGGTGATGTCGCCGATGGCCAGCGCCTCAGACTCCCGGCCGCCGAGCATCACGTCGATCCGCGCGAGCAGGTCGGTCCGGCTGTAGTTGTACCGCTCCTCCGAGGGCCGTTGCTCGGTGACCCCGAGCGCCTGTCCGTGCGGCACGATCGTGACCCTTCGGACCGGGTCGGCCGCGGGCGTCATCCAGGCCACGACCGCGTGTCCACCTTCGTGATAGGCCACCACGCGGCGATCACGCGGCGTGAGGACGGTGCTCCGCACGGCTCCGAGAGCGATTCGATCCCACGCCTGCTCGAAATCCTCCATCGTCACTTCGGTACGACTACGGCGGGCGGCGCCCAACGCCGCTTCATTGCACAGGTTCGCGAGATCCGCGCCGCTCAGCCCGGTCGTCGTGCGTGCGAGCCGCTCGAGATCCACGTCCTTCGCCATGTGAAGGTGACGTGTATGAATCCGCAGGATGCCCTCCCGGCCGCGCCAGTCGGGCAGCGGGACGGCGACCTGACGATCGAATCGGCCCGGACGGAGCAGGGCGGGGTCGAGCACATCGGGCCGATTGGTCGCCGCGAGCAGAATCACTTGCTGGCGTTCGTCGAAGCCATCCATCTCCACGAGCAGCTGGTTGAGCGTCTGCTCGCGTTCGTCGTTGGTCGCACCCACGCCAGCGCCCCGCCGGCGTCCGACGGCATCCAGCTCGTCGATGAACACGATCGACGGCTCCGCTGCCTTCGCCTGGACGAACAGATCGCGCACGCGACTCGCGCCCACGCCGACGAACATCTCCACGAACTCCGAGCCGCTGATGCTGAAAAACGGCGCGCCCGCTTCGCCCGCCACGGCGCGAGCCAGCAGCGTCTTGCCCGTCCCCGGTGGTCCAACCAACAATACCCCGCGGGGAATGCGAGCGCCAATCTCGAGGTACTTGCCGGGATGGCGCAGGAAGTCCACCACCTCCGTCAAATCCGCCTTCGCTTCGTCGGCGCCAGCCACGTCGGCGAACGTGACCTTCGGTCGGTCTTCCGCGTAGCGGCGCGCCTTGTTGCGCGCGAAACCAAACATGCCGGACTGGCTCCGGGCTGCCTGCCTGCCCATCCAGACGAGCACCAGAACCATCAACAGGACCGGCAGGCCGTCAGTGGCCAGGATGCTGAACCAGGGCAGCGACGGCGCGGCGACGTCAATCACGACCTGGTGCGCCTCGAGAAGCGGCATGAGCGAGGGGTCGCCGACCACGCTGGGAAATACGGTGTGAAAGGCCGGGTAGGAAGGGGTGGACTTCGCGTCGGGGGTCTTCTTCGCCGGCGCCTCCTTCGCGTCGGGGATCGTTTTCGGCGCCGGCTGCTCCGCGGCCTCTTTCGGCTCGGTCTTCTGAGGCGCCGGCCAGACGATCGCGTGCACGAACGTGCCGCTGATTCGTTCTCCGACGATCCGCGCCTGCGACACGTTGCCGTCCGTCACCTGGACCACGAATGCGCTGTACGGGAGGTCCACCTCAGACGTCGGCTTGGGAAAGAACGACCAGATGTTCCACAGCATCAGCAGGAGAAAGACGACCCACGACAAGGGACTGAGACGGTTCTGGCCAGGCGATGGTCCCTGCGGCCGCACCGGTCGAGGAGGTGGCGATTTCCTGTTACCGGGAGATGGAGGCAGGTCGTTGCTCGTTGGCTCGTCCATGTTCAGCCGCCATGCTGCCACAGGCGCAGGTTCCACGGGCTCTCGTGCCCAGGCAAGCGCGCCGCGAAAGGAGGCCGTCGAGATCGAGGCGCTCGTCTATTATGGCCTCCTCAATTATGCCCCCCTCAATCGGCCATGGTTCAGCCGAACAGCAGGCTGCGTACCAGCGGCTCCACGTAATCCGCCACTCCAAACGGAGTAGTGATGAGTTCGACGAGACCGAAGATGGCTCCGGCGAGCGGGACCTGGAGCTGCGGGAGCAGGAACACCAGCGCCACGATGATGAACAGGCCGAACTGCTCAAGGCGACGGTACAGGTCGAGGGTCTCCCCGGAGAGAAAATACTGAACGACCCGTGATCCGTCGAGCGGTGGGATAGGGATCAGGTTGAAGACGGCGAGCAGCGCGTTCAGGAAGATCCCGACCGCCAGGATCTCCGTCAGGTTCGATGTGGTGCCGACCAGACCCACGAGCGTCAGGGCTGACAGAACGGCTGTCAGCCCGATGGCAATGAGCACATTCATGCCCGGCCCGGCCGCACCGACGAGGGCCCAGTCCCGTCGCGGATTCTTCAACCGGGAGACGTCCACGGGAACCGGCTTCGCACCTCCGAAGATGAAGCCCGAACGGGAAAGGATGAGGAAGACCGGCAGCAGGATCGTGAAGAACAAGTCGATGTGAGGAATCGGGTTCAGCGTGAGCCGGCCGCGCTCGCGCGCGGTGGGATCGCCGAGGCGGTCGGCCACGAAGCCGTGAGCCGCCTCGTGGCTGGTAATGGAGACGACGGCCAGGGCCCCCACGCCGATCGCAGTCAACGCATTCATCTGGAGCCTTCCTGCAGCATGGTGCGCCGCCTCCTGCGCGGCGGGCACGCCTGCGTGGTGTTCGATGCACAGCCAGCCACCATGACGCCGCTGGCGAATCGAGGATGCCGTCGCCTGGCGTCAATCCAATCTTGACGCCTCCACACGTTTGATGAGATCACTAAAACGAGGGTCGTCGCGGAGATCGTCGAATATAGGATTGACTGAAAAAAGCGGCGGGCGCTGGGAGCGCTCGGCGACGTCTCTCTCGAGCCAGACAAACGCCTTATCCTTGTCGCCAAGGGCGGCCAGGACGATCGCGACACCTGAACTCGGAACATAGCGACGGGAGGAATCCGACAGTAATTCGTCCCGCAATTTCATTGCTTCATCCTTTTGACCCGACTTTGCCAGCGAACGAGCGAGAAGCACTTTTGCCATTGGATCATCACCCAGGGCAATAGCCTTTCGAAATTCGGCGATCGCTTCTGCATGCTGACCTTTAGCCTGATAGACGATCCCTTTAGCCATGCGGGTGGCAGAAAAGTTCGGATCGAGCGCCAGCGCGCGGTCGAATTGTGCTATCGCCTCGTCATACCGCCGTGCCCGAGTGATGTTTGATCCCAGATCCGAGCTGATCGCAGCCGAAAACGGATCAAGTTCCTCGGCCCGCCTGCCTTCGGAGACTGCCTCATCGAACCGCTGCATGGCGTTCAGACAATAGTTGCCGTACTTGTTGATGAGCGGACGGATAATTGGGATTGAGTTCAATGGCGCGGAGAAATTCCTTTTCGGCGGCGATCTGATTCCACGAAAAAGTGGAAAGATATATGCCGAGCGCGAGGTGTGGCTCGGGCGACGAATCGTCCAACTCAATCGCCCGTAAGGCTGCCGCCCTGGCTTTTGGCATCACTTCCAGGGGCATCCCGGCGGCGTAACTCCCGTACAACACATAACTCTCAGCCAAACCCGAATAGGCAAGAGCGTAATTCGGGTCCTTCTTGATCGCCTCTTCCAAAAACTCGACCGATCTCCTGAGCGATTCGCCGGTTCTCTTGTTCCATTGAAAAACGCCCTTTGAGATATTGATCGCGACTTTCCGGTTGAGTGTTCTATCCTCAGCCAGATATACCTCACCCATGCCACCCGAGGCGATCTTGGACACGATCCGATAATGAGCCAATTCGGTATTGTCTCTTAGTTCTTTAGCCATTTGTTTCTACACGCACGTGCCGGCGTCGCTGCGATGACCCAGACGATCGGACGTCATCAACGGCCCAGGGTGGCGGCGAAGTTGGTGATCACGTCGATCTGGCGCGGGATGGATTCGTCAACCGGACGCCGACTCATGAGGAAACGCCTGCCGTCCGGAGAGACGTCGTAGTCGCGAGTGGGTATCGATTTCCAATCAAACCCGAAGCGGAACAGTTCGCGCGGAGCGGAAGGGGCGAAGCCCCCCGCGATCTCGACTGGAACGACCATCATCCTGTCGCCGTGGGTAAAGAAGATCTCGTGACCGTCGCGCGACCAGGCCGCGCCCTTGCCGCCGTCCTTCGAGATCTGCCACTTGCCGCCCGGCCCCGGAAACGGCTGCACGTAGACTTCGTATTGTCCCGACACGTCAGAGGTGTACGCCATCCACTTGCCGTCCGGTGACAGGCTCGTTCCGCCCTCGACAGACGGGCTGACGAGCAGGGGCCTGGGCGCATCGTCACCAGGCGTGAAGGTCATCACTGACCACCCGCCCAGACCGCCGCTTCGCGCGTAAATCACCTCGCCGCTCGATGGCACCACGGCTTCCGGGATGACGGCATACTCTCCTCCGTCCTTGAGCAGCAGCCGTTCAGTCTCGCCCCCGCCCGCCGAGAGCGAGTACAGGCCCTCTCTTCCCCCCAGCTGGCGCCATGAATAATCTGCCTGCCGTCAGCGGTCCAGACCGAGCCCATTCTGGACCCGTCAAAGGTCAGCCGGGTCATGGTCTCGCTGGCCAGGTCGTAAACGAAGAGGTCACCCTCTCCGCGGCCCTGGCCGATATTCAGAGCAACCTTCGCGCCATCCGGCGAAATCGCTGGCGGCAGGATGAAATGTCCGCCGCGCGCGATCGTCTCGGCGCGGCCGTCGCGAGTGACCCACACGTATTCGCGCTCGGTGCCTTGAGCGGCCGCGGGCCGATAGATCAGCGTGCCATTGCCGGCGATGGCGAAGTCGGCGACACCGCTGCTCAGATCGCTGGCCACCCCATCCAGCACGGTCGTTGCCGGGCCGGTGACCTCGAGCCGGTCTGCGTCGAACGGCACCGCAAAAAGCTGTCCGCCGCGCGCGTACACCAGGTGCCCGCTGGGCGAATAGCGGGCGATGCCTGCGCCCTTGATCAGCGTAATGATCTTCGCGTCGGGCGACGTCAAGTCAATGGCGGCGATCGTCGCGTCCTCGAAGTTGGCGGAGTGCTCCTGTGTGCCGATCGTGAAGACGACCGCCTTGCCTCCCGGCAGGATGTCCGGCCAGCGGTGACTGCGTTCACCTGAGGCCCGATTCGGCACGGTGATGGTCCGGGGTGCCGTCGCGGCCGGAGAGCGACACGAGCCCTGAGTTGAAACGTGGGCGCGATGATCAGCCTCGCGCCGTCGGCGCGGGTAACCCGTTTTTCTCCCCGGATGGACAGTGGGTCGCCTTCACCGCGGGAGGCAAGCTGAAGAAGGTTCGGGGTCACCGGAGGCACGCCAGCCGTGCTCGGCGACGCGCCGACGGCTCGCGGCGGTTCCTGGAGCCCCGATGGTGCGAGGCTGATCATTGCGCCAACGTTCAACTCAGGGCTCGTGTCGATCCCGGCCGGCGGCAACAGATTCAAGCCGGGTTCGACGGGCAGCGCGGATCCTCCGGGACGGTCGTCATTGTATGTTGTCTGGGTGGATGGGGCGGGTTTTCCGTGCCCTGAAGGGAGTCCGTTAACGCCCAACCGGAGGACGCGGCCCGTCGGGGAGGCCTCTACTATCGCCTATCGGCGCGGTCCGGCGCGCTGACTGACGGACGGTATTTCTCGAGGACGCGCGCGTCCATCCAGTAGACGTCGCCGATCGTGGTAGCCGCCCACGGAGGGCCGGCCGGTCCCCTCAGGCGTGAGAAGAACAGGTACTTGCCGTCGGGCGTCACCATCGGACACCACTCGTGATCCGGTGTGTTGATCGTGTCGTCCAGACGAATCAGATCGCTCCAGCTGCCATCGGTGCGGCGGAACGACACGTGGAGGTCCCCACGAGCTGTCGAACCCTGTGGCTTCGGCGTCACGAGCAAGTAGCTCTCGTCGGGGGCCAGGGCCGTGTCTCCCGCTACGAGTCCGACGGTCGATGATCGAAATGGCGCAGGCGCGTCGAAGCCACCGTCGGCGCGCCGCCTGTGCCTTGTAGAGCCGAGTCGCTCCGTCGCGATCCGAAACGAAGGACAGGCTGCCGTCGGCGCCGAGCGCTGGGTAGTACTCGTTGGCCGCGGGACCGATCGGCGGCCCAACCAGCTCCGCCGTATCTCACATTCATCTCCGTCAATTGCTGGGTCGCGCGTCTGACTCGGCGGCCCGAAGTCGGCGGGCTCCATCATCGCGACGAGCGGCAAGGGCGCTTGTCGAGGCGGGATCGGGACGCCCCGACCGTGCGCGTGAAATCCTCGCTGAGACCGCGCGTCTTGGTCGCGCCACTCCGGATCGCAGCGCGCCAGGAGCGGGCCGCCGTCCAATCGACGGTCAAGTAAGCTCTCACAACCACCGTCTGACCTCGGGCGTGGAGTGATAGGGCCCGTGCCGCACGAGCGCGTCCGCGAGGCGCGACGCGCGGTCCTCCCGTCGGGGACGACGTGGCCGTACCGGCCTCCATGCAATTCCTCGATTCGCGACGTGGGTGTGCGGCGCTATTGCGGCGGCCCGGATGGCGGTAGCGTGGCCATCCAGACGTTCACCGTATCTTGCGAGCGTTCGAAGACCACGCGCGAGCCTCGCGGCGACCACGCCGGATAGCGGACGTATCCGGCCGCGGACGTGAAGAAGGTGACCTGCGTCACCTGGCGCGTGACCCGCGACACGGTGTAGACGTTCCAGACGCCGTCGCGCTGGCCGGCGAACGCGATGCGTTCGTTGTCAGGCGCCCACGAGTGTGGCCAGCTCTGGCCTCTCGCGTCGGTCAACTGCGTCACCTCGCCGCCGGCAGGGGAGACGAGACCAATCTCGGTCGAGTCGCCGCGCCTCAGCTCGACAGCGAGCCATGCGCCGTCTGGCGACCACGCCGGATACGAGGCCGCTTCCGGATCCGTCGCCACCAGCGTGCGATGCCCGTCGAGCGTCGTCGTCCAGACACTCATCCGGCCGCCCTTGTCGATCACGTGGAAGGCGATCGACTTCGCGTCCGGCGACAGCCGCGGGCTCAGCATGGCGCGCGTGGGAATGCCGGCCGGCGTGAGGCGGCGCGACGCGAGATCGACCCACGCCAGCTCCCAGTCCTGCTCGAGCCCGCGCATGATCAGCATGCGCCCGCGCGGCAGATCCCATTGCGGTTCGAACGCGTCAATCCCAGGAATGAAAGCGGTCCTGCCGCTGCCGTCGTCCTTCACCGTCCAGACCGTCGCGGGCGACCCGATCGGGACCTGTTGGTACGCGATGCGGCCGTCGGGCGAGTACTCGGGATGCGTGGTGCGTGCCACGTCGTCGGTCAGCCGCGTAGGCTCGCCGCCGCGGCCGTTCGCGCCGACGTCCACGGCCCACAGATTCGCGTCCATCGCCTTCCCCGCGAAGACGAGCGCGCCGTTGGACGCGACGCTGACGCCTTCGACGATGCCGCCGTCGAACGGGAACAGCGTCTGGGTGTCGCCGGCCGGACGGCCGTCGGCGTCGATCGCGCGACGGAACAGGCGTCCGTTCCCCGTCGCCGTCGAGCCGCCCCAGATGACGGCGCGATCGTCCGGCGCGAACGCGGGGTCGGCGCCGTTCGACGATGTTTCGATCAACTGCTGCTCACCGGTGGCCACGGTGAGGATCCAGATCTGCATCGTCCAGCCGCCGTGCCCCACGACGAACGCGATGAACCGCCCGTCGTGCGACCAGGCCGGCGCCCGATGGCCGCCAGCCGGTGTGCCGACCTGCGTGAGCGGCTTGCGGTCCGAGCCGTCACGCTCGACCGTCCACAGGTTCGACTGGCCAGCGAGGCCTCCAGCGTCTGAGGTGAAGACGAGCGTGCCGCTGTCGGGCGACCACGCCGGATCCGATCCGAAGTCGGTGATCTGCCGCGGCGCGCCGCCGGTCGCCGCCACGATCCAGACGCCGCCGCGCATGAGCGAGTGGTAGGCGATCCACTGGCCGTCGGGCGACCACGCCGGCTGCATGTTGTGGCCGCCGTCGTGCGTCAGCTGCGCTTCCGGCACGCCCGGCGTCAGGCTCCCGACATACAGCTCGAGCGCGCCGCTGGCGTCGGACGAATACACCAGCGAGCGTCCGTCGAGCGAGAGCGCCGGAGTGCCGCTGAAGCCGCGCCGGTTCGTGATCCGCCTCAGTTGCAGGTCCGAGGCCGGAGCGGCCTGGCGGGGGCGGTTCAGAAGCACGATGGCGGCCGTCACCCCGGCCGCGGCCACCACGAGCGCCGCCGCGATCACCATCGCGCGCCGCGGCGCGGGCGCGGGAGGCATCGGGATAGACGTCCTGGCGACCGGAGGAGTCGTCTCGGTTTCGGCTGGAAATGGGGCGACAACGGTGACCGGCGCGATGAATCGGTAGCCGCGTTTCGCCGCCGTTTCGATGTATCGCGCGTCGCTGGCATCGTCGCCGAGCGCCTTCCGGACCTGGGTGATGGCCCGGGTGAGGACGTTGGGGGTGACGAAGGTGCCGGCCCAGACCGCGTCGAGCAGTTCGTCTTTCGTGACGAGCCGGTCGCGGCGCTCGATCAGGTGGACGAGCACGTCGAAAGCCTTCGGCTCCAGCGGGATAGGGGCGCCGGCGCGCGTTGCCGCCATGCGTCCGAGATCGACGCGGATGTCGCCGAATTCGAAGACCACGCGGTCCCTCACAACTCCATCATCGCCCAGGCAGCATCATCATCGATTGGTACCAGCGGCCTCACGACCCGGGAGGCCTCGGGGCGGCACCTTCGCAGGCGAGGTGCCGCGTGTCCAGATTCGCCGTTCTCGTCGCCCTGATCTCGTCCGTCCTGCCAGCCTCGGCCGCCGATCGGTCAAGGCCCGCCGTGCCTCTGGCGATCGACGCCCAGGGCGGCATCATCGTTGACGTCACGGTCAACGGGTCGGGTCCGTACCGGTTCCTGCTCGACACGGGGACGTCGCGGTCCCTCGTCTCCGATTCACTCAGCCGGGAGCTCGAGGCCCCCGTCGTCGCGAAGTCGGAGGTGGTGACCAGTGCCGGCAGCGAGCTGCGGACGGTGGTCCGCCTGGCTTCGCTTTCCATCGCGGCGGCCCGGGTCGACAACCTCCTCGCGCCGGTGCTGCCCCAGGCGCGGCTTGCCGCGATCGGCCCCGGCGTTCGCGGCGTGCTGGGCCAGGATTTCCTGTCGGCGTTCAACTATACACTCGACTATCAGCACGCGAAGCTCACGTGGGACGGGCCGGTGACGTGTGACACGGCCGACGCCGTGCGCCTGGTCCAGGCGGAAGGGCGCTTCGTGATGACGGTCGAGCAGGATTCCGGGACCGCCCTGCGCCTCGTACCGGACACCGGCGCGGAGGCGCCGATTCTCTTTCGCAGTCAGCGTCCGCGCGAGGCGACGTCGACGCTCCGGCGGCTACGCGTCGGCGCGATCGTGCTGAAGGATGTCACCGCCTACAACGTGGAGCGGACCGATCCGAATGCGGACGGTCTGCTGCCGCTGCACCGCTTCGCGACCGTGTCGTTCGCCGCGGGCGGGAGCTGTCTGGTGGCGCGCATCGGTTCGCACAGATGACCGCCGGCAGCGAGCATGCCTGCCCGATCGATCTCGATCGTCACATCTACTGCTGGGGCAGCAATCACTTCGGCGAGCTGGCTGCGCCGGCGGTGGGCGAAACGTGCACGTCGGAAGCCAGCCGGCCCGGCGAGGACATGACCGTCGCGTGCAGCCGGCAGGCTACATCCACGGCTCCCTCAAGACGGTCGCATCGAACCGGCTGTCAGTCGTGCAATCGGATCTCCCGTTTCGCCAGCCGGTAGGCGCCCTCGATCGTCACCGCCAGGCCGGCCATCGCCGCCAGTACCCACAACTTGCCGGGCCCGGTCCGCGCCGTCTGCCACACCAACGCGCTCAGCGCCGCAAGGCACGCGACGGCCCCGGCGGCCGAAATCGAGCGGCGGCTGTTGGTTTGCGGGGCGCGCCGCGCGTTGGCGCCGTTCACGGCGGCGAAGATCAACAGAAACCCGGCGCTGCCCAGCGTCGAGATGCTGGTCAGGTCAAACGCGTTGGCCACCAACAGCGTCAGCCCGGCGGTGATCAACAGGCCTTCCATCGGCTTGCCCCACACCTTCCGTTCCAGTATTGCCGGCAATTCGCCGTCGCGCGCGATGCAGTAGCTCAACCGCGCCGCGCCGTAGAGCGTGGCGTTGATCGCAGAAGCGGTGGACAACATCGCGGCGACTGCGATCAGGGTGAAGCCGGTCTGCCCGAGAAACGGTCGAGCGGCTTCCGCGAGCGCGTAGTCCTTTGACGCAACGATCGTGTCCACCGGGAGATTGCCCACCGTGACGAGCGAGACCAGTACGTACAATCCGATCACGAACCCGACCGCTGTATAGTACGCGCGCGGCAGCGTGCGCGAGGCGTCCCGGACGTCGCGCGCGGTGTTGGCGATCAGCTCGAACCCTTCGTAGGCCAGAAAGATGATCATCCCGCCCGAGGCCAGCTGCAGCGGCGGCGACCACGAGCCAGGCGCGATTCGCGCGGTCCTGACACCGGCAAACCCGGCACCGACAAACACCAGCAGGATTGTCACCTTCAATCCCACGATCCAGATTTCCGCCTTGCCGATCAACCCGGCGCTGAGCAGGTTCAGCCCGGTAATCACGATCACGCTGAGACTGATGAGCGCATGTTTGCCCGTCGCCTGCCATGCCGCCGGCAGAAACGCCGCACCGTAACCGCCAAACGCGAGCGCATACAGGGACATCATCACCACGTAACTCAGCCACAACAGCACGTTCAGGCTGCCGGTGAGCATGCCGGCCCCGAGCGTCCGGTCGAGAAAGGTCACCGTTCCACCGCGACTCGGATACGCGACCGACAGCTTCGCGTACGAATACGTCGTCAGCAGCGCCACCACGCCCGCCAGCGCAAAGGCCACCGGCGTGCCGCCGCGCGCCAGTTGAACCGCCAGCCCCAGCACCGCGAAGATCCCGCCCCCGACCATTCCACCGACGCCGATGGCGACCACCGCCCAGAAGCCGATCTTCTGATCGCCTGCGTTGCTCATGTGCCGGTTGTGCTCTACCGACTTCCCGCGACGGCCTGCTTCAGCGTCGTGAACCAGTTCAGCACGACGTCGATCCGCGTTGGAATCGATTCACGGGCCTGTTCCACCATGAGCAAGCGCCCATCCGGCAGAACGTCGAACGGATACCACTGCGCCAGCGTCCATCCGCCGTCGAAGAGCCGCACAGGAGGGGTGGCCGACAGTCCTCCGGTCGTGCGGATCGCGGCTTCCATGATCAGGTTGCCCTGGCGGAAGTACAGTCGGTCACCGGCCCGCGACCACACCGGCATCGTTCCACCGGCCACCGACACCTGCGCGCGATCGGCCGCGTTGTCGCGGGACTGGATGTACACCTCGGACCTGCCGGATGAATCAGAGTCATACGCGACGAGATGACCGTCCGGCGAGAACCGCGCGTCGCCGTTCACGGCGTTGTTCGAGAGCCACACGCGGGCCTCAGGGCTCGGCGGGCCTGGTGGCAGCATCCACAACTCCGTGCCCTCCTGCCGGTCGACGCTATTGAACAGGAGCGTGCCATCCGGCGCGTACGCCTGGGGATTCTGATCGAGCGGGCGTTTCAGCACCGACACGATCTGCCCCGCGCCTGTGGCCGCCTTTGAGTAGATGTTCCAGTTCCCCTCATGATTCGAGGCAAACGTCACGGATCGGCCGTCAAGGCTCCACACCGGCGCACTGCGTGCGCCGCCAGATCCGTCGAGCTCAGGGACGAGCGGCGTCGTCGTGCCGCGATCCAGATCGACAATGGTGAGCACGAGATTCGCCATCACGGCCACGCGGCGTCCGTCGGGCGACACGCGGACCCCGTCGAACTCACCTTCGGGTGTCGGGACGCCCGTGGCCTGTCCGTGCTGGTCCACGATCACGAGCGATCGCCGGCCCGTTTCCTTGCGCACATACGCGAGGGTGCCGCTTTGCGACACGTCGAAGCGCGCATCGCCACCGCTGGATCCGATGTCCACGCCCTTGACCACCGTTGTCACGTTGCCGCCGGCGTCGCCGGCCTCGGCCAGTGACACGGCTCGCAGTTCGCCTCCGTCGTCGGCACCGATGAGGTGCCCTGTCGGCACGTAGACGAGCCGCCGCCAGAAGTCCGCGACGACGCGCTTCGTCATCGTCTTCGTGTCGAGGATGTACGTGTTGAACTTCTTGCCCCAGTCATTGAACAGCAGCTTCCCGCCACCAGGCATCGCGTACGGCCAGACGTAGGCGTATTCATCCGCGCTGTCGAGGGTCAGGAAGGGCTTCGATTCGCCGCCGTTCTCGCTCACGACCTCGAGGCCGCCGTTCCACGTCTTGTTGAAGATGATGGTGCCGGCGTCGGTCCACGTGCCGCCGTGGTGCGACGACGACGCGGCGAGCGGCACGGGCTCGCCGCCATCGATACGCACCTTGAAGAGCCGTTGTCTCGCGTAAAACGCAATCCACTGTCCGTCCGGAGAGAAGAAGGGGTCGTCGGCCTCCTCGGTGCCCTTGAGCAGCCTCGAGTCGGCTTCGTCAAACGACCGAACGTACAGTTGCGGGCGGCCAACGCCGTCGCTCGAGACGAACGCGACGTGGCGGCCATCGTTTGAGATCGCGGGGCCTGAAATGATGCTGTGACCGTCGGGCAGCGCGATCGACAGGTGAGTCGGCGGGGACGCCGGCTCGGCGCGGGAGGCCCACAGCGACGCGGCCAGCGCCGCGAACCCGAGTGTCGCGACGGCAAGCAGGGCGATCAGCCAGCGCGACGCTGGCGCCCTCAGGGCGCCCGACGCGACGCCTCCCATCGTCCCGATCGCCGTGCGGTCGAGCGCACCGCTCTGGATCTTCGTGATTTCCACGCGCGCTTCACCAATGTCCCGCAGGCGCATCTTGATGTCGCGCTCGAGGCAGCGCTCGAGCAGCTGGCGCAGCCGCGGCGGCGTGCCGGCCGGCAGCGTCGTCCAGTCGATGTCCTGGCGCAGCACCGCGGCAAGGACGTCCGTCACGGTGTCGCCCTCGCTCCTCGACGAGGCTTGGGACGACCCTGAGGCTCCCGAAGGGTCAAACGCTCGCCGGCCCGTGAGCATCTCGTAGAGCACGGCGCCGAACGCCCAGATATCCGCGCGCTTGTCGACGGCTCTGCCTCTCGCCTGCTCCGGGGCCATGTACGCCGCCGTGCCGATGATCATCCCCATCGCGGTCGCACGCGCCGTCAGCGTGGGACTGTTCATCAGGTCGGCGCCCGACGAGCCGGCCGGATCCATCGCCTTCGCCAATCCGAAGTCGAGCACTTTCACCGTACCGTCGGTCCGGACTTTGATGTTCTGCGGCTTGAGATCGCGATGGACGATGCCCTGCTCGTGCGCGGCTTCGAGCGCGTCGGCGATCTGCTTGGCAATCGGTAGCGCGTCGGCGAGCGGCATGGCGCCGCGCGCGATCTGCGCGGAGAGATCCTCGCCTTCGACCAGTTCCATGACGAGCGCGGTCAGCTCGGGTGTCTTCTCGAGGCCGTAGATGGCTGCGATGTTCGGATGGTTGAGCGCGGCGAGCACTTCGGCTTCGCGCTGGAAGCGCGCGAGCCGATCCGTATCACCAGCGACGGACGCCGGGAGGACTTTGATCGCGACCGAGCGCTTCAGATTGCCGTCGGTCGCGCGATACACCTCGCCCATGCCGCCTGCCCCGATGGCGGCAACGATTTCATAGGGACCGAGGCGCGTGCCAATCGCCAGGCTCACGGCGTCACCCCGCGCGCAGTCGAGGGGCCTTCGCCGACGGCGGCGACGATTTCATAGGGACCGACCTTTCGACCTTGCTCGAGGTCGCCCTGAGCCTGTCGAAGGGCGAGGCGGGTGCCGGGCGTAAGGCTCATGGCGACTTCACGCCCGTCACGACATACAGGGTGCTGAGCGTACAGTTGAAATTCATACACGTATCCGCGACCGTTCTCGAGCCACTGACTGAGTCTGACCATCGTGAGCCCGGCGCGGTCTGGCGGCGCGAGCTCTTTGAGCGTCGTTCGCGCGCCGGTCAAGACATCCACGCGTTCGACCAGCGCAGGAATTCTCGCGGTCGTGGCCACGACCACGCTCTTGCCGTCCGGATCCCATGCAAACCAGGAATCGGCCCCCGTCAGGCCGCGCGCCGCCGTCACGCGATCATTCGCGGTCGAGCGGATCTCGTTGACGCCCGTGGACGACACCGTGAGCAGTGTCTGCTCGTCGGGGGCGACCAGGGCAGCGACGATGCCCTCGGGGGTGAGCGGAGTCGGCGCGCCGCTGGGGATGTCCTGCGCATAGCACCGCGGCTTCCGGTTCTTCTCATTGCCGCACACCAGCAGCCGCGTGCTGTGCGGGAACCACGAGGCGGGGCTCGAGTAGGTTTCGATGCCGCCGCGCGGCACGTGCACGGTCTCGCCAGCCCCGATGGGATAGAGCAGGATCTCGCCGGTGGACGGCAGCCGGCTCGCGGCCCACCTGTCATCGCCCGAGAGTCCGAGACTGATGCCGCCGCCGAGTCGCACCACCTTGCCCGTGGCCATGTCTCTGAGCGAGACCGCGTAATTCGCGCCCGCGTTCGCCGAGAGGTCGCTGAAGAGCAGCGACTTTCGATCGGCGGTCAGCGTACCGAAGATCGAGAACACGTGGTAGCCCACATCGCGCTCCGCGCTTTCTCCCGGCACCAACGCGCGCATGCTCCACCGGCGGTCGTAGCCCATCGCCAGGAGCCGTCCGTCGTGGCTGATGTCATGCAATATCAGGACCCCGGGCGTCGACAGCGCCCGTCGCTCCGCCGGCGCGCCGGTCGTATTGACCGCCCTCAGCTGATAGCTTTCGCCGCCATTCGCCGTGGCGGAGAAGATCAGCGTGCGTCCATCCGGCGTCCAGGCGAGGCCCTCTTCGCCTGCGTACTCGCCGGCGAGCGTCGTCACGTTGCCGTCGGCGCTCACGACTTTCACCCAGCCGCGGTTATCGCCCACCAGCTGATGCTCGAGGAACGCCACCGTCGCGCCGTCGGGTGACACGCGCGGGTCGCTCAGATAGCCGTCGAATCGATACAGCACTTTCCCGATGGGATACTCGAGCTGGTCCCGGCCGTCGACCGCGTGGATGATCGCCATCGTCGAGCCGTCGGGCGACCAGTCCGCCTCCCGCACGTGTTCGAGCCAGGCCTTCGGCGCGCCGTCCACCGACATGCGCGCGAGCGTACCGTCGAAGAGGAAGTGATGGGAGTAGCTCGCGCCCGTGATCAGGGCCAGTTCTCCCTTCGAAGACACGGACAGCAGATGCGTCGCGGGCTGGCCGAGCGGCTGCGGCGTCATCGAGTCGGGCCGGAGCACGAACAACTCTGGTACGTTTCCGGACATCGCAGCGCTGAAGTAGATCGTTCGTCCGTCCGGTGCAAAGCGCGCGCGTGTGATCCACAACGAATCGAGCGTTTTGGTTTCGAACGAGACGGGTGTGGGCGTCGGCGTGAACTGCCGCATCAGCAGCGCGCCGGCCGCGAGTGCAGCGAGCACGAGCACGGCCACCACCCCGACGCGCATCGAGCGCCGCGGTGCTGAGGTCGCTGCCGGCGCGACGCCCGACAACACCTGCGATCCCGACAGTGACGTCAGCGCGAACGCGACATCGCGCGCCGTCTGGAAGCGCTCGACCGGATTCTTTTCGAGGCAGTGACGGATGATGCGATTGAGCGCCGGCGAAATCTCTGCCCGCGTGCCGGTCAGCTCCGGCGGGTCATCCTTCAGGATCGCGGTCATCGTCTCCGCGGACGTGTCGCGCTGGAACGCGCGCATGCCGCTGAGCATTTCGTAGAGCACCGCGCCGAACGCGAAGAGATCCGTGCGCGCATCGGCGGCCTGGCCGCGCACCTGTTCCGGCGCCATGTAGCCAACAGTGCCCATGACCGAACCGGGATTCGTGAGCGCCGCGACGGTTTCGGCCGCGCCTGAGTTCGCGCCCATCCCCTGGCGCGCTAGACCAAAATCGAGAATTTTCACCTGCCCATCCGCGAGCAGGAAAATGTTTTCAGGCTTGAGGTCGCGATGCACCAGGCCCTTGTCGTGCGCGGCCGCGAGGCCCCTGGCGACCTGCACCCCGACGTCGATCGTCTTGCGCACGGTCAGCACGCCGCCGATCGATCTTTCGCGCAATGTCTCGCCTTCGAGCAGTTCCATCACGACGTAGAGCTGCCCCTGCTCGATGCCCGTGTCGAAGATGTTGACGATGTTCGGGTGCGAGAGCGTGGCGATCGCCTTGGCCTCGCGCTCGAAACGCGCACGGGCATCGAAGTCCGTGGCGACGTGAGGCGGCAGAATCTTGATGGCGACGTCACGATCGAGCCGCGTGTCCTTCGCGCGATACACCTCGCCCATGCCGCCTGCCCCGAGCGGAGCCACGATCTCGTATGGGCCGAGTCTCGTCCCAATCGCGAGGCTCACGGAGTCACCCCGCGCGCAGTCGAGGGGCCTGCCCCGACGGCGGCGACGATTTCATAAGGACCCAGGCGGGTGCCGGGCGTGAGACTCACTTGCCGGCGCCTTTCGCCTTCAGCTCGTCGAACCAGTTGAGCACGACGCGAATGCCGGGCACCGGATCCGGTTCGCTCGGGCGGGCAACCAGAAAGCGGCGGCCGTCCGGGCTGATGCCGTAGAGCCGAGACGACGGCGGCAATTGAACGATCGTCTGTCCGTTGCCGAGCACCGCGTGGCCGCCGTCGTCGCGAAACGCGACGGACACGACATCGCGGCCGCGCAGAAAGTAGCACTCCTTGCCGTCCGGTGACCAGAGCGGGTAACCGCCGCCACCGTTCGACGCCCGGACGCTGGCGCCGCCCTCGCGAATGGGATGCACGTAGATCTCCGAATTACCCGACCGCGTGGACGAATACGCCATCCAGCGGTTGTCGGGCGACAACGCGACGAGTGTGTCCATGCCGCTGTTGGCCACCAGCGTCTTCATCGCGCCGTCCGCACCAGGATCCCGCAGGAGCAACGGCGTGGAGCCGTCGGGACGCCATTCCTTCTGGATGAAACGGCCGTCACGCATCCAGGCCACCACCTGTTCGTCGAAGTCCTTTGTGGCCACGGGCTGAGCGGCGGTGCCGTCTGCGTGGACCGTGTAGGCGTCGAATTCCCCCTTGCGGACGGAAATGAAGGCGATGGCGTCGCTCGCTGAATTCCATACTCCAGAGCTGTTGCTGCCCTTGATGTCGAGCCGATCCTCCGTCCGTCGCGCCCCGTCCACCATCCACAGCTCGAAGTTGCCGCTCTCGGGACGAGTGACGGCGACGCGCTTGCCGTCGGGAGAGAGCGCGGCCTCGGATACCGCGTGTGGCGGCAACCCGAGCGATTCCACGCGTCCGTTGCGGTCCACCCAGGCGAGGTCCATCTGGCGGTAGCTCGGGCCGTGCGCGTAGGCCAGCACGCCGTTGCCGGACACCGAAATCGCGTCCCAGGATTGGCCGCCATCGGGCGTCATGCCAAGCGCGTCGTCGAGCACGATGACCGGGTCGCCCGTGGTGGCTTCACTGATCGGATCGAACGGAATCAGGTGCCAGGCGCCCGCGTGCGAATAGAGGAGATGGCCCGACGCCAGGTACTTGGCGTCGCTGCCGGCAAACAGGGTGCGGTGCTGTCCGGTCTTCGGGTCGAGGATGCCGATGCGCGAGTCGTTGACCCCGGTGCCCGCCGTGAGAATCGTGAAGATGATGTGGCCGCTCGGCAGCGGGTGCGGCCGCCAATGCCCGCGTTCGCCGTTCGCGCGGTCCGGCTCGGTCAACTGCCGAACCTCCCCGCCGGCGGCCGGCACCGAAGACAGTCCTGTTGTCCAGGATCGCGAGAACACGATCGTGTTGTCGGGACCCCACGCGGCGCCCGGGATGTTGTCCGCCGCCTCGACAATCGACGTCGGGTCACCACCGGCCAGTGACAGTTTCTTGATCTTGCCGCCGGCAAAGAACGCCACCCACCGGCCGTCCGGCGAAATCATCGGCATCCTCGCGCCGTCGGTGCCGGGCATCGCCGAGGCGTCGAACGCGTCGAGGTCGCGCTTGTAGAGCTGGTTCTTCGCAGAAAAGATCAGCGTGCGTCCGTCCGGAGTGAGCTGCGGGGCGACCGGGTCCTCGCCGTCCGGTCCGCTGACGATGAAGCGCGTCGGGACCACAGACGACCCGGTCGCGTGGTTGCGGGGCAGCGCCCATCCCGCGGCCAGGCTGATGGCCGCGACGACGATCGCACCGGCGACCAGCACGGGAAGCGACGGGCCGCGCTGTGCTGCGGCGGCGCGCCCGGCCGGGTCGAGGGGCGAGTCGCCGGCCGCGATCGCGTCGAGTTCCAGCTTCGCGTCGCCGATGTCGCGCTGTCGCTTTCGCGGATCTTTCTGCAGACAGCGCATGAGCAGATCGCGGAGGCGCGCCGGCGTGGTCGCCGGCAGCGTGGCCCAGTCGGGCTCCTTCAGCACGACGGCGCCTAGGATTTCGGTGATGCTGTCGCCGGCGAACGCCTGGCGGCCCGTCAGCATTTCGAACAGGACCACGCCGAAGGCCCAGATGTCCGCGCGCCGATCGACCGGCTTGCCCTTGGCCTGCTCGGGCGACATGTAGGCCGCCGTGCCGAGGATCATCCCCATCTGCGTGCCTGGCCCGCCGTAGCCTGTGGCGAAGGCGTCCGCGGTCAGCGTCGGGGAGTTGGCCGCGTTGCTGCCCGGCGCGCCCATGGGATCCATCGCTTTCGCGAGGCCGAAGTCGAGCACCTTGACCGTGCCGTCGGCGCGGATCTTGATGTTCTGCGGCTTGAGATCGCGATGGACGATGCTGTGCTCGTGGGCGGCCTCGAGCGCGCCGGCAATCTGCCGGGCGATCGGCAGGGCATCGGCGAGCGGCATCGCGCCGCGCGCGATGTGCGCCGAGAGATCCTCGCCCTCGACGAGTTCCATCACGAGTGCGCGCGAGTGGCCGGCCTGTTCGACGCCGTAGATCGCGGCGATGTGCGGATGGTTGAGCGAGGCGAGCACCTGCGCTTCACGCGTGAAGCGGGCCAACCGGTCCGCGTCCTGCGCGAACGACTCGGGCAGCACCTTGATGGCGACGCTGCGGTTGAGCGTCGTGTCCGTCGCGCGATACACCTCGCCCATTCCGCCTGCCCCGAGCAGAGCCACGATCTCGTATGAGCCGAGTCCGGTCCCAATCGCGAGGCTCACGGAGTCACCCCGCGCGCAGTGGAGGGGCCGGCGCCGATGGCGGCGACGACTTCATAGGGGCCGAGGTGGGCGCCGGAAGCCAGACTCATGTGTTGAACGCGGGAGACAGCCGCATCTGAGGATGGGTGATTATAGAGTGTGTCGGGGACGGAGCGGGCCGAATCCCTCGAGGGGAGTGCCGATGACCTTTTCGGGAACGGCTCGGTGAAAACGACTTTCAGCCTCCCCGCGCCCGGCCTGCGGCGCATCGCGGTCGATGATGACGGTCCCGGATCGATCAATAGAGAAGACACGTGACGAAGATCAACTGGCCGTCGCGTTCGATCTGCAGAATCAGCTCGCTGTCAGGCTTGGCGGCATCGAGCAGCACGCTCAGCACGTCGATACTGCTCACCGTAATGCGTCCCACCGCGTGGATCACATCACCCGGGAGGAGCGGCACGTCGTTGCCGGAGGGCACCTCCGTGTGCGCCGCCACCAGCACACCCGTGCCGATGCGCAAATCCGGCAGGAGCGGCTTGGTCGCGTCTCCGACGTCGACGCCAATGATGCCCAGTTTCTGGATTGTGCCTTTTTCGGGATCCGCCAGCGCGGCCAGTTGGTCGATGGCGTGCGGCCGTTCTCTGACCGTAACGCTCGCCGACACCTTCTGAGTCCCGCGAATGAGACCGAGCGTCAACACGTCACCCGCAGCATGCCGGCTCAGTTCGAGCGCCATCATGGGCAGGCTGTCCACCACCTTGCCGTTGATGGTGCTGACGACATCGCCGATGGCAACGCCCGCGGCTTCCGCCGGACTGTCGGGCGTCACATCACCCAGCATCACGCCAGACGTGCGCGCCAGATCCAGGCCGGCCGCGAGCGCCGGCGTGATCGCCTGCATGGAGACCCCGATGAACCCGCGGTGCAGATGTCCGTACCTGAGCAACTGTGGATAGGCCGCGGCCACGACCGCGCTCGGGATGGCGAAGCCCAATCCCTGACTCCCGCCCGACTCGCTCAGGATGAACGTGTTCACCCCGACGAGCTCGCCGTCGACATTGACGAGCGGGCCGCCGCTGTTGCCCGGATTGATCGGCGCGTCGGTCTGTACGTAGATGGTCGTACTGTCCGGATCCGGCTGGCGGGCGACGGAGCTGACCACGCCCATCGTGACCGAATTGCGGAGCCCTTCGGGACTGCCGAACGCGAACACCAGCTCGCCCTGTCGAATGGCGTCGTAGTCCGCGAGCGGGATCGGCCGGAGGTTCGTGACGTCGACCTTCAGCAGTGCCAGGTCGATGTCGGCGGCCACGCCGACAATGCGGGCCGCGACAATCTTGTCGACGTCAGCGGCCAGCGAGCTCACGGGATCGGTGGTGGTCGCTGACCCGTGCAGAACGACCTGCACCCGCCGGGCGCCGGCCACCACATGCGCGTTCGTGATGATGTAGCCGTCCGCATCGATGATCGCGCCCGATCCGATGCCGCGCTGCCGTCCGATGATGGGGCCGTCGCCGTTGCCGTCGTCCACCGGACCATACCCCGTGACGAGCACCTGCACGACGCTCGCCGACACGCGCGTCGTCAGCGCCTCGACCGATGCGCTGAGGTCCTTGAGCGAGTTGGGCGTGACGCGTGGCGGCGTCGTGGTCTGCGCAGCCAGCGGAGATGCAGTGAGGATCGCCAGGCACAACAGCAAGACAGACAGGACAGGATGCATGCCTCCATCCTATCTCCAGCAGGTATTTGAGTGGCGAGCCGCCATGCCGGCGGGACGGAGGCGCCGGACTATCGCCCGCCCGGCGAGGGTGTCTCCGGTTCGCGGGCCAGCGGGATCACGACGCTGCCGGCCACGCGGCGACTTCCGTGTTCGCCTCGAGGCCTGCGGCGCATCGCTGTCGACGATGACGGTCTCGCGATCGTAGACCGCGCCGGACAATTCCCGATGCGGCGTCGCCCGAGGTACCATAGAGCGCATGATACGCGTCGGCATCCGCGCCGAAGACAAGAACCGATGGGAACGCCGCGCGCCTCTCATTCCTGACCACGTCCGCGACATCGTCTCGAATCAGGGGATCGGCGTCTCGATCGAGCCGTCGCCCTCCCGGGCGTTCTCCGACCAGGATTACCTCGACGCCGGCGCGTGCGTCGATGCGGATCTGGATGAGTGCCAGGTGATTCTCGGCGTGAAGGAGGTGCCCCCGGCGGCTCTGAAGCCGGGGCGCACGTACGTCTGCTTCCCCCATGTGACCAAAGGCCAGGCCTACACCATGCCGATGCTCGCCAGGCTCATGGACCTGGGGTGCACGCTGATCGACTACGAGCTGGTGACCGACGCCCGGGGTTCCCGGCAGATCTACTTCGGCCTGCACGCCGGGTATGTCGGCATGATCGACTCGCTCTGGGCCCTGGGCCAGCGCCTGGCGTGGGAGGGCTGCTACACCCCGCTGGAGCACCTGAGGCCGGCCCTCCAGTACGACAACCTCGAAGCCGCGCTGCACCACATCCTCCGCATCGGCGAGCACATCCGCCACGTCGGCCTGCCGTCCGGGTTGCGGCCGATCGTCGTGGCCTTCACCGGCTCCGGCAATGTCAGCCAGGGCGCCCAGGAAGTGTTCCGGCGCCTCCCGGTTCAGACCATCTCTCCCGAAGACCTGGTGCACCTGGACGAGGATCGCGATCGCCCGCGCAACGCGTTGTACAAGACGGTGCTCGGGCGCGGTCACCGGTACCGGCGAACGACGGGCGGCGGGTTCGACGCCGGCGAGTTCGCCTCCACGCCGGAGCGGTACGAAAGCGCGATCGGTCCGCTCCTGCCGCACATCACGCTGCTGCTGCACGGCGCCTACTGGGAGCCGTCCCAGCCCGCGCTGGTCCGGCGCGATCAGCTGCAGGCTGTGTTCGAGTCGGACGTGCAGCCCAAGCTGCGCGTGATTGGCGACATTACCTGCGACATCGACGGCTCGATCGCAGCCACCGTGAAGCCGACGGATTCCGGCGACCCCGTGTACGTGTTCGACCCGCGCAGCGGTGCGACGACGAGCGGAGTGACCGGTCGCGGCGTCGTCGTGCTTGCTGTGGACAACCTGCCGTGCGAGCTGCCGATCGATGCGTCGGAGTTCTTCGGCGACAGCCTCGTCCGCTACATCGGCCCGCTCGCGCGCTGCGATTGGAAGCTGCCGTTCGAGCGTCTCAATCTGCCGGACGACCTCAGACGCGCCGTCATCGTGCACCGCGGTGCCCTGACACCGGCGTACGAGCACCTCGCAGGATCCGCGGCAGCCCATGGAAAGGGCGAGTAAGGCGATGCACAAGATTCTCGTTCTCGGCGCGGGCCTGGTGGCGAGGCCGCTCCTGCGCTACCTCCTGACGCACCATCATTTCTCCGTCTACGTGGCGACCGACGATGTGGAGCGGGCACAGGGTGTCATGGGAGAGCACCCGCGCGGCCGGGTCGGCTACCTGGACGTCCGCGAGACGACGGCGCTGACGAAACTGATCGACGAGAGCGATATCGTGGTCAGCCTGCTCCCGGCCGAATTCAACGTCGCCGTCGCGCGGGTCGCCATCGCCGGCCGCAAGCCGTTCGTCAGGACCGTCGTACGCGTCGCCCGAGATGTGGGCCCTCGACGCAGAGGCAAGGGCCGCGGGCGTGCTGCTGCTGAACGAAATGGGCCTCGATCCCGGCATCGACCACATGTCGGCGGCGGCGGCGGTCAGCCGGCTTCACTCCGCAGGAGGGTCGGTCGTCAGTTTCGCGAGCAGTTGCGGCGGGTTCCCGGCGCCAGATGCCAACACCAACCCCTGGGGCTACAAGTTCTCCTGGCGGCCGCGTGCGGTAATGATGGCGGGACGCCGCCCGGCACGCTACCTGCGCGACGGGAAGGTCGTCAGCATTCCTGGCGAGGAGATCTTCGCCCACTCCTGGCTTCTCGAGGTCCAGGACGCGGGCGTGTTCGAGATCTACCCGAACGGAGACTCGACCAGTTACATAGAGCCGTACGGGCTCGGCGACGCGCGCGGCGTCTTCCGGGGCACGCTCCGGTATCCGGGCTGGTGCGCGACCATGCACGCCGCGGCGCGGCTCGGTCTGTTCGATCTCGAACCGCGTGACTGGCCGGACGGCACGACCTACGCGGATTTCATCGGCAGGCTGCTGCCACCGGGCGGGCCCCCGGTGCTCCGCCGCGCGGCGGAGTTCCTCGGGCTGTCCGAAGACTCGGAGGTCCTCGCGCGCTTCGAGTGGGCAGGATTGTTCTCGGGCCGCGTGCTGCCCGAGCGCCGGGCGTCGGCCATCGACGTCTTCGGCAATCGTCTCGCAAAGCTGATGATGTATCAGCCCGGCGAGCGTGACCAGGTGCTGATGAAACACGTGTTCACCGTGCGGTACCCCGACGGCAGCCAGGAGGAAGTGCGGGAGCAACTGGTGGAGCTTGGCGACCGGTGGGGGGATTCGGCCATGGCCCGCACCGTGTCGGTCACCGCCGGGATCGGCGTGCACCTCATCGCCGAGGAAGGCATCCAGGCCGTTGGCGTGCAGATCCCGACGCTGCGGGAAATCTACGAGCCCGTGCTGGAAGAACTCGGGGAGCGCGGCATCAAGCTGACCGAGACGCACATCAAGAGCTTCAGGGGACCCCTGGGATGATCGGCCCTGGTCGCGCACGACGACGGGGCTTTTGGGTCTGGTTCGTCAGCAGGCTGTTCTCATGACCGACACACGCCGCTTCGATCAGGTTGCCGCCACTTGGGATGAAGACGCCGGGCGCGTCCGTCTGGCCAGCGCCGTGGCTGATGCCATCGCGAGCCAGGTCGGGCTGGCGCCGACGATGGACGTGCTGGACTTCGGATGCGGGACAGGATTGTTGACCCTGGCCCTTAGGCCGCAGGTGCGCAGCGTGACCGGGGCGGACACGTCCACAGGCATGCTGAGCGTACTGGAGCGAAAAGTGCTGGAGCAGGGGCTGGAGTCGGTGACGACACAGCTCCTGCGATCCGCCGACGGGTATGCGATCTCCGGCGACTACGATCTCGTCGTCAGCAGCATGACCCTGCACCACGTGGCGGATCTCGCCGCCCTGTTCGCGCGATTCCGGGAACATCTGCGTCCGGGCGGGCGCATTGCGCTCGCCGACTTGGATCGCGAGGACGGCACCTTCCACAGCGCCGACGTCACCGACGTCTTCCACCTTGGCTTCGAGAGGGCCGACCTCGAGACCCTGCTGTCCGAGGGCGGCTTCGACGAACTCGCGGACACGACCGCGTTCGTCCACCATCGGGCCGGCCGTGACTACCCTGTATTCCTCGTGAGCGGACGCCGTCGCGGGTAGAGCGGCGCTCGCGACCTGACTCCCCGTTTGGTCACCAAACGTTGTGACGGAACATAGGTGGCCACCCCGAGACGCACGTTGATTGGCCTCTACTGCATCGACGAAAAGGCGGGGGGGTAGGATACGCGGGCTGGGAGCAGGCGCTACAGCCGCCACACCCACGCGAGCGGCACGAGGCCTGCGAGCGCCAACAGGACCAGCAGCGTCAGGCTCATCACGCCGGTCCTGCGATCGGCGGCCGCGTACGCGTAGACGCCTTTGACCAGGTTATTGCTGCTCGCCGCTATCAGGATGGCCGCCGCGGCCGACGCGACCGGCGTCACGCTGCTCGCGGCTTGCGTCACGCCCATGATGAAGGGATCGACGTCCGTGACGCCCATGATTGCGGCGAGCGAGTACAGGCCGGTCGGGCCAAGATAGGTGACCGCCAGGTGCGTGATGACGACCATCGCGAGGAACAGTCCGCCGAAGAGCAAGGCGGCGCCGACTTCGAGCGGGTTCCGGGGTTCGAATTGCCGGTGAAGTTCGCCAGACTGATCATCGGGCACACGAGACCAGATCCAGCCTGCACCCACGGCGAGAGCGGCCAGCGCCACGAAGGGCGCCCCGAGCATCGCGAGCAAACGTACGTTGAAGAGCCCGACCAATGCCGCGAGGCGGAGGTACATCATGCCCGAGGCCATCAGCGTGCTTCCGGAAAATAGATGCGGGCGCGATTCGCGCGCGGCTCGCCTGGCCAAGACCAGGGTCGTCACGGTTGACGAGTAGGCGCCGCCGAGCACGGCCGCAAAGGGAATGCCGCCGCGTCCTTTCGTGACGCTCTGAATGACATAGCTGCCGTAGGACACGGCGCTCACGGCGACGACCACCAGCCACATCCTGAACAGGTTGAGCGCCATGGGGCCGACGGCCCGATTTGGCAGGACCGGAAGAATGACGGCCGTGAGCAAGAGGAACTTCGTGAACGTCAGGATTTCGCCTGGAGCGATGCGCGCGGTCAGGCCTTCGAGCACGACCTTCAACTCGAGGAGGAACAGCCCGGCGACACTGAGCGTCGTGGCAATCCAGAACTGATCGCGCGCGACCAGGGCCCCTACCAGATACGTCGTCAACGCGGACAGTTCCGATGTGACACCAGCCGCCCCGGACGTCTGGAGTTTGTGCGAATACGAAATCACGAGGAATGCGGCCACCACCGCCAGGCCAATGGCGACGGGGAGCAACTGATCGCCCGCGAGACGCGTCGTCGCGTATCCGATGAGCCCGATGAGCGGAAAGGTCCGAACGCCGCCGAACGAGTACTCCACCCCGGCCGCTTTGTGCTCCTCCCGCTCGAACCCAAACAGAAACGCCAGGAACAACACCAGCAGGATCTTGATTAGGTCCGGCGGAAGCATCTGGTACAGGTCGGTCATCATCGCGTTCGCCTCGTGTCGCGGGCGCTCACGGTCGCAGGCACCTCACGAACTGTCGCGTCGCCCAGGAGGAAATCCTCGACCACCGCCCGGCCTACCAGTATCCTAACTGTTCAGCCAGTCGACGCGCCGGATGAGTACCTGAGGGCGCACGGACTCGGCCAGCGATCAAACAAAGGTGGATAATTGACGGTTGCGAGACCGCGCTTGACGACGCGCCGCGTCTGGACCTACCCTCTCTTCGATCTTCCCCCGAGGCCCACAACCATCGATTTTCTGTTGCCAGCGACGCCACTCAAACTGATGCGGTCCCGTCTCCACCCGGCCGTGCCCTCGTCCCCGACCGCGCTGCTTGCGCTCGTCGCGCTCGTCGCGGCGCTGGCGACCGTCCTGCCCTCGCCGCTGCGAGCCTCGGGCACCCAGGCGAAGACCGGCGCCATCGAAGGACGCATCACCAGCCGCCCTGAGCCGCCGTCAATGACCGCGGACCGCTACGTCGACGACGCCGGCGAACCCAGGGAGATCCCGCGCATCCCGGTGATCGTCCGGATCGACGGGGCTGTGGCGTCGGCACCAGCGGCGCGTCCGTCCGGCCCCCTGGAAATGGCTCAGCTGGGCGAGGCCTTTTCCCAGTTGATGCTGGTCGTACCCGTGGGGGCCGCGGTTCGGTTCCCCAACGGCGACCCGGTCTTTCACAACGTGTTCTCCTACTCCAAGCCGAAGCGATTCGACCTGGGCCGGTACCGCCGCGGCGAATCGAAGACGGTCACGTTCGATTGGGCCGGCTACGTCAAGGTGATGTGCGAGGTGCACAAGTGGATGCGCGCGGCCATCGTGGTCGTTGACAACCCCTACTACGCCGTCGTTCCCGAAGACGGGCGGTTCCGCATCGAGGGGGTACCCGCGGGCCGGTATCGTGTCCTGATCGAGTACCTCGATCGGCGGTCCCAGGTCGTGGATGTCGACGTCCCTGAAGGCGGGTCCGCTCGCATCGACGGCACGCTGTGAGCGCCTCCGCGCCGCCGGCTCGAGGAGGGCGCCGCCGCTGGTGGGACGTCAGCTTCCGGGCCCGGCTGTTGCTGGCTCTCACCGGTAGCGTCGTGCTGCTGGCTCTCGCGGGCCTCGCCGCGGTGCTCGCCGAAACCAACCGGCAGGTCGACCAGACCATCGCGCGGACGGCGGCACGGGGCCAGCGCGCGCTCGCCGAGATCGAGCGCTTCCGCCGCGCCGACCTCGAGCGCGTGGCCAGCCGCATCACCGGTTCGATCCGCATCGTCGCCGCGCTCGATGCCGCGCTGGACGATCGCGACGCGGCGTCGTTTGTCGAGAACGTCCGCTATGAGCTGGCGCTGTCGGAACTCGGGCGCGGTCTCGTGGCGTTCAGCGACGATCGCGGACAGCCGTTCGTGACGCTGGTGGATGGTCGCCCGGTTCCCGCCCGTGAGACCGCCTCCGAGGAACATCCGCCGGGCCGCCCCCTCGAGGCGGCCACTGCCGGCTACCTCCGTTTCGGAGACACGCTGTTTTCGGTCCAGGCGTATCCCCTCGAACTGTTTGGCAAGTCGGTGGGCACGCTCTCGCTCGGGTTCCCGATCGATGACGACGTGGCATCACGCCTCGGTGAACTGGTGGGCGCCGACGTGTGCTTCGTCGCCGATGGCCGCAGCCTCGTCGCGACGAAAGGCGTCGAGTCCGCCGGCCTTCGGAGCGCGATGATCGAGGCGGCGGCTCGAGCCCGCCCCACCGTGATCGCGCAGGGTGGACGGCGCTTCGCCCTCGTCTCGAGCCGGCTGGCGGCGGCGATGCCCACGTTTGCCGTCCTGGCCGTGCCGCTGGACGACGCATTGATGCCGTTCGAGCGAATTCGACTGGTCGAGGCGGTGGCGTCGGGCGGCGCCCTGGCCATTGCGATCGTGCTGGGCCTGCTGCTGTCGAAGCGCCTGACGACGCCCATCCGGATCCTGGTGTCGGCCACCGAGCGCGTGCGCCGCGGGGACTTCGACTTCACCGTGACCGTGCCGCACGCTGACGAACTCGGCACCCTCGCGGGCGCGTTCAACCAGATGACCCAGGGATTGCTCATGAAAGAACGGTATCGATCCGTCCTGGACAAGGTCGTGTCGCCGACGATCGCCGAGGAACTGATGAAGGGGGACATCCGGCTCGGCGGCGAAACGCGCGACCTGACGACGCTCTTCGCCGACGTGCGCGGATTCACCTCGCTGACCGAGTCGATGGATCCCCAGGAGGCGATCGCGATCCTCAACGAATGGCTGAACCTGGCGGCCGGCGCGATCCAGGCGGAGGGCGGTGTCGTCGACAAGTATGTCGGGGATCAAGTGATGGCCGTCTTCGGGGCACCCGTTGCGCAGGACTCGCACGAGGCCCACGCGGTTCGCGCGGGCCTGCGCCTGCGGGACCTGACGCTCGAGTTGAACGAGCGGCGCCAGGACGCAGGGCGGCCCGGACTGTCCATCGGCATCGGCATCAACAGCGGCGCGGCCGTCGCCGGCAACATGGGATCGACCAATCGCCTGAACTACAGTGTGCTCGGCACGTCCGTGAACACGGCGGCCCGATTGTGCTCCGAGGCCGGCGCCGGTGAACTCCTGATCGGTGAGTCGACCTACGTCGCGGTGGCGTCGATGGTTCATGCGACCAGGCAGGAGCCTCGCGTCCTCAAGGGATTGTCGATCCCGAGCAGCCCATACCTGGTCCACGAGCTTGCCGACACAACGGGCCAGGGACGTCCCGGCGGACCGGTGGCCACCGCGCTGCTGCTCGTGCTGGGAACTCTCTTCGCGGCCCCCTCCGGCGCGTGGGCGCAACTCGTGGACACGCCGACGCTCTCGGAACTCGGCGTCGAGTACAAGTCACCGGGCGGGCTCGTGCAGATTCGCCCCAGCATGCGAGCGACGCTGAACTTGTTCATCCCCACCGAAGCGCCGACAGGGCTGATCAACGAATCGGGCGCGTTCGTCGATGGCAACGCCAGGCTGTTCGTCGATCTGTTTGCCGGTCGCCGCTTCTACGCGTCCACTGAGTTGCGGGTCGATCGCGGACAGCCGCCACGGGCCGGCTCGGCCCAACTTCACCTGCAGCAGGCCTTCGTTCGGATCACCCCGTCGCCAGGGGTGAAGTTCTCGGTGCAGGTGGGCAAGTTCATCTCGCCCCTGGGCAGCTATCCGCAGCGGGCCCACACGAATGACGATCCGTTTGTTCGGCCGCCCCTGCTGTACGACCACCGGACGGTGATGCAGTCCGCCACCGTGCCGGGAACGGCCGACGCGCTCTTCACGTGGAAGGCGAAGCCGCAGTTCCGGGCCACCGGCCTGCCGATCACCTGGGACGTTCCGTATCCCGTTGGCGCTGCCGTGAACGGGGGCTGGCGAGGATTGACGCTGGCGGCCGCGGTGGTCACGACGGCCCCGTCCGCCGATCCGGTGGACTGGGATCGGGTCCGGACGCCCGCGCCCATGGGGCCAACCTTCACGGCGCACGCGGCGTATCAGGTGGGTCCTGAACTGCAGGTCGGGGCCTCATACAGTCGAGGGTCCTACATGGGACCGACGGTCACCGACGCCCTGGGCCCGGTCGCGCCGGGCCGGCAGCTGCAGGAGATCCGCGCTGCCGACGTCACGTTGCGACACGGCTATTTCAACCTCCGTGGAGAACTCGTCTTCAACCGGTGGGAGGTGTTCCGGGTGACCGGCGATCCCCGGGACGTGTCGTACTACCTGGAGGCGAAGCGCACGCTCGCCGCCGGGTTGTTCGTGGCGGCGCGCTACAGCGGGATCGTCTTTCGCGAGGTCGAGTCGGCGGAGGGGCGGACTGGGCGATGGGACTACGACACACGCCGCTGGCAGGTGGCGGGCGGCTATCGCCTCGGCCGCAACAGCGAGGTGCGCGCGGAGTACATGATCAATCGCACGGCGGGAGCCGGGGTGAAGTCCGGCAACCTGTTTTCGCTGCAATGGTGGCTGACGCTCTGACGTGAGCGCCGCGCGCCCTCGCTCGCCGACCTCAGGCCATACTGTCCGGGGCCGGCTTCGACGATTTCGCGGGCACGTCTGCGTTCGTCCACCATCGAGGCGGCCGGCGTCCGCCTATAATCGTATCCACAACATCGCGGATTCGCACGGAGACACACCGATGACACCGATCATCTTCGTCCTGGCGGCCGTTATCCTGATCGCCGTGGCCGTCGTCGTCATCTACAACGGGCTCGTCCGGCTGAACGTCCAGACGACCAACGCCTGGGCCGACATCGACGTGCAGCTCAAGCGGCGCCACGACCTCATTCCGAACGTCGTCGAAACCGTGAAGGGCTATGCCAGCCACGAGCGCCAGACGTTCGAGGCGGTCGTCGACGCGCGCAACCGCGCGGTCTCCGTGCAGGGCGCGGGGCCGGCGGAGCGCGGCCAGGCGGAGGGGGCGCTGACGAGCGCGCTGCGCGGCCTGTTCGCTCTTGCCGAGTCCTATCCGCAGCTGCGCGCGGCGGAGAACTTCGCGCAGCTCCAGAACACGCTGTCGCAGATCGAGGACGCGGTGCAGAACGCCCGCCGCTACTACAACGCTGTCGTCCGCGATCTCAACACGAAGATCCAGCAGTTCCCGTCGAACATCGTCGCCGGCATGTTCGGCTTCAAGAACCGCGAGTTCTTCGAGACCCCTGACACCGAGCGGGCGGTCCCGCAGGTGAAATTCTGATGAGGTCACCGCGGCGAGGCGGGGCAGTGGTCCGCGCCGGAGCTCGCAGAGCGACGATGTGGCTGCTCGGCCTTGCGGTCCTCTTGTTCGCCGCGGCGCCAGACGCCGCCGAGCGCACGCTCGTCATCCAGCGCTTCGACGCGACAATCGAGGTCTCGCCCGACGGGTCGATTCTCGTCGAGGAGACCATCGTCCCGCGGTTCACCGGATCCTGGAACGGCATCTTCCGTACCATTCCCGTCCAGTACCGCACACCGCAGGGGCTGAACTACACCCTGCGGCTCGACATCGAATCGGTGACCGACGGAGAGGGCACCGCGCTGAAGTACGACATCAGCAGCGAGCGTCACTATCGCAAGCTGAAGATCTGGGTCCCGGGAGCCGCAGACGCGACGCGGACCGTCAAGCTGCGGTACCGTGTGCCCAACGGCCTGAAGTTCTTCGACGAACACGACGAGCTGTACTGGAACGTGACCGGCGACGAGTGGGAGGTGCCGATCGCGTCCGCCTCGGCCCACGTGCGGCTGCCCGAGGGCGTCACGGGCGTGCGCGCGACCGCGTTCCGTGGCGCGTACGGCTCCACCGAGCAGACGGCCGTCTCCGTCGAGGCCGACGGCGTGCACGTGCAGACGATGCGGGGCCTGGGATTTCACGAGGGGCTGACGCTCGTTGTCGGCTGGAACCCCGGCATCGTGCATCGGCCGACCGCGGTTGAACGAACCGCGGACTTCACCTACAGCAACCTTCCGCTGGCGATCCCGCCGCTGGTGTTCTTCGGGATGTTCCGGCTCTGGCGCGCGCGCGGCCGCGATCCGAAGCTGGGGCCGATTGCCACACAGTACGAGCCCCCTGGCCAGATGACGCCCGCGGAGCTGGGGACGCTCGTCGATGGAAAGCCGGACATGCGGGATATTACCGCGACGATCGTGGATCTCGCCGTGCGCGGGCGCATCCACATCACCGAAACGGAGAACAAGCGCCTCTTAGGGCTCTTCTCCAGCAAGGACTACACGTTCACTCTGAAGAGCCCGCGTGGCGAGTGGAGTGCCCTGAAGGCGCACGAGCGCGACCTGCTGAAGGCGATGTTCGCCGACTCCGCGGAGTCGGTCGCCCTTTCCGACCTCAAGGACAAGTTCTACATGTACCTGCCCGGCCTCCGCGACGGCCTGTACAACATGCTCGTCAGCGGCGGCTACTACACCGGCCGACCCGACCGGGTGCGCGCGATGTACATGATCGGTGGCGCCATCGCCGGGGGCGTCCTCGCGGCAGCGAGCGGCACGCTGATGACCGCGTTCGGCATGCAGCCGGCCGCCGGCATCGCGGCGGGCATCCTGTCTGGCGTCATCATGGTGCTGTTCGGCTGGTTCATGCCGTCGCGTACCGTGCGCGGCACGCGCGAGCTGGAGAAGGTGCTCGGGTTCCAGGAGTTCCTCTCTCGAGTCGAGAGCGATCGCCTGGATCGGGTGGTGAAGACGCCGGAGATGTTCGAGAAATTCCTGCCGTACGCGATGGCGCTGGGGGTCGAGGCCAGGTGGGCGAAGGCATTCGAGGGCATCTACAAGGAGCCGCCACAGTGGTACAGCGGTCCGGCCGGCATGCACTCGTTTCAGCCGGGCACCTTCACGAGGAGTCTCGGCGTCATGTCAACGCAGGCGGCCTCGGCCATGGCGTCGTCGCCGAGGAGCAGCGGCGGATCCGGATTCAGCGGCGGGTCGAGCGGCGGCGGTTTCGGGGGCGGCGGCGGCGGCGGCTTCTAGCCTGGGCGGACCGCCGAAGGTGCCGATGCTCTGCGTTCGGACCCGGTCCCTGCCCGCCGGGGCAGCATATAATCGCCGCACCTGATGCCATTGTCTTCCGGCGCCCGTCTGGGGCACTACGAAATTCAGGGCGCCCTCGGCGCCGGCGGGATGGGCGAGGTCTATCGCGCGCGAGACCCGCGGCTCGATCGCGAAGTCGCCATCAAGGTCCTCGGGGCGGCGCTCGCGGCGGACCCCGCCGCGCTCGCGCGGTTCGAACGCGAGGCCATGAGCATCGCGAAGCTCTCGCACCCGAACATCCTCGCCATCTTCGAATTCGGCCACGCGGCCGGCACCGCCTTCGTCGTCACGGAACTCGTGGATGGCGAAACGCTGCGCGCCCGGCTGGAGCACGGGCCGCTGCCGCCGCGCAAGGCCGTCGCCTACGCGCTGCAGATCGCCAGGGGCATGCCGCCGCGCACGCCGGCGGCATCGTGCATCGCGACCTCAAGCCCGAGAACGTCATGATTACGCGCGACGACCAGGTCAAGATCCTGGACTTCGGCCTCGCCAAGCCCATGGAGCTTGGCGGAACCGACGTCACGCGCGGCGCCAGCCACGCGACCGCCGCCGGCGTGGTTCTGGGCACGTTCGGCTACATGGCGCCGGAGCAGGTGCGCGGGCAGGCCGTCGACCATCGCACCGACATGTTCGCGTTCGGCGCCGTGCTCTACGAGATGCTGAGTGGCCAGCACGCATTCCTGGGTGACACGGCCGCCGACACCATGACGGCGATCCTCACGAAGGACCCGCCGGACCTCGACACGGCGCGGCTCTCGATCGCCCCCGGCCTCGACCGCATCGTCAGGCGCTGCCTCGAAAAGACGCCGGAGCTGAGGTTCCAGTCCGCCAACGACCTCGCGTTCGCGCTCGAGACGCTTTCGTCTTACTCCACGTCGGCGGCGGCCGCGATCGACGTCGAGCCGCCCGCGCGCCGTGGGCGCGCCGCCTGGCTGCCGTGGACCGTTGCCGCGCTGGCGCTCGCCGTCGCGGCAGCGGCGTGGGCCTGGCGAGGCCCCGCAAGCGCGCCGGGCCCCCGCTGGGCTTCGTTCACGCGCGTCACCGAGGCGGCTGGCGAGGAGACCTCGCCGAGCCTGTCGCCCGACGGCACCACCGTGGCGTACGCGGCCCGCGTGAACGGCAACTGGGGCATCTACGCCCAGCGGGTCGGGGGACGCAACGCCACGGCCGTCGTCGATGATCCCGGCCGCAACGAGGGCGGACCGGCGTTCTCGCCGGACGGCGCGCGGATCGCGTTTCACGAGTCCGACGCCGACGGCGGCATCTTCGTGGCCGGCGCAACCGGCGAATCCGTGCGGCGGGTCACCGACATCGGTTTCGATCCCGCCTGGTCGCCCGACGGCGCGCAGATCGCGTTCACGACCGAAGAAATCATCGACCCGGCCGGCCGCCAGGGGACTACTACGCCAGCGATCGCGGCGGCGCCATGAACCTGTGGCGGATCGCCGTGGATCCAGCGACCGGCCAGCCAGGCGGGGCGCCCGAGACGGTGACCGCGGGGGTGCAGGCCTCCGCCGCGCTGCCGAGTCTCTCGCAGACTGGCGCGCGGCTGGCCTTCCGGTCGCGCGTCGGCTCGATCAACCCCGTTGCCATCCCGTTCGACCCGGCAACGGCGCGCGCGGGGACGCCGTATCTGCTCGATACGCAGAACAACATCCGCGTGCCGAGCGACGTGTCGCCTGATGGCAAGCTCCTCGCGTACTTCAGCATCGGCGAGCGACAGGAGGACGCGTTTGTCGGCTCCCCGGGCGGATCCCTGCGGCGCGTCACGGACGACCCGGCGCGCGACCGCTCACCGATGTTCCTGCCGGACGGGCGCTCGCTCCTCTTCTACTCGACCAGGGACGGCAACTGGGCGGTGTGGCTGATCGGCGTCGATGGCGGAGGCCTCCGGAAGATCACGAGTCCGAAGAATGGCGCGGTGTATCCCCTGGTCTCGCCGAAGGGCGACGTGCTGATGTTTACTTCATCGACCCGCGGTATCTTCTCGATGCCGCTCGGCGGCCCCGCCGGAACCTCACCCACGGAACTGCGCGGCGCCGAGGCGGACGGCGGATACTTCCAGGCAACGGGTTGGTCGCCGGACGGCCGGCGTCTGGCGGGGCTGCTCCTGTCCGACAGTGGACGGCCGTTCGCGGTCGCCGTGTACGATCTCGCCGCGCACACCACGACCGCGGTTTCGACCGACGAGTCGTATGCGGCGAAGTGGCTGGCTGACGGCCGCCGCGTCGTATATTTCACCAACGGCGGGTGGACACTCGTCGTGCTGGACACCGTGACACGCGCGCGCACCGTCGTCGACGTGCGCCTGCCAGGCCCCTCGACGAATGACATGTTCGCGATCAGCCCGGACAACCGGACGATCTACTACGGGGCGTCGCGCGCCGAAGCGGATATCTGGATCGTGGCACGGCGGTGAACGGCAGCGGCTGTCGCAAGACGGCGCCCGCGATCGACGATCACCGGCTCGTCGCGCGCCAGGGTCCCAGCGCCGGCGAAGCCGTCCGGCGTTTACCCGCGATGGCCGACGCGACCGCCTCGCCGATCGCGGCACGAAACCAGACGCCAGCCTCGGACACGCGGGTACTGTCCGCCCATGCGGCGAGCAGCGAAAGCGGCGCCAGCGCGAAGGGCAGCCGCCGTGCGATCAAGGGCAGCGCCGACGCCGCCGCGAGTCGGCCGCCGGCGATCAGGAGCAAGTCGCCGGCCGCCGCCAGCCGCAGCGCCACGTCGAGCGACGGCGCGACGACGGCGACTCGCGGTGAGAGGCCGCGCGCGAGCAGCCATCCCTCGACGATCTCCCGCTGTCCGTCTCCAACCTTCACGAACGGCGCCCGGCGGAGCGAGGCGAGCGTGGGCGGCGTCCGCAGCAGGGGATGGTCGCGCCGGCCGATGACCATGAGGCGCTCGGCCGCGAGCGTCTCGGCCGCGTAGCCGGCCGGCATTCGCACCGCCTGCGGAAAGAGCCCGAGGACCAGATCGAGGCCGCCCGACGAGAGGGCGCGGAACTGCGCGGCCTTGGAGCGCAGATCCATCGGGTCCACCCGGAGGACGAGCCGGGGCGCCGTGCGCCGCAGCCACGCCGCGATCGCCGGCACCAGCGCGATCGCCGCGTAGTCGGTCGCCGCGATCGTGAAGGCGCGATCGGTGCTGGCCGGGTCGAATGTCGCCGGCGGCTCGAGCACCCCGCGCGCATCGCGAAGGAGGCGGGCGAGCGGCGCCCGCAGCGCTTCCGCCCGTTCCGTCGGCACCATCGCGCGCGGACTTCTCACCAGCAGCGCGTCGCCGAACAGATCGCGCAGCCGCGCGAGTGCGTTGCTGACGGCGGGCTGACTGAGACCGACGCGTCGGGCCGCCCCCGTCACACTGCCGTCCGTCAGCAGCGCATCGAGCACGACGAGGAGATTCAGATCGACCGCTGAGATATTCACCATGTCAATGACCTACATCATGTCATTGAACTTGTGAATGCTGTCACCGGTTGCCAGACTCGCCGCATGGCGGAAAATCGAGCAAAGAAGGAGCGTCTCCCTGACCCGGCGGCCGTCCCCGCCGGCATCCTGACGCGGCCGATGGCCCTTCACGTGCCGGGCATGGCGAACGTGGAGGTGGAGTCCGGCGTGGCCGCCGGAGTCGGCGAGAACGCGCCGCTCGTGGACCTCTACCGCCCTCCGGTCGGAGGCGTCCACCCAATCGTGCTCTTCGTCCCAGGCGGCCCGGTGCCGGAGCCCGCGCCAGACCCGCGCGTCTGGGGCATCTTCAAGTCCTACGGTCGCGCCGCGGCCGCGCAGGGATTCCTCGGGGTCGTCGTGTCGCACCGGTTCCGCGCGCCGTCGGATTGCGCAGCGTCGTCCGGACGGGTGGCCGCAACGCTGGCGTGGCTCCGCGCGGACGGCCCTCGAGTGGGTGGCGACCCCGGGCGGATGGCCATCTGGGCGTTCAGCGGCGGCGGCGCCCTGATCGCGCCGCTGCTCCGCACGCCTCCTGACGGCCTGCGCGCGCTCGTCCTGTTCTATGCTGGCCTCGACGTCCGTCCGGGCACGCTCGAGGCCGACAGCTCGATGCGGCGCTGGTCGGCCGTCGCCGCCCTCCAGGACGCCGAACGATGGACCACGCCGCTCGTCATCGCGCGGGCAGGGCTGGACGACCCCGCCCTGAATGCCGCGATGGATCGCTTCGCGGCGCGCGCCCTCGAGCTGAACGCCCCGCTGGACCTGTTGACCCATCCGACGGGACGCCACGGGTTCGACGTGTTCGACCACGACGCCCGGTCGCGCGACATCATCGCGAGGGCCTTCGCGATTGTCCTCGCCGCCGTCGCCGGAGGCGGCGTGCCGGCCGCCTGACGAACGAACGGGCCGGGCATTCGCCGGCCGATTCGCAGCCCGCCTCAGCGACGATACAGCCCGGACCGTGACCGCCGGCGTCTCGTGTTGCGCACGAACGCTTCGGGCTCTGACGCCCGGTGCGCTTGACCATGGTTCAAGTTCGTGGATAGAATCGCGGCCTCGCTGACGGATTTCCGTCGTTCCCCTGCGACGCATCAGAGTGGGGCGCGAAGATGTGGCATCACAGTTCCATCGCGAACTTGCGGCCTGGGCACACGTTCTCCAGCTGCCCGGAGTCCTAGCCATTGGCCCAGATTTTCCCCCCGCTGTGGAACAAGCTCCCGATTGTGGCCGCCATCGCGGGCATCCTCGGCCCGGCCATCGCGGTCGCGGGCGTCTGGTACTACTTCTCCCCGTGGTACACAGACGTGGGCTACCGTCCCGTGCAGCCCGTCCCGTACAGTCACAGGCTCCACGTCGGCGAGCTTGGTCTCGATTGCCGCTACTGTCACGCCTCGGTCGAGATATCTCCCGTCGCCAACGTTCCACCCACGCGGACCTGCATGAACTGTCACCAGGTCGTGAAAAGGGACAGCGTGGCGCTCGCACCGATCCGGGACAGCGCGCAGAGCGGCCGGCCGATGCGCTGGGTTCGCGTTCACAAGCTTCCCGACTACGTCTATTTCGCCCACAACGTGCACGTGGCGGCGGGAATCGGCTGCGTCACCTGCCACGGTCGCATCGACGAGATGGAAATGGTCACCCAGATGAAGCCCCTCAGCATGAGCTGGTGCCTCGACTGCCACCGCAACCCCGGTCCCAGCCGGCGCCCCGTCTCGGAGGTCACCAACATGAAGTGGACCCCTCCCGGGGACGCCGGGGCGCTGGCCGCCCAGCTCAGCAGCGAACGGGCCGTCAACCCGCCGACTGATTGTTCGGGGTGCCACCGTTGAGCCGGACCTACTGGCGAAGCCTCGCGCAGATCGAAGACCACCCCGAGTATCGCGCCGCGCTCGAGCGGGAGTTCCCGGAGGGCGCCTCGGAGTTGACCGACGGGATGACCCGGCGCGACATGATGCTGCTCGTCGGCGCATCGCTGTCGCTCGCAGGCCTCGCGGGGTGCCGGCGCCCGGTCGAGGAAATTGTCCCGTATGTCACCGCTCCCGAGGACGTCGTCCCCGGGATCCCCCGCTACTACGCGACGACGATGCCGTTCCGCAGGAGCGCCTACGGCTTGATCGTCGAGAGCCACGAAGGACGGCCGACCAAGATCGAGGGCAACCCAGCGCACCCCTCGACCCTCGGGGCCTCGAGCGCCCTCGTCCAGGCGTCCGTGCTCGGCCTCTACGATCCCGACCGCTCGCAGTCGGTCACGCTGAAGGGCGCTCCGAAGAGCTGGAGCGACTTCGTGACGGCCTGGGGACAGCTGGCCCAGGCACATGCCGCGGATGGCGGCGCCGGCCTTGGCGTCCTGTGCGAGTCCTTTTCCTCGCCGACCCTGGCTCGCCTGGCTTCCGAGCTTCGCGCCGCCTACCCCCGGGTGCAGTGGGCGACCTACGACGCGGTCAGCGACGAGAACCGGCTCGCGGGCCTGCGGCGCGCCACGGGGCGCGACCTCGATCTCATGCTCGAGGCTCGATCGCGCCACGGTGATCCTCGCGCTCGACGCCGACCCGCTCCTCACCGACCCGGAGATGATCCGTCACGCGCGCGGCTTCGCGGACGGACGACGCGCGGGGCCGGCGTCAGGTGGCGCCCCTTCGACCCTTCGAGAGCCTCAGGGTGGCCCCGAGCCAGGTCGAGGGGCGACAAGCTCAGGGCAGGTGATGAACCGGCTGTACGCCGTTGAAGGGGTCTCCTCGCTGACGGGGGCGATGGCGGACCACCGCCTCCGGCTCCAGAGCCGGCAGATCGCCCCCTTCCTTGCGGCCCTTGCGACACGCCTGGGTGCGCGGCCGCGGAGCCGCCAGCCAGGCCGACCTCGCCGGGAGTGGACCCGCGGTGGATTGACGCGCTTGCGAAGGACCTTCTCGCGAATCGCGGCACAGGGTTGATTGTCGCCGGGGAGCGCCAGCCCGCGGCCGTCCACGCCGCGGTCTGCGCCCTGAACACGCACCTCGGCAACACCGGCAGGACGGTCAGCTACTACGAGACGAAGGACGCGGCGCTTCCGAGCGTCAGCTCGCTGGCGTCGCTCGTTGCCGCGATGAAGAGCGGCACGGTCCAGACGCTCGTCATCCTGGGCGGCAATCCTGTGTTCGACGCCCCCGCCGACCTCGACTTCGCCTCGGCCATGTCGAAGGTCCCTCACACGGTCGCGCTCGGGCACGCGGTTGACGAAACATCGTCCGCGGCGGAGTGGCATATCCCGCGCGCTCACTACCTCGAGTCATGGGGAGACGCGCGCGCCGTTGGAGGCACGCTCAGCGCTGTTCAACCGCTGATCCTCCCCCTGTTCGGCGGGCGAACCCAGGTCGAAGTGCTGGGGCTGATGGTTGGCGGCAAGGACCGTCCCGGCTACGACATCGTGCGGGAGACCTGGAAGCCACTCCTGGGCGAGGCCGACTTCGACAGGAAATGGAACCGCGTCCTGCACGACGGGCTGCTTGCGGGCAGCGAGCTGCCCGAAGTCGTGCCCGATCTCACGGGGGAGCCGCTTGCGGAGCTTGCCGGGCCGAACGGCAATGCGAGTGGCCTCGAGATCGTCTTCCTCCCGTCGCCGTGGCTTCACGACGGCCGGTTCGCGAACGACGGGTGGCTCCAGGAGCTGCCCGATCCCCTCACCAAGTTCACGTGGGACAACCCGGCGCTCGTGGCTCCGAAGACCGCCGAATCGCTCGGTCTTGCGGACGAGGATGTGGTCCGTGTCGACTACGCGGGGCGCTCGCTCGAGCTTCCGGTCTCAATCCTGCCCGGCATGGCGGACGGCGTGGTGGCCCTCACCCTCGGTTACGGTCGTGTCCGCGCGGGCCGCGTCGGGTCCGGAGTCGGGTTCGACACGTTCACAGTCCGAACGTCCCGGGCGCCTGGCACTGACAGCGGCGCGACACTCACCAGGGTCGGGCGGAAGTACCCGCTCTCGACGACCCAGCACCACGGCAGCATGGAGGGTCGTCCTCTCGTCCGCGAATCGACCCTGGCCGAGCTTCGATCGGGCGCGAAAGAGGGGGAAGAGACGCAACACTTTTCCCTCTTCAAGGAGCGCACCTACGATCAGGGGCACCAGTGGGGGATGACGATCGACCTGAACGCCTGCATCGGCTGCAGCGCGTGCATGACGGCCTGCCAGAGCGAGAACAACGTGCCCGTCGTCGGCAAGATCCAGGTCTCGAAAGGGCGCGAGATGCACTGGCTTCGGGTGGACCGGTACTTCTCCGGCGATCCCGACGGCAGCCCGGAGGTCGTCTTCCAGCCGGTTCCCTGCATGCAGTGCGAGGATGCCCCGTGCGAGCAGGTCTGCCCCGTGGCCGCGACCGTTCACGACGCGCAGGGCCTCAACGTCATGGTGTACAACCGGTGCATCGGGACCCGCTACTGCTCGAACAACTGTCCCTACAAGGTGCGCCGGTTCAATTTCTTCAACTTCACCAAGGACACACCCTCCATTCTGAAGCTCGCGATGAATCCTGACGTCACCGTTCGGGCGAGGGGCGTCATGGAGAAGTGCACGTACTGCACGCAGCGGATCAATCGCGTGAAGATCGACGCGAAGCTCGCGGGGCGCGAGGTTCGCGACGGCGACGTCAAGACGGCCTGTCAGCAGGCCTGTCCCGCCTCGGCCATCGAGTTCGGGGATCTGCGGGACCAGTCGAGCCGGGTCGTGAAGGCGAAGAGCGATCCGCGCAACTACGCGCTCCTCGACGAGCTGAACACGAAGCCGAGGACGACCTATCTGGCCAAGGTGCGCAATCCGAATCCGGCTCTGGATGGCGTCGCATGACGGTTCGCACACGGCTTGTCCGCCGTAGCTTCAGCGGAGGCGGACGGGTGCTCGTCGCCCTCGCGCTCGCGTGCTTCGTCGGCCTCACGGGCTGCGCGCGCGGCTGCACGTCGAGCCGCCCACCCATCCATCTCAACCCGAGCATGGACGACCAGCCGAAGGCTCTGCCGCAGACGGCCAGCGATTTCTTCTACGACGGCTCGTCGATGCGCCAACCCGTCCCCGGAACGGTCGCGATCGATGGATTGAAAGAGGATACGGCCTTCTTCACGGGCAAGGGAGCGGACGGACAGTTCGTCGCGACCGTTCCGGTCACGGTGAACGACGCACTCGTCGAGCGCGGCCGGCAGCGATACACGATCTACTGCCAGCCGTGCCACGACGCCCGAGGGGACGGCAAGGGGATCCTGTTCCAGCGCGCCAACGTGCCGACGGCCTCGTTCCACCAGGAGAAAGTCCTGAATTACACGGACGGCCAGATCTTCGACGTCATCACGAACGGCGCGGGGCTGATGCCCGGGTACCGCTGGCCGATCCCTGCCGCGGACCGGTGGGCGATCATCACCTACATCCACGAACTCCAGCGCAAGCGGGCGGCGAGCGCCACGGCCGCGACTGCGATCGGCAAATGAGGAACGCGCTGTGATGAAGCCCGTGATGAACCGCAAGTGGCTGGTCCTGATCGGTCCCATCGTCGTTCTCGTGATGTTCGCGAGCGTCGTGAAGATGGCCTCGCTGCTGGTGCGGCAGGAGTACAGGGATCCCTACCGCGCGCCGGTCGCGACCGCCGACGTCACCCCGCGCGAAGAGGGACTCGCCGCCGAGAAGGCCGAAGCGGAGAAGCAGGCGCAGGCAAAGCCCTACGTGGAGGTCGAGTATCGGACGTTTCCGATCATCGGCAGCCGCGTCGCCATCTGGGCGGTCGCGCAGCTGCACCTGCTGTTCGCGGCGTTCGTCCTTGCCGTCCCGATCTTCGCGTTCATCATCGAGGCGATCGGCTACAAGACGGGAGACGTGCGATACGACCTGCTCGCGCACGAGTTCGCGAAGCTGCTCTCGGTGTCCTTCTCGCTCACCGCGACCTTCGGAGCAGGCCTGACGTTCATGCTGATCATCCTGTACCCGAAGTTCACGAACTACCTGATGAGCGTGTTCTCTCCCACGTTCCTGCCGTACGTCATTCTGTTCTTCCTGGAAGCCTTCTTCCTCTACACCTACTACTACGGCTGGGGCAAGTTCCACCCCCTGGTGCATCTTGGTCTGGGGCTCGGCCTGAACCTCGTCGGCACGGGCATCATGATGATCGCCAATGCCTGGCTGACGTTCATGACGTCTCCGAACGGCGTGTCCAGCAATGGGGCCGTCATCTCCGTCTGGGACGCGGTCTACAACTACACGTGGATGCCGATCAACGTCCATCGAATGATCGCCAACGTCGCGTTCGGCGGATCGATCGCCGCCGCCTACGCGGCCGTGAAGTTCCTGCAGGCGAAGACCGACGAGGAGCGGGCGCACTACGACTGGATGGGCTACATCGGGAACTTCGTCGCGATCAGCGCCTTTCTTCCGCTCCCCTTCGCCGGCTACTGGCTCGCGAAGGAGATCTACGCCTACTCGCAGACGCTCGGGCTCACGATGATGGGCGGGGCCTTTTCGTGGCTGTTCATCATCCAGGCGGTCCTGATCGGCAACCTGTTCCTCGCGGCCAACTACTACCTCTGGCTCGGCATGGGACGCGTTGAAGGCCAGCAGCCGCTCCAGAAGTTCATCAAGTACCTCCTGGCCGCGATCACGCTCTGCTTCATGGTCTGGGCGACGCCGCGATCGATCATCGCGACCGTCTCCGAGCTCCGCGCGATGGGTGGATCGTCGCACCCGGTCCTGGGTTACCTCGGCGTGATGTCGGCGAAGAACACCGCCGTCAACATCCTGATCCTCACGACGTTCATGAGCTTCCTCCTCTATCGCCGGACGGGGAAGGTCGCGACGGTCGCGTGGGCGAAGGCGGGGCACACGGCGCAGCTCCTCCTCTTCGCGGGGGCGGCCATCACGGTCATCAGCCTCGGCATCCTGGGGTACTTCGTCGAGGCGACGGTCCGGATCAAGCTCTCCGTCCCACAGGTCGGCTCGGTCCTGCTCGCCATGGTGTTGATCACCGCGATCGACGTCTTCCTGTTTCGCGGGGCGAAGCGGACCGGCGAGGTGCGCTGGGGAAGGATTCCGGCGATCTCTCAGTACGTGCTCATCTTCATCGCCGTGACCTTCACCTGGCTCATGGGTCTGATGGGTTACGTGCGCTCGGGGCTGCGCCAGCACTGGCACGTCTACGGCATCATCCGGGACCGCTCGGTTGACGCCTTCACGCCCACGCTCGGCTTCGCGACCAAGGTCGTCTCGGTGACTGTTCTCGGGTTCTTCCTCCTGATTGGTTTCGTGTTCTGGATCGCCAGCCTGCACGACCGGCCCGATTTCGAGAGTCGGACCAAGACGCCATGAAAGTCCCGATCATCGTCCGCATCGGCGCTCTCGTCTTTCTGACGACCGGGTTCTACGCCTACGTCGGCCAGATGGTGCCGCAGAAGGAAGTGCAGCCTCCTCAGGAGATCGTCCTGAAGACCGACCTGACGACGGCCGACATGGTCAAGGTCGGCCGCGAGATCATGGACGGCAAGGGCCTCTGCTTCACGTGCCACACCATCGGAAAGAGCGGGGCGCTCCGGTTCCCTGATCTCGACGGCGTCGATATCCGGGCGAAGGCGCGCGAACCGGGCCTGAGCGACGTGGACTACTTCGCGCAGGCGATGTACGAACCCAACGCCTTCATCGTGCCGGGATTCAATCCGGGCATGCCGACGATCAACAAGCCTCCGGTCGGCCTCACCGATCAGGAGATCCTCTGCGTGATCGCGTATCTGCAGACGCTCGGCGGCACGGCGACGGTCACGCTCCAGACAACTCACCGCTACAACGGTGGTACGGCCGCGCCCGGAGGGGCGCCGGCTCCGCAGCCGCCGTCTGGCCCAGGCGCCGCGCCCGGGGGCGCGCAGCCTCCAGCGGTTCCCAAGGGGAGCGCGCGGCTGATGCCCGTCCATCCGGCGATCGATGGAGCCGTTGCACGATGAAAATCCTCGTCGTCCTCGCCGTGGCCGCCGTATTCGCGCTCCTTCGCCTGCGCCGGGCGGGACTCCTGATCTGGGGCGGCGCGTGGTGGCTGGGCATCTACGTCCTGCTCCGTTTCGGATTCACGGCGCCGATTCCGTCCTCGGTGATCTCGCTCTACATGGGGATCGTCTCCCTGGCGCTCCTGGCGTACCTGTCCTCCAGCCAGGAGCGCCGCGACGCCGTATCCCAGCCGCTCGTCCGGTTCATGACCGAGAAGCGGTACACCGTTCTCCTCGCCGCGACGGTCGTGGCGATTCCGGCGCTCGCGGCGGCGAACGTCTACGTCCAGATGAGCGTCCCGCTTCAGCCTCCGCTCTTCTCGCGCACGGTCCATCCTGCGTCGCCGTCCACGATCACCGTTCACGAGAAGCAGGTCGATCTCGACAACGGCGAAAACCCCTTCCGGCATCTCGAGACATCGAATCCGGCGGAGTTCCGCACGCACGTGGAGAACGGCCGCAAGGTCTACTACCGGAACTGCGTCTTCTGCCACGGCGACAACCTGTCGGGCAACGGCATGTACGTGCACGGGCTGGACCCGATTCCGACCAACTTCACCGACAAGGGAACCATCGCGATGCTTCGCGAGACGTACCTGTTCTGGCGAATTTCCAAGGGCGGCCCCGGGCTTCCCGAGGAAAGCGGTCCGTGGGCCACGGCCATGCCGCCCTGGGAGAAGTTCCTCACGGAAGACGAGATGTGGGATGCCATCCTCTTCCTCTACGATTCCACCGGGCAGAGGCCTCGCGCAAAGGAGGAGGGCTCGAAGTAATGACTTCACGCGCGCCGCGCCCAAGCCTCCTGATCGGCGCAGGTTTCGCCGTGCTGACCGCGTCGTTCTGCGTCGCGCTGATGGGATCGGCGCGCGCGGCGGCTCCCGACGTCGGGACCGAGGCCCAGCGCGAGGCGGGCAAACAGCTCTATCTCAAGAATTGTTCGCAGTGCCACGGTGACGCGGGTGATGGCGAAGGTTATGCCGCTCCGCACCTGTATCCCAGGCCGCGGAACTTCACGACGGGCAAGTTCAAGATCCGGACGACCCCAAACGGCGCGCTTCCGACGCACCAGGACCTCATCAACGTCATCAGGCGCGGGATGCCGTACACGTCGATGCCCAGCCTGGCCCACGCTCTCCGATGAGGAGGTGTCGAACCTCGCGTACTTCATCACGACGTTCTCCCCCGACTTCTCGAGCCCCGACAACGTCCCCCAGCCCGTGTCGTTCCCGAGCGCGCCGAAAGTCACGAAGGAGTCGATTCGAGCTCGGGACGAAGCTCTACGTGGACAACGGCTGCGTCCGATGCCACGGCACGCTCGGCCGCGGCGACGGACCCTCGGCTCCAACGCTCGTGGACGACTGGTCGCAGCCGATACGCCCGGCGGACCTCGCGCACCGGTGGACATTCCGGGGAGGCGGCTCGCGGGAAGACATTTTCCGGACGATGAGCACGGGGCTCAACGGCACGCCGATGCCGTCGTTCGCCGATGCCCTCCCGCCCGAGCAGCGATGGGCGATCACGGACTACATCGATTCCCTGTCGGAGAGCGACGGGCCCGGCTACTCCAACCTGGTCGTCGTCAGGCACGTCCAGGATCCGATCGACCTGGCCAAAGGGACCGCGAGCTTCGACTCCGTGGCGCCGGCGCGTTTTCCGATCGTCGGGCAGATCACGGAGCCCGTACGCGAATTCCATCCTCCCGCGACGTCGGTGACCGTTCGGGCGATCTACGACTCCGAGTCGATCGCGCTCCTCGTTCAATGGCACGACATGAGCGCGCAGAAGGCCGGGAAGAACGGGCCGTCGCTTCCCGTGCCTCCCGAAGAGGAGGAAGCCGCGCCAGGCGCCGCGCCGGACGCCGGCGGCAGCCCCTTCGGCGACGCGGAGGTAAAGCCAGCCCAGCAGGTTCCGGCGGACCCGTTCGCCGAGCCGACAGCGCCGGCCAGCCAGACGTCCGAGTTCTCCGACGCCGTCGCGATCCAGATTCCTTCACAAACGCCCACCGGCGCGCGGAAGCCGTATTTCATCTTCGGCGATGCCCAGAACCCGGTGGATCTGTGGTTCTTCGACCTGGCCCGCCCCGATCCCCTTCAGTTGACCGGCAAGGGAAGCGGGGACATCGCGCCCAACGACACGGGCGATCTCACGGGTGTCGCGAGCTACGACCAGGGAGAGTGGTCGGTCATCTTCAAGCGGCCGCTTCGCGCAAGCGCGGGCGCCCCGTTCGTGCCCGGCGAGTTCATGCCGGTCGCCTTCTCGGTCTGGGACGGGCTCTCGCGCGAGCGTGGCAGCAGGCGAGGTCTCACGGCCTGGTACTCGCTCTACGTCGAGCCGGAAACGGTGCCATCGGCGGTTGGCCCGATGGTGAAGACGGCGCTGCTCATTCTCGCCATCGAGCTTGCCGTAGTCGGGTGGGTGCGGTGGCGTTATGGCTCTCGCGCCCGCAGGGAACTCGGCGATGAGCCGAACCGGCCGGCAGCGACCAGAGCGTGAGCGGTCGAGAATCAGCTCCAGAGCGAGTGAGCGTGTAAGCGGGTTCGGCCGCCTTCGCGCCGCAAGGCGCTTCGGCGAGCCGACAAAGAGAGGATTCAGATGTACAAGAGCGTCTACGTGCCCGTCGACAACTCGGACTACTCCAACCGCGCCGTCGCCTGCGCGCTCACGCTGGGCAAGGCGTTCTCCGCGAAGCTGGTCGGCTGCCACGTCTACGCGGCGAAGCTCCACGACTATCGCTTCAAGCAGATGGAGTACACGCTGCCCGAGGAGTACATCGATGAGGTGGAACTGGAGCGCCAGCGGAAGATCCACGACAGCCTCATCACGATGGGACTCAAGCTCATCTCCGACAGCTATCTCGATGGCATGTCGCGCCTCTGCCGGGAGTCGAGCCTCGAGTTCGAGCCGCGGATGATGGACGGGAAGCACCATGTCGAGATCCTCAAGGACCTCGCCGGTTCCGAGCACGACCTCGTCGTGATCGGCGCGCTGGGGATCGGGCGCGCGCGCGACAGCGTGATTGGCTCGGTCTGCGAACGCGTCGCCCGGCAGGCCGACCGCGACGTCTGGGTCGTCAAGCACGTGCCGGAGCCCGGCGAAGCCGAGCGCGACACCATCCTGGTCGGTGTCGACGGCAGCCCGCAGTCGTTCGGCGCGCTGATGACCGCCATCGATCTGGCGCGCACGTTCGGCAAGAAGATCGAAGCGATCGCCGTGTACGACCCCTACCTCCACTACTCCGTCTTCAACGGCATCGTCAACGTCCTCACCGAGCAGGCGGCGAAGGTCTTCCGCTTCGAGGAGCAGAACCAGCTCCACGAGGAGATCATCGACACCGGGCTCGCGCAGATCTATCAGTCGCATCTCGAGGTGGGCGAGCGGATGGCGAGCGAGGCGGGCGTCGCGATCAGGAAGACGCTCCTCGACGGCAAGCCCTTCCAGAAGATCATCGATCACGCGCGCAAGACCAATCCGTGGCTCATCGTGATGGGCCGGATCGGCGTGCACAGCCCCGGCGACGAGGAGGAACTCGGGAGCAATACGGAGAACGTTCTCCGCGCCGCGACCTGCGATGTCCTCCTCTCGACGCGCCTCGAGGTGCCGCGGCTCGACGTGCGCGCCGAGGAGACCATACGGTGGACGCCAGAGGCCGAGGAGCGCATGAAGCACGTGCCCGAGCAGGTCAAGGGGATCGCCCGCACCGGGGTCCTTCGACTGGCGCTCGAGAAGGGGCACTCGGTGATCACGAGCGCGGTGATTGACGAAGCGATGGATCGGTTCATGCCGAAGCGCGCCTCGGACGCGACCAAGGCGCTGGCCGAGGCGGTGGCGCTCGAGCGGGCGAAGTCAGGTCCGGTGTCGATGTGCCGGGCGTGCGGCGTCACGGCCACGCAGAGCGGCGCCGTCAAGTGCACCGTCTGCGGCGCCACGGATTTCGAGGTGATCTCGCAGGAGATGATCGAGAGAATCGCGGAGGTGGAGGGAGGTCTTCAGGAGGAGACCACCTACGACGGGCGCAAGCTCCGATGGTCTGAGGATGCCCGGAAGGGCCTCTGGACCATGAAGAACGCGTATCAGCGCCGGCGAGTCAAGGCGCGTGTCGAAAAGCGCGCGCGCATGATGAAGCTCGACGCGATCACGCTCGACTTCGCCCGTCAGGTGATCGAGGAGGAAACCGGCGCGCCGCTTGACATCAAGTCCTCCGCCGAACCGGGCACGCCAGGCGCGCCTTCGGCGCGCCTCGCCGGAGCGAAGCCCCCCGGTCTTGACAACGACGCGAAGCTCATCGCGCGTGACGACAGGAAGAACCCCCTGATCTCGACGTTCGACTGGACCAGCGAGGCCGCGCAGCGGATCCTCCGGGTCCCCGCCGGGTACATGAGGAGCAAGACCCAGGAGCGGATCGAGGAGCTTGCGCGGGAGCGCGCCGCCACAGCCATCGACCTCCCGCTCGTCGAAGACGGCATCGAGATCGGCAAGAAGATGATGGCCGAAATGATCGCGGCCTATCCCGCGCCTGGGGCGAGTCCTTCCGCCAGGCCCGCGGCCGCGCCCGATCAGGACACCCCGGGCGCGAAGCGTGGCGGGTACCTCAACGAGGTGAGCGCGCTGAACGCCCAGGAAAAACGGGAGAAATGGTAAATGGAAGATGGGAAATGGAAAAGAGCCGCACCACGAGCGCTTTGCCATTTTCCATTTTCCATTTTCCATTTTCCATTTCGTGCCCTCCTACCGCTTCTGCCGCACGGACGACATCGGGCTGCTTGTTGACGCGCTGAATCGCTGCCGGTCGCCGTATTTTCCCGGCGAGCCTCCAGTGACGCCGGCGTCGTTCAAGCGGTCGATCCGCGACCTGCAGGTCTGGTGCAGCAGCTGCATGGTCGCCTTCTCGGGCCCCGACCCGATCGGCGTTCTGATCGGCGCCAAGCGGCCGTCCGGGACGCTCGTCCACACGATCGCCGTCCATCCCGATCACGTCCGACAGGGCCACGGCAGGCACCTGCTCGCCTCGCTCAGCTCGAAACTCGCGATTCTCGGGCCGCCCCGAATCGTCGCGGAGGTCCCGGAGGCCCTCGTCTCAGCCTGCGGCCTGTTCAGCGCGTGCGGATATGTCGAGGAGGCGCGCCTGACCGACTACGTCCTGGAGATCGGAGCCGCCTGCCATGACCCTTCGACAGGCGCGAGTCGATGGGTGATTCCTGTCACGGTGGACGACCTGGCGGCCAATGGCCTGCTAGATGACGGTGCCCCGCGGATCTGCTGGAAGCGCTCGGTCGAGACCCTTACGGCAAGAAAGGACGACATCGCAGGCCTCGCCGTGGCCTCGGACGAGCGAATCGAGGCCTGCCTCCTCTATATAAAGGATGGGGCTGGCGCGGAGATTGTGTCGTTTCGCTCCTTCATCGACGACCCCTCGACTGCGCTCGGGGCAGGCCCCTCGACTGCGCTCGGGGCAGGCCCGTCGACTGCGCTCGGGGCAGGCGGTGGCGCCCGCCTGAAGCAACTGCTCGCTCGACTCGGCGCGGGGACCCTCCGGTTCCCGAAGGTCCACCCGGCGGAGATCTCCAAGGAGGTCCTGGAGACGCTCGGTTTCCGCCCTGCTGGAGGGCATCTGCTCTACGCGGCGACCTCTCGACAGGGCCCAGGGTCGCCCTGAAATGGTCGAAGGGCGAGGGCGCGACCCGGCCAGGCTCGACTGGGCCCAACCAGGCCCGCACTAGAGGCAGGATTACAGTGCGGACATGCAGTCCTCATCGAGAGGGCTATACTAGAATCTGGAACGGCGCCCCTTCCCGAGAGCCGGATCCGAACGATCGGCCGACGGCGGCGGAGGGTCGGTACTCCGGCGCGGTCCCCCCGGCGCCCGGCAAAGGGACAGGCTATACCAGATGTCCTCAGAGTCGAACGATGCGGCACGGCGGCTCGCTGCCGCTGCATCGTCTGACGGCGCGATCATCACACAGGATCTGACTGGGACGATCACGTCATGGAATCGCGCGGCCGAACGGCTCTTTGGCTATACAGCAGCCGAGGCCATCGGTCAGTCCATTCGATTGATCATTCCTGCCGATCGCCAGGTGGAAGCGGATCGAGTGCTGGACATCGTGCGACGCGGCGAGATCGTGGACCACGTCGAGACGCTCCGGTTGCGAAAAGACGGCACGCTCGTGCCGATTTCGCTCACTGTGTCGCCGATTCACTCGGCGGCCGGAGCGGTCGTTGGCATCTCGCAGATCGCACGTGACCTCACGGTCACCCGGCGCCACGAGGCCCTGCTCACAACCGGGGCCTTGCACAGCGCGATTCTCAACAGCGCCAATTGCTCGAGTATTGCCACGGACGCGAAGGGCGTCATCCAGATCTTCAATATTGGCGCGGAGCGGATGCTTGGGTACACGGCCGCCGAGGTCGTGAACACGCTCACGCCGGCTGATATTTCGGATCCGCAAGAATTGATCGTGCGGGCCCGTGCGTTGAGCGTCGAGTTCTCCGCGCCCATCACGCCGGGCTTCGAGGCGTTGGTGTTCAAGGCCTCACGGGGCGTCGAGGACATCTACAACTTGACGTATCTCCGCAAGGACGGCAGCCGCTGCCCGGCGACCGTGTCGGTCACGGCCCTGCGCGACGTGCAGCACGCTGTCATTGGCTATCTGCTGGTCTGCGCGGACAACGCGGTGCGGGACCAGGCCGCAGCGCAGTTGCACCTGCAGGGTGCGGCACTGAACGCCGCCGCCAATGCCATCGTCATTACCGACGACGCCGGCGTCATTGAATGGGTCAATCCGGCATTTTCAGACCTCACCGGCTATACGGCCGCGGAAGCCGTGGGCAAGAATCCCCGCGACCTGGTCAAGTCGGATCATCACGATCGGTCATTCCATAAGAATCTGTGGGATACGATTCTGTCCGGGCACGTCTGGCGTGGTGAAACCATCAATCGACGCAAAGACGGTAGCCTCTACACAGAGGAACAGACCATCACGCCGGTCCGGAACTCGCAGGGCGAGATCCGCCACTTCATTGCCGTGAAGCAGGACATCACGGAGCGCAGACGGGCCGAAGAAGCATCCCGCAACGGCGAGGAGAAGCTGCTGCAGAGCGAGATCCTCAACCGCAGCCTCGTCGAGCATCTCCCGCAAGGCATATTCGTCAAAGACCTGAACCTCAATTACGTCTTCTGCAACGCCGTGTACGCACGGGACTTGGGGGTTGAACCCGCGCAGGTCGTGGGTAAGGATGATTTCGCGCTCTTTTCCAGGGAACTTGCCGAAAGGTACCGAGCCGACGACAGGGGGGTCATGACCCATGGAAAGATCAGAGCCCTGGACGAGCAATACACGGTGACTGGAGAGGAGCACTGGATCCATACCGTCAAGGTCCCCTACCGTGACGAGCAAGGAAAGATCATCGGCGTGCTGGGGTCATTCGAGGACGTTTCCGAGCGCAAGCGGGCGGAAGTGCAGCACGAGCGGTTGGCCGCTCTCGTTGAAGCCAGCCCGGATTTTATTGCCGTCGCCGATCCGAAAACCACACAGATCAAGTACCTCAACAGTGGCGGACGGAATATGTGCGGAATTGGGGAAGACGAGGATATCGGGAAGCTCAAGATTAGCGACGTGCACCCGGCGTGGATGAACCAGCGCATGGCCGACGTTGCCTTGCCCGCGGCTGTACGCGACGGCTTATGGGAGGGCGATGGGGCATTTCTGCACCGGGACGGCCGCGAGATCCCAGTCTCGATGGTCCTCCTGGCCCATCGCGGTGCTGACGGAGAAGTTGACTTCCTGTATACGGTGTCGCGTGACATCACTAAGTGGAATCAGGCCGTTGCTGCATTGAAGGCAGCGGAAGAGCGCATGCGGTTTGTACTAGAGGCCGCGGGGGTAGGGATTTGGGACCTGAATTACACCACAGGGGTGGTCCAATGGTCGGAGACCCTGGAAGCCCAGTACGGCCTGCAGCCCGGCACGTTTGGCGGGACATTCGAAGCGTTCGTCGAGCGCATTCATCCCGACGATCGGGCGTCTGTGATCGAGACAATAGGGAAGGCCATGAAGTCTGGCGGTGAGTTCTCGTTCCAGAACCGATCGATCTGGCCGGACGGCACGGTGCGGCGGCTGAGCGCTGCGGGCCGGGTCCATCTCGGCGAGCACGGCGAACCGCTGCGCGACGTCGGGATTTCCCTCGACGTCACCGAGCGCCATGCCTTGGAAGAACAGTTTCGGCAAGCGCAGAAGATGGAAGCCGTCGGACGACTGGCTGGCGGTGTTGCTCACGATTTCAACAATCTGCTGACGGTGATTCTTGGGTTCTGCGAGCTGTTGCTGATTGATCGTGATCCGGACGATTCACGGCAGGCCGACATTGCGGAGATTCAGAAGGCGGGTACGCGCGCCGCGGGGCTCACGCGCCAGTTGCTCGCCTTCAGCCGCAAGCAGATCGTCGAGCCGACGCTGCTCGACCTGAACGTGGTCTTGGCCGACATGCGGTCGATGCTCGGTCGCCTCATCGGGGAAGACGTGAAGGTCGTGCTGAACCTCGGGCCCGAGCTCGCGCCCGTGAAAGCCGATCGCGGGCAAGTCGAGCAGGTCGTGATGAACCTCGCCGTGAACGCACGAGACGCCATGCCCAAAGGGGGCACATTGACGCTCGAGACGGCGAACGTCGAACTCGACGAGCACTATGCGAAGACGCACCAGACTGTGAAGCCGGGCGCCTACGTGGCCCTGACCCTGACCGATACGGGCACAGGGATGACGCCGGAGGTGCAGGCTCACCTGTTCGAACCGTTCTTCACCACCAAGGAAGTCGGCAAAGGCACGGGGCTCGGCATGGCGACCGTCTACGGCATCGTCACAGGAAGCGGCGGGATCGTCGACGTGTACAGTGAAGTCGGCAAGGGGACATCGTTCAAGGTGTATTTTCCACGGGCGCCTGCCGCGAAGGGTGTCGTTGTCGCGCCGCCGCCGGTTAACCGGCGGCGTGCCGAGGGGCAAACAGTGCTCCTTGTGGAGGATGCCGACGGGGTGCGTAAGCTGACCAGGCGACTGCTCGAGCGGCTGGGCCATACGGTGCTGGCCGCCGCGAACGTGGATGAAGCGCTTCGGCTGTTCGAGCAGCACCCATCCATCGACCTGCTCCTGACCGATGTCGTGATGCCGGGTGCCAGCGGACCAGAGTTGGCCAAGCGGCTGGTCGAGGAACGGCGAGCGCTAAGAGTGATCTATATGTCTGGGTATACCGAGGAAGCCATCGTCCAGCATGGAGTCCTCAAGCCCGGGATCGCGTTCCTGCACAAGCCGTTCACCTCTGAAACACTCGGACAGAAGATCCGCGAAGTGCTCGAGCGCTAGGCCCCCATTATTCACGAACGCTCGCGCGTTCGTTCATAACCTCCGACACGTGATTGCGGCCGCCCCCGCAGCTGGAGCTTCGCCCGTACCGACAATGCTACGTGCAGCGGTTTTCGGCAACGCACGCCCCGCCCGCTTCAGGCGTCGATGCGCCTCCGCGCCTCTCGCCGCCGGCGCCAGTTCGCCAGCCCGCCTCCGCACGCCGCGCACCCGAGCAGGAGCAGCGACGCCGGTTCGGGCACCGGCTGCAACGGCGAGTACCTGCTCGACGAAGCCGGCCATGCTCACTTCTGCCCCAGGCGACAGCGTGAACCCCAGATTCACGACCATGAGGTCGTACGCGAGGTCGCCGGTGAAGACATTGCTGCCCACGAAGACCCCTGAGTTGCATCCAGTCGTGGGGGTCAGACACGACAGCCCCGTGCCGATGTCGAGGCCCTTGTTGAGACTGCCGAGTCCCCCGGGGTCGGTGTCCTCCTCGAAGGCGGTCAGGATGTGCGTCCCGGTCGGCGCGATCGTGATTGCGCCGCTCGTGGGGCTCGCCAGACCATAAGTCAGCGCGGAGTGCGCAACGATCGTTCCCGACAGCGCAACCGGAATCGAAAAACTGAAATTGAACGACACGGGATCGACGCCCAGGTTCGTCGCGACGATTGCAAAGTTGAGCGCGGGATCCGCCTGGCCGGAGATCGTGCTGATGCTGGCCTCCCACCCGGGGGTGGTCAATGCAGCCGGCGCCCCCAGATACAGTCGGCCGTCGGCATCGACACCGATTCCTCCGAATCCCTCGACGACCCCGCTGCCGTCGTTGACGGCAATCAGGTACCTGCCGTAGCTAACATCCGGTGTAATTGGCCCTGCCGTCGCAACCGGTGCCGGCAACAGCAGTGCCAGCAGCACAAGAACGCCACCCATTCCATTCCTGATCGCTCGCCGTGCGAGCGACTCGACCTGGCTCTGCATGTTTCTCTCCCGTCTGTGTCGATTCCTGCCGAATCCCGGTTGCGATGTTGGTCTCTGCTTCCCAATCCGCCGTGAACCGCCTGTTCGCGTTCAGGCCTGACAATGCCAGTTCGCCGCGGAGATGGTGTTGTGGTCGGGATGCACAGGGGCGCCGCGGCAGCCGGGGACAACGGCAGCGAGTGAGCGAATGGTCACGACAGGTGATCCCTGCGCATTGCAGACCTCCGCACCAAGGCAGGGGACCGGCCTCAGCAATACGTCGGCCAGATCAGTCCAGAAGACACCTGAGGCTGCAAGCTGCGTCGGGAGTGGCACTTGGGGTGACGTGAACTCTGGCCGAGCCTTGGCGCCTGCGCGAAAGTCGCGACCGAGGCTGACTGAAGGTATCCAACGCGGTGGGTCTACCGGCTCGCTCTCCAGGGCGAGGTCACCGATTACGCACGCATGAACACACAGTTACATAGGAGCCGGCATGCAGGCTGGCGGCCGCGGCGATGTCGTTGAGGAACGACGGTCACGGTCGCGACCTGGCTCTTCGTGACGATGCGGCGCACGGTCAGCGTGCGTCCATGGACCTCCTCGGTGGCGCCGTTGTCCGGGTGAAGCGACGTCCACTCGAGCGATACGCATGCCGGTCGAAGGCCGGCGACTTCAGAGACGGTCTCGCGTAGGGAGCGCCGACCGCTCTGGCCCGGGCTCGGGGTGGCCGCGCGGGGGGGCGGATGACCGGCAGTCCGGCATTATTACCAGATCGGTAGTATATTACCGTAGTGGTCACAAAGCCGATGCCTGACAAACCGCTGTCGTCCGTCGCTGTCCTGGCGCTCTCGAGCCTGGCCGAGAGGCCGCGCCACGGCTATGCCATCAAGAAGGACGTGGCCGCCCGCTCCGGCGGCGACGTCGCGCCCGGCGCCACATCCCTGTACCGCACGCTCTGGCAGCTGCTGGACGACGGCCTGATCGCCGAGGCGCACGGCCGCGACACCGGCGGTGCCGGCGACGATCGGCGGCGCTACTTCAGGATGACACCGGCCGGACGCCGCGCGCTCGACTCCGAGCTGGCGCGGCTCGAGCGCCTCGTGCGGGCCGCGCGGCCGCCGCGCGCCCAGCGGTCACGGGCATGAGGTCCGCGATCGTCGTGTTCGTCACCACGGCGATTCGCGCCGCGCTGCTGCTGCATCCCCGCGAGTTCAGGCGGCTGTTCGGCGCGGACGTGATCGAGAGCGCGCGCCGCGATCTCGCCGACGCGCCGTCCACCGGCGCGGCGGCGCGGACGGGCGTCCGCCTCGTGATCGACGCCGTCGCGGGGCTTGGGGTGGGCCGCCGGCTGCGAGCGGAATGGAGGATGCCGATGCAGGGAATCGGCATGGATCTCAGACATGCGCTGAAGCGGCTGGTACGCACGCCGGCCTTCACGCTGTTCGCGGTCGCGACGCTTGCGATCGGGATCGGGGCGACCTCCGCCATCTTCAGCCTCGCCTACGCCATTTGGCTGAAGCCGCTCCCGTTCGCGATGCCCGATCGTCTCGTCTCGCTGCGCGACGTCGCCGAGAACGGCAACACCGCTTCGATTTCCGGCCCCGAGTTCCAGGAGTACCCGGCAGAACGCTCCGAGCCTGTCCGCGGTCGCGGCCTACGCCTACGGCGCCGTCATCGTGCGGATCGGCGACGAGCCCTCGCGCATGGTGTCTCATACCGTGACGCCCAACGTGTTCCAGGTGCTCGGCGTGCGGCCGGCGATCGGCCGCGACTTCACCGACGCCGACGCCGATGCCCCGGTGCTCGTGCTGAGCGACGCCGCCTGGGCTTCCCGCTTCGGCCGCGATCCCGCCATCCTCGGGCGCACCATCACGCACGACGGGCGACTGCTCACAATCGTCGGCGTGATGCCGCGTGGGTTCCGCTTTCCCTCCGACCTCGAGGCGGAGGCGTGGCGCCCCTCGCGAATGGGATTCGTGGACCGACCGCAGCGTCCGCTACCTGCAGGCGGTCGGAAGGCTGGCGCCGGGGCGGACGGTCGAGGATGCCGGACACGAGCTCGCGCGAACGGCGGCGGCGCTCGCGGAGAGTCATCCCGACACGAACAAGGGCTGGAGCGCCCGGGCCGTGCCGTTCGATCTCCGAAGCCGCTCGGGCTATCGTGCGGCCTTCGGCGCGCTGCTCGGCACGGTGGGCCTGTTCCTGCTGATCACGAGCGTCAACCTGGCAGGGCTGCTCCTCGCGCGCAGCGAACGACGGCGGACGGAGCTGGCGGTCTGCCTGTCGATCGGCGCTCGTCCGTGGCGGCTCGGGCGGCAGCTCCTGCTCGAGGCGCTCGCACTCGCGGCCGGCGGATGCGTTCTGGGCGTGCTCATCGCGGCCTCGTCTGTCCGATTGATAGCCGCGCTCATGCCCTCGCACCTGCCGGGCCTCGCCGACGTGCGCGTCGACGGGCACGTCCTGGGCTTCTCGGTGGCGGTGTCGCTGGCAACGGCGCTCGTCTGCGGCCTGATCTCGGCGGCGGGGCTTCGACGGCTGCAGGCCTCCGAAGCGCTGGCGGCGGCGCGGTCCAGCACGCAGCGCTCGCCGCGCCTGCAGCGGGCCCTCGTCGTGTCCGAAGTCGCGCTCGCGATGCTGCTCCTCGTCGGCGCGGGGCTGATGGCCCGCAGCCTGTTCGACCTGCTGAACCGCGACCGCGGCTTCGACCCGCACGGGCTGCTCACGCTGAACGTATCGCTGCCGTTCGACCAGAGTCGGTACCGAGAACCCGCAGGTCCGCGCCGCGGCGTTCGGCGAGATCCTCGATGGCGTGTCCCGGATTCCGGGCGTCCTGGTCGCGGGTGCCACCAACGGATTCCCAGGCAGCCCGCTCGGCGTGCTCGGCGCCGGCCTGGTGCCGCGCCCGGACGCGCCGAGCGCGTCACGGCGGTCCTGCACAGCGCGTCGCCGCGCTACTTCGCCGCCATGGGCGTCCCGCTGCGCGCCGGGCGGCTGTTCGGCCCCGGGGACCGGTTCGGCTCACCAAAGGTCGCCATCGTCAGCGAGGCGCTCGCGCGCACGCTCTGGCCCGAGGGCACCGCCGTGGGTCGCCAGCTCGTGGTGCCGGGGGCCGTCGGGATCATCACGGGGCACGATCCCTACGAGGTCGTCGGCGTCGTGGGCGATCTGCATTCGGCGACGCGCGTCTCGCCCGACATCTTCGTGCCGCTCGCGCAGGTGCCGACATACTGGGTCGATCTGGTGGTGCGCAGTCCCGGCAATCCGGCCGCGCTGCAGGAGCCGGTGCGGCGCGCGCTGCGCGGGTTCAGCCGCGACCTGCTCATCGAGAACGTGTCGTCGCTCGACGCGATCATCGCCGACGGGGCTGGACTCGAGCGGGCCCAGAGCGCGATGGCCGGTCTGGTGGCCGTGCTCTCCGCGCTGGTGGCGGGGCTGGGTTTGTACGCGCTGCTCGCGCAGGTGGCCGCGGCGCGCACGCGCGAGCTCGGCATCAGGCTGGCGCTGGGCTCGAATCCGCGGCGACTCTTCTCCTGGATGTTCCGGCAGGGGATGGTGCTGACGGCGGCGGGGCTGGCGGCCGGCACGGCGGTTACGCTGGCCGCCGTGAGCCTGCTCCGCCACGAGGTCTTCGGGCTGAGCGCGTTCCACCCGTCAGCCTTCGCGCTCGCGGCGGCCGTCCTGGTGATCGTGTCGGCCGCCGCCGCGGCCGGACCCGCGCGGCGGGTGATGCGCACCGACCCCCTCGAGGCGATGCGGCAGAACTGACGTCGCCGCCGCCGTCAGAATCGCCCCCACGATCGCAAACTCGCTGCGCGCTAACGCGGACGATGTGCCTACATAAAGAACGGGGTTGGCGTCGCCGGCTGGATAACGACCAGAACCAGGTGGCCGACACCAGCCGCGCGGGCGTCGAACAGGCTCCAGGCGGCATGACCTGCGGCTCCACGCCTGCGCCCAGATACCGCCTACGCCTTGAGCGTCCCCCCGATCGGCAACTGCCGGATCCGCTTCCCCGTGGCGGCAAAGATCGCGTTGCAGAGCGCCGGGGCGAATACCGGGAGCGCCGGTTCACCCACGCCAGCCGGCGGCGCATCGCTGTCGAGGATGATGGTCTCGACTACCCCGGGTGCATCCGGCATCCGCGCGAGCTCGTAGGTGTCGAAGTTGGTCTGCTCGGTCCGTCCCTTCTTGAACGTGATCCTGCCGTAGAGCGCGGTCGAGACGCCCATCACCGCCGCCCCTTCCACCTGCGACCTGATCCGATCGGGGTGCACGTAGGTGCCGCAGTCCATCGCCGTGACCACGCGCGGGACCGAGATCGTGCCGTCGGCAGCGACCGCCACCTCGACGACGGAACAGACATAGGTGAGGAAGCTGCGGTGCGCGGCGATGCCGAGCCCGTGACGCGCCGGGAGCGTGCGTCCCCAGCCGGCCTTCTCCGCGGCCGCCTCGATCACCGCGCGCAGGCGTCCCGTGTCGATCGGGTACTCGTCGAGCGATCCGCCGTAGTTGTCGTACTTCTCGGTCGTGTTCGGCACGACGAGCCTGGCCGGTCCCAGGAGTTCGAGCAGGAAGTCCTTCGGATCCCTCTTCGTCGCGTGCGCCAGCTCGTCCACGAACGAGCAGATGGCGAACGCGTGCGGGATGTTCGAGACGGATCTGAACCACCCGATCCGGACGTGAGGGATCGCGTCGCACGCCTCGCAGCGGATGTTCGGGATGGCGTAGGGCAGGTCCACCACACCGAGCCCCATCTCGTCGGCGCCTGGCGTCGTCACGTTGGGCGCGAACGTTGAACTGATGCTGGGGAACGCGGTCCGGTGCAGCCAGCCGGTCACCTTGCCCCGCGCGTCGAGCGCGCCTTCGAGGTGCTGTGCGGTCACGGTGTGGTAATACGCGTGCTGGATCTCGTCCTCGCGCGTCCACGTCACCTTCACCGGCGCGCCGACCGCTTTCGAAAGCAGCGCGGCCTCGACGGCGAAGTCGGGCTTCGACTTGCGGCCGAAGGCGCCACCGAGCAGCGTCACGTTCACCGTGACCTTCTCGGGCGGCAACCCCAGCGCCTGCGCGACCTCGTTGCGCGCCCCCTGCGGCCCCTGCGTGCACGCCCACACGCGGCAGCCCTCCGCGGTCACGTCGGCCAGCGCGGCCGGCGGCTCGATCGAGGAGTGGGCCAGGTGCGGCGCGTAGTAGTCGGCCTTGACGATCGTCGCTGCCGACTTCAGCGCCGCGCCGATATCCCCCTCGTTCCGGGCCACCTTTCCGGGTTTCGAGGCACTCTCCGCCAGGGCCTTCGCATACGCGTCCGAATCGTAGGATGCGTTGGGGCCGTCGTCCCACGTGAGCTTCAGCTTGTCGCGCCCCTGCATCGCGGCCCACGTGTTGCGCGCGATAACGGCCACGCCGCCAAGCTGCCGGAAGGCGGACGGAGGCGGAGTTGTCTCGAGGGTCACGACGCGTTCGACGCCGGGCACCTTCAGCGCCTCGCCGGAATCAACAGAGACGAGCCTGCCCCCGTACACCGGCGGCCGGGCGATGACGGCTTGCTTCATGCCTGGCAGCGTCGCGTCGATGCCGAAGACCGCCTGACCCGTGATGATGTCGTGTCCGTCGACGATCGGCAGGGACTTGCCAATGTAGCGGAACGCACTCTTCGGCTTGAGCTTCAACGTGGAGGCCGCCGGGACGGGCTGCGCCGCCGCCGCGGCGGCGAGCGCTCCGTAGTCGAGCGCCCGGCCGGAAGCGGCATGCACGACCTGATGGTTCCTCGCGTGCACCTCGGACACGGGCACCTTCCACTCGGTCGCGGCCGCCGCTTCGAGCATCATGCGCGCGGCTGCGCCCGCCTCGCGCAACGGCGTGAAGGCCCCTCTGATGCTGTGCGACCCGTCGGTGTTCTGGTCCCCGTACTTCTTCTCGTCCCCCTCGCCCTGGACGACGCGCACGCGCGCCCAGTCGGCCTCCAACTCGTCGGCGACGATCATCGTCGTGCTGGTACGGATGCCCTGACCCATCTCGGAGCGGTGCGCGATGATGCTGACGAGACCCGACTCGTCGATCCACAGGAAGACGCTCGGTGTGAAGGTGGCCGGCGCCGACGCGTCGATGACGAGACCGAGACCGGACCCGCGATAGAGCGAGAAGCCGATGACGAGGCCGCCGCCGCCAATCCCGAGGGCGGTGAGGAACGACCGCCGGCTCACGTTCTGGATAATCGCCATCGCTACGACCTCCGGCCCGCGGCCTTGATGGCCGTCTTGATGCGGTTGTAGGTGCCGCAGCGGCACAGGTTGCCACTCATCGCCGAATCGATCTGCTCATCGGTCGGCGCGGGCGTTCGCTCGAGCAGGGCCGCCGCCTGCATGATCTGCCCGCCCTGGCAGTAGCCGCACTGCGCGACCTGGTGCTCGAGCCAGGCCTGCTGGAGTGGGTGGTCCCCCCGTGCGGCCAGGCCCTCGATGGTGACGACCGACTTGCCGGCCACGTCCTGCATCGTCGCCTGGCAGGCCTGCGTGGCCTCCCCTTCGAGGTGAACGGTACAGGCGCCGCAGAGCGCCATGCCGCAGCCGTACTTCGTGCCGGTGAGGCCCAACTCGTCGCGGAGGAACCACAGAAGCGGCATGCGGGGGTCGCCGTCGTAGCGGCGGTCGGTGCCGTTGATGCGAACGGTGATCATGATTGAAATCCTGTCTGAGACGGTCGTCAATCCTGTTGAACTCGCGGGTGAACGAAGCGTCGGTCCCCAGCCCTGTCGCCGTTGCCGGCAATCGGCCGAAACCGTCGGGCGATTTCGGGCGGCGTGTCCGCCCGGGCGATGCGGCATCATGGTGCTCACCGCGCAGGTCAGGCATTAAGTTAACAGAGATCGCTCCGCGCCATGCCTCTGGCCCTTAGGGTTCCAGGGTTCTGGTTCTCGCGTTCGTCCCACGTTCGGATCGGTCGCCCTTGTGCGCGTCAGCGGGGTTCGACGACGGTGACTCCGGCCGGGGGCGGTTCGAAGTGGCGGGGATTCAGCGTCAGCAGGACGGCCGCGCCAGCCATCGTCGTCTGCTCGGCAATCAGCGCATCGTAGGTGCGCCCTCCACCCGTGCCGGCCGCTGACAACCTTGCGAGCAGCGCGGCGTGCGCACCAGCCTCGAGCGCGACCACCTTCGCGCCATCGACGAAGTTCGCCGAGAGAACCGCCCATGCGTCGGCCGGCGAGAGACGATGCGGCGCGGGCAGACGGGTGAGAACGGCGTAGGCCTCGACCAGCGCATGGGCGGGAATCGCGAGCCTGCCGCGGGCATCCAGCCGCCGCTCGAGTTCCGCGGTGACGGCAGCGTGCCGCTCGTGCCAGGAGCATACGGCCGCGACCATGCAGCTCGAATCCAGCGCGATGACGCTCATGCGTGACCCGTCAGCGGCCGCCGCGGCCGCGCGCGATCTGGCGGCGGGTGCGCTCGACCGTGGCCGTCCGCAGCCGCGGCACTTTCCCGGCCGGCGTGGCCACGAGGAACCGGCCCTTCCGTTCGAGCTTGACCTCCAGCGGGCGCGGTTCGATCTCGATGACCCCGTCGCGCCACCGGACGTCGAGCGGCGTGCCCGGCTCGATGGCGGCCTCCCGCCTGATATCGCTGGGGATGACGAGCCGCCCGGCTGCATCCATGGTGGTAACCATGGCAGGAAGTATACCATCCACAATCTGCACCTGCTGACTTCGAGGCGGCCGATCCGCTCGTGTTCTTCGGGAGCGCCGATTGGTGCCTCCCCGCTCGCCCGAGATAGGACTCTCCGCGTCCCCGTGCCGGACGGTGTAAGCTACGTGACTCAGATGAAGGGCTACCACGACATCGTCGGCGACGGGGGGTCCGGGATCCTCGAGCAGGTTGCCGAGCAGCGGGCCCGCATTACCGATGGGCTCGCCGGGGTTCGCCATCTCGTGGCCGTGGGCTCGGGCAAGGGGGGTGTCGGCAAGAGCACCCTGACACTGCATCTTGCGGGCGCCCTGCGCGCCCGGGGGCTTCGGATCGCGATCCTGGACGCGGACTTCAACGGCCCGTCGCAGGCGCGCATGGCGGGAGTCCAGGGGGCGCTGTTCGTGCCGGGCCGCCACAAGGTCGCTCTTCCGCGGACGACGAACGGGATCGGGGTTTTCTCGATGGGCTCGATGATCCCCGAGTCGGAGGCGCTCGAGTTCGAGAGCGCAGCACAGGGAGAGTCTCACACGTGGCGGGCCACCAGGGAGTTCGCGCTCCTCGGCGAGGTCCTCGGGTCGTTCGAGTGGGGTGATCTCGATCTGCTGATGTTCGATCTGCCGCCGGGAGCCGAGCGGACTGTGCAGTACGCCGATTTTCTCGGTCCCTTTGGCGCCGCCCAGGACGGGCCACGGGTCTCGTTCCTGCTCGTCACGATTCCGTCCGAGGTGGCACGGGGCGTCGTCGCGCGCTCGGTTGCCGCGCTGTCGAAGTGCGCAGGCCCCAACCGCCTCCTCGGCTACGTCGAGAACATGAGCGGCTACTACTGCCGCGACTGCAACGCCGTCAAGCCGCTCTTTGTTTCACCCGAGACGTCGCCCCTTGGAATCCCGTGCCTCGGGACCGTCCCCTTCGACCCGGAGCTTGCGCGGCACTGCGATCTGGGAATCCCTTTTGCGGAACTGTCCGAGACGCCCGTCGGCCGTGCTCTGGACCACGTCGCGCAACAACTGCTTGACAGCCTCGACAGGGAGCCTCGACGATGAAGTTCCTCTGCGTCCCCTGCGACAGCCCGATGAAGCTTCGCGCCGTTAATCCGCCCGAGCGCGGGTCGCTGTCGGTCGTGTACGAGTGTCCCGAGTGCGGCTACGAGATGGCGATGCTGACCAATGCGTACGAGACGCAGATGGTCCAGTCACTCGGCGTGCGGATTGGCCCCGACCGCGCTGGCGCCGAAGGCGCTCCGGCGAGTCAGGCCGAAGCGTCGGCGGAGACTGGCGCGTCCGGCGCCAAGTGCCCGTTCTCCGCGATGATTCCCGGCCCTGAGCAGCTCGTTCAGCCCGTTCAGCCTGGAGAGCCGGTCCGGGTCCGGTGGACGCCGGGCGCCGAAGCCCGGCTCGCGAACATTCCCGAGTTCGTCCGCCCGATGGCGAAAACGGGCATCGAGAAGTACGCTCTCGATCGCGGTGCCGTCGAAGTTGACGAAGACATCCTGAACGCTGCCCGCGAGTTCTTCGGGATGTAACGCCTCCCCGTGTCACGAGACATGAACACGAGCGACTTCGCCCGGCCCTACGTCATCTCCTGGAACCTCACTTACCGCTGCAACCTCGCCTGCGAGCACTGCTATCTCGACGCCGGCAGCGCGCCCCAGGTGCGGCACGGAAAATTTCGCCGATCGCAGCGAGCTCGGCACCGAGGAATGCTTCAAGGTCATCGACGAGATCGCCGCCTTCGCGCCTGAGTGCCTGACGATCCTGACCGGCGGTGAGCCGCTCCTGCGGCGCGACATCCTCGAGATCGTCAAACGCGCGTCGGAGCGTGGACTCTGGGTCGTCGTCGGCACCAACGGCGTGCGCATCACCGAGAACGTGGCGGGCCGCCTCGCGGAGGCAGGGGCGCGCGGGCTCTCGCTGTCCCTCGATGCGCTCGATCCCGACCGTCACGACCATTTCCGGAGAGTGCGCGGCGCCTGGCGGAACACGGTGGAAGGCGCGGAGATCCTGAACAGGACCGGCCTCCCCTTCATCGTGCAGACGACCGCGGGGTCGCACAACCAGCGGGAGCTCGAGGCGATCGCCGACTTCGCGCACGAACGCCTGGCCGCGAAGGTCTGGAACCTGTACTTCCTGGTGCCGACCGGGCGCGGACAGTTCGTGTCGGACATGACCCCCGAGCAGTACGACGGGGTGCTTGCGTCTCTCTACCGGATCCAGCGCAAGTACAGCGGCCGGATGCTCGTGAACGCGAAGTGCGCTCCACACTACATCAAGACCGTGCTGGAGCATGCCGGCAACGGGACCGGGGCCGACCCGGCGGATGCCGATCGGCGAACGCGTCTTTGTGGGCCGGTTCGTCCCCGATCAGGACCTACTCCGGCGGAGCAGGCGGGTGTCCGGCGGGAACGCACTACATGGGGATCCGGCCGAACGGGGACGTCACGCCGTGTCCCTACCTCCCGGTCTTCGCGGGGTCGCTTCGCACTGCGGCTCTCGCGGACCTCTGGACCTCCTCGCCGCTCTTCACCGGCATTCGCCAGCGCACGTCGCTCGGCGGGCGATGCGGGGAGTGCGAGATGAACGGCCACTGCGGCGGCTGCCGTGCCCGGGCCTACGGGATGACCGGCGATTCGATGGCCGAAGATCCGCTCTGCACCCACACCCCCGGCAGGTTCGCCGGGTCCCCGCTGCTCACGCCAGGTGGAGCGCCGCAGGCGCGCCCCGCCGGAGCGGAGCGGGGCCATGGGGCCCCCGCGAGCGACGGCGATGGGGGGGCCGGAGGGCCGAAGCCTCCCGGTCTGGCAATTCAATATGGCGACGCAGCGCCGCCGACCATCGCGTGGGACGACGAGGCGGTCGCGCGCATGAAGAAGATTCCCGTGTTCGTGCGCGGCATGGTCGTCCGGGCCGTCGAAGAGTCGTGCCGGAAGAACGGGCTCGATCGCGTAACCGTGGCAGAACTCGAACGGATCCGCGCGCGGATGCCCACGCCCAAGCTCTTCGGGTAGTGTCGGAGCTTCACCCCAGCTCCGACCCAGCTCCGACCCAGCTTCGACCCAGCTCCGACCCAGCTCCGACCCAGCTCCGACCCAGCTCCGACCTAGCTTCGACCTAGCTTCGACCTAGCTTCGACCTAGCTTCGACCTCGGTTGAAGCTGGGGTGAAGCTGGGGTGAAGCTGGGGTGAAGCTCCCCCGGGGGGCGTCGGCGTTCGCCATGCGGGCTTGCGCCGGTCATCTAGGTATGTTATATACGTATCTCCCCAGGAGGCGACATGGGTGTTCGCGCCGGCAGGCCACGTGAGCCGCGAACGTTCCTTCCGCTCACGCCCCGCGTCTATCACGTGTTGCTGGCGCTCGCCGAGCGGCCGCTCCACGGATATGGCGTAATCCTCGCCGTCCAGGATCTCACCGACGGAATCATCGTGATGCGGACCGGCACGCTGTACATCCTGCTGCGGCGGCTGCTCGATCAGCGGCTCATCGAAGACTCCGACGAGCGACCCCGTCCCGATGAAGACGATGAGCGGCGGCGGTACCTACAAGCTGACGGCGCTCGGACGGGCGGTGATCGAGGCCGAGTCCGTCCGGCTGCAGGGGGTGATCGCGGCAGCGCGTCGCACCCTCGACCTGAGGCGGCCGTGATGGCCGCCTGGGCCCGCATCTACCGGGCGATCGCGCGGTTCGCGCGGGGCGAAGCCCTCGATCTGCGCAGCGCGGACGCGGAAGCGACGTTCGTGGCCGTCTGCGAGGCTGCCGGCCGGCGCCGGCGGCTCGCGCTGACCGTTACCGCCATGCGTGAACTGGGCGTGCTGGCCGCGGTCATTGCGCTCGGATACCTGCGACCCCTCCTGCCGCGACGCCGCCCGCATCTGCCGGACCTCGCCGACTCGCTGCGCGGTCTCGGGATCGGCGTTCGCTCGCTCGTCCGCAGCCATCGCGGGTACCTCGCAATGTCGACCTTCGTCCTGGCGGTGTCGGTCGGCGTCAACCTCCTGGTGTTCACGATCGTCAATGCGCTCTGGATCCGCCCGCTGCCGTTTCCAGACCCCGATCGCGTGGTCACGATCACGGAGAGTAACTGGACCAGGCTCGACGGTCCGCAGCTACAGATCTTCGGCGGCGGCACCGCGGGCCAGATGATCACGACGGATTGGTTCGCGGGCCTGCGGCCTCAGATCGAGATCGCGGGCCGGCTTCCGGAGACGCTGAGCGTGACCTCCGGCTATTTCCGGGTGCTGCGACTGCCCGTTCGCGGCCGCGACTTCACGGCCGAAGACGAGCGGGACGGCGCCGAACCGGTGGCGATCATCAGCGACCGCCTCTGGGCCGGGACTTTCGGCCGGAGCCTCGACGTGATCGGTGCTGTCGTGCCCGCAAGACCGCTGTCGATCAGGATCATCGGCGTGGCGCCGCCGGACTTCGCAGGTGTGCGCCGCGGCGAGCAGGCGGACATCTGGATCCCGACCAGTGTCGTGCGCCGCCTCGCCGGGCCGGACTGGGAAGGGAAGCCGCTGTCATTGATGGCGTTCGGCAGGCTGGGGCCGGACCAGACGGTCGCCATGGTAGACCAGCGGTTCCTGGATCTGGCGGACCCGCGCCTCCGCGAGGCCTATCATTCGAGCGAGATCCGGATGGCGCATCGTCCGAGAGTCGTGTCGGTCGCCGACGTCTTCGGCACGCCGGACACCAGGACGTTCATGGTCAACGAGCGCGATGCGGTGCTGGTCGTCGCCGGACTGGCCCTGCTGGTGCTCCTCGGCGGCTGCGCGACGATCGCCGCGCTCGTGCTGGTGCACTACGAACGGCGTCGTGCGGAACTCGCCGTGAAGATGTCGCTCGGCGCCGGGCGCGGCCGGCTCATTCGCGAGCTGTTGCGCGACTTGTCACTGGTTGCGCTGACCGGGAGCGCGGGCGGGATCGTGGTTGCCACTCTCGGCGTGCGCGTCGTGCCCTCTCTGAGTCTGCCCGGCGGCGTGGACATCGGGCGACTCGACCTCTCGATCGACTGGAGGGTCTGCGCGGTAGCGGTCGCCGCGACGCTGGCGACACTCCTCGTGGCCGCCACGCTGCCGATCGCGAGGGCGACACGCGAACGCCTTGCCGGCGAGCTGGTCGGCGCGTCGTCATCGACGACGCTCGCCTCGCAGCGGCTCCGTCAGGCGCTCCTCGCGCTGCAGGTGTGCGCCACGATTGTCGTGCTCATCTCGGCGGGCCTGTTCGTCAGGGCCGTGGTCCATGGCTTCGGCAGCGCAGCCGGATTCGACGTCGATCGCACGGTGTTCGCGTCGATTCAGGAGGGGTCGCCGTGGGGCACCCGCGGCGGCTATCGGCCCGATCTGATTACCCGGCGCAACGCACGACTGAGGCAAACGCTCACAGAGGTGCCCGGCGTACAGGAAGTCGCCGAAGGTCTGCCGCCGATCGGTCCCGCCGATCGGTACAGTCATCACGCGGCTCAAGGCGCTGGATCGCGAGCACGAACTGTCGGTGGCGCAAATGAGGGGAAGTCCCGAACTGCTCGCGGCTCTCGGTGTGCCTCTTCTGAGCGGGCGTTGGCTGACCACGGCGGATTCGTCCCCGTCCCCTTACCCATGCGTCATCAGCCAGTCGCTTGCCCGGCGACTCTGGCCCGACGGGGACGCGCTCGGACAGCCATTGCGCGCCCCGGTCTCGAGATACGGTCCCTTCGTTGTCGTCGGGATCGCACGCGATCTGCCGTTCGGGTCATTGTCAGACCCGGGAGACGGCATCGTCGTCACGGCTCAGCCCATCCTCAACGGGATAGTCTCCTTCTTCGTCATCCGGGCCGAGCAGCCGGAGAGCGTGGCCGGAATCATCCGGCGCACCATCAAATCGCAGGTGGTGAACGTCACGACCGGCCGGGAGGTTGTCGCGCGCGACATCGGACGCCAGCGGCTCGGCGCCTGGTTCTTCTCGGGCTTCGGGCTTGCCGCCCTGCTACTCGGGCTCGGCGGCGCGTTCGGGCTCGTGGCGTACCTCGCCGAATCGCAGCGGCGCGAGTTCGGGGTGCGCCTCGCGCTTGGCGCCACTGTGGGGCACCTCATTCGACGGGGACTCACCGCGGCACTGGTTCCGGTTTCGACGGGGCTGGCGGCCGGCCTGTTCCTGGCGACCGTGGTCTCCCGCCTGTTCACCTCGCTGCTGGCTGGCGTCAGCGCCCTCGACGCGCTCACCTACGGAGCCGTTGCGGTGATGACGCTGGGGTGTGCCACGGCCGCCGCCCCGGCGGCGTCATGGCGCCTCCGTCGGATCAGCCCTGCCGACGCGCTGCGCGCGATCTGAGAAAGGACAGAACGAGGATGCCCCGAGCTTCGCGTCGGCTCTTCACCACGCTGGCGGGCGCGTTCGGCCTCATTCCCATCCTGGGAACAGCACAGCACCGGCCCGATTTCTCGGGCGACTGGGCCCTGGTCGAGGCGCTGGCTACCGGACCAGGAAGGGATGCTCCGGCTTCCGGGACCACGGTTGCACGCCCGACGACGAGCACCACGATCAGCGGCGCGCCGTTCAACTGCGGGATCGAGTGCACGATCGCGCACAGGGGGCAGGCGCTCACGATAGTCAACGCGCAGCTCCCCGACTACCCCGGAAGGGACAAGTCCCGGCCGACGCCGTCAGTGACATTGCGCCTCGATGGACGCCAGATCGAGGTGGTGGACTCTTTCAGTCCATCGCGACAGATGCCGGTGACCGCGCAGTGGCAGGGTGACAGGGTGCAGATCGAGAGTCGATCCGGAAGGCTTGCAATGAAGCAGGTGCTGTCGCTCGAGCAGAGC
>CAWFPR010000020.1:0-148506 GCA_963817635.1 uncultured Acidobacteriota bacterium | reverse complement strand
GATGATGAAGGTCACCATCATGTTGACCTGATACTCCGTGATCTTGGCGTCGATCACTCGCACGTGCTGCTCCTTGATCCACGCACTGCGGATGTTGCGGATGGTCTTGTGCGCCCTGGCGATGCCCTCCGTGATCGCTTCCGCGAAACCGACGGTCGAGGTCGAGCTGATTTCAGACACTTTCGCTACCGACATGGCGTTTCTCCTTTCGCGTATTGTCCCGGGACTCCCTGGGCTGGCGCTAGCGGCGCCAGCGAGAATATCCCCAGCCCCCGCCGCCGAGCACGAACAACAGGATGAGAACGATTAGCAGGGTTGACATGTCTTGATCTCCGCGAAGGAGAAGCTGAAGGACCGCCTGCTGGAGTGCACGCATGCCCCGCTGCCTCGGCTGTTCCGACGTTAGACGATCGCCCGATGCAAGTCTGTGCACTTCAGAACACGCGGCTCGCGATCAGGACCGCCGAGGTGGGCGACACGCCGGGGTGCGGGCCTTACCCAAGCGCCGCTGGCTGCGCCGTGAGCCCGTCGCGTCGCGGAGATCGGGTTGAACGCGTGCGGCGCGGTTTCGGCCGTGGGCCCGAAGGAGGCGGCGCCCTAGTCGGCTCTCAGCGCCACCACCGGATCGACCTTCGCGGCGCGGAGGGCGGGGAGCGCCGATCCAGCGAGGCCCGCCAGGGCGATGACGAGCGAGGCAAGAATGAAGGTCGCTGGATTGCTGGGCTGCACGCCGAAGAGGAGGCTGCGCATCCAGTCCGCGGCGACCATCGCCGCAGCGGCACCAATCAGCCAGCCGACAGCGACGAGCCTGAGGCCCTGTCCCAGCACGAGCCTCGCCACCGACGAGGGATTGGCACCGAGCGCGATGCGCACGCCGATTTCAGGCGTGCGCTGACGGACGGCCAAGGCGAGCGACGCATAGAGTCCCACCGCGGCGAGTGCGATGGCCAGTCCGCCGAACAGTCCGAAGAGCGTCGCCCCCAGGCGCCACGAACGGGCCTTCTCGTCAACGAGATCCGCAAGCGGTCGCACGTCCGCAAAGGCGAGCGACGGGACGGCGCTCCGGATTGCCGCAGCCACAGCCGGGACGATGTCATGGGCATTGCCAGTGCTTCGGACGAGAACCGCCTGCGGCATGCTGCTCGGCCATTGCGCAAGCGGCCTGAACACTTCGCCATCGCGCCTGGTGAGTGACCCAAAACGCCGCGGCTGACTGATGCCGACCACGGTCGTGCAGGGCGGAAACGGAAGCGACTTGCACTGGCCGACGACGACTTCGCCCGGCCAGAGCTCACGCGCCAGGTTCTCGTCCACGATCATCACCCGCGGCGCGCTCAGGCCATCCTCGGGCGTGAAGGGCCGCCCCTCCACGATGCGAGTACCCGAGCGTTCTGAAGTACTCGGGCGAGACGTAGTGCGCCATCTGCGCCAACGAGCCCCGCGGCGCGTTCGCGGGCTTTGCCACCACCGTCATGAACTGCCCCGACCCATATGGCGACGCCGCCGTCATGCTGGCCGCCTCCACGCCCGGAAGCGCACGCACGCGCGCGAGGATCTCGTCGAACGCACTCCGGATCTCCGACACCTGCCCGACGCCCGCTTGCTTGAGATCGAGCGGCGCCACCAGGACGCGGTCGAGGTCATAGCCGAGATCGCTCGTGACGCGCACGAGACTGTGCGTGAACAGCCCCGCGCTCGCGACCAGGAGGAGGGCGAGCGCCACCTGGCTGACGATCAGGACACTGCGCCAGCGCGCGTGGCCATGGCCGACATCGTGGCCGACACGCCAGAGCCCAGCCGCCTGCGCGCGCGACGCCTGGATGGCCGGCACGGTGCCGGCCACCACGCCGGCGCCCAGCGTGAACGCGGCCAACGCGACGAGGCTGCGAGGATCGAACCACGCGTCGCGCGCGAGCAGCGGAAAGAACGCGCTGAGGGCCGAGGTGATCAGGCGCGCGACGCCCCAGGCCCCAAACACGCTGGCGCCGGTCAGCATCAGGTTCTCAGCAGACAGCTGCCAGAAGACCCGTGCGCGGCTGGCGCCGAGTTGGACACGCACGGCCATCTCACGGCGCCGTTGGACGGCGCGGACGGACAGCAGGCCCGCGACGTTCGCACACGCGATCACGAGCATCAGGATCGCGCCCCCCGCGAGGCAGACGGCGAGAAGGTCGTCGTTCGAGGAGGCTCCAGGCGACACGGCGGGATCCAGTTCGCGGAACACCGGCCGGCTGCCGGCGCGGCTGATCTCGTGGAGTGCGAGGCTGCGCACGTCACGTTCGGCGCCGGCCAGCGGGACACCCGGACGCAGCCGTCCGATCGTGGTCAGCCAGGCGCCGGTCCTCTCGTCGAGAAGGTCGCGGCCGACAAACGAGCACAAATCGGGCGTCGCCGTCAGGAGCAGCCACGCATCCACGCGCTCGACGCCAAGCCCGTGAAAATCCGGCGGCGCGACACCGACGATCCGGTGCGACCGACCCGCGATGGTCGCCGTGGCGCCGACCACGTCGGGCCGGCCGCCGAAGTCACGCTGCCAGAGGCGGTAGGCCAGCACCGTGACCGGCTCGCCGCCGCGGATCTCCTCCTCGGGCAGGAAGGCACGACCCGCGACCGGGGTGGCGCCCAGGAGACCGAAGTAGCCCTGTGTCACGCACTCGGTCTTAATGGGATAGGCAGCGCCCGCCCCACCGAGCGTCAGCATGCGACTCGACACCGCGGCGACGTCCAGTGCGCGACCGCGGCGGGCGACCTCGCGGTAGAGGACATAGTTGTACGCGCCGTTGACCTTGACCAGCCGCTCGGGATCGGTGACGTGCGCAGGCCCTCGAACGAGCAACACGTCCGCCAGGCCGACGAGCGCCGTGGCCGATCCGGCGCCGAGGGCCAGAATCGCGATGACGAAGCCGCCGAACACGCGATGCCGAACCAGGCCACGCCAGGCGTCGGCGACGGCGGGAGACACTTACTTTCCCTTCCGCGTGAGCACCCCGCGATTGAACACGGGTCCGCCGGGCGTCCGCGCGAGTTCGGTGACCATACGATCGGCCGACTCCATGTAGCGCGTTTCTATTCTCGCCGGCGCTCCGGCCACGGCCTTGTCCCAGATCTCAGTCACCAGCTTCCGGCCGTCGATGCGGGTTCGAAAGATCGCCGTGCGATTGGTCACATCAACACCGCTGAAATCGTAGCGGGTCACAACCTCACGATCGCGGACGACCCTCAGCACGAGGGCCGTCCCCTCACGGGTGATGTTCACCACAAGGTCCGCGTCAGCGCCGACTGCGCCCTCCAGGACCCACGCCCCCTCGAAACTCTCGAGCCAGGTCTCCTGGGCCGCTGTCCGCGTCACCTGGGTCGCACTCAAGCACATCCCAGCCACCAGTGCGCTTACCACCACATTCATAGCCAACACCGTGCCTTCAACCTGCAGGCCGCCGTAGCCTGGCAGCCGTCTCGACAGGCGTCAGCATCATACCGTTCCCCGCCTCGAGGACGAAGTCGTATGTGCGTCGCTGTTGAACGGAGGACCACCGTGCGGCAGAGGGCGAGAGGTGGCTCCGAGCAGGTCCACGCGACGACCTCCCGTATCGCTGCGCCACGAAATCATGATCGCAGCCGGAAATACCAATGACGAGGGATCTGTTTCAAGGACGCTCGCCTTCTGATCGGTATGTCATGACAATGTCGGGCAGACCTGCTACTATACGTGGAGCGGGGAATCAGCATGCCAATGGCTACGCGTACCGAGAAACTCGACCTGCGACTCACGTTATCGGCGAAGCGCGTCCTCCAGTCCGCGGCGACGGCGGCGCAGCGCTCGGTCAGCGAGTTCGTCCTGGAGAGTGCGCTTGCGCGCGCGGAGGAGACGCTGCCGGATCGACAGCGCTTCGGTCTCGATGCCGAGCGTTGGGCGGCATTCCAGGCCGCGCTGGATGCACCGGCGCGTCCCATCCCTCGCTTGAAGAAGCTCCTCCAGAAGCCCAGCGTGTTCGAGCGTCGTCGTAGGTGAACGCCCGGCCGCGAATCGAAAAGCTGCGGCGCGATCACCACGTCGATCTGTTCGATTGCGGGCAGGAGGCGCTGAATCGCTTTCTCATCCGCTACGCGTTCCAGAACCAGCAGGCCGAAGCCTCACAAACTTACGTGGCGCTGGTCGGCGACGATGTCGTAGGGTTCTACACGCTTGTCGTCGCCCAGGTCGAGTACGACGGCGCACCGCAACGCCTCGGAAAGGGACTGGCCAGGCATCCGATTCCGGTAATGCTGCTCGCCCGGCTGGCCGTCGCCCTGAATTGGCAGGGGAAGGGGCTCGGTTCGGGGTTGCTCAAGGACGGCATGCTGCGGACGCTCCAGGCCGCAGACATCGCTGGCATCCGCGCGATCGCCGTACACGCCAAAGACGACGACGCGCGAGGCTTCTACGAGCGGTTTGGTTTTGTACCGGCTCCCACTGACCCGTACCACCTGTTCGTCTTGATCAAGGATGTACGTGCGAGCTTCAATTCGCGGTAGCACAGCACTTCGACGCCGTGCCGGCCCGCGTCGCGTATCCAGCGCACGCCTGCCGAAACGCATCCGTGCGGGCAATAGCGGGCAGGGCGCTGGCTCCGGTCCATGTCCGCGACAGATGGAATTGTTCCAACGCTGAGCTTTGCTGCACCGGAGTCGGTGCTAGTATTCCCCTCCCTGCGGCCCGTGATCGACAGCCCAAGCCACCGAGCGTGCGTTGGGCGAGCGCCAACCGCCAACCCTGGAACGGGGGAGAACATGGCCTGGATCGGACGAAAGAAGATCGCATTCATCCCTGTGTTCCGGCCGCACGCGGCCCCGCCGGATGCGATTCCTGCCGACTGGACCGGCGATATCCTGCGGCGGGTGTTCTTCGATCCGGACACGAAGACGGGAGCGGACAGATCGCTGCGTGCGTACATCCACGCGGCATCTTCGGGACGGGCTGACCTCGACGCGGTTGTGATGCCCATGGTGGTCATCGACCGGCAGGATGTCCGGCTGGATCACGCCGATGTTCAGCAACTCGGGCAGCAGATGCGAGATCGAGGCTTTGATGCAGCGGCGATCGTGATGCTCGGGGGCCCACCGTCTGGCACCGCTGAACGCGGCGGCTTCCTGGCTCGGTTCGTCATGCGCGAGAAACTTGGCACGTGGGCCATGGAGCTCATGCACGTGCTGACCGGATTTACCGACATTCGTTGTCAACCGGCGTTCGCCGACTGTCCGAACGACATCGGAGACATCGGCAACTTCGACGAGATGGCCTTCAACGGCGGCATGCATCCCTCGGCGTACACCAAGGCGGCGATTCAGTGGCTCGATGAATCCTCCATCGCAAAGCACACGGGTCGCGCGGTGTTCTACGACGTGCACGCTGTCGGTCTGGTCCAGCCACCTCCATCCGGCAGGTGGACGGCTGTACGGATCGGGTCGAGTGTGCCCTACCTGATGGTCGAAGCCAGGTTGATGAACGATCAGTTTGAATCTCCAAGTCAGCTGGAGAGCGGCATTCCCAGCCAGGGCGTGGTCGTCTACCGTGTTCAGACGTCGGATCCGCTTGGCGTGGCCCAGGGCCCCGATCCGAGTCACCCGAACATCCCGGTCTTCCTGCTGACGCCGACCGCGCTGAAGGTGGGACAGTCGTTCACGTCGGACACCAACGTCGACGTCAGCGTCATTGGGACCATTCCGGGCGGCTTCACCGTAGCGGTGGACGACCGCAACGCTCCGTTCGTTACGGGTCAACTCCTGTCCTACGGAGACGCCGGAACGCCCGGCAACGTGTCGAACCCCGACGTCGTGGGCCTGGGCGGGTGGTTGCAGTTCACGCGTCTCTTTTCCGGCAGAGACCTCGCCGGTCAGAACCGCATCTACGCCGTGGACCAGACCGGCCAGCTCCTGTCCTACGGGGACACCGGCGCTCCCGGCAATGTGTCGGCCCCCGTGGCCGTCGGCTTCGGCGGGTGGCAGCAGTTCACGCTCCTCTTCGCCGGCAGGAACCTCGCCGGTCAGGATCGCATCTACGCCGTGGACCAGACCGGCCAGCTCCTGTCCTACGGGGACACCGGCACCCCTGGCAATGTGTCGGCCCCCGTGGTCGTCGGTTTCGGCGGGTGGCAGCAGTTCAAGGTCCTCTTCGCCGGCAGGAACCTCGCCGGTCAGGACCGCATCTACGCCGTGGACCAGAACGGCCAGCTCCTGTCCTACGGGGACACCGGCACTCCCGGCAATGTGTCGGCCCCCGTGGTCGTCGGCCTCGGCGGGTGGTCGCAATTCAAGTTCCTCTTCGCCGGCAGCAACCTCGCCGGTCAGGACCGCATCTACGCCGTGAACCAGAACGGCCAGCTTCTGTCCTACGGGGACACCGGCACCCCCGGCAATGTGTCGGCCCCGATGGTCGTCGGCTTCGGCGGGTGGTCCCAGTTCAAGTTCCTCTTCGCCGGCAGGAACCTCTCCGGTGCGAGCCGCATCTACGCGGTGGTTGCGTGACAACCGCTGGGGTCGCACGCGCCCTGACGCAACGCAAGGCCGGCCGCGAGGCAATACCCGCTCCCATTGCGCCGGCGCCTGGCGCTTTGGGCTATCCGGCGCAGACCTCTCGCTTGCCAAGCACGGTTCTGTTGACACATCATTGCCCATCAATTTCTGGAGGCTCCTATGACCAGTCCGTCGCCGGCGACTGAGAAATTCCACGGCACAACCTCTGTTTCAATCACCGTCAAAGACATTCACAAGAGCGCCGCCTGGTACCAGGACGTCGTGGGCTTTGGCGTCGAGCGTACATTCGAGCAGGAGGGCCAGCCTGTCCTTGTCGCGCTCAAAGCCGGCGATGTGCGCCTCAACCTGAATCAGGATAACGGCGCCAAGGGATGGGACCGTATCAAGGGCCTCGGCTTCTCGATCAACATCTGGACCACCGAGGACATCGACGCCATCGCCAATCGCATCAAAGCCAGCGGTGGCACACTCGACTCCGAGCCCGTCGACGCCCCCTGGGGCGCGCGCTTCTTCCGTCTCACTGACCCTGATGGGTTCAAGCTGGCCGTGCTGAAGTCGCTCGCATAACCACAAGGCCGCCGCGGCCCGTGTCGACACGCCGATCTTGTTGTAAGGTCAAGAACGGCACCCACACGGCTGAGGTAGCAGCCACCCAAACGCACGAACCGACCGAAGTCCTTCTTCGCCAATCCCCGAGACGCGGTATGCTCTGACCGCAAATTCGAGACAGGCACGCGCCGCGCCAGACTGACAGGCCGGGCAGAGGGAGGCTCTCGATGCGTCCGCTCGTGATCTCGTGGTGCGCGGTAGTGTGCGCCGCCGGTGTGTTCGGCTGCGGTGCCCGCCAGCCGAAGCCCGGAACGGTCCAGGACGAAGCCATGCGCGCCGGCGTGACGCCGGAACAACTGGTGCGGCCCGGTCCGGCCGGCGACTACTTTCACGACATGGACGACAACGTCGTGAACGGCGCGCCGCGGCGCGACCTGACCCCCGCGGAAGTCGCGGGTCGCACGATGTGGCTCCTGTGGACCGGCGGCAACGATCGCCTGTGGGACCGCCTCACGGTGGACAGCTTCGGCACCTTCGACCTGCTGAAGACGATCTCGTCGCATCCGGGCATGTCGTACGGACGCCACAACCGCTTCCGGTACCTCGGACTCGTCAACGAGCCGTGCTTCGCCGAACCGGCGGGCCCCGACCCCGATCACTGGGGGCTGTGGATCGACCGCCGCGATCCGGCCTGCCCGCCCGATCCGTTTGCCGACGCGGACCGCTACCCGGGCGTGCGCATCGGCGCACGCAGCCGGACGATGCCCGTGGGCTCGTACTACGGAGAGCCGACCGGGGTCGTCGGGCTCCGGCTGTTCCCGAACCCCGCGTTCGACGAGCACGCCCGACAGCGCTGGAACGCCGATCGCTACTACACCGATCCTGGCTACTACAACGATCCGAAGCTGGTCCGCCCGTACCGTGTCGGGATGTCGTGCGCGTTCTGTCACGTGGGCCCGAACCCCATCAAGCCTCCCGCGGATCCCGAACGCCCGAAGTGGGAGAACCTCAGCTCGAACGTCGGCGCGCAGTACTTCTGGTGGGATCGCATCTTCCACTGGCAGGGGGATGCGGACGAGTCGAGCCTCTTCTTCCAGACGCTGCACGTCTCGCGGCCCGGCACGCTCGACACCTCGCTCGTGTCCACCGACAACATCGCCAATCCGCGCACGATGAACGCGATCTACGAACTCTCCGCCCGCATGGCGCAGGCGAAGAAGTGGGGCAGGGAAACGCTGTCGGGCGGTGAACTGGACAACAAGCAGTTCAACGACTACGTGCCCGCCTCCGATCCGCTCTCACAGTTCTTCGCAGCCGCCCGGCACGACCTGGACGCCGCGCGTGCTGAAGGACGGATCGGACTCGGTCGGCGCGCTCGGCGCCCTGAATCGCGTGTATCTGAACATCGGCGTGTTCAGCGAGGAATGGCTGCTGCACTTCCGCGCCATCATCGGCGGGAAGCCGATTTCGCCGATCCCGCTCCACACGGCCGAGCGGAACTCGGTCTACTGGCGGGCGACCGAGATGCAGACGCCGGCGATGGCGCGGTTCCTCCTGGCCAGCACCGATCCGCACTACTTGAAGGATGCCCCGGGCGGCAGTGCGTATCTGTCGGCGGAGCCGGCAACGATCGAGCGCGGGAAGGTCGTCTTCGCCGAACGGTGCGCGCGCTGCCACTCGAGCAAGCTGCCGCCGCTGCCCGCCGGTCTCGACCTCGAGAACGCCAACGGGCCCAACTACCTCAAGGCGTGGGACGCTTACTGGCAGTGGACGAAGACCGAGTCGTTCAAGGCGCCGATGCGGACGATCGCGCTCGACGAGCGCGTTCCTCCAGGACAACTATCTTTCGACCGAGCTGCGGGTCCCGATCACGCTGCTCGGGATCAACGCCTGCAGCCCGCTGGCCACGAACGCGATTCGCGACAACATCTGGGACAACTTCTCCTCGGAGTCGTACAAGACGCTGCCCTCCGCGGGCGTCATCGAGATCCGCGACCCGGTGTCCGGCAAGCCGATGCCCTACCCGCTGCCGGCGGGCGGCCGCGGCTATATCCGGCCCGCATCGCTCGCGAGCCTCTGGTCCACCGCGCCGTTCCTCCAGAACAACACCGTCGGGCCGTTCGATCCGAGGCCGTCGGTCGAGGCGCGGATGGCGGTGTTTCAGAAATCGATCGAGGAGATGCTGTGGCCGGAGCGCCGCCGGAAGGACGCGCTCTTCGCGAACGACACCGGCCCGGGCGTTGGCGTCATCGATCGCCTGACCACCGACACCTATCTCGACGTGCCGGCGGTGTACGTTCCCGGTCGCCGTGAAGCCGCTCGTGCCGCTCTTCCGCCGCCTCTTCCCGGGCGACAGCGGCAAGGGCTACGCGCTCAGGATCGGCCCGTTTCCGAAGGGCCTTCCCGTCGGCCTGATCGCGAACATCGATCTGCTCGGAACGGATCTGCCGCCAAAGGAGCGCGCGGCGCACCTGCACAGGCTGACGGAACTCGTGAACCACGCGATCCGGGAACTCAACACCCAGAACGATTTCCGGGTGGTGGTCAACCGGCTGATCGACGAGATGCTCGCGGTGAGCAAGTGCAGGGACTTCGTCGTCAACAAGGGGCACTACTTCGGAACGGACGACTTCCCGGAAGAGCCCGGACTGAGCGACGCCGACAAGCGGGCGCTGATCGAATTCCTGAAGACGTTCTGACAGCGACCAGATCCCGACCCCTTCCATTCGAGAGGTGAAACCGTGGTGACTGAGACAACCAACCTGACCGTCACGAACTGGTTTGGCGACCTCGTATCACACCCGGCCGTCATCGTCGATGCCCATTCCATCGACGACATCGTCCGCGGTCCTGAAGGACCCTGCGAAGTACCCGTCACCGGTCCGCGCCGTGGGATCGAATCATTCCACCACGGCGTGCGGCGCCGCCGACGGCGGCACGTTGATTCGCATGAAGATGAACCGGATCCTGGCCGTCAACGCCGATACGGTCGTCGTCGAGGCCGGGGCGCTCTATCGCGACATCGAAGCTGGAACTGCTGAAGCACACGCTCCAGTTTCACGTGAACACCGAGATCGGCAGCCTCTCGGCCGGCAGCGCGGCGTGCGCGGGGACGAAGGACGCGTCGATGCCCGGCGAATTCGGCCAGGTCGGGTCGTACGTGTCGGCCGTCAGGATGGTCCTGCCGTCAGGCGAAGTCGTTCAGATCGACGAAGCCACGGACCCCGAGCTGATGAAGCAGATTCGGTGCAGCTACGGCACCTTCGGCATCGTCGCCGAGGTCACGTTCCGGACGCGCCCGCTCGTCCCATGTCGGTCCATCACAAGAGCTACTCCCTGAAGGAGTTCGCGGCCGCGCTGCCCGAGCTGACAAAGCTCGGGGAGTCGATGTTCTTCTACATGTTCCTGTACACCGACCGGATCACCGTCGAGTTCAGGAAGTACAACCCCGGTGCGAAGGGCGATCCCAACCGGACCGTGTGGAACATCCGGAACTATTTCTGGGGCACCGCCGGCCCGCGCTTCGGGAACGACGCCGAACACAACATCGCCGATCCGAAGGTGCGCTACTCGATCATCGAGACCTTCAACGCGATGTGGCGCTTCAAGCTCGAGAACATCATCGACAGCGACAACACGCTGGCGCCGGATCAGACGATCCTGTACCCGCCGGTGTCGGACGACAGCCGGTATACGTTCAGCCTCTTCGCCTTTCCCGAGGAGCAGTATGCCGACACGCTGCTGGCCTACACCGAGTGGGTCAACGACTACCACCGCCGCCAGAACTACCGCACGAACCTCCTCCACGTCGGGTACCGAATCGCGCAGGATCAGCAGGCGCTGCTGTCCTATTCGTATAACGGTTCCGTTATGACGATCGATCCCGTCTCGACCGCCAACCCGGGCTGGAAGGAATTTCTCGCCGCGTACAACGAGTGGTGCCTCAACCGCAACGGCGTGCCGCTCCTCAACCAGACCTTTGGCGTGACCAACGAGATAGCCCGGAAGGCCTACGGCAGCCGGCTGGACACGATCGCCGCCACCCGGAAGAAATACGATCCGGCGAACCGGCTGCTGAACGACTACTTCAAGGGCGTGTTCGGCCTGGAATAGTTCGCGAGACGCGCGCTCGGTTCCGGCCTGGCAGCCTGAACGGTCGGCCACTGATCGACGACCGGCGTCTGTCCCATTCCGCACGGACGGTGGTGTCGCCTCGGAGCGAGGACCAGGTGCAGTCGACCGATGTCGCCTCGAGTCTACTTGTCCGGCGCGCGATGGGAGGCGATCTTCACGACGTGCGTTTGGTCTTCAGTCAACCAGGCATCCACGCCCCTCGCGTCTGCTTCTGAACGCCCGTCGCTGACCGCGGCGTCATGCGTGGGAGACATCGCATGCGGCGGGTCGGGGACGACGCTGATTTCGTGCTCACGCACGGCGGTGGGATGCGAGACGAGGACGTCTCCAGGCTTCACGTCTGACAACGACTCCGGATTCGTATCATTTGACACGACCTCAGTGTCGACCGCTCTGGCGATCCGCGCTGTCCTGTTCAGCACATGACGCGCGGACTGGGCGCCGGTCCACTGCAGTCGCAGGTTGTGCACGACTTACGGCGACGTCAGTCAGGCCATACCGACCTCGCGGTGGAACTGAACGCGCCGATCGGCACCGACGACTCTCGAACGCTGAACCGATGCCTGGACGACGCCATCGCGGGCGCGGTGACCGAGGTACTGGCGTGAGCGAAATCAGTCGGGATCTATGGAGAGTCCGCACGCGGGGGGGAGGTTGAGCAGTTTCGTCTGCAGGCGTAAGGGCCAGGACACTGTTCTGTTCATGGTGCGTGCGGGTAGCCGGTCGCCAGACTGGGACGAGATGACAGCGTCCGTCCCACCGCGCGCGATCACGTTCCCGAACCTCGATTTCGACGACGAAGCGTTCGGAGGGGGGCGGAGCTGGGTCGAAGCCGGGTCGAAGCCGGGTCGAAGCCGGGTCGAAGCCGGGTCGAAGCTGGGTCGAAGCTGGGTCGAAGCTGGGTCGAAGCTGGGGTCGAAGCTGGGGTGAAGCTGGGGTGAAGCTGGGTCGAAGCTGGGTTGAAGGCCGGCTCGGAGCTGCATCCAGCCGCACAAAACCGCCGAGCGCCTGTGCTAACGGCTAGCCGAGCGGCGCTGCCGGCGCGCGACGGCCGTCGCCGCAGTTCCCGACAACAGGAGCGGAACGACGTCCGGGCCAGGTGCAGGCTCTGGCCGGGCGGGGGGAAAATCGGGTTCGGGCGGGCCGCCGCAGAACGTCTCAATGAGGACGTTGTCGCCAGGCCCGCCGTCGGCGCAGCTCAGAAGGCCGCCGCCGCCGAGAATCACGTCATCGCCAGCTCCGCCGTAGCTTAATTCGTCGCCGGCGGTGCCGATCAGCACGTCGTCGCCGTTGCCGCCGAGGATGATGAATCGGATCGCCGGGGATCCGAGAGGACCGGTAGAGGGAATACTGCCAAAATTGACGACATCGTCACCATCACCCATGACGATCCGCACCTCGTCGAAACCCGACAGTGCGCACAAGACCGTCGCGGGGCCCCCGGGGCTGCACCCCGGGGTGACGATTGTGAAGGGCACACCCGACAGCAGGAGATCGGTCCCGGAAAAAGAACCGACAAGGACGTCGTCGCCCGCAGTGGCTGTCGCCGTCAGGATAGTGCCGTTGATGCCAATTGTCGCAGCAATGGCAGGCGCGGTGACGCCCAGACCGCAGATCGCCGCGGCGAGACTCGAGGCAAGCAAGCGATGGGGGTGGCTCATACACGCTCCCTGATTCACAGCAAGTCGCTCTCGCGCCAGTCCGGTTAGGCCTGGACGCCGAGCGCCACCTGATCGGGTCGCCGGCCAGCAAGGTACATTCCGGTTTTCCGCTTGCGAATCTCCGACCAAATCACTGCAGCACGGGCTGACTTCCCACGATTGTGCTCCGGATTGGAGACCTTTGTCATGAGTCTCCCCGCCTTCCGAGTGAATGTGCGGGTGAGCGATGTCGCGCGGGTTGAGTGCCACCGGGTTCTGCGCCTGCTACCAGAGGGTCACGCGCACCCCGCCGAGCACCGCCGTATGGCCCGAGCCGAGGTCTTCAATCGGAACGGCGAGGTGGAACGCACCGAACGCCGCGATGTGCGGTGCGACCCTCACGTCCACGCCGGCCGTCGCCTGCAGCGTGAAGACCGCGCTGGTGAAACGGTTGTCCGTGTCGGTGCAGGAGAAGTTGCCCTGGCAGCCTTCGAAGCTCTGCGTGAACCGCCTCTCATAGAGGAGCACGCCCGGGCCGCCGCCGGCCGCGAACGTGACCCGTCCGGCGGTTCCCGCTGCCAGCAGATTGAATCCGATCCCAGGCCTGACGTACTCCGTGCGCTCGGTCACGCGGTCGATCCGGCCGAGCACACCGTCGGGCCCCCGCACGACCGTGTTGGTTGTCACCTGGCTCGTCGAATGCCGCCACTCGCCGTAGAACCCCTCGATGAGCATGTGCGAGGAGACCGCGGCGCGCATCGACGCCTGCCAGGCGCCCGCCGTGAACTGGAGGTCGCCGTGGAACGGCATGGCGACACCCGCCCCGAAACTGACGCTGACGCGCGGCAGATCGGGGTTCTGGGCCGCCGAGGGAGCCGCCACTGAGAGCAGCAGCCCCAAAAGCGCTGCTGTTCGACCTGTCCTCGTGAATGTCCTCATACCCGGGAAGGCGCGAACCGCCGGCGGATCGGCTCATCGTTCGCGTGGGGCCACGCGCTGCCAGCGCACGCGCTCAGGCAACCGACGGGATGACGAGTGAATCCCCGAAGGCGAGCGTGCGGAATTGCGAGGCCGGCACGCCCCTGGCGCGGCGCGCCTCATCCAGGGCGCGCACCGGTTCGTCGATTCCCTCGGTCGTCAACTGGAACGTCCCGAAGTGCATGCCGATACTCAGCGGCGAGGCAAGGTCCAGGTGCGCCTGCACCGCTTCAGCGGGATTCATGTGGACGAACTGCATGAACCAGCGCGGCTCGTAGGCGCCGATGGGCAGGAGCGACAGAGCCAGGGGACCGGCCCGCCGCCCGATCTCCGCGAAGCAGTCCGCGCAGGCGCTGTCGCCGGCGAAGTAGATGCGCGCACCCTTCGCTTCGATGACGAACCCGCCCCAGAGCGCGCAGTTGCGATCGAGCGGCGTGCGCGCGGAGAAGTGGCGCGCCGGCGTCAGCACGATCGGGCAGGGGGCGCCGATCGTCCGCTCCCACCAGTCGAGCTCTTCGACCCGCCTGATGCCCGCCGACCGCACGAGATTCGCGTTGCCGAGCGGCGTCACGACCAGCGGGTCGTCCCGATCCGCGAGCCTGCCAAGCGTGCGCAGATCGCAATGGTCGTAGTGATTGTGGCTGAGCAGGACGAGCGAGATGGCCGGCAGATCGTCGAAGCGCACCGCCGGCCGGCGCACGCGCCGCGGTCCGAACACATTCCATGGGCCGGCGCGCTCGGAGTACATCGGATCGGTCAGGATGTTCCCCGCGGCCGTCTGGATCAGGAACGTCGCGTGGCCGACGAACGTGACGACGGCCGCGGCGCCGTTCAGCGTGGGAGGCCGGTGCGGCGGGTCGTCCACGTGCGAGGGCCACGGCGTCCTGCGCTCGAGCAGCATCCGCGGAACGGCCGAGAACGACCGGGCGGGCGGCACACCGGGATTGAAGAACCGCTGGCCATCGAAGTGGTCGCTCTTGTCCGCCGTCATGCGTCTTTGCTGACCGCGCGGAGACCGGCGCCGGCTATCGCCCGTGATGGCTGCACCCGGCGATTATCTACGGATCAGGGCACGGAGGACTGTGCGCATGAAACACCTCGTACCACGGGCCTGGTGCAGATCGCACAGTTAGACTCCGTTTCTGGCGCATCGGCTGGCGTACGGCACTCCGCCAGCACCCGTGACTGACCCGCGAGCGAAGCGAGCCCCCCGTGACATCTCCCGACTATTTCATTTCGATCCCGTGCGGCCGCGCGGGTCCCGTCGCGAACGCCGTGTTGAAGTCCAGGTTGAAGCGCCGGTCCAGTTCCAGGTGGTGCTTCGAGACCTTGATCACGTGCACCCGATGGTCGCCCTCGAAGTGGATCTTGCCGAAGTCGTCCTCGTTCAGGAAGTAGTCCGTGACCACCAGCCGCTTGTCATCGTCGGTGAGCGCGATGTCGTGCGGGCCGGCCCCGACGCCGAGGTTGACGATGCTCGCCTGGACGGGATGGTTCGGGTCGCTGACGTCGAGCATGCCGACCTGGCCTGCCTGGAACGACCCGAAGATCAGCCGGTCGCCGCTTTCAGGCATCGCCAGCAGCTGCGTCATGCCGCCCCGCACCGGCACTTCGATGTGCGGAACGATCGTCTCGCAGTCGAAGACGACCTTCGCGGTGCCGGCGACCGTGTCCACCAGGTAGACGAGGCCGTCGAACATGCCCGCCGTGAACGCGCGCATCTTCCGATCGCCAGGAATCAGCTTCACGTCCATCGTCCCCGGCGCGCCGGGAATGGGAACGGTGCGGACGATCTCGCGCGCCGCGAAGTCCCAGACGCGAATCGCGCCGCGCAGCACGGGATCGCCTGGCACAATGTTCAGCGTGCTCGACGGCAGGATGAAGTCGGAGGTCACCATCAGGTTGATCTCGGGGCGCGCGGAGATGCCGTGCGGGTTGAAGCCGTCCTGCGGCGGATCGGCCGGCCACTCGCCGACGAGGTTGAGTCCGCCGTTGAACTCCGCGATGCGTCCGGGCGCGCCGCCGGTCGCCGATCCCATCTGGCTCACCAGGAACCCGCCGTCTTCGAGCGGAAGGAAGTCGTCCGTGATGCTGGAGAGCGGCGCGCTGGTCGAGAACAGGAAACGCGGGTTGCGCGCCTCCGAGACATCGAAGAAGAAGATGCCGTTCTGGCCACGCACCAGGCTCAGCAGTCCTCCGCACGCGAGGATGTTCTTGTCCTCCGACAGGTGACAGTGATGCGCTTCGTTGCCGACTCCGCCGGGGAACGGCAGCGGAACCGTGCGGATGACCTTGCCGTAGTCGCGCGATTCCTCGTCGAAGTTGATGACCGCCAGGAAGTCCGGCGCCATACGCGCCTGGTCGCCCGTCCAGATGTACAGCGTTTTCGCGGGCTTCTGCCCGTGCTGCTTGCGATCGTGATCGTGCGCCGCGAGGACGGTTCCCGCCAGCGCCAGCGCGACGGCCAGCGACACCGGCCCGACCGACAGTCTGTGTTTCATCTGCAAAGTCCCTCCTTCGGCCCCTCAGGGCCCCTGCGGTGAGACCGACACTGTGGGGGACGCTCGGCTGGTCGATCAATTCCCCGGGCCTTCCCGCTGTGTGGAATGTCGCTTCCCGGCGGGTGGTAGACTTTCGGGCACCCTGCGCAGAGCGTCCAATCGATGGAAAATGCCGTCCGTGTCTATCGCTTCGGTGAATTCGTGCTCGACGCCCGGACCGGCGAGCTGAGCCGCGCCGGGCGCCGGACGGCCTTGCGTGAACAACCGCTCCAGCTTCTGCTGGCGCTGCTCGAGCAACCCGGCGAACTCGTCACGCGCGAGGAACTGACGAGCCGGCTGTGGCCCGCCGGGACCTTCGTGGACTTCGACCGCGGGTTGAACAAGGCCGTCAACCACCTGAGGGAGGCGCTCGGGGACTCGGCTGACCGCCCGCAGTTCATCGAGACGCTGCCGCGCAAGGGATACCGCTTTGTCGCGCCCGTTGCGCAGGAGCCGGACTCGGCGCCGGAGCCCGCTCCCCCTCCGATGCCGGCGCGCCCGAGGCGCACCAGCCGGCTTGCCGCGCCGATCGTGCTCGTCGCCGGCGTCATCGCGATCGGTGCCGGCATTGCGGGAACGCGGAGCTGGCTGGGCAATCGCAGGTCGCCGCCACAGATCTCGTCGCTTGCCGTCCTTCCGCTGGCCAACCTCTCCCACGATCCCGAGCAGGAGTACTTCGCCGACGGGATGACCGACGCCCTGATTACCGATCTCGCGAAAATCGGCAGCCTCCGGATCACGTCACGGACGTCGGTGATGCGCTACAAAGGCACGAAGAAGAGCATCGGAGAGATCGGACGCGATCTCAACGTGGACGCCGTCGTCGAGGGCACGGTCACGCGATCGGGCAACCGCGTGCGGATCACAGCCCAGCTCATCCAGGTGTCCACCGACATGCACCTCTGGGCCGAGTCCTACGAACGCGACCTGAGCGAGGTGCTCGCCCTTCAGGGCACGGTCGCGACCGACATCGCCCGGCGGGTCAACGCCGTCGTCACGCCGCTCGACCTGCCGCGCGCGGTCAACCCCGAGGCGTACGGGCTCTACCTGCGCGGACGCGACTCCTTCTATCAGTACACGAGCGCGGGGTGGCGCCGCGCGATCGACGAGTTCAACCAGGCCATCGAACGCGATCCGGCCTTCGCGCCCGCCTACTCAGGGCTCGCCGACACCTACCTCGTCGCCGGCGCGTACGGGGCCATTCCCATGGAGGAGGCGCTGGCGCGGGGCAAGGCGGCCGCCGGCCTCGCCCTGAAGCTGGACGACACGCTCGCGAGCCCGCACTACGCGCTGGCGAGCGCCTACACGTGGTACGACATGGACTGGGCTGCCGCGGACCGCGAATTCAGGCGTGCGCTGTCACTCAATCCGAACGACGCGCTCGGCCGGAACTGGTATGGCGGCTATCTGTCGCTGCTGGGACGGCACGACGCGGCGATCGCGGAGCACGAACGCGCACGTGAACTCGATCCCCTGTCGCTGATCGCGAGCGCCAACCTCACTCGCGCGCTGTACTGGGCCCGCCGTTACGACGACGCGATCGCCGAGGCGCGAAGGACGCTGGCCGTTGATCCCCAGTTCGGCGTCGCGATGTTCTGGCTGGAGGGGGCCCTGCGCCACAGGGGACTGTTCAAGGAAGCGGTCGCCCTGCGTCAGGCGACATCCACGCCGGAAGAGGCGCAGCGCATCGCGCACGTGTACGAGACGCTCGGCTTTCCGGCGGTGCTGCGCGAAACGGCAGAGACGATGGAAAAGAGCGGCGCGCTGGTGCCGGCAGCCCGCTGCTACGCGCAGGTTGGCGAGAAGGAAACCGCGCTCGCCCTGCTCGAGTCGTGCGCGAGGCAGCGATGCGCCTCGCTCGTCAGCCTGCGCGTGGAACCGGACTTCGACGTCCTTCGCGCCGAGCCGCGATTCCAGCAACTCCTGCGCAGGATTGGACCGTCGTAGTCTCCAGTCGCTCGCCGGACGGTCTTGTTGCTGCGCTGGGGGAGACTTCGTTCGCAGCCGCAGCCCAAGCAGCCGCGGAACTCTTCCCGGGGGCAGACTTCTTGAAAAATTGACTGAATTCGGTTGAAAAGCCTCCACCCGTGCCCTCATACTTGACCGCTCAATCTGTATTCGTTCCGGTGCATGCGGAGGGATGGACCGTGGCGGACTCAGATCGTCCCAACGCGCACGCGTGGCGAACCGGCCACGCACGCGTGCCGTCCGCGCGTGCGATCGTTCGCGCACCCTCCACAATTCGTCGCTCGTTCACAGCCTTCGATGCTGACAGCCGGCAACGAGGGCCGTTTCTTACCGCAACAGGAAGCGCCTGCGCGTGCAGGCGCCACTGATGGAGAGCCTTTCAATGAAGCGCGCACTGCTCGTGGCGTTCGCCGGAGCCCTGATCCTGTCCTGGCAGTCGTCGTCGCCAATCAGCGCCCAGGCCCCCGATGGATTGAGGTTCTTCAAGAACTACTTCATCACGGGCGACTACGCCGTTGGAGGCGTCGGCCTGCGCGGAGCCGGCGTCGGCGGGATAGCCACCGGCTCCATCACGGTCGGCGCCGTGCCGCCCAATGCCGACATCGTCGCGGCGTTCCTGTACTGGCAGGTCGTCTCGACCGACACGCTCGGGCCGGACTCCGGGAACACCGGCGTCACGTTCAACGACATTCCGCTCACGACGACAGAGGGTCCCGTCGGCAAGGTGCTCGACCAGGCCGGGAGCGGCGCCTGCTGGGTCGGCGGCGGCGCGCCTGTGGTCGGCCATCCGAAGACGTACACGTACCGGGCCGAGGTCCTCAGGTATTTCGACATCGACCCGCTGACGGGCAAGCCGCGCATCAACGGCGAGCATCACGTCCAGGTGCCGGACTCCGGGATCCCGGGTATTCTTCCGAACGCACTGGGCGCCAGCCTCGTCATCGTCTACCGCGATCCCTCGCTGCCGCTGAACGCCATCGTCCTGTATGACGGCGGCTTCACGGTCGGCAGCGCGAGCCCGACCATGTCGCAGACCGTCGGCGGCTTCTACCAGCCGTCCGCCGCTCCCGGCGCCAGGATTTCCTACATCGTCGGCAGTGGGCGGTCCGACAGGAACGAGCAGGTGCTCGTCGACGGCAATCTGTTCCTGACCAATCCGTTCGGTGCCTTCGACGGTGCCTCGTGGGACACAGTTAGCCAGCCCGTGAATCTCGGCGCGAACCCGGAGGCCGTGAGGGCCGTGACGACGTCGGTGTCCATGGACGCCGACACGACCAGCGCGGACTGCTTGAGCGTTGCGGCCATCGCCTTCAAGACGGGCGTCAAGGACACCGACGGCGACGGTCTGCTCGACGTCTGGGAATCGTCGCTCACGCCGATCACCGACCCGGAAGGGCAGCCGCTTCCGCTGCTGAGCGCGATGGGCGCCAGCCCGAGCCGGAAGGACATCTTCGTCGAGCTGGGGTACATGAAGACCACCGCCGACACCGCGTACGGCGGCGTGGTCAAGCCGGCGCACACCCACCTGCCGACGCACGAAGCGCTCAAGCTCGTCGGCGACGCGTTCAAGAACGCGCCAGTGGTCAATCCGGATGGATCCACCGGCATCACGATGCACTTCGACGTGGGAGCCGGCTACCCGGCTGGCGATCCGACGGATCCGTCGAAGAACGCCGATGAGTACATCGTTCCGCCTGGCCTCGCTCGAGGCGGGGAAGCCATCGACGAAATGAAGACGGTGTGCGTGCGCGGCCCGTCCGATCCGCCGTGGGTGTGCCAGTTCTCGGGCTACCCCGGCACCGTCGGCTGGAAGACCGGCTTCCGGTACCTGCGCGATGAGGTCGTCGGCTCGGCTCCGCCGCCGCTGCCGGGCGAGACCGACGTATGCGACGCGCCGGGCAACGACGGCCCCGGCGACCCGTGCGAGCGACGCTTCGATCGCAACCGGATGAACATCTTTCATTACGTGCTGTTCGCGCACGCGGTCGGGCTGCCCAAGGCCGAACTGCCGTGCCTCGACGCGGGCGGCGCGCCCACGCAGGACGTTGACGGCGTCTGCGCGGTTGCGGAGAACCCCGACTTCCGGGTCCCGCAGACGATCACCGGCGTCGGCGATTTCCCTGGCGGCGACGTGCTGGCCACGCTCGGCGCCTTCCCGGATGTGGACGGGCTCCCGCTCGGCACGCCCTTCATGCAGGCTTCGACACTGACGCACGAGCTGGGCCACAACCTCGAGCGGAGGCACGGTGGAGAGGCCTTCGAGCCGAACTGCAAGCCGACGTACCTGAGCAGCATGAACTACCTGTACCAGTTGCGCGGGCTGCTGGATGATGCGGGCAAGCCGCATCTCGATCTCGTCGCGTGCGGTGATCGATCCGGCCGGCGGCCCGCTCGATGAAACGTCGATCTTCGACGGGTCGCTCAGCCTGCTGCCGTACCGCATCGGCTGGTACGCTCCGCTCGCGGGGAGCTATCTCGACGGACTGGTGGATGCGGCGAAGAAGCACTGCGATGGCACGCCGATCCTGGGCAGCGATGTGCCGATGGTGCGCATCGACGCGCGCACGGCCGCCGAGGGGATCGACTGGAACGCGAACGGCGTCGCGACCGACGCTGCCTTCACGCAGGACCTCAACTTCGACGGCCGCACGCGGCGCTCGGACGATACGCCGCAGCTGCTCCACGGTTCGAACGACTGGGCGAACGTGCACCTGAACCAGGTCGGCAGCCGCCGCAACGTCGGCGGCCTCTTCGTCGACGCCCTCGGCCGGCTTACCGAGGGTCCGCTGTCGCTCGACACCGGGCGCGGCGATTTCGGGCGTGGCGATTTCGGCCGTGGCGACTTCGGCCGTGGCGATTTCGGCCGTGGCGACTTCGGCCGTGGCGACCTCGGCCGTGGCGACTTCGGGCGCGGCGATTTCGGGCGCGGTGATTTCGGGCGTGGCGACTTCGGGCGCGGCGACTTCGGTGGCGGCGACCTGTTCGCCGGCAATCCGGATCTCCCGGGCGGCGAGCTCGACTTCGAGACCGCCGCCGGACCTCGCGAAGACCCCGCCGACCGAGTTCGCGGCCTGCGTCGTGGGCACGCCCGGCTGCGCGGGTCCTGAGACCAACGACGTCCGCCTGACGTGGAAGGCCCCCAACGTGGGTGGCGTCACCCAGTACATCCTCTATCGCGTCGTGGGCCCGGTGCTGGCGCCCGGCCTGCCGTGGACGCAGGTGGGACCCGCCGTCGACGCGGTGCCCGGCCAGAACACCTACACGGCGCTGGACACGACGCCGCTCCAGAACGGTCAGTCGTACACGTACTTCACGATCGCGATCTACGGCGACGGAATCCAGAGCGACCCGTCGAACCTGGTCACGGTCATCGCGATCGACAATGCGCCCACGCTGAGCGTCATCGCGGATCAGACCATCTTCACCAATGGCACCGCCGGGCCGCTCAACATCACGGTTGGAGATGAAACCCCCGCGAGCGTGGTGCTGTCTGGCCACTCCAGCAACCAGGCGCTCGTGCCGGATGCGAATATCGTGTTCGGCGGAACCGGCGCGGCGCGGACGGTCACCGTCACGCCGGCGCACGACCAGTCCGGCGTCGCGACCATCACGATCCACGCGGTGGACGCCGCGGGAGGGAGTGCGACGCCGGTCACGTTCCTGCTGACCGTGCAGCCGCAGGGGTACACGTTCACGGGATTCCTGTCGCCGCTCGATCCCGCCGGGACCGAAGCCAATCCGTCGGACTCGGGGACGTTCAAGTTCGGCAAGGCGATTCCGATCAAGTGGACGCTCACGCGCGGCGGGGTGCCCATCACCGATCTGGACAGCCTCGCATCGCTCGTGGCGGTGCCCGGCAACTCGTCGCACAACCCGCAGTGCCTGGCGAACGGCGCACCCCCGCTCATGCTGCTCGATCCGGCGACGGGCCGCCCCACCGGCCACAGCACGTACCGGTCGTCGTCGAGCGGGTTCATCTTCAACTGGGATACGTCAGCCGCGAGCAAGACGAAGTGCTATCGGCTGACGCTGACGCTCGACGATGGCTCGGCGCCGAAGGTCACGGTCGTCCATTTCAAGGATGACGACAGATCACGAAGATAGAGAGCTGAGTCGCGCGGCGCGCGTCCGCCTGGATGCGCGCCGCGGCCCGGCTGGATGCATCGGCCGTCAGAATGGCGCAGTTATTTCCGGACGGGCCCTGAATCCAGGGGACTAGCCGCCGGCGCGCTTGCGGGCCGTGGCGAGGAGCGGATCTTCCTTCGACTTCCCCCGAATCTCCACATACGCGCGGTACGAGTCGGCGGAGTTCGTCATGTTCAGTCCTTCCCTGGCGCGTCCCTGGTAGAAGTAGACGCGCGGGAAGAACGCGAATGTCGGTTCCTCGTCCAGGAAGAGCGCGAGCGCCTCGCCGCGCCGCTTGATGCAGCGGTCGAATTCCGAACTGGCCTGGGCGAACGCGTTCGCCTCCAGGTAAGCCCGCCCCAGTTCGAAGTGGCTGATCCATGTGTCGAGCAGCTTGTTGGCCTGGGTGAAGGTCGGGATCGCTTCCCGCGCGTCGCCGGCCGTCATCGCGATGAGGCCTTCGATGATCCTGGCGTACGACTGCGGTTCGGCCTGGAATTCCGCGGCGAGTCCCGCCGCCAGCGTCCTGGCCTTGTCGGCCTCGCCCGCCTGGGCGAAGATCCGCCCGGCCAGAAAACGAATCTTGATGGTCTTGCTGTGCGTCAGCGCCTTGTCGGCGGCGGCGACCGCCGCCGCCTTCTGGTTGCGCTGAAGCTCCGCGAACGCGATGGCCGCGAACTTGTTCGCCGCGCGTTCCGCGTCATCGGACGCGAGGTCCGCAGTCGCACCGGCGCTGAGCACTCGCGCCGCCTCGGAGTAGTTGCCCTCGTAGGAGGCCAGGTCGCCCAGTCCTGACGTGGTGTAGGACGCGCCCTGCTCGTCCACCTTCTGGAGCCCGCGATAGGTCGCGTCCGCGTCCGTGACCTTCCCTTCTCCAAGCTGCGCAAAGGCCAGCGCGAGCTGGGCGAACAGTCCGGGATCCTGCATCGCGGTGACTTCCTGCGCGGCGGTCTCGAAATCGCCGCTGTAGTCGCGATAGAGCGCCAGGTTCTCGCGGTACAGCGCGCGGTTGGGCAGGATCTTGACCACCTGTTCCATCTCCTCGACGGCCTTCGGCATGTCGCGAAGATAGGTCGAGCAGAGCGCCAGGTTGTTGCGCGCGGCCGCGTCGGCCGCGTACTTCTCGATCAGATCCGAATACTCCTTGACGCACGACTGGTAGTCGCTCGTGAGGTAGTAGAACATGCCCCGCGTGCGATACCGTTCGCGCTCCGTCATGCTGTCGAGATGGCGCATGGCCTCGTTCACGTGCGTGACGGCGTCCTTCTGCCGGTCGAGATTCCGTGCCGCGATCGCCTGCGCGCCGTAGGCGATGCCGAAGTTCGGATCCAGCACGACCGCCTTCGAGAAGTCCTGGAGCGCGTCGTCGAACCGGCTGCGTGACAGGGCTTCCATGCCCTGGGCGTACTCGCGCACGGCTTCGAGCGAGGTGGCCGAAATGGTCTCCATCGCGAACCGCTGGTTCGATCCGGACGAGTCGTCGCCCAGCGCCTCGCGCACCGACGTGGCGAGCTTCGTCGCGGCCGAGAGGACCTGGTCCTTGTTCGAGGCCCGCTCGCTCTCGGTGGCGATGACGGTGCCGGTCACGGCCTGGGTGGCCTTTACCGACACGGTGAACCCGCTGCCCCGGCGATCGACCGAACCGGACAGCACGACGTTGACGCCCTGCTTGACGGCCATTTCCAGCGCCGCGCGTTCGTCGAGCGTCTCGGGGGGGCGCACGCCGAGGCTGCGGCGGATGCCGCTCCGGTCGTAGGCGCTGATGAAGTCCGCATCCTCGAGCGCGATCTTCATCATCGGCTCGAGCGTCCGCTCGAACGACGCGTCGCCGGTGCTGTTCGTGAAATCGGCAATCAGGACCGACACGGGATCGTGGTGAACCGGTGGCGCCGGCGGACGCGCCAGCCACCACGTCGCACCGAGGAGCGTCAGAACGAGTACCGCGGCCCCCGCCGCGATGCGCCAGGTCAGGCGCCGCATGATCGGCAGCGGGTTGCCGTGGTCGTCCAGCTTCGACAAGTCATCCAGCAGGTCGGCCGTCTTCGCGTAGCGATCGTCCGCCACCGGCTGGATGCACCGCATGATGATCCGGTCGAGCTGCTCGGGGATCGCCGGATCGATCGACCGCGGCGAAGGCGGCGGCGTCTTCATCCGCAGGTTCAGCTCGGCGATCACGCTGTCGGTGCGCTTCGCCCGTGAGCCGCCTACGAGGACGTCGTAGAGAATCAGGCCGAAGGCGTAGATATCGGCGCGCTGATCGACGTGTTCCGCGCGCGCCTGCTCCGGCGCCATGTAGGCGACCGTGCCGACGACGGATCCCATCTGGGTCTGGTCCGCCGAGAGCGTCGTCCGGACCCTGCCGTCCGGCCCGGGGGCGGAGATCGGCTTGGGCGCGCCGGTCGAACTGGCCACGCCGAAATCCATGATCAGCGCGTCGCCGGCCGTGTCGATCATGATGTTGGGCGGCTTCAGGTCGCGATGCACGACGCCCGCCTCGTGCGCCGCGACCAGGCCCGAGACCACCTGGCGCGCGATCGGCATGACGCGCTCGACCGGCAGCTTGCCCTCACGGGCGAGGATCGTCGAGAGATCCTCCCCCTCGAGGTACGGCATCGTGATGTACTTGATGCCGTCCACCTCACCCATGTCATGGACCCGGACGATGTTCTTGTGCGTGACCTGACGGGCGAGCAGCAGTTCCTGTTTGAACCTCCGCTCGAGGACCCGGGCACTCTCCGGATCGGCGGCGATTTCCGGCCGCACGGTCTTGAGGGCGACGACGACACCAAGCTCGTTGTCCCACGCCTCGTAGACCGCACCCATCCCGCCGGCGCCGAGCAGCCGCTGAATCCGGTAGCGTGTCCCGAGCGGATGTCCGACCAGATCGACCGCGGCATCGCCAAACGTTTTGATGCCTCCGGACGTGCCGAGATACTGTGTGCGGCTGCGGGCGGCCGGAGGCAGGCCCAGTTGGGTGGCGTCGGGGTCCGGATCGGCCGGGCAGGCCCAGTTGGGTGGCGTCGGGATCCGCAGGCACCGCCGGCAGGCCGAGTTGGGTGGCGTCCGGATCTGTCGGGCGCGGCGCCACTGGCGGAAGGCCGGCGCCGGTGACGTCCTGGTCGATATCAGGACCCGCCGCATGCGGCATCGACGGCTCGCCGGGCTGCCGACCGGCCTGACGTACGTCTTCGCCTCCGGGGCCGCTGTTCAGCGGAGCCCCGCAGGACACACACCGGCCAGAGCTGACGGGCGTCCTCCGACCGCACCGAGAGCAGATCATGAATGTCGTCGTGGCTACTTCGTCTCGCAGCTGAATACGGGGCCGTCCGCGTCCGCGAGACGCACCAAAACGGGAGCCCCCCGGGACATGTGCAGTGCGGGGATTGTACCACCGGTCAACGGGGGGAATGGAGGATGGGAAATGCGAAATGGAAAATGGTAAATGGAAAATGGTAATGGCGGGCTCAACTGATGGGCTCTTCACGGGTGGCGCCCGGGGAAGGCTCCGATATAGTATTTCGCCATGCCCCCCACCGTGACCCGCTCGTCAGCCGAACTCGTTGCGCTGACGAAGGCGCATACGCTCTACGAATGGTCGGCGCAATCGAAGGTGGACCCGATCGCGGTCGCCGGCGCCGAAGGGTGCTGGTTCTGGACCCCCGAGGGCAAGCGCTACCTCGACTTCAACAGCCAGCTGATGTGCGTCAACATCGGCCACGGCGACAAGCGGGTCGTCCGCGCCATCCAGCAGCAGGCCGAGACCCTCGCGTACGCCAATCCCTTCATGGCGACCGAGCCCAGGGCGCTCCTCGGCCAGAAGCTCGCCGCGATCGCGCCCGGCGACATCGACACGTTCTTCTTCACCAACGGCGGCGCCGAGGCCAACGAGAACGCGATCAAGATGGCGCGGCAATACACCGGCCGCCACAAGGTGCTCGCGCGGTATCGCTCGTATCACGGCGCCACGGCCGGGGCGATGATGCTCACGGGCGATCCGCGCCGGTGGGCATCTGAGCCAGGGATGCCCGGTGTCGTCCACATCCCCGATCCGTACCACGGCGTGCAGCGCGGCTGGGACGATGTCGGGCTCGCGCTCGCCAATATCGAAGAGGTCATCCAGCTCGAAGGGCCGCAGCACATCGCGGCCTTCTTCCTCGAGCCGGTGACCGGCACCAACGGCATCCTCGTCCCGCCGGACGGCTACCTCCAGGGCGTCCGCGACCTCTGCAACGAAGTACGGCATCCTCATGGTCGCCGACGAGGTGATGTCCGGCTTCGGCCGCACCGGCGAATGGTTCGCCGTCAACCACTGGAACATCGTCCCCGACCTGATGACGATGGCAAAGGGGCTGACGAGCGCGTACGTACCGCTGGGCGCCGTCGGCATGCGCCGCGCCATCGCGGAGCACTTCCGCGACAACGTCTTCTACGGCGGGCTCACGTACAACAGCCATCCGCTGGCCTGCGCGACGGCGCTCGCGACGCTCGCGGTCTACGAGGAGGACGGCCTGATTGCGCGCGCGAAGCGGATGGGCGAGACGATGAAGGGGATGCTGGCCGATCTCGAGGCGAAGCACGACAGCGTCGGCGCCACGCGCTCGATCGGGTTGTTCGGGATCGTGGAGCTGGTCAAGGACAAGCGGACACTGGAGCCGCTCGCGCCCTTCAACGGCACGTCCGAGCCGATGCAGAAGCTCGGACGGTTCTTCCGGGAGGAGGGACTCTACACGTTCGTCCGCTACAACACGTTCTTCGCGAACCCGCCGCTGACGATCACGGAAGAGGAAATGCGGCACGGCTTCGACATCTTCGATCGCGGCCTGACGGCGATCGCCTAACGGTTAGAGCGCCTTACAGCGCCGACGCGATCGCGGCGGCCGCTTCCTTCGTCGTGGCACGCCCGCCGAGATCCGGCGTCCGCGCTCCGCCACCGCCGAGCACCTGTTCGATCGCCTTGATGATGCGGTCGTGGGCTCCTGTCTCGCCGAGGTGATCCAGCATCATCGCTCCGGCCCAGATCGCGCCGACCGGGTTCGCAATCCCCTTGCCGGCAATGTCGGGCGCCGATCCGTGAATCGGCTCGAACATCGAGGGATACTCCCGTTCGGGGTTGATGTTCGCGCCGGGCGCCACGCCGAGGCTGCCCGACACTGCCGCGCCCAGGTCGGTGAGGATGTCGCCGAACAGGTTCGACGCGACGATCACGTCCACGCTCGCCGGATCGGTGACCATGCGCGCCGCCAGGGCGTCCACGTGGTACTTCCGCCACTCCACGGTGGGATAGTCTGCGGCAACCGCCTCGACGGCTTCGTCCCAGAGCACCATCGTGTGCTGCATGGCGTTGGACTTCGTGGCGCTCGCCAGCCGCTTGCGCGGGCGCTTCGCCGCCAGCTCGAAGGCGTAGGAGGCGATCCGCTCGACCCCGCGCCGAGTGAAGATGCTGGTCTGCTCGGCGACTTCGGCGGGCGAGCCGACGTGCAGCCGTCCGCCGAATCCCGAGTACTCTCCCTCGGAATTCTCGCGCACGCAGATCATGTCGATGTCGCGCGGCGTGCGGCCCGCGAGCGGCCCCGGAACGCCGGGCAGCAGGCGCATCGGCCGGAGGTTGACGTACTGGTCGAAGCGCTGGCGGATCGGGAGGATCAGCTCCCAGACCGACACGTGGTCCGGCACCGCCGGATCGCCGATCGCCCCGAGGTAGATGACGTCGAACTCGCGGAGCCGATCGAACCCGTCGGCGTCCATCATGTGTCCGGTGCGCCGGTAGAAGTCGCAGCCCCACGGGAACTCGACGAACGTGCACGCGCCGGGCGCCGCCTTTTCGATGACGTCGATCCCCGCCGGGATGACCTCGTTGCCGATGCCGTCCCCCGCGATCACCGCCACCTTATGCTTCTTTTTTGTCATTTACATCCCCGGCGGCGTGAACCGGCCGTCCTGCGCGAGCCAGCCACCATCAGCGTAAATGATAGTGCCAGTGACGTAGCTTGCCGCATCCGACGCAAGGAACAGCGTCGGGCCGACCATCTCCTCGGGGGTCCCCCAGCGGTTGAAGATGCTCTTGGCGCTGTAGGCTTCGAACCACGCCTTGTTGTTCTTGATGGGCGCGGTCAGCGGCGTTTCGATTACGCCTGGGCCCACGCAGTTCACGCGCACGCCGAACTTGCCGAACTCCGATGCCGCGCCGCGCGCCATCTGCAGGATCCCGGCCTTGGTCGCCGCATATGCCGACTGGCCTGGCTCGACGACGAGCGAGCGGATCGACGAGAAGAGGATGATGCTGCCGCGTCCCTGCGCCGTCATCACGCGCCCGGCGCCGCGCAGCACGTTGAAGTTGCCCTTCATGTTCAGCTCGAGAACGCGCGCGAACTCCTCGTCCTGGTAGTCGAGGATCTTCTTGCGCACGTTGATGCTGGGCGTGGAGACGACGATGTCGAGGCTGCCGTGATCCTGCGCCACCTGCGCGAACAGTCGATCGACCGCGGCCGAATCCCTGATGTCGAGCGCGCCGGCGGTGCACTGGCCGCCTTTGCTCGACGCGATTGCTGCGACCCGCGCCGCCTCGTCCTGTTTGATATCGAGGCAGATCACGCTGGCCCCGAGCTCCGCCGCCCCGATCGTGACGGCCTCGCCGATGCCCGATCCACCGCCCACGACGACCGCGATCTTTCCCGACAGGTCGAAGATATGTTTTTTCGTACTCATTGTCTCTCCATGACTCCCAGCCGCCGGGCCACCATGACCACGACGAATGCCAGCGCCGCTGCCGCGAGGCCGAGCAGGTTCGGGTTCAGCAGACCGTAGCCCCGCCCGCCGGACGAATAGGTGAAGAACAGGAGCGTGGCGATGCCGGCGCCCATCGCCGCCAGCGCCTCGGCCGGCCCGGCACGCCGCGTGACGAGACCGCCGATGACCGGGACGAACAGGCTGACGCTCAGCAGAGAATAGAAGATGCCGAGCGCGCCGATCACGGTCTGCAGCTGGATCGCGAGCACGATCCCGGCCAGGGCGCCCGCCACCGCGGCCAGCCGCGCAACCAGCAGCACCCGCCGATCGTCGGCGGCCGGGTTGACGAAACGCTTGTACAGGTCCTTCGACAGCGACGTCGACAGCATGAACAGGATCGCGTCGCACGTGCTCACCTCGGCCGAGAACACGGCGGCGAGCGCCAGCGCGCCGAGGAGCGCCGGCAGCTGCGTCGCCAGCACCGTCGGCAGGACGAGGTTGGGACTGGCGATCTCGAGGTGGGCGGCGCGCGCGGCCAGGCCGAAGAACACCGGGATGCACGCGAAGATCATCTGCGCGCCTCCCTGGAGTCCGATCCCGAGCCGCACGGCGCGCTCGTCCCTCGCGCCGTAGGCTTTCTGGAGCAGGCCCGGAGAAATCATGAAGGCCGGCGTCAGCACCGCGAGCATGGCCCAGCCGGACATGCCCGACCCGGTCGAATACATGATGTCCCAGTAGCCGGGCTGCGGCGCCGTCAGGTTCGCGAACGCCGGCGCGCCGCCGACGCCCGCATAGAGCAGCGGCATTGCGAGGAGGAACCCGGCGATGAGGACGATGAGCTGGAAGAGGTTCACCCAGGCGGAGCTGAGGAGCCCGCCGGCGACGAAGTAGACCGTCATGACGAGGGCGCCAATCACGACGCCAGCGTCCTTCGGCACGCCGGCGACGACGCTCAGCACCGCGGCGCCGGCGATGAGCTGCCCGGCGAGGATGGCGAGCGTGCCGAGCCAGATGAAGCTGCCGACCACGCCCCGCACGGTGGCGTTGTAGCGGAACTCCAGGAAGTCGCCGGCCGTGTAGAAGCCATGGTCCGAGGCCAGGCGCCACATGCGCGGGCCGATCCAGAACGCGAGCGCGAACGAGCCAATCGCCGCCGATCCGTTCCACCACCACGCCGAGATCCCCTGCTCGTAGGCGAGCCCCGTCGCCCCCACGGTCGTGCCGGCGCCGATGTTGGACGCCAGCACGGTCGCGAAGATGAGCGGCGCCGACAGCGTCCGCCCCGCGACGAAGAAATCGCCGCTGCCGCGCACGCTGCGCGACACCCACACGCCGCCGGCGGTCAGCGCGATCGAATACACGATGAGGAGTGCGAGGTCGAGGTTCACGGCATCAGAACGTCGGCGGCGTGTTGATCCAGAGGAGGACGGCCTCGGCGTCCGACGGATTGAACCACCAGTGCGAGGTGCGCGTGCGCTCGGCGGCGGACGGTGGGCCGGGGCGATCGTCTGGCGGCACGATGGCGAGCCGCGATCCTACTTGACCCGCGGATGTTTGACAACGGTGCACGTTTCCTGTAATTGTCGCCACCCATGATTTCGTCGTCCGCGATCGACCGCGTCCTCGGCGCCGTGGACGACGCCGCCGACGAGATGGTGGCGTTCACGTCCGACCTCATCCGCGTGCCGACGGTGAATCCGCCCGGCGAGGCGTACGAGGAGTGCGCGCGGCTGATTGGCGACCGGCTCGAGGCCGGCGGGTTCGAGGTCGAGTACCACCCCGCGGTCGGCCGGCCCGAACACACCACCACCCACCCGCGGGTCAACGTGGTCGGGCTCCGCCGAGGCCGCGCGCCGCGCCCGGCCGTCCACCTCAACGGCCACTTCGACGTCGTGCCGGCCGGTTCGGGCTGGACGGTCGATCCGTTCGGCGGGGACGTCCGCGACGGCCGGATCTACGGACGCGGATCCTGCGACATGAAGGCCGGCATCGCCGCCGCCGTGTACGCCGCCGAGGCGATCCGCCGGGCCGGCGTGGCGCTCAACGGGTCGATTGAAATCAGCGGCACCGTCGACGAGGAGAGCGGCGGCTTCGCCGGCGTCGCGTGGCTGGCGCAGCACGGCCGCCTCAGCGCCGCGCGGCAGGACTACGTCATCATCCCCGAACCGCTCAACGTGGACCGCATCTGCATCGGGCACCGCGGCGTCTACTGGTTCGAGCTGACCACACACGGTCGCATCGGCCACGGCAGCATGCCGTTTCTCGGCGTGAGCGCGATCGAACACATGGGCATCATCCTCGACACGATGCGCCGCGAGCTGCTGCCGCAGCTGGCCGCGCGCACCACGCAGGTGCCGGTCGTGCCGGAGGGCGCGCGTCATGCCACCCTGAACATCAACGGGATTGCCGGCGGACAGCCCGTCGACGGCATCCAGACCCCGTGCGTCGCGGATTTCTGCCGGGCCGTGTTCGACCGGCGGTTCCTGCTCGAAGAGGGGTTCGACGCGACGAAGGCAGAGATCCAGGCGCTGCTCGCGCGGACGTCCGCCGAGGTGCCGCGCATGGACTGTGAACTGCGCGATCTGATGGTCGTGCATCCGGTCCGCACACCGGACGGATCGCCGCTCGTGGCTTCGCTCGCGCGCGGCATTCAGCGCATCCTGGGCCGGCCCGCGACCGAGGCCGCCAGCCCCGGCACCTACGACCAGAAGCACATAGATCGGATCGCCGGCATCCCCAACTGCGTGGCCTACGGACCGGGGATCCTCGACCTGGCCCACCAGCCGGACGAATGGTGCGGCATCGACGACCTGGTGAATGCCACGAAAGTGCTGGCGCTCTCGGTGCTCGAGCTCACGGAGTCGCCATAGGCCGCGGCACGCAGCCACCGCGGATTGACAGACCTGACAGATTTCAGATACAAGCGGCAGCTTCACGAGACAGCGGAGGAGCAGCGGAGTGACCTGAGACGGACCGAAACGGCCGATCGCCTCATACGCTCGGGAGGGCGGGCGGCGCGCGTGGGCGGGGGAGTCCACGGCGGATGACAGGCGGGGTGTGGGAGCCCCGCCGTTAACGAGGGAGTCGGAAATGCGCAAGCATGTGATCGTGCTGGTGCTGCTGACCGCAGCAACCGGATGGCTGGCGCCCGGGACGGCGTTCGCGCAGGCGACAGGCACCATCTCGGGCGTCGTGACGGATGAGTCGGGCGCCGTGATGCCCGGCGTAACGGTGGCGGTCGCCAACACGGCGACCGGGCAGGCGAGGACGGTCGTGACCGGCAGCGACGGGTTCTACAGCGCCCCGTTGCTGCAGCCCGGTCCTTACACCGTCACGGCGACGCTGCAGGGATTCCGGACCGCCGTGCGGCAGGGCGTCCGCGTGTCGGTCGAGAGCACGTCGCGCGTGGACGTCCGGCTCACCGTCGGACAGGTCGAGGAATCGGTGCGCGTGACCGGCGAGGCGCCGCTCGTGGAAACCGCGAGCGCCTCGATGGGCACGGTCATCGACGAAAAGAAGGTCGAGGAGCTGCCGCTCAACGGGCGCAACTTCACCCAGCTCGGCACGCTCATCCCGGGCGTCGTCGCGCCGCCGCCTGGCCTCGGCGGCTCGGCCGGCGACGCGACACCGGGCGGCTTCGGCGCGACGACCGCCGGCTTCAGCGTCAACGGCATGCGCAACCAGTCGAACAACTTCCTGCTCGACGGCGCCAGCAACAACGACACGTTCAACACCGGATTCGTCATGCGGCCGCCCCCTGACGCCATCCAGGAATTCAAGATCCAGACGCACTCCTACAGCGCGGAGTACGGCCGCAACTCCGGATCCGTCGTCAACGTCGTGACGCGGGCGGGGACCAACGATCTGCACGGCGCCGCCTGGGAGTTCAACCGGAACGATGCGCTCCAGGCTCGCAACTTCTTCGCGCCGGCATCGCAGGCCAAGCCCAAGCTCAGGCAGAACCAGTACGGCGGCAGCGCGGGCGGGCCGGTCGTGCACAACAAGCTGTTCGGGTTCGGCTACTACGAGGGGTACCGGAACACGCGCGGGAACACGACCAACGTCGTCGTCCTGACCGACGCGCAGCGCGCCGGCAATTTCGGGAGCACGACGATCCGCGATCCGCTCACCGGGCTCCCATTCGACAACAACACGATTCCGCAGGGGCGGATCAGTCAGTCGGCGCTGCAGCTCATCGAGGACTTCGTCCCGCACGCCAATTCCGGCGCCAATCGGTACATCGCGTCACCCGAGACCACCGACAACCGCGACAACGGCGGCATCCGCATCGACTACCGGATGACCGACCGCCAGTCGATCCTCGGCCGCTTCCTGATGACGAAGACGGACGCGAGCACGCCGGCCGTCACGCAGGCGATCGGCAACACGTCGAAGGCCACGCTCAGCGACTACCTCGGCTCGCACACGTTCATCCTCTCGCAGCATGCGATCAACGTGGCGCGCGTCTCCTATAACCGCATCGACGCGCACCCGGCGGTGACGTCCGGCCTCGCGAACGAGGACTACGGGATCAACGTGCCGAACACGAACGCGCTGGCGCCCGGGCTCGCGTCGATCAGCGTCAGCGGCTTCTTCACGCTCGGCGATGCTCAGCAGCCGTTCGTCAAGCGCGTCAACGAGGTGTTCCAGTTCACCGACGACTTCACGTGGACGCGCGGCTCGCACAGCATGAAGTTCGGCGCGGACATCCGCAGGGAACACATGGTGATCGCGTTCATCAACCGCCCGAACGGCGACTTCACGTTCAACGGCGTGAACTCGGGGAACGCGGCCGCCGACTTCCTGCTCGGCCTGCCGTCGCAGTTCCGCCGCACGACGACGAACCAGGCGCAGGACGGCATCGGCTATCTCTACGCAGCCTACGCGCAGGACGAGTGGCGCACCGCGCACAACCTGACCGTCAGCGCCGGCGTGCGTTACGAGCTGTCGCAGCCGTTCGTGGACAAGAACGACGCGCTCAACGCGTTCCACCCCGGCGTGCAGTCCACGCGCTTCCCCGACGCGCCCGCGGGGCTCGTCTACCCGGGCGATCCCGGCGTGCCGCGCGGCACGTACGCGACCGACAAGAACAACTTCGCGCCGCGCCTCGGCGTCGTGTGGGACCCGATGGGCAACGGCCGGACGACGGTCCGCGGCGCCTGGGGCATGTTCTACGACGCGCTGGCCGGCCAGGGCGACTTCTTCCAGAACGGCGTGCTGGCGCCGCCCTTCACGCCGCTCGTCGAGGTGAACGCGCCGCCGGCGAGCATCACGCTGAGCAATCCGCTCTCCGCCATCAGCGGCGGTCCGACGGCGTTCCCGCCCGGCCTGATCGTCATCGGCTGGGGAGAGGACTTCCAGACGCCGTACGCCTATCACTTCAACGCGACCGTGCAGCACCAGATCGGCGACAACCTCGGCGCCGAAATCGGCTACGTCGGGTCGCGCGGCCGGCACCTGCCGATCTTCATGGAGGTGAACCCGGGCGTCTTCACCCCGGGCCAGACGGCGCCGGGCGCGCGGATCTTCCCCGCGTATTCCCTGGTGCGGCCGACGTTCTCGGCCGCCCGGTCGCGATACGACTCGCTCCAGGCGAGCCTCAGGATGCGGGCGAGCCACGGCCTGACGTTCCTGGCCTCCTACACGCTGGGCCACGCGAAGGATCACGTGTCGGGGTTGAACATCGGCGGCGAATCGCGCCCGGTGCTGCCGGTGACCATCGGCGACCAGGCGTCCTTCGATCGCGCGCTCGACTACGAGTGGGGCGACGCGCTCTTCGACGTGCGCCACCGGTTCGTCCTGAGCTTCGGCGCGGAGCTGCCGACGCCAGGCGGCATGGGACCTGTCGTGCGGCACCTCATCGGCGGCTGGCAGGTCAACGGCATCGTCCAGGCGCAGACCGGGTTCCCGCTGTCGGCCACGAACTCGCAGCTGAGCATTCAGTACCTGACCAACCGGCCCGACGCGACCTGCGATCCGAACGCCGGCGCACCGCACACGATCGACCAGTGGTTCGACACCGCGTGCTTCACGACGCGTCCGCTCGCCGCGACCGGGGAGCGTCCGGGCAACGCCGGACGCAACACGATACGGGGTCCCGGGTTCGCGTCGACTGACCTGTCGCTCTTCAAGAACATCCCGTTCACCGGCACCCAGCGCCTCCAGCTGCGGCTCGAGGCGTTCGACGTCTTCAACCAGGTGCGCTTCAACAACCCGAGCGGGGCGATCAATACTGCGAACTTCGGCCGGATCACGTCCGCGCAGGACGGACGCGTCGTCCAGCTTGGGATCAAGTACCTTGTTCTGAGCGCCTGGCAGGTGGATCGCATGAAAACACCATGGCTTCTCTCTCTGGCCGCCGCCTCGGCGATCGGAATCACGGCGGGGGCGCAGGCCCCCGCCACCCAGGGCGCCGCGCCCGCGCCGCTGGCGCCGACCGGCGGCCGCGGCCTCACCGAGGTGCAGGGCATCAAGGTCGGGCAGATCACGCTCAGTGAGCGTCCCACCGGCTGCACCGTCATCCTCGTAGACGGCGACGGCGTCGCCGGCGGCGTGTCGCAGCGGGGCGGCGCGCCCGGCACGCGCGAGACCGATCTCCTCGATCCCCTCAACATGGTCGACCGCGTCAACGCGATCGTGCTCTCCGGCGGCAGCGCCTACGGGCTCGACGCGGCGACCGGCACCGTGCGGTGGCTCGAGGAGCACAAGATGGGCTGGCCCGTCGGGGCATCGGGCGTCGTCCCGATCGTGCCGTCCGCCATCCTGTTCGACCTCGGCTTCGGCGGCAACCCGAAGGTCCGCCCCACGGCGGAGTGCGGATACAAGGCCGCAGAAGCCGCCAGCTACGCGCCCGTGGCCGAAGGCAATGTCGGCGCCGGCACCGGGGCGACAGTCGGGAAGATGGGCGGGCACTCCATGAAGGGAGGGCTCGGCAGCTTCGCCATCACGCTGCCGAACGGCCTGATTGTCGCCGCCATCGTCGCGGTGAACGCCGTCGGCGACATCATCGATCCGGAGACGGGGAAGGTCGTGGCCGGCGTGCGCACCGAGGACGGCAAGGGGCTCGCCGACGTGCGCAAGCTGCTCCGCTCCGGGGATTTCGGACGGCGCGCCGCGCCGCGGGCGGGCGAGAACACGACGATCGGCGTCGTCGCCACCAACGCGAAGCTCACGAAGACCGAAATGAACCGCGTCGCCCTGATGGCCGACGACGGCTTCGCGCGAGCCATCACCCCGTCGCACACGATGGGCGACGGCGATACCGTGTTCGCGCTCGCCACCGGCCGCTGGACCGGCCAGGCGAACGTCACGATCGTCGGAGCGCTGGCCGCCGACGCGATGGCGGAAGCGATCGTGCGCGCCGTGTCAAAGGCCGAGACCCTGGCGGGCGTGCCGTCGGCGAAGGAACTGGGAACGGTTCCGGCGAGGATCAAATAAGCATGGCCCCGGTGCGGATCGATCGCCGGGCGTTCTTCCGGCGTTCGCTCGCGCTCGGGGCCGCATCATGCCTGGTGCCGTCCGTCCGGGCCGCCGGTTTCGGCCGGGCGCCGGCGCTCGTCGTCCAGGAATCGTCGCGTCCCGCGATTCCGCAGGGCGTCGCCGCGGGCGATGTGACCGGCGGGCGTGCCGTCATCTGGAGCCGCGCCGATCGCGCGGCCCGCATGTTCGTCGAGTACGACACCTCCGATCGATTCGCCCATCCCCTGCGCGTCGAGGGGCCGGCCGCGCTCGATACATCCGATTTCACTGCCCGCGTGGCCCTGACGGACCTGCCGCCGGGCCAGCGGATCTTCTACCGCGTGCTCTTCCAGGATCTCGCTGACATCCGCCGGTGGAGCCTGCCGGCCGCGGGCAGCTTCCAGACGCCCGGCGACGCTTCGCGCAATGTCACCATCGCCTGGTCGGCCGACACCGTCGGCCAGGGCTGGGGCATCAATCCCGAGTGGGGCGGTCTTCGCCTCTACGAGACGATGCGCGCCGCGCAGCCGGACGTGTTCATCAACGCCGGCGACACCATCTACGCCGACCAGCCGCTCGCCGCCGAAGTGCCGCTGGACGACGGGACGGTGTGGAAGAACATCGTGACGCCGGCCAAGTCGCACGCGGCCGAGACGATCGACGACTTCCGCGGGAACTACCAGTACAACCTGCTCGACGACCACATGCGGCGATTCAACGCCGAAGTGCCGCAGGTCGTCATGTGGGACGACCACGAGGTGCGCGACAACTGGTACCTGGGAGCGCAGCCTCGATCGCGACGCGCGGTACCACGAGAAGAGCATGGCGCTCCTCGCGGCGCGCGCGCGGCGGGCGTTTGCCGAGTACAATCCGCTGCCGCTCAATCCGGACAATCCGGACCGCGTCTACCGCAACCTGACCTACGGCCCGCACGTCGAGATTTTCGCGCTGGATCTGCGCAGCTATCGGGGGCCGAATTCGGCGAACCGCCAGAGAGTGCTCGACGAGTCGTCGGCGCTGTTCGGCGCCGCCCAGCTCGCGTCGCTGAAGCGCAACCTCGCCGCGAGCCGGGCCACGTGGAAGGTGATCGCCAGCGACCTGCCCATCGGCCTGGTCGTCCGGGACCCGCCGTCGTACTACGAGGCGTTCGCCAACGCCGACGAGGGCCCGCCGCTCGGCCGCGAGCTCGAGGTCGCGAGCCTGCTGACGTTCATCCGCGATCGGCGCATCCGCAACGTCGTGTGGGTGACCGCCGACGTGCACTACTGCGCCGCGCACCGCTACGATCCGTCGCGCGCGGTCTTCACCGAGTTCGATCCGTTCTGGGAGTTCGTCGCCGGCCCGCTCAACGCCGGCACGTTCCCGCCGAACGAGCTGGACCGGACGTTCGGGCCGGACGTGAAGTTCACCGGGACGACCGCGGCGACGAAGCCGAACCGTCCGCCGAGCGAGGGCCTTCAGTTCTTCGGGACGCTGACCGTCGACGCGCGCACGCTGGCCATGACGGTCAAGCTGCACGACCTGTCCGGGAAGATCCTCTATACGGTCGAACTTCCCCGCGCCTGATCGGCGCCCCGCGCGCGGGAGCTTCACCCCAGCTTCGACCCAGCTTCACCCCGGCTTCGACCCGGCTTCAACCCAGCTTCGACCCGGCTTCAACCCAGAGCTCCGACCCAGCTTCGACGCAGCTTCGACCAAGCTTCAACCCAGCTTCAACCCAGCTTCAACCCAGCTTCAACCCAGCTTCAACCCAGCTTCGACCCAGCTTCGACCCAGCTTCGACCCAGCTTCGACCCGGCTTCGACCCGGCTTCGACCCGGCTTCGACCCGGCTTCGACCCGGCTTCAACCCAGCTTCGACCCGAGCGTCAACCCCGTCCAGGCCGGGGGAACAGTCTCGTGCCGCCGATCGCGGCGCAACCTGCCGGGCAACGAATCCGAAGTCACCGGGACTACGCCACCCTGGTCCCGGCGGATTTCCGGACGGACCCTTAAATCCACTCCGCGTCGACGGTACGCTCGTTCTGGACCGTGCCGGTGTTCAGCGTCGTCGCCGGCTCGAGCAGCAGGATGTGTACCTCTTCGGGCGCGACGGGGCAGTGCTCGACGCCGTGCGGAACGATCAGGCACTCACCCTGCTCGATCCAGAGCTCGCGGTGGGTGAACTTCATCAGCAGCCGCCCCTTGAGCACGAGGAACAGCTCGTCCTCGGTCTCGTGATGGTGAAAGACGAACTCCCCCTGGATCTTGGCGATCTTCACGTGGAAGTCGTTGACAGCACCGACAATCTTCGGCTGCCAGTACGCCGTGACGGCGCGGAACTTCTCTTCGAGATTGATGACGTCCATGTGCGGAGTGTACAACCCACCAATTCAGACCTGACGCGCCGAAGCTGGGTCGAAGCTGGGTCGAAGCTGGGTCGAAGCTGGGTTGAAGCTGGGTCGGAGCTGGGTGAAGCTGGGTCGGAGCTGGGTTGAAGCTGGGGTGAAGCTCCGTCGAAGCTGGGGAAGCTGGTCGGAGCTGGGTTGAAGCTGGGGTGAAGCTCCGTCGAAGCTGGGGTGAAGCTGGGTCGGAGCCGGGTTGAAGCTGGGGTGAAGCTGCTGGGGGGGGAACCCTCTGAGAGCTAACCCGGACCTCAACGGGCGATCGCCAGGCGTGAGAGATGCGGCGTTCGTCACCAGGGGTGGTCGTTGAACACGCCAGTTTCAGGCCTGAAAACGACGGTTTCAGCCGGCCGCCCTGTCGCCCGTCCCCTGCGAACCGCGCTTGGTCCTCGCGCGTGCGCGTCCGTCACTTGCGCGTAGGCGGGGTGGACGGGCGCCGCTAGAATGCGCGGCATGACGATCGATATCCGGACGTTCCGCCACACGATGGCCGTTCTGGTACTCGCCGGGTGTGCCCTGTCGGCAGCCCAGCAGCCGTCGCTCAATGACGCCGCGGCGAAGCTGCGCGCCAGCGACTTCGCCGGCGCCGTGAAAATCCTCGAGCAGATCACCTCGAGCGAGCCAGCCAACGCGCGCGCGTGGCGCATGTACGGCATCGCCCTTCAGCAGAACAAGGAACTCGATCGCGCCCTCGCGGCGTACCAGAAGTTTCTGACCCTGCAGCCGGTCGCGCCGGCCGTCACCTACAACATCGGCACGGTATACGCCCTCAAGGGCGACGCCGATCGCGCCTTCGAATGGCTCGGCAAGGCCAAGGCCACCGGCAAGATGGACATGACGCAAATTCAGGTGGATTCCGACGTCGCGGCGTTGAAGAGCGATCCGCGCTTCGCCGCGCTGCTGCCCAAGCCCGCCGATTTCGCCAATCCGTTCGTCGAAGACACCAGAATCATCCGCGAGTGGGACGGCGAGGCGATCGGCGATCAGTTCGGCTGGATCGCGCGCGACATCGGCGACGTCGACAAGGACGGCGTCCACGACATCGTCACGTCCGCCCCGACGAAGGTGATCGGCGGCGGCGCGCCGGCCGGTCGCGTCTACGTCTACTCGACGAAATCAGGAAAGCTGTTGTGGAAGGTGGACGGCAAGCCGGGCGACACGCTCGGCATCGGCGTCGAAGCCGCCGGCGACGCGAACAAGGACGGCATTCCCGACGTGATCGCGAGCGCGCCCGGCGGCGGGTACGCCGGCATCTATTCCGGCAAGGACGGCTCCGTGCTCCAGATGTTCAAGGCTGAAGCGCTGAGCGACGGCTTCGGCCGTCACGTCGCCGGCGTCGGCGATTTCAACGGCGACGGCGCCGCCGACGTCATCGTCGGCGCGCCGGCGAACGCCGCGAACGGCAAGGGCGCCGGGCGCGCGTACGTCTACTCCGGCGCCGATGGCAAACTGCTGCTGACCCTGACCGGCGAGCGTGCCAACGACCAGTTCGGCGCCGCCGTCTCCGGCTACGCCGACGGCAGGCACAAGTTCCTGCTGGTCGGGGCGCCGGGCGGAGGCGCGCATACGACCGGCCGCTTCTACGTCTATGACAGCCTCACGCAGAAGCCAGCCTTCACCGTCGATTCCGACGACACCGGTGCGGCCTTCGGCGCCATGTTCATGTCGGTGCCGGGAGACTTCGACCGCGACGGTGTGCCCGATGTCTACACGACCGACTTTCCGAATGCCGCAAAGGGACCCTCGACCGGTCGCGCCTACGTGTATTCGGGCAAGGACGGCAGGAACCTGCTGACCCTCACCGGCGAGACGCCGGGCGAAGGCTTCGGCATCGGCGCGTCCCGGATGGGCGACGCCGACGGCGACGGCGTGCCGGACCTGATCATCGGCTCCTGGCAGTACCTCGGCCGCCGCCGCGTCCGCCGGACGCGCCTACCTGTATTCCGGAAAGGACGGGAAGCTCCTGCGCACCTACACCTGCCGCATCCCCGGCGACACGTTCGGCTTCGACGCGGTCGGCATCGGCGACGTGGACGGAGACGGGACGATCGATCTCCTGATCACGTCGGCCTGGAGCGGCATCGCGGGCAATCACTCGGGCCGCATGTTCGTGATCTCGAGCGGAATAAAGAAAGGCTCAGGGCTCAGGTAGCAGGGCTCAGGGGCCGCCGCTTCTCAATTCCCGGGCCGGGAGGTAACCTAGGCGGCGGATGCCGGAGACGTCGCGCTTCGACGACGCCGACAAGTACGCGGCCTACCTGGAGACGGCCGGCGGACGACTGCGAACAAACCTCGCCTGGCAGGGCCTCCGGGCGTGGCTCCCGGCCGGTTCGTCGGGACGGCGCGCGCTCGACGTCGGCGGTGGCACGGGCGTCACCGCCGCGCGCCTCGCGGAGATCGGGTTCGACGTGGTCGTGCTCGACGCCTCCGAAGGGATGCTCGCGCTCGCGCGCGAGGCCGCAACGGCCCGCGGCGTTGCCGCGCGGATGACGTTCCAGCACGCGGCCGCCGACCGCCTGACCCACCTGTATGATCCAGCCTCGTTCGACGTGGTGGTCTGCCACAACGTGCTGGAGTACCTGTCCGATCCGCCGCGGGCCGTGCGCGACATCGCGCGGCTGCTGCGGCCCGGCGGCTTGTGCTCGCTGCTCGTGCGCAACCGGGCGGGGGAGGTGCTGAAGGCGGCCCTCGTCTCGCGAGACTGGACGCGTGCCGCGGCTACACTCTCTCTCGACTCCGTGCGCGAAGGCCTGTACGGTGGAACCGTGCGTATCTTCGCTCCATCGGATCTGCACGGCGCGATTGGCGCCGCGAGCCTCGAGGTGGTCGAGCAACGTGGCGTCCGAGTGATTGCCGACTACATCGAGCCGGAGCGGCTCGAGGAGGCCGACGCCGCGCGCGTCTTCGAGCTGGAGTCCACGCTCGGCGCGCGCCCGGAGTTCGTCGCCGTGGCCCGTTACCTGCACCTCATTGCGCGACGGCCCGTCGATGCGACGGGGACGCCACGATGACGGCGCGTCCGCCTGCGCCCGCCGACGGGTTCGCGATCGGTCTGGGCCTGACCAGCGAGTGCAACCTCTCGTGCGCGTTCTGCTACCGCGATCCATCGCGGGTCGATCGGCTCAGCCCCGAACAGGTGCGCGCGGTCGTCTCTGCGCTGCCCGTCCGCTCGGTCAATCTCGGCACGGGCGAAAACGGCATGCACCCGCAGTTCCACGAAATCCTGGCCGACCTGCGAACGCGGCCGGTCAAGCTCACCATCACCACGAACGGCCACAGCGCCGCCGTCCTGGACGACGATGAACTGCGCGCGTTCGCCGATGTGGAGTTCTCGCTCGACTATCCGACCCGGGAGGAGCAGGACGCCGAGCGCGGTGCCGGCAACTGGGCGCTCGTGCACGAGCAGGCCGCGCGCGCGGTTCGCCTCGGCATTCCCGTCACCTTCATTGCCGTGATGATGAAGGCGAACTATGCGCGCCTCGCCGAGGTGGCGCGCGTCGCCGGACGGCACGGCGCCCTGCTGCGGGTGAACGTATACCAGGCGGTGCAATCCGATCGGTTCGCGCTGACCTACCGCGAGTACCTGGGACGGCTTCCGCGCCCTCTTCGCGGCAACCGACGTGGTGGCGATCGGGGAACCGCTCGTCCGCGCGATGGCCGGGTTGCCTCCGCGAACCGGCGGCTGCGGCGTGCGGACCGTGCGCGTGACGCCCCGCGGTACGACGCAGCCGTGCGTCTACTGGCCAGGCGACGGCGAGCCCCTGTCGGCGCTGCTCGCCGGAGGCGCGCGCATTGTGGACACGGCGGCCTTCGAGCACGCGCGCACGCTCCCGGAGGCCTGTCGCGAGTGCGCCTTCAAGCCGACGTGCCGGGGCGGCTGCGCGGGTCGCCGCGGCCTGCGCGGAGCCATCGACGCTCCCGATCCGTACTGCCCGATCGTTCGCGGCGAGGAGCAGAAGCTCGAGGTCCGAATGGCGGCCGCTCGGGAACTGCCGAAGAGCGAGAGCGCCTGCACGACCATCGTCGTCGCGCGCGACTGACTCCGGCGCCATGGCGGCCGGCGGCGCCATAATCCCAGGAGCATGGGAGCCGGCGACGGCGGGTGCGCCATTGTCCGGGTGAGCGCCATTACTGCGAAGAGAGTCATGATGCATGCTGATCTGCGATCCGATTCCGCCGCCCGGGCAGGCCTCGCACTCGCGCGCCTCTGCCTGGGTGTAATGTTCCTCTCGGTGTTTTTCGAGAACTACGGCAAGGGGTTGTACACCCCGGACGGGTATGCGCATCTGATCCGAAGCTACATCGATCAGGGACACGCACCGCACGTGTGGAAGCTTGTGATGGCCGCCGCGGCCGATCACGCCCGTATCGCCGCGCCGCTGCAGGCGCTCGCGGAGGCGTCCTTCGGGCTCCTGCTCACGCTCGGCCTCTTCACGCGGCCGGCCGCATGTGCCGCGGGGCTGTTCCTCGCGAGCCTGTGGCTGTCGGAATGGGGCACGGCCTGGATCTGGGAACTGCTCGTCCCGACCTGGGTCGCCTTTGCCCTGTCGGTCGGCCGCGCCGGCCGGTATTGGGGCCTCGATTCCGTGCTCGCTCACGGGAACCCGGACAGTCCGCTCTGGTGATGCGCGTCACGGTCGTCATTCCCACGCGCAATGAAGCGCAGGCGATCGGCCGCGTGCTCGACGAGATCCCGCGCCCGCCGGCGACGGAGATCATCGTGGTTGACGCGGAATCCTCCGACGCCACCGCGGCGATCGCCGCCGCGCGAGGCGCCCGCGTCCTCAACGAGCCGCGACGCGGTTACGGGCGCGCCTGCCTGACAGGGCTGGAGCACGCCGATCATCCGGACATCATCGTCTTCCTGGATGGGGACTACAGCGATCGTCCCGCGGAGCTGCCGATGCTCATCGAGCCCATCGTCGCCGGCCGTGCCGACATCGTCATCGGCTCGCGGCTGGCGGGCCGGCGTGAACCCGGCGCGCTGCCGTGGCACTCCGTGGCGGGCAACCGGGTCGCCGCCGGTTTGATCCGGGTGTTGTACGGCGTGGAGATCTCCGACCCCGGACCCTTCCGCGCGGTGCGCGCCGACGCGCTCGGCGCGCTTCGGCTGCGCGAGGCGGGCTACGGCTGGGCCGTCGAGATGATCCTGCGCGGCGCGCTCGCGGGGCTACGTATCGCCGAAGTCCCGGTCAGCTACCACCGCCGCATCGGCCAGTCGAAGATCACCGGAACCGTCCGCGGATCGCTCGGGGCAGCCTGGCGGATCTTCGGCTGCATCTTCCAGTACCGTCTCGACGGACGGCCGACGGCACGATGACCAGTGACCCGCGACGATCGCGTCCTCGCCGTGATGACGAAGGCACCGCGCGCCGGCCACGTGAAGACGCGGCTCGCGCCGGCGTTCGCGCCGGACCAGATCACCGGCCTGTACCGGGCGTTCATCGAGGACACGTTCGAGACCGGGCGCGCGCTTGGCGTTCGCACGGTGGCCGTGTGCCCGTCAGCCGATGCCGAGGCGGTGCGGGCGTGGCTTCCGGCTGGCGTCGAGGTTGTCGCGCAGAGCGGGACCGGGCTCGCGGCCGCGCTGACGTCCGTCTTCGAGCGTCTGTGTACGCCGGCCCGCAACGCAGTCATCGCGCTCAGCGGCGACGCGCCTCACGTGTCAGCGGCCACGCTCGGCGAGGCATTCGCTCATCTCCGGATCCGCGATGTCGTGATCGGACCGTGCGACGACGGCGGATACTACCTGGTGGGGGCGACGTGCGCGCATGACGGACTCTTCGCGGCCGATGTCATGGGGACGCAATCGGCCGCCGACGCCCTCCGGGCGCGGGCTGATGCGCTTGGGCTGACCGTGGCGCTTGCGCCGGAGCACTACGACGTCGATCGGCCCCAGGACGTGGACCGTCTGGCGCGCGATCTGTCGGCCAACCGCTCGCGTGCGCCGCGGACCCGGGCGTTGCTGGCGGCGTGGGCCCACCGGCCATGCGGATCGATAACCGCCTCGTCATCGTCGCGGGTGCGCTGACCATGTCCGCGACGGCGGTGGCGATGGCGGCGAGAGCGCCGGGTGCCGACCAGCCCGGGTTCGTGCCGCTGCTTGCGGTACTGGCCGCCGGCTACGCCGTGAGCATCGTCGCGGCGCTGAGATCGACCGATCCCCTGTCCCGCCGTTTCGTCCAAGGGTGTCTGGTGCTGGCGGTCGCGCTTCGCATCCCCTTTTGGCTGGAGGCGCCCAGCACGGATGTGTATCGGTACGTCTGGGACGCGCGCGTCCAGCAGGCAGGCTACGATCCGTACGCGCTCGCGCCCGCGGATCCCGCGGTGGCTGCGCTTCAGACCGACGAGTCACGACGCATCAACAATCCCCGCGTGCCGACGCCGTATCCGCCCGGCGCGCAGCTCCTGTTTCGAGTCGTGTACCGGCTGAGCCAGAACGCGTACGCGTTCAAGGTGGCGTTCGCCGTCTGCGATCTGCTGCTCGCGCTGGTGGTCTGGCGGCTGCTGCGGATCTGGAGGGCGTCTCCGCGCTGGATGCTGGTGTACGCGTGGAGCCCGCTCCTGCTGCTCGCGACGGCCGGCCAGGCGCACGTCGATGTGGCGGGCGCCATGTTCCTGACCGCATCCGCCCTGCTGCTGATCGAAGGGCGCGGCCTCGCGAGCGTGCTGGCGTTTGCCATGGCGGTGGCGATCAAGCCGCTGCCGATTGTGCTGCTGCCGCTGTACTGGCGCCGCATCCGGCTCGCCGACGCGGCTGCCGGCGCTGCGCTCCTGCTGCTGCTCGCGGCACCGTATCTGACGCGAGGATCGCTGCCGGTCGGCTCCCTCGGAATCTTCGTGGATCGATTCCGCTTCAACGAGACGCTGTTCGTGCCGGCGGCGGCAATCCTCGGTCCGCGCTGGGCCACGGGTCTGGGTGTGCTGGGCGGCCTCGCGGTGGCGGCCGTGCTGCAAGCTCGCCTCGGCATCGGGCGGCCGGACACATGGGCCTGGCCGATGGCGGCCGCCCTGATCGCGTCGCCCGTCGTGTACCCCTGGTATCTGCTCTGGCTGTTGCCGTTCACGCTCAGCGGCCGCACGACCCTGCCGCTCCTGGCGTGGTCGGTGAGCATTCTGGCCACGTACGTGGTCTGGCGCATCGCCACTCTCGGCGGCGCCTGGGCGGTCCCGCCGGGCGCGCTCGCGATCGAGTTCGGAAGCGTGCTGGCCGTCGCGGCCGGCGTGCTGATCGGCGGGTGGGGACAGGCGCGGCGTTCACCGTAAGCGGCCCTTCAGCGAAAGCGGAGATACCGCGGTCCCAGCCGCTCGAACGCCGCGCGATCTGCTCCGACGACGTCCGCGTCGAGCACGTCGGCAGTCGCCACCAGCCAGGCGTCGTTCTCGCCCATCCGTCGCGAGGCGCGGCGCTGGAGCAGTGCGCACCGCCGCGCCTGGGCGAGGTGAACGCCCTGGATGGCAAACCGCTGCAATGAGGCGAACGCGGTCGCCTCGTCCACCGCGCCCTCGAGAATCTCCTCGACGGTCACGATCGAGATCGTCAGCGGGCGGCCACGAAGCGACGGAAGGAACTTCCGCGCCGGACCGGTCCGGCCGCCGGCTGTTTCGCGCTCGAGGGCGACGAGGAACGACGTGTCGAGCAGGACAGGCCGGCTCACGGCTTGATCTGGGCCAACCCGAGACCCTTGCCGTTTGCCTGCGCGACCCATTCGAGGAGGTCATCCCCTGTTTCGATCGGTCCCGCCCGATCGATCAGGGCTCGAATCACGTCGGACTTGGGGATCTTGCTGCGCCGTGCCCAGCGCGCCAGTCGCGCCGCGCGTTTCTTGTCGAGCTTCACCGTGATCGTCGGCATGGTAATACCTGAATATTACCACGTCCTGCGAACCGTCCGCCTCAATCGCCGTCGTCGCGCGTGAACACGAGGATGCCGTTTGCCGGAATCACCACCGACGCCGAGGCGGCCAGGCCGTTGAGTCCCGGTCCGTACGCCCACACACGTCCGCCATTGCCCGCCGCGAGCGGATTCATCCAGTTGTCGTACACGTCGCTGTTGAAGACCTCGCGCCACTCTCCGCCGGCCGGGAACGGAATCAGGTAGCCGCCGTGGGTCGATTCGTTGAGGCTCGCGACGACCATCACGTTGCGTCCCGTTCCCGGAATCCAGCGCTCGAACGCGAGCACGCGGCCGACGTTGTCGATCGCCCGCGTGGCCACCCCTTCGGCGCGAAGCGCAGGGTGCTTTCGCCGCAGCCACATCAGCTCGCGCGTGAATCGATGGAAGTCGATCATCGCTCTGTCCGATGAGAGCCCGTCCCAGTCGAGCAGCGCGTCGGCGTAGAACTCCGGAGCGTCGGCCCACTGCTTGTCCTCGAGGAACTCCTGCCCCATGAAGATCATCGGAATGCCGGGTGCGGTAACGAGCAGGCCGAGCGCGACCCGGGAACGGCTGCGCGCGTACCAGCCTCGGCTGTCGCCGCCGCCCGCGAGCGTCGCGATGCGCGGACCGCGGTCCCGATAGACCTCGTCATGGCTCTCGATGCACTGCACGGCGCGCCACGCGTCGCGGAAGCCGGGCGCGCGGAGCTGATCGACGACCGGCTGCCAGTCGAAGAACGCCTGCTGCCCGCCGGCCGCCTGTCCGATCGCGCCGCGAATCGCGCGCCGCAGCCCGTCGTGCCAGGCGGCATCGAAGTCGGCCCCGCCCTCGGCGCGAGGTCGAACGACCGCCGGCTCAGGCCCCCAGTATTCGGCGACGTTGATTGCCGCGGGATCCGTCCCGCGCACGGTGCCGTTGAGGTCCTGGCAGAACTGCCAGCCGCTCCCCACGTTCTGCCGGTCGATCACCGTCACCTGGTCGTAGCGGAACCCGTCAACGTGGTACTCCTCGACGAAGAACCGCGCGTTGTCGATCAGGAACTGCCGGACCTCGGGTTTCCAGAACGCGAAGATCGGTCCCGTGTGCTCCTGATCGGTGAAGTACTGGCTGTCGTTGTCGTTGCCGGGGCGCTGCCGGTCGAAGAAGTACAGCGACTCGTCCTGCCCGCGCACGTCGCCGGACGCGTGGTTGTGGACGACGTCGAAGATGACCGCGATGCCCCAGGCGTGGCAGATATCCACGAGCACCTTGAGCTGGTTGATCGGCACGGCGAGCTGGTGGCGCAGCAGCGCGCTCCTGCCTCTGCCCGTCAGCAGCCGGTTGACCGTGGGCAGGTAGGCGTCGATCTCCGCGTCGGGCACCTGGTAGTCCATCTCCGGCGAGAACAGGTCCGACCCGTTGTAGCCCATGCTCCTTGGCGTGCTGTATTCCACGATCGGCAGCGGCTCGATCGCGTTGACGCCGAGATCGGCGAGGTATTCCAGGCGGTCGAGCACGTCCAGGAACGTGGCGACCCGGTGCTCGCGGTCCGGCCCGTAGAACGTGCCGACGTGGAACTGATAGCAGATCAGGTCGTTGAAGGGAGGCGTCCGCCACGTCCAGTCCTGCCACGGGTACGAACTCGCCGACCGCAGGATGCACTCCGGCGTGGGCCAGCTCACCGTCAGTTCCCGCGCGTACGGATCCCGCTTGAAGCCTTCGCTCCCGGCGCCGACCACATAAAATTTGTAGGTCATTCCGTCGGCGGCGCCGCTGAAGAACCCGGCCCATCGGCCGTCCGGCTGGCGCACGAGCTTCGAATTCTCCGTCCGCGTCCATCCGTTGAAATCGCCGAGCGCGTGGACCTCGAGCGCCGCCGGGGCCCACACCCGGAAGGTGGCGCCATCGGGCAGGATGGATCCGCCCATCGGCGTCGAGGTGGAAATGTGTGCCTGTGATGCCGGCATGCCTGGCGCTCCTTTCCGCTATCGTCCGAACGTCGAGAAGATGGCCGCTGCCCGCAGTTGCGCTTGCCTGACGGTCGAGCCAAAGGTACACTCGATGATTCGGGGCCGTACCGCGGCCCGGAACCTGTGCAATCTCAGCCTGCGAACCGCGTCAGGGCCGGAAGGCAGCAGCGCTAAGCAGATCCTCGGATGTGCCGCAGGCCTCCCGGGTCGCGGTAGGGCCCCGACCTCAGCCTTTCAACCTTCGATACACTCACGTGGCCACATACCAGGTCCTGGCGCGCAAATGGCGCCCGCAGCGCTTCGAGGACGTGATCGGCCAGCGCGGCGTCACGCAGACGCTCCGCAACGCCATCGCGGCCCGGCGCATCGCCCAGTCGTTCGTGTTTTCCGGCCCGCGCGGCGTCGGCAAGACGACGACCGCCCGCATCCTCGCACGCGGATTGAACTGCGACAAGGGGCCGACCGCGGATCCCTGCGGCGTCTGCGACGCCTGCGTCGAAATCGCCCAGGGGCGCGACATGGACGTGCTCGAGATCGACGCCGCGACCAACACCCAGGTCGACAAGGTCCGCGAGAATATCATCGCCGGCCTCGGCACCGCGCCCGCCCGCGACCGCTACAAGATTTTCATCATCGACGAAGTCCATCGTCTGTCGAACTCGGCCTTCGACGCGCTCCTCAAGTCGGTCGAGGAGCCGCCGCCGCACGTCGTGTTCATGATGGCGACGACCGAGATCGACAAGGTGCCGGCGACCATCCAGTCCCGTTCTCAGGTCTTCGAGCTGAAGGCGATCGGGCTCAAGCCGATCGCGGACCAGCTTCGCCGGATTGCCGACGCCGAGAAGATCGAGGTCGACGACGCCGCGCTGATGCTGATCGCGCGCGCCGGCGACGGCAGCATGCGCGACGCCCAGAGCGCCTTCGACCAGGTGATTGCGTTCGCCGGCGCGCGGCTGGTCGCAGACGATGTCGCGACGGTGCTCGGGCTGGTGCGCCGGGATCTCCTGCTCGACATCGCCGAAGCCGTTGCGCGGGAAGACGCCGCCGCGATCTTCGACCTGGCGGCGCAGTCGGTCGAGTCCGGCTACGATCTCCGGCTCGTCATCCGCGAGCTGGCGCGCCTCACCCGCGATCTGCTCGTCGCGGGAATCGACCCGTCGCGGCTTTCGGATCCCGAAATCTGTGCCGAAGGCGATCGCGAGCGCGTCAAGGCGCTGGCGGCGCAGTTCTCAGCCGAAGACCTGATGCGCGCCTTCGAGATCCTGACGAAGGCCGACTACGAGATCCGCGGTTCGGCCCAGCCACGCTATCACCTCGAGATGGCGCTCCTGCGCTGGATCCATCTGCGCAAACTGGTGCCGATCAGCGACCTGATCGAGCGGCTCGAGAAGGGCGGTCCGCTTCCGTCAGCACGCGCCGCGGCGCCAGCCCGCCAGGTCGCCGCGTCCGCGCGTCCCGCGCCGAGGCCACCGGCTGCAGCCGCCGCCACGGTGCGGGCCGTTGAAGCCCGGAAGGAGCCGGCCAGGCCGGCCGCCGAGCCGGCCGCCGCCATGGGCGACGGCAGGAACGGCCACATCCCTCACGTGCAGCAGGTCGGCCCCGCCGAGATCAAGGACGCATTTCTCGGCGAGATCCGCAAGGCGAAGAAGTTACTTCTACGGCACGGTCGTGGCGCAGGCTCAGCGGATCGACGTCGAAACGGCCCGCATCGTGTTCACGTTCGCGCCCCAGCACCGGGCGCTTCGCGCGCAGCTCGACCAGTCACGCACGCAGCTCGAGACGCTGGCGACGGAGCTGGCCGGCCGGCGCATGGCCGTCGTCTCGGTCGAGGGCACGGCCGCGTCGGCTCCCGCCCGGTCAGGCGTGCCAGCCGATGCCACTGCCGAACCGGATCGCCAGGCGGAGCTGAAGCAGCAGGCGCTCGCCGATTCCGGAGTCCAGGCCATGCTCGACGTGTTCGCCGCGGAGATCAGGGACGTCGAGGAAATCGACGGCAAATCGTAGGGCTTGGCCCGGCAGGAATGGAGGAGGTTCGATGAACATCCAGGAAATGATGAAGCAGGCCCAGCAGATGCAGGACAAGCTGCAGAAGCAGATGGCCGAAATGAAGGTCGAGGCCAGCTCGGGCGGCGGCATGGTCACGGTCGTGATCAACGGCTCGAAACAGCTGCTGTCCATCAAGATCGACCCCGAGGCGGTCACGAAAGACGACGTCGAGATGCTGCAGGACCTGATTCTGGCTGCAGTCAACGACGCGCACCGGAAGGCCGACGAAGGCATGCAGCAGCAGATGAGCGGCATGATGGGCGGCCTGAAGATCCCGGGCATGTTCTGATGTCGCGACCGGATCCGCTGACCCGGCTCATCGAGCAGCTCCAGCGCCTGCCGGGGATCGGTGCCAAGAGCGCCCAGCGGCTCGCGTACCACGTGCTCAGGACGCCGCGCGAGGAAGTCGATCGGCTCGCCGAGGCGATGCGCGAGGTCAAGGATCGCGTCACGTACTGCTCCACCTGCAGCAACATCACCGACATCGATCCCTGCTGCTACTGCACCGACGATCGCCGCGATCGCCGCATCATCTGCGTCGTCGAAGAGCCCGAAAACGTGAATGGCGTCGAGAAGACGCACGGCTTCAAGGGCGTGTACCACGTGCTCATGGGCGCCCTGTCGCCGCTGCACGGGATCGGCCCGGACGATCTCAAGATCAGGGGATTGCTGACGCGCGTCGCGGAGGGCGGCGTCGAGGAAGTGATCCTGGCGACCAACCCCAACGTCGAGGGCGAGGCGACCGCAATCTACCTCGCCAAGCTCCTCAAGCCGCTAGGCGTCCGCGTCACGCGCATCGCCATGGGAGTCCCGGTCGGGAGTGACCTCGAATACGCCGACGACGTCACGATGGGGAAGGCGCTCGAGGGACGGCGGGAGGTCTAACGGCCATTCGCCGACAGCCGCACTCGCGGCGCCTGCGGCGCAATCACGAAGAAACACGAAGCGCACGAAGAGCACGAAGCAAACAACTTACTTCGTGTCCTTCGTGACTTTGTGCCAGGGGCCGGCGGGAAGTCTGAGACGGCGGCGTTGGCGCTCGGCGGGCGGCGGTCGGGGTCAGGCCCGTGATCCGATCGCAGCGCGACAGCAACCCTCCGTGTCTCCGTCTCTCCGTTGCTCCTGTGAGGCCCGTGATCTGATCGCTGCGCGACAGAGGCTGCCGCTGATTCGATCAAGCCGTGACGGACTGCTCCGCCTGCCGTCCCAGCAGGTGCCGCAGTTTCAGCACCAGACTGATCCAGTAGACGTTCGAGCCAATCGCCGCGAGGAAGACGACGAACGGCAGCGCGTAGACGAGGGCCAGCGCCATGATGCCGTACGGCATCGCCGCGCGCGTCGCGACGAACGAGATGCGCCAGACGATGCGCGACCAGAACGTCGGCTCCGCCTTGAACCGCGCCTTGGCGATGCTGTGGAGCTTTTCGGGCTGGCCGCCGGTGATGCGGTTGCGAAGGAAGATGAGCAGCGCGAACGACACCAGCGTTCCGGCGAGCGCGAGCGCGCCGATCCAGTAGAACACGTCCCAGCCGGTCTGGCGCACCGCCCCGATCGTCAGCCCCACGAAGATCGCGATGTAGTACGAGTAGTCGCCGAAGGTCTCGATCCAGCAGCCGAGCGCGGACTCCTGGTACTTGAGCCGCGCGATTTCGCCGTCGCAGCCGTCGAGCACGCTCGCTGACAGCGACAGGAACGCGCCGAGGACGCCGGCGAGGTACTGGCCCGTGCTGAACAGCCACGCGGAGTAGAACCCGAGCGCGACGAGCACCACCGAGAGCTGGTTCGCGGTGAGCGGCGTCGGGATGAGCGCGACGCTGATCGGCAGCGACATGCGGCGGTTGAACCGCGCGAGCTTCGCGTCGGTGTTCTTGTAGCTGGCGCGGCGGATCGTCTGCTCCGCGTCGGCGAGATCCTGCGGCGTCGACGACCCGGAGCGCGAGCTTCGCGAGGCCGTCCGCGACGTCCTTGCCTGACGGCAGCGGCAGCGCGCGGCGCCGGCGCTCGCCGAGCGCGGCCATCACGACGGGTCGGCGACATGGCCTCCGATGCCGTCATCCGGAGCAGGCCGCTTTCGCGCCAGTCGCCGCCGGCGGCGACATCGCGCGCGCCGCGCGGCGCCGGGGCAATCGTGCGCGCTTCGGCGAAGAGCGCGGTCGAGACGACCGTTCCCGCGCCGATGACGGTGACGGGCTGCCCCGGCGGCAGCTGCTCGAGCGCGAGCCGCCACTCCGTCTCGTCCTCCGCCACGGTCACCGTGTGGCGGAATTCGCGGGCCAGCCGCTGCAGGCGGCGCTCGGGCGCGGGCGCACTTCGCCCGGTTGTGCGGCACCCAGACGATCACGCGGTCGTAGCCGGCGCGGACGGCGGGGCGAAGGACGCGTTCGCAGATCGGCAGTCCGGCCAGCCGCGCCGTCGGGCTGACCGGCGCGTCCGGGTCGAGCGGGAAGTACAGGAGCGTCGCGGGCGGATCCGGGCGCGCCGGCCGGGCCGCCGGCTCCGCCGCTGTCGCGCGGCCGCCGGATCGGCGCGGGTAGATCGCCAGGCCGATGCCGGCCCAGAGCAATCCGCGAAGCCGCCGCGCGAGCGCCAACGCCGCGCCGCCTCCCACGCCCACTGCCGCCACCGCGGCGAGGCTCGACGCTTCGAGCGCCCCCAGGTTCGCCGGAATGAACGCGGACGCAAAACTCGCGACGCGCGAGAACGTCTCGACCGCCAGTGCGCCGTTCGGCGTAATCGGCGTGCCCACCGCGCGCAGGATCACCCAGGCCTCGAGCGCCATACAGACGTAGGCCGCCACCGTCGCGGTGATCAGCACCGCGAGACGCCGCGGATTGCCGCGGACCAGCTCCAGCATCTGCCGCTCGACCGCCGTGATGAAGCGCGAGACGCGTCCGGTGGCGACCGACGTGCCGAAGATCGCGTCGAACCGCTCCAGCATCGACCGGAGGTAGGTGCCGCGTCCCGTGATGACGATCGCGGCGAAGAACGAAGTGACGGCGGCGGCAATCGCGAACGCCCTGAAGACCCGGAACCACGGCCGCGACAGCGCCAGCCCCGCGATGGCGAGCACGGAGCCGATGCCGACGATGACCGTCGTGCCGACGAGATAGGCAATCCGTTCGAGCGCGACGGCGGCCGTCGCCTGGCGCGGATCGATCCGGTCGCCGAGGAGCACTACCTTCAGCGGGTTCTCCCGCGATGCCGCGCAGCGTCAGGTAGCTGAACGCCTCGGCCGACAGCCGCACGCGCGCCAGCCGCGCGAAGCTGACGGTCCGCGGCTGCGGAAAGCACCACGCCCACGCCCACGTGCGCGACAGGTGCCACAGCCCGCTGAAGAGCAGCGCGAGCGGCAGCGCGTAGCCAAGCTGCCGCGATCGTGCCGATGGCGACGCGGAAGTTGATGTAGTAGAGCGTGCCGGAAAAGAGCACGACGCCGAGCAGAAGCGCCCCCCAGCGGATGACGATCTGCGTGCGGCGGCGCTCGGTCGGCGGCGGTCATGCGGGTTCAGGTTCGACGAGCAGGGCCTCGGCGGTTTCGAGATCGGCGAGCGTGTCGATGTCGCACCAGCTCGGCGTCGCCGATGTCACGCGCGCGCATCAGGCCGCGCGCGGCCAGCCGGCGGATGCCGCCGCTCAGCGTCGTGTCGCCCGCGGCGCAGGCCTCGTCCAGCGCGCCGAACAGCAGCGGCGAACAGACGAACAGCCCGGTGTCCAGGGCGTCGAACGCCACGAGGTCCTTGCCGATCGCGGTGATCCGATCCCCCTCGAGTGTGACCTTCGTTGCCTCAGCGGCCACTTCCGGCGGAGCGGGCCGCGTGTCGACCGCCAGGATCGACTCGCCGTCCCGGATGTGCGCGCGCAGCAACCCTGACAGCACCGCGGCCTCGAACAGGTGATCGCCCATCAGCAGCGCAAAGCGGCGATCCTGGAACGCGTCGCGCACCGCGCACGCCGACAGGCCGTTCTCCAGATGCCAGTCGGGGTTCACCGCGAAGTGCAGGGACACGCCCGGCGGCGCGCCACGCTCGATGGCGGCGCGCACCTCCGCTGCCTGATAGCCCAGGACGACGTGCACGGCGGTCACGCCGGCGTCGGCAGCGGTGGTCAGTGTGCGGAGGATGAGCGGCTGGCCGAGAACCGGCTGAAGGAGCTTGGATCGGCGGGTGCGGGTCTGGAATCGATCGCCGTTTCCTGCCGCGAGGATAACGGCGTCCCTTACCGGGATCGACGGATTTGCTGTCACGACAACCTCGAGTCCCTTTCAGACTGCAGGAGCGTGAACTTGCCGCCGCCCCCCGACGTGTCCACAGGCCGGGCTCTGCAATACTGTCGCCTTCAGCCTTGGACGCTCGCACACGCCCGGACGTTGCGAAATGAGCAGACTCCAGTCCAGCTTACGCCTGAATTACTGCCGGGCGACTTCGGGGGCCCCGGTTCGTGCGGGCTTGGCTCGGCCTGAGCATGCAACTCGCGGGCCTGGCGGACAGCGGACAGCGGATCAGCGGACTGCGGGGAGCGGGCAGCGGGGAGCGTCACTTCCCGGCGCTGACGTCGGCCTGTTCGAGGATGGTCCGGGCGCTCAGGCCCTGGTAGACGAGGAAGGCCATGCCGATGAGCGACCACGCGCCCATCCGCGCCTTGCGGACGAGCGACAGCGTCACGCCGGGCGTGGCGCCAAGGCCAAGAATCGTCGTGAAGAAGCCGGACGCGGCCTCTCCGACGCCGATCTGCAGCGGGATGAACTTGAAGACGACCTGAATGAGCCGGTTGGTCGATTCGAGGATGAACGAGGTGAGCAGGGGAGGCGGTGCGCCGAGGATCATCCACAGCGTGATGTGTGCCTCGACCACGCCCAGGGCATGGAACGCCAGCTCGGCCGCGATGATCGGCAGCACGACCGCACGGCGGCGCGACGCGAACGTATAGATTTGCTGCTCGAGCGTGTGCAGCTTGTCGAGCCGCGCCGTCAGCTTTGGCGATCGGCGAAGCCGTCCCGGCAGTGCGCGGCTGATGAGCGCGGGACGCGTCCACAGCAGCCATCCGGCGACGCCGAACATCGCCACGATCGCCGCCAGCGTCACTTCGCTGACCTCCCGCACGGGCGCCTCGAGGCGGACGCTGAAGAGCAGCGCGATCGTCCCTGCGGCGAGAATCGCGGCCACCGAGAGCGTGTAGATCACGTTTTCGATGGCGAGGGCCGTCACCGCGGGCGCGACGGGCACGTGCCTGCGCACGCAGGCGATCTTCGCCGGCTCCCCGACGATCGGGCCGAGCGGCGTCAGGTTGCCGAGCGCGTCGCCGCTGACACGACGGCGACGAAGGCGTCTGACCAGCGAAGGCGGTGGGGCGGATCGAACGACAGCGTCCAGGCGAAGGCGCGGGCCGCGAAGCGGAGGCCGCCGAGCAGCAGGATCCACCCGAACCCCCAGCCCACCTGCCGGAACCCGGTCCAGATTTCGGCCGGTCCGACACGCCAGACCAGCCAGACGAAGAGCGCGAGACCCGCGCCCGCGGTCAGCAGTCCGACGGCGGTGAACCGGCGCCGCGGCTGGCCGGGTCCGGTCACGCCGCGCGGCTCCTCAGGCTTGTCTTGGCGAGCCGGCGGCGCCAGTCGAGGGCGTCGATGAACACGCAGCCATCATATAATCGGCAGGCTATGCTCCCTGCCTCTTTCCAGGTGCCGGCCGCCATCGTGCTCGTGGTCGGTGGACTTCTGGCCTGCTTTGCCGGCTACCGGGTGTTCCGCGTCGTCCTCGGGATTTACGGATTCATCCTGGGCGCGCTGCTGGCGAGTTCCGCGATGGGGACGGACCACACGTTGTGGGTGATCGGCGCGGCGGTTGCGGGAGGGGTGGTCGGCGCGCTCCTGATGGTGGCGGCCTACTTCGTCGGCGTGGCCCTGATTGGTGCCGGGATCGGTGCGCTCGTTGCCAACGTGGGGTGGGCGGCGTTCGGGCACGAACCGGGACTGATTGCGGTGATCGTGCTGTCGATCCTGGGCGCGCTCGGCGCTCTGATGGTGCAGCGCTACGTCATCATCGCGGCCACGGCGTTCGGCGGCGCGCAGACGGTCATTGTCGGTGCGGCCGCGCTGATGGGCAGCCGGATCGCCGGGGCTGCGGCACCGCACGCGGTGTACCGCGTTTATCCCCTCGACCCTCTTCCGGCGACGAAGTGGGACGCGGTGGCGTGGCTCGTGCTCGGCATGGTGGGCGTGATTGTGCAGCTCACGGTGACGGCCAAGGGCAGGAAATGATTGCAGACTGAAGATTGCAGAGTGCAGATTGACGGATTGCCGAGTGGCGATTGCAGATTGCAGATTGCAGATTGCAGATTGCAGATTGCGATTGCGATTGCGATTGCAGATTGGAGTGCTGATGGCGACGTTTTCTCGTACGGTAACGGTTGACTGGGCGGGCTCGGTCATGGAGGGGAAGGGGACGGCGAAGGCGGGGACGGGGGCGTTTTCGCTGCCGGTGACGTTTCCCGCGCGCATCGGCGAGCCTGACGGGCATACGAGTCCCGAAGAGCTGATGGCGGCGTCGCATGCGGCGTGTTATGCGATGGCGCTGAACGCGACGATTGGCCGCAAGGGCGGGAGCGCGGCGCGCACGATCGTGAGCGCGACGGTCATCGCGGACAAGACCGAGGCGGGGATCAAGCTGACGACGTCGAAGCTGAAGGTTGTCGCCGAGGGCCTCCAGGGCATCGAGAAGTCGCAGTTCCCGGAGGTCGCGCGCGAAGCGGAAGGGAAGTGCCCCATCTCGAACGCGCTTCGCGGCACGCTGGCGATCGAGGTCGAAGCCGAGGCGCGCTAGCGCCGGGATCGCGGTATGACCGATCGGGCGGAACGCCACGAAGGGCTCGCGTGGGTGCGCGGCGCGGGGCTCTCACGCGAGTGGAACGGGATCCGGTACAAGCTGGGCCTGTCGGGCCGGAACTGCGGCTCGAAAGAGCTCTCGATGAACGTGGCCGTGGTGCCGCCGGGCGCCGTGGCGTTCGCGCACATTCACGTGGACTTCGAGGTGATGCTGTACATCCTCGAGGGGCGCGTGCGGCACGAGTACGGCCCGGACCTGACGCACAGCGTGGAGCACGAAGCCGGCGACTTCATTTTCATCGAACCCGGCGTGCCGCACGAAGTGCTGAACCTGAGCCAGACGGACCCCGTCATCGCCGTCGTCGCCCGGTCCAGTGCGATGGAGTGGGACCAGATCGTCGAGTATCCGAGCCGCCGGAGGCCGAACGCGTAATCCGCCGCCGCGTATTGCGCGATCGGGCCTCCGGAGGGTAAGATCAAACGTTCAGTCCCACCCCGTTCCTCGGTAGCTCAATGGCAGAGCATCCGGCTGTTAACCGGAGGGTTGCTGGTTCGAGTCCAGCCCGAGGAGCCAGCCTTCGCTCATGATCACGTGCGAAGGATGTCTCGCCGTAGCCCCGACGGGGCGAAGGCGGACCGCATCCCCACTGCCATCGATTCTGTGAGCTTCGGCCAGGCAGGCTCGGTCGGGGAGGTGCGAAGACTGTCTCGCCGGAGCCCTGCCTGCACATCGAGTCGCCAGCCCGCCAAGGCGGATTCGCCGGTTCGCGTTACCTGCCAGGTCGAACGCCAAGGTCCGTCGCAAGAATCGCCACAATCCGAACGATCGTCGAAGGAAACGCCCGATGCTGGTGCTGGCGCGATCCCTGCGTCCCCCGAGGCATGCACGGCATCGAGAAACGAATCGTCTACATCCTGCGCAGCGACGCCGATCCGTCGCGTCACTACGTCGGGCTCACCAGCGATCTCCGCGGACGCCTCGAGTGGCACAACGACGGGCCGTCGGGTCATACGACGCGCCACCGGCCGTGGTCCCTTGTGGTGTCGCTGGAGTTCCCGAGCGAGGCACACGCCGTGCGCTTCGAGCGGTACCTGAAGTCTGGGTCGGGCCGCGCGTTCACGACGCGCCATTTCGGGCCGATCGATTCGCCGCTGGGCACGCGGGGCTGACGGCGCGGTGCTCGTCGATCACGCGAACCCGCACGCTCTGTGTGCCCAGACCTCCGCGTCGGGCTCTGCGCGAGATCGTGCGTTCCCGCCGACGGGGTTGTGCACGCGCACCTCGCGGAGCGACTGACCGGCGGGCGGCTGGACGATCGCGCCGTCGTGCCAGGCGCCGGCCTCGGGGGACGCGTGGGGCGGCGACCCCATCGATCAGCCCGTGCCCGCCGACTACGACGGTGATGGACGCGCGGACCTGGCGGTGTTCCGCCGCGGCGCGAATTCGTACTACTGGTACATCCGGCTGAGCGCCACCGGCGCGACCTCCGTGCGCGAGTGGGGCTGGACCTGGACGACGAGCATCCCGGTGCCGGGCGACTACGACGGCGACGGCACGGCTGACCCCGCGTACTTCACGGCGTTCAATGCCGGCTGGTGGATCCTGCCCAGTAGCGGCGCCACGCAGTATGCGATCGACTTCGGGTTCCCCGGCGGGACGCACGTGCCGACGCCCGGCGACTACGACGGCGACGGCCGCACCAATCCGGCCTTCTTCTATCCGGCCGACGGGGGCTGGTATGTGCGCCCCAGTTCGACGGGGGTGTCGTATCGTCTGAGCTTCGGCGCGTCGGGCGGGATCCCCGTGCCGGCCGACTACGATGGCGATGGCCGGACGGATCCGGCCTACTACGCTGCCGGCGCCGGCGGCGTCTCTGTCCTGCCGAGCAGCACCGGCACCGTCGCGTTCGTCTCGTTGGGGTCTGCCGCAGTGTCGGGGGCGGTGCCGGTGCTCGCCCCGTTCGGCCCGCCCCCCGTGCCGCCGCCCCCACCCCCGCCGCCCCCGCCGGTGTGCGCCGGCAGCGATCCGTTTGCCGCGCTCGGGGGTGGGACGTGCTGTCCCGACGGCGGCTGGCGGCCGCCCGGGATGGCGTGCAGCGCGCCGGCGGCGCTCGTCGCCACCGGCAGTCCGCCGACGCCACTCGCCTGCGACGTCCGCGAGGGGTGGCGCCATCCGGCGCCCCCCGCCAGCGAGCGGTCTCGGCTGGAAGGAGGTGGGCGGTGGTGACGACACGTGGCGTCCTGTGGAGCGTGGGCGTGCTGGCGCTGAGCGTGCCGCTCGCCGCGCAGCACGCGGGGATTCGGCAGTCGTTCGCAGGGGCGGCCGACCCGATCGGGCCCGCCTCCGAGTGGGCGCTGGCGAGTGCGGGTGTCGCCGTGCCGCTGGCGGTGGCGCTCGAGGCGCACGGCCCGGCGACGCGCCTGACGCCGGCCACCGACCTGACGCTCGTCCGGCCGCAGTGGACGGTGGCGGGGACCTTTGCGGTGTCGGCGCTCTTCGAGGTCCTGCCGGAGGCCAGTCCGACGGCGGCGTACGGACTGATCGTCGGCGGCACCGAGGCGCAGCCCCTGGCGCTCGCGCTGCTGATCCGTCCCGACGGGACGATCGCCATCCAGCGGCGCGTGAGTGCGCAGCGGTGGGCGCCGCTCGCGACCGCCAGACCGCCGCGCCGGCGCGGGGCGCTCGACCCGGAGTCCGCCCCCGCCCCGCTCGATCGGCTCGAGGTGCGGGTGCGCGCCACCACGGCGACGTGCCTCGTCAACGGGCGGGCTGTCGCGGTCGTGCCCATTGCCCCTGGCGAGCTGGACGGGTACGCGGGCGTGCACGCGGCGGCGGGCAGCGCCGTGCAGGTGTCGGGCTTCACGCTCGAGGGCGCCGTCACGGTGGTGGCGCGATGAGGGCGCGGGCGCGGCGGACGACGCGGGGCTGGTGGCGCGGGCTGGTGCGCGCGTGCGCGATCGGGGCGGCGATCCTCGGCAGCGCGCCGCCCGCCTCTGCGCAGAGCGAGCAGGTGGAGGACTATGCGCTCGACGCGCTCGGGTCGGTGCGCGTGGTGTTCGACGCGAACGGCACCATCCTCGGGCGGATGGACTACGGGCCGTTCGGGGAGGAGCTGTCCGGCGCGACGGGGCTGCCGGACCGGCGCTTCGCGGGGCTCTTTCGGGACGGCGAGGCGGGGCTCGATGCGGCCGGCGCGCGGTCGTATCAGGTGCGCACGGGACGCTTCAGCACCAGCGATCCCGTCTATGCCGGAATCTTCGAGCCGCAGCGGTGGAATCGGTATGCCTATGCGCTGAACTCGCCTGTATCAATCTCCGATTCCTCGGGGCTTCTGGCGGAGGGCCCGTCGTTTGGTTGCAACGCCGAGTTCAGCTTCCTCGACTGCGGTGGGGCGCGGGTTTTCTGGGCGCCCGCGGAGGGCGGCTATGGGTTCGACTTCGGCAACGCGCGTGCGCAGGCCAAGCAGCAGGGCTACGCCGAGGGAATGCCCTCGAACATCTGGGAAGGCCTTCAGCAGTACCTTGAACAGACGGACAGCGCTTTCTTCCAGTCGGTCGTCTCTCATTTTGAGAACGGCGCGTTGTCAAAGGCGAATGAAGGCAAGGTCCTCGTAAAAATCGACGGCAAAAATGTCGATTGCACGGTCGAAAACGGTTGCCTCAAGCTCGGGATGGTACCGATGTCGCCAGGAGCGGTCGGTGCGGCCGGCGAGCGCATAGTAGGGGGACTTGCGAATATCGGTGACAAGGTCAAGATTCTGGTTAGCGGTCGATTCAGAATCCCCGATGGGATGTTGCCGGGGCTGATCACCGAAGTCAAGAACGTCGCGTATCAGGCATACACGCTTCAATTGCGGGACCTAGTGCAGTACGCGAAACAGACTGGGACTTCGGTTGACCTCTGGGTGAGAATGAATCCGGCGACCGGGAAGATCGCCACGTCTCTATCCGGACCGTTGCAGTCGGCGATTGACGCACATCTTATCAACATTCGCCTCTTTCCTTGGGTACCATGACCAAGTCGAAATCTCTACAGCGCACTCAGGAATTTATGGATCGACTCGCGGCGGATCCTGCACACCAGGCAACGGTCGCCGCGCGGGAGGCGTCCCGTCGCGCCCTATGGGAACGGTTGCGGATCGCCGAAGCGCCCTTGATCGAGGCGCTGGGCGCCGTTGGCGTGCTCGTGAAATCCGTCTGGGATCTCGTGAACACCAAGGCACGGTATCCTGCGGCGGTGCCGGTGCTACTCGAGCATTTTGAGCGGGACTATCCACCGGAGGTCCGCGAGGGCATCGCTCGCGCACTGGCCGTTCCCGAGGCGTCATGGGCCTGGGACGTGTTGCTCGCCTACTTCCGTCGAGAGCCGGATGGGGGACGCTTGAACATCAAGTGGGCGCTCGCGTGTGCCCTGAGCGGCGCGGCGACCGACGACGTCCTCGATCAGGTGATCCGGTTGGTTCGGGACCCTGCAGTCGGCGAGAACCGGTTGGCGCTCCTGTCGGCGCTCGCCCGCTCGAAGGAGCCCATGGCCCGAGAGGTGCTTGAGGACATGCGGACTGACAAGCAGTTGTCCCGCGAGATACGTCTTTTGCTAGGAAGAAAGAAACGGGGTTCGTGACTCGGCGGCACCGCTCGGGTGGTTCCCGCGCTTGACTTGCGCTTCAGGAGCCTGGTGCGGTCGTCAGACTTTCCGCCTCTTATTACGGGTACCTCCGGCTGAGCGCGACCGGCGCGACCTCCGTGCGCGAGTGGAGCTGGACGTGCTACGACGGCGACGAAACGGCCGACCCCGCGGCCTTCACGAATTTTCAATGCCGGCTGCTGGATCCTGTCAAGTAGCGGCGCCACGCAGTATGCGATCGACTTCGGCTTCGCGGGCGGGACGCACGTGCCGACGCCCGGCGACTACGACGGCGACGGCCGGACCTTCGGGGGACTGGCGTTGGCCTTCGAAGTGGACGAACGGCTACTGTGGCTGGGATTGTCTGTCGTTCTCGCGTGTGCTGTCTTGTTGACGCGACTTCGCTGCCCGCGTTGCCAGAAGTTGGTCTTCGTGAACACGGCAACCTTCGCCGGTATGAAATGGACCTACGGAGGAGGGAACGCACTTCCCACCCGCTGTTCACGGTGCCACCATGATTTTCGCACGACGGCCGGCGGGGCACAGCGATCGCTCTACCAGTGGTTTCGCACAAGCGAAAAGGCAGGTGCGGGCGCGCACACGGTGAGCTATGACACCCGCGACCGCGTTAGAGCGGCTCACCGCGATGACGTTGCCCTTTTCTTGCCCTTTTGATGCCACAAAGAGCCGCAAACAGCGGCAACGTGCGACACAAAGCGAAAGCGAAAAATCGCCTGCCGTTACAGAGGGAAACCCGCGTTCCGGCAAGCCACGGCAACCACCGGCACCGGGCGGCTACCGCTTCCTGTTCCGCCTGTTAACCGGAGGGTTGCTGGTTCGAGTCCAGCCCGAGGAGCCATCTTTTCAACAGCCTACAGACGACGAGTCTTTCGCCGTCCCTTCACGTTGCCCTTTTTCGAGCCCTTTTCATGCGGACGTTTCGCACACGCGAAACAGCAGCCGGATGCTCGCGGCGCGGAGTCCAGGAACAGCGCGTATCTGCGGGCAACCGAGTGGGTTGTCATACCACCATGGCAGTTGCTGAACGGCGGCACAGGCGTCCTCCGGCTTCGCTCGGCTGCGGCGACGTCGGATGATTGTGGCGCAAGCTCCCGCCGCCGTGCGCGGATGCGAGGTGTCACCGAGGTCGTCGATGGTCATCGTGCCGCAACGTGCGCGCGGACAGGGCTGACGACGCCCCCACCTGAGTGCGGACGGATAAAAACAGGCCCCGGATGTGACCAAGGGCGACGACAACGACACGCCGCCTCCCGTCTCGCCCGACCACCTCACCTGCGCTACACTGGCTTTGTCATGGCTGACGATCTCATCGTCTCCGTCCCCGGCATCCTGGGCGGCAAACCGTGTGTCCGAGGAACACGATTGAGCGTGGAGTTCCTCCTGGAACTTGCGGCGAGTGGTGCCACGCAGGCCGAGATCCTGGCGGACTACCCTCAGCTCGCCCCGGAGGGGCTCGCGGCGGCGTTTCGCTACGCAGCGGACGCGCTCAAGGCCGAGCGCACGTGGCAGTTGACGATTCCTGCATGACCACGGCGCTGCGCGTCCTGGCCGACGAGAACATCAGCCCTGCCGTCGTCGCCGGATTGCGCAAACGAGGTTGGGACATCCGCTCTGCCGCCGAGGAACAACTCGTTGGCGCCGTTGACGCCGACGTGCTCGCCCACGCTACCGCAACGGATCGAGTCGTGATCACGCACGACCTCGCCTTCGGCCGCGATTCGCTCGCCCTGGCCGCGGCGTTCGTCGGCATCGTCTACCTGCGGCCCGGCCACCGTTCGTCCGATTTCGTGCTCAATGTGCTCGCCGCCATCGAGGGCGCCATCCGCGAGGCCGAGCCGCCATTCGTCCTCGTGGCTGAGCGTCGGGAGGAGGTCGTCCGCGTTCGCCTTCGGACCGCGCCACCTTGGTAGGGCCCACGCAACGAGCGCGGTCCCGCGCCGCCTCTCTGGAGGCGTGAGCCGCCCTATCTTCGTACGTTGCCCTTTTCTTGCCCTTTGGATGCAACAAAGAGGCGCAAACGCAGGCAAAGACCGACACAACGCGAAGGACGAAAATCGCGAGGTTTCGGAGGGGGCATCGCACAAGAGCGCAGCAGCCAGCACAACCCGGCAACGGGCGGCTACCGCTTCTTGTTCCGCCTGTTAACCGGAGGGTTGCTGGTTCGAGTCCAGCCCGAGGAGCCATCCGCCTCCGCGCACGGTGAATTCTGGTGCGCTACGGCGAGATGTCTCGCCGAAGCCCGCAGGGCGAAGGCGGACCTCCGAGCATCCAGTTGCGGAAATCGTCCAGTGCGGCGAGCCATCCTTTCAATCACTTGCGGACGACGAATCTTTCGCCGTCTCTTCACGTTGCTTTTTTTCGAGCCCATTTCAGGCGGATGTTCTGCAAACGCGAAAAGACACCCGGATGCTCGCGAGTCGTAATGCAGGAAAAGCTCGCATGAACGGGCGATCAGGTGAACGTCCATACGAGATCGGACTAGCTGCCGCTGGACCTTGGCACAGGTGCCGGCCGGGTCCTCGCAACGGCGAGCGCCTCCTGCAGGTCCGCAGCCTTACGAATTGCGCTGACCGCCGCGAAACATCCGCCGTCATTCAGCCTCGCAACTCCCGCAAGGCCGACTGATATCCGAGTCGCGCGCCCCTGAAGGCTCGGCCGCACTCACGCACAGCGACGGTGCAATACCGCTTGCTCCCAAGGTGGGAGCATCCCTATACTGGCTTGAAGTGCGTATCGTTGCCAGGCGTGCGCTGCGAGAGTTCTGGGAGAAACATGCGGACGCCGAGCAGCCCTTGCGAGCGTGGTTCGACGATGTCCGTCGGGCCGATTGGGGCTCTCCGGCAGACGTGAAGCGCGTCTACGCCAACGCAAGCATCGTCGGCGAGAACCGGGTCATCTTCAACATCGGCGGGAACAAGTACAGGCTGGTCGTCGCCGTGAATTATCCGTATCGGATGTGCTACATCCGGTTCGTCGGCACGCACCAGGCGTACGATCGAATCGATGTCGCGACGGTGTGAGGTGTTCCATGCAGATTCGCCCAATCAAGACCAAGGCTGATCACCGTGCCGCGCTCAAGGAAATCGAGCGTCTGATGGATGCCAAGCCGGGCACGCCGGCTGGTGACCGGCTTGAGATCCTGACCACACTCGTCGACCACTACGAGTCGCAGCGCGAACCAATCGAGCCGCCAGACCCGATCGATGCGCTGCTCTACCACATGGAAAGCCGCGGGCTGACTCGCCGGGATCTGGAGCCGTTCCTTGGCAGTCGTGCTCGCGTCGCCGAGGTTCTCAATCGGCGTCGCCTGCTCACCATCGACATGATCCGCAAGCTGCACGAAGGCCTTGGCATCTCAGCCGAGGTGTTGATTCGTCCATACAGCCTTCGCAGTTCAGCGGCGTAGCGGGATTGCGCGACGTGCCTTGCTGGCGCAGACCTTGTGGCGCTCCCAGCAATTCAGAAATGCGCTCGAGGCCGCGAGCGCTCACCCCAGCCGACCGCAAGAAGATGATCGAGGAGGTGCGGATCTCTTTCGGGCCTGCCCGCACCCGTGCCAGCAAACACAGGAACTGTGAGCCGACGGGTCTCCCGACGTTGCCCTTTTCTTGCTGTGCCTACCAAAAACCCGCTCTTTTCGATTTACGGATTGGCTCGATGCGTGTTCGTAAGCTGCATGCCGGGGTTTGTGGAGCGGTGAACGGAACGCTGTCGGAATTCATCGTGAATCGGCGTACGTCGACGAGAGTGATCGAAAGCGGATCGGCGGCGATCGACGGTTCGCTCGTCTGGGATCCCAGCCGTCGGTGTCAGGCCGCCTGCCGTTCGTACCGGTGATGCAGTCCGCCGACCTGCGGGATCGCGATCACGCGACCGTCAGCCGATGTGGCGGTTGCGCGCGGGACGGGTGCGTCCTTGTTCAGGGAGAGATGCGTTCGGGATCGTTCGTAGTAGTCGACGTAGGCCGTGACGATGTGATGCAGGCCGCGGGCGTTGAGGACGATGACGTGATCGAGACATTCCCGCCGGATGGATCCGATCCAGCGCTCGGCGAAGGCATTTTGCCAAGGTGAACGGGGTGCGGTGAGCAGCTCCTCAATGCCCATGCCTTGCGCGGTGACGCCCAGGTGATCGAAGGCATGATCGCGATCATGAATGAGATATCGGGGCGCCTCGTCGCAGGGAAAGGCCTCCCGCAGCTGTTGCGCGGTCCAGGCGGCCGTCGGATGCGCGGTGACCGCGACGTGCTTGATCCGTCGCCGGTCGTGAGCGAGGAGAACGAGGACGAACAGCAGGCGGCAGGTCGCGGTCGGGACCACGAAAAAGTCAGCCGCCACAATCTGGCCGACATGGTTGCGGAGGAACGTGCGCCAGGTTTGCGAGGGAGGCCGACGCTGCCGAACCATGTATTTCGCCACGGTCGCCTGCGAGATGTCGAGGCCAAGTTTCAGCAGCTCGCCATGAATGCGTGGTGCGCCCCAGCGAGGATTCGACTGCGACATCGTGCGGATCAGCATGCGGAGGTCTGCCGGCACGGGCGGCCGGCCTATCCGGCGCCGACTTTTCCACGTCCACCAGAGTCGAACGCCTTCCCGGTGCCAGGCGACGACCGTTTCCGGTCTGACGATCGTCAGGGTTGTTCGCCAATCGGCCCAGTAGCGCGAGAGCAGGACCCACAGCGACCGATCAGACGTCGAGAGTCGCACCCGCCGGGGCCGCGTACGTTGCAACACCTGCAGCTGGTGGCGTAGCGCCAGGACCTCGAGTTGGAGCGCGGCGCGCGACCGCGCCCAGGTGCGAAGGCTCAGGAAGAGAGACAAGAACACTGCCATCGTGATTCAGAAGCGTATCGAGCGTCGACCGTAACATCAACTGCCACCACCAGAACGGAGTTTTCAGCAGGCACAGGCTAAACCAACGAAGAACCACCGAGAACCTACGCCTGCATCAACCTGTTAACCGGAGAGTTGCTGGTTCGAGTCCAGCCCGAGGAGCCAGCTCCGCAAACTCAACAAAACCAGTAGGTTGCTGGCGTCGTGCGAGAGGCGGGCCAGAAAGTGATTGCCGCTCAATTGTTGATCTTGCAGTGTCATCCACGGCCTGAACAGCGCCCGCTGGACGGTCGACATGCAGCCGTCAGACTGGTCGAGCATTCGCAATCGATGGGAGGCCTTCACGCCGCTCGCACGTTCATCAGCCTGGCAGGATTCGGATCTGCATTGCCGGCAGCCCTATGGTCGCGTGACAATGCCGCACCACCGGTGTGACATCACGATTCAAGAGTTCCATGCGGCGACAGTCAAGGAGACGCCCGTGTCCAAACTTCGCGTGAACGCCTTTAGCGTGTCGGCCGACGGCTTCGGCGCCGGCCCCAACCAGGGCCGTGACCAACCGCTGGGCCGCGGCGGCGAACAACTGCACCAGTGGTTCCGTCCAACCCGCATCTTCCAGCGGGACGTCCAGAGGCGAGACGGCGGGACGACCGGCATCGACAACGACTTCGCGACACGCTCGTTCGAGAATCTCGGCGCCTGGATCATGGGCCGCAACATGTTCGGACCGGTGCGCGGACCCTGGCCGGACTATGAGTGGAAAGGCTGGTGGGGAGCCAATCCACCGTACCATGTGCCGGTCTTCGTCCTGACCCACCATGCGCGCCCGCCCCTGGAGATGGAGGGCGGCTCCGTCTTCCATTTCGTCACCGAGGGGATCGAGGCGGCGCTGGGCCAGGCGCGGTCGGCCGCTCGAGGTAAGGATGTGCGAATCGGCGGCGGAGCAGCCACCATCCGCCAGTATCTGCGGGCCGGACTACTTGACGAGATACACCTCGCCATCTCGCCGATCCTGCTCGGACAAGGCGAGCCCCTGCTCGAAGGCATCGACCTTCCGGCGCTCGGCTACAGAGTGAAGGAGCACGTCTCCACCGAGGCGGCGATGCACTTAGTGGTGGGACGGTAACGCGCTCGCGGCGACCCGTTTAGACTCGTCTTCCTCCTCCTTCACTTCTATTCAGTGCCGAAAATCTTCTTTTCGCGGGCACGGTGTGTCATGAACATCATCCTTCTGAGCAGCTGCCACTCTCCGCCCGCTGCAGCGACGAGTTGTGAAAGACAGTGATGAGCGTGACGTTGAACTTCGATCGGCATCTCAAGTAACGGTCGCCGCTCAGCTTCTTTCACAGGCTTTGGAAGTTTGGACCGATGGACGCATTCACGGCGATAAAGGGCATACATCAGCCTCCATGACTTCCCGTCGTTCCATGGTGCCCATTCGATCCTGGCCACATAGTCGAGGCACGGCGGCCGTACCCGTCGGCGGCATCTGCCGTCACGCAGCAGAGGTCGTCGCCGGCCGCCTCGATCAGCGTGATGCCAGTCGTCCCGTCGTCGACGTTCCCGCGGACGTCGGGCACCGGACCTCAGGGCCATGGTCGGCACCGCAAACGTCCACATCTGCCGATCCTGGTCAAAAGCTGCGCCGGACCACCTTGCGGGAGATGCGCACGTGGTGGGTTGATTGTGCCGATTACCTGGCGCAGTATTTCGCGTCGCGAGTGCACACATAGTCGCGCCACGCCGCATCGACCTCGGCGTCTGGCACCGGCGCGCCGGAACGGGCACGGGCGGCGAGCGCGGCGCAGCCGCCGCCCGGGGCGAGCCAGCCGGCGAGTTCACCGGGGCCGGTCTGCGAGAAGCGGTCCACCGTGTTGCCAGCTTCGGCCTCGCGCGCCAGATCGACCGCCAGCTTGCCGCTCGTGTCGCGGACGCCGGGGTCGGCGCCGAAGCCGCAGAGCAGACGCGCATCCTCGCTCTCGCGCCCCTCCAGCGCCGCGACGTGCAGCACGGTGTGGCCGGCGGCGTCCACGGCCTGGATGTCGGCGCCGCGTTCCAGCAGCAGACGGCTCCCCTCGTAGGCGCGGCTCGAACGCTGCGCCGCGTACAGCGGCGTCTGGCCCTCGCGGTCGCAGCCGGTGCACGCCGTGCCGCCGGCGCGTCGCCGATCGAAGGGCTGCCAGTCGACAAACTGGCCCGAGGAACACAGCGCTTCCTCCGGATGCTGGCAGCCGTTGCGGACGTTGACGTCCACGCCCTTGTCGAGCAGCCAGGCCATCATCGCCAGATCACCGGACTCGGCGGCGATGTGGAGGTACGACTCGCCATTGAGGCGGTCGTCGAGATTCAGGCCCGCAGCGAGCATGGCGTCGGCAGTGGGGACCGGATCGCTGCTCCTGCTCGATATCAGTTCGTGCATCGGCCGGCGGCCGCGCCAGCGGATCCGGCCGTTGGTCGAGCGGCTCCCTTGCGGCATCACGTGGTCGTTGAGCAGGTCGGGCTGCTTCGCGAGCAGGCGCGTGACCTCCGCCGAATCTCCCGCCCGCACCGCGCTCTGGAAGCCAGCCGTCCTGAAGTTGGACCGGACGATGAAGAAGACAATGGCGAAGAGGGCGAGTACCGCGGTCCAGACGACGACGCGCCATAGGCTTTTCATAAGAGGCGGATAGTACCATCGGCGGCTGCGCGGCGGCAATCATGTTTGCCGCCCGTGTCGCCTCGCCTCAGAACGTTACCCGACTGCCTCATTGAGTTCGTACCCGGCTTCGTTTCCACCGATCTCGCATCCAGATCTATTTTTGGGCGTGGGTTCGTACGCCCTACAGGCGCTCGGCGGCCATCGCGCGAGCACCGAACGCTCAGTTGAGGATGCCGCCGAGCGCCCCATCGGCCGAGTCTCGGCGATGGCCGTGTGCAATTGGGAACAGCATCTACCAGAATCCCCGCGATATCGTCACAGTTGAGATCGAGGGTTATCGATGTCTCCCGACGCGAGGAGCCGATTATGCTCGACGAACGACTAGAGAGCGTCCTTCACACGGTGAGAGCACTCTAGGCTGGAGAGAAACCTCAATCGGTCGTGTTGCCGTGGAGCCTGGAGGTATGCGATGAACATCGTAGTCTTGCTGATCGTCCTGCTGTTGCTGTTCGGCGGGGGCGGGTTTTACCTGGGTGGTCCACTTATCGGGGGCAGTCTTGGTGGACTGATTCTGCTCGTGCTGATCATCATGCTCTTGACAGGCAGACTGGGCAGCCGGGCATAGCCACCCTCGCGGAACGCGCGCTCATGACCACGGACGATCTGAGCACGAAGGATCTCAACGTCGATACGGTTAGTCCGAGGGCGTGACGGCGCTGATCGTTGGTTTCAGCGCCGTCACCTCCGTCGGAGGCTACAGAAGAGGCGCGTCCGGATCGCCGCGATGAAACTCTTGGCGTCGCGCGTGACGTCCGGTGTAGCAGCTGGTCTCTCCGGGCTTTCTCTACTCATCCTGGTTATTCTGAAAAAACGGCCAAATAACATGAGCTACCACACCAACATCATCAAAGCCGCCCGTGAAAACGAAAAGTTCCGCCGCGTTTTATTCACTGGCAGGAATAGCCAACTGGTCGTAATGAGTATCCCGCCCGGAGGAGAAGTCGGCCAGGAAACACACAAGTACACCGAACAATCCCTGTTCTTTCTCTCGGGAACCGGAGAAGGGGAGCTAGATGGTAGGAAATTCCCAATAGGCCCCGGCGACGTTGTGGTTGTTGTTCCAGGCACTGAGCACAATTTCCGCAACACCGGTACTGAGCCTCTCACAATCTACACCGTCTACGCTCCACCCAATCACATCGACGGCCGCGTTCATGCAACCAAAGCTGATGCAGACGCCGATACTGCAGATGAAGCTGTAGGTGAATCCGCGCCCTCGAAATAGAAGGCAATCTAACCGCCGATGAGCCCATTCCGTCCGGCGATCTGAACGCTGAGCGCGCCGTCCATACGTTGCGCCCGTTGGCAGACCCCGATGTCGTCGTACACGTCGCCCCGCTCGCGGTGAAAGAGGGCACAGAGGCGAGGGTAACCGCCTTGAGGCGGTGATGCGACGGGCCTTCAGGCCGCCCGCTCGTACCGGTGATGGAGGCCTCCGACCTCAGGGATGGCCAGGATGTCGCCATCACCGGGAGGCATGACCGGACGAGGAATCAGCGAACCTCTGCCGACTCGCGCTCCTCGTCACCGGTGCGCATCGCGAGGATCATTCTGCCGGGGGCGGCTGGTAGGCGTGATCCCCGCACTGCCACAGGGCGAATGACAGGGCCTTCGCGGCCCACTCGGGCGACACGCTCAACAACTCCTGGTGTCCACCCGCTGTGTGCAGCCACACCACCGGTCGATTACCGCTGTTGGCCGCCTGCAGCCGCGCGACGTATTTACCGGACAGCATCTGCGTTCCAAAGTTGTAGTCGTCGTCGGCGCTGTGCACGATCACGGCCGGCAGGGCCACCGTTTCCGGAATCCGGTGATACGGCGATGCCGCCATCAGCATCTTGACGCCCTCGGGCGTGTCGAGATCGCCGATCTCGGAGATATTGCGAGCGGCGGTCGGGTCGAGCATCGCGCCACGGATCTCATCCGGCTGCCCCACTTCGAACAGCACCGCGCCGAGCAGGTCAGGGCGCTGGACCATCACCAGCCCGGCAATGTCAGCGCCGAACGACACGCCCATCAGCGTCACCCGTCCAGCCGACGTGTAGCGCCTGGCGATCAGCGCCTCGATCGCACCGATCATGTCGTCGATGCTGCGTTGCTTGTGCTCGCGCATCGCCGCGGTGTGCCACGCCTCGCCCAGTTCGCCGCCACCGCGCACATGGGCGAACGCGTACACCCCGCCCAGCGAGGTCCAGAGCGCCATGATCGGATTGTAGGCGGGGTCGGTGGACACGCCGAAACCGCCGTAGGCGTCGATGAACAGCGGTGCGGTCCCATCGAGCACACCGTTGCGCAGCGCGTTCGCGCCGTACACGATCGATACGGGCACCAGAGTGCCGTCGCTCGATGGTGCTTCGAGCCGCGCCGCCGTGACGTCGCCGTCGGAGGACGACGCGCGGCCATCATCGATCGGCAATGTCTCGACCTTGCCGCCATCCACCACGCGTTGCCAACGCGGCGGGGTGGCCCACGATTCCGTCGAGAACATCACACCCGATTCTTCCGGCACGCCCGCCTGCAGCCGCACCGTTCCGGGCGATTCCAGCGGCACCGTGTCGATGGAGGCGCTGCCGATTGCCCACCACCCATCGGCGGACGGTCCATGCGGCAACCGGCGGAGCGCTACCGCGCCGGCGTCCCGCTCGGTGAAGTAGAGCGCATCCTTCTGGACCGTGAACGCGATGATCACGCCGCGCTGCTCAGGCACCACGGTGACCCATTCGCCGGCCCCATCGGCACGAAGGTCGCGGCGCACGATCGTCCCGCGATCGGCGGTGGCGCGCGACAGCGCATAGACCGTGTTGCCGCGCAGCTGCGGCTGACTCAGGTTGTCGGCCGGACTCGCCAGCGGGCGCCATTCCGGTGCAGGCGCGAGGGGGGTGTGCCGCGCGAGCGCAAGCGGCGCAAAGTAGAAGTCGGTGCCGCTTTCCCTGGAGCGGTAGAGCGTCGCGACCAGCCACGCCGACCCCGGTGCGGTGTACACCCGGGTCGGCAGGTCGGCCTTGTTCACCGTGATCGACGGGCTCACCTCGAAACCGAACACCGGCACATCGGCCGCCTGTGGTGTACCCAACACGTGCAGGAACTGGCGACCGCGAGCGAGCCGGTCGGCCGACGGCCCCGTCGCGCTCTCCGGCCACAGCCGCGGATAGAAGAAGCCGCTGCCATCAGGCAGCCAGCTCACCTGGTAGCGCGTGCCGCTGGTGGTGGTCAGCAGATCGGGCACCCGATCGGGAAGCAGAGCGCCCGTCGCCGCATCGAGCACGGCAATCCCGGCGTTTGAATCACCCTGTTCGGTGGTGCCGATCGCGATTCGCGTGGCGTCCCCGTTGGGCATCACCACGCGAATTCGAGCGCCGTTCAACTGCTTTGCCAGGCTGCCGGCATCCAGCACCAAGCGCTCGGTGGTGGTGCCGGTATCGAGTGCGAACAGCGAGGGCGCCGGTCCCAGCCAACGCGTGAGCAACAGGCCGCCCGCGGTCGAAGTCACGGTACCGAGGGTTGGCGCGTCCTGATACGCACGCTCCACCCGAGCCTGCAGCGATTCGAGTCCGACGAGCCGACCCACCACCGAATCGGCATACGCCCGCTGAGCGGCCACGAACTCCCGTGTCGCTGGACTGGAGACATCCTCGAGCGACCGCAGCGGGTCGGGCACGGGCACGCCGCGCAACGACTCGGCGAAGTCGGTCATCGGCACCGATGGCGGCGGCGCGATTCCCGCAGCGGTGACCACCGGCGGTTCGACGGTGGCCGGCGATCGGGCGGAATCCCCCGGGGCGCCGCTACAGCCGGCCAGCACGCAGGAGGCCATCGCGATCAGCAGTGGGCGGATGCGAGCAAGGTCGAGGCGGGTCGACATGTTGCGGGTCCGCATCAGATTCTGACGACCTCAGTTGGACGGTCCGCCGCCGCGGCCGCCACGCCCGCCCGCCGGCGCCGGAATCACGTAATCCCTCGGCGGAACGGCGTCGAGCAGGTACTTGACGAAGTAATCCCAGCGCCGCCGCATGACGTAGTTCGCCGGCGCATACCCGTGCCCCGAGTTCGGGATGAGCAGCATGTCGAACTCCTTGTTCGCCTTGATCAGGGCGTCGGCGACGAGCAGCGTGTTGTACGGCGGCACGTTGTTGTCCATCGTGCCGTGTATGAGCAACAGATGGCCCTTCAGGCCGGCGGCCTGGGTCTGCGTGGCCTCGATCGTGTAATTGTCGGTGCCGTCGGGATTCTTCACCAGCGGTCCCTGATAGCGCTCGCCCCAGTCGTCCTGGTACTGGCGCTGGTCGTGGTTGCCGGACTCGGCGATGCCGACCTTGAAGAAGTCGTTGTACGGCGCGCGCAGTAACGCATCAGCGGTAATGAAACCGCCGCCCGAATGGCCCCACATCGCCGCCTTGTCGATGTCGATCCACGGATATGTCCTCGCCAGCTCCTTCATGCCGGCGATCTGATCGGGGATCGTGTTGTGGCGCCCCATCGCGCCGTAATACGCATCGGTGTAGGCCTTCGACCGGTTCGGTGTGCCGGTGCCGTCGATGCTGACGACGACGAAGCCGAGCTCGGCGAGCGCCTGCCGGTCGCCGCGCGCGGCCGCGAACGCGCGCGATCCGACGCTGCCCGACTGCGGTCCGGGATAGGCCTGGTTGATGATCGGATATTTCTTCGCCGGATCGAAATTGGTCGGCCGGAAGAGCAGCCCGTGGATGTCGGTCTTGCCGTCGGCCGCCGTCATCGTGATCGGCATCGGCGGCTTCCAGCCGGTGGCGAGCAGCTTCGAGATGTCGGCCTTCTCGAGCGGCATGATCAGCGCCCCCGTCCGGCCGTCGCGCAGCACCGTCTCGGGCGCGACGTCGGGCTGCGAGAAGGTGTCGATCACGTACTTCCCGTCGGGAGAGATCTGGACGGCATGCGTCCCGTTGTCGGGCGTGAGCGACACGTCGTGCTTCCCGTCGAGCCCGACCCGGTAGAGGTGCGTGAAGTACGGATCCTGGCCCTTCTCCCGGCCGTCAGCCTCGTACCACATCGTCCGCGTGTCCGGGTCGATGCGGACGACGCGCGTCACCGGGCCCGCGCCCGTGGTGATCTGGTTCTTCAGGTTGCCGCTGTCGAGGTCGTACAGGTACATGTTCGCGGTGCCGTCGCGCTGCGAGTACCAGACGACTTCCTTCGTGTTCCAGAGGATTTGCCACTGAACGCGCGTCTGGACGTGCGTCGCTTCCGTTTCCGTGAGGAGCGTCCGGATCTCGCCCGACGACACGTCGGCGACCTTGGCGATGGAGTTCTTGTGGAAGCGATCGGTCGAGACGAACCCGAGCTTCGAGCCGTCCGGGCTCCACAGATACTCGCTCATGTCGATGTTGTCTTCCGACATCCCGCGATGGAAGTCGGGCTTCATCAGCAGCCGCTTCATCCTGCCGGTGTCGACGTCGATCACGACTCGGCTGATCATCGCGACGTCGGGATCGCCGGGCAGCGGATACTTCCAGGCGCGGAGGACGGGATGCCCGCCGTTGACCGGCGTCTCGACCAGATACATGTCGCCGACCTTCCGCTCGTCCTGCTGCTGCGTGGCGACCTTCCTGCCATCCGGCGACCAGGACAGCGCCGGCGCCGCGCTGGTCGCCCATCCGGCGTTGCTTGTCGCGTAGCCGAAATCCTTCACGCCGTCGGTCGTCAGTTGCCGTTCCTGCCCGGTGGCGACGTCCTTCACCCACAGGTTCCAGTCGCAGATGAAGATCGCCTTGCGGCCGTCGGGAGACATCGACGGAGGAGGCGGGCCGGTCATGCCGGTGGCGTTCGGGCCGCAGGTCCGCGACAGGGTCACGCCCGCCCGTCCTCCGCCACCGCGACCGCCCTGGCCGCCCCCGCGGCCGCCGCGACCGCCGGCGCCCGGCGAGGCCACGCCGCCCACCGGCGGCGTCTGCACGACCTCCCGCGTCTTCTTCAACGGATCGATCACGACGTTTTCGTTGCCGGTCAGCGTGGTGCGGACGTACCAGAAGCGCCCGTCCGGCAGCCAGGTCGCGTTCACGCTGTCGCCGACGACCAGGCCGTTCAGGCTGGGCGCGAGCATCTTGACCGCGCGGTCGTAGTCGGCGGTCGTCAGCACCCGCTGGTTCTGCGTGGCGACCGTGCTCGTCGCGAGCGCGGCGAGACCAAGAGCGGCAACAATCGTGCGATTCATGCTGTGTGTCCCCTCGAAAGGAAGTCCGGAGTCCGGGCACATGGTTATGCAAAGCGCGCGGATAATGCAACTCTCTCACGGCAGGAGATTGTTTCCACCCCACACTCGCGCGATGCTCGGACGGGACGACAGCCTCGAGGACCCCATAGACCCCCACGGCCGACATGTCGGCCCCTCAGCAGGGTTGCGGGTCCGCTGGCACGTGTTCAATAGGGCACGGCGCCAGATCGCGAACTGTGGCAGTCTGCGGACGAGGAAGAGACATGAATATGTGGCGCACGGCAGTCGGGTTTGTTCTCGCGGGCGTCGTCGGATCGGCAGCGCCGGCCAGTGCGCAACGGGTGCCCTTTGAGCGGGCATTCGACGTGAGCGGCGTCACGGTCCTGGACGTCTCCACGATCCGCGGCAAGATCACCGTATCTGCGGGTGAACCCGGCAGAGTGATTGTGACCGGCGACGCCACGGTCCGCGCCGGGTGGGACGTGCCCGCCAACGCGGCGGAGCTGGCGCGCAAGGTCGCGGACCAGCCGCCGATCGAGCGGAACGGCAACACGATTCAGCTGCGCGCGCCGTCCGATTCGACCGACCGGAGCGCGGTCACGGTCAGCTACGACGTGCGGGTGCCGCCCGACACGCAGGTGCTCGCCGTCAGCGCGTCCGGTGCCACGAGCCTGAGCGGTCTCGTTGCCGAGGTGTCCGTGCGGACGCAATCCGGCGCCATCGAAATCTCGAAGCTCGGCGGCACCGCGACGGTGACGACGGGGTCGGGCGACGTGACCGCGGACGGCGTGGGTGGGTTGCTCACGGTGACGACCAGCAGCAGCGGCATCTCGGCCCGCGGCCTCGGCGCCGGTCTTCATGCGCGCACCGGGAGCGGCGCCGTCGACGCGACGTTCGTCGGCGCAGGTGGTGACGTCGACGTCGAGACCTCATCGAGCGGCATCACGCTGCGAGGCCTGTCCGGCGGGCTCACCGCCGCAAGCAACAGCGGGCGGGTGCTCGTCAGCGGCGCACCGGGCGCGCCATGGCGCGTCACGGCCGGATTGGGCAGCATCGAGGCGACGTTCGACCCGAACGCGGGACTCAACCTGGAGGCCGTCAGCCGCTCGGGCTCAGTCAAGTCGGACGACGGGGTCGTGAACGGGTCCGCGTCAAAGGGACGGCTCACGGGCACCATCGGGAGCGGGGGGCCGCTCGTGCGCCTGGAGAGCCGCAGCGGCTCAATCCAAATCCGCGTGGTCCACGGCACCTAGTGTCTCAGCCTCGAGCTCAAGACGCGACCGAAAGGCGGACCGAACGCCGGCCACGAGAGCGACGAGTAGGCTCTGTCGAAGACGTGGCCCTTCTACCAATATGCTCCGGTCATATGCTCCGCTCAGTTTCTGTAAGCACATGAGCCTGATCTCCTCGCGCGGACCAGGTCCCCACCGCCTCGATGCGATCGGCGACGGTCCCGAGGCCGCGGCTGCGGAGCGCGTCCAGCAGGATCGCGTCGACCTCCGCCTGAGGCCGCGGGCCGCCGGCCGTGAGCGCGTCCACTTCCCAGGGCTCCAGCGGGTAGAGGGGGCACGCGCCGATGCGCGCCGCCACCTCGGGCCCGAACTTTCTCGCGGTTTCCCGCTCGCCCACCTCGCGGGCGCGGCTCTCGTCCCGGTAGAGCCACAGGAACGTGCGCAAGGCGTAGGCCTCGGCGTTGGTCGACTGTGCGACGTGCACCGCGTGCCGGTCGAGGATAGACGGCACGACCGTGTGGGTGTCGAGCAGCGCGCCAGACGCCGAGCGGCGGATCGCCTTGTCGGCGAGGGTGCCGTCCCACGGCAGCACGAGCCCCACGTAGTGCTCGAACTCGACGATCGAGGGGGGCGCCGTCGCCTGGACGTCGAGCAGAGCGGCGTCCTTCTGGTCGTCCGGGAGCGCGCTCGCCATCACGGCCAGCTCGCACAGTGTCAGCCGCTGCGCGTCGGGCGCTTCGAGCAGGCCGAGCGTGAAGAACCGCCTCACGTCCTGCATCATGTGCCAGGTGAACGGAAGAAAGAGCGCGAGATACCGGTGCACGCGCGCACGGTCGCGCCAGTACGCCCGTGCGCCCTCCGCGAAGCCGCGCGTCCGGATCACCTCGACGACCTCCGCCGGGTAGTTCTGGAGTATGTCGCCGGTGGTCCGTACCATCAAGCGGCCGAACGGCATGCGGGAGCGCGGTCCCAGCTCCCCGTTGCGCTCCTTCTCGTGGACGTAGTCCGCGTAGCCCCGCATCCGGCGCATCCCCTCGGCGAGCCAGTCGGGATCGCCCAGCAGCAGCGCGAGGCAGCCCCCGAGAATGCCCTGGTTGTTGTCCATGACGGCGGGGGACGCGGACGCAACCATCACGAAGAAGCCGAAGTGCGTGCGGGCCACGGCCAGGTCCGCCACGGCACCCGGGAGCACGCCCGGTCGAGAGAGGCGCTGGACCACGCGTGAGGCCAGGCGGCCCAGCGCGATGGCCCAGCGCTCGGTCGGCTGGGTGGAGATCGATGCGGAGCCAAGGGCCATCGCGGTGAACACCGGCCAGCACAGCAGCCGCGCCGTGCCGCCCAGGACGGTGCTCGAGAGCAGCTGGCGCGGCGGGACCCTGCCCCGTCTGCCGGTTGCCGCCCACGCCGACGCCATCAATGTCGCCGCCACCGACCGGTCGTCGCGGGCGCGGGCGCCCACACGGCGCATCCAGTCCACGGCGGCGGCCGCGGGGCTGACACCCATCCCCCGCAGCAGCGCCGCTGCCGCACCGAGTCCCCATGCGGCGACGCCAATCAGGATGTGAGCCGCCGCGAAGGCGGCGTTCACGACGATGACGACTGGGGCCAGCAGCACGAGGCCGGCAGTGCGCAGCGCGGAGCGGGACGCAGCGTTGGACATGCGGTTCGGCGCCGGAGCCTCAGAACAATCGAACAGACGTGCCGGTTTCGCAGGCCTCGACCCGGCCCACCGTGACAGGTGTCAGCGGCTTCTCGTAGACCTCCGGCGTGCTGGCGAAAACACTTCGACCGATGATGGTCATGAATCCTCCGCCGCCGCTTTTTCGAAATCGGCCCGCGCTTCCCAGCACGCCAGCAACGCGGCCTGGTGCTTCTGGTCGGCGTCCGCCAGCGCGACCTGCGCTTGCAGCAGGTCCCTGGTCAGCACCGTGCCCTCGGCGTGCCGGTCGACCATCACGCGGAGACGTTCCTGCGCTGCGCGCTCACCAAGTTCGGTGACCGTGAGCAGCGACCGGGCCTCGCGCAGCGCACGGAACTTCGCGTTGAGGTCGGCCGTGATGGCCGCCTCGAGTTCCTGTACCGACGTTTCCGTCTGATCGATCGCGAGCCGCTTCACGTCCAGCCCGCCGGCCTTGCGCTCCCAGTCGAACGGACCGGCACAACCTGCATGCATGACAGGACGACGAGCGCCACGAGGGGTCTGATCAAAGGGCGAAGAGCCATGCGGGGTGGGTTCTCGGCCGAAACATACCATAGTTGATTTTCGCGGAACCCCTATAATCCATCCTTCGAAGCCCACGTGATGAGGACGCATGAACCCTCTCGCCTTCAAGATCGCCCACTATGTCATTCCGCCAATCGCCAGGGTGTTCTGCGCGCCCGCCGGCTGCTCTGGCATCGGCGCCATCGAGAGCGACAACAAGATCAGCACCATCGAGACGGTGGAGTTCACCCACCTTTTCCTCGGCAAGGACGCCAGCGTTTCCGAGTTGATCGCGAAGATCCAGGGGCTCGAACCGTTCCGCGCGCTGTGGCTGGTCGAGGGACTGGGACAGGTGCTCGGCAACCGCGCGATGGCGCGTGACGACAACGCGCGCGACCTCCTCACCCAAGGGGAAGGCGCCCAGGTGCCGGAGAACATGCAGCTGATGGTGCACGCCGGCCTCTGTCTCGCGATTGCGCGGCACCACTTCGACAAGATCGGCAAGCATCCCACGCCCGCGCGAGTCCGGGAAGCCACCTGCCGCATCGCCGAACTGGCCAGGCTGAACCTGCTGCCCGGCTACTCGGGCATCGGGTATGAGGCCTGGGGTATGGTGACGCAGTTCTTCTATCGTCCGTTCTTCGAGACGCTCACCCAGACGATGCTGGAGATCGACCCGGAGCACGCGCCGTTTCTCTGGCACGGAGCCGGGCGTGCCTGCTACTTCATCGACTTCATGCCCAGATGGAACGAGCCGTGGCCCGCGTTCCCTCTGATCGATCGGCTGGTGGTCAGCGGGATGAGCCGCTTCAACCTCCTTGCGGGCCTCGCGACCGGCATGGCGATCGTCAACATGAAGACGCCCTTGATTCTGGAGGCGATCGTCAGGGAGCGGATCGCGCCGCTCTATTCGGGCGACAGGACGGCCTTCGCGCAAGGCGTGGCCTGCGCGATGGTCATGCGGCAGGACACGTCACCCAACGAGGCGCACGCGCTGAACCTCGTCCGCCACGTGCCGGCTCCGGACGTGGCCGACGCGTGGGAAAGCACCGTGGCCGGTCCGGCGCGGCTCGCGCTCGACACCCTGCACGCGAAACTCAAAGCCGAACACCGTCTCGACCAGATCTGCTGCTACCGGCCGCTCGACCAGTTGCTGGCCTGACGGCCGGCCGGCGGCCTCGCTCTCTCGTGTCGGGTCCCCCGGCTGGCGGGCCCGACATCTCCCTCAGCCGCTGAGTCCCCGGTGGCAAACCTCGGGCAGCGCGACGGTATCGGTCCAGTCGGGCACCATTCGCCAGACCAGCTGCGAGTCGAGCAGCATCTGACGGTGCTGGATGAAGTGCCGGACCGCCATGTGCTTCTCCAACTGCTCCTTGGAAATACCGAGTCGACGACTTGCGAGTCCGCCTGTCAACAGGTTGGCGGTCGAGATGTACAGCGAAAACGGGTCCACACCTCGCACGCGCAGCGGCAACCGGTCCGCGACGGCCTTCAAGGGGGCCAGGGCCTTCGACGCCACGTTGAATGTCATCAGGTCCGCTCCCTTGAGGCCCCACCCGACAGGATCCAGGTCCACGCTGAGGATCTTGTCCGGACGGTTGACGACAAACACCGCCTTGGCGCGAATCTCGCCGGTCCGCAACACCTGAAAGGCGAACGACTGGAACCCGGCAGCGAAATGGCCGGGCCCGTAGGCGAAGATGTCGGGGCCCGGAGCGTACGGAAGCAATCCGTATCCGAATCCGTATTCGCCGAGCACGTCGGGAGACGGATTCTCGCGGTTGATGATCAGTTCGGGCGTCACCAGCAGATAGGTGACCTCCCTGAACGGAAGCTCCATCTTCAGCACCTCCGGGCCGAAGGGCGAAAAGGCGATCTTGAAGTCGAAGATGTTGACCCGCATCGCGACCCAGTCGTAGACCGGGCCGATCGATCGCAGGTCCACAATAGCTCCCCGCTCGTCCGGGTGGAACTTTTCCACTTCGCCCGTCTCGCGCTTCCTGCACAGCAGTTGCTCGTAACCGAACCCGATGCGTGTGTCCGAGCTGTCCGGCAGCCAGCTGAGCGGCCTGATGAACAGCGGGAGCGCCCCGTGGTCCGAGGCTACGGCGGGTTCCGGCCGCTGGCCGTGGCTGACCCGCATGAAGAATCCGAGGATGAATTCGCGCAGCTGATCTCGGATGTCCTCGGGGCTGGCCTTCTTGGGCCGGTCGTAGAACGCCTCCTGCACGACGCCCATCAGACGGAGGCGCTGGTTCTCGACCGTTGCCTCGTCGAAGAAGCAGAACGCACGCTCGTCCGGGCTGAACGCCCGCACGAGGTCGATGCGCTCCGTGGAATCGATGTCAGCTTCCCGCTGGCGCCACCAATCCCGCACTTGCAGGCTGACGCGCCGCGTCCGGTCGACGCAGGCCAGCAGCTTGCGGTCCTCCTGGTCCAGACCGATGCTCCGCGGTCTACCCGAGCCCGCTGCACCAGGGTGCGGCAAGTCTTCTCCGGCCGGGACCCGGGATCGGCCTGCCGGATCCGCCGCCGGAATGGCGCGCGGGCTCGGCTGTCCGGCTGGCTCTGAGCTCATAGTGGGTTTTCGTTCTGCCGGCCGTTGTCGGACCGCGACCAATCTTGTGTACCGTTCGAGGCCGGCATCTTCGCCCGGTCGTCGTGGCTTGTCAAGTCGGCTCGATTGCCACCCGGCTGGCAACTACGAACGGTCTGTTCCACGACGTCGGAGGATGCGGAGTGGGGTCCGAACCAAGCCCACCTGAGTCGGCGTCACGCCGCGCCCTGGCGGCAGAACTCGCACGTGCCGTCCGACCACGCAATTGGAGCGACTACCAGAATCGCCCTTCTTGAATATTCGAGATGAGAGCGCGGGCAGGTGCGGTCCGCTGGAACGGCGAGTCGATTCGCACTACCCCTGAGAACCACTCCGCCGGTCCCCTGGCGGATGGTTGTGCACCGGTCCTCTTGACGTCCATCGCAGCTTGACAGGCACTGTCAACCTGGCGCGGACAGCCCCGCTGGGCGGGCAAATCCTTCGCATCCAACGGAAGCTGGGACCGAAGCGATGGTAGAGCCAGAGGGCGTGGCTGATAGTCGCGGGCGGGAGTCGTTAGCCGAGATAGCTGGCTCGTTATCGGCCTACTGTGTCAGCCACGGCTCAACCTGACAAGGTGGTAGCAACAGCCGGACTTCGCGCAGCAAAGCATCCGGGAGGCACGGCTTCGAGAGGAACACGTCGCAGCCCAAGTGCTCGGCGCGCTCCTGCACTCGCGGCCACGCACAAGTTGTCAGCACGATGAGGCTGGCGATCAGCCAGTCTTCGACGGGCGTGTTCCGACACGGTCGGCCGGCAAGATGACTGTCACGAGGGAGTCGTTGATCTTCAGGCCACCGCTGTATTCGATGTAGCCGTGCCTCTTGAACTTGTTCATGAAGAAGTTCACGCGTGACCTGGTGGTGCCCACCATGTCCGCGAGCGTTTGTTGAGTGACCGGGGGCAGCACGCGGAGCGCTTTGCCCGGCTTGCTGTAGTGCGCCAACAGCAGCAGCGCGCGGGCCAGTCGCTTCTCGCTGGAATTGAACAACTGGTCGACCACGTCTTCTTCGACCCGATTGTGCCGAGCGAGCATGTGCGCAATGAAGCGATCCGAGAATTCATGCTGTTCGTGGAGCAGGCGACTCATCTGCTCCTTCGGAATGATCAGCACAGTGGTCGCGGTCATCGCGGTGGCCGTTTCGTGCCGAACGGGATCGCCCACTAATGCACTCTCGGCGAAGAAGGCACCGGTCTCGAGCATCGCGACGACGGCTTCCTGGCCGCTGCGAGACAACACCGAGAGCATGACGGCGCCTTCCTGAAGGTACATGACGCTGTCGGAAGCATCGCCCTGCGAAAAAACTATTTCCCGAGGTTGATAAACCCCGATGGTAGTCCCTGCGCCACCGGAACGGAGAAACCCGTCCACGTCGAAGGTGGGCTTCGGCTTCACGGCTCGAAGGGTGTGAGGCATGGCGGTACTCGTCGGTTACGTGCTCACGGCGAATCCAGTCGATGCTCGGCAATCCAGCGATGGCTCACAGAGCCGAGTTCCTCAATCTGCGGGGGACGCCTGGCCAGGAGGGCCAGCATCAGCGCGACACTGCCGGCGCCGAACGTCACCGCCGTTCCTATCCAGAGCATTCGGCACGCTCCGCGAAACACGAGCCTGCGGCGTCACGACGCCGTCGCGACACGCTGCTCGGTTCGAAGGTCCGCCTTGACGGAACGCGGGCGAGGAATGACGCCCTCGGTCAACCGCGCAAACGCCCCGTCCGGCTTCACGCACAGGAACTTCTCGGCCACCAGCGCGTCGAGCACCATCTTGCACAGCTCTCGCTCGACGCCGCAGAGCCGCTGCGCCTGGCCGAGGGTGAGTTTCAAACCGGGCATTTCCAGATACTCGGCGCGGATACGTGTGAGCAGCCTTGCCTGCGGCATCGCGGCCTCCGAGTAGGACAGTCACGCAGGCGTGGACGGTATTCGCAGTTCGCGCTCTGCTTGCGCGGGTGACTGTCCCTAATCGGTGACAAGCATAAAATGGGCCGAGCTCTCTAGGCTATACGGTAGATTCTGTATAGCGCGGGACTGACCCACGGCTGGCGTGGTGGCTTGCCGACCGTTATAGACGTCTTGTATGAGGCGTTCAGGGCTCTATAATGCGGTTCCGGACCGCGTAGCGCACGAGTTCACTCATCGAGTGGAGATGGAGCTTGGCCAGGATGTGCGTCCGGTGTGTTTCCGCGGTCCTGGTGGTGACCCCGAGCATGACGCCGACCTCCTTGTTGGACTTGCCTTCGGCGAGCAGCTGCACCACCTCGCGCTCGCGCGGCGTCAGACGTCCCGGCGCACCTCGTTCGGCGGCCGCGCGGCGTGTGCCCGTTCGGCGAACCGCAACGCCACGCACACGTGCGGTGAAGAATTCCCGGCTGTCGAGCAGAGCGCGGATCGCCTCGACCAGTGTTCGTCCCGCGTCTGTCTTCAACACGTACCCGTGCGCGCCGGCATCGATTACTTCCGTCACGACCTGATCGGACTCGTGCACGGTCAGGATGAGGACCTTGGCCGATACGGCGTGTCGAATCTGGCGCGTGGCTTCCAAGCCATTCAACTCCGGCATGCTGATATCCAGGACCACGACGTCGGGCCGGAGGTCAATCGCCTTGGCCACCGCTTCGCGCCCGGAACTCGCTTCGCCGCACACGACCCACCCCGCCTGCCCTTCCAGCACGGCGCGCACGCCGTGCCGCACGACCTCGTGATCATCGGCGATGAGGATGCGGACGGGCTTCATGGGGTGTCCGCGTTCAGTGGCACGCCAACGCGCACCGTCGTTCCCTTGTCCGTGAATTCGACGTCGAAGGTCCCACCCAGCTGACTGATGCGCTCTCGCATCCCCTGAATCCCCACGCCCAGCGTCTCAGGCTGGAGCATCCCTGTCTGGTGTGCCAGCGGCTCACGAAGTCCGTGTCCCTGATCGTGGATTTCGAGCGCGACGACATCGCTCGCGACCGTGAGACGAATCGAGGCGGTTGTGGTTGACGCATGGCGATGGACGTTCGTGAGACTTTCCTGCACGACGCGGAAGAGGGCCGTCTCGATCGGCCGCGGCAATCGCCCGACCTCATCCAGATCCGCCACCACATCGATGCCGCTGCGCTTCGCGAAGCCCTCCGCGTACCAGTGCACCGCCGACAGCAATCCCGCCTCTTCGAGCAACGGGGGGTGCAGCAGATACGCGAGCGTCCGCACCTCTCGAGCGCATTCCTCGGCCAGGACTCGACTTTCCGCGAGCGCCCGGCGCGACGGGGCGGCGAGCGACCGCGCGGCCCGTCCGGCGATGTCGAGATTCATCGTCAGGGCGGCCAGGCGCTGCCCTGTCGAGTCGTGCAGATCCAGGGCGAGACGCCGTCGTTCCTCATCCTGCAATGTGAGGAGCCGACTGGACAAACGTCGATACTTCTCTTCACGCGCGCGGGCTTCCTCCGCCATCGCGTGGGCCTGCGCGGCGCCGGCGGCTAACCCTTCATTCGCGGACCGCAGCTGGTTCAGGAGATTGTCGAGTTCATCCCTGGCCTGCGCCGTTTCCGTGTGGGCGTCGTCTGACAGGTTCTGTGCGTGGATTGCTGCGACGATCAGCCGCTCGTTCGCTTCCCGCATCTGGCCCATCAGCCGGTCGATGTCCGCGCGGGTCTGCGTCGGAGGCTGTGAAACGCGAAGTGTCGCCTCCTGCCGCCGTAGCGCGCGCTCACGACGGGCCACCGCTTCTTCGCGCGCGACCAGTGCTCGCTCGCGCTCGACACGCGCGTTCACCGACACACCGGCAGTGACGCCACGCTGATGGCGCGTGACATGCGCCACGCCCGGCGGCTTCTTCGCGGCGCCAGGCGAGGCCTTCTTCGAGCTCCGCGTGCGTGGCGATTTCATGTGTCACGACTTCGGCCGGCCGGTCGTGGGCCGGCCATGTGGCAGCGGACTGCCGAGCGAGACCAGATGAGGGCTCCCCGTAAGGAGTCCCTGATAGTTCACGATCCGTTCACCGACGACGATGCCATCGGCGGTGATCTCAAACATGCGAAGGTCCTTCTTGTGCGCACTCGCCCGGACTTTTACGACCGCCATCACCCGCTTGAACTGTCCTTCGAGTTCGACATATCGCTGCAGGATGATCGCATCGGTCAAAAACGCCGTTCCGTGCGGACTGAACCGGAGATCCGTGTAGCTGTCCTCCAATTCGGTCGTCATCATCACGGTGAGGCCCATCCCCGTCAACGCCGCGACCAGGCGGTAGAGCGACTCACGAAAGTCTTCCCGAAACGTGGGAGCGAGCGCGAGTTCGAATCCAGAGAGGGAATCGATCACGACGCGCCGGGCCTTGATCCGATGAATCGCATCCGTCAACTCGTGCAGCGTCTCGTCGATCGAGAGATCCAGCGGGCGCGTGTGGACGATCCCCACCTGGCCGTCGCGAACGGCCTGGTTGAGACCGGCGCCGGTCTGCGCGTATTCGCTCGGGCGCTTTTCGAACACTGCAACGACGCCCGGTTCGCCGCGACGGACACCCTCGCGGATGAACTCGGTGGCGAGAACGCTCTTGCCCGATCCCGACGGGCCGGCGACGAGCACGGAGTATCCGGAAGGAATGCCCCCGCCCAACATCTCGTCGAGACCGGTCACCCCAACGGACAGCCGCGGCGGTCGGCCCTTGGTCCTGCCCTCGGCGGCCGGTGACGCCTCGGGTGGCCCGGCGATCAGTCGCGGGAACACCTGAATCCCACGATCGCTGATGCGAAAGGTATGCAGGCCGGGAATGGGCGCCTGACCGCGCATCTTCATGACCTGCATCTTCCTCACCATCGAATTGCGATCGAGGCTTTGGTACAGCCATACGAGACCGTCCGCGACCGTAAAGATGGGATTGTTCTCGGTCTCGGCCAGCTGAAACTCGCCGACTAGAAAGGTCGTCGCCTGCCAGCCGGTCAACCGCATGCCCAGTTCCTGGACGAAGTGCTGCACGTCGAGCCCCTCGGTCTGCCGTTTCGCGGCCTGCATCACCGATCGAAATGAGTCGACGATGACGATGGCCGGTGAGGTGGCCTCCACCTCCTGCACGATGCGCTTCAGCACGGCGCCGAGTCCGCCGTCGAGCGCCTCCTTCGCCAGGTTGGTGAACCGCACCGACGCGTTGACCTTCGCCAGATCGAAGAACTCGAATTGCTGTTGATAGCGGAGCATCTTGAGCGGTGGCTCGCCGAGCACCGTGAAGAAGAGCGCGGGTCGATCCGGACGCGCCAGCGCGAACATGATCTGCTGCACCAGCGTGGTCTTGCCGGCGCCCGGCGTGCCGGCAACGACATTGAACGAGAACTCGGGCACGCCGCCGCCCAGGACGGCATCGAGTCCAGGGACGCCCGTCGGCAGGCGTCGAATCGGGACTTTATCGCTCATGTGATGGTCTCCTCGGGGGTGTCGGCAGCGAAGTCGTCGGGCCACGCCTCGCGTAAGAGACTGGTCGTCAAGCTCTCCCCGATGAATGACGCCAGTAACTCACCGATCGTGGCGAGCATGGCGACCGCAGCCTCGGTGGCCGCGGCCGGCTCCTGCTGCTCCAGGGACAGCTGCAGGAGTGCCAATGGCGCACCCCTCTGAGCGGATTCACGGACCGGCGCGAGCCCTCGAACGTTCCGCTGTGTCAGGTGCAGGCTCCGAGCGCAGATGGCGGCGACTCCTGCGTCGCCGATCAGGGGAGTGAGTTGTTCGGCGAAGCGTTCGCACAAGCGGCGGGCTGCAGCGGCAATGGCCGGTGCGTTGGCACCGGCTCCAGCTTCCCGCGCCAGCATGCGCCGGAACACTCCCACCCGCATGTTGTTGCTCGTCATGGGCTGAACACCCGTGGGCCAGATTCTATCCCTTCCGCACGGACACCCCAATCACGATTGAGGGACGCGGACGGTGATTCCCGATCCGCTTCCCGTGGAGGACGCACGCGGCGTTCCTTTCGGGTGCCGATTGCCGATGCTGACTCGATATGCGTCGTCCGCCCGGAGATCGCGCAAACGGCCCGGCATTGCGCGGTGCGGCGGCGAACCGCGCATACGTCTCCAGAAGCTGATCCGGCGGGATGCCGGGTCGATCGACAAGAAGGAGACATCAATGGCCGCTTCCACTCACCGGTCCGCCGTGTCCATCTACTTCGGGTCGGCGCTCGTCGCGCTGTTCCTTGCCGCCTGTGGCGGCAGCCCCACGGCCCCCTCGCAGTCGCAACCGACAACGCCGACGCGGACGCTCACTGCCATTCAAGTCAGCGGCTCCATGTCACTCTCGGAAGGAAAGACGGCGCAACTCACCGCCCAGGCGACGTATTCCGACGGAAGCACCGAGGACGTGTCCACACGCGCGACGTGGAAGTCGTCGGATACCAAGGTTGCCACCGTGTCGGCGACGGGGCTCGTGACCGCGGTGAGCACCGGCTCGGCGGACGTGACGGCGGACTTCCAGGGGCAGTCGGGCAGGAGGACCCTGCAGATCGCGCGCGCCCGCATGATCGTCGCCGTCCAGATGCACTCGATCACGGCCCTGGACACGTGCGACGATGTATTCCAGGGGCTCGACCGTGGGGAATTCGGGTTTCGGGTGAGGCTCGTCACGGCCGACGGCGGGCAGTACGTCGCGGATCAGAGCCCCAGTGACTACCCCGGCAATCCGAGCAAGTTGCTCGTGGTCAGTCTCGCGCGCAACGCCTCGGTGTCGCTGTCAGGCGGGCAGACCTATTCGCTGCCTGCCGAAGCGGGCCAATTCGTGCGCGTGGAGTTCAACGGCACCGAGTGGGACGAACAGGTCGTGGTCTTCCCCCCCTCGACCCGGTGGATTCACGACAGCCAGCTGGACAATCGCGGCGTCACTCGCACGCACCGGTCCTCGAACGGCACGTTCTCGAGTCTCGGGTCCAACACCCTCACGGTTGGCAGCGGAAGCTGCGGGCTGCGGCTCGACTACTCGGTGTCGGCCACGCCGCAGTAGCCGGCGTCAGGACGACGGTGATGCGGACAGCTCGCGGGCGAGCCACATCCGGGCCACGGCCCAGTCGTTGTCGACGGTGCGCCTGGACACGCCGAGCGCAGCGGCAATCTCGTCGATGGTGAGCCCGCCGAACACGCGCATCTCCACCACGCGCGCCCCGCGTTCGTCGAGGAGGGCGAAGCGGTCGAGCGCGTCGTTGACCAACAGGAGTTCGACCGGGCCGCCGCCGGCCGAGGGCTTGTCGTCGAGCGTGACCATCTGCACGCCGGCCCCGCGCTTGGCCGCACCGTGACGGCGGGCGTGGTCGACGAGGATCTGGCGCATGACGCGGGCGGCGATGCCAAGGAAGTGAGCCCGGTCCTTCCATTCGACCTTCGACTGATCGACGAGCCGGAGGAAGGCCTCGCCCACGAGGGCCGTGGGCTGAAGCGTGTGGTCCTGCCGTTCGCGACGCATCAGCGCGGAGGCGAGCCGGCGGAGTTCAGGGTACAGCGCCTCCGCCAGCCGGGCGCTGGCGTCGTCGGCGCCCGCTTCCCGGGAGTCCATGAGGATCTGCGTGATTCGCGTGCGCTCGTCAGCGTCTGACATGCGTGTGCGGCCGAAGGACGCACGAATGCTGAATGTTCGCCGGCGCTCGAGGAGACCACAATGACGAGCATCGCCCCGGCGCGCCGCCCGGTCCCGCGTTCGTGTCGTCGCGTCAGTTTACCGCTCTTTCGGTCGTGCGGCGCACGACATGGATCGGGGGCCGGCTCGCGTCCGGGCAATCCCGGTGCGACCCGGGTGGAATGCCGGGGTGTGGACGCGTAAAATGCCCGCCATGCGTGAACGCTTCGAACGTGTGAAGGCCGTCGTCCTGCGGGGGCGCGCGCTCGCCGGCGCGGATCGCATCGCGTTTCTCGTCGAGGCGTGCGGCGCCGACGAACTGCTGCGCCGCGAGGCGGAGGCCCTGCTCGCGCACGCCGACGACGATCTGCCCGTGCTCTCGACCGCGGCGGTCGTGCGGTTCTCCGCACCGGAGGCGCTGGCCGCTCTGGACGGCGAGCCGGACGGCGGACCGTCGCCCGCCGCGATCGGGCCCTATCGGATTCGCCGGGTCCTGGGCGAGGGCGGCATGGGCACGGTGTACGAGGCCGAGCAGGTCGAGCCGATCCGCCGGGTCGTCGCGTTGAAGCTGATTCGGCGCGGCCTCGACACCGACGGGGTCATCGCGCGCTTCAAGTCGGAGCGTCAGGCGCTCGCGCTGATGGACCACTCGGCGATTGCGCGCGTGCTCGACGCCGGCGCGAGCGGCGACGGCCGTCCGTTCTTCGTGATGGAGCTGGTCGACGGCGTGCCCATCACCCAATACTGTCGCGAGCGGCAGCTCGGGATACGCGACGCGCTTCAGCTGTTCCTCGCCGTCTGCCAGGGCGTGCGACACGCGCACCAGAAAGGGATCGTCCACCGCGACCTGAAGCCGTCGAACGTGCTGGTATGCGAAACGGACGGCGTGCCGGCGCCGAAGATCATCGACTTCGGCATCGCCAAGGCGATCGACTCGTCGGCCGGCGAGGGAGGCGAGCCGTCTACGCGCGTCGGGGCGGCGATGGGCACCCCGGACTACATGAGCCCCGAGCAGGCGGGCGTGATTCCCGACGGAGTGGACACGCGCACCGACGTGTACTCCCTGGGCGTACTGCTCTACGAGATCCTCACGGCCCGGCGCCCGTACGCGATCCCCGCGTACACGCCCGGCGCGATGGAGCGCGTCCTGCGCGGCCCCGAGCCGCCCCCGCCCAGCGCTGCCGCCCCCGCGCGCCGGCGGCAGCTCGAGGGCGATCTCGACAACATCCTTGCCAAGGCGCTTGCGCGGCAGCCGGCGGACCGGTACGAATCGGTGGAGCAGTTCGCCGACGACATCCACCGGCACCTCGACGGCGCGCCGGTCCTCGCGCGCGAGGCGACGTGGAGCTATCGGACGGCCAAATTCGTTCAGCGGCACACGGTGGCGGTGGCGGTGGTCGCGACGCTCGCCGTCCTCGTCGCCGCGGCGGCCGTGACGTTCGCGATCCAGGCGGCGCGGCTCGCTACAGAACGCGACCGCGCGCGCGCTGCCGAGCAGCTCGCGCGGGAGCAGGCCGCGACCGCTCAGTCGGTCTCGAACTTCCTGGTGGAGCTGTTTCGCACGTCGGACCCCTCCGAGGCGCGGGGAAACACCATCACGGCGCGGGAGATCCTCGACCGCGGCGCGAAACGGATAGAGTCGGACCTGCGCGACACGCCGCAGGCCCAGGCGACGCTGCTCGGCACGATGGGGCAGGTCTACCAGAACCTCGGGCTGTATGCCGTCGCTCAGCCGATGCTGGAGCGCGCGCTGGAGCGGCGGCGCGCGGTGTTCGGGCCGGAGCACGCGGAGGTGGCGGAAAGCCTCGACCAGTTGGCGCTGCTCCTGCGCAAGCGAGGCGACTACGCCGCCGCCGAGCCGCTCTTCCGGCAGGCGTTGGCCATGAAGCGGCGGACCGAGGGCCCCGATCACCCGTCGATTGCGGAAACCATGAGCAACCTTGGCTTCCTGCTGAGGAATACCGATCGCGGGCGCGAGGCCGAAGCGTTGCTGCGCGAGGCTCTCGCGATGCGTCTCCGGCTGTTCGGCCCGGAGCATCACCAGGTCGCCGAGGGCCTGCACGAACTGGGCGCCACCCTGTGGCGCAACGGAGACCTGGCGGGCGCGCAGGATCTTCTGCGCCGGGCGCTCGATCTCGATCGGCGATTGCTTGGCGAGATTCGATCCCGTGGTGTCGGTCAGATGGTACACCCTCGGCCAGGTACTTCAGGACAGTGGGCAGTTCGCGGCCGCGGAGGAGGCGTTTCGAAGGGCGCTGAACATCGACAAGACCCTCTACGGCGCCGAGCATCCGAATGTCGCGCACGCGTCCCAGGGACTTGCCTGGTTGCTGATCAAACGGTGCGAGGTCGAGGAAGCCGGGCCGCTCCTCGAGACCGCACTCGACCTGCACCGGCGGCTCGTCGGCGAAGAGAGCCCCTGGGTGTCCGCAGACCTTGAAGCATTGGGGGTGAGCAAGCTCTGCACGCGCGATTACGCCGAGGCGGAGCGCGTGTTTCGGCAGGGTCTCGCGCTGGCGACGAAGATCTACGGGCCGGAGAGCAGTTGGGCAGCCGAGGCGACGATGAACCTGGGCTCGGCCATCCGGCGACAGGGCCGGCTCGCCGAGGCCGAACCGATGCTCAGACGAGCCCAGGCCCTGTGGGTCAAGACGCGTGGGGCGTCACACCCGGACTACGCAAAGTACCTCTGGGAGCTTGCGTCGGTGGTCGCGGCCCGCGGCGGCTTCGAGGAGGCCGAGCGGCTGCACCGGCAGGCGCTCGAGATTCGCCGTGCGCACCTGTCGGGTCGCGATCCGGACCTCGCGGCCTCTCTCGCGAGCCTCGGCACGCTGTTGCTCGATCGAGGCGATCGCCGTGCCGCGGAGCCGCTCCTGCGCGAGTCCGTCGATATCTACCGCGGGGTTCGCTCCGCCGGGAATCCCGATCGCGTCGACGCCGAGCGGACGCTGGCGCGGTGCGTCGCCGCGCCGGGGGCGCGCCGTGGGTCGTGACATCGGGTCGCGAATCCTGGCCGTCAGTATGTCGGACGTGGATTCACTGAGCGCCGCTCTTGGAAGCCACACTCCGGAGCAGGTTGCTCCACGAGTCGTCGAACGACTGGGCGCCTTCGCGCTGGAGCTGGGCACCCAGCGCCGCCACGTCGATGCCGGCCTTTGTGAATTGAGCCAGGACATCTTCCGCGTCGCCGCCGTCCGCCGGCATCGTCCGTGTGACGTGACCGTGATCCACAAAGGCGCGCAGCGTGTCCTCGGGGATGGTGTTGATCGTGTCCGGCGCGGCGAGCGCTTCGATGTACAGCACATCGGAGGCATCGGGGTCTTTCGTGCTGGTGCTCGCCCACAGGAGGCGCTGCGGCTGCGCCCCGGCCTGCGACAGCGTGTGCCACCGCGGTGAGGCAAGCAGCTCGCGGTAGGCGGCGTACGTGCGTTGTGCGACGGCGATCCCGAGCCGATTCCGCAATTCGGCCGGCACCTTGCTCATCACGGCCTTGTCCCAGCGGCTGATGAACATCGACGCGACGGAGCCGACGTTCGGGTCGAGACCGGCCGCGACGCGTCGTTCGATCCCGCGCATGTACGCGTTCGCCGCCGCCAGGTACTGTGCCTTCGAGAACAACAGGGTGACATTCACCGGCACGCCCGCGGCGATCGACTCCTCGATGGCCGCCGCGCCTTCAGGCGTGCCGGGAATCTTCATCAGGAGATTAGAGAGCTTCGCTCGCGCATGGAGCTCAGCCGCCTGCGCAATCGTGTTGGCCGTATCGTTGGCCAGGAGCGGCGAAACTTCGAGTGACACCCATCCGTCAAGGCCCTCGGTCGCATCGTGGACCGGCCGGAACAGCGCCGCGGCGTTGCTGAGGTCCTCGAGCGCGAGCTCGAAGAACAGCGCCTCGCCCGTGGTGCCTGCGCCGCTCTTCTGGCGAATCGCGGCATCGTAGAAATCGCTGTTCTCGATGGCGTGATCGAAGATCGTCGGGTTCGACGTCAGCCCTGTCACCGACCAGTCGTCGATGTAGGTGCGGAGCGTGCCGCTCTTCAGCAGCCCGCGCGTGATATTGTCGAGCCACAGGCTCTGTCCGAGGGCGTGAAGTCCGTTCGTGGCACTCGCCGTTGTGTCTGTCGCCATGTCATCCTCACTCGTCCAAGCTCATAGCATGACAATCATGCCGCCCCGGTGGATGTGCAGAAGTGGACAGACCTTGCTCATCGCCGGGTTCTACGATTTCTGATGGCTCTTTCTCGTTCTGGCGCGCTGGTGCTCTTCGGTGTCACGGGCGATCTCGCGCACAAGATGATCTTCCCGGCGCTCTATGCGATGGCGAAACGAGGGACGCTCAAGGTCCCGGTCATCGGAGTCGCGTCGCCGAAATGGAGTCTGGCGCGGCTGCGCACGCGCGTGACGGACAGCATCCGACGATCGGGCGGCGTCGATAACCAGCGGGCACTTCACCACCTGCTGTCCTCGCTCACATACGTCAGTGGGGATTATCGCGACCCGGGCACGTTCACGGCCATCAAGAACGCGTTGGGCAGCAGTGCGCGCCCGGCGCATTACCTCGCCATCCCGCCCTCGCTCTTCGAGACCGTGATCCGGGGGCTCGGTGCGGCACACCTGGCCGAACAGGCCCGCGTGATCGTCGAAAAGCCGTTCGGCCGCGATCTCGCCTCTGCGCGAGCCCTCAACCGCGTCGCGCACGCGGTCTTTCCGGAGGACGCGATCTTCCGGATCGACCATTTTCTCGGGAAAGAGGCGATCATGAACATCCTCTATTTCCGATTCGCCAATGCATTCCTCGAGCCGATCTGGAACCGCAACTACGTGTCCAGTGTGCAGATCACGCTCTCCGAAGATTTCGGCGTGGGGAAGCGCGGCGCGTTTTACGAGACCGCCGGCTGTCTACGCGATGTGATCCAGAACCACCTGTTCCAAATCGTCGCGCTCCTGGCCATGGAGCCGCCGGCCGGCCGGGACTTCGGGGCTGTGCATGACGAGAAGGCGAAGGTCTTTCAGGCCATGCGCCCGCTCACGCCGGATGACGTCGTGCGCGGCCAGTACGCCGGCTACCGGAAGGAGCCGGACGTGGCGAAGCGCTCCGACGTCGAGACGTTCTGCGCCCTGCGGCTGTTCATCGACTCGTGGCGCTGGGCGGGGGTGCCGTGGTATTTGCGCTCCGGCAAATACCTCGCCGACACGGCGACCGAGGTTCTGGTCCAGTTGAAGCCGGCGCCACAGCGGCTATTCGCCGATTCGGCGCCGGCCAGGGGCCGGGCCAACTATCTGCGCTTCCGAATCTCCCCGAGCTCGGCGGTCGCCCTCGCCGCGCGCGTCAAGCGCGCGGGGAAGGAATTCGTCGGGACCCAGCAGGAGCTCTATCTGTTCGAGGAGCAGCCCGGCGAGGAAGCGCCGTACCGAGCGGCTCCTGACCGACGCCATGGCTGGCGATGGCGCGCTCTTCACTCGTGAGGATGCGGTCGAGGCCGCCTGGGTGGCGGTCGATCCCGTCCTCACGAGGCACCATCGGGTGCGCCCCTACAGGCGCGGGAGTTGGGGGCCGAAAGAAGCCGACGCGCTCATCGCCTCAGACGGCGGCTGGCATAACCCGGCGCCGGAGCCGACATCCTGACGACGGCCGCACCCGTAGCCGGGAGGACTACTTCTCCGCCGGCCGCTCGAGATGTCCGCCAAACTGAAAGCGCATCGCCGACTGCAGGCGATCCGAAAGATCGTCCTCGCCACGGGAGCTGAACCGCTGGAACAGCGCAGCGGTCAGGACCGGCGTCGGAGTGGAGGTTTCGATCGCGGCGTTCGCCGTCCAGCGGCCTTCGCCGGAGTCGGAGACGCGTCCGGAGAACTGCTTCAGGTCCGGATGCTCAGTGAGTGCGCGCGCCGTGAGATCGAGCAGCCATGAGCCGATGACGCTTCCGCGCCGCCAGACTTCGGCGACATCAGGCAAGGCGATCTCGTATCGATACAGTTCGGGATGACGTAGCGGCGCGGTTTCGGCATTCACCGCCGGCGGATGCGCGCCCGCGTTGGCGTGCGCCAGGATGTTGAACCCCTCCGCGTACGCCGCCATGAGCGCGTATTCAATCCCGTTGTGGACCATCTTCACAAAGTGTCCCGCGCCCGAGGGACCACAGTGCAGGTACCCCTCCTCGGCGGTGCTGTGCCTCGCGTCGCCTCCCGGTGTGCGGGCCGCGGTGCCTGCACCAGGCGCGAGCGTTTTGAAGATCGGATCGAGACGGCCAACCGCCCCATCGTTGCCGCCAATCATCAGGCAGTATCCCCGCTCCTCTCCCCACACGCCGCCGCTCACTCCCGCGTCAAGATAGTGAATTCCACGGGCATCGAGCGCCTTGGCCCGCCGGAGATCGTCGACGTAGTGCGAGTTCCCGCCATCGATGACGACGTCGCCTGATTGCAGCAGCGGCGATAGTTCCTTCAGCACCGAATCGACGACCGCCGCCGGGACCATCAGCCAGATCGCGCGCGGCGAGTCGAGCTTCTTGACGAGCTCGTCGAGAGAGCTCGCTCCCTTGGCACCATCCTGCGCCGCCTTCGTCACGTTCGTGGGCGCTGAATCGAACACCACACAGGCATGCCCGCCCTTGAGGAGCCGGCGCACCATGCTGCTGCCCATCCGTCCCAGGCCAATCATCCCTAGTTGCATGTTGATGTTTCCTTTACGCGCGTTCCGTCTCGCGTGTCCGATCGCCACCGCGACGCCACGATCATCATCTTGAGTGTAAATGAGGGAGGCTGATCAGTCTCGTTTTGCACAGCGCGATATCTCGCGCCCGCCTATTGTGGATATTGGAGTGTGGTTCGGTGTCCGTATGACTCGGTCGCACAGTTCACGCGGGAGCAGGAACAGGCGCTGTACGAGCACTACGGCCGTACTGCCTATTGGACCATCAAGCCCAGCCATGACGAGGCAGTTCCGTCCGCCAAGTGAGGTTCATCATGATTTCCCCCATGGCTGTGCCAATGGCGACCGTCGTCCTCGTCCTCGTGACGACGATGGTATTCCCCCTGCCGCTTGAGCTGTGATCGTCAAGACACTCGACGCGAGCGTTGGCAACGAGATCGCCGTCGCAGGAGCCTTACGGATCGGCGTGCCGCGCGAGTATTTCGTCAGGCGGTGGCGGGACATCGCGTCGTTCAAGCGGAACGCGAAGGTGCCGGAGATTGGGACGTTCGACAATCCGTCCGTCCTGCGCGACCTCGACACGCTGACGGTCCCGAACGCCGACGTCGCGGCGTTTCGGAGCTGTCGGATTGGCCACTGTGGCGTGACGCTGCCGATGGAGACCTTCGGGCTGCTGCATCATGGCGCGCGCGACGCGCGCGCGACGGCCGACCGTGAGAACGTTCGCGTGTTCAAGGAGATGCTCACGGCTCGAGTCCAGGCCTTCCGGTCAGGCGGACCGGCGGTGCTGACTGCTTACGGCGGCAGCCCTTCGACTTCTCCCAGGACAGCGATCGAGGCGATTCTGGCGGCGGTCCCCGATACGCTGCAGGACGTGCCTGAGTTTCGAGCCTACCTCGCCGAATACCCAGGTCCGCGGCTGGCGGCCGTCGACGAGTTTTGGTACTGGTCGAAGGAGACGCCTGGTCTCAAGCCGATCATTTCGCTGACGCGCGTCAGCGTCTATACGAAGGCGTTCGATGCCGCCACGATTACGTTTGGTACAGCCATGGACCTGTATTCGAGCCACTACGTCGATGGATCCATCGGTTTCACGATCGCCATCGAAGCGAACGATCAACGCGGTGCGTCCTTCTACCTGTTCTATGTCAATCGGTCGCGCATCGATGCGCTCAAGGGCATGTTCGGCGGACTGGGCCGGTGGATTGTGAAGCGTCGAGTTCGGAGTGGTCTCCAGAGCACGCTCACACTCACCAAACGCCGCCTCGAAGACGGCTACCGCGCCAACCCAGAGGGGGCGAAATGAACGATCTGGACCAGCTCTGCATCAACACGATCCGGATGCTGTCGGTCGATGTGGTGCAACACGCGAATTCCGGGCATCCCGGCATGCCGATGGGCGCGGCCACGATGGCCCACATTCTGTGGACGCGCCATCTGCGACACAATCCAAGAAACCCCGCGTGGCCCGACCGCGACCGGTTCGTGCTCTCGGCCGGGCACGCCAGTGCGCTGCTGTACAGTCTGCTGTGTCTGACCGGCTACGACCTCGAGATCGAGGACCTCGAACAGTTCCGCCAGTGGAAGAGTCGAACCCCCGGCCATCCTGAACACGGATGTACGCCCGGCGTCGAGGTCACGACCGGACCGCTCGGTCAAGGATTTGGCAACAGCGTTGGACTGGCGATTGCGGAGCGGTGGCTCGCGGCGACGTTCAATCGTCACGGCGACGATGTCGTGGACCACTACACCTACGTCCTCGCCAGCGATGGCGACATCATGGAAGGCGTGGCGTCGGAAGCAGCGTCGCTCGCCGGCACCCTCCGGCTCGGTCATCTCATCGTGCTCTACGACGCGAACCTGATCACGCTCTCCGCGACGACCAACGTCACGTTTGCAGAGGACGTGGGCGCGCGCTTCGACGCCTATGGCTGGCACGTGCAGCGGATCGACGGTCAGGACGCGGCGGCCGTCGATGCCGCCCTGACCGCGGCGCGCGCGGTCGAGGATCGGCCGTCGCTCATCATCGGGCGCACGCATATCGGCTACGGCAGCCCGCACAAACAGGACACTTGGCACGCGCACGGCGAGCCGCTGGGGGTCGAGGAAGTGCGCCTGACAAAGCTCGCGCTCGGATGGCCGGACGATCGCCACTTCTATGTGCCGGACGAGGCGTTACGGGAGTTTCGCGCGTCTATCGATCGCGGCGCCGAGCTCGAGGCGGCGTGGCGGCGTCGCGTGGATGCGTATGCCATCGCGCATCCCGAACTGGCGCCACAATTCGCGCGTACGCTCGCTGGTGAACTGCCCGGCGACTGGGAGACGCATCTGCCGACCTTCACGCCGGCCGACGGCGAGATGGCGACGCGCGACGCCGGCGGCGCGGTCATCAGGGCGCTGGCGGGCGTGGTGACGAATCTGGTCGGCGGGTCGGCGGACCTCGATCCGTCGACGCGCACCGCGATGACCGGATGCGGCGACTTCGAGAGCCCGCCGACGCCCCAGTACCGATGAGGGCCTGCCAACGCAGGGCGCGGCCGGCGGCGTCTGGGGGTACGCGGGACGCAACATTCATTTCGGCCTGCGCGAGCACGCCATGGCCGCCGCGCTGACTGGCATGGCGCTCCACGGGGGTCTGCTTCCGTTTGGCGCGACGTTCTTCTCATTCTCTGACTACATGCGTCCGAGCATCCGGCTCGCGGCACTGAGCAAAGCGCGCGTGATCTACGTCTGGACCCACGACAGCATCGCGCTGGGGGAGGACGGTCCCACCCATCAGCCCGTGGAACAGCTGGCGGGCCTGCGCGCCATGCCCAACATGTTGATCCTGCGGCCGAGCGACGCCACCGAAACCGTCGAGGCGTGGCGCGTCGCGCTCCAGCACAAGGAGGGCCCGGTGGGGCTCGTGCTCACAAGGCAGAAGCTGCCGGTCATCGATCGCACGGTGCTCGCCTCGGCATCTGGTCTGGCGCAGGGCGCGTACATCCTCAGCGAGACCGGCGCGTTGCCGCCGGAGGTGATTCTGATCGCTACCGGCTCGGAGGTCTCGCTGGCGCTGGACGCGCACGCGCGGCTCGCCGGTGACGGGATACGGAGCCGCGTCGTGTCGATGCCCTGCTGGGAGTTGTTCGATGCGCAGCCGCAGTCCTACCGTGACACGGTACTGCCGCCGAACGTTCGCGCGCGAGTCAGCATCGAGGCAGCCGCGCCGTTCGGGTGGGAACGCTACGTTGGTCCAGGCGGTGCGATCATCGCCGTCAACGGCTTCGGCGCGTCGGCGCCGGGGCCCGTCGTGATGCGCGAGTTCGGCTTCACGGTGGAACATGTCGTCGAGACGGCGAAAGACGTCCTGAAACGCAGCAGTTCATCCTCCTCAACGTGAACGTGCAACCGCCTGACATATCGAGCCGCTACTTCAATGGCCGCAGTTCGTCGCGCGGGGAGTCGCTCGTCTGGCCGGTCTCGCTGGCGTTGGCGACCTCGCTGTCCTCGACGTTCGCGCCGATTCGATCCTCCGCCGTCGCCATCGCCACCGCCGTGCCCCCTGCTTGCAGCGCCGCGGCTTCGCGATCGACCCACCAGATCAAGGTCCCTTCAGTTGCGCGGAGGCCGGCAGCCGGGTAGGTGCCCGGAGCAGGCGTCCCTGTGAGCACGTGGTGCAGCGCGTCGGCCTTTTTCGACCCAGCCACCAGGACATAGATGTGGGCCGCTGCCGTGAGCGCCGGCAAGGTGAGCGTCAGCCGTACGGGTGGTTCGGCCGGTGCTTTCACGGCGACCACCCACCGTGTCCGCTCTCCGAGCGCCGGCGATCCTGGAAAAAGAGACGCCGTGTGTCCTTCTTCTCCGAGTCCGAGCAGGTTCAGGTCGAAGCGTGGCCAGTCCGTACCGAAATAGCCTCTCAGGATTCGTTCATAGTCGCGGGCGGCATCGTCCGCCGAGGCGAAGTGGGTCGGCATCGGATGGATGTTCGCGGCCGGACACGGGACGTGGTCGAGGAGCGCGTTCTTCGCCATCCGGTAGTTGCTCTCCGCGTTGTCAGCTGGCACGTAGCGCTCATCGCCCCAGAACAGGTGCACGTGATCCCAGGGGATCTGTGATCGAAACTCTGACGCCAGCAGGCCGTAGAGCGTGCGCGGCGTGCTTCCGCCGGAGAGTGCCAGTGAACATCGGCCATGGCGTCGAATGGCTTGGTTGACGATGGTGACGGCAGCCTCGGCCACTCGTCGGCTGATCTCGTCCACATTGGCGCAGACACGGACATCTGATGTCATTGATCCAGCCTCACTCCAAGACGCTCCACGATTTGCTGCACGATAGCGCCCGGTGGCGCGGCGACGTCGGCGACGATCGCGCCGGTTGGTTCTTCCAACGCGGCGAACTGGCTCTCCAGCATGCCGGCTTTCATGAAATGGCCCTGCCGACGTTCCAGCCTGGCGCGGATGAGCTCCAACGACCCTTTCAAGTACACCCACGTGATCCGCACACCCTCGGCGAGCACGTCCCGGTACGGCTGCTTCAGCGCGGAGCAGCCGACGACGAGGCCCTGGCCGCGTTCGGACGCGTCCACAATGCGTGCATGGATCGCCGAGAGCCACGGAGCCCGATCCGCATCCGTCAACGGCACGCCATGACTCATCTTGTCGACATTGTCCCTGGGGTGCAGCGAATCGCCCTCGAGGAACGGGCACTTTATCGCGTCCGCCAGCATGGTGCCGACCGTCGTTTTTCCCGATCCGGAGACACCCAGCACGACGATGATCAGCGACACAACACGAACCGCTCCATCGCAACGGCGAAGCCTTCCTCCGTATTCGAAGCCGACACGAATGTGGCCGCGCGCTGCACGTCCGGGCTCGCGTTCCCCATGGCGATGCTCACCCCGCTGCGCGTGAACATCAGCACGTCGTTCGGCATGTCCCCGATGGTCGCGATCTGTGCGGTCGGAATCGTCAGCATCGCCGACAGGGCGCTCACAACCTCTCCCTTGTTGGCCTTCGGATGGGTCACATCCAGATAATACGGTTGGGAAAGAGCGGCGGACACATGGTCACCGAACTGCTGCTGCGCTGCCGTGACACAGCGGGCCATGACGGCGGCGTCGTCGCTCACCCCGACGATCTTCACGACTCGATCCAGCAGGCCCTTGAATGTGGGCACGACGGTCGGGGGAAACTTGACCGTCCACTCTTCGCGATCCACATGAGGCCCGTGGCGTGATGGGACATACCAGTCCTTGTCGCCGTATACCCAGACGTCCAGCTTGTTCTTCGCCAGGAGGTCGACGATCGACTGCGCGGCCTCGGCCGGGACCAGGTGTTCACGCATGACGGACAGATCAGGCCGTACGAACAGTCCTCCATTGAAGGCCGTGATCGGATCCTGGAGTTGCAATTCCTCGATCAGCGCCTTCATGCCGAGCGGCGGCCGGCCGCTGGTGATCGTGAACGCAATGCCGGCGTCGAGGAGCGTCCGGACGACCGCCCGTGCCCGTGGCGTCAGGATCTTGTCCGGTGTCAGGAGTGTCCCGTCCACATCGGCCACGACGAGACGTACACCTGTCGGCGCGCCGGCTGCGTCGGCCATCACGTTCGCCTCCCGCCGCGGCGATTACGCGCGGGCACACGTTGGGTTCGATGCAGCCAGGTGGCGCTCACGGGAGCACCCGGACACCTTCCGAGTCTCCGACGATGACTTGGGAAGGGAACCCCGGGAATAGACGTCATCGTGAATGTCTCCGGCTGGCTGGCCATCGTGGAGGTCTTATCGCGATAGGTCGCGCGACAAGTCCTGCAATGTACATCTCTTCCATTGCCGCCGCAAACCGCTCGTCCTGAACGGCAACATCAGATCCAGTCTGCCGATCCAGCTCGTGAGGTTGAGGTTCGTAGACCCGCCGCGTGCTACCGCTTCGTCACCCGAAGCATCAGCCGCCATGGGCGAAGCTGGGATAGTCCGTCATGCCACCATCCACGAAGATCGTGCGTCCCGTGACGTATGAGGCGGCGTCCGACACGAGCATCACGACCATGCGGGCGATGTCTTCGGGCTCGCCGATCCGGTTCAGCGGAATTTTCTCCAGCAGGTCTTTCAGGCTTTCGGGATCGCTCCAGACAGCGCGGTTGATCGGCGTTTTGATCGCCCCGGGCGCCACGGCCAGCACGCGCACGCCATGCGGAGCCGCTTCCTGGGCGAGCGTCTTGGTCAGCATGCTGACGGCGGCTTTGCTGGCCGCGTAGGCGCTGTATCCGGACCACGCGATTTCCTCGTGCACCGAACTGGTGCTCAGCACGACGCCGCTCTTTTGCGGGACCATCCGCTGCAGCGCTTCGCGTGCGCAGTAGAAGGCGCCAAATAGATTCACCTCAATCACCGTTCGCCACGCGCCGATGTCAGCCTCCCAGCCCAGGGCGCTGGCACCGTCAATGCCGGCGTTGTTGATGAGAATATCGATCCCGCCCCACGCCACATCGATCTGTCTGAACAGATCCCCGACCGCCTGGGGATCGGACACATCCGCCTGAATGGCGGTCGCTTCCCCCTGCTTCTGCGTGATGGTCTGCACCAGCCGTTCGGCGGCCTCGGGATGGGACACGTAGTTGATCGCCACTCGCGCGCCGGCGTCGGCGAGGGCCAGGGCAATCGCGGCACCGATGCCGGAATTACCACCCGTGACGAGGGCGCGTTTGTGTTCGAGTCTGATGTTCATGTGCTCTCCGTCGCGTGGTGAATGGACGAGGCGGCGCCATCCGACATGCCAGTCTGAAGCGTATGCTGATCGAACGGCGGCGGACGGCCGAGGCGCGGAGTGCGGGTGTTCACTTCACGAGCCGCTTGCGTACCACATGCAATTCCCGACGGCGTTTTGCGGTCGGCTTCGGGTAGGCCATCCTCAGGCTCTTGAAGACGTCGAGGATGATGTCTGAAATGATCAGCCTGGCGTTCTTCTTGTCATCTGCGGGAACGACATACCAAGGTGTATCCGCAGTGCTCGTGGCACTCAGGCAGGCCTCGTACGCGTGCATGTACTTCTTCCACAGCTTTCTCTCTTTCGTGTCGGCGACACCGAGTTTCCAGTTTTTCTCCGGATCGTCGATGCGCTCGAGGAAGCGCTTTCGCTGCTCGTCCCTCGACAGGTGCAGGAAGAACTTGATGATCCTGGTGCCATTACGGTGGAGATGCGCCTCCAGGTCCACGATCGAGCGAAATCGCTCCTGCCAGATCGTCTGCTCGTCGAGCACCCCATCCGGCAGTCCCTGGCCGAGGAGAATCTCCGGGTGGACGCGAACGATGAGCACTTCCTCATAGTAGGAACGATTGAAGATCCCGATCCGCCCACGTTCCGGCAGACGTCGGGTTGTGCGCCACAGAAAATCGTGTTCGAGTTCCTCGGCGCTTGGCTGTTTGAAACTGAATACCTGGCAGCCTTGGGGATTCACCCCGGACATCACGTGCCGGATCGCGCCGTCCTTCCCGGCGGCGTCCATACCCTGAAAGATCAGCAGCACGGCATAGCCGTTCGACGCATAGTGGAGACGTTGCAGCGCGCTCAGTTCCTCGACCTGTTCCTCGAGGAGTTCGTGGTATTTCTTCTTCGACGAGTACGCGCGTTTCACCTGCGTCGGCCACTCGCCGAGTGCGACAGCCGTTCCTGTTCGCACACGGAAATCATCTGAACAAATTTTCATCGCGGGGCCTCTGTTGGTTGCTGCGGTGCCGACACGCTCGCGTCCGCCTCGAGTGCTGCGCGTACCGACGCCAGCCGGCTGTCGAACCGCGCACGGTCGCGCGGCGACTCGATGGTGCGATCGGCCGATTCGGCAATCCATTGCACGTGGTCACCGAGCGCCAGACGTCGACTCGGGCCTCTCGTCAGACTCGCGATGGTTTGAAGCGCGCCGAGCATTCGCAGCAGGATGGCGACATTTCCCTCGGCGCTGGTGCGAATCTGATCGAACGATTCGGCGACCAGGCTGGCAAATGTCGGGCCGCTGGTGATCACCCGCAGTTCACCTCGCTCGAAGCGGTGCGAACATGGAATGTTTCGGGAGGCCAGCCGCGCCAGAATCGCCGTCAGATAATCCACGCACATCACGGCCGTCGTGGTGTCGTTGATGCCAGGGGAGAGCGCCCGCAATGCGATGTCGACGATCTGCCGGATGCCGAACGCGGCATCCTGTTCTACCGTGCGGTGGCGGCCGATGGCGTAGATCGCCTGCACGGCGGCGATGGTGGCCGGTCCCACGAGGACCGGCCGCGCGAGCGAGGCGAGCGGGGTGCCATGGACCACGAACTGACCGATGCCCCGTTCCATCCGCACAACGGTCCTGTGCTCCCGGGCCAGATCGAGGAGCGCCGCGTTATCGACGCCCTGGATGTAGCCGTTCCCCGTGGCCGGGACGACCTGCCAGGTCAGCTCCGGCGACGAAAGCGGTAACCGAGCCTCATCGTCATCCACCGGCCCGTCACCAAGGCGCACCGGAAACAGCCGGTCGACGGCGGCCAGGGTTTCTTCGGCGACCGAGGCGACGATGCTCGAGGCCTGGATCGAGGACGCGATGTGGTGAATGAAGAAAATGAGGACGCCGACGCCGCCGATCGCCAGGATTACACCGAACGACACGGCCAGGCTCGGAATGTACCCGCCCGTGTCGCCGCTGCGGATCGTGCGCAGCACGATCAGGCAATAGGTGAAAATACCGGCGAAGATGCCGAGCACGACCTGCGTGACGCGATCACGCATGAACGTCCGCAGGATGCGCGAGGTGTATTGGCTCGAGGCGAGGGCCAGTGTCACCAGGGTCATCGAAAACGTGACCCCGACGATCGTCATCATCGATCCGGCAATCGTGGACAACACTCCGCGGGCGCCCTCGGCGCCGGCACCAAAGAAGCGCGGCCAGCGCGCCATCCAGGGCTGGGTCCCGGCCGAATCCGCTTGAATCAGCGCCACTGCGAGTCCGATGCTGAACGCCACGGTCAGCGAGGGCACGAACCAGAAATTTCCCCGCAGATTGTTCCAGACCTGTTTCAGCCTGTTCATGGCGTCCTAGACCGTCCCGCCGCCGCCCGTCCGGCAAGGCGTGTCGCAGACAGGCAGGTCGTCACGCTCGTGGCGTGGGGGACACGCGTCAGACGAATGGACGGGAGGCATCCTTCGTCCATGATCCCGCGTCGAGTGGCAGCGGAGCTGTCCTCAATTGCACAGCGGCGCCCGGCCCGAATGGGCGATCGTTCCTTACTTCACGATGGGCGTCGACCCCGGCGGAGGAGGATCCGTCCTGCGGATGCGTTGATCGTGCAGGCGCCCGAGCGTCTTGTCGATCAATCTCGTCAACTCACCCACCGCGCCGTCGACTGCCTCGTCAACGGCCGCCGCCTGGTACGTGACGGCCACGGGCTGGCGGCCTTTGAGGCGGGCTTCCATCACGCAGCGTTTGTCTTTCTGCCCTCGCTTGTCGCCGTTGTCGTCGCTCACGTGGACTTCCACCCGCGTGATGTGATCGCTGAACCGGCTCAAGGCACTCTCGACCGTGGCACGGACGCTGGTCGCCAGCGCCTCGTGGCCGCTGATGTGATGGTCGGTATTGACTTGGATCTGCATGCTTCTCCCGTCTTGTGACGCGCCACCCGAGCATGACGGAAGAGAGACGAGAGGTCTGTCCCTTAGTGAACAGCGCCGATTCTTGCGCTCACCACATCAAGCCAAGGGCGCGCGGACTCGGACAGCGCCGCCACATAGTCGTGCAATTCGCGTTCGGACGTCGCCATCAGCGATGCCAGAGGATTCGACCGGACTCCAGGGGGACCGCCACCCCGGAGCGCTGAGCGATCACCCGCGCCGTGTAGTCTGTTGCCGGACGTGTCGCGGGAACGGCGGCGCGGTAGACGCAGGGGCGGGCATCGTCAGGTCGCGCGCACGTCATTTCCTCCCGTGTGGGATCGCCGCCGCCGGGTCCGTCCGCGTACAGCTCAACGCGCACCGCAGTCGCGTCGAGACCGTTCAGAAAGAGTTCGACGTCGAACACGTAATGGTCCGCCCTGGTGTCTACCCGCACCTCTCCGAAGCGCAACGAATCCCACTTCTGATCCACCGCCTGCTGCCAATCGACCAATTGCCTGCCGACGACGCCGTTGTTCGCGGCGCGCTCACGGTAGGCGGCGGCAGCGGGGAGGTAGTGTTGCTCGGTGTATTCGCACACCGTCCGGCTGGCGGAGAAGTGCGGCGTCAATTGCGCCATGCTTTCCCGCATCCGCTGCACCCACGCGGTGGGAATACCGCGCTGATCCCGGTCGTAGAACTCCGGGATCACGGTCCGCTCGAGCAGGTCGTAGAGCGCCTCCGCTTCAACAGCGTCCCAGGCCGGATCATCACCGTGCTCCCGCCCATCCCCCAACGCCCACCCCACTTCAGGGAGGTACGCCTCCGCCCACCAGCCGTCCAATTCCGAAAGATTGAGGCCGCCATTGACGAGCACTTTCATGCCGCTCGTCCCACACGCCTCCCACGGCCGGCGAGGCGTGTTGAGCCAGACATCCACCCCGTGCACCAGGCGATCGGTCAATTGCATGTCGTAATCGCTGAGGAAGATCGCATGCGGACGGACCTCTGGCTGGCGAATGAAGTGGACCCATTGCTGGATCAGCGCCTGTCCCGCCGCGTCAGCGGGATGGGCCTTGCCCGCCAGGATGAGCTGCAACGGACGCTGCGGATTGGATAACAGGCGCAACAGTCGCTCCGGATCGTGCAGCAGCAGGTTCGGTCGCTTGTAGGTGGCGAAGCGGCGCGCAAAGCCCAGTGTCAACGCGTGGGGATCGAAGAGATGCCGCGCCTCCTCAACCGTCTCGGAGGACGCGCCCGCGGCGGCATAATGACGGGCCAGGCGTTGGCGAGCGTAGTCAATCAGCGATGTGCTGGCGGCCGCGCGAAATTGCCAGAGTCTCGCGTCGGAGATGCGGCGGATATCCTGCTCCAGGTTGTCCGTCGGCTTCAGCCAGCGGTCCTTTCCACAGGCTTCTGTCCAGAGATCATCGGCTGCCGCCGAGTCCCAGGTCGGCATGTGGACGCCGTTGGTCACGTGTCCGACGGGCACCTCGGCCTCCGGCCAGCGAGGAAACAGCGGCGCGAAGAGGTGTCGGCTGACTTTCCCATGCAAGCGACTCACGCCGTTCACCGCCCCGCTCCCCCGGATGGCCAGATAGGCCATGTTGAACGGCTCCGACGGGTCGTTCGGATTCTGACGGCCCATCGCCAACAGCTCATGGCGTGTGATGCCGAGTGTCTTCTCGGCATACGCTCCAAGGTATTGTTCGATGAGGGCGGGCGCGAACCGATCAAAGCCCGCTGCCACCGGCGTGTGAGTGGTAAAGATGTTCCCGGCTCGCGTCACGGCGAGCGCCACGTCGAATGGCTGCCGGGTGCCGTCCATGAAGCTTCGAGCGCGCTCCAGGACCGCGAAGGCGGCATGCCCTTCATTCAGGTGACAGACGTCCGGCTCGATGCCCAGCGCGCTGAGCAACCGCCAGCCGCCAATCCCGAGCAGCAATTCCTGTTTGAGGCGCACCTCCGGCCCGCCTCCATACAGCTCGCTGGTGATCCCGCGATGAGCGGGGAAGTTCGCCGCGTCATTGCTGTCCAGAAGGTAGAGTGTGACTCGGCCGGCCTGCACCTGCCAGGCGCGTACCCAGACCGAGTAACCCGGTAAGGCAATCTCCAGCCGCACCCACTCGCCGTTCGGGGCGCGCACCGGCGTGATCGGCAGTTGTCCCGGGTCGTTGTACGGGTAGAGCGCCTGTTGCGCACCATCCTTGTCGATCACCTGGCGAAAATAGCCTTGCTGGTAGAGCAGCCCCACGCCGACCACCGGCACGCCCAGATCGCTCGCGGCCTTGAGCTGATCGCCGGCGACATTGCCCAGCCCTCCCGAGTAGATCGGAAGCGCCTCGCTCAACATGAATTCCATGCTGAAATACGCGACCGACGCTATGGGGGCGTTCGGATGTTCTCGTTGAAACCACGCGGGCGCGGCCGCCGCCTGATGCCTGGTGTTCAGCAGATCATCCACGTTCTTCCGAAAGCCAGGATCGGCCAGCCGTCGCTCGAGCGTGTCTCGCGACACGGTCTGCAGGACCACCCACGGATTCTGCTGTGAGCTCCCACAGGATGGGATCGAGCGTGCGCCACACACCGTCGGTCGCATGGTTCCACGACCACCGCATGTCCAGGGCAAGCGCGGCCAGGGAATCGAACCCCTCGATCTCCGTGGGCAGCAGGTTGTAGATCGGATGGCTGACGCGGGTGTGTTCGCTCATGACGCGACGGCGCTGTTCTTGTGAGGTGGCACCGCCAGCGTGTTGCTGACGATCGTCTGGGCCTCCTCCAGGATGCGGCGCAGATGATCCGCGCCCCGGAAGCTCTCCGCGTAGATCTTGTAGATATCCTCGGTCCCCGACGGACGCGCCGCGAACCATCCGCTCTTCGCGATGACCTTCACGCCGCCGATGGGCGCGCCGGTTGCCCGGCGCGCTGGTGAGGACCGTCTGAATCGTTTCGCCCGCCAACTCGGTGATCGTCACCTGCCGGGATGAGAGTTTCGCCAGGAGGGCTTTTTGATCCGGAGTGGCTGGCGCCTCCACGCGGTCATAGACCGGCTCGCCGAGCTCGCGCGTGAGGTCGCGGTAGAGGTCGCCGGGATCGCGTCCCATCCGCGCGGTGATCTCCGCTGCCAGCAGTGCCGGCACGATGCCATCCTTGTCCGTCGTCCACACGGTGCCATCCAGACGGGCGAAGGACGCCCCGGCGCTCTCTTCGCCCCCGAAGGCCAGCGACCCGTCGAGCAGGCCGTCCACGAACCACTTGAAGCCCACCGGCACCTCGTAGAGCCTCCGGCCGCGCGTCGCGGTCACGCGATCGATCATCTGACTGCTCACGACCGTTTTGCCGATCGCCGCGTCCGAGCGCCACGCTGGCCGGTGCTGGAGGAGGTAGGAGACGGCGACCGACAAGTAATGGTTGGGCGGCAGCAACCCGGCGCTTCGGGTGACGATGCCGTGCCGGTCGTGGTCGGTGTCGCAGGCCCAGGCGACGTCAAAGCGATCCTTGATGTCGATCAGCCGCTGCATCGCATAGGGTGAGGACGGGTCCATGCGAATCTGGCCGTCCCAATCCACGGTCATGAAGCGGAAGGTCGGATCGACGACGTCGTTGACCACGGTGAGGTTCAGTCCATAGCGCTCGGCGATAGGCCCCCAGTAGTGGACCCCGGCCCCTCCAAGGGGATCGACGCCGAGGCTGATCGTCGCGCCTCGGATGACGTCCATGTCGATCACGTGGCCCAGGTCGCCGATGTAGGCGGAGCGGTAGTCGTGGCGATGAGTCGTGCCGGCGCGGAGGGCCTCCGCATACGGCCGCCGTTTCACTCCTTGAAGGCGGGCCGCGAGGAACTCGTTCGCCCTGGCCTCAATCCAGCCGGTGACGTCGGAGTCCGCCGGGCCGCCGTTGGGCGGATTGTATTTGAAGCCCCCATCGTGCGGCGGGTTGTGCGAGGGCGTGATCACGATGCCGTCGGCGAGTCCGGTCGTGCGCCCGCGGTTGTAGGTGAGAATCGCATGCGAGATGACCGGTGTCGGCGTGTACTCGTCACGCTCGGCGAGCATGACGTCCACGCCGTTGGCCGCCAAAACCTCGAGCGCGCTCGCGAACGCCGGCACCGAGAGCGCGTGCGTGTCCATCCCAAGAAACAGGGGGCCGTCGATCTGGTGCTGCGTTCGGTAGAGGCAAATCGCCTGGCTGATGGCCAGGATATGCCATTCGTTGAACGCCGTGTCGAAGGACGACCCGCGATGTCCGGACGTGCCGAACGCGACCCGTTGTGCCGGCGAGCGATGGGTCAGGCACGCCGGTGTAGTACGCCGTGATGAGCGCCGGCACGTCGACGAGCGTTCCGGGCGCCGGTGGTTTCCCCGCCGATGGGCTGATGTGCATTGATGTCCTGTCCGGTCGATCACTTCGCGAGCTGTTTCCGGATCGCCCGCAGCTCTTGCCGTCTGGCGGCATCCGTCCTGGGATGGGCCATGTGCGGCGTCTCGAACGAGTCCAGCACGATCTGGGACACGATCAACCGCGCGTTCTTCTTGTCGTCGGCGTGCACGACGTCGCCTCGAGCGCGCGCACCTTTGCCAGTCGCCGCTGGTGCCTGACGGCGCCGCTGAAGTGAGCGGTCAGAAACGTTTCAATCAGTTCCATGGCGAGCGCGCTCCCAATGACCTTCCCGCCAAGACAGATCACGTTCATGTCGTCGTCTTCGACGCCCTGATGGGCGGAGAACACGTCATGGATGAGTCCGGCGCGCACACCTGGCACCTTGTTCGCCGCCACCGAGGCTCCGACGCCGCTGCCGCAGATCGCCACTCCGCGCTCCACCTATCCATCCGGTGGAGAACGTCTGGCGTCGGCGGGGTTGGCTGCAGGTGAAGGCGGTCCGGCGACAGTGTATTGGCGGGCATGATTCAAGCCTTCCCAATTGATCCGAGGTTGAGGACGCGCGCGAAAGACTTCGCGATCATGAGGTCTTCCTCTTGGAATCGCGCTGCCGTCATGCGCTGGGTGCGCGCGAGGCAGTACACCAGGCCGGGATCGAGGTCTCTGCCGGTGGTGTAGACGAACGCCGTGCTCGGGCCGTACTCGGCACACCCCGCTAATGCTTCCATCGTCTTGCCGGGCGCGTCGAGTTCCACGACGATGATGGCGCCCGAGGGTCAGAACCCGTCATCGCTCAACCCGGCTATTGAACGTCTCTCGGCATCCTCGGCTTCAATTGTCCGAGGGTGTTCCGGACTTCTTCCAGATATTGCATCTGAGCCAGATTCGCGCTCAACGCCTCAGCTGTGGCCGCGACGGCCGCAATCGTGGCGTGACGGGCCTCCTCGGCTGCCTGCCGCGCCTCCTCGGCAGCGTGCCGGAGCTCCTCGCGCTCCTGTCGCATCGACTCCAACTCCTGGCGATATTGCTCCCGGAGCGCCCTGGCCTCCTCGGCCAGTACCCGGAACTCTTCCGCCTCCTGCCTCGCCGCTTCCGCCAGCGCGCGGTGACTTTCGGCGCTGTCGCGACCCTCGTCCGCTTCCTGGCGAAGGCCTTCCGCATTTTCCCGCCCCGCCTCGGCCTTCACGCGGTTCACTTCAGACTGACGCTTGTCGTCCGACATATCGTGGCACTCCTGGCCGATTGGATCACCGGTGGCAGACCATGGCGAACACTTCGTTCCCGGACAGCGTATGCCAGCGGTGAGAACGGCCGGTGTACTGAACAGCACACGGCCGTGTCAAGTCGGCCTGACGTCGAAGCGCCTCACCCGTCGAAATTGCGCGGTGTCCTGGCTTCGTAGCGGAGCACGACACCCGGCCCCCAATAGAGACATGGAGACATGTGCACAAGAGAACAGTTGCCCCTTCGCTCCCGGTTCTATGATCGATGGGTAGTCGGAGCATCGATCCACTGTGGCCTCCGTCAACCAGGAGGAAGACGCATGTTACGCATCATGCCGTCGGTCGCGCGGATCGCGTAACCCCGAAGATCCTTGATGTTAGGAAGGTGCTGGTCTCCCCGCTCGCCATCGGCCAGCCAGACTGGCTGGGCCAGTTGCTGCCAGTGTCCCTCACGAAGGCGCAGGTCGAAAAGAGCCCCGACATCGATACGAAGAAAACCGTATCGCGCCAGCAGGAAGCGACGTAACCTCGGCTACTACGCGTACCCGTACTACTGGGGAGGCGCAGGCCTGCGGGGAATGGCCGGCTACCCCGGGGGCCTCATGGCCGGGAGCCGAATCGAAGAGCGGCCGAAGGCCGGGAGCACTGCCGCGGCACCGCCATCTGAAGATTGCCACTTGCGCAGCTGTCGATCCGTCATCGGGCATCACGTCCACGCGACCGACGGCGACCTTGGCCACGTCGAGGACTTCCTCGTCGACGAGCACACCTGGGCGATTCGCTACCTGATTGTGGACACGAGCAATTGGTGGGGCGGCCACCAGGTGCTGATCGCGCCGCCGTGGATCACGGCGGTGAGCTGGTCCGACGCGAAAGTCTCCGTCGACCTGACTCGCCAGGGCATCAAGGATGCTCCTGCGTATGACTCCGCGGCGCAACTCGACCCCGAGCAAGAGCGGAGCATTTACGAGCATCACGGCCGTCCCGACTACTGGACCACGAAGGCCGCTCGGGACCTGATATCACCCAGTCTGAGGGGCAATCAGTAACGGCCACTGAGGCTCATGCCGGGCGCATGTGACCGCCGAGCAGCGCCGCCAGGCGGGCTGCATCGGCGGCCAGAACGGCGCAGTTATTTCCGGCCGGGCCCCGAGTTCGTGCGTTCTTTCGCCGAGTACCGGTTCAGCAGCGCGATCAGCTTGGCAGCGGCCTTGGGCGCGGCTACCCCGTTCCTCACGATGTCGCGGTTTTCCAGCTTCTTGCCGTACAGCGTGGCGTTGTCATCCAGGTCCTGGCGCAGCGTGGCGCCTTCCAGGGCGACGCCGGCAAACAGCCCTTGCGACCGCGACCACGACAGGATGTCCGCGTGCATCTGCGCGTCGGTTTGAGCCGTGGCGGTGCGTCCCACGGGGCCGGCCGCCACGGACCCTTCCGCGCCCAACGTGAAAGCACTCGACAGCAGCTTGTCGGCGCCGCGCTCCGTCATGACCAGCATGACCAGATCCGTCGAGGACCCGCCGATCTGGAAGCCGACGCTCCCACCTTCGATGCGGACCGTGGCGGGCGCAGACCAACCGGCTCCGCCCGGACGTCGACAGGACAGGTATCCTTTCCCGTATTTCGCGCCAACCACGAACGCCGCCGTCTTGAGGTCCGGGACAATCACGATGCAATGGGCCTTCGCGAGCAGGTCCTCGGGGATCCCCTTGTCCGGCGTCGCCATGACTTCAGACAGTACCGCCGCCGCCTCGTTCAGTCGCTGTGCCGGCTCGTTGTCCTGCGCGAGGAGCGGCGTCAGGGCCAGCGCCGTCGCCATTGTCGTTGCGATCATCAATTTCACTGTGTGCCTTTTCTGTCGCAGTGCGCGACGGTTCATCCCGGGGGCGCCCCTCACCCGTGAGTTTGTCTCGAGGGTGAGGGCGCCACACCGATTCGACGAGTTCGAAAACGGGCGAGCTGTCATCGCGCGAACGCGATGGAGCTGACGATCTTGCGGAAGGTCCCCTCGTATTTCGAAAAGCTGTCGCGTGGAGCAACCCCGAGCGCGTAGAAGAGATTCCCGTCGTCGAGCAGGGTCGCAAACACCGCGATGCGTTCGTCCTGGTTGGTGGCCGCCGACCGGTTCGACAGGGTGGTGCGGAGTCCCTGGCGGCCGCCCATTTTCGCCCGGCTGTAACTGGAAGGGTGGCTGAGATTCGGATTGCCGCCCGCCAGCGAGGCCACGAACTCGTCGATCGCCGTCTGCAGGTCGTGTGTCTCGTTTCGGGCAATGCCGATCTCGATGCCGTGCGTAAAGACGCCCTGCGCCCCCGCGGTGCCGTACGCGCCCTCTGGCGCAAAGAGCACGGCAGCATTGCCCGGCAGCTCCCGCCAGTTCGCCGGCACGCGGATGCGAAACACATCGCCTTCGGCATACTCCGTGTATTTCGATGAAGGTGGCGCAACGCGACCTGGATCGAGACGTCCCTCGGCCACCGGTGCGGTGCCATTACCGGCCGTTTTCCGCGTCGCTTCTTCAGTAGTCGGCGCCGCCGCCATCTGGCCCAACCGCGCCTGGGCGTTCGTGAATGCCTGGGTATCGCGTACCGGGTTCTGCACATCGACCAGCTCCGCTTCGCGCGTGATGGCCTCGTAGCGGTTCCCCGGGTCTGGATGGTCGCTCAGCCATTGCGGGCCGCCCGATCCACCCTGCTTCTCGATCGTCTTGAACATGCTGGCCATCTCACGCGGGTCATATCCGGCCCTGGCCATGATGTGCGATCCGAGCAGATCGGCCTCACGCTCGAATTCCCGGCTGAACCGCAGGAAAGCAGTGCCAAGTCCGAACTGCGTGCCTTGCGCCACCGCGCTCCCGACACGGCCGCCGATGATGGAGCCGACGACGGCACCGAGGAGTGTCCCGATCTCGTACTTCGTCGCCTTCGTGGCCTGGGCCGTGCCGTGCCTCAGCGCGACGTGGCTCAGCTCGTGGGCCATCACGCCGGCAACCTCGCCTTGCGTGTGTGCCGCCGCGATCATGCCGCGGTTGACATACATCGGTCCGCCTGGCAGCGCGAACGCGTTGATCTCGCGCACGTTGACGACCTGGAATGAGTACCTGGAACTCTGAGTGGCGCAATTCCTCCGGGATGGCGCGAACCAGCCGGTTCCCGATCGTCGAGACGAACGACGTCACCTCCTCGTCGCGCAGGATCGGCAACTGCTGCTCGACCTCCACGGCGGCCTGTCGCCCGAGTTCCACGTCCTGCGCGGGCGTGTATTTGTTGTCGGGCGCCGTGACAACGGTCTGTCCCCACAGGGCGCCCCCCGACAGCAGCACGCCGATACCGACGACCACCGCGGCGCTCGCCAGGCGCCGCAGATTCATGTTCGACCTCCGAATCACGCCCATCGCCGTCGCCCCGAGAGCAGGTGAAGGAGCGCGACGAAGAGCGCCGCGCCGATGATCGACCACAGAATCGGAAACGACTGTCCGCTCAGGCGAAGCACGAACGGTTCGCCGAGGTTGAGTTGAAGCGCAATCCATGGTCCGAACAGAGCCCCGACGAACCCGAGGGCGATTGATGTGATGAGCCCGCCTCTACCTCCACCCCCGAGGGCCTTGCCGACGGCTCCGCAGATAGCGGCGATGACAAGCAGCACGATGAGACCTGGCAGTGTGAACGTCATGACGGCTTCTCTACCCCTCTAGCGTTTCGCTTTGTGTGACGACTCCATCAGGACCAGGCCCGTGCCGATTCCTGGCGGCAGGTTGATCCGAGCGCCCAGCGGGCCGAGATTGAATCCCTCGCGCACCCTCCCTTTGACGGTGACCCGCGCGCTTCGCCGAGGCACGCCCGTCTCGGACACGACCCAGAGCTGGCCTGTCCCGTCGTCGATCCGATAGACGCCGCGATTGGCGAGCGAGTAGCTGTCGACAACCGCGCCGGACACCCGGACCTCGCGGTTTCTGTAGCGAGACGGGTTGGCCGTGATCTGGTTGACGGTCATCGAGGCGCAGGCCGACGACACCAGACTGCCGACCGCGACCAGTATCAGGAGCCGTGATCGGCGGGACCGTGGTCCAGGATCGACTGCAGCGTGCATGTTCATACGCCCTAGATCCGGCCGGTCACGAGCAGGACGAGGAGGATGAGCACGAAGAGGCCCAATCCACCACTCGGGCCGTAACCCCAGCTCCGGCTATGCGGCCAGACCGGAACGGCGCCCACCAGCATCAGGACAGCGAACAAAACCAGGATCGTGATCATCGGTTCTTCTCCTCGGGCAGCAGATAGCCCAGACGCACGATATCCCGTCGGCACGGGCCCGTCTGTTCACTACGGCACGTCCCCAATTCCGCGAACCACGAACGACGTTACGCGTGCCGACGCGCGCCGGCGACGAGTAACACCACCCCTCCGGCCACGGCGACAACTCCCAGGTACTGGTGACAGCGGAAATGTCTTCTGTCGATCCGCCGTCGCGTGCAGCGGACCAACGTCAAGGACTGTTTCTCGACTGGTATAGGTGATGCCCTGATAAACGAGCGCCAACACGCCGAGCAGGATCAGCGCGATGCCCGCGATGGTCATGGGTTTCATGAAACTCCTTCGTGCGCTTTCACCGGGACGACTCGTGACCCAGAGAGGGTTCGCGATCGTCAGGGCTGCAAGGATGGCACGCGGGGGTGTCCTGGGGATGTGCACAAGAGCACAGACGCTGTTGAAGCGTGGGCGTTACGCTCCGTTCATGGCTGTGACTTCGTCTGACGTGCACCGGCAGAATGCACCGCAGACGGAGTCGGTAAGGCATCGACGCGTGACCTCGTGGCGGAGAATCAAGACTCGAATCACGTCCTGTCGCGATGCCGGGGCCGGCTGGAGACCGTTGGGCCCGCGGGCCGGATTGATGGTTTCCAGCCGGGCGATTGCCGCCTTGCTCGTCGCGGCGACGCTTCGTCGGAGCCCCGGGCCGGAGTGGGCGCCAGCGCGCCGGCGCAACTCGAGGTCCACGCACTGCTCGACGTGCCGTACGTCGCCCAGACGCCGGAACTGTGCGGGGGCGCGGCAGTCGCCATGGTCTTGCGCTACTGGGGCGAGCGCGACGTGTTTCCCCAGGACTTCGCATCCCTCGTCGGCGAGGGCGGGATTCTGACGGGCTCGCTGACGTCGGCGGTGCGTGAGCGGGGCTGGCAGGCGCTGGTTCTGCCCGCGGCGGAGGGTTCTCCCCAGGGGCGCATGCGATCGGAAATCGATCGGGGCCGGCCGCTCATCGCGCTCATCGAGGCGGCTCCGCACATCTACCACTACGTCGTCATTGTGGGCAGCACCGATCAGGTCATCGTGGTGCACGACCCGGCGCGCGCACCGTTTCGCGTCCTCACCTGGGCCGAGTTCGACCGGGCGTGGACTGGCGCCGGGCGGTGGTCCATGCTCGTGCTCCCGCCGAGCGGATTCAGTCCTGGTGATGCCACGGCGGTCACGCCAGCGGTGACCGTTGCGGCGATCCCTCCTGCCAGACCGTCCTGCGACGCGCTCGTCGCGCGCAGCGTGGACCTGGCGCTCGCCGGCGATCCTGAGGCGGCTGAGCGAGGCCTGGTGGCCGCCGTGCGCTTCTGCCCGCAGGATGCTGCTCCATGGCGGGAGCTGGCGGGCATGCGATTCTCGCAGTCGCGCTGGTCGGAGGCGGCTGACCTGGCGCTCACGGCCGTTCGCGTGGCCCCGGACGACGCGTACGCGTGGCAGCTCGTCGCGACGAGCCGATACCTGCTGGGCGACGCGATGGGGGCGCTCGACGCCTGGAATCGCACGGGTGAGCCTCGCATCGACGCGATTGACGTACGCGGCGCCGTGCGGACGCAGCAACCTGTGATCGTGCGAGCCGCAGGATTGCAGCCGCGACAGGTGCTCACTCCAGAGGCGTATGGCCAGGCATTGCGCCGGCTGCGCGACCTGCCGGCCGCGTCGAATGCGCGTCTGCGATATGAACCCCTCGATGGCGGGCGCGCGCGGGTTGACGTGTTCATCGACGAGCGGCGGACGGCCCCGCGGGGGTGGCTGGCGCTGGCGAGTCTCGGCGCACGAGCCATCGTGCTCGATGAACTGGCCATCGATATCCCTGGAGGCCTGGGCGCCGGCGAACGGGAGACCGTATTGTGGCGGTGGTCCGCGGGGCGGCCCCGCGTGGCGCTGGGCTTGGCCCTGCCCTCGCCTCAGGGCCTTCCCGGCATCATGTCGCTCGAAGGGGCATGGGAGCGTCAGTCGTACCAGAGTCGATCGCCAGGCGGTGCCAGGCTGACCCGCGAGGAGCGGCAGCGTATCGCCGTGCACCTGGCCGATTGGTCCAGCAGCTGGCTCCGGTGGCGGGCCGGCGCCGCCCTCGACCGCTTCGGTGCAGATGACGCCCAGGGTGCAGAGTCGCTTCCTGACACACAACTATCTCGCTATGGAGGGTTCGGTCGACGCGCGGCTGGCCAGCGACCGTCTCGCGCTGGCGGCATCCGGGGGCTGGTGGGTGCCATTGGCCGGCGGGGATCGATTCGAAACCGGCGACCTGCTGGCGGCGTGGCGTTCGACCGCCGACGCGACTCGTCCATCGTGGTCAGCGGTGACCGGGTTCGGGCTCGCGACCCGTGTGGCGCCGCTCGCGCTCTGGCAGGGAGCGGGCACTGGACAAGGGCGCGGCGGGCTGCTGCGCGCGCACTCGCTGCTCCACGGCGACGTGCTGGACGGACCGGTCTTCGGCCGCGACGTGTGGCGTGGATCGCTTGAATCCGAACGGCCCCTTGGTCCGCCTGCTGACCGGCAGCCTGTCGATGGCCGGCTTCGTGGACGTGGCGCGCGCATGGGGTCGGCTGGGCGGCCTCGATCCGTCGCGCGTGTACGTTGACGCCGGCGGTGGCGTGCGCGTGCGGGGGGCCGGAGGCGTCGTGAGGCTCGACGTCGCGCACGGCCTTCGTGGTGGCGGCACCACGTTCTCGGCCAGTTGGGGTGGGGCGTGGCCGCGATGAGTCGCCCTCGCGTGTGCTGTTCGGGACAGCGCGCCGCGGTCGGGACCCGCTATTCTGCTGGCGCTTGGTTCCCGACCGCCAGGACGGCTGGCCATTTTTGAGGTGCTCATGCGTATCCGAAGGATCGCTGCGTCCGTTGTCGTGTTTTCGCTGCTCTGGAGTTCCTCGGCCATGGCGCAGCAACGACACGTGGTCGATCGTGCCGCCTTGCGTCAGGCCATCGCCACCAGGCAGTGACCGACCAGCAGAATCGCGACGCCGTGATGGGCGTGCTGCAGCGGTCGCAAGTTCGCGAACTGGCCGGCCGCCTCGGGCTGAACGTGACCCGCGCCGAGAATGCCGTGTCCACGCTCGACAGCGCGGAGCTGGCCAACCTGGCCGAATCGGCGCGCACGGCTGACGTCCAGCTGGCGGGCGGGTCCAACACGGTTGTGATCTCGACGACGACCCTGCTGCTGATCATCATCATCGTGATACTCGTGGCCCGCTAGCCCGCGGTCATTCACGAACGCTCGCGCGTTCGTTCATAACCCGCGGCTTCGACATCCCCGCCGCGCGGGGCTCGAGGCGCCGTCCGGGCTGCTGTCCCGAGCAAGGCCCGAGAAGCGGGCCTGAGTCGAAGCCGGGAGGGCGGACCAGTCGCCGTTCATGAACAGTCGGGCTGGAGCCAGCCGCTGGATCGCCTTCAGTGAGGAGTTGTCAATGAAGGTTGTCGCACCACGTCGGTCTTGCCATGTTCCTGTTGTTTGCCGCGGCATGTCGCAGTCAGTCTGAGGTGGACAAGGTCGCGGTCGGCCAGGACGTCGCCGTCATCAAAGACGACGGTGGGGTGGTGGAGGGCAAGGTCGCCAGCCTCGACGACAAGAGCGTCCGCCTGACGACGGGCCAGACCACGAAGTCAATCCCCAAAGCCGAGATCGTGGATGTGAAGGTGGTCGACGAAGGCCAACCCGCCGAGCTGCCGCCGGCCGCGAAGTTTCGCGAGTACACCGTGCCCGAGGGCACCACGCTCTCGCTGAGGCTCGCGACCGCCATCAACTCGGGCACGGCCAGAGTGGAAGATCGTGTCGAAGCGACCCTGGCCGAGGCCGTGTCGGTCGGAGGCGCCGAGGTGCTGCCCGCCGGGAGCACGCTGGACGGCACCGTCGCAGCCGTCGAATCATCGGGGAAGGTCAAAGGCCTGGCCCAGCATCACCGTGCACTTCACGAGAGTAGCGGCGGCTGGACGCGATGACCGCTACGACATCGACGCGATGTATTCGGAGACGGCCGACGCCACGAAGGGTTCGGATGCGACGAAGATCGGGATCGGCGCCGGCGTGGGCGCGGCTATCGGCGGTCTGCATGGGCGGCAAAGGCGGCGCTGCGAAGGGAGCCGTCATTGGCGGCGGCGGGGGCACCGGCGGTTGTCCTGTCGACGAAGGGCAAGGAAGTCGAGCGGCCCGCCGGCGCCAGATTGACGGTCAGGCTCAAGAGGAGCATCGACGTGAGAGTGCCGATCGGATGATGCGTTCTTCAAGCCCGGCGGCCTTCGCGCCGATTGTGTCGATGTGGCTGAAAAGGCGACCCCTGTCGGCGCCCTGACCGCCGGCGCGTCGCCGCCGGATCGCAACCGCCACGAGACGCGGCTGGCCTGGTGGTCGACGTACGACATGATCCGGACTGGCCGCGACCGCGGCACGCAGAAGGTCCTCGCCCTCTGGGCCGCCGCGTGCATCTTCTCGATTGTGAGCGGCGTCGCGACGAGCTCGTGGCACTCGCTGCCCCTGCGCCTCGGCCCGATCACCATTCCGGTCACCTTCTACCCGCCGCTGACGATCTCTCTGCTTCTCGCCCTGTGGATCGGTCCGATCTGGGGCATGGTCCCCGCCTACCTGACGAGCCTCGCGATCACCACGCAGACCGGCATGCCGTTCGTGACGAGCGCTACCTTCTCGTTCGCGACGCCGATCATGGTGCTCGTTGTCTGGACTTCAATGGCGGCCGAAGGCGTGTCGCCCAGGCTGCGATCCATGCGCGACGTGCTCCGGTTCGTCCTTATCGCGCTGATCGCGACCGGCGCCTCTTCGGTCGGTGCGATGATCTGGAGCTTCGCGCACCGGATGGAGTTTTCCGACGCGGAACGCCTGTGGAAGGCGTGGGTGCTCGGCGATACGCTGCAGGTGGCCGTCGTGGCCGGGCCCGCGCTGTATTTCGGATACGCGCCGGTGCAACGCTGGATCGAAGAGCGGGTGCCGGTGCCTGCCCGCCGCGTCGTCGATGCGAGGGTGTACATCGGCGTGTTCACGCTCGTGTTCGCGATCCTCATCGCGGCGGGCGTCGCGACCGGCAAGCTCCTGCTGTCGTCGCTGCACGCGAGCGCTGCGGACCAGACCATCCCGTTGAGCGTCGTCCAGCAGACCGCCGCCGAGACCGTGTTCTTCCTGCTGGTGTACGCCCTCGTCCTGCTGGCGGCGGTGACGCGGTTCTCGTTCACGCTGGGCGGCCGCGTCGCGGCGATGCTGGTGTTGATGCGCACGCAGCGCGAGGCCGAGGCGTCGCTGACGGGCGCGAAGGAAGCCGCAGAAGCGGCGAACCGGGCCAAGAGCGACTTCCTCGCCAGGATGAGCCACGAGATCCGGACGCCGATGTACGGCGTGATCGGCGTCACGGATCTGCTGCTCGGTACGACGCTCTCGCCAGACCAGCGCGAGTACGGCGAGATGATCCAGCGATCGGCGGACAGCCTGCTCAGCGTCATCAACGACATCCTCGACTTCTCGAAGATCGAGGCGGGACGGCTCGAGCTCGAGTCGGCCGAATTCGACTTGCGCGACATCGTCGAGGGGGTGGGCGAGACGGTCGCGTGGGCCGCCGACGACAAGGGCGTCGAGCTCGTCGTGCGGTATCCGCCCGACATGCCCACCCGGTTTGTCGGTGACGCGGGCCGCTTGCGCCAGGTGACGCTTAACCTCGCCGGCAACGCCGTGAAGTTCACGGCCACCGGACATGTCGTGATCGACGCCGCGTGGGAGGGCGGCTCCACGGGCGCGCCTGCCGTGACGATTGCCGTCGAGGACACCGGGATCGGAATCGCCGACAGCGCGATCCGCGGGTTGTTCACCAGGTTCAGCCAGGCCGACGGCTCCACGACCCGCAAGTACGGCGGCACCGGGCTGGGACTGGCGATTTCCAAGCAGATCGTAGAGATCATGGGCGGCACGATCGGCGTGCGATCGACGCCCGGAGAAGGATCGAGGTTCTGGTTCACGATCCCTCTGCCGGCGGGCGGCCGCGACGACGAGGCAACCGGGTTCGAACGACCAGGCCGCGTCCTGATCGTCGAGCGACGCGATTTGAGCCGCACGGCCCTCGAACAGCAGGTCCGCGGTCTCGGCGTGCGGAGCGACGCGTCGGCGTCAGCGGAGGAGGCGATGGCGTTACTTCGCGCGGCGGGCGAGGCGAACGATCCGTACGACGTCGCCCTGCTCGACGAAGGCGTGACCGACGGCGGGACGCTGCCGGCGATCCGTCAGGCGGCCGCGGGGCGGACGCGCCTGCTGGCGCTCGTGCCGATCCGGCTCGCGGGATTCGCGCGGCGCGGGGAGTGGGACGACATCGAAGCCGTCGTCGTCAAGCCCGTCCGCACGTCCCGCCTGCGCCGCGCGCTTTCAATGACGCCGAGAGAGGCGCACGGGGCGATTGTCGAGAGCCGGCCGTCCGGTCCGGTCAGCGTGGCGCCGGTCGCCGGCCCATCGTCGCTGCGTGTCCTGATTGCCGAAGACAACGTCGTCAATCAGATGCTGACGCTGCGGCTGCTCGAAAAGCTCCAGATCCGCGCGGATCTGGCCGTCAACGGACGCGAAGCCGTGACGCTCTTCAAGGAACGCGGGTACGACCTGATTTTCATGGACTGTCACATGCCCGAGCTGGACGGCTTCGACGCGACCGTCGAGATCCGGCGAGCCGAAAACGGCGCGTCGCGCCTGCCGATCATTGCCCTCACCGCTGACGTGCTCGACGAAGCACGCGAGCGTTGCGCGGCGGCGGGCATGAGTGATTTCATCCCGAAGCCCGTGAAACTCGAGGACCTGGCCAGAGCGATCGAGAAGTGGGGAACCGCAATCGTGCCCGGACCTTCCCGCGCTGCCTGACGCGTTCCCTCACGTCTACACCGCCAGTTATCGTGTCGCCGCGTCCGGGACCTGCGCGCGGATGAACGTACTGACGGTATCGGCGAACACGCTGACATAGAAGTTCGTCCCGAGGGTGCACGAGGCCGTGGACGCCGCCGAGTTCACCGCGGCGACCGACCACACGCCATTCTCCTGCAGGAGCAGCGGACCGCCGGAATCCCCCCCGCAAATCGAGCTGGACGCCGCGGAGTACTGCGTCTCCAGGTACAGCGACCCCACCGCCGAGAGCGTCGTGACGCCAGCGCGGTCGGTTGCGGCCACCTGGTTCTGGTCGTTACCCCAGCCGGCGATAACGGCCTGTTCGCCGACCCGTCCGCGCCGGCTCAGGAGCAGCGGGATCGGTGTGCGGCCCAGGTCGTCCTTCATGAGCACGATCCCTACATCAGGTTCTGACGTGGTCGTGCTCCCGTGGTAATCCGGATGTACGACGAACGAGCTGGCGTCGACCAGGTCCGAACCTGCACCGAACCAGACCCGGACGACCGCCGTGTCGCCGTGGAGGCAGTGGGCGGCGGTCAGAATCGCTCGGGGACCGATGACCGTGCCCGAGCATGAACCGACCGGAACGCGGTCGCGGTCGAGCATGCTGAGGAGCGCGACCCGCGACGTCGCCGTCGAGCACACCGCACCGTTCACGATGGAGGTCGCGCCGATGACGCCGCACGCATCGATCGTTGGCGTTGACGGGGTCGGTGACGGAGAGGCGGGAGCCCCCGATCCGCCGCCACATTCGGCGAGCGCCATAGTCCCGATGAGGCAGATGAAGGAAATGGCCGCGCGTCGCATCGTGTTCCCTTCAGCTGTGCGGGTCTGAGACCGGCCCCTCCCTCCTGTTACTTCTTCAGCGCAAACGCGACGATCTCGTCCGCTGTCTGCGCCCCGCCGTACGGGCCGGTCGCGGTGACGACGACGTACTGCTTGCCGTCGGCGCCCTGATAGGTGGTCGGCACGGCGGCCGATGAGGCGTTCAGCTTCACGACCCACAGTTCCTTGCCCGTCTTGGCGTCCAGCGCGCGGAAACGCGAATCGTCGGTCGCGCCGATGAAGACGAGACCGCCCGCCGTGGCGATGGAGCCGCCGATGTTGGGCCGCCCCGTGTTCTGCTTGCCCTCGGGCAGGCTGTCGGTGACGCCCAGCGGCACCTTCCAGACGATGTCGCCGGTATTGACGTTGACGGCCACCATCTCGCCCCAGGGCGGCTGGTTGCAGAACATGCCCGTCTCCCTGTCCATGAAACGTCCGCTCGGCGAATTGTCCCTGTATGGACCGGTTCTGCCACCGGGAAGATTCGAGCCCGCGAGCGCGGCGACGTTCACCGGACCGGAGTCCGGATCCTTGTTGCCGTTCAACTGACCGATGTCGTTCACGTTCAGGAAGAGATAGCCGAGCGTCGGATTGAAGGACATGCCGCCCCAGTTCGGACCGCCGATTTCACTGGGAAAGATCACCCGCGACCGGTTGTAGGTCGTCGGGGCGTAGGGCCCCTTCCCGACATCGACGTTGTTGTCCGCGATGAGCTTGCGGCAGTTCGCTTCCAGTTCCGGCGTCACGGTGGCGATGTCGGCCATCGTGAAGTTGGTGCGGGCCAGGGGCCCTGGCTTCACCGGGAAGGGCTGTGTCGGCGACATCTTCTCGCCCGGGACGTCGCTCTGGGCCACGGGGCGTTCTTCCACGGGATAGATCGGCTTGCCCGTGACGCGATCGAGCAGGAACAGGATCGCACTCTTGCCGACGACCGCGACCGCCGGAATCGTCCTGCCGCCCTGCTTGACGTCCATCAACACCGGCGGCGATTCGAGGTCGAAGTCGAAGACGTCGTGGTGGACGACCTGGAAGTGCCACAGATACTTGCCCGTATTCGCGTCAGCCGCCACGATGCTCGAGCTGTAGAGATTGTCGCCGGGCCGGTCGCCGCCGAACAGATCGCTCGACGCCGCGCCGAACGGCATGTAGACGATGCCCCGCTGAACGTCGACGGTCATGAAGCCCCAGACATTCACGCCCGTGCGCTTGTCGGCGCTGGCGCCGTACCAACTGGCGCCGAAATTGGGTTCACCCGGCTGCGGAATGGAATGGAAGGTCCACGCCAGCTTGCCGTCGTGGATGTCGTAGGCCTGCACGTCGCCCGGGTTGCCCGGGCCGCTGCCTTCGCCAAGACGGCCACCGATGATGATCAGGTTCTTGTAGACGATCGCCGGCGAGGTCGGCGCCTTGTCCAGGGTCACGAAGCCGTTGTCGCCGAACTTCGTGTTCAGCTCGCCAGTCTTCGGGTCCAGCGTGAACAGCTTCGCGTCGGACGTGCCGACGACGATGAGCGGCGGCGTTTGCGCGTCGCCCGCGAAATACTCGACCCCTCGGGTGGCCGGATTAGCGCCGTTCGGCAGCTGGTAGGCCCAGACTTCCTTGCCCGTCGTCGGATTCAGGGCGGCGACACGGCCGTAGGGCGACGAGATGTACATGAGGCCGCCGACGACCACCGCCGTGCCTTCCGAGCGGTTGAAGGTCGTGGGCGCGCCACCGCGTCCACCGGGTGCGCCGGCGCGGCCACCGGGTGCGCCGCCGCGTCCGCCGGGCGCGCCGCCGCGTCTCCCACGACCAGGGGGCACGTAGCCCTCGGGCGTCAGGTGATAGACCCAGGCTATCTCCAGATTGCCGACGTTGGCGGGCGTGATCTGCTTCAGGGGCGAGAACCGCATGCCGCCCGAATCATGTCCGTAGGTGGGCCATTCGGTTGACGCGACGTAACCGGCCGGCGTGACCGGGGCGGCCGCCTTCTGTGCGTAAGACAAGCCGACGGAGCCGACGCTCGCGGCTGCGGTGACGTACAGAAGTTTCTTGAGGTGATTCATTGGGATCTCCCTGGATGGATCCTCGATGCGACGTTCTGACCCAGCCTCGGCTGAAAGTAGGCTACCACCAATTCTCGAACACCCGATCCTCACGACCTTTGCCACGCCGCAGCAACCGAGCTGCACGCCGTCCGCGTCGTCCGGGCCGCATCAGCGGCGCGGAGGGCGCGGCGGCGACGGCACGGCCGGCGTGCTGGCGATGAAGTCGCACGCCCTGGTATCGAGCGTGACGACGCCGATCGTGTCGCCGAACTCGACCAGCCGCTCGTCGGCGAGACTGTAGGGCACCATCTTCACCGCCGCCGTCGATGGATTGCCCGTCCTGGCGAACGCGATCACCACGTCCGACATCCTGGCGGCCAGGTCCCGATCGTACCCCTCCCAGTTGCGGGTCTTGCGGAACATGTTGAGGGCATCCTGCGTGTCGAGCCAGTACGGGACGTCGCCCGTGTGGTAGGCGCCCACGGTCTTCGGGTTGTGGTCCGCGAACACGACGCCGGGCACATACGGATGTATCCGGCTGAAGCGGAACAGATAGGCCGGCGCCCGACCTGTCGTCGCCTGGGCGCGGGCCCAGCTTCGAGCGCCCAGACCCGTCCCACTCGCCATCGAGGCGAGGTCGGCGGCCTTCCTGACATCGGCGTCCGTGGCGGCGGGGAAGGCGGCGAGAAACGCCTCGGCATTCGGGCCGTACATCTTCACCGCCGCTGCCCGGTATTCCGCGACCGTGGTGGCCTTCCGCACTTCGGTGCTGGTGCCCAGATCATTGCTCGTCGAGCCGACGACGATCGGCATGTCGTGCTGCCGGCCGGCGGCGAAGATCTCGGCGGTATGGGCGGGCAGGGCGTAGCCATCGACGATCGGCCCGGCTCGCAGCTTCGCGGCCTGGGCCGCGGCCACCACTTTGTCCGAGGAGAACGTGCGCATCGCGGCCAGCGAGTCGACCTTCATCGCCTGCTGCAGCGCGATGCCCGTCGCTTCGGCCTCGGCGAGCGTCCCCGTTTCCGACCCCGGGCCCTTGATCGTGCTGCCGCTCATGCCGAAGGCCTTGTGGAAGAGCCCGGTGGTCAGCGGGCTGGCCTGCAGGTAGTTCACCGACATCGAGCCGGCCGACTGGCCCATCACAAGGACGTTGTCCGGATCGCCGCCGAACGTTCCGATGTTCCGCTGCACCCACCGCAGCGCGGCCACCTGGTCGAGCAGGCCCCAGTTGCCGGACGCGCCGTGGCCCGATTCCTTCGTGGCCTCGGGATGCGCGAGGAACCCGAAGATGCCGAGGCGGTAGTTGAACGAGACGTAGACGATACCCTTCTTCGCCAGTCCCTCGCCGCCATACAGCGCCATCGCCGACGAGCCGCCCTGGAAGCCACCCCCATAAATCCACACGACGACCGGCAGCTTCGCGCCCGTTCTGCTGCTGGCGGGAGCCCACAGATTCAGGTACAGGCAGTCTTCGGCAGCGGCCTCCTCGCCGAAGTAGTGATTGATGTTGCTGGAACGCAGGCTCTGCACGCACTCGGGCGCCATCCGGTTGGCGGTCAGCACACCGTCCCACGGCACCACGGGTTGTGGCGCCCGCCAGCGGTTCTCGCGAAGCGGCGGCGCGGCGAACGGAACGCCGAAGTAGGCCTTCAGGCCGGACTTCAGGTAGGTGCCCGACACCAGCCCTCCATCGACGCGAACCGGGTCGGTCTCGATCGCCTTGTAGGTCACCTGCGCCACGCCCCGTCCGGACAACGCGGCCAATGCTGACGACAGCGCGAGGATGCGGATGACGGGTGGCGGACGACGCACGGACAGCACCTCCGATTGCCGCATCACCCTACCACGCCCCCGGCTGCCGGGCGGCCAGGCGTACGGTAAGGATACGGTTACACGATCGGCTGAGCGGACCGGGTTTGACGAGGGGTTGCGCCCTGGTCCCCAAGCCAGGGGAGCCACCGGCCCCGGGGAGGCCCCGGGGAGCTTCAACCCAGCTCAGACCGGTGTCGGAGCTGGGTTGAAGCTGGGTTGAAGCTGGGTTGAAGCTGGGTTGAAGCTGGGTTGAAGCTGGGTTGAAGCTGGGTTGAAGCTGGGTTGAAGCTGGGTTGAAGCTGGGTTGAAGCGCCGGCATCGCCGCCAGATTTTCCATCCAAACGCGAAGTAAGTGTGATACCTCTAGCCGCATGAAGGGGGAACGCCTCGGCGAGTTCGAAGAATTCACGCTCCTCGCGGTCCGCGCGCTCGGAGACCACACCTATGCCGTCCCCATCCAGCAGTACGTGGAAAAGGTGACGGCGCGGACGATTTCCATCGGCTCGATCTACGCCGCCCTGGCGCGGCTCGAAGGGAAGGGCTTTCTCCGCTCGACGATGAGCGAGGCGGTGGCGCAGCGGGGAGGCAAGTCGAGGCGGGTCTACACGGTGACGCCCAGCGGGCTGCGGACGGCGCGGGACCTGCACCGCGTGCGCGAGCGGATCTGGAACGCGATTGCCGAAGAAGGGCGCTCGTGATGCGCCTGCCTCGTCTCGCGCGCTGGCTGCTGCGGGTGTCGTCCACGCCCGGCCAGACGCGCGCCGATGTGCACGACGACCTCCTCGAGCTGTTCGAGCGGCGGCGGGGCGATCGCGGTCCCCTCCATGCGCACTGGCGCCTGTATCACGATGTCGCGAGCCTGTGGCTCCGGCGACGCTCCCTGGCGCGTGCCGCCGCGCCTCGATCCTCATTCGCGCTCCTGCGCGACGCGCGCGGCGACCTCAGGTATGCCGTGCGCATGTTCGCGCGACAGCCCTCGATCCTCCTGCTCACGATTCTGGGGCTCTCGCTCGGGCTGGGCATCGCGACGGCTGCCTTCGGCATCATGCATGCCGCCCTGCGCGGCGACGGTATCGTCGATCCTGACCGTGCGCCAGGTGTGCTGAGGACGACCGATCGCTCGGTGTCCACCGCCTGGACGTACGAGGAGTTCCTGCGGCTCCGCGAAGGCGCCACACGCATGCAGGTCGAGGCCGTGCTCACCGGGGACGTGCCCACGCGAACCGGATCCGCCCAGGGCGCCGGGCCCTCTGCCGGAATGGCCTTCGTCAGCGGCGGGTTCTTCGCGGCGACCGGCGGACCTGTGACGCTCGGACGCGCGCTCGAAGCGGCCGACGAACAGGACATCCATCACGCGGGCTCGCCACCGGTCGTCGTCAGCTTCCCGTTCTGGACCTCCAGGCTCGATCGGGATCCCGCCGTCGTCGGACGCACGATCTGGATCGGCCGGACCGCCGCGAGGATCGTGGGCGTGGCGGAACCTGGCTTCTCCGTTCCGCACAGCCGCCAGCTCTGGATGCCGCTGACAGCCTACGGCGCGGTGTACGACGCCGGGCATCAGGCCGGGCGCACGCCCGAGGTGGTGGTGGAGATCTTTGGACGGTTGCTCCCGGGCGTTGCTATCTCCGAGGCGGAAGCGCAGCTCGGCGGAGTGGCGGCTGGCCTGCCAGGCGGTGCGACGGCAGGCGACCCGGCGCCGCGGGTGAGACTGGATCCCCACGCCGGGCTGGGGCGGATGTCGTCGTCCGACGTCGTCGCGATCGCGGTATTCGTGTTCGCCGTGATCGGTCTCGTGCTGCTGCTTGCCTGCGCGAACGTTGCGACCGTCCTCATCTCGAGCGCCATCACACGCGATCGCGAGATGGGCGTCCGGGCGGCCCTGGGCGCAAGCCGCTGGCGTATCGTCCGTCAACTCGTCACGGAGAGCCTCGCGCTGGGAACGGTCGGGGCGATCGCCGGCCTCGTGTTCGCCTGGTGGGCCATCCCGGCGATCGGCGCGATGGTGGAAGCGCCCGCCGGCGTGGATCTCGCGCCGGACCTGAACGTCTACCTGTTTCTCGCGATCGTGACGATCGTCACAGGCGTGGGCGCCGGCCTGGCGCCGGCCTGGCACGGTCGCGGAGCCGATCTCGTGACGCCCCTCAAGGGGGAAGGCGCGGGCCAGAACCGCATCGCGCCGCGGCGCCTGCGGTCCACGCTCGTCATGACCCAGGCCGCCGTCTCGGTGCTCCTCATCGTCCTGGCGGCACTGTTCGTGCGCGCGAGCGTCCGCGCGGCGGCGACCGACGTAGGGTTCGACGCCGCGGGGCTCTACGCCGTGTCACCCGGCCCCGGCGACGCATTCGACGACCTCGAGACCTTCCCGGCGCGCGCGATTCCCGAACTGCAGGCCATGCCGGGCGTCGCGTCGGTCGCGCTGGCCGAACTGGCGCCATTCGGCGACGGAACCAGGACCTCGATCACCGCCGACGGCCTGGGTCGAGTCGTCTACTTCAACAGCACGGGCGCCGAATATTTCCGGACCATCGGTCTTCGCACGCTGGCCGGGCGGACCTACACCCGCGACGAAGTCGCGGCAGGCGCTCCGGTGGCGCTCATCAGCCAGTCGCTGGCGCGGGCCTATTGGCACGGCGAGTCGCCGCTCGGTCAGTTGCTGCCGCGGGAGATCCCGGTCGCGTCGGCCCGGCCGAGGGTCATTGGTGTGGTCGCTGACGCGATCACGGCACGCCTGCACGAGCGCGATACGTTCGCGGTCTACGAGCCGCTCGGCTCCGCCGGCGAACGGTCCGCGCAGGTCCTGATACGCGTTGCACCCGGCACGACGGGTGTCATGGATCTGGCGAGTCAGCGGCTGCGGGCGCTCGATCTGCAGGGCGGCGTCACGATCACGAGCGTCGCCGCGCGGCTGCAACGGGAGGCTGGCCGGCCCCGCATGCTCGCTACCCTGACCGGATTCGTCGGCGCTATCGCCATTGTCCTGTGCGTCATCGGTCTGTACGGCCTGACGGCGTCGGTCGTTGGTCAGCGCGCGCGCGAGATGGGCGTGCGCGCCGCGATGGGCGCGGAGCCACGGGACCTGCTGCGTTTGCTGCTGTGGGACAGCCTGAGGCCGGTCGTGATCGGTCTGGCGATCGGTGCCGGCGCGGCCCTGCTCGCCAGTCGCGCCGTCGTGGCCGGCATGCTGTTCGGCGTATCGCCCCAGGACCCGGTGGCATTCGCCGGAGCGGCCGCGCTCCTCCTGGGCGCGGCGACGCTCGCGGTGCTGGTGCCGGCGCGCCGCGCCGCGGCGGTGGATGCGGCGTTCGTGCTGAGGCGGTCGTGACGCTCACTTCTTCTTCATCAGTTCCTTGACGGCCGCCTCGATCTGTTGATCTCTGCCGGCGGCCATGACGTCGGGTTCGTTGGCCACGCGGATGTCGGGCTCGGTCTGATTGTTCTCGCCGCATTTCCCGTCGAGCGTTCGCCAGCATCCCATCGGAATGCCGAACCGCAGGGTGGGGTCGATCTGGTTCTCCCACCACACGAACGTCCCCGTCCCCGGCACCGGCATGCCGACGAGCAGGCCGAGGTTCTTGGCCTTGTAGGCCAGCGGGAACAGATGCGCGTCGGAGTAGTTGCTCTCGCCCACGAGCACGATTGACGGCTTGATCCATTTGTCGAACGGCTCGCTGCCGACGTACTGCCCGTGCGGGACGACGTCGAAGTACTTCTTGCCGCTGAGAAAATCGGACAGCTGTTCGTGGATGTTCCCGCCGCCGTTGAACCGCGTGTCGATGACGATGGCGTCCTTGCCGATGTTGAGGCCCAGCGCCTCTTCGACGACGACGCGCATGCTCGCGTCGTTCATCGCACGCACGTGCACGTACCCGATTCTGCCGCCGGACAGCTTCTCGACCTCCGCCCGGCGCAGCCGCACCCAGCGTTTGTAGAGCAGCTCGTTCTCCTCGCTGACGGCCGACCGGCTTCACGGTCTCGTCCCACCGCGTGTTCGCCGCCGGGTCGTACACCGACAGCAGCGTGAACTTGCCTGCGAGGCGGTTGAGGAGCTTGTAGAAGTCCATCGCGGCATCGATCCGTGTGCCGTTGATGGCTTCGACGATCTGGCCGGCCTTGATCGTCGAAGCCGCCAGATCGACCGGGCCGCCCTGGATCACCTCGGCGATCCTGACGCCGTCGCCCGTGTAGCCGTAGTCGTAGAGCAGCCCGAGCGACGCCGTCGCGTCAGAATTGGGAGTCTCCGGCCGGTAGCTGCAGCCCGTGTGGGACACGTTCATCTCGCCGAGCATCTCGCTCAGCATCTCGGCGAAGTCGTAGTTGTTGTTGATGTACGGCAGGAACTTCTTGTACGTGGCGTAGTAGTAGTCCCAATCGATTTTCTGCAGGTCGGGGAAGATCAGCTTCTCCTTGAACTGACGCCAGCTGTGGTCGAAGATGTAGGCCTTCTCGGCCGTGTAGTTCAGGACCATCTCCGTGTTGACTGGGATAGGTTCCGACTTCCCGCTCTCGGCGTCGATCTTGAGCGCGCGCCGATCGGCGACCACGAAGAGGAACTTGCCGTCCGGAGAGAGTTCCACTGACGCGGCGTTCGCGCCCGAGCTTGTTGAAGAGCTTCGTCTCGTGGGTACGCGCCTCGGTGACCCAGACGTCGTTCCCTTTTTCAAACGAGGTGAGGTAGTAGAGCTTCTCCCCGTCTTTCGACAGCACCCAGTCCGACGCCGCCGAGGTATTGATCGTCAGACGTATCGTGCGGTCGTGCACGCCGTCCCAGTCGAACGCGATCGGGCTGGCCGGCGTTGCGGCCTCCGGCGAGGGCTTCGCGGCCGCGCCGCTCGCCTTGGCCTTGTCCTCCGCTTCCTTTTTCTCCTTGTCTTCCCGCTCCTTCACGAGCGCGAATTCCTCTTTCGAGAGCCTCGCCCGGTCGAAGGCGGCCTTGGTGAAATACATCCCGTAGACGTCGCCCGAGACCGAGGAACCGCCCTGCGACAGGGCGCCGTCGCGGGTCGTGCCCCAGATCATCATCTTGCCGTCCAGCGCCCATTTCGGCGTGACGTCGTCGTAGCCGCTCTGCGTGAGATTGCGGACTTCGGAGGCTCCGTCGGCGGCCACGATTCCCACCTCGGGCACGAACATGCGCTCCCTGGGTGCGAATTGAACCAGCAGCCATTTCGAATCCGGCGCCCACGAATAGTACTGGTCGCCGTCGGAATAGGAATAATTGAGGTCTCCCGGCAGGACCGTCCTCGATTGCTTCGCGGCGATGTTGTACACCTTCAACGTCTGCCGGTTCTCGAGATAGGCGATCTCCTTGCCGTCCGGCGAAAACGCCGGCTGGAATTCCTCGGCCGGCGTGGCGACGACCGCCTCTTCCTTGAATACCGTCGACGCGAAGAAATAGGGCTCGCTCGCGCGGGCGATGGCGATCGTGTAGACGTTCCAGTTGTTGTCCCGTTCGGCCGCATAGACCAGCGAACGGCCGTCAGGGCTGAAGCTGACGGTACGTTCCTGCCAGGGCGTGTTCGTGACGCGCTTCACGAACTTGCCGTCGATGCTGCTGACGAAGATCTCCCCGCGGAACACGAACGCGAATTCTTTTCCGTTCGGGGAGAGCTTTGCCTCGGTCATGCCCCCGTTGACGGGCAGGACTTTCTCGATCGCGTTGCGTCCGTCGGCGCCGATGCTCACGGCGACCTTCCGGGGCTGACCGCCCGGCGTCATCGTGTAGATCTCGCCGTCGTACGAGAAGGCGAGCGTGCCGTTCCGGGCTCGCGTCAGGAAGCGGACCGGGTTTTTCGTGAAGTGCGTGACCGCGATCGACTGTCCAGGATTGCGAAGGCTGCTCTTGTGGACGTTGAACGAGCCGCCCTGCTCGGTCAGGTAGTAGAAGTCGTTGTCGTTCGAGTCGAATACCGGATTGCGATCCTCGCCGTTGAACGACGACAGCTGCCGGTACTTCTTGTCCTTCGTGTCGTAGGCCCAGATATCGCGGGTGACCGCGGACGTGTGGTGTTTTCGCCAGTCGTTCTCGTAGCCCTTGTAGTCGTGGAAGATGATCGTGTCCCCGGTCGAGTTCACCGTCGCGTCGAGGGCGGGCGTTGTCAGCACGAGCGACACGCGTCCGCCGCCTGCCGGAACGGAGTACAGCTCGGTCATCCCTCCGGTCGGAAACTGCACGTGGGTCGCGAGGTCCTGCCGCGCCGCGCTGAACAGCACGGCCTTGTCGTCCGCCGTGAAGCTGCTCGGCACTTCCCGTGTCGAGTGGAACGTCAGCCGCGTCGCCTCGCCGCCAGCCGACGGCATGACGAACACGTCGAAACTGCCGTACCGGTCGGAGGCGAACGCCACCGACTTGCCGTCGTGGCTCCACACCGGTGCGAACTCGTACGATTCGCTCAGCGTGAGCGGCACGGCCTTGCCGCCCGCCGACGGCACCGACCAGATGTCCCCCTTGTACTCGAACAGCAGCGTCGTGCCGTCGGGCGAGATGGCGGGATACCGCAGCCAGAGCGGCGATTCCTGGGCATGCAGCGCAGTCAGACAGGCGAACACGAGAGCGAAAGAAATCGCAGGTTTCATGATGCGCGTTCCAGTCGGCATGGTTGTGCGGTCAACGGCGGTCAGAACCGGCGTCGCGATGTGCACAGCCTAGCTGTTCCGCGCCCGGCGATCCAGTCGTGTCGGTCGTCACACCTGCTAGAATCCTCCAATCTCGACCGCTCCGGCCGAGGAGAAGGAGACTGATCGATGCGAAGCAACCTACTGGGTCGAAGTGTCGCGCTATGCCTGCTCGCCGTGGCGGCGGGCGCCTGGGCGCCGGCCGGCCAGTCCGCCGCGCCGAAAGGCCAGTCGGCGACCCAGTTCTACGTGGAGTACCGCCAGGCGTTCGACAAAGCGACGAAGATCGAAGACCTCCTGCCGTACATGGCCGAGAAGAACCGGAAACAGGCGATGGACACGCCGAAGGCCGACCGCGATCAAATGTTCGGCATGATGAAGGCGATGGGCACCCTGACCAACCTGAAGGTCCTCAAGGAGGAAAAGCAGCCAGACGGCAGCGCGATCCTCTCGTGCGAAGGCCTGGACTCCGGCAACGCGAAGAACACCGGCAAGGTGACGATCGTCAAGGAAGGCGGCGCCTGGAAGGTCGGCTCGGAGAGCTGGTCCTCGTAGGCCCTGAGTACGCCTGGCGCTGGACACGCGATGCGGATTCTTCTGGAGAGCCCGTTCGACCCGGCGGATTTCGCGAGCTTTCGCCGGCAGGAAACGACGCTCATCGTCCTGAACCTGGCGGTGCTGGCGGCGCTCGCCGGGATGCACGTCGCTTTTGCCAGCCTGCTCGGCCCGCCTCCTCGTCTTGTGTTGACTGCGCTGGCGGTGCGCTTCGCCGAGCAGACCGCTGTTCTGGCGTGGTTGCAGGAGCGCACCGAACCGCTCAGCTCCGCGCGTCGTGCTGGCGTGGTCCCGGGTGTCCGTGTGGGTGGGCCTGGCGTTCGGTGTGCTGGTGATCAGCCTCGGCACGTACGAAGACAGCCACTACCCGATCCTCTTCGTCCTTCCGTTGCTGAGCGCAGCTTTCCGCTTTTCGTTCCCGGCCGCGCTCGCCACAATGGTCGTCGCATCGTCACTGACCATCGCGCAGGTATGGGTCTCGGGTCGCTCGCGGCCGCAGATGGCGCCGAGCGAGTACTTCGAATCCGTGACCATCGCGCTGATCTATGCGGTGGTCACGCCGGTGGTGGCCATGCTCGTCGGCGGGCTGCGTCAGCGCGAGCTGGACCTCCGCCGGAACGCGGAAGTCCTGCAGCAGACGCGTGACCGGCTCGTCGCCGAGGAGAAGTTCGCGGCGGTCGGGCGACTGGCCAGCGCCGTGGCACACGAGGTGCGCAACCCGGTCGCGACGATTGTCTCGTCGCTCGCGACGGCCACCAGGCCGACCACGTCGCTGGCCCTGCGGGACGAATTGTTCGGTATCGCCGGTCGCGAGGCGTCACGTCTGGAACGTGTGACGACGGACTTCCTCGCGTATGCCAGGCCGCGCGCGGTGGACGCGCGCGAGACCTCCGTCGCCGGCGCTCTCGCATACGTGGGCGACCTGCTGCGGACCGAGGCGGAGCGCCTGGGCGTGCGGGTCGCTGTCGAAAGCGACGAGGCGCTCATGGTGTCAGCCGACGCGTTCCAGCTCCACCAGGCCCTGTTGAACCTGGGCCTCAATGCCGTGCACGCCACGCCGCCGGGATCCACGGTGACCCTGCGCGGAAGCGCCACCCCCTCGATTCTGCGGCTCGCGGTCGACAATCCCGGGCCGGCCATTCCCGACGACGTCGTCGCGCGCCTGTTCGAGCCCTTTTTCACGACGCGTGCCGAAGGCACCGGGCTCGGCCTTTCGATCGCCCGCAACATCGCAAGGGCTCACGGAGGTGACGTCACGCTCGCGGAGAACACGCCGGCGCTGGTCCGCTTCGAAATCACGCTGCCGCGAGATCGTGGCCAGCGGACAGTTTCCGCGCGCGGCGCGGCCGACACTGAGGTGTGAGATCGACATGGGCCGGATCCTGATTGTCGACGACGAGGTCAGCCTGCGACGCGTGCTCGGCGTCATCCTGCGGGAGGCCGGCCACGAGGTTTCCGAGACGGCCAGCGTGTCGGAGGCACGCGCGCGGCTCGCCGGCCCGCCATTCGACCTCGTCATCACCGACCATCGGATGCCTGACGGCGATGGCCTGAGCGTGCTCGAGGCGTCGCGCGACGCTGACGCGGCAGTGCCGGTCATCGTCCTGACCGCGCACGCAACCGTGGACCTGGCGGTGGTGGCCATGCGCGCCGGAGCCTTCGATTTCGTCACCAAGCCGTTCGTGCCCGAGCACGTGCTGGCGGCTGTCAGCCGCGCGCTCGAGCGCGCCGACCTCGTGCGCACGAACGAGCGGCTGAAGGGCGCGATGCGCCACCGGGATGCCGGCGAGACCCAGCTCGCGGGCAGCCCCGCCATGGCGACGGTGGGCGATCTGATTGCCCGTGTCGCCCGGACGAGCGCCACGGTGCTGATCACGGGCGAGACCGGTGTCGGCAAGGAGCTTGCCGCGCGAGCCATCCACAGGCTGAGCGCCCGCGCCGAGGAGCCGTTCATCGCGATCAATTGCGCAGCCTTCCCCGACACACTTCTCGAAAGCGAGCTGTTCGGTCACGAGCGGGGCGCCTTCACCGGCGCCGCCCAGGCCCGGGCCGGGCTGTTCGAGACGGCGCACCGCGGCACGCTCTTCCTCGACGAAGCCGGCGAGATGTCGCTCGGCATGCAGGCGAAGCTGCTGCGAGTCCTGGCTGACGACACGATCCTGAGGCTGGGGTCATCGCGGCCGCGCGCCGTCGACGTCCGGCTGATTGTCGCGACCCACCGCGACCTCAAACGGCGGGTGGACGAAGGGCTGTTCCGCGAGGATCTCTACTATCGCCTTGCCGTCGTTCCGATCGCCGTTCCACCCCTGCGCGAGCGGCGCGGCGAACTCCCGGCTCTGGTCGATCAGTTCCTGACAGACGTGGCTCTCGAACTGAAGGCGCCGCGTAAGACGATCTCGCCGGAGGCGGTTGTCCGCCTGGCCGCGTACGACTTCCCGGGCAACATCCGCGAACTGCGCAACGCCGTCGAGCGGGCCTGCATCCTCTCGCCGCGGGGTGAACTCATCCCGGAGGATTTCCCGGGCCTGGTGTCCGCCGGATCCCGACCGGACGCGCGCGAGGCGGTTTCGCCGGCCGATCCGCGCGCGGCGTGGATCGAGAGCCTGTCCGAGCCGACGGACCTGCGCGGCATCGGCGAAGCGCTGGAGCGCGATCTGATGTTGCGCGCGTTGGCACGCTCCGACGGCAATCAGGCCGAGGCGGCGCGTTCGCTGGGCATCTCCCGCAGCGACTTCTCGTACAAGCTGCGCAAGCACGGGCTCCTGGCGCCTGCCGGCCGGTAAGCGCCTCCTTGGTGTTCAAAACTTTTGACGAGAGAAGCCCGACGCGTTCGAACTTTCGAACACGCGGCCCGGCTCCAGCTTTCGGCCGCCTCCACCTTCGGCGCTTTCACTGAGGTTTTTCACGCTCGGCGTCAGGGAGAGGTCTGGCACTGCCCTTGCGCGTGGGAGGGCGTCCCGTCAACGGGACGACACCACACTACACCCACGGAGGGAGATTCCCATGTCGATGCGCAATCGCTTCCGTCTTCTCACGGTGGTCGCGACCACCACGCTTCTCGCCGCGCCGCCCGCCTTCGCGGGCAACCCCGTCGGTCCAACGCCAGCGTCAGTCGTCGTTCTCGAGCACCTGCAGGCGGCTTTCAACGGCGAGTCCAACGCCCAGGCCCGCTACGAGGCGTTCGCGAAGAAGGCCGAAACCGACGGCTACGCCTCGGTGGCCAGCCTGTTTCGCGCCGCCGCGCGGGCCGAAGCGATCCACGCGGCCAATCACGCGGTCGTGATTCGCAAGCTGGGTGGAGCGCCCAACGCGACCATCGCGACACCGGACGTCAAGAACACCGCGGACAATCTCAAGGCCGCCATCGAAGGTGAAACCTACGAGCGCGACAAGATGTATCCGCTCTTTATCAAGGACGCCCGGGCAGCCGGCGACGCGGACGCGGTTCGCACGTTCAACTTCGCGCTGAGCGCCGAAGGCGAGCACGCAAGGCTCTACTCCGAGGCATCCGGCCGTCTGGCGAGCCTGAAGGGTGCCAAGGCGACGACCTACTACGTCTGCACCGTCTGCGGGTTCACCACGACGCAGGTAGACTTCGCGAAGTGCCCTGCGTGCTCGTCGCCCAAGGAAAAGTACGTGGCGGTCAGCTAGTAACCCTGCGCTCCACGTCCGCCTTCGTTACAGGTTTTCACCGCCCGGCTTCCCGGGCGCGGAGGAAGAACATGTTGCCTGCGCTGCCGCCCTGGACGGGTCTGCACCCGCTCGTGGTTCACTTTCCAATCGCGCTGTTGCTGGTGGTTCCACTCGTCATCCTTCTGAGCGTGCTCCTGCGACGCCATAGGGACGGCCTCGGCGCCGCGGCGCTCACGCTCATGCTCGTCGGCACGGTCGCCGCCTTTGTCGCGGTGTCTACCGGCGAGGCAGCCGGCGACCTCGCGGAGCGGACGCCGGGGGTCGCCGCGGCGCTGGAGCGGCACGGCGAGCTGGCCGAGACGACGCGCACGATCTTCGCGCTGCTCACGGGCATGTTCGCGGTCATTTACGTCGCACCGTTGATGCGGCGCCGTCAGTGGTCCAATGGCCTCTACGCGGCGCTTTCGCTGGTCTTTCTGGTCTTCTACGCCGGCGGCGCCGTGACGCTCGTGAACACGGCGCACCTCGGCGGCCAGCTGGTCCACCGGTACGGCGTGCGGGCGATGCTCGGCCCGGAGGCCGTCGCCGAAGAAGGCACGCGAGGCCAGGGGCCCTCGGCGCCAGCGGCGCGCGACCACGATGATCGCTGAATCGCCCACGGCGTAGCGCCGAGCCCGCGACACCCGCCGAGGCCGGATCTCGAGAAACGCCCTGACGGCCGATCGGCGCCCGATCGAGGTCGCGCTGACGCTGGCGACGTTGCTGCTCGTCGTCGTGAGCAGCGTCGGCGAGCGGCTCGGCCTGCCGGCGGCCGTGCACCTGGCCGTCGATCTCGGCTCCTATATCACCGGCGGCTGGTTCGCCGTCCTCTCGGCCGTCCCCAGGCTCGTTCGGGGACGGCTGGACGTTGACCTGCTGATGGTCCTCGCGGCCATCGGGGCGGCCGTGACCGGGCACTGGCACGAGGGCGGCGTTCTGCTGTTCCTGTTCTCCCTCTCCAACACGCTGCAGTCGTACGCGATGGCCCGCTCCAGGCGGGCCATCGACGGCCTGCTGAAGCGTCGCCCGCGACAGGCCGTAGTCCTGAGGGACGGGCAGGAAGTGGTCGTTCCACTCGAAGAACTCGTGATCGGCGACCGGATCGTGGTCAGGCCCGGCGAGGTGGTCCCTGCCGACGGTGTCGTCCGATCCGGCCTGACCGAGATGAACGAGTCGAGCATTACCGGCGAGTCGTCGCCCGCCGACAAGGCACCAGGCGAAGCCGCCTATGCGGGGGCGATGAACGGCACCGGCTCGGTGGAGCTCGAGGTCACCCGTCTCGCCGACGACTCCACGCTGGCTCGCATCGTCCGGATGGTGGAGTCGGCGCAGTCACACAAGGCGCGCGCCCAGCGCTTTCTCGAGCGGGCCGAGACCGTGTACGCCTGGGTCATCCTCGTGTTTGTCGGGCTGGTGATTGTCGTGCCGTGGATCGCGCTCGGACACGATCTGCGCGCGACGTTCTATCAGGGCATGGTCGTGCTCGTGGTGGCGTCGCCGTGTGCGCTGGTCATCTCGACGCCGGCGGCGGTGCTTTCGGCGATTGCCAACGCGGCGCGGCAGGGCATCCTTCTCAAGGGGGGCGCGTACCTCGAGAACATGGCCGCGGTTCGTGCGTGGTCTTCGACAAGACGGGAACGCTGACGACGGGGAAGCCGGGTGTCACCGACATCCTGTTGTCCGAGACCAGACCGAAGGGATTTCGTGAGGCCGACCTGCTGGCGTATGCCGCCGCGCTCGAGTCCCGCTCGGAGCACCCGCTCGCAAGGGAAATCGTCCGCGCCGCCGAACAGCGCAGCCTTGTCCCTCCGACGATGACCGACTTCGTGGCGCTCCCCGGACGCGGCGTCCACGCGATGCTGGACGGCTACGAAGTCTGGATCGGCGGCGACCGCCTCTACGCGGAGCACGGCGAGACGTTGCCGGCGGATCTCGACGACCGCCAGGGCCAGGCTCGAGGGCGAAGGCAAGAGCGCGCTCGTCCTGCACAGGGAGCTCGAACGCCGCGACGGGCGCGGCACGCACGAGGCTGCCGGGGGCTGGCTCGGTCTCATCGGCATGGCCGACACCGTGCGCGAGGGCCTGCCCGAGGTCGTCCGCGCGCTCCGGGCCCTCGGAATTCAACGCACGGTGATGCTGACCGGGGATAACGAGCAGGTGGCGGCGACGGTGGCGGCCCAGGCCGGAATCGACGAGTACCACGCGAACCTGCTGCCGGAAGAGAAGGTCGTCCGGCTCGCTGACGTGCGCGCACGTTACGGCGAGGTGATGATGATCGGCGACGGCATCAACGACGCGCCCGCGCTGGCCAGCGCCTCGGTGGGCGTGGCCATGGGCGCGGCAGGCACGGATGTCGCCCTCGAGAGCGCGCACTGCGTGCTGATGGGTGACGACCTCCGGAAGGTCGTTTACGCTCTCGACCTGAGCCGGCGTGCCGTGCGGACCGTGCGGTGGAACCTCGCCTTCTCGTTCGGCGTCATCCTCACGCTGATCGGATCGGTGTTCCTCTTCGATCTGCCGCTGCCGCTCGGAGTCGTGGGGCACGAGGGAAGCACGATCCTGGTCTGTGCGAACGGCCTGCGGCTCCTGCGGACACCCCGCCGGTGGCGCATGCCATAACCTGTCCCACCTGCCTCATCCTCGACGATTGAATACCCGACTCAGCCGGAACATGTGCTTGACTGCCCGAGGGGCATGAGCGATCCTCCCTGACGCTCGCCGAGGGCCACTGCCGCCAGGCGACACCGTTTCGTCCGGCTTGTCAGGCACCAGCATCAGATCGCGGTCGATCCGACCTTCCTCGTCGGTTCTCCATCCATGCGCGGGCCGTCGTTTCAGGACTGCGTCGCCGCCAGGAGGAACAATGGCCAAGCGGAAGAACGCGCGTCCACTTTCCAGCCGTTCACGGGCGTCCAGGAGCGGGGGCAAGGCTCCGGCGCGAAAGCGGCCGTCCGGCCCACGCGCGAAGAAGTCGAAACCGCGCGCCCGGAAATCCGCCGCCCGCCCCAAGACCCGTCGCTCGGCCCGCGGCGTGATGGTGAAGCCGATGCTCGATCTCGCCCAGTTGTGGAGCGTGATCGCGACACGAGTGCCGGTCGAGTTCCGCGTCAGCGTCCGTCGCCCCGACGACCTGCTCGTCTTCGACCTGCTCTTCGACAACCTCAGGATTGAGGCGGGCCCGGCGCCGCGGCTCGTCAAGAAGAATCCGAACGCCACCGCCACGCTCATCGTCGAGTTCCAGCCGCAGAGTTTCGGCGAGCAGGCGTTCCTTGCCGTCTCGCCCGCGGATCCCTCCTCGAGCGATCCGGCCGAGAAGGAAGTCTCGGACGAGGCCGGTTATCCCAAGAAGAACGTGAAGGCGCCGGGCGAGCCCGTTCCGCCGCTGCCGTCAGCGAAGATCCGCATGGCGGGGCGCAGCCGGCTCGCGTTCCTCATGCCGGCCGGAGAATCGGCGCTCGCCTACACGCTGGCCGACGTCCTGCGCGCCATGCGGACGTGGCCGATGCGCCTGGACAGCTCCGCGGTGCCGGAGCCGGCGCGCCGGCTCGTGCTCGGATCGGCGGACGATTCGACACTCTGCAGTTCAACCGCACGTGGCTCAAGGCGGTGACCGCGTCGCCGAGCTGGAGCAGCATGGCCGACCTGGTGTCGTCCGCGCTGGCGGCCAGCGGCGCCCGCGGCGTCGATGCGGCCATCAAGACGTCGGCCGACCGGATTGCCGTGCAGGCGGCGCGCGCGCTCGCCGCGACGCGTCGCACCGATCTCGAGCCGGTGCTGTCCCGGGTGATGCTCCGGGAAGTGACGGCGATCGTCGCGAGCCAGCCGCGGCTGGCGAAGGAAGGCGGCCGGGAGCTGGTGACGGCGGCCTTGTCGATTGCCACGACGGCCTCCCTGGCGATGAGCGACGTGTCGTTCGAGTTCGACCTGACCGTCGTGGCTCAGCTGCCGTTCCTCCCGATCCTGCTGACGCCGCACCCGCCGTCGCCCAACGTCACGGCGCTGGAGGTCCCCTACCGCGTGATCCTCTCGCCGCTGGCCCCCTCGCGCTGGCTGCACCGGGATCTTCCCTTCGAAGCCGGCGGCGACCGCACCGAGCTGTGGCACACGCGGCTGACGACGGCCGCGCACGATTTCGGCCCGGATGGCCCGGCGAAGGTGCGGAGCATCTGGTCGCCCGACTATCCGCTCTGGAGCGCCGACTTCGGGATCGACTCGTTCCTGCCGCTGCTCGAGCCGCCGCCCAGGCCGTTTCGCATGAGCCTCGACCCGCTCGACCGGGCCATGCTCGTGCGGCTGATGGCCGGCTTCGCCGACACCCGGCTCGGGCAGCCGTACCATCCGCGCGCGAGCCGCGCCGCCGAACTGCAATTGTCGGCGCTCGGGGCCTCGATCGAAATCGAGGGCAACTGGAACCAGCGGCCGGACGGTGTCGATCTGGAGCAGTGGCGGCACCTGGCCTCGCTCGGCCGCGACCAGTACGTCCGCGTCGTGTACACGGGGTTCCTCTGCGGCTTCGGCCACGCCGCGTCGCTCATCAAGGTCACCGAGCGCACGTTCGAGTCGCTCGGCGCCGACATCCGGCAGCAGCGTGTGGCCGTGCTGCGGCAGCGGTTCTTCATCGTCCCGCGCGAGCGCGTGAAGGAGTTCACCGGCCAGGACCACGAATTCGCCGGGAACAACTTCCCGTTCAAGAAGGTCGAGATCCTGACGCGCGTGACCCCGGACCTGCTGGATCCGGCATCGTCCACCTGCCGGCTGCAGAAAGCCAAGGCGAGCGATCCCGACATCTACGGGGGCCAGGTCGTGCAGCGCATGGTCTTCTGGCCGATGCTGCCAGGCACCGGCGGGGCGGCGGCGCGCGACTTCCGCTTCGATGTCGCGGCGACCGACATCTCCGGCAACCGGGTCACGTTCTCGGTCCCGCTGCTGTTCGTCGGCCAGGTGGCCAACGACACGAAGGACGGTCCGATCCGCCTGGCCTGCAACGCCCCGGCGACCGCGACGAGGCGTCGAGCGGACCTGGGCGGCGCGACCGTGTGCTTTGCGCCCTTCACGCCGGGCGACAAGGGCGATCCTCGCCTGCCAACGTCCAGCATGACGTTCGCGGCCGGCAAGCTGCGCCCGGGCGTCCACTATCCGCTCGCGCCGAATTTCTATCCCGAAACCGCGCGGGCCGAGGTCGGCATCCGGCCGGTGCAGAAGCTGCTCAACCAGCCGAACGCGGTCGTCGCGGTGACCTACCCCGCCGTCTACAAGCTGCATCGCTTCGGCGAAGCGGATGCGTCCAAGAACAAGGGCAAGCTGTTCCTCCAGCTCGTCGATCAGGTGCACGACCTGCAGTTCGGCGAGAGTCCGAACTCGGCGAAGAGCGACGGGCTCGGCGCGCTCGCGGCGCCGCAGATGGCGATTCAGGGCCTGTCGAAGATCATGGGTCCGGTTGCCGCGAAGCCGCCGGCCAACCCCGCCGACCCGGCGCAGATCGAGTCCGCGCTGGCCAACGTCATCGGAGACAAGTTCGTCCCGACGGATTTCTTCAAGGGCGCGAAGATCCTCGGCGGCATCGATCTCGGGACCATCCTGAACGTCGTCGGCACGCTCGTCGGCGACGACGTGCCGAAGCTGTTGTCGCGGGACCTCCCGGACCGTGTCGAGTCGAGCTTCACATGGGACACGGCCGTCAACGACAGCGTGCCGCTGCTCGTGCCCAACGCCGACGGCGGCAAGCCGGCGACCCGGCTGAAGATGGACGCCCTCACCACGACCCCGTTCAAGAACCCGGCGGACGCGCAGTTCCAGGCGCACGCCGAGATCAACAACTTCAAGATCAACCTGTTCGGGTTCGTCATCATCTGGTTCGAGCTGCTGAAGTTCTCGTCGAAGAAGGGGCAGAAGCCGGACGTCACGGTGCAGCTGCGCGACGGCGACGACGCGGTGCAGTTCGGCGGCGCGCTCGAGTTCGTCAACGAACTGCGCAACCTGATCCCGTCGAACGGGTTCTCGGATCCGCCTGGGATCACGGTGACGCCGAGCGGCATCCAGGCCGGCTACTCGCTGAACCTCCCGGCGGTCGGCGTCGGCGTCTTCACGCTCTCCGGCGTGTCGCTGGGCGCGGGCTTCACGCTGCCGTTCGACTCGAAGCCCGCACAGGTGCGGTTCAACTTCTCCGAGCGGCAGCACACGTTCAGCCTGACCGTCTCGCTCCTCGGCGGCGGCGGGTTCTTCGCGATCGGCGTCTCGTCCGAGGGGGTCAACGAGATCGAGGCCGCGCTGGAATTCGGCGCCGCGATCGCGATCGACCTCGGGGTCGCGTCGGGCGGCGTGGAGATCAAGGCCGGCGTGTACTTCCACTGGCTCCAGCCGCAGCCCAGCCAGGGGTCGGTCGATCTGGCCGGCTACGTGCGGCTGCACGGCGAGCTGTCGGTCCTGGGCCTGATTTCGGCGTCCCTGACGTTCAACCTGCAGCTCGCCTACCACAAGGAGACGGGGCAGGGATCGCTCGTCTGGGGCGAGGCCACGCTGGTCATCGAGGTCGAGGTGCTGTTCTTCAGCGCGTCGGTCTCGGTCCGCTGCCGGAAGGACTTCGCCGGGTCGAAGTCGGATCCCAAGTTCATCGATCTCGTGCCCAATCAGGCGACGTGGGACGAGTATTGCGCCGCGTTCGCCGGGGAGGCTGCGTAGATGGCCCGCCAATCCTTCATGTGGACCGCGTTGCCCAACGGCTATGCGCCGGGCGGCACGTCGCTGCGCGTGTCGGTGCTGCTCTCGCCGCGTCTCGATCCGCAGGCCGACCCGAAAGCGCTCGGCAGCTTCGCACCCGACTGGACCGACTGGCCGGCGACGCTCACCAGCGCCTCCGTGAAGGTCACCCTCGGCGGCAGCAGCGTCTCGGTCCCGCTCACGCAGACCACCGGACCGAACCGGGTGGACCTGACCTACGGCGGCCCGGACTCAGTCGGCCTGGAAGGCGTTGTTCACGAACGCGCTGTTCGTGCGCCCGTACGCCTACCAGGATCTGTCCGGCCACCAGGTGCTCTCGTTCGACACCGTGACGATGGCGCGGCATCGTGCAGCGACCTCTACGCGAAGCTCGCAGCCGCCGCGGACGGGAACATGCCGAAGGTGTCGGACATCGTGGACGATACCCGGCTGGTCGCGGCTCGCCGCCATCGTTGCCGCGATCGATCGCTCCGGGACCGACGAGAACAGCGGACTGCGGAAGCCAGAGCGGCAGTTCGCCGAGTTCGCCAAGACCGGCCTGGCGTCCCAGGACAAGTCCAGTCGAGGCGCTGGCGCGGTTTCAACTGTTTCACACGCCGCCGGTGAAGCCGCAGCCGGTCAAGAAGCAAGCGGATCGACGATCCGCGGATCAGCGCGAGCTGGCTCGAGTACGAGCGCAAGAGCCTGCCGTCGGGCCCCGATCTCGCCAAGGCCCTCGACTTCCATCAGGTGGTCGCGGCGATGAATTCGTACCCGACGCTGCTGCGCCGCCTCGGGCTCGTCGTGGATCTCGATCCTCGATCCGGCGCAGTTCACGAAGGGCGCGGACCTGCTCCTGTCGGCGGCCGTGACGTTCCCGGCCGGCGCGCTCGCCGTCGCGCGGACGAAGGACGTGTCGCCGCTCACCCACACGCGATTCTCGGCGAAGGCGTTCCAGCCGGTCGCGCACCCCGCGCTGCAGCCGAGCGACCTGCGGGTCGTGGACGGCCTGGTGGACCTGAACCCGCAGCGTTTCGAACTCCTGCAGGCGGATGTCGATGGCTCGGGCCTGAAGCTGATGAACTTCGCCCGGACGCTGGCCCGCCTGAAGCCCGACGACCAGCGGATCGATCCGGTCACCCGCTTCGAGAAGGATCTGGGCGCGCCCGCGCTGCGGACCGCCGGCCTCATGCTCGTGCACCGCGAACGCTCCGCGACGCTGAAGAACCGGTTCTCGACCAACGCCGCGAAGAACACGGCCGCCGAGAAGGTGTTTCAGGGGCAGGCCGGAGCCAAGCCGCCGGAGCTGTGGGCGGAGGATCTGGTCCGCGGCTACCGGATTGACATCTGGGACAAGCTGACCGGCGTCTGGCGATCGCTCTGCGAGCGCGACGCGACCTACGACCTGAACGACGGCGCGGTGATCGTCACGCCGGCGCAGCCCGAGGAAGGGACGGTGCGGCTGGGGGCTACCAAGTCCCCGGATCCGGCGACCAATCCGACGCTCGTCTACCTGCACGAGGCGCTCGTCTCGTGGACCGGATGGAGCCTGGCGGCCGCGCCGCCCGGCCGGGCGATCCTGCCGGACGATACGGTAGACAAGACGAGCGCCACCACCGAAGCGGAGATCCCGCCAGGCCTCAAGCTCAAGAGCCAGTTCAAAGCCAGGCCTGGATCGCTGCCACGGCTCCGGTACGGACGGCAGTACTGGATGCGGGCCCGCGTCGTGGACCTCGCCGGCAATTCCCTGGCGCCGAGGAAAGACGACTTCGGCGCAGAGAACCCCGACAAGCGCGCGCGGGCGTTCCTCCGGTACGAACCGGTGACGGCGCCGGTGCTGGCGCTGCGCCGGCCGGGCGGCTCTCCGACGCCGACGCCGATCGAAGGCGAGTCGATGGAGCGCATGGCGATTCGCACCTTCAACGACACGCGGCAACAACGTGCCCGCGGAGAAGGACGCCTGGCGCATGGCGGTGCCGCCGCAGGTGAGCGTCCGCGACGCCGAGCACCACGGCAAGCTCGATGCGGCCGGCGTGGTGGACTCGTCCACGTTCGCCGTGCTCGCCAACCAGAAGGACCGCGACGCCAGCGACCCGGCGGCGGCGCTGCGGGCCGAGAAGATCCCGATGAAGGGGCCGCTCGACGACGTTCCCGTCGAGACGACCTTCGCGGTCTACGGCGAAGGCGAGACGCTGACGTACCTGCCGGACCCGCTCGCCGAGCGCGTGGCCGTCCGCGTCTTCGACCACCCGAACATCGCGGACACCGAGATCATCGACGTGCCGCTGTACGACGCGGGAGCGTCCTGGCCGGAGGCGCGGCCGTTCCGCATCCGGCTGTCCGGCAACGCGGCGGGCAAGCCGTCGTACGACGCGCCGAGCCACACGCTCCTGCTCCCGCTGCCCCAGGCGGTCCGCGCCCGCGTACGGCTGTCCATGGAACTGACACCGTCGCAGCGATCGCTGCTCGGCGTCTGGAACTGGCTGACGGCCGCGCAGCAGAGCAGCCTGGACAAGCTCTCGCAGCAGGGCCAGCACTGGATGCTCACGCCGTGGCGGACCGTGGAGATCGTGCACGCGGTCCAGCGGCCGCTGATCGTTCCGGAAATCGCGAAGCTGTCCATCGGGCGCAGCCTCGGCGCCACGTCGGCGATTCCGCGCTTCTCGGCGTCGTGCAGCATCAAGAGCACGGACCGGATCGATGTGCGCGCCGAGTGGCACGAGCCGCAGGATCTCGAAGCCGAAACGGACAGCGAAGCGATCCAGGTCGATCGGTCGCGGGGCGACACCGCGTTCCACGTGAAGATCACCGACCCGAAGGCGTACGCGCTCAAGCTGGCCGGCGAGGCGCGCGGCGGATACCCGGACCACACCATCGAGAGCGAGGATCGGATCGAGGTGGGGCTGAGCCACGACCTCGTCACGCCGAAGCATCACGAGTTCCACGACTCGCGCTACCGGCGGATCGAGTACTGGCTCGAAGCCACCACGAAGTTCCGCGAGTTCATGCCGCCGTCGGTGCTCACCAAGGACGTGGGCGGCACGCCGGTGCCGATCGAGGATCACATCAAAGTGGTCGGGCCGCGCGTCGTGAACTGGATTCCCAGTTCGGCGCCGCCGCCGGCGCCGGAAGTGCTATACATCGTGCCGACGTTCGGCTGGACGCGCGCGACCGATGCGGCGGGTCAGCCATCGAGCTGGCGCCGCGGCGGCGGGCTGCGCGTCTATCTGGACCGTCCGTGGAACGTGTCGGGCTACGGCGAAATGCTCGGGGTCGTGCTGCCGCCCGCCGACCCTGGCGCAGAACCCGGACATCAGCCCGGCCGGGCAGCCCTACAAGAACTACATCACGCAGTGGGCGAACGATCCCATCTGGCTGTCGCCGTTCGTGTCGGGCATCGCGCCGAAACGCACAGATTTTCCGCTCGCGCGCGTCGCGCCCGACCCGGCGGGCGGCTGGCTGCCCAAGGACGCGCCGGCCGACGAGCGCGACCAGCGGCCGGGCCCCTTCGTCGTCTCGGGGCTTCTGCCGCCTGGCGTGAACCCCGGCTCGCCGGCGCCGGTCGTCGATGTCGCACCGCACGACGTCCGGTACGACGAGGTGCGCCGGCTGTGGTACTGCGACATCGAGGTGGGGACGAGTTCG
>CAWFPR010000019.1:0-11415 GCA_963817635.1 uncultured Acidobacteriota bacterium | reverse complement strand
AACAGGAATTGTAACGCTTCCGTGAGGCATCGAGAATTTTTTACCGTTTGACCATATGCGTCCGCACTGAGCGGCCTACAGCCGGAGCATGTCGATGAGCGCCGAGAGCGCCGGCGGCTGCTGCCGGCGACCGGGGTAATACAGAAAGTAGCCGGCGAACGGCGGGCACCAGTCCTCGAGCACCCGGACCAGGGCGCCAGTGGCGAGGTGCGACGACACGTGGTCCTCCAGCGTGAACGCCAGTCCGATGCCATCAATCGCCGCGTGAACCATGACCTCCACGTCATCGACGACGAGCGGTCCGTTCACCGAGACGACGAGCGACTGGCGCCCCTTGTCGAACTCCCACCGGTAGACGCCAGAGGAGCCGTGCCGGAAATTGAGGCAGCGATGACTGGTCAGATCGCGCGGCGACTTCGGTTTCGCGTGTGACGCGAAGTAACTCGGCGCGCCGACGATGGCCGCACGCTGCTCCTTCGACACACCCACAGTCACCATGTCCTTCTCGATGAACTCGCCGAGATGGATGCCGGCGTCGAAGCCGGCGCCGACGAGATCGACGCGGCCCTCTTCGGTCGTGGTCACGTCCAGCACGACATCGGGGTAGTCGCGCGCGAACCCGCCGAGCCTGGGCGCGAGCACCATACGGGCGGCGAGGCGTGATGCGACCAGGCGCACGCGCCCCGCGGGGCAATCGCGGAACCCCGAAATGTGATCGAGCGCGCCTCGAATGTCCGAAAGCGCCGGACCGAGACGCGCGATGAACTGCGCTCCAGCTTCGGTGGGCGCGACGCTGCGCGTCGTCCTGGCGAGCAGCCGGACACCGATCTGCTCCTCCAGCACGCGAATGGCGTGGCTCAAAGCAGAGGGTGACACCCCCAGCCGTTTCGCCGCCCGTGTGAAGCTCCGCTCCTCCGCCACGGCCAGGAATGCGGACATGACGCTCAGCTCATCTCGGACCATTTGTGAATGGTACATCACAAACCCTTATCGATTTCTCCGGCTACCGGGACCGCCCGCGACCCGCTAGTCTGGAAGGCCGGAGGAACCATGCGGAAACGATCGCTCGGGAGCGGCCTGGAAGTGTCGGCCCTTGGACTGGGCTGCATGTCGATGAGCTTCGGCTACGGTCCGCCGGCTGACAAACAGGAGATGATCGCCCTTGATTCGGCTGGCAGTCGAACAAGGCGTCACGTTCTTCGACACGGCCGCCGCGGCCGCCACTGAGGAGAAACGACAACATGCGCGCAACTGTGATGTACGGCGCCGGCGATGTCCGTATCGAGACGGTCCCGGACGCCCGAATCGTCGAACCGACCGACGCTCTGGTCGTCGTGACGCGGGCCTGCATCTGCGGCAGCGATCTGTGGCCGTACAAGAAGATGGAACCGGCCAGCACTGGGAACCGGATGGGCCACGAGTTCATCGGGTTCGTCGAAGCGGTCGGCTCGGGCGTCCGCACGCTGAAGCGGGGCGACGTCGTGGTCGCGCCGTTCGCCTGGTCGGACGGCACGTGTGCCTTCTGCCGCGAGGGACTGCAGACGTCGTGCCTCCACGGAGGGTGGTGGGGCGGCACCGAGCTCGACGGCGGCCAGGGCGAGGCGGTGCGCGTCCCGCAGGCGGACGGGACGCTGGTCGTGCTGCCGGTCGGGCGCGACGACGCGCTGATGCCGTCGCTGCTCACGCTCTCCGACGTGATGGGGACCGGGCATCACGCGGCGCTGGCCGCGAACGTCCGTCCCGGCAGCACGGTCGCGGTCGTCGGCGACGGCGCGGTCGGCCTCTGCGGAGTGATCGCGGCGCGCCGGCTCGGCGCCGAGCGGATCATCATGCTGGGCCGGCATCCGGATCGGATCGCTCTCGCGCGGGAATTCGGCGCGACGGACGTCGTCCGCGAGCGGGGTGACGAGGCCATCGCGCGCGTGCGCGATCTCACCAACGGCCTCGGCGCGCATTCGGTCCTCGAATGTGTGGGTCTCGAAGAGTCCACGCTGACGGCGCTGAGCATCGCCCGGGCCGGTGGCGCGGTCGGCCGCGTTGGCGTCCCCCAGGAGGAATCGATTCCGGCCGGAATGGCGACGTTCTTCGCCAACGTCACGATCGCCGGCGGCCCGGCTCCGGTCCGAGCCTACATCAAGGAGCTGCTGCCCGACGTGCTCGAAGGCAGGATTCAGCCTGGCAGGGTCCTCGATCGGGTCACGGACCTCGACGGCGTACCCGACGGCTACCGCGCGATGAACGAGCGGGAGGCCCTCAAGGTCATGATTGTTTTCTGAACCAGAGACGTGCGAGTAGGATCCTTGCAGGACGCCGGACCGATTCGAATCGCCCGGCACACGGAGGCGCCGTCGCTGCTCGTCTGACAACTCGCGTACGAGGGCGAGGCGGGCAGGAGCCGGCAAACCGCCTCCAACGGTCCGGAAAGTTGGCGTGACCCGCTGACGATACGGAAGGAGCCATGCGGATGAAAGCCAGGACGGGACTCATAGCACTACTCATTACGTCGTCGGTCGCGTATGTGTGCGCGGCGGATTGGCCGGCATATCTGGGACCCAGGAGAGACGGCACTTCGACGGAGACCGGTCTCTTGCGATCGTGGCCAAAGGAGGGCCCGAAGGTCCTCTGGACCGCCCCGGTGGGGATCGGCTACGGCGGCCCGGTCGTCGCTGGCGGCAAGGTCTACCTGCTGGACAGGGACGATGCCGTCGGAGACACGCTGCGGTCTCTGGACTTTGCCACCGGCAAGGAGCTCTGGAGATTCACGTACGGCGCCCGAGGCCGGTTCGACCATCCCGGTTCGCGAACCACGCCGGCCGTCGACGGTGACCTCGTGTATACGTTCGGACCGCTCGGCGACCTGTATGCCATCAGCACGACGACGCACAAGCCGGTCTGGAACAAGAACGCCTGGAAGGACTTCGGCGGAGGCGAACTGCCCCGGTGGGCGTTGACCCAGAACCCCCTCGTGTATCGCAACCTGGTCATCGTGGCATCGCAGACGCCACAGACGAGCGTAGTGGCGTACGACAAGCTGACAGGCGCGCTGAAGTGGAAATCACCCGTGCTGTCCGGCAGTGCCGGGTACGTCAGCCCGTCGCTCGTCAAGGTCGGCGGAGACGATCACCTCGTGATGATCATGGCCTCCGGTGGATTTGGCCGCAGCGCGCGCGGCGGCAGCGTCAACGGTCTCGACCCGCTCACCGGGGCGGTCCTGTGGACCTACGGCAACTGGCAGTGCGGGATTCCCGTTCCGCACGCAGTCGATGCCGGTGAGGGGCGGATCCTCATCACGGGCGGGTACAACGCGGGCGCCGCCATGATCAAGGTCCAGAAGGCAGCAGGCGGGACCTTCAGCGTCTCGGAGCTGTTCAAGAACGTCAACTTCGGCGCCCACACCCAGCCGCCTATCCTGTACAAGGACCATTTCTACGTGCCGTACACCATCAACGAACGCAGCGACGGGCTCGTGTGCATGACGATGGCCGGCCAGGTCAAGTGGAAGACGGGCGACGAGCCGTCGTTCAACAAGGGCGGCGCCGTGCTCGCCGACGGTCTGCTGCTCTCTCTCGATGGCAGCAAGACGCTGTATCTCATCTCGCCCGATCCATCGGGCTTCAAGCCGCTCGCCAGCGCGGAGCTGCTGGAGGATGGCGAGAACTGGGCCCCTCTCGCCCTCTCGGATGGCAAGCTGCTCATCCGCGACCAGAAGCAGTTGAAATGCGTGCAGGTCGGAGGCTAGTCCGCTGGAGCATTCGAACGGGGGACGGAGCGAACTCATGCGCGTGAAGAGCACTATCGCGGTCCTCATGCTCTCCGGCGTGACGGGGTTGCCGCCGGCGTCTCAGGACTGGCCGACGTGGGGCGGGACGGCGCAGCGCAACATGGTCTCGACCGCGATCGGTCTCCCGGACTCCTGGGATGCCGGGAACGGGACGAACATCAAGTGGAAGGCACAAATCGGGTCGACGTCCAACGGCAACCCGGTGGTGGCCGATGGGAAGATCTTCCTCGGCACCAACAACGCGAATCCCAGGAACGCGGCGATCACGGGCGACAAGGGGGTGCTCATGTGCCTTCGGGAGTCCGACGGCGCGTTCCTGTGGCAGGCCGTGACGGACAAGCTGGACGCGGACACCGACTGGCCGGAACAGGGCGTCTGCTCATCCGCGGCGGTGGAAGGCAACCGGCTCTACTACGTCAGCAATCGCGGCGAGCTGATTTGTCTCGACACCGAAGGCTTCACCGACGGCAGGAACGACGGCCCCTTCCAGAGCGAAGTCCACAAAGGGCCGACCGATGCCGACATCATCTGGACGCTCGACATGAGGAAGGAGCTGGGCGTGTCCCCGCTCTTCATGGCGAATTCGTCCCCCGCCATCTGGGAAGACCTCGTCTTCGTCGGGACGTCCAACGGACGGGACAGCGCCGACGAGAAGGTCCCCGCGCCGAAGGCTCCCAGCTTCCTGGCGGTCAACAAGCACACCGGGAAAGTCGTCTGGCAGGACAACTCTCCGGGTGAGGGGATCCTGCACGGCCAGTGGTCATCCGCGGCGCTCGGGGCGGTCGATGGCGTCCAGCAGGTGATCTTCCCCGGTGGCGACGGGTGGATCTACGCCTTCGACGCGCGAAGCGGAGACACGCTCTGGAAGTTCGACATGAACCCGAAGGATGCCGTCTGGCCCAGGACGCGGAATTACGGCGTGGCCACACCCGTGTTCAGCGGGGGCCGCGTGTTCGTGAGCGTGGGCCAGGATCCGGACCATCCAAACGGTGTCGGACACACATACGCCATCGATCCCACGGGGCACGGCGACATCACGGAATCAGGCCGGGTCTGGCAGGACGACGAGATCAACCGGTCCATTTCGACGGCAGCGGTCGCCGAGGGGCTGGTCTACGTCGCCGATCTCAAGGGGATCCTGCACTGCCTGGACGCAAGGACGGGAAAGGCCCTGTGGACGTTCGACATGATGGCCACGGTGTGGGGTTCACCGCTCGTAGCCGACGGGAAGGTCTACCTCGCCGATCAGGACGGGGACGTGGCCGTCCTGCGGGCAGGCCCGGAGCTCGGGAAGATCGCCGAGATCGACATGGGCAACTCGCTCTACAGCACGCCGGTGGCCGCGAACGGCGTGCTGTATGTCATGACGCGATCCGATCTCTACGCGATCGCGACTCCCGCGAAGCAATGACCGTCATGGTCATCGCAGCTGCTTCCCCAGTTCGCTGAGGGCCTTTCGGGCTTCGTCGCAGGTCGCGTCGATCCCGAGCGAGGGCGCGGCGCTCTGTGCGGCTCTGTGCGCACGGTGTGCGGCCGTGGCGCTGATGGCGCCCTCTTCGCACACGCGGACTGAGTGACCATGCCGTGCGGACGCAAATCCACGCGTGCGGTCCATGGTCAGGTTCTTGCGATCCTGTCGATGTGATCGTTCGCTATGAGCCCTCGGTATGAGAGGCGGAGAGATCGGCCACACTCAAGGTCGCCGACGGGCGGGTTCGCAAGACACATCACATCATCAGCCCGTGAACACGCACGACGGCCGGATCGCCGGCTACAGCTCGCGCGGCCCGGGGCCGACTCCCTTCGCGAGATCGTGGTCCATTCCCGGACCGCACACGAGACCCGCGGAGCATTGGCATGAAGGCAATTTCGAAGCTCGGGACCGCACCCCTGCTGGTCGCGCTCATGATGTTCGCCGGCACCGGCACATCCGCGTTCCACTCAGGGGGCACCGGGGAGTGCAGCGCCTGTCACAGCGTGCATTCCGCACGTGAATCGGGAACCCACCTCCTGCGGCAGTCCGACCCGAGTTCGGTCTGCCTGAGATGCCATCTGGACGCGATGGCCCCGGGCCCGAACGCGTACCGTGTCGCCACACCCGACACGCGCATGCCACTCGGCTCCGCCCCGCTGCAGAGGACGCCGGGAGGCGACTTCGGCTGGCTCAAGAAGGACTACACCTACACCATCCTCGGGGCGACGATGCGCGAGAGCGGCTCGACCCACGGGCACAACATCGTCGCCGCCGATTTCGGGTTCGTCGCAGACACCGAGAACTTCACGTCGCCGGGCGGGTCCTTCGCCGCGTCCCAGTTCGGGTGCACCTCCTGTCACGATCCGCACGGGAAGTACCGGCGGCTCGCCGACGGCTCAATCTCCGAGTCCGGCGCGCCCGTCGTTGGTTCCGGTTCGTACGACACGAGCCTTCAGCCGAGGGCGGGCCTCGCCGTTGGCGTGTATCGAATGCTGGCCGGGGCGGGGTACTCGAAGGAAGGCGTGACATTCACTGGCGTCCCCGCGGCGGTCGCGCCCGAAAGCTACAACCGGTCTGAGGCGACCAGTCAGACCCGTGTCGCCTACGGGCAGGCCACGGGAGGCGGCCGGGAAACCTGGGCTCGCTGGTGCGCGACGTGCCATCCACAATTCCTGACGACGGGACATGCGGCCGACGTGGCCCTGGCCGCGACGCACCGCAGCAACTACGCCTCGTACGTCAAGACCGGGGACCTGACGGGCACGTCCGCCTCGTCGTATTCGTCTCTCGTGCCCTTCGTCGAGAACACGAGCGACTATGCCGCCCTCGCGGCACACGCCAAGAGCAATGACAGCGCGCTTGGCGGGCCCCAGAGTGGAGACCTGGTGAGCTGCCTCACCTGTCATCGCGCCCATGCGACCGGCTGGCAGCACATGATGCGCTGGGACGCGGAGGCGGACTTCCTCACGTCCGACGGCATGTGGCCCGGCACCGACACGACGCCGGGCGAGCCCCAGAATGCAAGAGGGCGCACGGCCGCCGAAACCCGCGCGGCGTACTACGACCGCCCGGCGACCATTTTCGCCGGCTATCAGCGGACGCTCTGCAACAAGTGTCACGCGCGCGACTGATGCGAACGGCGGTGACAGGGTGCTCGGCACAAGGTACGTCCAGCACGTGAACACCGTCGGGGGAGCGGCACCGGCGTCACCTATTTCGGGATTTCGCCAGGGAGGCCTGTCGCCGCATTGATACCACGCTTGCCAGGACCAAGAGGCACGCGAGGAGGATCGTCGCCAGGACCGAAAGGGCGGGGACGTCAGCGGGCACAGGAATACCGACCGTGTAGGAGCGTCCGCTCCCGCACCCGTCCGCGTCGGTCGCGCGGACGGTAAAGGTGGACGATCCCGCAGTGGTCGGCCTCCCCGCCAACACGCCGGCCGCGGTGAGCGTGAGGCCCGCGGGCAGCGTGCCGCTGGTGACGCCGAAGCTGTACGGCGAGGCGCCGCCGCTGCCCGCGATCGTCTCGTTGAACGCGACCCCCACGGTGCCCCCGGGCAGCGCTGGCGGGGAGAGCGTGATGGTGGCGCAGGCCGCCGGCGGCACCGGCGCCGCCGCGATGACGACGGAATAGGACACCGCCCCGAAACACGCAGCCGCGTCGGTCGCACGGACGGTAAAGGTGGACGATGCCGCGGTCGTCGGCGTCCCCGCCAGCACGCCGGCCGCGGTGAGCGTGAGGCCCGCGGGCAGCGTGCCGCTGGTGACGCCGAAGCTGTACGGCGATGCGCCGCCGCTGCCCGCGATCGTCTCGTTGAACGCGATCCCCACCCTGCCCCCGGGCAGCGTCGCGGGAGAGAGCGTGATGGTGCCGCACGCCGGCGGCGGCACCGGCGCCGCCGCGATGACGACGGAATAGGACACCGCCCCGAAACACGCAGCCGCGTCGGTCGCGCGGACGGTAAAGGTGGACGATCCCGCGGTGGTCGGCGTCCCCGCCAGCACGCCGGCCGCGGTGAGCGTGAGACCCGCGGGCAACGTGCCGCTGGTCACGCCGAAGCTGTACGGCGAGGCGCCGCCGCTGCCCGCGATCGTCTCGTCGAACGCGACCCCCACGGTGCCCCCGGGCAGCGTTGGCGGGGAGAGCGCGATGATCGCCGCAGACGACGGCGGCACGGCGCCGCCGCGATGACAACGGAATAGGACACCGCCGCGAAACACGCGTCCGCATCCGTCCCACGGACGGTAAAGGTGGACGAGGCCGCGGTGGTCGGCGTCCCCGCCAGCACGCCGGCCGCGGTGAGCGTGAGGCCCGCGGGCAGTGTGCCGCTGGTCACGCCGAAGCTGTATGGCGAGGCGCCGCCGCTGCCCGCGATCGTCTCGTTGAACGCGACCCCCACCGTGCCCCCTGGCAGCGTTGCCGGGGAGAGCGTGATCGTCGGGCACGACGCAGGCGGGGTGCTACAGCCGCCCACGGATGTGTTGGCGGCGAGCGTCACCGAGGCGGCCGTGGCCAGTGCCCGGCCAGTCAGGCTTGCGCCGGCGGCCATGGTGACGCCGGCCTGCGCGACGATGTTTCCGGCGAAGGTGGTTCCATCGATCGTGGCCGCGCTGGTTACCTGCCAATAGACGTTACATGGGTCGGCGCCGGCCAGCAGCGTCACCGTCGAACCGGCCTGGGCCGTCAGCGCGCTGCCCACACGGAAGATGTAGGTGCCCGCCCCGCTGAGATTCAGATTTCCAGCGGCCGCCAGCAGAGCCGTCGCTGCAAAGCAGTGAATGCCAGGAGTGAACGTCACGCCGTCGATCAAAGAACCCGGGTTGTCGTCGCACGCTCCTGTGTTCAACTGGCTGAACAGCGAGAGGTTGGCTGCGTGAGCCGCGATGGCTGCGGCGTCGTTGACATGTTGCCCAAACGGCGGTGTGATGATGGCGGGAGGAAAGCCGGTAATCGAAGCCGTTGGCGACGCCCCGACGTCCCCGGTCACAACAGTTCCCGGTGCGGCCGTGACCCCGGCGGACGCTGACACCGCGAAGCTCGTGGATGCTCCGACCGATTGAGCCAGGGCCGGCCTGGACCCGCCCACGAGCGCGGCCATCCCGATGATTGGGATGACTCCCAGGCCCTTGTGAAACATCTCAAGCAAAAATACGGCTGCCGGGAATGGCCCGCTGTTCAACTTTGAACACCCGGCCGTAGGTGCTCGTCGCTGAGGCGGCGACGGTAACGGCGCCGGCGCCCGTCATCACCGCTGCCATCGCCATCCCCGTGTTGCAGGAGCCGGGCGTGCGGTCGGCCTGCTGGCGGCGTCGATCCCTGAAGATCGCCGAGACCGACATGGGCAACTCGCTCTACAGCACGCCGGTGGCTGCGAGCGGCGTGCTGTATGTCATGACGCGATCCGATCTCTACGCGATCGCGACTCCTGGGAAGCAATGACGGTCAAGGTCATCGCAGCTGCTTCCGCAGTTCGCTGAGGGCCGTTCGGGCTTCGTCGTAGGTCGGGTTGATCGCGAGCGCCGATTCCAGCTCCCGAACCGCTTCCGTGGTGCGGCCGCTCTCGTTGAGCATGGCGGCGAGGTTGTAGTGCCATTTGGCCGCGCTGTTGTGCGTGGGCTCCAGCCTGAGCGCGTCTTCCAGTTGCCCAATCGCCCCGGCCCGATCGCCCGCGCGATACAGGACCGACGCGAGGTCTCCGTGGAGCGTCGCACGCCCCGGATCGAGTCGAATCGCCTCGCGGAAGTGTGCCGTGGCCTCATCGATACGCCCCTGGCGGCCGAGCAGGAGACCGATCTGGCTGTGCAGCAGGGCGACGTACTCCCGCGGAGGGACTCCCCTTCCCGTGCCGGTTCGTGGGTCTGGTGTCGAGATGATCCGCAGGGCCTCCGAGAAATGCGCCAGCGCCTCGTCGGGCCTTCCGGCAGCCTCGAGAACGAGGCCGAGATTCGCGTGAGCCAGATCGTTGTTCGGGACGACGTCCACGGCGCGCCGCCAGAGCGTCTCGCTGTCCTTCCAGTAGCCGGCCTGAACACGGGCGGCACCGCCGAAGGCCGCCACTATCGCGATCGCCGCCGCGCCGGCGGCGAGTCTGTGGACGCGAAGGGAAGTCACCAGATCGCCGGCTCCCCACACCAGAATGATCAGGAGACCCACGAGCGGCAAGTACATGAAACGGTCGGCCATCGATTGACTGCCGACCTGTACGAATCCGAGCACCGGCAGCAGCGTCACGAAGTACCACAGCCAGCCGACCAGGAAGTACGGCCGCCGCTGGAAGGCCCGGACGGCCGCGATCGATACGCCTGCGAGAATCAGCAGGCAGCAGAACACCCGCCATCCTGCGACTGGCCGGTACGGATAGAAGGGCGCGAGCCGGCTTGGCCACACGGTCATGATGATGTAGCTGACACAGGAAACCGTGGCGTTCGACAGCCGCAGGCCGATGGGCACCGTTTCCAGGCTCTGGACCGCGCCGACGCGGGACTGCGCCAGGAACGTGGCGAGGCTCCCGGCGATCGACAGCGCGATCAGGGGAATCTTCTCGACAACGAGCCGGCTGAGGGGAGCCGCGGGCGAGGCCCGCGTGAGGCCGGTCCGGCCGAGCGGCCATACGTCGAGCAGCAGCAGGACCAGCGGCAGCGTGACGAGCGTCGGTTTCGACATCAGCCCGAGGACATAGAAAACGACGACGGCGGCATACCTGGCACGCCCGGGATCGCGCACGTAGCTCACGTACGCCCAGAGAGTGAGCATCCAGAACACGCCGCTCAGCACGTCCTTGCGCTCCGCGATCCACGCCACCGATTCGACATGGAGCGGGTGGATCGCGAACAAGGCGGCAGCGAGCGCGCTGCGGCCGGTCTGGCCGGTCATCCGCTGGAGCACCCAGAAAAGAAGCAGCGCGCCGGCGGCGTGCAGGACAACGTTCATCATGTGATGCGCGCCGGCCCGCAGGCCGAAGAGGTCTACGTCCGTCATGTGCGACAGCCACGTGACCGGATGCCAGTAGAAGAGACCCGGGCTGCTCAGCGCCCACAGGATGCCGGCAGGTGTGAGGCCCCGGCTGACCACAGGGTTCGCGGAGACGTATTGCGGGTCGTCCCAGGAGACGAACGAGAAGTGCCGGACAGGCGCGAACACAGCGAGAGTGAGCGCCACCAGCGCGATCGACACCCAGACAGCCGTCCTCAGGCGACGAGGGGCGACATCTCCAGGTCCGGGCGGATCGTCAGCCGCCTGCGGCTTCCGCCTCGACTTCATGGGCTTTCCGGCCATCTGCCTGCGATTCTGAAGGCCCCGCGACCAGCGCGTCAACCTGCCGCAGAGTGTCCCGATCGGCGCAGCCTGCGCCTACCCCTCCACGCCACGCGCAGTCTCCCATCACTGTTCCTTTCGATAAGTCCTTCCCCGTAAGTCGGTTGCCTCGACATCGCCACACAGGCATCTGACGGTCCCGGCCTTGCGCTATGGCTTTTGCGAAAGGCCAGCCTCGTCAACCAGTTGATTCAGAGAAAAGCGAGTTCGCACCATGGCTGATGGCACCCTCATCCGGAAGCCGTCACCGCCCAAGCTGGCGAGCCGGGGGCTGATTCAGGGGTTCGGCGGCATGACGGATTCGCGCTGCTCCACTGAATCGAGGGAGCATCGGGGACCGACCAT
>CAWFPR010000018.1:0-75637 GCA_963817635.1 uncultured Acidobacteriota bacterium | reverse complement strand
CACGTGTGGGACTACAGCTTCGATCCGAGAACCAACGTCGTCGACGTCCTCGTGCACCGGTTGCGCGAAAAGATCGACAAGGGCTTCGAGCGCAAGATGCTCCAGACGGTCCGGGGGATTGGCTATGTCCTCGCGGTGGACTGAGCGGCTGCGGCACGCGCTCTCGTTTCGTCTCGCGCTCTGGTACGCCATCGTCTTCGTCGCGAGCTCGACCGCGCTCATCGCCCTCACCTACATCCTGCTGGCCGCCTCCCTCCGCCGCTACGATCGCGAGATGATCCAGGGCACCCTCGTGCAGTACGCCAGCGCCTACGCGCGCGGCGGCGCCGAAGCGCTCGATCGGGGATTCGCGCGTCGCGCGTGGGTGCCGCGCCGGGCCCGTTCTTCGTCCGCACGATTGGCGCCGAACGCGACGTCATCTTTCTCAGCATCCCGGAAGCGTGGCGGCGCTTCGATTTGTCCAGGCTCGCCACGCCGCCGCTCAGCGGCGAACAGGGCTGGGCGACGCTCTCGACCGGCGACGGCGGCGATGGACTCGAGGTCGCGTCGCTCCGCTTCCCCGACGGCACCGTCTTCCAGGTCGGCCGCAGCACCGAACGGCGCGAGGAGGTGCTCGCGCAGTTCCGTCGGGTCCTGCTCCTCGATTTCGTGTCCATCATTCTCATCGGGCTGGCCGGCGGCGCCGTGCTGACGGCGTCGGCGCTGCGGCCGGTACGGACGCTCGCCGAGACCGTGCGCGGCATCATGCGGACCGGCCGCACGGATCGCCGCGTCCCCGCGCCCGACACCGGCGACGCGTTCGGCGAGCTGAGCGTCCTCGTCAACGCGATGCTCCATCGCATCGACGCGGTGCTGGCCGGCATGCGGGGCGCGCTCGACAACGTGGCGCACGATCTTCCGCACGCCGATGACCCGGCTGCGCGGCATGGCCGAGGGCGCGCTCGCGTCGGAGGACCCCGCGGTGCTGCGCGATGCGCTCGGCGCCTGCCTCGAGGAGTCCGACCGCGTCATCGAGATGCTGAGCACACTGATGGACATCTCCGAGGCCGAGACGGGGACGATGGCACTCCGCCGGGAGCCGGTGGACCTGGGCGAACTCGTCCGGCAGACGGTGGACTTGTACGAGGACCTGGCCGAGGACAAGCACCTGACGATGACCGCCGCGGCCGACGAAGGACTCGTGGTGCCGGTCAATCGCAACCGGATGCGGCAGGTGCTCGCCAACCTCGTCGACAACGCCGTGAAGTACACGCCCGCCGACGGAGAGATTCGCATTGCGGCCCGTCGCGACGGCCCCGGCGCCCTCATCTCGGTGTCCGACACCGGAACGGGCATTCCCGCCGACGAGCTGCCTCGCATCTGGGAACGGCTCTACCGCGGCGACAAGAGCCGATCCGAGCGGGGTCTCGGGCTCGGCCTGACGCTCGTCAAAGCCATCATCGAGGCCCACGGCGGCACGGTCGCTGTCGAGTCGGCCCCCGGCCAGGGCACCCGCTTCGACCTGCGGCTGCCGAGCTGACCCCAAACCTTTCACGGCTGTAATGAAGCTGTAAGGAACGGGTAATCCCTGATTCGTATCCTCTTGCAGGGACGAAAACCCAGGCAACAGGAGATGACCATGGATTACAGAGAAACGAGCGCGACACCCCGGCGACGGGCGCGGCGCGCGGGCGTGGGCGTGGGCGTGGCGGCAGGCGCGCTCCTGCTCATCGGGTCGGTCGCCGGATGGACCGCGGCCGAGAACGGTTTCGGCAACGCGGCGGCGGCGCCGTCGGCCCGCGTCGTGTCGACCGCCCCGTCAACCGCTGCGGACAGGACGATTGGCGCATCGAAGGACTCCTACGCCGGCGTTGTCGAGCAGGTGTCCCCCGCCGTCGTGACCATCCGTTCGGAGCGGCACACCAGGCGCATCAGCCAGCAACTGCCGGACGATCCCCTCTTCCGCCAGTTCTTCGGTGAACGCTTCGGCCAGCGTGAGATGCCCAGCCAGCGTGAAGGCGCGCTCGGGTCTGGCGTCGTCGTGCGGCCGGACGGCTACATCCTGACCAACAACCACGTCGTGGACGGCGCCGAGCAGGTGACCGTCGAACTCACCGACGGGCGGACCCTGAAAGCCAAAATCGTCGGCGCGGACGCCGCGACCGACCTCGCCGTGCTGAAGATCGACGGCAACAACCTCCAGACGCTCTCGCTCGGCGACTCCGACGCCGTCCGCGTCGGCGATGTCGTGCTCGCGGTCGGCAACCCGCTGGGTGTGGGCCAGACCGTGACGATGGGCATCGTGAGCGCCAAGGGGCGCGCCACGCCGGACGCGGGCGAAGGCTACGAGGACTTCATCCAGACCGATGCGCCGATCAACCACGGCAACTCGGGCGGCGCCCTCGTCAGCACGAGCGGTGAACTCATCGGCATCAACTCCCAAATCCTCTCGCCGACCCCCACCGGCGGCAACATCGGCATCGGCTTCGCGATTCCGTCGAACATGGCGCGCAACGTCATGACGCAGCTCATCGATCACGGGTCAGTACGCCGCGGCATGATTGGCGTCACGATTCAGCCGGTGACGGCCGACATCGCGCGGAGCCTCGGGCTGAGCGACGTCCGCGGAGCCCTCGTGAACAGCGTCAACGCGGGCGGCCCGGCCGACGCGGCCGGCATTCGTCAGGGAGACGTGATCACGGCGCTCAACGGCGAAACCGTCAAGGACAGCAACGCGCTGCGCAACGAAGTGTCGCAGATGATGCCGGGCACCGAGACGAAGCTGACGCTGCTGCGCGACGGCAAGGAAGAGACCGTGACCGTGAAGCTCGCCGAACTGAAGCAGCAGGCCGCGGCGGACGACGAAGGCGGCCAGCAGGGCACCGATTCCAGCGGGTTCGGCATGAGCGTGACGCCGCTGACGCCTGAGCTGGCCAGCCAGCTTGGCGTCAAGGCCCGCACGGGAGTGGTCATCGAAGACCTGCAGCCCGGTGGACGCGCCGCTGAAGCGGGATTGCGCAACGGCGACGTGATTGCCAAGGTGGACGGCCAGGCGGTCGCCAGCGCTGACGCGCTGCGCTCGGCCCTCACGACCGGCAGCCGGCCGGCCCTGGTGCTCGTGCATCGCGGCGCGACCGCTTTCTTCCTGACACTCGACCGCGCGGCAAAGTAGGATAGAAGGAGGACGGAGAAGCAGACTGCGAATCGAAGAGTACGGCCTGATCGGTGACACCCAGACAGCAGCCCTCGTCGGGGTGAATGGTTCCATCGATTGGCTGTGCATGCCACGCTTCGATTCGCACGCCTGCTTCTCCGCTATCCTTGGCGACGCCAGCCACGGCCGTTGGCTGATCGCGCCCGCCGACGAGATCCTCTCCCGCAAGCGGCGCTATCGCGGGCGTTCCCTCGTTCTCGAAACCGAATTCACCACCAGTACCGGCACCGTCCGCGTCGTGGACTGCATGCCGCCGCGGAACACCAATCCCGATCTCGTCCGGATGGTGGAAGGCGTGCGCGGCGAGGTCCGGATGCAGATGGAGCTGATCATCCGGTTCGACTACGGCACGATCGTGCCGTGGGTGCGCAATATCGACGGCGTCCTCCGGGCGATTGGCGGCCCCGACGCGCTGTCGTTGTGGACGCCGGTTCAGACCGAGGGCGTGGGCCTGACGACCCACGCGGAGTTCACGGTGTGCGAGGGGGATCGCGTGCCATTCCTGCTGGCGTGGCACCCGTCTCACGAGACGCTCACGCCCATCGACGTGCACGTTGCCGTGGAAGATACGTGCGCCTGGTGGGAGAGCTGGTGCAGCCGATCCACGTACGACGGCGAGTGGCCCGAGGAGGTGATGCGCTCGCTCATCACGCTCAAGGCGCTCACGTTCGAGCCCACGGGCGGCATCGTCGCGGCGCCGACGACGTCGCTGCCGGAGCAGATTGGCGGCGTGCGCAACTGGGACTATCGCTTCTGCTGGCTGCGTGATGCCACGTTCACGCTGTATGCGCTGCTGGTGGGCGGCTACACCGGCGAGGCAGTCGCCTGGCGCAACTGGCTGCTGCGTGCGGTGGCCGGCGATCCCGCCGATCTGCAGATCATGTACGGTCCGGCCGGCGAGCGGCGGCTGACCGAGCTGGAACTGCCGTGGCTGCCCGGCTACGAGAACTCCTGCCCGGTGCGCACGGGCAATGCCGCGGTGAACCAGCTCCAGCTCGATATCTACGGCGAAGTGATGGACGCCATGCACCTGGCGCTGCAGTCGGGCGCGGATCCGGATCCGGCGGCCTGGCAGCTCGAGATGTCGCTCATCAACTTCCTCGAGCGCCTCTGGCACGAGCCGGACGAAGGCATCTGGGAGGTGCGCGGGCCGCGGCGCCACTTCACCCACTCGAAGGTGATGGCGTGGGTGGCCTTCGACCGGGCCGTGGCGACCGCGACCGAGTACGGATTGCCCGGGCCGATCGACAAGTGGACCCGCATCGCGAAGGAGATCCACGACGAGGTCTGCGACAAGGGCTACGACGCGAAACGGGAGACCTTCACGCAGTACTACGGGGCGTCGCACGTGGACGCCAGCCTCCTGATGCTGCCCCTGGTCGGTTTCCTGCCGCCGAACGACCCACGCATCCTCGGCACCGTCGCGGCGATCGAGCAGGACCTGATGGAGGACGGCTTGCTCCGGCGGTATGCGGCCGACCGCCGCCTCGAGAAAGTGGACGGCCTGCCCGCTGGCGAGGGCATTTTCCTGCCGTGCACGTTCTGGCTCGCTGACAACTACGCGCTCCAGGGGCGCGAGGACGAGGCGCGGGCGATCTTCACGCGGCTGCTCGGTCTGCGTAACGACCTCGGCCTGTTGTCCGAGGAGTACAATCCGGAGACGCGGCGCCTGCTCGGCAACTTCCCCCAGGCCTTCACGCACGTGTCGCTCGTCAACACGGCGCGCAATCTCTCCCGCGCCGGCGGGCCCGCGGCCGATCGGCCCGGCCGCCGCTCCGTGGTCCCGTAGCCTCGTCGGCGGACGACCCGAAATCAGTGTGACGACTCGATAGCGGCAAGCGCCGCTCTCATCGCACCAACCGAATCGCGGTCACCGAACGCTGCTCGCCATCCGGTGTCGCGGCCGTAACCTCGATGGCGTAGTCACCCGGGGCGAGCGGAGCCAGCGTGACGTCCGCCGTCAGCCAGCGTTGCCCGGAGCCGGCGTCGGTGCGCTCGCCCGTGGCGACGGGCACGGCAATCGGCTGTCCGGTCTTGTCGAGCAGCCGCGCGGGGCCGGGCGTCCAGCCGGCGTCGATCGGCGCCTCGAGATGCACCCGCTCGGTGCGTGAAAACAGGAAACTCGCCGCCGGCTGCAGACGATTGCCCGTGGACGGGCCGCGCCGGAAGACCAGCGGACGTGGCAGACCCGGCGTCAATTCCGCCGTGACGCTGTCGGCGGTTCGCGATACGCCCGGCCCGCTCACGCGGACGCGCACGTCCACCGAGATCCCGTCGAGCGGCGCCGGCAGACTGACGTCCGTGAGAAATCCGCGCTGGAGGGGCGCCAGTTCAACGTGCGCCGTCCCCACGACGCCGCCACCGCTCACTTCCACATCGGCGACCGTGCCCGCCGCTGACGCCTCCGTGCTCGACAACGTCAGTTCCCCGGCCACCCAGACGTGGGCGATGCCGCTCGATCCGGCGGCGGCTCGAGGGACCGCGTTGATGTGGAGCCGTGCGTCCGGGCGGATGCGGCTCAGCGTGCCAATCGCGGAGGTGACCGCTGAGACGTTCTCGGGCACCGGCGCCGCGGCGGCGGTCCGCGCGCGGGCCACCTCCTCGGCCGTCGCGGATCGGTAGCCCCGCCGCGCGCGGACGTCCACGCCGGGCCGTTTGACGCGCACCTTGATCCCGTGGAACTTCCCGTCAGGCTGGCTGTTGGTCGAGTAGTAGCCGAGGAGGTAATAAGACGTCAGGTCGTCCGCGATGCGCTGCATCCCCCTGTCGAGGTCGTTGCTGCCCATCACGGCCACACCGTCGGTGTTGGTGGCCAGCACGCGCATGTTGTCCTGACGCGTCTGGAGCATCCGGTAGTCGGCCGTGAGCGAGGGAGGCGCCGCGGGTCCGACCGGCGTGTCGAAGACCGCGAGGCCGCGAGGATCCACGGTGTAGAAGGTCACGTTCCCGCGATTCGCGTCGTCGATCAGATCGCGCATCAACTGGAAGTCGTCGATGTTGGTCAGGCGCAGGCGATCGGCGTCGCATGCGGTCCGTTCATAGCCGGTGCTATTGCGCGTGTTCTTCGTCGTCAGGCGGCCGTCCGGGCCGACGGTGATGGGGTCCACGCCGGGGATCGGCTCCTGGACGCCAGTGACCGGATCGGTTCGCAGCCGCATCAGGTCCTGGTTCGGACGATAGAGCAGCCAGCCCTCGGTGACCGTGAGAATCGCCTTGCGCTCATCGCGCAGGTCGCGCAGGAATCGCGCGAGTTCGTCCAGGGCTTCGAGCGTCGCCCGTTCGCGCCGGCGCGCCGTCATCTCCTCCACGACGTCGGGCGCGAGCCGCGCGTAACACTCCGCATACTGCTTTTCCCGATCGTTCGTCTCGATGGTCCCGCGCTCGCCCCATGGCCAGCGATCCCGCAGCCCTCCGGCGAGCACATCGGTCCTGCGGGCCAGCACGACATCGGTTGGCGCCATCCCGGGCGTCATCACGCCGACCAGGTCGTCGGCGCCGAGGATCTCTCCAAGCAACCGGATGAGGGGCTCGCGGATTGTCCACGTGCCGTGGACCGTCACGTGCGGCACATCGAGGAACAGGATGACGACGCGCGCGCGTGGGCTGCGCGCCATGTCGCGCGCCTGGTCGATGGTATTCGGTTCGATTCTGCTGGACTGGGGTCCGGCGGGCCGGATCACGACGTGCTCGAAGGCCGCGATGGTCTGCGGCCGTCCGTCCTCGAGCACTTCGAAATCGGAAGCGGTCAAGTTCGCGACCGGCTGGCCATCCTTCGTCGGATACACATCCACCCGCACGTAGTTCGCCTCGGTCCTGAACGTCGGACGCTGTTCCTGGGAAGGCGGAGGGGGCGCGGCGGATTGCGTCAGCACGATGGCCGACGACACGCTGACGGCAATCGACGTCAAGAAGCGCAAACGCACGATGGATCCTGACCGGCAGGCGCGGTCTCGCTGGCGCTTCAGTTTACGCCAGCGACCGGCGACGCAGCGAATTTTTTCCTGCTGCATGCTTCGGCGTCACCGCCGTCTGAAAAACATCCGCCCGGTTGCGCCGCTCAGGCGGACGACCAGCGCTCTCGCCCGCGAAATGCCGACATTTCCCGGGAGTGCGCCGAAGTGCACACTCTGGCAGCCCGCTTGCGTGCGGCGGCCGGCGTCATCCCGGAGGACCACCCGTGCAAACTCGACATGACGACCTGACGATCGAACGTTGGCGGCTCGAGCCGCGCGTTCGGGGGCTCGAGTGGGGAGATGTTGGGGATCAGGACCCGGCGCCGCCGCTCTGGACGGACGTGACGCTGGCCGCGATCGTGGCCGTCGCACTCTGGATCGCGGTGGCGGCGGTGTTCGCCTGCAGGCCGACACCGGGCTGTCGTGCCAGCCCTGCTGCCGGAGACGGTCCGAGTAGGCCTTGGCCCATGCCGTCGCGAGCCATTCTTCCTGAAACAACTCCGTGAGCACTACGTCGCGGTCGTGGAAGACCTGCACCTCGATCGGCATGCCGGCCGGGTACAGGATGCAGCGCACGTCGGTCGTGCGGCGACGGAGACACCACAGCACACGCGCGCCCGGCTGGACGGTGAAATCAGTCACAAAAATACTCGGGGAGACCGGCATTAGACCGGATCGGCCGGCCACCCGTCAAGCTCGCCAGATTTCCTCAGCATTCCCGCGAATCTCGAGCCGCCGGCCGGCCGCGCGATCGGCCGCCCTGCCGGCCTGGTACAAAAGTACCAGACAAATGCCGCCCCGTGCATGCGGGTACGCTGTCAGGATGCCGGCGGAACCAGCGTCCCGGGACAGGGACCCGATGCTGATCCAGGGTGGAATGGGGGTCGCGATTTCGGATTGGCGACTCGCGCGCGCCGTGGCATCAGCCGGGCAGCTCGGTGTCGTCTCGGGAACGGCCCTCGACGTCGTCCTGGCGCGGCGGCTTCAGCTGGGCGATGCCGGCGGCCACCTCCGTCGGGCCATCGCGCAGTTCCCGAACAGGGAAGTGCGCGACGGTATCCTCGAACGGTACTTCGTAGCCGGCGGCATCGCGCCGGACGCGCCGTTCAGGAACGTCCCCATGTTCTCGGCGACACCGTCCCGTCACCTGTACGCGCTCGCGGCGCTCGCCGGATTCGTGGAGATTTTTCTCGCGCGCGAAGGGCACGACGGTCCGGTCGGCATCAACTTCCTGGAGAAGGTGCAGCTCCCCACGCCGGCGATTCTGTACGGGGCCATGCTGGCGGGCGTCGAATACGTCCTCATCGGCGCCGGCATTCCTCGCGACATTCCGGCGTTGATCGACGCGCTCGTGCGCCATCGCCCCGGGGCGCTGCCCCTGCACGTGACCGGCGCGGACCGGCGCGAGCCGTTCGATCAGCGTTTCGATCCGGCGGCGGTTGTGGCGCCGGAGGCCCGGCCCCCGATTCGACGTCCGCGTTTTCTGGCAATCGTCTCATCCGCCACGCTGGCCGCCAACCTCGCCCGCAACCCGGGCATCGACGGATTCATCATCGAGTCCCATCGCGCCGGCGGGCACAACGCGCCGCCGCGGGGACCACTCGCGCTCACTGCCGAGGGTGAGCCCATGTACGGCCCGCGGGATGTCGTAGACATCGAGCGCATCCGGGGACTTGGCCGTCCCTTCTGGATTGCCGGTTCGTGCGCTTCGCCCGAAGGCATGCGGGACGCGCGGGCGCGGGGCGCCGCCGGCATCCAGGTCGGCACGCTCTTCGCCTTCTGTGACGAGTCCGGTCTTGCGCCGGGCCTGCGCGCGCGCGTCCTCGACCAGGTTCGGGCCGGCGACGCGCGCGTCGTAACCGAGCCGCTGGCCTCTCCCACCGGATTTCCGTTCAAGGTGCTCCAGCTCGAACGCACGCTGTCGGACCAGTCGGTCTATGACGAGCGCGGCCGCCGGTGCGACCTCGGGTACCTGCGGGAGATGTATCGCCGGCCGGATGGCACGCTCGGGTATCGCTGTCCCGGCGAACCCGTGGACGACTACGTGAGGAAGGACGGGCGCGCCGAGAACGCCGAAGGCCGCAAGTGCGTCTGCAACGGCCTGCTCAGCACCGCCGGTCTCGGGCAGCGCCGCGAGCAGTCTGTGGAGCCCCCGATCCTGACATCCGGCGTTGACGTTCCGGAGGTCGCGCGCTTCCTGACGGGCCGCACGACGGGATACTCGGCCGCGGCGGTGATCGCCTATCTCACCGAACCGCGGCTCGCCGGCCTCGACGCGGTCCAGTCCGGGGCGACCTGCATCGGATGACACGGCCGGCAGACTCCCTGGCCGCTACTCCTCGGTTTTCCAGTGCATGCGATCGAACTGGATGCGTTCGGTCCGGCGGCCGGCGATGTGCTTCATGATCTGCTGCGCGTGAAAGCGGCCGTTCTCGATGAACCAGCGCCCCGTCCGGTACCCGCCGCACACCGTTCCCGCGATGTAGATCCCCGGTCTCGAGGTCTCGAACGTCACCTCGTCGTACACGGGGGTGCGGCTCGCATCCTCCCCGATGGCGATCTGCAGCCGCTCGAGGAAGCTGTAGTCTGGGTGGTAGCCTGTCATCGCCAGCACCCAGTCGTTGGCGATTTCGTCGAGGCCGTCGGGAGTGCGCAACACCAGCACCCCCTCGCGAATCGCGTCCACGGTCGTGTTGAAGTACGCGCGGATGCTGCCTTCCTTGATCCGGTTCTCGAGATCCGGCTTGATCCAGTATTTGATTTTCTCCGACAGCGCGGGGGCGCGGACGACCAGCGTGACCTCCGCACCGTGGCGGTAGCAGTCGAGCGCCGCCTTTGCCGCCGAGTTGCGCGCGCCGACGATCGCCACCTTCTGGCGGACGTACGGGTACGGTTCGCGATAGTAGTGCGTGACGTTCGGCAGATCCTCGCCGGGCACGCCGAGCAGGTTCGGCTGATCGAAAAACCCGATCGCGATCACGAGGTGACGCGTGTCGTGCCGCCCGCGGTCAGTCACCACGGAGAATTGCCCGACCCCGCCCTCCACTCCCAGCACGCGCTCGTACAACCTGACGTCGAGCCCCTCGCGCGCCGCCACGCCGCGGTAGTACTCGATCGCTCCCTCGCGGCTCGGCTTGTATTGCTGCACGGGGAATGGATAGCCCCCGATCTCAATCAGCTCTGGCGTCGAGAAGAACTCCATGCCCGCCGGGTACCCGACGATGGAGTTGACGAGCGTGCCCTTGTCCACGACGAGCGGGTCGAGCCCCTCGCGCTTCGCCTCGATGGCGCACGCGAGGCCGACAGGGCCCGCGCCGACGATCACAACATCCTTCATGGAGAAAGTCCCTGATCCTGAGTTCCGCGCCGGGGATCCCGAGCCGTCGTTCCTGATCCCGGAGTCCCGATCGTAGCCGAAGGCGCCCGATATCGGGCAGGCGCCGTCCGCTTTCGGACAGCCCGCCGTTTGGCGCCGGCCATCTTTCGGCCGAAATTGCCGCGCAGCCGACGTGGCCGCCTTCTTGTAGATGTTCTACAAGACAGTTCCTTCACGAAAGGCGCGGAACCATGGATCTCCTGCTTCAGAACGTCAGGTTCGCCGTCCGCACGCTCCGGCGCAATCGCCTGTTCACGGTGTTTTCCGTGCTCACGCTGGGCCTCGGCATCGGAGCGAACACCGCCGTGTTCAGCGTGATTCGCGGCGTGCTGCTCGAGCCGCTGCCCTACGCCAACGCCGATCGCCTGCTGCTCGTCCGGCAGGCGGCGCCGCTCGCGGGACGGGCGAACGCCAGCGTCTCGGTCAGGGAACTCTATGACTATCGGGAGCAGACGGCATCGTTCGATGCGCTGGTCGAGTACCACCAGATGAACTTCGACCTGCTCGGACACGGCGATCCGGACCGCGTCAACACCGGCGTGGTGTCGCACGACTTCTTCGACGTCCTCGGCATCCGGCCCATCCTCGGCCGCACGTTCGTCGAGGGCGACGATGCTCCGGGCGCCGACGCCGTGCTCGTCCTCAGCCACTCGTACTGGGAGAAGGCCTTCGGATCGGACCCGTCAGTCGTGGGTCGCGTGTTCCAGATGAACGACCGTCCTCACACGGTCATTGGCGTGCTGCCAGCCGTGCCGATGTATCCGCAGGAGAACGACGTGTACATGTCGGTGTCGGCCTGTCCCTTCCGGGCAGCCGCCGAGACGCGGATGCAACAGAACCGCCGGGCCTTCTCGGCGCTGACCGTTTTCGGCCGGATGAAGCCGGGCATCGCCCGGGCGCAGGCTGAGTCGGACGTCGAAGCCGTCTGCCGCCGGTTCACGTCGGAGAACCCGAGCGTCTACCCGGCCTCGTCCGGCTTCGGCGCCACGACCCTGGCGATCCAGACCGAACTGACGCGCCAGGCGCGCCCGCTGCTGCTGATCCTGCTCGGGACGACGGCGCTGGTGCTGCTCATTGCATGCGCCAATGTCGCGAACCTCTCGCTGGCCCGCCTGCTCCGCCGCGAGCGCGAACTCGCCGTGCGCGCCGCGCTCGGCGCCGGCCGCGGACAACTCATCCGCCAGCTCCTTACGGAGAGCACCTTGCTGTCGCTTGCCGGCGGCGCCGCCGGCCTGCTGGTCGCCAACTCGACACTCTCGCTGCTGACGGCCTTCGTCGGCCGATTCACACCGCGGACCGGCGAGATCCGCATCGACCTCACGGTCTTGCTCTACACGCTCGCACTCTCGCTCGTGACGGGCATCGTCTTCGGCACCCTGCCCGCCTTCAGCTCGCGCGCCGAACTGGTGGGCGCCTTGAAGGCGGGCAGCAAGGGCGCCGGCGACAGCCCCACCCGGCGTCGTGTCCAGAACGCCCTCATCGTGGGCCAGGTCGCGATGTCGGTGGTCCTGCTGGTCGGGGCCGGTCTTCTGCTCGCGAGCCTGTTCCGGCTCCAGCGCGTGGACGGGGGCTACAACGGCGACGACGTCACCGCGGGGGAGGTGTTTCCGAACTTCACGAAGTACGGCGCGCCGGCGGACCAGCAGCGATTCTACGAGGCCGCCCTCTCGCAGCTCGAACAAGAGCCAGGCGTCCTGCGGGCTACGGTGACCAACGCGGTCCCGCTGAGCGCCATCCGGCCGGGCAGCAATCCCGTCCTCATCAAGGGCGGCGCCGAGTCGGCGAACGCAGAGCGCCCCACCGCCGATCTCAGCGTCGTGACGCCGGGCTACTTTGCGATTCTGGACATCCCGGTGCTCGAGGGCCGCGACTTCACGGCCGCCGACAAACGCATCGGCGCCCCCGTCGTCATCGTCAATCAGACGATGGCGAAGCACTGGGAACATGGCAGCGCGCTCGGCGGCCAGATCTCAGTGGACGGCGGACAGACGTGGGCCACGGTGGTCGGCGTGGCCGGCGACGTGCGGCAGTACGGGCTCGACCACGCCATCGTGCCTCAGCTCTTCTTTCCGCTGAGCCAGTCGTCCGGGATCGGCGGCGGGCGCTTCCTCGTGCGATCGCACGCCGATCCGGCCACCGTCGCGCGCGTGCTCCGATCCAGCATTCATGCAGTCGATCCCGACATGCCAATCAAGAACGTGACGACGATGGCGGAATTGCGGGATCGCTTCCTGGAGACGCCGCGGGTTACCGCGTGGCTCCTGACCATCTTCGCGGCGCTCGCATTCGCGGTGACCATCTCCGGCATCAGCGGGGTCATCGCGCTCTCCGTGTCGCAGCGCATCGAAGAGTTCGGCGTCCGCATGGCGCTCGGCGCGAGCCGTCCGCGCGTGCTCGGCCTGGTCGTGGGCCAGGGGATCCGCCTGGTCGTCCTGGGGCTGGTCGTCGGCCTCGCCGGCTCGTTCATCGTCACGCGCGTGCTCGGCGCGTACCTGTTCGCGACGCGGCCGACCGACCCTCTGACGCTTGTGCTCGTCTCGCTCTCGGTGGTGCTGACCGGCGCGGCGTCGTGCGCGGGGCCTGCCTGGCGGGCGGCAACGGCGGATCCCCTGCGCGCGCTGCGGGCCGACTGAGGCGACCGTCGTCCGGCACGGCCGGCGGACGTCACGACCTGGATGGACGATTTCGCGCTGCGTTCGACGTTCCCGCACGGGCCGCCGCCAGTCACTCTGTGGCCTGTGGACGCGGTGGAGGCGCTCCGAGTACATTCCTCGCATGACGCTCGTCTCGGCCGCCGTCCTTCTGTTCTTCGTGATGGACCCGCTCGGCAACGTGCCGCTGTTCCTGTCGGCGCTTCGTCACGTCGAGCACGGGCGCGTCCGCACGGTGATCGTGCGCGAGCTGCTCATCGCACTGGCGATCATGGTCGTCTTCCTGTTCATCGGGCGCTTCATCCTTGGCATGCTGCACGTCTCGCGGGCCGCGCTGACTGCGGGTGGCGGCGTCGTGCTCCTGCTCATCGCGCTGAGAATGGTCTTTCCAAGCGCGGAGAGCCCGCTGCGCGAAGAGGTGCTGGAAGAGCCGCTCGTCGTGCCGCTCGCGATTCCCTACACGGCTGGACCGTCGATGCTCGCGACCGAGCTGCTCTTCATGACCCGTGAGCCGGAACGCTGGCCCGTCTGGCTTGGCGCGGTATGCATCGCGTGGCTCGCGTCCGCGGTGATTCTGTTCTTCGCCACGAACCTGAAACACCTGCTCGGCGACCGCGGACTGACCGCGCTCGAACGGCTGATGGGCATGCTGCTCGTGACGGTGGGCGTCGAGATGCTCATGCAGGGCGCCTCGGAGTACTTGAGGCGATAGTGTCGAAATGCACTACAGTACGCGCTGGAGGTTCCATGGCCCGCCTCGTGCCCGTGCTCACGTGCGTGCTGCTCGGAGCGACCGCGTCGTCGCGTCCCGGGGCGCAGGTCACGATGGTGCCCCCGATCGTCATCGACGCCGTCGCGCTCGACCGGAACGACCGTCCCGTGACCGACCTCGAGCCGGACGATCTCGAGGTGTGGATCTCCGGCTATCGCGTGCCGATCGGCACACTCACCCCTGTCACGCCGGGCAACGAACGAGCCGGACGCTCGATCGTCCTGGTCCTGGACGACGTCACCCTGCAGCCGGTGATGGCGGCCCGGGTGAAGGACATCGCACGGCGGTTCGTGAACAGGATGCTGCCCGGCGACGAGCTGGGCATCATGACATTCGACGGCGGATCGACCGAGCTGACCGGCGACCGCGCGCGCCTCTTCGGGATGATCGACGATTACGGCGTCCGCGCTTCGGGCGTCCGGCGCATCGACGCCCTCGGCGAGCAGGTACTCGAGATGACCGGCTCGATTGCGCGTCACCTGACGATGCCGCAGGACCGGCGCAAGACGATCGTCGCCATCGGCTCCGCGGCGCTCTTCGATACGCCGATACCGCCGCCGCAGATCGGGCACGACCTCCGAAAGGAGTGGACCGACGCGGTGCGGGCGATGGCGTTCGCGAACGTGGACTTCTATGTCATCGAGCCCGGCGGCGTCGGGATGTCTCCCCTGCTCGCCGGCGGCGACGGCTTCGCGCGCGAGACAGGCGGACTCGCCTTCGTCAACACCAACGACTTCGGGGGGGCCGTCGATCGGATCCTCCGCGAGGCGGGCAACTACTACATCATCGAAGTGGCCGATCCGCCGGTGCGCCGCCGAGCGGACCTGCGGGAACTCGAGATTCGCGTGCTCCGGAGCGGTGTGACGGTTCGTGCCCGACGCGTCATTCCCGGCTCGATGTCGCCGGAGAGGTGAACGCGCGCGCATAACGTCGCCAATCGACGATGTCGGGAGGGACGCGCTGGCCGCGACCGGGAAATCGCGCGCCACGGCGTCACGGCGCATAGCTTCTACTCCAGCGCGAGCTATACCATCGCTTGGAGTAGATGCCAGACCCATTCTCGAGCGTCCGGTGGATGATGGCCGACAGTGTGAGCGGCGCCTCGTCGCGCGGCACCGACATGCCGCAGACGAACTGCCCTGCCGTGCAGCCGTGCACGCCTGCCAGCAGCACGAAGTACGCCAGCCACGTCGTCGCGCAGAGGACGAACAACGGGAACGGCGTCATCGTGACGATGGTCCGCGGGGAGACGCTGCATGCCGCGGCGGCGAGCGCGAGGACCGCGCCGTTCAGCGCCAGGAGCAGGACGGCGTCTACCCCAGCCGCCACGTGAGCCCCCGGCGCGATCCATCGCAGCCGTTTGGCCTGCGCGCGCCGTGTGGTTCTGTTCGAGCATGGGCAGCGGATCGGGTGGTGGCGTCAGCGACGACAGCAGGTCGTCGAGGGCGACGCCTTCGACCCCCACCATCGCCGCGACCATCCGCACGTATGCCCGCGCGTAGAGACCGGCCGGCAAGTCGCCGAAACGGTCCTCGTCAATGGCCTCCACGAAGCGGAGGCTGAGGCGGGTGGCCCGGGAAATTTCGCCAAGGCTGAGGTTCCGGGCACGTCGCGCTGCGCTGATGGAGTTCATACAACACCTGGATCGCCTTATCGGTCAGCCAGGTGGGATGATTAGCTCAGCGGTGAGGCCCGGCGCAGGAAACGGGGAGAAACAAGCCGCAGGCAGCCGACGCGTGCATCTGCCGTCGGGGTCCGAAGGAGAAGGCGACGAGGGCGCGCTTTACGGGCGTGCCTGGAGTGTGCGCCTGAACTGCTAAGGCCCGGCTGGGGACCGGCTGAGTGCGCGACGTCAAAGCCGCAGCCGCAACCGGTTATCGAGCGGGCAGCGTGGCTACCATGTCTGTCCGAACCACTCCGCGATCAGCGGACTGGGTATGAAGTGGACCATCGTGGTCTGCGGCATGAAACCGACGGTGGACTCGACAGTGACGTCCCGTGCTCCCATGTTAATCAAGAGCTGGACGGATAGACCCGGTGACTGTCCTTTCGTCAAGAGTAAATGCCGCTCGTCCGCTTGCCTACGAGAGGGTACTCGCCCACTGTCGGTACTCATCGCTTAAGCGACAGTTCGAACTGCAAGCCTTCAGAGCGCTGGAGCTGCCCAATAACCTCGAACAGATTGCGCGCCTGCGGATTTCCCTTCGGGCCGAACATACGCATCAGGCTCTTCGTGGGGGTACGCGTCATCTCGCTCAGCCCCTTGAAACCGATCGTCGAGTTGATGTAATCGCGAAGAATCGCCTTGCCCGTGTCGAGGTCGCCTGACAGCAGGCACTCCACACCGTTCGCGCAGTAGTTCCTTCCGATAGGCCGGATCGCGTTTCAGCCGCGCTTGCACGGTCTTCTTGAAGTCTCGCGTGAGGGGCATGGCTACTGCTCTCTTGTCTTTCGCCGCTTGTAATCGGTCCAGCGCTCGCGTGCGAGCGCGATATCGCGCGACTGGATAGTAGCCGGCTCAGCAAGACAGCGATGCCGTGGGGGCGCGCCCTGTGCGGGAGTGCCTACAGTGTGCCTGAACTGCGAAGGCCCGGCTGGGGGCCGGGCCTTCGACGTCGATGTGTGTGGTCGGGGCGACTGGATTCGAACCAGCGACCCCTTGACCCCCAGTCAAGTGCGCTACCAGGCTGCGCCACGCCCCGACGCTATCGCTTCTTCGCGACCTTCTTCTTCTTCTTCGCCGGCGGCGCCGCTCGCGTAGGCCGCCGCAATTCGAACTCCTCGGGCGCCGCGCCGGCGGCCTTCCCCAGCATCGAGGCCAGATCGCGCAGGCCCTGCTTGACCTGAAGGATACGCTCGCGCGCGTCGCTGCCGAGGAGCGCATCCAGCTCGACGACCTCGGCCGCGGCGGGTGGTCCGGGCCGCTCGTCCGCCAGCTTGCGCTTGGCGCCCGCCAGCGTCAACCCCTCGACCAGCAGCAGGTGCTTCAGCCTCAGCACCATCTCGAGATCGGCCCGACGATAGACCCGCGGCCCTCCCTCGGTTTTCGCCACGCCAAGACCCGGAAACTCCGCCTCCCACGAGCGCAGCACGTACGGCTGCACCTGGGCAATCTCGCAGACCTCAGGCTGTCGAAACAGCGATCGGTTCGGGATTTCGACGGTGGTCACACCGGGCATCAGGGGCGCCTCGCCAGTATAGCAGAGAGTTCAGATAGAATTGCCGCTCTGGCCAAGGTGCTCTCCTGTCCAACGTGCGCCGCCGAGTTCGATGAGGCGACGGGCGTCTGCCCGCGGTGCCACGCGACTTTGGGCGATGATGTGACACGGCTGGCACATCCGTCAACGCCCGTTTCCGGCGATGACGACGAGACCCGGCTGGCCGCCTCATCACGTCCGACCTCCGGCAACAGCCGGACATCCACCTCGACGAGCGGATGGCTGTCGTCATCGGGCGCCATCGACCACGGCCGATTTCCTCCCGGCACGCTCCTCGGCGGCCGCTACCGCATCGTCGGACGGCTCGGACGCGGCGGAATGGGCGAGGTCTTTCGCGCCGACGACCTGAAGCTCGGCCAGCCCGTCGCGCTGAAGTTCCTTCCCCCTCAGGTCGATCACGACCCGGCCCGGCTGACGCAGCTGCACACCGAGGTGCGGATGGCGCGTCAAGTGTCGCACCCGAACGTGTGCCGCGTCTACGACATCGACGAAGTCGACGGGCACACGTTCCTGTCGATGGAGTACGTGGACGGCGAGGATCTCGCCTCGCTTCTGCGCCGGATCGGGCGCTTCTCCGAGGAGCGGGCGCTCGACATCGCGCGGCAGATCTGCGCCGGGCTGGCGGCGGCGCACGAGCGCGGAGTCGTGCATCGCGACTTCAAGCCGGCCAACGTGATGCTCGACGGCACGGGCAAGGTCCGCATCACCGACTTCGGCCTCGCGGGAGTCTCGGGTGAGGCGCTGCGCGCGGGAACGCCCGCCTACATGGCGCCCGAGCAGCTCGCCGGCGGCGAAATCACCGTCCGCAGCGACATCTACGCCCTCGGCCTCGTGCTCTACGAAGTCTTCACCGGCCAGCGCGCGCTCGAGGGGAACAACCTCGCCGAGCTGATCAACAAGCGCGAGCAGTCGGGCATCACCCCGCCGACGGCCATCGTGCGAGACCTCGATCCCGCGATCGAGCGCGCGATCCTGCGCTGCCTCCGGCCGAATCCGGAGGAGCGCCCCGCCTCCGCGTTGCTGGTCGCCGCCGCGCTGCCGGGCGGCGATCCGCTCGCAGCCGCGCTCGCGGCGGGCCAGACGCCCTCGCCCGAGATGGTGGCGGCGGCTGGCGGCACGGACGTCGTGTCGCGCCTGACCGCGCTCGGCGCCGCCGTGTGGATCGCCTGCTCACTCGCGGCCGTGCTCGTGCTCTATCAGCGCGTGATGCTGATCAATCGCGTGCCGGTTCCCAAGCCGCCGGATGCGCTGCAGGACCGCGCCGTTGAAGCCGTGACGCGGCTCGGGTATGCGCCGGCCGCCGCACCTTCGTCGGCGAGCGGCATGGGATTCTCGCTCGACTACGTGCAATACATCGAGCAGACCACGCAGGCACGGGATCGATGGGACCTCCTGTACCGCAACCGCCCGGAGGCCTTCGTCTTCTGGTATCGCACGAGTCCGCGACCGCTGACTCCCATGGGCAACGAGAGTCGGATCACCGGCGGCAATCCACCGTTGAGCCAGGCGGGCATGGTGCTGGCGGTGGTGGATGGATCCGGCCGGCTGTCGGAGTTCCTCGCGGTGCCCGAGCCGATCGATGACAGCCACGCAGCGCCCAGGCCTGTCGACTGGGCAACTGTCTTCGACGTGGCAGGCCTCCCGATGGCGTCGTTCGCTGCCGTAGCGCCTCGCTGGCTGCCAGTGACATACGCCGACACCCGCATGGCCTGGGAGGGACGTCTGCCCGACCAGCCCGGCCAGGAGGTCCGCCTCGAAGCGGCCGCCTACGACGGACGGCTCGTCTCACTCCTGATCACCGGCCCATGGACCCGCTCGGCACGCTCGGCGCCAGTCACCTCGTCGCTGTTCAACGCCGTGATGTCCAACATCGCGGCGCTCGTCATGCCGGCCCTCATGCTCGCGGGCGCCCTGCTGGCCCGGCGGAACCTGCGGCTCGGTCGCGGCGATTGCCGCGCCGCATTCTTCGCGGCAACGATTCTGTTCGCTTCGGGCATGACGGCGTGGCTCCTGCGGCCGCACGTGATGCCGCTCGGAATCGACATTCAGCGCTTCTTCGCCGCCACCGGTGCCGCGCTCTTCGACGGCACGCTGATGTGGCTCACCTATCTCGGCCTCGAACCCTACGTGCGCCGGTATTCTCCCGACAGTCTCATCGGATGGACACGGCTGGTCGCGGGCCGCTGGGCCGACCCCCGCGTCGGCGCCGACGTGATGATCGGCGTGTCGGCGGGCATGGCCATGACGGTGCTGTACGCGGTGCACAACGTCATCCCGCCGCTGCTGGGCCGGCCCGAACCGGTGCCGCTGAACATCGACGCGAGGCTCCTGCTCGGCACCCGGGAGGTGCTCGCCTTCCTGGTCGGGCGCATCGGCGAAGCGATCGAGTCCGCGATGCTCGGAGTCGTCGGCATCGTGGCGCTGCTCATCTGGCTGCGTCGCCGCTGGCTGGCAATCGCCGTCGGCATCGTCCTGTTCACGCCCGTCGCGCTCGCGGGGATGTTCGCCGGCGGCACGCCGCTGCTCGACCTGGCGATCGGCGGGGCGCTGATCAGCGTCTTCGTGATCACGATCGTCCGCTTCGGGCTGCTGGCGTCGATGGCTGCCCTCGTCACCCATTTCGTGCTGCTTCGCGCGCCGTTGACGCTGCGGTGGTCCGCCTGGTACGGCACCGCCGGCCTCTGGTCGCTCGCTATCGTCGTCGTTCTCGGACTTGGCGGCTGCTACGTCGCGCGTCGCGGCGCAGCCCGCACCGTCACCGTCGATCGCTTCTGATGGCCACCTGTCCTGCGTGTTCCTGCGACGTCCCGGACCATCTGGCGATCTGCCCCGAATGTCGCACGCCGCTCCCGAGGTCGGACGACGAGACCCGGATGGCCGACGATGAGACGCGGCTGGCCGACCCGCGGCGATCGCCGCAGCATTCGTCGAAGCCCGGGACGTCCTCGGGATGGCTGTCCTCGTCGGGGGCCATCGATCACGGACGGTTCCCTCCTGGCACACTGCTCGGTGGGCGGTACCGCATCGTGGGACGGCTCGGACGCGGCGGAATGGGAGAAGTCTACCGCGCCGACGATCTGAAACTGGGCCAGCCCGTGGCCCTGAAGTTCCTTCCGCCCGAAGTGGACCGCGACCCTGCCCGGCTCATGCAGCTGCACACCGAAGTGCGCATGGCGCGCCAGGTCTCGCACCCGAACGTGTGCCGCGTGTACGACATCGACGATGTCGACGGCAACACCTTCCTCTCGATGGAATACGTGGACGGCGAGGATATGGCCTCGCTGCTGCGGCGCATCGGGCGCTTCTCGCCCGATCGCGCACTCGAAATCGCGCGGCAGCTCTGCGCGGGGCTCGCGGCCGCGCACGAGCGCGGCGTCATCCATCGCGATCTCAAGCCGGCCAACGTCATGCTGGACGCAACCGGCAAGGTCCGCATCACGGACTTCGGCCTTGCCGGGACGAGCGGCGAAGCTGTCCGTGCGGGCACGCCGGCCTACATGGCCCCCGAGCAGCTCGCCGGCGCGGAGGTCACCGCCGCGAGCGACATCTATGCGCTCGGCCTCGTCATCTATGAGATTTTCACGGGACGCCGGGCGCTCGACGGATCCACGATCGCCGAACTCGTCCGCCAGCGCGAGGAGGGCGCCATCCCGCCCCCCTCACAGGTGGTCCGCGAACTCGATCCGGCCATCGATCGGGCGGTCCTGCGATGCCTCGAGCGCGACCCGCGGCAGCGACCGTCCTCTGCGCTCGGTGTGGCGGCGGCGTTGCCCGGCGGCGATCCGCTCGCCGCGGCGCTTGCCGCCGGCGAAACGCCGTCGCCTGAAATGGTCGCCGCAGCGGGCTCGTCCAGCGCCCTCGCCGCCCTGCCGGCCATCGCGGCGCTCGTCGCCACGCTGCTCTGCCTGCTGGCGATCGCCGCCATGGCTGACAGGCAATCGTTGACCAGCCTCGTACCCACCGGAAAGGCGCCCGCCGTCCTCATCGATCGCGCCGCGGAGATCACGCGGGCGCTCGGGTACGCGCAACAGGTCTCCGACTACGCGTTCGGTTTCACCTCGGCCGGCGACTACCTGACCTACTCCGCCACGCATCCCGAGGCCCTCGATCGCGCCCGGCTCGCCAGCGGCAGCCCCCCTGTCCTCGTGTTCTGGTACCGGGCCAGCCCGGCGCCGCTCGTGCCGTTCGGCAGCGCGATCTCGGTCAGCTACACGAACCCGCCGCAGGCCACCGCCGGGATGACGGAGCTGCGGCTCGATACCGAGGGGCGCCTGCTCGAGTTCCTCGCGGTGCCGCCGGAAGTGGAAGAGGCTGGCGAGTCCACGGAAACCACCCCCTGGAACGCCCTCTTCGCCGCCGCGGCGCTCGACATGGGGCAGTTCACACCGGTCAAGCCGGAGTGGACGCCGCACACCCACTCCTCCGTGCGCGCCGCGTGGGAGGGGCCGGTACCCGGCTGGCCGGACCAGCGCATGCGGGTCGAGGCGGCGGCCTACCGCGGCAGGCCGGTGTACTTCCAGTTGATCTGGCCGTGGACCCGGCCAGCCCGAGCGGACGCCGCCCGCACGTCGACTGGCGCGGCCTGGTTTCAGACCATCGCGACCATCCTCGCGATGAGCGTCCTGTTCGGCGCCTTGCTGGTCGCACGCCACAACCTGCGGCGCGGACGCGGTGACCGCCGCGGCGCGCGTCTGCTCGCCACGGCGGTGCTCCTCGCCGCGCTCAGCGCCTGGGGCATTGGCGGCACGCACGTCCCCATCCTCAACGTGGAACTCAATCGCATGTTCGACGGGCTGGGGAACGGGCTGTGGGCCGCGGCAGTCATCTGGGTCCTCTACATCGCGCTCGAGCCGTACGTGCGCCGCTTCTGGCCGTCGACGCTGATTGCCTGGTCCAGAATGATGTCCGGCCAGTTGCGCGACCCGCGGGTGGGCCGCGACATTCTCATCGGCTGTCTCTTCGCCGTCGGCATCGAGGCGCTCGAACGCGTGACGATCCTCGTCGCCACGGCGTTCGGGTATCCGCCGCAGCCTTCCGTGCCGACCCGCCTCAGCGATCTCGAGGGCATCCGCCAGCTCGTTGCCGGGGCCGGCCAGGTCCTGTTCAATTCCCTGTTCAATGCGCTCTGGGTGATCTTCGGTCTCGTCATCCTGAAGCTGATCTTCCGCCGCGTCTGGGTGACGTCCACCGTCGCGATCGTCTTCTTCCTGCTGGCGACCACCTCGGGTCTCAGCCAGACGATGCCATGGTGGGTCACGCTGCCGATGAGCGCGATCGCCATCAGCCTCATCCTGCGACTGGTCCTCCACTACGGCCTGTTGGCTGCCACGGCGTTCTTCTTCGTGAACTTCACGGTCGGTCAGGGCGTGCTCACGCTCGACCCCGGGCGCTGGTTCTTCGTCACGTCCACCTGGACGATCCTGTTTGCCGCGGCGATCGCCGCGTATGGCTTCTACGCCGCGCGCGGCGGGGAGCCGCTGCTCGGGCGGCGCGTGCTGGATTGAGTCGCTAGCGCTGGCGCCGGCGGACCTGGATGCGCACCGGCGTGCCCATCAGGCCGAATGACTCTCGCAGGCGGTTGGCGAGGAAGCGCTCGTAGGAAAAGTGGAACTCGGTCGCGACGTTCGTGAAGAAGACGAAGGTCGGCGGGCAAACGCCTTTCTGCGTCGCATACAGGATGCGCACTTCGCGTCGGCCCGGGCTCGCCGGCGGGTGCGTGGCGGTGACGGCCTGGATGAACCGGTTGAGCTCTCCGGTCGGGATTCGGTGTTCACGGGCCTCGGCAACCTTGTCGATCGTCTCCAGCACCTTCGTCGTCCGCTCGCCCGACAGCGCGGAAATGTGGAGAATCGGCGCGTAGTCCAGGAACTTCATCCCCTGGCGGAGCTTGTCGTCGAACGCCTTCGAGAAGTCGGTGCCGCGTCCCTTCATCAGGTCCCACTTGTTGGCGGCGATGATGATGCCGCAGCCGGCTTTCTCGGCCTCGCCGGCAATCGTCGCGTCCTGATCCGTCGCACCTTCGGCCGAATCGACAATCAGCACCGCGACGTCCGCCGTCTCGATGGCCCGTCGGGCGAGGAGCACGCTCATCGACTCGAGCTGCCCGCTGCGCGCCACGCGCCCCGCCCTGCGGATACCCGCCGTGTCCACGATGCGGAACGTCCGATGGTGCCATTTGAGCAGCGCGTCGACGGTGTCGCGGGTCGTGCCCGGCGTGTCGCTGACGATGGACCGTTCCTCTTTCAGCAACCGATTGAGCAGCGAGGACTTGCCGACGTTTGGACGTCCGACGATCGCGATCGCGGTTTCCTCCGGCGCATCCGGCGATGAACCGGCCGCGCTCGGAAAGACGCGCAGGATTTCGTCGAGCAGGTCGCCTACGCCAATCGCATGCTCGGCGGCAACCTCCACGACCGGCTCGAACCCGAGCTGGTAGAACTCCACGGCCCGGCCCCGCGCACGCTTGTCGTCGGTCTTGTTGACCGCCATCAGCACGGGTACGCCGATGCTGCGCAAGGTAGCGGCGATTTCCTGGTCGGCCGGCAGGAGCCCTTCCCGTCCGTCAACGACGAACACGATAACGTCCGCCGTCTGAATGGCTTTCTGTCCCTGGACGACGACCAGCTCATGCAGCGGATCGCGGCTCGCGCCGAACATCCCGCCGGTATCCACGAGCGTGAAGGTCACGCCCTGCCACTCAGCGGGCAGCGAAATCACGTCGCGCGTCGTGCCCGCAATGGCAGTCACGATCGAGCGACGCGAGTTCGTGATGCGATTGAACAGGGTCGACTTGCCGACGTTCGGCCGGCCCACGAGCACGACGGTCGGACCGGACGCGGCGCGTTTCACTGCCATGTCGAATGTCTATTTAGCACGGGGCTTGACTTGGTAAGTTACACTATTTATAGTAGTTATACACTCTGAGGAGCGCCTAAGCATGATCAAGGTTGACATCGTCAACGAGGTGTCGAAAATCGCCGACATCACCAAGGTCAAGGCCGAGGTGGCGGTGGACGCCGTGTTCGACGCGATGCGCCTGTCGATGCAGCGCGGCGAACGAATCGAACTGCGCGGATTCGGCGTCTTTCAGGTTAAACCGCGGAAGCGCGGAATCGGACGCAATCCCAGGACGGGCAAGGAGGTACGCATCCCGCCAGGGCGTACCATTCGCTTCAAGCCCGGCAAAGACCTCCAGAACATCGGAGGGTAATTGTCGTATCCCGTTGATGATCCGAGGGTTCCGGAGCCCCAGCCTCCCTACGAACGCTTCGACGTCTCTTTTGTGCCTCCCCCGCGTCCGCCAAAATTCGGCGGCCGGCTCTGGCTGCACGTCCTGCTGCTCCTGCTGACCATCGCCACGACGACCGTCGCCGGCGCTCTCCATTATGCCGCGTTTGCGTCCGAGTTCGAACGCCGCGCGGTGCACTTCGACCTGGCGCTGCTCTTCAGAGGATTCTGGTACAGCGGCACGATCCTGCTCATCCTCGGCGCGCACGAGATGGGGCACTACGTCTACTGCCGGCGCTACAACGTGGACGCCACCCTCCCGTTCTTCATTCCCATGCCCCCGCTGTTGTTCCTCACCGGCACGCTGGGAGCCGTGATCAAGATCCGCGAGGCCTTCCCGAGCCGCCGGGTGCTGTTCGACGTTGGCATCGCGGGTCCCATCGCCGGATTCGTGCTGCTCGTCCCGGCACTTTTCTGTGGCCTCATGCTCTCGAACGTGGTCCCGGGACCGACGCAGGGGACGGTGCTGTCGCTGGGAGAACCGCTGCTCTTCAAGGGAGCGACCTACCTCGTGTTCGGCACGATCCGCGACGGCTACACCGTCAACATGCACCCGATGGTCTTCGCGGCCTGGTTCGGGATGCTCGCGACGGCGCTGAACCTGCTGCCGTTCGGTCAGCTCGACGGCGGACACATCACTTACTCGACGCTCGGCCGGTTTGCGGCGCCCATCTCCCTTGCCACGGTCTCGAGCTGCGTCGTCATGACGTTTCTGTCCACGAGCTGGCTCTTCATGACCCTGATGATGCTGGTGATGCTCTTCACGCTGGGGCCGCGCCATCCGCGGGTCATCGACGAGTACGAGCCGATTGGCACCGGCCGCGTCGCGCTCGCCCTCTTCGCGCTGGTGATGTTCGTGCTCTGTTTCACGCCGGCGCCGATCGAAATTCAGGATCTGGTCGGCGGACGCTGACTCCGCGCGGGCCACGGCTCAGATAACGCGATCAGCTACAGCACGCTCATCGGATCCACGTCGATCACGACGCGCCTCCGGAGCTCGGGCCTGGAGGCGAGCGCCTCCTGCAGCGCCGTGCGCATTGCGGCCCTGTGCGTGCCCTTGATGAAGAGTTGCGCGCGGTGTTCGCCCTTCAACCGGCTGAGCGGTGCGGGCGCCGGCCCGAGCACACTGTGGCTGTCGCTGCCCGCGCGCAGGGCGCTGACCAGGTCCCGTGCATCCTCCATCGCGCCCGCCTGCGTGCGCGCACGGATCACGACGTTGATGAGCGCCACGGCCGGGGGATACCGCATCGCGCGGCGATAGTTGAGCTCCTCGTCGAAGAAGGCGCCGTAGTCCTGCCGGCACGCATGACGGATGCTGTAGTGATTCGGATAGATGGTCTGAACGATCGCTTCCCCGAGGATGTCGCCGCGCCCGGCCCGGCCGGCGACCTGCGTCAGAAGCTGGAACGTCCGCTCGGCGGCGCGGAAATCCGCGAGGCCAAGGCCGACGTCCGCTGAAACCACGCCGACGAGCGTCACGCGCGGGAAGTCGTGTCCCTTGGCAATCATCTGAGTGCCGACGAGCACGTCAATCTCCCCGGCGGCGAAGCGCGAGAGCAGGCCGATGATCGCGCCGCGACGGCGGACGGTATCCCGGTCCACCCGGGCGACCCGCGCCTCTGGAAACCGCGCGACGATTTCAGCCTCGACTCGTTCGGTCCCGAACCCGACCTGCTCCAGATACGGTCCGGCACAGTTCGCGCACGACCTGGGTACCACAACTGAATAGTCACAGTAGTGGCATCGGGCGCGGTTGATCCGCTTGTGAATGGTGAGCGACACGCTGCAGTTCGGGCACTCGAGCGTCGCGCCGCATTCACGGCAGAAGACGGCGGTCGCGAACCCCCGACGGTTCAGGAGCACGATCGCCTGCTCACGGCGTTCGAGCCTGGCGGTGAGCCCCTCTGTCAACGGCCGGCTCAGGATCACGTCCGGACCGCCGCTCGCGTACTCCTCGCGCATGTCCACGATCGTCACCGACGCCATCGGCCGGTCGAGCACCCGACGCTCGAGCGCGATGAGCGTGTACCGCCCCTGCCGGGCGTTGTGGTAGCTCTCCATCGACGGTGTCGCCGAGCCGAGCACCGCCAGCGCGCCGGCGTGGCTGGCCCGGACGACGGCGACATCCCGGCCGTGGTAGCGGGGCACGCCGTCCTGTTTGTACGAGCCGTCGTGCTCCTCGTCCACGATCACGAGTCCCAGGCGGGCGATCGGCGCGAACACGGCGGACCGCGTGCCGACGACCACGTCCACATCACCGCGGCGGATGCGCTGCCACTGATCGTGCCGTTCGCCGTCCGAGAGCGCGCTGTGCTGGATGGCGACGCGGTCGCCGAAGCTCGCGCGGAACAGGGCGGCGACGGCTGGCGTGAGCGCGATCTCGGGAACCAGGAGCAGCACGCCGCGTCCGCTGTTCCGGACGTCCTCGGCGAGGCGGAGGTACAGCTCGGTCTTGCCGCTGCCGGTCACGCCGTGCAGCAGGACGGTCTGGAAGGCCTGTCGCCCGGCAAGCGCGCGCAGCGTGGCGTAGGCATCAGCCTGTTCAGTCGTGAGCGTGTGCCGCCGCCGCAGTTCCGGATCGAGCGCCACCGCCTGCTCGAAGGGATCGCGCTCGATCCGCCTGCGCGAGAAGGACACGAGCCCCTTCTCCGCCAGCCGCTTCAGGGTCGCCGCCCCGATGCCGCGGGCGTCGAGTTCCGACACGTCGAGGCCGTCGGGCGCGCCACCGAGGAGGCTGAGCGCCTCAATCTGCCTCTTCCCGAGGCGCGGTCCGCTGCCCGCTCCCCGCTCTCCGTCGGCGGTGGTGAATTCGTGGCCCTGGGCGGTCAGGACGGCCACCCGCACCGTGCGGTGGGCGTCCGCGGTCCCTCGCAGGGGCCGGGTGATCTCGACCAGGCCGTCGCGCTCCAGTCCGAGGAGCGTGGCGTGAGCGTTGGGCGCGCGCGCGAGCACCGCGTCGGTCCGAACCGGCATGCCGCCTTCGAGGACATCCAGGACCTTCCGCCTGAGCCCGCGCTCGGTCAGCAGGCGCATGGTGCCGAACGGCGTGACCTGCGCGTAGCGCTCGCTTTCGATCCACGCGCGCGGCGGCATGGCGGCGGAGACGGCCTCCCCGGCTCCGCACGCGTAGTACTCGGACACCCAGAGCGCCAGGCGCACGACCTCGACAGGGAGGAACGCCTCGTCGTCCAGCGTGTCGATGATCGCCTTCACGCCTTCGCCGTCGGCGCCTCGCGGAGGGTTCGGCTCCGCGCCCGAGAGCGGCGGGCCCAGACCGGTGTGGGATTCGGTGACGACTCCCGTCAGGGTGCGGTTGCCGAGCGGCACGAGCACACGCGCCCCGACCACCGGCTCGGCGAACTCGTCGGGAACGAGATACGTCAGGGCCTCGAGCGAGGGGACGGGCACCGCGACACGAACGAGGCGCATCGCCTACGAGCCGGCGGGAGGTGGTGGCACGCTCCGGCCAAGTTCGGAGAGCGCCTTCTTCAGATCCTCCCACGCTTCGCGCTTGTAGCCGGGGCTTCTGAGCAGAAACGACGGATGAAAGGTCGGAATGAGCTTCGCCCCTCGGTAGTCGTACAGACGGCCGCGCAGCCGCGAGATCGGCTGATCGGTCTTCAGCAGCGTCTTCGCCGCGAAGGCGCCGAGCGCAACCACCACCTTCGGCTGAATTGCGGCGATCTGCCGGAACAGGAACGGCTCGCACGTTGCGATCTCGTCCGGATCCGGATTGCGGTTGCCGGGCGGGCGGCACTTGATCACGTTGGCGATGTAGACTTCGTCGCGGGTATAGCCCATCGCCTCGATCATCTTCGTGAGGAGCTGTCCCGCGCGGCCGACGAACGGGACCCCTTGCACATCTTCGTCCGCTCCAGGCGCCTCGCCCACGAACATCAAATCGGCCGAGGGGTTCCCCACGCCGAACACGATCTGTCTGCGCCCCTGCGCGTGCAGCTTGCACCGCGTGCACTCGCCGATGTCGTCGCGGATGGCCGGCAGGGCCTCGGCTCCCGACCCCGCGAACACCGCTGGGACTCCGGGATCGGCGCCCGGGGCTCCGGGGTCGGCGCTCGGCGTTCGGGGGTCGGCGCTCGGCGTTCGGGGGTCGCCGGCACGCTCGCGCCACTTCGGATCGCGGCTGATGCCGGTGACGCCCAGTTCCTGGTAGAAGCGCAGATGGTCGGAAAGGTCGCTCACAGAGGGGATCATTTTACGCTATCGAGACGGATTTGAACGACAGCCGCGGCTCTTAACCACAGGTCACACAGATCACGGAGATCCACACATTGCGCCGATCGCACCGCCCGGCCGCCATTCGGCGCGCAACCGCTCAGTTCAGTGTGACCGGTGTGATCCGTGGGAACGGCAGACGCGCGAGGTCAGGCGCGCACGGCGCTGAGCAGGGCCTCTACTCTATCGAGGATCGTGGCGGCGACCTGCGCCTTCGGCGCAAGCGGCACGACCTCATCGCCGTCGGCTGACACGATGATGACGGCGTTCGTGTCGGTGTCGAAGCCGGCGTCGGCGCGGCTGATGTCGTTGGCGATGATGAGGTCGGCGTGCTTCCGGCGCAGTTTCTCGCGGCCGCGCGCCGCCGGATCGCCGTGTTCGGCGGCGAAGCCGACGAGCACCGGACGTGTCGCGCCGGCACGCATCCGACCCAGTTCGGCGAGGATGTCGGTGGTCCGGACGAGGGTCAGTTCCAGCGCGCCATCGGTCTTCTCGATCTTGCCCTCGACTTTTCGCGGCGCATAGTCGGCCACGGCAGCCGCCATCACGACAACGTCGGCGCCCGGCGCGTGACGGTTCACCGCGGCGTGCATGTCGGCGGCGCTCCGGACCGCGACCAGCTCCACGCCATCCGGGGCCGTCAGGGATGTCGGACCCGAGATCAGCACGACGCGCGCGCCGCGGCGTGCGGCCTCGGCCGCCACCGCGTGACCCATCCGGCCGCTCGATCGATTGCCGATGAACCGGACGGCATCGATGTCCTCGAGCGTCGGGCCAGACGTGACGACGACCGTCCGGCCGGCGAGCGAGCGGCCGTGGTTCAGCAGCCGATCGGCGGCCTCCACGATGTCGTCGGGCTCCGCCAGGCGCCCGCGGCCGACCCACCCGCACGCGAGGTAGCCCTGTCCGGGCTCGACGAAACGCACGCCGCGAGCCGACAGCACCTCGAGATTGCGGCGCACCGCCTCGTGTTCGAGCATGTTGGTGTTCATCGCCGGCGCCAGCAGGACCGGCGCGCGCGTGGCGAGATACATCGAGCACAGGAAGTCGTCCGCGAGGCCGTTGGCGAACCGGCCGATGGTATGGGCGGTGGCCGGCGCCACGAGGAGGAGCTGGATCTCCGTTGCCAGCGCGATGTGCTCGATTTCGGCGTTGGCGCCGCGCTCCCACTGATCCGTGACGACGCGGCGGCGCGTGATCGCCTCGAAGGTGACCTCGCCGACGAAATGAAGCGCCGAGCGGGTCATGATCGTGGTCACGTCGTGCCCGCGCTTCTGCAATCCGCGCGCGACCTCGACCGCCTTGTAGGCGCCGATTCCGCCCGTCACACCGAGTGCGATCAGTGCCATGCTCTCAGTTCACCAATCGTCAATCACCAATCGTCAATCACCAATCGTCAATCACCAATCCGTACAATCGTCAATCCGTCAATCGGCAGTCCACCAATCGTCAATCCGTCAACCGGCAATCTTCAGTCTGCAGTCTGCAGTTTCTGTACTTTACCCTCGCGCACCTCCTGCTGCGCGAGCCTGACCAGCTTGTCGGAGCCGGTTGTCTTCGGCGTGCAGCCGGCCAGGAGCTGGCGGGCTCGGGCGCCGGCCACGATGACGAACTCGAACTTGTTGGGAATCTGCGTCTTCTCAGTCACGTCCTGTCGGTCCTTTCGGGTGAAACGTCTCCAGGATCCGCTCGGCCTGGCCGCGGGCGCACCGAAGTCGCGTGCGTTCGGCGAGAACGATGGCGCGCAGCCGCTCCACGCACGTTTCCAGCTCGTCGTTGACGACCACGTAGTCGTATTCCGCAAAGGCCGCGACCTCCGCCCGGGCGGTCGTCAGACGCCGCTGCATGGCTTCTTCGGTGTCCTTGCTGCGGCCGCGCAGCCGCTGCTCGAGCACCGCGAACGACGGCGGCATCACGAACACGCCGACCGTATCCGAGCAGCGCTCGCGGACCTGCCTCGCGCCCTGCACGTCGATCACGAGCACGAGGTCATTGCCGCCGGCCAGCAACTGTTCGGCATCGGCCGCCCCCGTTCCGTAGAAGTTGCCGAAGACGTCGGCCCATTCCAGGAACGCATCTGCGTCGATCATCTCCTGAAACTGCCTGCGGGTGATGAAATTATAGTCGAGGCCGTCGGCTTCTCCGCTCCGGGCGGTGCGGGACGTGTACGACCGGGACATGGCCAGGTCCGGCACCTGCTGGACGAGCCGCTCGACGACCGTCGTCTTTCCGGTCCCCGACGGGGCCGACACGACGAACAGCAACCCGCGCCGGTCGGGACCGCACCCATGGACGTCACTCGACATTCTGCACCTGCTCGCGCATCTTCTCCAGTTCTGCCTTGAGCGCCACGACCACTTCCGAGACTCCGGGCCCCTCGGCCTTGGACCCTACCGTGTTGACCTCCCGGTTCATCTCCTGGAGCAGGAAGTCGAGCTTGCGCCCGCAGGGCTCCGGCGAATCGGACAGGGCCTGCCAGTGCTCGAGATGCCCCCGGAATCGCACGACCTCCTCCGTGATGTCGGACCGCCCCACGAACTTGGCAATCTCCTGCGCGACGAGCTGGTCGTCGACCATCGGATCAGTGCGGATCTCGCGCACGCGCTCCTCGAGTCGCTCACGCAATCCGGCCATCCCGGCCTCGGCGGCCGCGTGGACCCGTTCGAACAGCTCCGCGAGCATCTCGCGGCGCGCGTCGAGATCGGCGCGCAGGTAGCCGCCCTCCCGCACGCGCATCACGTCGAGCTCCTCGAGCGACGCCGCGACGGCGTCCTCGACGCGCGTCCCGATCATCTCGTCGGTGCCCTCCGCCTCCTCCGACGTGTCGCGGATCGACAGCGCCTGCGGAAACCGCAACAGGTCGCCCGGGGTCATCGGCCCCGCGACGTACCCACGCTCGCGCGCGCGGTCGAGCGCGCCGCCCAGCGCCTCGAGGAACGTCTCGTTCAGCTCGACCGACAGCGTCGGCACGCGGCGCTGCTGCAGGTTGACGCTGACCTCGACCCGCCCGCGCCCCACCTGGCGCTGCACGAGTGCCCGCAGCCGGCTCTCCGAGCCAGCCAGCGAAGGCGGAATCCGCAGCTGCAGATCGAGAAACCGATGGTTCACCGAGCGCACGGTGACGCCGATGGTGGCCAGATCGTCATCGCGCGTCAACGACGCGAACCCCGTCATGCTCTTGATCATGAGACCGGTGTCTGGCGCGCGGCGGCCGACTGGCTCCGGGCGTCGAATATCTGCAGTGAATACAACCTCGCGTACACCCCCCCGGGTCTGGCGAGCAGCTCGTCGTGCCGTCCGACCTCAGCCACGCGCCCCTTCTCGAGCACGATGATCTTGTCGGCGCGCCGGACGGTCGAGAGCCGGTGGGCGATGACGAACGACGTGCGGTGCCGCATCAGATTCTGCAGCGCTTCCTGGACGAGCCGTTCGGACTCGGCATCGAGCGAGGAGGTCGCCTCGTCCAGGATCAGAATCGGCGAATTCTTCAGCAGCGCACGCGCAATGGCGATGCGCTGCCGCTGGCCGCCTGACAGCTTCTGCCCGCGCTCGGCAATGCGCGTTTCGTACCGGTTGGGCAGCGTCATGATGAATTCGTGCGCGTGCGCGGCCCGCGCGGCGGTCTCGATGTCCTCGCGCGACACGCCCTGCGACCCGTAGGCGATGTTGCTCGCGATGGTCTCGTCGAAGAGGACGGTCTCCTGCGTCACCATCCCGATCCTCGACCGGAGCGACGCGAGCGTGAAGTCGCGCACGTCGGTGCCGTCAATCAGGATGGCGCCGCCAGTGACGTCGTAGAACCGCGGCACGAGGTTCACCAGGGTGGTCTTGCCCGCCCCGCTGAGACCGACCACGGCGACGACCTGCCCGAACGGAACGTCGAACGACACATCGCGCAGCACGTGCTTGCCGGCCCCGTCCTCGTACGCGAAGCTGACCTTCCGGAACTCGACGCGGTGCCGAAGCTCCGTGAGGCGGTGGGTGCCGGCGTCCCGTACCTCGGAGTGCGTGTCGAGCAGAGAAAAGATCCGTTCCGCGGCGGCGAGCGCCTGCTGCACGCTGGCATTCACCCGGCTGAGCTTCTTTACCGGGCCGTACATGAGGAAGGCGGCCGCGACGAAGGACATGAACTCCCCCTGCGTCAGCGCCTGGTTGGCAATCTGCTGGCTGCCATACCCGATGAGCGCAACCACTGCCACACCGCCGAGGAACTCCATCACCGGTGGCAGCGTCGCGAGCGTGCTGGTGACCTTGAGGTTCGTCCGATAGAGCTGCTGGGACGATCGCCGGAACCGTTGCTCCTCGTGCCCTTCGGCGCCGAACGCCTTCACGATCCGGTGGCCCGTGAACGCCTCGGCCGTCACGTGCGACAGGTGCTCCAGTTCCTCCTGGCTGCGACGGGTCGTCCGGCGGATGCGCTGGCCGAGCTTCACGAGCGGATACACCGCCAGGGGCGCGCCCGTCACTGCGACCAGCGCGAGCTGCCAGTCCACGAAAAACAGGTAGGCCGCGTAGCCGACGAGCGCCAGCCCCTCCCGCATCAGGTCGCCGACCGTTTCCGAGACCGCCTGCTGCACCTGGTTGACGTCGTTCGTGATGCGCGACATCAGCGAGCCGGTCGAGTTGCTGCTGAAGAACGTCGCCGACTGGTCCAGGATGTGCCGGAACAGCCGGTCGCGCAGATCGCGGACGACCCGCTGCCCGATGTCGGTCATCAGAATCGTCGACGCGTAGGCGCCGAGGCCCTTGACCCCGTACGCGACGATGACCGCCAGCGACCAGGTGCCGAGCGACCAGCTGCCGACGCCCTCCCCGGTCCCCGGCAGCACTTTGTCGATCATGGGCGCAATGAGCGCCGCCACGGCGGCCGACGCCGCGGCGTAGAACAGCATCGCCGTGAACGCCACGGCAAACCGCCCTCGATATGGGCGCGCGAACGTGAAGAGACGAGTGAGCAGATTCACTCAGTGAACCGGTATTTCAGCAGCACCCACAGGGCGACGAACCCGTCGCGCCACGTGATCTTCTTCCCTTCGTCGTAGTTGCGGCCGTCGTACGTGATGGGCACCTCGTAGACCCGATAGTGCCGCTTGAAGATCTTCGCGGTCAGCTCCGGCTCGATACCGAACCCGTTCGACGTGAGCGTCATCGAACGGAGAACTTCCGTGCGCATCACCTTGTAACAGGTTTCCATGTCCGTCAACATCGTGTTGTACAGGACGTTGGTGATGAGCGTCAGCAGCCGGTTGCCGGCATAGTGCGTGAACAGGAACACGCGGTGCCGGCCAAGGAACCGTGATCCGTAGACGACATCGGCGCGTCCCTCGCAGATGAGCTCGATCAGTTGTGGAAACTCCTCCGGCGAGTATTCGAGGTCGGCGTCCTGGATGATGACGAGGTCTCCTGTCACGTCCTGGAAGCCGCGACGCAGCGCCGCCCCCTTTCCGCCATTGGCCGGCTGCAGCACCACTTTGATCGGCAATTCCGCCGCCAGCCGTCCCAGGATGTCCCGCGTACCGTCTTTCGAGCCGTCGTCGACGACAATGAGCTCGGTGCGGATCGGCACCGCCAGGACTCGCCGGATGATCTCCTCGATGGTCTCGCGCTCGTTGTAGCACGGCATCACGACCGAGAGCAGCGGATCGACCAGTGGCCCCTGAATCCGGGACATCAGCCCTTCGCCCCGTCGCCGTAGCCGTTCGGATGGGACTCACGCCAGCGCCAGGCCGTCTCGACGATGGTGTCGATCTCCTGGAAGCGCGGCGTCCAGCCGAGCTCCCGCCTGATGGCGTCGCTCGACGCGAACAACACCGCCGGGTCCCCCACCCGGCGTGCACCCACCGCACAGGGCACGGCGCGGCCGACAACCCGGCCGACCGACTCGACGACCGCCCGTACCGACGTCGGCCGCCCATTCCCGAGGTTGTACCGGGTGGACGTCGCCCCGCGCTCGAGTGCGTCGAGCGCGAGCAGGTGCGCAGAGGCCAGGTCGCGGACGTGGATGTAGTCACGCAGGCAGGTCCCGTCGGGCGTATCGTAGTCCTCGCCGAAGATCGTGAACGCCCCGCGACCGAGCGCCGCGTCGATCGCGCGCGGAATCAGATGCTGCTCGGGTGCGTGATCCTCGCCCAGTTCCCCCTCCGGATCGGCGCCGGCGGCGTTGAAGTACCGCAGGGCAATCGATTTGACGCCGTAGGCCACGTCATAATGCCCCAGCGCCCGTTCAATCGCCAGCTTCGTTTCGCCGTAGGCATTGATCGGAGTGGTCGGGTGCGTTTCCGTAATCGGCGTCTCGACCGGGTTGCCGAACACGGCCGCCGTCGACGAGAACACGAAATGGCGCACCTGCTCGGCGACCATCGCGTCGAGGACCGACAGGGCGCCGACCACATTGTTGCGGTAGTACCCCGAGGGGTCGGCCACCGAGTCGCCGACCGAGAGCCACGCGGCGAAGTGCATGACGGCCTCGACGCCGTGCTCCCGAATGGTCGCCCGGACCCGGTCCACGTCGTGGATGTCCCCCACCACCAGCGCCACGCCGTCCGGAACCGCGAGGCGATGCCCGGCCGTCAGGTTGTCGTACACGACGACCCGGGTCCCCTGCTGACGGAGCGCCTTGACCGCGTGGCTGCCGATGTAGCCGGCCCCGCCGGTGACGAGCACGCTGGTCATTGCCGACCTATCGAATAGTAGGTGAACCCCTGCGCGCGGATGTGCTCGGGCCGGTAGAGATTGCGTCCATCGAAGATCACGGGGGCCCGCAGGAGCTTGCGCATCCGGGTGTAGTCCGGCTCCCGGAATTCGTTCCACTCGGTCACGATGACCAGCGCGTCGGCTCCGGTCAGGGCGCCGTAGCTGCTCTCCGCGTAGGTGATTTTCGAGCCGAAGATCGTCTTCGCCACCGCCATGGCTTCGGGATCGTAAGCGCTGACGGTCGCGCCGGCGGCGAGGATGCCTCTGATGAGGGGCACCGACGGCGCTTCCCGCATGTCGTCGGTTCGCGGCTTGAACGCCAGGCCCCAGACGGCGATCCGCTTGCCCTTTAGCGTGTCGAAATGCGCGTTGAGCTTGGACAGCAGGCGCACTTTCTGGCGGTCGTTCACCGCCTCGACCGCCCCGAGGATGGCGAAATCGTAGTCGCTGGCTGCGGCGAACCGCAACATGGCCTTCACGTCCTTCGGAAAGCAGCTGCCGCCGTAGCCAACGCCGGCAAACAGGAACGACGATCCGATTCGTCGATCCGAGGCGATGGCCCTTCGCACCTGGTCCACGTCCGCCCCGACGGCCTCGCAGACGTTGGCGACCTCGTTCATGAACGAGATACGCGTCGCCAGCATCGCGTTCGCCGCGTACTTGCAGAGCTCCGCGCTGGGACAGTCCATCAGCATGATGGGCGCGCCCGTCCGCGTGAACGGCGCGTAGAGCTCCTTCATCATGTCGGCCGCCCGCGGATCCTCGGCGCCGATGACGACGCGATCCGGTTTCATGAAGTCCTCAATCGCGGCCCCCTGCTTCAGGAACTCGGGATTGCTGACGACGCTGAACGGATGGGTGGTTTCGCGGCGGATGACTTCCCGCACCTTCGCGGCGGTACCGACCGGTACCGTGCTCTTGTTGACGACGACCTTGTAGCCGTTCATCGCCCGCGCCGTCTCGCGCGCCACGTCGAGGACGTGCTGGAGGTCGGCCGAGCCGTCCTCGCCGGTCGGCGTCCCGACGGCGATGAAGATGATTTGCGAGCTGCGCACTCCGCGCGCGAGCTGGGTGGTGAAGGTCAGCCGTTTCTCCACCCGATTCCGCCGCACCAGCTCCTCGAGCCCCGGCTCATAGATGGGGATCTTGCCGCGCTGCAGCAGACGAATCTTGGCGGGGTCCTTATCGACGCAAATGACCTCGTTGCCGTTCTCGGCCAGGCAGGCGCCGGCCACGAGTCCCACGTATCCGGTTCCGACGACCGCGATTTTCATCCAGGCAGGCTCCAGAGGTATGCAAACCCCTAAAGCTAGCACAGCCGAAAAAACACTGTCAATCTGTTGAACGACAAGGATTTGCCCGACTTTCACCGGTCGCCGGCTGTGCTACGATTTGGCGCGGGTGCGCATTCTCCTCGACTATCGTCCGGCGCTGCGGCATCGGACGGGTGTCGGCGAGTACGTCCACCGACTCGCGAGCGCGCTCGCGGCCGGCGCGCTGGCGCCGACCGACACGCTGACGCTGTTTTCGAGTTCGTTTTCAGACCGCCTGCCCCCGGCGACCGTCCCGGGTGCGGCGCAGGTCGACGTCAGGGTTCCCGTGCGGCTCCTGAACCTGCTCTGGCATCGCCTGGGCTGGCCGCCAGCGCAGTGGCTGGCGGGGCCGGTGGACCTGACGCATTCCATGCATCCCCTGCTGATGCCGGCCACCGCGGCGGCGCGGTTCGTCACCATCCATGACCTTTATTTCCTGGACCGGTCGAGCGACGTGTCCGGCGAAATCCGGCGCGACTACGCGGCACTCGCTCCCGCGCACGCCAGGGCGGCGGATCGCGTCGTCGTTGTCTCGGACTATACCCGCCGGCTCGTGGAGGAACGGCTCGAGGTGCCGCCCGCGCGAATCGTGACGTGTTCGCCGGGCGCGCCCGACTGGCCGGCGCGCGACGAGCCCCCGGCGGGCGGCCCGATCCTCTTCGTCGGCACCGTCGAACCCCGGAAGAACATCCCGGGATTGCTGGCCGCCTACGCGTCGCTCGTCGCCCGGGATCCAGAAGCTCCTCCGCTGGTACTCGCCGGCCGGCTGCCGGAAGGGGGCCTGCCGGACGTCCCGGCTGGCATTCCGGCCGGTCGCGTCCGGGCGCTCGGATATGTCAGCGACGACGCGCGTCGCACGCTGTACGGCCAGGCATCGGTGCTCGTGATGCCGTCGTTCGACGAGGGGTTCGGCCTGCCGGCGCTGGAGGCGATGGCGGTCGGCCTGCCCGTCATCGTGTCGAACCGGGGAGCCCTCCCCGAGGTTGTCGGCACAGCCGGCCTGCTTGTCGATCCGGACGATCCGGAGGGAATCGCCGCGGCCATGCGGCAGGTCCTGGATGACGACGTCCTGCGGCGCCGGATGAGGGCCGACGGGATTCGCCGTGCGCGCGAATACGACTGGGTGCGCAGCGCGCGCCGGCTTGCCGAGGCGTACTCGGCGGCGCTGGGCGAACGGGGAGCGCGGTCGTGACGCGGCCGCTTCGAATCGGCGTCGATGCGCGCGAGCTCCTGGGCGACACGACCGGCGTCGGGCGGTACCTCGGCGAGTTGATCCGCCGCTGGACCGCGCGAGAGGACGCCGGCAGCCGGCGCTTCCTGCTGTACGCTCCCGAGCCGCTGGCGCTGAGGCTTCCGCAGGGAACCGCGGAATCGCGAGTCACCGGACGGGGGACGGGCACCTGGTGGGAACAGACGGCGCTGCGGCGGGCGGCTGCGGCCGACGATCCCGACGTCTTCTTCGCGCCGGCCTACACGGCACCGCTGGGACTCCGCATGCCGCTGGCTGTCACGATTCACGACATCTCCTTTGTCGCGCATCCTGAGTGGTTCCGCTGGCGCGAAGGCATGCGGCGCCGATGGCTCACACGCCGCGCGGCGGCGCGTGCCGCGGTCATCCTGACGGATTCGCAGTTCTCCAGGCTGGAGATCGAAGAGCGGCTCCGGATCGACCCGGGGCGGATTCGTGTGATTCCGCCGGGAGTGGCTCCGCGGGACGTGGGAAGCGCGGCGCCACGCCGCGCGCCGATCGTGCTCTTCGTCGGCTCGCTCTTCAACCGCCGGCGGCTCCCGGATCTCATCGCGGCGTTCGCCCGTGCCACGAGCGACCTGCCGGCCGCCAGACTCGTGATCGTGGGCGACGACCGCACGTGGCCGCGCCAGAATCTCGCCGCGGTGGCCAGGGGCCACGGCGTGGAGGAACGCACGGAGTTCCGGCGCTACGTGGGCGACGCGGAACTGGCGGCGCTCTATGCCAGCGCGTCCGTCTTCGCCTTTCTGTCGGAGTACCGAGGGTTTCGGCCTGACGCCCCTCGAGGCGCTGGCAGCCGGCGTGCCGGCGGTTGTGCTGGACACGGCGGTCGCGCGGGAAGTCTACGGCGAGGCCGCCCTCTACGTTGCGCCGGGGGACATCGAGGGAACGGCCGCGACACTCCGGCGCCTCCTCACGGTGCCGGATGAGGGACGCGCGATTGTCGCCCGGGCCCCAACGGTCCTGGCCCGCTACTCGTGGACCGCGACGGCGACCGAAACGCTCGAGCATCTCGAACGCATAGCCCGGCGATGACGACACTGTCGATCGTGATCGTGAACTTCAACGCGCGGGCCCACCTGGAACGCTGCCTGCGGTCCCTGGCCGACGCCCCGCCGTCCACGCCCCACGACATCGTGGTCGTGGACAACGCCTCGACCGACGGGAGCGTCGCTGCGGTCCGCGCCGGCTGGCCCGATGTTCACGCGATCGCGCAAAGGGTCAACGCGGGATTCGCCGCGGCCAACAACGCGGGCATCCGGGCGACGCGCGGCGAGCTGGTTCTGCTGCTGAACAACGACACGCTCGCGCCGGCTGGCGCCATCGACGCGCTCGTCGAGCGCCTGCTCGCCTGCCCCGCAGCGGCTGTCGCGGGTCCGCGGATCGTCGACGGCGAGGGAGTCGCGGAGCTGTCGTTTGGCGCCATGATGTCGCCGCTCAACGAACTGCGCCAGAAGGTGATCGCCGGCCTGCATCAGCGGCGCGTCGGCCCGATCACGAGGTGGGTCGAGCGCGCGACGCGCCGGGAGCGGTTCGTGGACTGGGTCAGCGGCGCCTGCCTCCTGGTGCGCCGCACCGCGGCGGAACGGGCCGGCCTGCTCGACGAGCGGTATTTTCTCTACGCCGAGGATGTGGACTTCTGCGCAGCGGTTCGCGCACAGGGCGGGCAGGTGCTCTTCACGCCGGCCGGCGAGATCGTCCACCTGCGCGGGCGCTCGCGCGCCACGGCGCCGGCGGTGATGCAGGCACACTATCGACGCAGTCACCTGGCGTTCTACGCCAAGCACCACCCTGCATGGCTCCCCGCCCTTCGCGCGTACCTGCGCCTGAAGGGGCAGCTTCCGCGATAGAATTCAGGCACCTTGCGCATCGCCATCGACGCACGGAAGCTCCGCGATTTCGGCATCGGGACTTACGTCCGGAACGTCCTGCGGTATCTGTCGCGCATCGATCACACGACAGAGTACGTGGTGTTGTGCCGGAGTCAGGACTGCGGGCTGGAAGAGGAACTCGGCGAGAATTTCCGCTCGGTCGTCGAAGACGCCCCGGCCTATTCGGTGCGCGAACAGTTCAGCGTCCCGATTGCGCTCAGGCGCGAGGGCGTCGATCTGTTTCATGCCCCGCACTACGTGCTGCCGGCGCTGACGCCGTGCAAGTCGGTCGTGACGATCCACGACTGCATCCACCTCCGGTTTCCCCAGTATCTGCCTAACCGGCTGGGCTATGCCTACGCGCGCGCGGCGCTGTGGACCGCCGCCCATCGCTCCGACCGGGTGCTCACGGTGTCGGAAGCCTCGAAGCGGGACATCCTGCGCTATTTCCGCGTGCCGCCGTCCAAGGTCGCGGTGATCTACAACGCCATCGACGAGCGCTTCGGCCAGGTGCCCCCGGAAGACGAGATCGAGCGCGTGCGCCAGCGCTACCAGCTCGACGATCCGTTCGTGCTCTACGCCGGCAACATCAAGCCGCACAAGAATCTCGAACGGCTGATCGAGTCGTTTCACATGCTGCGGCGGCACGGGTTCGACGAGGTGAAGCTGCTGATCATCGGCGACGAAATCTCGAAGTACGCCACGCTCCGCCGGGCCGTGCACAGGTACAAGCTGCACAAGCACGTCCGCTTTTTCGGGTTCGTGTCGGACCAGACCCTGGCCGCGCTCTACCGGATGGCTGCGGTGTTCGTCTTTCCGTCGCTCTACGAAGGGTTCGGACTCCCGCCGCTCGAAGCGATGGCCAGCGGAACGCCGGTCATCACCTCGAACGTCTCGTCGCTGCCCGAGGTCGTGGGCGACGCCGCGATCCTCATTGACCCCTACGAGCCCGGGGCGATCGCGGAGGCCATGCAGCGGGTACTCTCGGACGCGACGCTGCGCGCGTCGCTGCGGGAACGCGGACTGGCGCGGGTCCGGGAATTCTCGTGGGAGCGCTCCATCGGGCGGCTCCGGGAGATCTACGACGAGGTGCTCGCGGGATGAGCACCTCCGCGGGCGCTCCGCTCTCCGCGCACCGGGATGACGCGGGAGGCGCGCGGGTTCCGCCGGCCCGCGGCGGCGGCCAGCAGACGGCCGGGCGCATGCGGAGGGCCGGTGAGCGGAGCCGCGCAGGCAAGGCCCAGGGTCGCGATCCTGCACGACTGGCTGACCGGGATGCGGGGTGGCGAAAAGGTGCTCGAGGCTATCTGCGAGCTGTTCCCGGAGGCGCCGATATACACGCTCGTCCGGGTACGCGGCGCGGTGTCTCCTGTCATCGAGGGCCACCGAATCAGGACCTCCCCGGTCCAGCTGATCCCCGGCGCCGGACGGCTCTACCGCAACTTCCTGCCGCTCTATCCGCTCGTTGTGGAGCTGTTCGACCTCGACCGTTACGATCTCGTGATCAGCAGCAGCCACTGCGCGGTGAAATCCGCGGTGCGGCCTGGCTCAGCCATTCATGTCTGCTACTGCCATTCGCCGATGCGCTATGCGTGGGATCAGCTTCCGGCCTATTTCGGTCCCGATCAGGTGGGTGCAATCGCGCAGCCGGCTCCTCCGCCCCGTGATGGCGGCCCTCGCCCGCTGGGATGCCGCCACGGCCGGCCGTGTGGACCGCTTTCTCGCTAATTCTCAATATGTTGCGGGCAGAATCCGGCAATACTATAATCGCGAGTCGACGATCGTGTATCCTCCGGTGGACACCGACTTCTTCCGAGCCGGACCCTGATGTCGAGCGCGGGTCCGCGTTCGTCGTCGTTTCGGCACTGGTGCCGTACAAGCGGGTGGATGTCGCGATCGAAGCCTGCCAGCGCGCTGGCGCCCCGCTGATCGTTGTAGGGCGCGGGCCCGAAGAAGCCCGATTGCGACAGCTGGCCGGACCCGGGGTGCAGTTTCTCGGATGGCGTTCCGATGAAGAGGTCAGGTCCCTGTATCGGCAGGCCCGTGCGGTCCTGTTGCCGGGGACCGAGGATTTCGGGATGGTGCCGGTCGAGGCGCAGGCATGCGGCGCGCCGGTCGTAGCCTTCGGGCGCGGCGGCGCCCGCGAGACGGTGGTAGACGGCGAAACCGGGGTGCTCGTGGAAGAGGCGACGCCCGAGGCCTTCGCCGACGGACTCTCGCGCATGCAGTCGCTGGCGCTGGCGTCCGAGTCGATCCGGACGAATGCCGAACGGTTTTCACGTGAACGCTTCATGAAGGATTTTCGACACGCCGTAGACGAGGCCGTCGCCTCGCGGGAGTCGCGCCGATGATGCGGCGGTACAACCGCCTGCTGGTCGCCTCCTACGTCGTAGGCGACGCCGTCCTCGGCATGATCGCCTTCGCGCTGGCCTACCTCCTGCGGTTCCAGGCCCTGGATGAGATCCTGCCGGTCACCAAAGGGATCCCACCGATTCGGGAGTACATCCACATGCTCCCGTTCGTCGGCGTCATCGTTCCGCTCGCTTTCCACGCCCAGGGCTTGTATCGCCTGCGCCGCGGTCGGACCCGCGTAGACGACTTCTTCGCCGTCTTTGTCGGCACCATCCTGGCCGGAATCATCGGGCTGGTGGTCTCGCTCTATTTCCAGGCGTACTACCTGGAGGATGCGCTCAAGGACGCCGGCGCCTACGAGGTGTCGCGCCTCGTCGTCGCGCTGTTCCTCACGCTGAACGTCGCATTCGCCTACACCACGCGCGAGGTGGTGCGCGGGGCGCTCGAACGGCGGTGGAAGGCCGGCATCGGCCTCAAGCGCGTGCTCATCGCCGGGGCCAGCGATCTCGGGCGCATGGTGGCCGACAAGGTGCTCGAACACCGGGAGTTCGGCTTCAAGGTCGTCGGCTTCCTCGACGATCGGGCGGGGGGCGACCACATCGGCTACCGCGGCCTGCCGCTGCTCGGCAAGCTCTCCGAGGTCGACGACATCATCAAGCGCGAGAGTATCGATCATCTCTATGTGGCGCTGCCGCTCGAAGAGCACGTCAAGATGCTGGGCCTGGTCGAGGCGACCAACCGGGAAGGCGTCGACGTTCACGTCGTGCCGGACCTGCTCCAGTTCATCGCGCTGCGCGCCCGGCTCGAGAACCTCGACGGCGTCCCGATCATCAGCCTGAACGACGTGCCGCTGCGCGGCTTCAACAGCGTGCTCAAGCGCGTCATCGACCTGTCGCTCTCGGGTTCGGCGCTCCTCGTCCTGTCGATTCCCTTCGCGCTGCTCGCCGCGCTCGTCAGGTACACATCGAAGGGGCCCGTGTTCTATCGGCAGGAGCGCATGGGCCTGGACGGGAAGGCCTTCGACGTCTACAAGTTCAGATCGATGTATCTCGGCGCCGAGGACGAGACCGGGCCCATCTGGGCGCGCGACGACGACCCGCGGTGCACGCCGGTCGGACGCTGGATGCGCCGCCTCGATTTCGACGAGCTGCCACAGCTCTGGAACGTGCTGCGGGGAGACATGTCGATTGTCGGACCCCGGCCCGAGCGCCCCTACTTCGTCGAGCAGTTCAAGCACCGCATCCCGCAGTACATGCTGCGGCACAAGGTGAAGGCCGGCATCACCGGCTGGGCGCAGGTCAACGGATGGCGCGGCAACACATCGCTCGAGAAGCGCATCGAGTACGACCTGTACTACATCGAAAACTGGTCGGTCGGCCTCGACATCAAGATCATGTGGCTGACGGTGCTTCGCGGGTTTCAGAAACACGCTTACTGAACGGGCGCCGATCGACGGGCAACGCGCCCGCGGCAGAGTCTCCTCACTATGCCAAGAGCAGTCATCACCGGCGCCGCCGGGTTCATCGGATCGCACCTCTCGGAAGCGCTGCTCGACAAGGGCTACTCGGTGGTCGGCATCGACAACCTCCTGACCGGCGATACGGCGAACATCGCGCACCTGGTCAACCGGGACTTCGAGTTCATCAAACACGACGTCACCAACTACATCTACGTCGAGGGTCCCGTTGACGCCGTGCTCCACTGGGCGAGTCCGGCAAGCCCGATCGACTACCTCGAGCTGCCGATTCCCACGCTGAAGGTCGGCGCGCTCGGCACCCACAAGGCGCTCGGACTCGCCAAGGCCAAGAACGCGCGCTTCGTCATCGCGTCCACCTCGGAGGTGTACGGCGATCCGCTCGAGCACCCGCAGAGGGAGACCTACTGGGGCAACGTCAATCCGATCGGTCCGCGCGGCGTGTACGACGAGGCCAAGCGCTTCGCCGAGGCGATGACGACCGCCTACCACCGGTACCACGGGCTCGACACGAAGATCGTCCGGCATCTTCAACACCTACGGGCCGCGCATGCGCCTGCGCGACGGGCGCGCGGTGCCGGCCTTCATGGGCCAGGCGCTGCGCGGCGAGGACGTGACGATCTTCGGGACCGGGAAGCAGACGCGCAGCTTCTGCTATGTCACCGACCTGGTCGACGGGATCGTCCGGCTGATGGAATCGAACGTCAACGACCCCGTGAACATCGGCAACCCGCACGAGATGACCGTCGAGGACATTGCGCGCGCGATCATCAGGCTGACGGGGTCGAAGAGCCGGCTCGTGTACCGGCCGCTGCCCGAGGACGATCCGAAGGTCCGCCAGCCGGACATCACCCGCGCGCGCACGCTGCTCGGCTGGGAGCCGAAGGTGGCCCTGGAGGACGGCCTGACGCGCACCCTCGAGTACTTCAAAACCAAGGTGTAGGGGCGGCTCGCGAGCCGCCCTGGACGGCGTCCGGCGTCCGGCGTCAGGCGTCGGGCGTCAGGGCGGCTCGCGAGCCGCCCTGGACGGCGTCCGGCGTCCGGCGTCAGGCGTCGGGCGTCAGGGCGGCTCACGAGCCGCCCCTACGCGGGTTTTTTGTCGTCGGCGTGGGGTTTCGTTCTCCCCTGCCGGCCGGTCCGCGGCCGATCCGCCAGAGCCCGCTCGGCCTGGAGCGCCCGCATCGTGGACTGCGCCTCCAGCACGGTCTCGCTCAGGCTGTGAAAGCTCGACATGACGTGGTCCATCAACGCCTTGTGCTCGCCGAGCGACTCCATATTCAGGCGCATGTCCTCGACCATGTTGACGATGAGGTTCGTCTTGAGCGCCACCTCGTCCACCAGCTTCTTCCGTGCCTCGACCTGGTGGAGCCGGCTCTCGGTTTCGGAGATGCTCGCCAGCACGCCGTCCACTTTCTCGCGAAGCGTCGAGACTTCGCTCCTGTGCGCTTCGACGTGCTGCAGATCCGCCTTGCTGCGGGCGCTGATGTCGTTGGCGCTCTCGACCTCGGCGCGAATGGCCTCGACGGCCGCCTCGCGCTCCATGATGCTCTGGATCTTCCGATCGACGCCGTCGGTCATGTCCCGGAGCTGCGCCAGGCTCGCGTCAAACGCCGTGATCCGTGCGTCGGCGAAGGCCAGTTCGCCGCGGCGCTGCTCGAGCCGCTTCGAGGCGGCCTCGAGCCGCTCGAGCTGATCGTCGGCCGCCAGGAGCCCGATGGTGACGTCGCCCTGCTGCGCCTGCACGCGCGCGAGCTCCTGCACCAGTTCGTCTTTCACCGCCGCGGAGCGCTCCACGCGCTCCGACAGGGCTTCAACCTGCTCCAGCCATGCGGCCGCTTCGTCGGCCGCCGCTCGCGTGCCCTGCAACAGGTCGCCGAGGCGCTTCTCCTGCGCCGCCAGTTCCCCGTCGTCTTTCCGGGCAGCCGCCAGTGTCGCCTGGGTCTGTTCGACTTCGCTCTTGAGGCTCGCGATCTGATCGCCGAGCGGGTGCAGGGTCCGTTGAGCAGCGCTGACCGATTCGAGCCGCTGCCGCGCGTCGGCGACCTCCACACTCACGCCGTCGATCTGGCTCGCCAGCGCCTCGATCTCGCCGCGCCGGACGATCTGTTCCTCCATCCTGCCGCCGACATCGGTCGTCAGCGCCGTGAGCGTCGTCAGGCGGGCTTCGATCCGTTCGACGAATTGCTGCTGGGATGCGACGTGCGCCATCTGTCGATCGAGATCGGCGGCGATTGCCACGAGACGGCCGGCCGTCTGCGTGCCGTCCTCGACGATGGCGAGCTTGCCGCTGATGGCGTCCATGCGGGCGTCGAGCCCGGGAAGACCCGCGGCTGAACGCGGTCGTGCGCTCGACGAAGCTCTCGAGCGCGGCGCGGTCGGCCGTGAGGCGATCCGCCAGCTGCGAGGCGGCGGCGTGCACACCGTGGACCTCCCGAAGTTCGCCGCGAAGCGCTTCGACGTCCTGACGGCTTCGCTCGAGCGTCTCGGTACTGCCAGGCGGTCTTCTTCGCCAGCTCGTCAACCCTGCCAAGCGATTCCTGCAAGGCGTCGAGCGAGGCCTGCTTGCGCTGCAGATCCTCCGCGGCGGCAGTCATGGCCTGAATCCGGGTGGACAGCTGATCGACCCGCTGACCGACTGACGCCGCCAGCCCCTCGCGCGAGGCGAGCGCTTCCATCCCCTGTTCCGCCCGGGCGAGCGACGCCTGAAGGCTGCCGACACGCTGGTCGAAGGACTCGAAGGCTTTGTGCTCGATTCCCATGCGCTCGACGTATCCGCGAACGAAGTCGGTGAGGCTCGTCCGATCCCGTTCGAGTTTCGCGAGGTCCATCGTGAAGCTGTCGCGCGCGCTGGTGGCGCTGTCGAGCTGAGCGGACACGTCGTGCGACAGGTTTTCGACCCGGTCGATCAACTCCTCGACACGCGTCGCCTGCTGCGCCGCCTCGTTCAGCTTCGTGATCTGGACATCCATGTTCCAGATCATCTCGTTGAGCCGGTTGGACTCGACGACGGCGTGCTCGACGGTGTGTTTCTGGTTCTCGAGCGCCTTGATTTTCTGCGTAACGTGTTCGGCGAGCGCGTTGAGTGTCGCCAGCCGCTCGTCGGTCGTGCGACTCATCTCCTGGAATTCGGTGAGCGAGCCGAGCTTTTTTTCGACCTCCCCGACCATTTCCACCGTGGCGGTGGTTTCCTCGTGTGTCGCGCGCGACACGTCCTGCAGCTTCCCGAACTCCTGCGACAGGTTTCCGGAGAGCTTCCGCAGTTCGTCGTACTGCGCGTTGAGCGCGTCGGCACGCGCGCGCGACTTCTGGAGCTCCGCCTGCGATTCGCGCAGGTGCTCCCGCAACGGTTCGAGCGCCGCCTGGTCCTTCTTCAGCGTCTTCGAGGCTGCCGCGGGTCGCGCTCGCTTGAGCGGCCAGACTCTCGATGGAATCCTTCTGCTTCTGCAGTTCGCCGTCGGGCGCCGTCAGACGGCCGGTTTCCCGTTCGGCCTGCGCGACCGACTCCATGAGACCGCGGATGCGCGCGTCGATCGCTTCGAGCTCCCGTGCCCGCGCATCGGCCTTCGACAACCGTTCGGTCACCTCGTCCAGGCGGGTGTGCGCGTGGGTTGCCTTCTCCTCGACTTCCGCCAGGGTCTTGCCGGCCGTCGCCAGTTTCGCGCTGTGCAGCTGGATTTGGGTGAGCATCGTGCTGAGGGCCGCCCGCTCTTCCCGGGAGGAGGCGATCAACGCCTGCAGCTCGTCGGACTGCTGCCGGGTAGGCTTGTTCCCGGAGCTGCCCAGGTTCTTCAGTGCGTCGAGCATGTGCGGATCTCCCCTGCAGGCGTTGCGGTCGGCGCCGAGGCGCGTAAGCCCGTAAGTATAACTCCTGCCGATGTTTAGCGCAAGCCCACGCGGCGTCCGCGCCGGCGAGTCACGACGCCAGCCCGGCCCGGCTCCCAGCCCGCCGGGCCACCCCTGAGCCCGAAGGCATGAGGGGCGGTCCTGGGTCGAAGCCCGCCCTTCGACGCTGCTCAGGGCGCGTGAGCGCAGCGAACTGCGGAGGGCGGCAGGCCGGCATTTTTCAGCGGCCTAGCCCGGGTGCAGGCGAATCACCTTGAGCAGGTAATGAGCGGCCGATACCAGCGTGATGGCGAGGGAGGCGTACACAAAGACAGCGATGGCGGGCGACGAGCGGCCCAGGTAGTTGAAATAGAGGGTGATCAGCCCCGTCATGACGTAGGTCGCCGTGGCGATTTTTCCGAAAATCGACGGCCGGAACGTTCGCGGCCCGACCGCGAGGTTCACGACCGCCACGGTCAGGACGATGGCGATGTCGCGGCTGAGGACGAGCACGGTGAACCAGAGCGGCAGCCGGTTGGCCGATCCGATGCCCGGCAGTGTCAGCATGATGAACATGGTCACCAGCAGCAGCTTGTCGGCCATCGGGTCCAGCCATGCCCCGAGGGTCGTCTTCTGGCCGGCCCGGCGCGCGATCAGGCCGTCGAACAGGTCCGTGAGCCCGGCGGTGAGAAACACGACGAGCGCCCAGCCGCGATGCTCGTACAGCAGCAGAATCGCGAAGGGGGGTATCAGCAGCATCCGCAGCAGGGTGAGCTGGTTTGCCGCGGTCAGGTTCATTGCTTGGCGCGCTCCGACAGCGCCCTGAGTGCCTTCACGGCCGCCACGGCTTCGACGCCGGTCACCGGGCGCGACAGCTGGAAACTGCCGTCGCTGGCCGTGTGCATGACGCCGGCTTCGACCGCGGCCGAGGCCGCCGGGTAGGCCAGGTGGGATGGCGATACGTCGGGAAAGCGTCTCCGCGCGTTCTGCCACGCGGCAGCCCGGGGATTCTGGTCGGCGATCATCGACAAGGTGCGGCTGACGATCATCGCCATGTCGCCGCGGCGGACGGTGGCGCCCGGCAGGAACGTGTGGTTCGCGAACACTTCCATGATGCCGGCCCGCGCGACCGACTGAATCCACGGCGCCGCCCAGCTGCCGCGGGTATCGGTCATGAGCACGGAATTGCGGCGGGGCGACTGCTTCAGCAGCCCGTCGAGCTGCACGCCGATGAGCGCCGCCACCTGCTCGCGCGTCACCGACGGGGACAGCTCGATGGCCTTGTAGTCCTCCGGCATGGCGGCAAAGGCGGCCTTGTCACGCAAGTCGTCCACGTGCCGGTCCAGCGCCTCGTTGGGCTCGAGCGCCAGAGCGGAACCATAGGCGTCCATCGCCAGGGCGAGGTTCCCCTGCGCCTCGTACAGCTCGCCGATGAGTGTCAGGGTGCGTGGTTCAGGCGGCTCGAGCTCCGCGGCTTTCTGCGCGTGCGTGAGCGCCTCGGCGAGGTTCCCGCTACGCTGTTCCACGGTGGCCAGCTCGCGATACAGGAACGGGCTCTGCGGCGACGCCGCGATGGCCTGCAGGTATGCCGCGCGCGCCTCGGCGAACTGGCCCGATTCGGCGGCCCTGCGCGCCACCGCCACGTCGTCCTGCAAGCCGCGAAGCCTCAGGACCGCGATCCGGTCGCGCAGTCCCGTGAGTTGTGAATCGGCGGACACGGCCGCCTCGAAGCTGGCGAGCGCCGATTCGCGCTGCCCCTGCGCGAGCAACGCCTCGCCGCGGCCGGCGAGCGCGGGCGCATAGGTCTCGTCGGCGGCTACGGCCCGCTCGAAGTGGCCGATCGCGACCTTGTCGTCCTTCCTTGCCAGGGCGACGTACCCGAGGCCGGCCTCTGCCGGATAGAAGGCCGGAGCCTGCTTGAGCGCCGCGCTGAAGCTGCGTTCGGCTTGTTTCAGGTCACCCGCCTGGAGCCAGAGCCATCCGGCCTGGTGCAGCTCCGCGGCGGGCTCGGCGGCGAGCGCTGCCGGCGGGGCCGGGTAGACGAAATCGGGAAACCGCGCCGGGCCGGTTGCGGGTGCCACGACGGGCTTCACGGGCGCGCACGCGGCCGCCGCAAGGGTGCACGCGACCAGCGACACGAACACCGCTCGCGGCCACGCCCTCGTCTTCCGGATGCGAAGGTCTGTCATTCGCTGGGCACCATGGCGGACTCGAAGCGGTCGAGGATCCGGCGCGGCAATTCCACGTCGATGGCTACGCGGCCGTCGGCCGCAACGTGCCGCAGCACACGCCCGAGCCTGTACAACTGGGCGATCCGATCGCGGTCCGCCTCGTTGTCGGACTCGAATTCGAGCGTGACCTGTTTCGTGTCGAGCGCCAGGTGGCCTTCCATGGCGGCAATCAGATCGTCCCGCCCCTCGCCCGTCAGCGACGAGACGCAGAGCGCGCCGCGGTGAATCGCCAGGAGCCGCGTGCGCTCGCCCTCGTCGAGCAGATCGCACTTGTTGAAGACGTCTATCCCGGGCACGCGCTCGGCGCCGACCTCCGCCAGCACGCTCTGCACAGCATCCATGTGCCGATCCCGATCCGGATCCGCGGCGTCGATCACGTGCAACAGGAGATCGGCGGCGGCGACTTCCTCGAGCGTCGCCCGGAACGCAGCGACGAGAGGGTGCGGCAGTCGGTCGATGAATCCGACCGTATCCGACACGAGCAGCTCGCGACGGTCGGGCAGCCTGACCTTCCGGACCAGCGGATCGAGCGTCACGAACAACGCGTTCGAGACCACGGCATCATCACCGGTCAGCGCGTTGAAGAGGGTGGTTTTTCCGGCGTTCGTGTACCCGACAAGGGCCACGGTGGGCACCGCCGACTTGTGCCGGCGCTCCCGCAGCTGCGTGCGACGGCGGCGGACGGCGTCAATCTCCCCTGACAGGACGCTGATGCGGTGGCGGATCCGGCGCCGATCGGTCTCGAGCTTCGTTTCGCCGGGCCCGCGTGTGCCGATGCCGCCGCCGAGCCGCGACAGCGCGGCCGACGATCCGACCAGGCGCGGCATGAGGTACTTGAGCTGGGCCAGCTCCACCTGCAGCTTGCCTTCACGCGTGTGCGCCCGCCGCGCGAAGATGTCGAGGATGAGCTGCGTGCGATCGACCACCTTGCGCTGCAGCTTCTCTTCGAGATTGCGCAGCTGCGCGGGAGACAGCTCGTTGTCGAAGATCACCGCGTCGACGTCGAGCCCCTCGCAGGCGGCAGCGAGCGACGCCACCTTTCCGCTTCCGAGGAAGGTCGCCGGATCGGGCTTGGCGCGCTCCTGGAGCACGCGCAGGACGACGGTCGCGCCCGCGGCCGACGCCAGCCCCGCCAGTTCGTCGAGTGAGTGTTCCGGATCGAATTGACGGGAGGAAACGTTGAGCAGCCCGACGAGCGCCGCACGCTCCTCGGTACGAGGCGTATCGGAACGTGGTGCCGAATGGCGCATCACTCGAGCGATCTCTAGCACGCGGTCCCACGCGATGGCGCCCGCACGCACGAGCACCAGCGCGCCGCCGCGCCACTCGACCATCGTGGACGGCGGGCCGCCTGGCGCGAGCCCGCCATCGACGAGACCGTCGATGCGCCCGCCCAGCGCCTGGCGCACCGCTTCCGGATCGGCAGAGCCGGGGCGCCCTGAGAGGTTGGCGCTCGTCGCCGTGATGCATGAGCCGAACGCCAGCGCCAGCTCCGACGCGAGCGGATGCGCCGGCACGCGAACCGCAACGGTCCGGCCGCCGGCCAGCACGAGCGGCGAGAGGCCCGGCCTGGCCTCCGCGACAATCGAGAGCGGCCCCGGCCAGAACTCGCGCGCCAGGCGCAGTTCGACGTCCCCGAGCAGGGCGACGTCCGACGCCTGCGCGAGGCTGCCGGCAATCAGAGGAATGGCGGCGCTCAGATCCCGGCCCTTGATGGCAAACAGCTTCTCGACCGCGTCATCGCGCCGCGGATCGACGGCAAGGCCATACAGCGTATCGGTGGGATACGCGACCACCCCGCCGGCTCGTAATATGTCGGCCGCTTCCTGAACCGTTCCGCTGTGCATGCGATCCGCCTTGAGCCCTGCCCCCTGAGCCTTGAGCCCTTCCTCCCTGAGCCCTGAGCCCGAGCCCTTTCAGAGTTCCTCCGCCGCGGGCGAGAGTGTCTCCGGCAACGGCGTCGTGATCATCAGGCGCGAGACCAGCGCCGCCAGAGCCACCAGCGCGGCGACGTCGAGCACGAACACCGCGCGTATGCTCGTCGCCCCCAGGATGCCGGCCACGATGGGACTGAGCGCAAGGCCGGTCAGCGACGCGGTCGTCAGCAGCCCGAAGCCGGCGCCCCTGGCTGTCTCCGGCATCACGGTGCTCGCCGCCGTGTAGGCCGCCGTCGTGGCCACGCCGATCGCCAACCCGAAGATCGGCGTACCGAGCACGAGCAGCCACGGACCGCCGGCCACCACGTACACCAGCGCCCCGATCGAGCCGACGCCAACGCTGCCGGCGATCACCACCCGGGCGGAGGCGCGTTTCAACAGGCGCCCGCAGAAATGATGACCGAGCGCGCCGGCGCCGGCCGCAATCGAGAAGAGCACACCAGAGACGATCGGGACGCGGTTGGCTGGCGTGCCCAGTTCGGAGACGTAGAGCGGCAGCACCGGCCCGAAGGTGCGATCGACGAACTGGAGACCGAAGACGACCCCCATCAGGAGCATGAAATTCTGGAAGGCGAGCACGTTCCGGAAAGTGACCCGCCCGGCGTTCTCCTGTTCGTCGGTCCGGTGTATCGCCGGCTCGTGGTACATGAACACGACGAGCAGCACGGCGATCAGGTAGAACATCGAGGTGACCAGGAACGTGTTGCGCATGCCGACGACCTGCGCCACGGCGCCGCCGATGATCGGGCCGATGGCGGGCCCGAGCCGCTGGGCCGTCTGGACGAAACCGATCGCATACGCCATCCGATCCCGCGGGGCCGAATCGGCCGCCATCGTCAACGTGAGCGCGCCGTAGCCGGCGAACAGTCCCTGCACGGCGCGAAGGGCGAGCACGTGCCACGCGCGCGAGACGAAGGCCATCGCGGCCATCACGAACACGAAGCTCACGAGCGACCGGACCACCATGATCTTGCGCCCATAGCGGTCGGCGAGCCGGCCCCACAATGGCGCGAGCATGGCGGTCAGGGCCGGCGTGACGCCGAGACTCAGGCCCGACCACATGGCGATGTCGCCGAGGTCGTGCACGCCGAGGAGCTGAAAGTAGAGTGGAAGAAACGGCATCACCAGCGTGAAGCCGGTGAAGCCGATGAAACTGGCCGCGGTAACGGCGAAGAGGTTACGGTGAAACGTGTCCATTGCAGACTGCAGATTGCAGGCTGAAGATTGCCGGATTGCCGATTGTGGATTGCCGATTGGATTGCCGATTGGGGGTCGCCAACCGGCCGTCAGCTCTCCGTCAATCCGCAATCGGCAGCCGGCACCGCACAACTCGACGGCGGCTCAGAAGCGGACCCTGACCATACGTGTCTGTTCCACGTGGATCGTGTCGATGAACCGCACGCGCGCCGGTTTGCTCTGCATGATGAGCGAACTGGTCCGGACGCCGTCGCCGAAGAACCGCACCCCTTTCATCAGCGACCCGTCCGTGACGCCGGTGGCCGCGAAGATGATGTTCTCGCCCGAGGCCAGGTCCTTCGAGGTGTAGATCTTCCCGAAGTCTGAGATGCCCATCGCCCGGCAGCGTTCTTCGTGTTCAGGCTTGCTGACCACGAGGCGCGCGAAGATTTCGCCGTTGAGGCAACGCATGGCCGCCGCCGTCAGTACGCCCTCCGGGGCGCCGCCGGTGCCCATCACCGCGTGCACGCCGCTGCCGCGCACGGCCGCCGCGATGCCGGCCGACAGGTCTCCGTCGCCAATCAGGCGGATGCGCGCGCCTGTCGCCCGGATCTCGTGGATCAGCTGCTCGTGCCGCGGCCGGTCGAGGACGATGACGACGAGGTCCTCCACGTCGCGCTCGAGGCTGCGCGCGATGGCGCGAAGGTTGTCGGCCACCGAAGCGTCGAGGCTCACCGCGTGTTTCGAGCTCGGTCCGACGACCAGCTTTTCCATGTAGAGATCCGGCGCGTGGAGCAGCCCGCCCCGTTCGGAGGCCGCGAGCACCGCAATGGCGTTCGGCGTCCCGAGCGCGCAGAGGTTCGTTCCCTCGAGCGGGTCCACCGCGATATCGACCTGCGGCAGGTGTGCCCCGGACTCCCCTCTCGCGGCCATGCCGACCTTCTCGCCGATGAACAGCATCGGCGCCTCGTCGCGCTCGCCTTCCCCGATGACGATCGTGCCGTCGATCGGCACCGAGTCCATGCACTTCCGCATGGCTTCAACCGCCGCCTGGTCGGATTTGGGGCGGTCCCCCTGGCCCATCGTGTGGGCGCAGGCGATGGCCGCCTCTTCGACGACGCGGAGAAACTCGAGCGAGAGATCGGTATCTATCACAGTCTCACCTCTCGTGCTTCGGCAGTTCGCAGCGCGTCGGACGGTCCTGGCGCGCGCCGAGCACGTAATCGGCCTGCATGATCTTGTGGATTTCGCGAGTCCCCTCGTAGATCACGGCCCCCTTGCAGTTGCGGTAGAACCGGCCGACCGGATACTCGTCGGAGTAGCCGTTGGCGCCGTGCACCTGCACGGCGTCGCCCGCGGCGCGCTCGGAGGCGACCGTGGCGAACCACTTCGCCAGCCCGGTCTCGCGCGTGTTGCGCTGTCCCCGGTTCTTCAGGAACCCCGCCCGCAGCCAGAGCAGCCGCGCGGCCTGGTAGTCGGACTCCATCTGCGCGAGCATCTCCTTGACGAGCTGATGATCGGCAATCGGGACGCCGAACGTCCTGCGCTCCTTCGCGTATCGGACGCTCGCATCCCGGCACGCGCGGATGAGGCCCGTCGCGCCGGCCGCGACGGTATAGCGCCCCTGGTCGAGCGCGAACATGGCAATCTTGAAGCCCTCACCCTCGCGGCCGACGAGGTTCTCCCGCGGCACCTCGACCTCGTCCATCTTGAACGACCCGGTGTTGCCGGCCAGGATGCCCCACTTTTCCTTCAGCGTGGCGCTCGAGAATCCCTTGAACGCCCGTTCGACGATGAAGGCGCTGATGCCCGACGGATCGCGCTGTTTCTTCTTCTCGAGGTCGGACCAGGCGAACACCAGGAAGTTGTCCGCGACGTCGGCCAGCGAAATCCACATCTTCTCGCCGCTGAGCACGTACCGATCGCCCTTCTTGATCGCGACCGTCTGGATCCCGCGCACGTCGCTGCCGGCGGCCGGTTCGGTCAGGCCGTAGGTGGCGATCTTCCTGCCCTGCGCCTGCGGCACCAGGTAGCGCTGCTTCTGGTCCTCGTTGCCCCAGGTCAGCAGCGACAGGCAGTTCAGCCCGGCGTGCACGGAGATGATCACGCGCAGCGACGTGTCAACGTATTCGAGCTCCTCGCTGATGATCCCCAGGCTGATGTAGTCCATGCCGGCGCCGCCGTACTCGGCGGGCACCGAGCACCCCAGCAGGCCCATGTCAGCCATCTGCGGCAGCACCTTCGGATCGAAGCGGTGCTCGCGATCGAGCTCGCGTATGTGCGGCGCCACCTCCCGTCCCGCCCACTCGCGGACGGACTGTTCCAGCAGGCGCTGCTCCTCGGTCAGGTCGAAATCAATCATGTATGCGTCCTTCGTGAGAAAACGAACGCTCCATTCTATTTCAGAACGCGCCGGACCTCGACGATTGCCCCGCGCGCCAGCGCCAGCCGCTCGGCGGCGCTTCCGCGGTCGATCGCGATTTCCAGGTGATTCGTGCTGCCGAACAGCGCGCAGACCGCACCGGCGGGCATCTCGGCGTAGGTGGCCACGAGCGCGGCGACGGGCACCCCCGCGACCGTGACCCGCGCCGGCCCGAGCCCGTCCACCCACCCGCGCGGGATATTGGTCACGACGTTCCCGAACCGATCGACGTCCACTACCACGCCGCGAATCGTCACGCCGTCGTTCGACGGCTCCGGCAGATCCAGCTGCTGCCACTCGTCGAGTGGCGGGCCCAGTGCCGCCAGGTCGATTCCCGCCGCCAGCCGCGCCGCCGCCGGCGCGAAGCGGTCGCGCCCCTCGAAGGTCGCGCTGATGTCGTCCAGCGCGTCATGGGTGGACCGGAGTTCCACGAGCCGCTCCGGAGGCGCCTCGCGGAACACCAGCGTCAGCAGCCCGTTGTCGGGCGCGACGAACCGGTAGCCGCCGGCTTCTCCGGCCAGCGCCCGCCGCGCCGTGCCGACGCCGGGGTCGATGACCGCCAGGAAGATGGTGCCGGCCGGGAAGTACCGAAACGCCGCCGCGAGCTGGCGTGCGCCCCCCGGCACGTCCTGGGGCGCGATGTCGTGCGAGATGTCGACGAGCGTCGCCGACGGCGCGATGCCGAGGATGACCCCCTTCATCGTGCCGGCGTAGTGGTCCCGCGTCCCGAAGTCGGTGAGCAGTGCGATGACGGCCATGGTGCCGCTCCAGCCTCCCAGATAACGGCGAGCGGCGCAACCCGCCCGAGCGGACGGTGGACGTCCGGCTAGCCCGGCGACGGCTCGCCCTGGAATCGCCCGCCGCTGTCGCCGATGCCTATTTGCGCCGGAGCAGAATCTCTCGGGTGTTGCTCTTCAGCAGGAAGGAATCCGAGACGAGGAGGCCGTCGAACATCTTGATGATGTCGCGATTGAGCAGCACGTGCGTGGCGCCGCCGACGCCGCCGTGATGACGATGGCGCAGGGCTTTGTCGTCAACGACCTCGTACTTGGTGAAGCCGGCGCGGGCGCTCGGCCCGGTGCAGAAAAAGCCCATGACGGCGCCGCCCGGCCGGAGCATCCGGACGATCTGGCGCGCGAGCGCCTGGGCGGCGCGTTTGTCGAGGAAGTCGAAGAAATCCCAGCAGAGCACGCCGTCGACGCTCGCATCCCCGTGCCGGAACCGCGTGTCGATCGCCGCCGCCATCTCGTCGAGCGTGCCGGCGCGCGCGTGGCGATCGTAGTCGGCGAACAGGTCCTCGATGTACAGCTTGCACCCGAGGCGCTCACCGAAGAATTCGACGTTGCCGCCAACGACCGGTCCGAAGTCGAGAAGCGTAGGCGAGTCGGGCTGATGGGAGATCGCGCTGAGGAACTTCGGCAGCCCCTTCGAGGCGACGACCGGCTCGTCGCCGCGGGGCATCGCCGCGTCACCGGACGTGTCGGACTGGTCGGGGCGCTTCCCGCCCCATTTGAGAAGGTCTGACAGCATGCGGCAGTCTGTCGGCTGAAGATGGGGAGCGGCGCTGGTGGAAGGACGCCGCTCCCGTGCTGGAGATCCTGCCTCAGCGCCCCGCGCCTGCCGCGGCGGCGCCCTGCGGGGCGCTGCCCCCGGCCGGTGCCGCGGGCTTGGCGTCCGCTTTCGCTTCGGCGGCCTTGCCGGCGGCCGCGCCCGCGCGCTGCATGTCGATACTGCCGCGGAAATGCGCACCCTCGGCGATCGCCACGCGCGGCGCCGCGATGTCGCCGTCGACCGAGCCGTTGTCGCGGATGTCGACCTTCTCGCTCGCCGTGACGTTACCGGTCACTTCGCCGAGGATGATGACCGCCTTGGCAAACACCTGCGCCTTGATGCGCGCGTTCGCGCCAATCGTCAGCACATTCTGGCGCAACTCGATCTTCCCCTCGACCTGCCCTTCGATCGTGAGGTCCTCGCTGCCATTGAGCTCGCCCTTGATGACAACAGATTTGCCTATGTTCACTGCAGTCTTCTCCAGTCCTCTCTGAGGGTGGCCAGCCGCAGCCACGTCGGCAGCCGGCGCGGTTTGGCCAGTCTGCTGGGCAGCCGGCCCGGGGCCGGCCGGAGCGACTGGCTTCACCGATTCATCCCGTTTCCACATGGGGCACTCTCCACCTGTCCGAAGTTGCTCGCAGGGTGACGCTTCTGAGCGGTTGGGCAGCAGGTCCGGCCAGTATACGAAAGCCGATCCGCCGCTGTCTAGTCCTTTTATTGCTGAGACTTAGCGCGAATGCTATCATCAGGGATCCGGATGCGCATCTACTTCGACCACAACGCCACGACCCCCGTTGACCCCGCGGTCGCCGAAGTCGTGTCGCGTGCGATGACCCGCGAATTCGGCAACCCTTCGAGCGTGCACCATTTCGGGCAGCAGGCCAAAAGCGTGCTCGACGAGGCACGCTCCGAGGTCGCGGGGCTGCTCTCCGGCGAGCCGTCCGAGGTGGTCTTCACGAGCGGGGGCACCGAGGCCGACAACTTCGCGCTGCGCGGCGTGGCCGAGGCGCTGGAGCCCACGGGCCGCCGGCACCTGGTCGCGAGCAGTATCGAACACGAGGCCGTGATCAACACGATGAAGGCGCTCGAACGGCGCGGCTGGCGCACGACGCTCCTGCCGGTCGACGCGACCGGGATCGTCGACCCGGGCGCACTCGAGGCAGCGCTCGACGGCGAGACGGCGCTCGTGTCGGTCATGCATGCGAACAACGAGATCGGCACCATCCAGCCCATCGCGGAGCTCGCCCGCCTGGCGCACGCGCGCGGCGCGCTGTTCCACACCGACGCGGTGCAGTCGGTCGGCAAGATCCCCGTCGACGTGCGGGCGCTCGGTGTCGATCTCCTGTCGCTGTCGGCGCACAAGTTCAACGGCCCGAAGGGTGCCGGCGCCCTCTGGATCAAGCGGGGCGCGCGCGTGACGGCCATCCTCACGGGGGGTAAACACGAACGCAACCGGCGCGCCGGCACCGAGAACGTGCCCGCCATCGCGGGGCTCGGCATGGCCGCACGCGTCGCGCGCGCCAAGCTCGCCACCGAGCCGGCACGCCTGGCCGGCCTGCGCGACCGGCTCGAACGGCAGATCCTCGCAGCCATTCCTGGCACGGTCGTCAACGGCGCACCGGAGCCGCGCGTGCCGAACACGACCAACATCAGCTTCGAAGCGATCGAGGCCGAGTCGCTGCTGATCGCGCTGGACCTCGAGGGGATCGCCGTATCCACCGGATCGGCCTGTTCGTCAGGCACGCTGGAACCCTCGCACGTGCTGCGGGCCATGGGCCTGCCGACCCCGCGCACGCAGAGTTCGATCCGCATCAGCCTGGGTGTGGGAAACACCGACGAGCAGGTCGACTACCTGCTCGAGAAACTGCCGGCGATTGTCGCCAAGCTCAGAACGCTTACGGGAGCGCGGCGGTGACGCGGCGCACTGGCGCGCTGGGCGGGCCCCGGCTTCACGAAGAGCGCGAAGCCCTGATGCGGGCCGTCAGCCCGTCCCGGTTCGACTGACTGTCTTTGATTGAGGATTCTCTTTTGCGTGTAGTCGTAGCCATGTCCGGCGGCGTCGATTCTTCGGTGGCGGCAGCGCTCCTGGCGCGCGCGGGCCACGAGGTAATCGGCCTGTCGATGCAGCTCTACGACCAGCAGGAAGGCCAGGTCCGCTTCGGCACCTGCTGCACCATCGACGACCTGCACGACGCCAGGCGGGTGGCGGCGCGCATCGGCATTCCCCACTACATCGTGAACTTCGAGCGGACGTTCAACGAGACGGTCGTGTCCAACTTCGTGCAGGAATACGCCGCCGGGCGGACGCCCATCCCGTGCGTGCACTGCAACGGCGATCTCAAGTTTGCGGCGCTCGTCGATCGCGCGCGCGGGTTCGACGCCGACTACGTCGCCACCGGGCATTACGCGCGCGTCGATCGCGGCCCCGACGGCGGCTTCCGGCTGCGCCGCGGCGTGGATCCCGCCAAGGACCAGAGTTATTTCCTGTTCACGCTCAATCAGGCGCAGCTGGCCCACGCGATGTTCCCGGTGGGTGAGGTGGACAAGACGACCGTACGGGCCTGGGCGCGCGAACTGGAGCTGCCGGTCGCCGACAAACCCGACAGCCACGAGATCTGTTTCGTGCCCGATGGCGACCACGCGGCCTTCCTGGAACGGCAGGGCGCGCACGCGACGGCCGGCGCGATCCGCGACACCGAGGGGCGCGTCATCGGGCGGCACGATGGCGTGCATCGTTTCACCGTGGGGCAGCGCAAGGGGCTCGGGCTCTCCTCCCCGATCCCGCTGTACGTCGTGCGCATCGACGCCGGCGCCAGCACCGTCACCGTCGGACCGCGGGAGTCGCTGGATCGCGTCGAGCTGACCGCCTCGCGCGTGAACTGGATCGCCGGTGATGCGCCGGACACCGCCCGGCGCATCACCGCCCAGATCCGCCACCGCCACAAGGAAGCGGCCGCGCGGCTCGACCCGATCGACGCGCGACCGCGCGCGCGTGACCTTCGACGAGCCCCAGAGCGCGGTGGCACCAGGCCAGGCGGTTGTCTTCTATGACGACGACTGTGTCGTGGGTGGCGGCTGGATCGACTAGGCAGGTCGAGCGCCAGCGGCTGTCGAGGGGCTGACGCTGTTCACGGCGCCTTCGGCGCAACACGAAGAGACGAAGGACACGAAGAGCACGAAGAACCAATTTTTCTTCGTGTCTTTCGTGCGCTTCGTGCTCCTTCGTGGCGACAGCCGTGGGCCGTGCAGCGCGACAGCGGCTGTCGAGGGACTGACGCTGTCCACGGCGCCTTTCGGCGCGGACACGAAGAGACGAAGGACACGAAGAACACGAAGAAACCAATTGGCCTTCGTGCGCTTCGTGCACCTTCGTGACGACAGCCGTCGGCGCGGGCGGCGTGAGACGCGGCCGTGGGCCCGTACAGCGCGACAGCGGCTGTTAGACGGTTATCTGCGCCTCGCCCAGGTGCTGCGGCAGGCTGTCGAGGAAGTGCTCGGCGTCGATCGCCGCCATGCAGCCCGATCCGGCGGCGGTGACGGCCTGCCGATAGATGTGATCCTGCACATCGCCGCACGCGAATACGCCCGGCACGCTCGTCTTGGTCCCGTCGTACGTGATCAGGTACCCGTTCGGGTCCATGTCGAGCATCCCGGTGAACAGCTTCGTATTCGGGGTATGCCCGATCGCGACGAAGACGCCGTCGACCGGCAGGTCCTTGATCTCGCCCGTCCGGTTGTCGCGCAACACCATCGAGGTGACCTCGCCCTTGCCGGTGTCGTTGATCCGCTCGACGTCGCTGTTCCACTCGAACGAGATTTTGGGGTTGGCGAACGCCTTGTCCTGCATGATCTTCGACGCCCGCAGGGACTCGCGGCGATGCACGACGGTGACGTGCGAGGCGAAGCGCGTGAGAAAGATCGCCTCTTCCATCGCGGAGTCCCCCCCGCCGACGACCGCAATCGGCTTCCCGCGGAAAAAATATCCATCGCAGGTCGCACACGTCGAGACGCCATGTCCGATGAGCGCGCGCTCGGACGGCAGGCCGAGCAGTCGCGCCGAGGCGCCGGTCGCAATGACGAGCGTTCGGCACGCCACCTCGCCGTCCGCCATCGTCACGGTGAAGGGATGCCGGGAGACGTCCACCGACGTGACCTGGCCTCGGACGATCTCGGCGCCGAACCGCTCGGCCTGCGCCCGCATCTCGCCCATCAGGTCGGGGCCCATGATGCCGTCGCGATGCCCGGGCCAGTTCTCGACGAGCGTGGTGAGCATCAGTTGCCCGCCGGCCTCGAGCCCCTCGATGACGAGCGGCTTGAGGTTGGCGCGCGCCGTGTACAGCGCCGCGGTAAGTCCAGCGGGGCCGGAACCGATGATGACGACGTTGCGCATGGGGTAATCTCGGAATCCGTGTAGGGGCGGCTCGTGAGCCGCCCTGACATGGGCGGCTCGCGAGCCGCCCCTACATATGTTTGTCGATCAATTTCTTCAGGGATGCCTTGTCGGCGAGGCCGACGACCTGTTCGACGATCTGGCCGCCCTTGAACAGCAGCAGGGTGGGAATGCCGCGGATGCTGAAGCGCCCCGCTGTCCCGGGATTGTCGTCCACGTTGAGCTTCCCAATCGTGAGCCGTCCGTCGTAGTCGGTCGCCAGTTCGTCGATTGTCGGCCCCAGCCGCTTGCACGGCCCGCACCACTCCGCCCAGAAATCCACGAGCACCGGCTGAGCCGCCTTGATGACGGACTGATCGAAATTCGTATCGGTGAGCGTCTGCACTTTCTCGGATGCCATTGAGACCTCGACAGGATATTAGGGCCGCGCTCCAGCGGCCTCATACACTTTGACATATTCCGAGGCTGAAGCGTCCCAGGAATGGTCCTCGCGCATGCCGGCAACCTGGATCTGTTTCCATTGCCGTGGTTTACCGAACATTGCCAGGGCCCGGCCGAGCGCCTCGACGAGCGCCGCCGGCGTGTTGTCGCGGAAGGTGAACCCGTTGCCGCGCCCGGCGTCCGACCAGTCCCTGACGGTGTCGGCGAGCCCGCCGGTCGCCCGGACGACCGGCACGGTCCCGTAGCGGAGGCTGTACATCTGATTGAGGCCGCAGGGTTCGAATCGCGACGGCATCAGGAAGATGTCCGCACCGGCCTCGATCAGGTGAGCGAATCGCTCATCGAACCCGATGGTGGCGGACACCCGATCGGGAAACCGCCCGGCCAGCCCGCGCCACTCCTCCTCGTACTGCCGCTCGCCGCTCCCCAGCATGACCCACGACGCGTCGAGCGCCATCAGCTCGGCCGACGCGGCCGAGATGAGGTCGAATCCCTTCTGGCCGGTCAGCCGCGAGATCAGTCCGACCACCGGGCGCCGAGCGTCGCTGCCTCGCGCGAGCCCTGCGGTTTCGAGCAGCGCCCGCTTCGCCTCCGCCTTCCCGGACAGGTCGCGGGCGCTGAAGTGCGCGGGCACGAGCGCGTCGGCGGCCGGGTTCCATCGCTCGATGTCGATCCCGTTCAGGATGCCGCTGAGCGAGTCGGCTCGGCGCTGAAGAACACCGTCGAATCCGAACCCGAGTTCAGGCGTGAGGATCTCGCGCGCGTAGGTCGGGCTGACGGTCGTGATCCGCTCGCTGAAATTGATCCCGCCCTTGAGATAGCTGATCTGCCCCCAGTACCTCGAGCGCCTGCACGTCCAGCAGGTCCCAGCCCAGCCCAACGGTCGGCAGCATCGACGCCGGAAAGATGCCCTGGAATGCCAGGTTGTGAATCGTGAACACCACCGGGACGCCGCCGACGGTGCGATCGGACGACAGCAGCATCTTCTGGAACACCGGCACCATCCCGGCCTGCCAGTCGTGCGCGTGAATCACCGAAGGCCGTTCCCCGGCCTCCCGGGCGTACTCGAGCGCCGCGCGGCTGAGCACCGCGAAGCGCCAGCCGTTGTCGTCGTAGTCGAGTCCGTGTTCGCCGTACAGGCCCGCCCGATCGAAGAGTTCCGGCGCGTCCACCAGCACCACCGTCACGCTGTCGGCAATCGGCAGCGTGATGAACGAGACCGCCTGCGACCGGACTCCGAAATTCAACGTAACCGGCTGCGCCCGGTCGCCGCTGATGTCGGTTCCGCGGTATCGCGGCAGGACGAGCGTGACGCGATGCCCCAGCCGCGCCAGGGCCACCGGCAAGGCACCGGCCACCTCGGCCAGGCCTCCACTCTTGGCGAACGGATGCGCCTCGGAGGACACCATCAGGATCGAGAGCGGCTCGCTTCGCCCGGCTCCGCTTTCGGCGCACGGTGCCGCTGCGCGCGCCTTCGGCTTCGCGGACGCCCTGGGCGCGCGCGGTCTGGCCGGCGACACGCTCGGCTTTTGCCGGCGCGGAGGGCTCCGCGGCGCCGCAGCTGGCTGCTTCGCTCTGGCGGGCGCCTTCTGGTCGGGTGTCGCCGCAGCCGGCGCGGGTGTCTTCGGTTTGGCGGTTCTCTTCTGGGGCATGAACTGGAGTGTGTCTATCTCGCGCGCGGCGTTCGGGGGCCTGCGTGTTTCAAGTGATGGCGGAGCCCGCGTTCTCGCTCGGGCTCCACCTCCGCCCGAACTCCTGATGATCCCATCACACGCCCCCGCGAATCAATGGGGTCGTATTGACGACGGCCCGTCGCTGCAGCACCATGGTTGTGCATGACCAAGTCGAACTGGCGCCCCTCCGGTGCGATCGGGCTCGATGCGGCGCCGCGTCTGGCCGTGGCTGGCGCTGCTCGTCCTCGTCGGGCTCATCGGGCTGGGGGCGGCCGCGGCGGTCTGGCGGATGCAGCCCGGCCGGCCCGCACCGACGCGGGCGTGGACCTCGGCTCGCTGCCGCCGGGGGTGGCGCGCGACAGGCTCAACCTCGTCATCATCACGCTCGATACCACCCGGGCCGACCGCATGGGGGCCTACGGCAACACTGAAGTCGAGACGGCTAATTTCGACCGGATCGCGCGTGAGGGCGTGCTCTTCGAGCAGGCGGTCGCCGTGGCGCCGCTCACGCTGCCGGTCCACTCGAGCATGTTCACCGGCAAGTTCCCGCCGGAGCACGGCGTTCGTGACAACGGCGGGTTCTTCCTCGGCGACGACCAGCTCACGCTCGCCGAAGTCCTGAAGTCGAAGGGCTATCGCACCGGCGGGTTCATCGGCGCCTACGTCCTCGACTCGAAATGGGGCATCAGCCAGGGCTTCGATACCTATTTCGACAAGTTCGACCTGAGTGAATCCCGCTCCGTGTCGGTCGGATCCATCCAACGTCCCGGCAACGAGGTCGTCGATCAGGCCCTGCCGTGGATCAAGGAGGCGGCCGGCGCGCCGTTCTTCGCCTGGATTCACCTCTACGACGCGCACTCGCCGCACCGCCCGCCCGAGCCATTCGCCACCCGGTACAAAGGGCACCCGTACAACGGCGAAATCGCGTTCGCCGACACGCAGGTCGGCCGCGTCCTTGCCGAGCTCCAGGCGCTCGGCCTCTACGATCGCACGGTCATCATGATCATGGGCGACCACGGCGAGAGCCTGGGCGATCACGGGGAAAGCGGCCACGGCTTCTTCGTCTACAACAGCACCACGCACGTGCCGTTCGCGATCCGCGCGCCGTTCAGCCTCGCCGCGCACCGCCGGGTCGCGGACCCTGTGCGCTCGGTGGATGTCATGCCGACGGCGCTCGACCTGCTTGGCGTGGCGCCGCCGAAGGGCATCTCCGGCGTGAGCCTCGCCCCGCTCATGGCCGGCACGACACAGGAACTGGGCCTCGACGCGTATTCGGAGGCCATGTACCCGCTGCATCACTACGGGTGGAGCGACCTGCGTGCACTGCGCTCCGGGCGCTACAAGGTCATCGACGCGCCACGCCCGGAGCTGTACGACGTCGATCGCGATCCGGCGGAAGCCACCAACATCTTCAACGACCGGCGACAGCTCGGGCGACCGCCTGATCGCCGAGCTGCGCAGCCTCGAGGGCCACTTCGCGAAAACCGAGGCCGCGCTGCCGCCGGGCGACGTCGATCCGGAAGCGCGCGAGCGCCTCGCCGCGCTGGGGTACGTCGGCTCCTTCGTCGCCACGGCCGCTGACGCGCGGACCGACCGCGCCGACCCCAAGGACAAGATCGGCCTGTTCAACAAGCTCGGCGACGCCATCGACCTGTCGAAGGAGAAGGACGCCGAGGGCCGGCCGCCCTTCAAGGCCATCATCGCGCTGCTCGACCAGGTCGTCGCCGAGGACCCGCAGGTCATCGACGCGTGGTTCATGATGGGCACGCAGTACATGGCCCACGGCGATCTCGAGAAGGCCGTCGGATACTTCAAGCGCACGCTGACGCTGAAGCCGGACTACGATCTCGCCGTCTTCAACCTGGCGCAGGCGTATCGCCGCATGGGAGACGACGAGGCGGCGCTGGCCGGATTCGAGCACTACCTGACGCTCGATCCGAAGGACCCGTTCGTCCAGTACCAGATGGGCGAAATTTGGCTGGACCGCGGCGACCTTCCGCGCGCCGAGCAGTTGTTCCGCCGCGCGCTCGAAATCGACGGGCAGGTCGTGGCCGCGAAGAACGCGCTGGGAGTCATCGCGCTCCAGCGTGGCGACCCGATCACGGCCGAGCGGCTGATCCGCGAAGCGATTGCCGTGAAACCCACGCTGCGGCTCGCCCACTTCAATCTGGGGCTGCTGGCCGAGCAGCGCGGCGATCTCCCAGGCGCCGAACGCGAGTACTACGAGGAACTCAAGGCTCACCCCGAGAACTTCAAGGCGGCGTTCAACATGTCGCGCCTCTACGAGCAGGTCGGGGATCGCGAGGGACAGATCGGCGCCCTCAAGCAGTCCATCCAGAGCAACCCGCGTTTCGGCGACGGCTACATCTACCTCGCGAAGGTATATCTCGACGCGGGGACGAACCTCGAAGAGGCCATCTCGCTGGCGCAGAAGGGGCTGGAGTATGCGCCGCATTCCGAGAACGCGCCGCTCGGCCACTACGTGCTGGCGGACCTGTACAACCGGGTGGGCCGGCCGCGCGAGGCCGCGCGCGAAGTGGCGCTCGGGCAGGCGCTCGAGGCGCGGGTCAAGCCCGCGAAGCGGTAGATCACGCCGGGCGACAGCCGCAGTCGAGCTGACACGCGCCGACGGCTGTCACGAAGAAGCACGAAGATCACGAAGCACACGAAGCAATACAGTTTTCTTCGTGCTCTTCGTGTCCTTCGTGGCTCTTCGTGCTGCGCCGCCAGGCGCGGCCGGTCGACAGCGGCTGCTCGCTGAAACAAAAAGAGGGCGGGGCTCTTTCGAACCCCGCCCTCGTCGTCGAAGCCGAAGCCTCGATCTACGGCTTCACCCTCAGAACGACCAGCGGCCGCCGAAGGTGATCTGTCGCGCGCCCTGGATGCCGGTCGGCGCCTGGTAGTCGACCCCGGCGCTGCTCGGGTAGCGCGTCTGCCTCGAGATGACGCCGGCGCGGTTGAACAGGTTCACCGCATCGACGTAGACCCCGAACCGGTGCGTCTCGATCTTGAACGCCTTCTCCGCACGCAGGTCGAACTGGTGGAAGAAGTCGTTGTGCTCGGTGCCGCGCGGCTCCAGGAAGATCTGGCGCCGCCCTGACCCAGGCAGGTTCAGGTCACTGCTGCTGAACTGCGCATATGGCGTGTACGGCCGGCCGCTGAGACCGGTGTAGTTCCCGCCCAGGACGACGTCGATGCGTGGCACGAGATAGGTCAGATAGGCCTTGATCTCGTGCCGCCGCGAGTTCGTCAGCTCGCCTGTGGCGTTGATGATGGCCGTGTTCGGAGAATCCCAGGCGTTACCGCCCAGGTAGTTCCCGAACCCGCTGTTATCGACGTTGCCCTCCGCCTTCGAGAGCACGTACGACACCTGGTAGCCGAACCGGTTGCGCATCGAGCTGTTCAGCACCAGCATCAGCGCCTTGTACTTGCGGTCCGGCTTGGCCGTCGCGATGACCGACCCGTCGGTCGAGAGGTACTGGAACCCGTCCGTGTTCCGGATGGTGAAGCTCTCGTTCGACGCCGACTGGTTCGCCCAGTAGTATCCGGTGAAGGACTGGCCGGTCAGCGCATTCGTGAGCGTCACCGGCTCGAACACCGCATCGGCAATCACGTTGTTGATGAAATTGCCGGTCTTGCGCCAGATGCCGGTGGCTGTCAATCGGATCGCGCGGGTCAACTGCGTCTCGAACGCCACGTTGAACTCGTCGGTCCTCGGGTGCTTGATGTCGTTGCTGATCCCGTAGATCGCGCCGGGCGTCAGGACCTCGGGCGATCCGAGCGAGTCCCGTCGGCGTTGATCGGCGTGCACGACGAAGTCCTCGATGCCCGGTCGTCGCCGATGTGTAGAAGAACCGGCTGGCGGCCCCCTCGTAGTAGCGGCCCCAGAAGCCCTTCACCACGGCGTTACCGCTTGCGCTCGAGGTCGTAGGCGGCGCCGATACGCGGGCCCCACGCAGCCTTCGGCTTGTAGACCGTCTTCCTTGAGCACCGGACTGTAGCCGCGGATGTGATCCAGGCGCAGGCCGATGTTGAGCGTCAGGCGTCCCGCGCTCCACTGGTCCTGCGCGTACGCAGAAGTCCGGTGATTGTCCCCCTGCACGTCGTAGCCGTAGCTGTAGCGCGCATAGGGCACGCCACCGTAGGCCAGGATGTAGAAGCCCTGCGGCCCGTACGGGCCGGTACTGGCTGCGGACGTGACTGCGCTCGATCTCGGCGCCGAACTTGAACGAGTGGGTGCCGAACTTCTCGGCATACTTCGTCAAGGACACCTGCACCACGTTGCGGTTGCGATCGGCGTAGTAGAGCCCGCCGCCGCCGCCGCTGTAGGTGCCGCGTATCGCCGTCGTAGGTGAACGGCGACGGATCGACCGGGTCCAGATTGTAGTAGCCGGTGTACCCCGTGACCTTCGACTCGAGCAGCGCGTTGGTCCCGAAGATGCGGCGCCACTGCGCGTTCCACACCCACTCCGGCGCATCCTCGTTGACCGTCTGGTTGTCGGTGGCCTGCGAGGTGGGCCAGTAGCCGACCCGCCCGGTCACGTTGTACGAGTCGTACTGCGTGCCGAGCACGATCGTGTCCTTCGTCGTCGGCTGCAGCGTCACCTTGACGTTGAACCGGGGACTGACGTCGGTCGCGTTCGCGACGAGGCCCACCGGGTCGGTCAGCGCCGAATAGCGCTGGATGCTGCCGAAGAAGAACGCCTTGTCCTTCTTGAGCGGCCCGCCCATCTGGACCGTAGTAGTCGGTCAGTTTCTTGGTGATGGACGCGTTACCCAGATTCGAGTTCTGAGCGAGCAGTGCCTGGCTGATGTTATCGCCGGCCAGCGAGTCGTTCGTGTAGCGCATCGAGAACAGGCCCGAGAAGGCGTTGCCGCCGGACTTCGTGACCGTGTTGATGATGGCCCCCGTGAACCCGCCGTATTCCGCCGGCGCGCCGAGGCCGCCGATCTGGATTTCCTCGATCAGGTTCTGGTTGAAGAACGTCCACGCCGAGCCCCCCTCGGGGTCGCGCGTGTCCACGCCGTCGAGCAGCAGCGCGTTGCCGTAGCTGCCCTGTCCGCCGAACGCCGAACTGCTGTTGATCCCCGGGGCGTAGTTGAGCAACCCCGTGGAGGTGGACGAGTAGATCGGCGTGAGCTGGAGCAGGTCGTTCGACAGCGTCGTGTCGGTGGCCGAGCTCTTCACGTCAACCGTGGAGGCCGAACCGCTGACTTCGACGGTCTCGGTCATCCCGCCGACCTTCAGCGTGAACTCCGTGGCAATGGTCTTGCCCATTCCGACGGTCACGTCGCCGCGCTGCTGCGGCAGGAACCCCGAGAGTTCCGCCTTCAGCACGTAGGTCCCCGGCGCCACGCCGACGAACCGGAATTCGCCGCGGCCGTCGGTCACCGAGTCCAGGGATCCGCGTGGGCCGGTCAGGACGACGGTAGCGCCAGGCAGCACGGCTCCCTGCTGGTCCATGACCGTTCCCGTGACCGTGCCGGTCTGCGTCTGCGCCTGTCCCGTCGTGGCCGACAGGCCGAGTGCGAGCACGAAGAAGACGAATAGACGTGTGATGCACTTCATATTCGACATCCCCCTACTGCTTGCCCGCCGAGTGAATACGATCGTGCTTCGCCGAATACAGCGCGTAGCCCACGCCGCCGATCATCACGGCCAACGCGACCATGCCGGGCTTCGTCTTGAAGAAGCCGATGGATTCCTTCGACTGGCCGGCCTGCGCGTCGCGGCGGATGGCCGGACGGGCGGGCGCGGCGGCAACGTCCCTCACCACCATGTCCCGCATCGAAGCCTCGATGGTCTGCGGCTTTGGTGCAGGCTTCCTGTCGCTCGCTGCTACCGGCAGCGGGACGAGCGCGATCGCCACGGCGAGCAACACGGCCCGCGGTAGCGCCCCGCGCCATTCTGTTAGCCTCACTGTCACAGTTGACTCCTCTCGATGTTGGAGTACGGATTCGAGTCGCGGATAGTATCCTCCTTGACCTGACCGTGGTGCATACAACAATCCAGCGCGGAGTATACAGGAAAGGGGCAAACGGTCCCTGATTTTTCGCCCTTCGGCCCGGCCCGCGCCGCGGGCCGTCCAACGCGCCGGATGGATGTTCGGGTTTCTTGGATCGGCCCCCGCGACGCGGGTCAACCGTCGGGCATCAGAAGTTGCTAGAATCCCCGGGTGCCCGACCCTCAGCCACCGCGACCCGCGCGCAGCGAACCACGAGAGCTGGCCGAACTCCGGACGCTCAGGCAGGAACAGCCCGAGCTGGCGTCCGCCGTGGACCTGCAGGTGGAACTGATCCAGCTGCAACGGCGCGTGCAGTCGCGCGTCTCGCTGCCGACCATCAAGCTCGAGGCCGAGTACCCTGAACGCGCTGCTGCCCTCGGCGCCCATCCTGCGTTTCGACGACCTGCCGATCGAATGGGGCGACCTGCGGTTCCTCCTCCGCGCCACGGCCTCCGCGATGCGCAGCCACGACGCGCTGGATGAACCGGAGTTCAGGCGGGTGGAAGCCCTGGCGCGGGACGCCGATCGGCTGCCGATGGTCGTGCGGTCCTGGTACGAGGCCACACGACCGGATGCCGCCGCTCCCCACCCGGATGTGAACGGCCTCGAATCGGTGCTGCTCCAGGCGATGCGTCCGTTCCTCACGCGCTCGGCCGATGCCATCATGGCGCGCAGCGACCTCTCGTCGTGGAACCGCGGCACCTGTCCGCTCTGCGGCGGCGAACCGGATTTCGCCGTGATCACGCCGGCGGCTGACCGCCTGCTCATCTGCGGCCGCTGCCTGGCCCGATGGCGCTTCGATCAACTCACCTGCCCGTTCTGCCTGAACAGCGACCGCGAACGCATCACGTCGTTTGCCAGCCGCGACGGACGGTATCGCCTCTACGCGTGCGACGTCTGCCAGCGCTACCTCAAGGCGTTCGACGCACGCCACTCCACTCGGCCGCTGATGACGGTCGTCGACACGGTCGCCACGCTGCCGTTCGACGCGGCGGCGATTCAGAGGGGATACAAATAGTCGCTGGTCGCTGGTCCCTAGTCGCTGGTCGAGTCGCTGGTCTAGTCGCTGGTCGGGTCGCTGGTCGGGTCGCTAGTCACGGTCGGGTCGCTAGTCGCTGGTCGGATCGGCGTTGGCCGTCAGGCACTGGTGGGTGTCGCCGGAGACAGAAAAGGCCGCGAGCGCGCAGGCGCCGGCGGCCGACTAGAGACTTGACTACGTGACTCGCGACTGGCGACTCGACCAGCGACCAGGGACTCGCGACTAGCGACTTTCTTCCTTACCGAAAAGCACCGACGCCTTGTCGGAGAGCCAGTTGAACAGGTGGCGGGTCTCCCAGAAACGGCCGGTGTTCGACTGCGCGCCGAGCACGACGACGGCCACCTGGTTGCCCTGGGGGAGACGCAGCAGCGTCGCGAGGCAGTAGCCCGCCTTGCTGATGAAGCCGGTCTTGCCTCCCATCACATCCACGTCGCCCCCCAGCAGCAGGCGGTTGGTGCTGTGGATGTTGATCTTGCGGCGGTTCGTCGTCACGGTGTAGGTCGGCGTGCGCATGATCGGGGCGATGCGCTCGTCGGTGGCGGCGAAGGAAATCAGGCGCGACAGATCGTAGGCCGACGAGATGTTCGCCGGATTGAGTCCCGTCGGGTCGGCGAACGACGTGCTCTCGAGACCGAGTTCGACCGCCTTCTCGTTCATCCGCTCCACGAATGGCGCGGTGCCGCCGTGCGACACGCGCGCGAGGACGCGGGCGGCGGCGTTATCCGACGCAATGAGCGTCAGGTGCAGGACTTCGTCGAGCGTCAGGCGGTCGCCGGCTTTGAGGTAGGTCGTCGAGGCCGCATACACGTCCGACCGCACGACGGCGACTTCACGCGTCAGGTCCGGGTTGTCCTCGAGGAAGACCAGCGTCGTCATCACTTTCGTGATGCTGGCAATCGACCGTTTGTCCTGCGCGTTCTCTTCCCACAGCACCTGGCCGGTGACCGGGTTGAAGATGATCGCGGCGGCGGCGCGAACGTCCGGCACCTGCTCGCCGTTCTCGTCGAGCTTGAAGCGCGGCGTCATCGCCTCTTTGAGCGCCCGCATCCGCTCGGCTTCGCGGACCCGGGCCGCAGCGCGCGCGCGCGCCAGACGGGCCTTGCGAGCCTTGGAGGCCGAGGAGGAATAGGCTGGCTTGCCTGCCTGCGGCGCCGGTGCCGTGGCGCGGATGGAGGCCGAACTCTTCGGTGTGGTCTTCTTCTTCTGGGCGGCGGCCTGCCCGGCATGAGCCGGCGCCGGCAGCACGAGCCCGAGGCCCAGCAGCAGCGTACACAGACGAACGCTCAACAGAGGGTGGACTAGGCGCACGAATCCTCCGTTACCGTAACGGCGACAGCGGCTGGCTGGGAAGCAACCCCTGTGGCGAAAAGGGAACAACAAAAGCGTAACACAAAGTCCCTCGCTGGCAACCGTTTATCGACCCGACCCACCAGAATTGTAAGCGTCCGACGCCCGGCTCGCACCCTGTCGCGGCTCCGGCCGGTGACCCGGCTCCCGGACGTCCGCGGCGAAACCTGCCGTTTCCCGCGGCCACCTGCTGCGTTCCGGCTGACAAGAACGTCTCCTGTCTCGTACATCGACATCCGGAGCGCCGGGCTGTAGCGCCACGTCTGATTCTCTGCTATTCAATACGGGTACCATCGCAGCCATATGCTTCTATGGTAGGTTTTCGACATCGTCGCCCGGAGGAGTGAGCCGCCACGTGTGCCTTTTCTCCTCTCGTTGTGCGCCTTTGGTGAGGAATTCGTGAGACAGGACGAAGAATACTCCGCGATGCGGGCGACCATCCGTGAGCGCGGCACCGCGCGGATGGTGCTGCTCCCCATCGTGTTCATCGGGTGGGCCGGGACCGCGATCGCCACCGCGGCCGTGATCACGGTGGCCGTCAGCACACTGGTCCCGTTGATGGTGCTCGTCGCCGGCTTCGAGGCGATCTTCGCGCTTCACGTCAACGTCGAACGGGTCGGCCGCTATCTCCAGGTCTTTCACGAGCCGGACGGGGGATGGGAGCACGTCGCGCTCGGATTCGGCCAGCGTTTTCCGGGCGCCGGCCCCGATCCCCTCTTCGCGAGAACGTTCGTGCTCGCCACGTCGGTCAACTTCATTCCGGCCGCGCTCGGCGGCGAGACCATCGAGCTGGTCGTGCTCGCGGTGCTGCACCTGCTCTTCGTCTATCGCATCCGCGCGGCACAGAAGTTCGCCGTGGCGCAGCGCGCAGCCGACCTTGAACGCTTTACCATGCTCCGCGACACTCAGGGCTGACGGTCTCGGCCCGCCCTCCGCCTGCCGCTATTTCTGCGCCAGCGCGATGGCCAGGAGCAGCGCGCGCGCCGTTCCCTTCCACGAGTCCGTGGTGTCGAACGCTTCGGCCAGCGAATGCCCTCCGCTCCCCGTGCCGCCGCCGTCCACGGTGACGGCGGGAATGCCGAGGCTGATGGCGATGTTCGAGTCCGTCGATCCTTCGCCGACCGGCGTGTCCTCGCCAAGCGCGTGCGTCACCGAGAGCGCCGCCTGCACGATGGGCGAGTCCATCGGCGTCGCGCCCGCCGGCCGGTCCCCCACGACCTTCTTCTCCACCGTGAGGCGCCCGTTGTTACCCCAGCGCTCATTTTCTTCAGCCAGCGCGCGGTCGATCGCCTTGTGAAAGCCCGCGTCGAGGGCCTTGAGTGACGCGGCGTCGGCCGATCGCATGTCCACTTCCATCCACGCGTCGGACGCAATCGAGTTGACCGAGGTCCCTCCGCCGATCCGCCCGACGTTGAAGGTCGTCTTCGGCGAGCGCGGCACCTGCAGCTCGTCGATGTGCGCAATCGCCCGGCCGAGCGCGTGCACCGGATTGACGAGGCCGAACGCGCCGTAGCTGTGGCCGCCAGGGCCCTTGAACGTCACCCGGTACCGCAGGCTCCCCACGGCCGTCGCCGTGATGCCCATGCCGGCGCCGTCAATCGACACGAATCGGTCGATCTGTCCCGCGAGATCCCGATTGAACAGCGCCTTGACGCCGCGCAGATCGCCGAGCCCCTCCTCCCCTACCGTCGCCACGAACGTGATGGTCCCCGGCGTCCGGATGCCGGCGGCGTCCATCTGCCGGACGACGGCGAGCAGCACCGCCAGGCCGCGGCAATCGTCTTCGATGCCAGGGCCCCTGATGATCGATCCCTCGCGCGTCGTCTGGACGCGAGTGCCTTCGGGAAAAACCGTGTCGAGGTGCGCGCTGAAGACGAGCCGCGGCCGCGGGGCAAGCCCGGGGCGGTCGCCGATGACGTTGCCGACTTCATCCACCCGGACGTTGTCCAGGCCGGCGGCGACGAACGCCTGGCGCAGCGCCTCGCCACGGGACTGCTCCTGGAAGGGTGGCGCGGGAATCTCGCACAGTCGGACCTGTTCCTCGATGACCTGCCCCTCGTCGCGCTTCACCCGATCGAGGGCGCTCGTGACCGCCGCGTCCTGCATCAGGCGCGCGCCGATGGTGGCGGCGCCCTCCTGCGCAGCCGCGGTGCCGGCAGGCAACAGGACGACGAACGACACGACAATAGCGAGCGCAGGCTGTTTCATGGTGCCGGTATGGTACCTCGGTTCGGCGCAATCCAAACAATTGGTGCGACCGATTCAACAGCGGCGTTGGAATTGACACATCGGACTGGTCGCGGCGAGTGGCCATCGCGGACCCCTACGCGTTCCCACGGGAAGTGAAGGCATTTGCCGCGATGCCGATTCCCTGCACGAAGGCCATCCGCATCCGACCTCGTCGGTACCGGGAATTGCTGGTGTGACGAATGAGGGGTGCGCCATGATGAGTCTCGTTCGTCTCCTTGGATTCACGACACTGGGGTGCGGCTGCGTGACCGGCCGGTACCGGGAAGTGGCGACGAATCGGGAGGTAACGTACGTGGAAGAGAAAGGGGCGACCTGCACGCAGCACGGTCACCGGCGCAATCACACGGTCGCGCCGGCGCGTTTCGGTTTACGCACCATGACGGCAAAAGCGTCATAACTGTCCCAGCACTGAACAGCCCCTCCGCGCCAAAGGGATCGGGAGTCAGGTACACTGGCCCCCGATGCCGACCGCCAGACCGCCCGCGCTTCCTGACGCGCACACCACCCTCACCGCCGGCCGCAGCACCCTGAGGTTCTACTCCGCCGATTGCATCGACATCCTGTCGAGGCTCGAGCCCGGGAGCGTGTCGGCAATCGTGACGTCGCCGCCCTACAACCTCGGCATCCGCTATCGGAGCTACGACGACACCGTCCCGCGCGCCGATTATCTCGACTGGACGGACGCGTGGATTGCCGCCGCGCGCCGGGCGCTGGCCGACGACGGGTCGCTGTTCCTGAACGTCGGCGCCAAGCCGACCGATCCCTGGACGGCGATGGATGTCGCGCAGCGGGCGCGCCAGCACCTGCATCTCCAGAACACGATTCACTGGATCAAGTCCATCGCCATCGAACGGGAGGCGGCCGGGGCGGCGGTGAACCTCGATCGGGACATCGCCGTCGGGCACTACAAGCCGATCAACAGCCCCCGGTTCCTGAACGACTGTCACGAGTTCATCTTCCACTTCACGCCGTCCGGGCGCACCGCGCTCGACCGGCGCGCCATCGGCGTGCCCTATCAGGACGCCTCGAACATCGGCCGGTGGCAGAGCGGGGGCGAGAACCGGCGCTGCCGCGGCAACGCCTGGTTCATTCCGTACGACACCATCCAGAACCGGGACAAGGATCGCCCGCACCCGGCGACCTTCCCGCCGAAGGTGCCTGAGTACTGCTTCAAGCTCCACGGGCTCTCGCGGCTGCGGGTCGCGATGGACCCGTTCCTCGGCCTGGGGAGCACCGCGATCGCGGCGGCGCAGCTCGGGCTGGACTTCATCGGCGTCGAGATCGACCAGCACTACCTGGCCGAGGCGGTGGACCGGGTCAAGCGAGCCATCCGGTTGTTCTAGACGGCGGCAATTGCCGTCAACAAAAAAGGCCCGGCATGCGCGAGCATGCCGGGCCTTTCGTGCGAGTAACGGGCGCGACCGGCCGCGCGACAGCGCGGCGTGATCGAGAAATGTCATCTAGCGTGGCGGAGCCTCGAGCGTCGGAGGCGCAGCCACGCTAGAAGCGGACGCGCGCGCCGAGCTGGATCTGCCAGCGCGACCGCAGGTCGTCGCGGCTGAACCGGTTGAACGTCGGCGAGACGAGCGTGCCGATGCTGTAGCCGGTCAGCGGGTTCGACACCGTCACCGAGCGTCGGCACCGTGCTCGGCTGCAGGATGTCGTTGAAGAACGGGTACTGGATGATCCCGTGTGTGCTGCTGAACAGGTTGATCAGG
>CAWFPR010000017.1:0-64336 GCA_963817635.1 uncultured Acidobacteriota bacterium | reverse complement strand
ATCGGCAGTCTGCAATCTGCAGTCTGCAATCGCCGTGTTTACTCGATCTCGTCTCTGGTAAACGCCTCTTCCGGCTCCACGAAGTACTCCATCTCGCGTTCGAGCTCCAGCTCCTCCGGCGTCGGCGGCGGCGGCGGCGGCGGTTCGTCCGCCGGGATGTGCACGTGCCGGTAGTAGTCGAAGCCCGTGCCCGCCGGGATCAGCCGGCCCATCGTGACGTTCTCCTTCAGGCCGCGGAGGTGATCCACCTTGCCCGAAATCGACGCCTCGGTGAGCACGCGCGTCGTCTCCTGGAACGACGCCGCCGAGATGAACGAGTCGGTCGAGAGCGACGCCTTCGTGATCCCGAGCAGCAGCGGCCGGCCTGTTGCCGGACGTCCGCCCGCCTGGATCACGCGCTCGTTCTCTTCCATGAACCGGAACCGGTCCACCTGCTCCTCGATCAGGAACTCGGTGTCGCCCACGTCCTCGATCTTCACCCACCGCATCATCTGCCGGACGATGACCTCGATGTGCTTGTCGTTGATGTTGACGCCCTGCAGCCGGTAGACCTCCTGGATCTCGTTGACGAGATACGCGTGCAGCGCCTTCTCGCCGAGGACCGACAGGATGTCGTGCGGATTGCTCGGCCCGTCCATGAGCGGCTCGCCCGCGCGGACGCGGTCGGCTTCCTGGACGTTCACGTGCACGCCGCGCGGCAGCGAGTACTCTCTCGGCTCCCCGCCGTCCTCGGGGACGATGATGATCTTGCGCTGCCCCTTGACGATGCCGCCGTGCTTGACGACGCCGTCGATCTCCGAGATGACGGCCGTTTCACGCGGCTTGCGCGCCTCGAAGAGCTCGACGACGCGCGGGAGGCCGCCCGTGATGTCCTTCGTCTTCGTGGACTCGCGCGGGATCTTCGCCAGGACCTGGCCGGCCGACACCATGTCGCCGTCCTCGATCATGAGGTGCGCGTGCGACGGCATGTGGTACTTGCGCGCCACCTTGTTGTTCTTGTCGCGGATCTCCATCAGCGGCTGCTTCTTCTCGTCGGGGCTGTCCACGACGATCTTCCGCGAGAGCCCGGTGACTTCGTCCACTTCCTCGTGGTACGTGACGTCGCTGATCAGGTCCTTGTACTTCACCGTTCCCGATTCCTCGGTGAGGATCGAGAACGTGTACGGATCCCACTCGACGAGGATCTTGCCGACCTCGACCTGCTCGCCGTCGGCCACCTTCAGCCGCGCGCCGTAGACGATCGGGTAGCGCTCGCGGTCGCGCCCCTTGGCGTCCTGCACGACGAGCGACCCGGTGCGGTTCATGACGACGCGCTGGCCGGCGTTCTCTCCCTCGCCCTTCGCCTCGACCACCTGCAGGCCCTGGTAGCGGACCGTGCCGGCGTGCTTGGCGTCGAGCGTGGACTGCTCGGAGACGCGCGATGCCGTGCCGCCGATGTGGAACGTGCGCATCGTGAGCTGCGTGCCCGGCTCGCCGATCGACTGCGCCGCGATGACGCCGACCGCCAGCCCCAGCTCGACGAGCTTGCCCGTCGCCAGGTCGCGGCCGTAGCACTTCGCGCAGCAGCCGCGGCGGCTCGCGCAGGTCAGCACCGAACGGATGCGGACCTTCTCGATGCCGCCTTCCTGGATCGCCGAGGCGGTCACTTCGTCGATGTCGTCGTTGACGTCCACGATGACGTCGCCCGACAGCGGATCGACGATCTTCTCGAGCGTGACGCGGCCGATGATGCGGTCGCGCAGCGGCTCGATGATCTCGCCAGACTCCACGATCGCGCGCGCCTCGATCCCGTCCATCGTCCCGCAGTCGATCTCGTGGATGATGACGTCCTGCGCCACGTCCACGAGACGCCGCGTGAGGTAGCCCGAGTCGGCCGTCTTGAGCGCCGTGTCGGCCAGGCCCTTGCGCGCGCCGTGCGTCGAGATGAAGTACTGGAGCACCGTCAGCCCTTCACGGAAGTTCGACGTGATGGGTGTTTCGATGATCTCGCCCGACGGCTTCGCCATCAGGCCGCGCATGCCGGCCAGCTGCCGGATCTGCTGTTTCGAACCGCGCGCGCCGGAGTCGGCCATGATGTAGACCGGGTTGAAGTTGCGCCCGGACTGGTCGAGCGACTCCATCTCGGCGAACATCTCGTCGGCGATCTTCTCGGTGACGTCCGACCACACGGCGATGACCTTGTTGTAGCGCTCGCCGTTGGTGATCGCCCCTTCGAGGTACTGTCCTTCGACCTTGATCACCTCGTCGCGCGCGCGCTCGACGAGCGCGGGCTTTTCCGACGGGATGACGAGGTCGTCGATGCCGATCGACAGGCCCGACCGCGTCGCGTAGGTGAAGCCCGTGTTCTTCAGGCTGTCGAGCATCTCGACGGTCTTTTCGAGGCCGAAGTGCAGGTGGCAGTACTGCACGACCTGCTGGAGCCCCTTCTTCTTGAGGAGCCCGTTGACGAACGGCATCACCTTCGGCAGCGCGTCGTTGAAGATCACGCGGCCGACGGTCGTGTTGATGATCTTGTTGGTGACATCCTGCGGCTCGGTCTGGAGCACCGCCTGGTCGTCGCGCGCGACGGTCATGTCGAGCAGCTGGCCGCTGATCCGCATCCGGATCGGCGTCAGAGTCTCGAGCTCGCCCGCCTCGAGCGCCAGCACCACGTCGTCCGTATTGCTGAAGACGCGGCCTTCGCCCTTGGCGCCGATGCGCGCCTTGGTCAGGTAGTAGCACCCGAGCACGATGTCCTGCGACGGAATCGCGATGGGCGCGCCGCTGGCCGGCGACAGGATGTTGTTCGAGGACATCATCAGCACCGATGCCTCGATCTGGGCTTCCGGCGCGAGCGGGATGTGCACCGCCATCTGGTCGCCGTCGAAGTCCGCGTTGAACGCCGTGCAGACGAGCGGGTGGATCCGGATGGCCTTGCCTTCGACCAGCACCGGCTCGAACGCCTGGATCCCCAGGCGATGCAGCGTCGGCGCGCGGTTCAGGAGCACCGGGTGCTCGCGGATGACCTCTTCGAGCACGTCCCACACTTCGGGACGCTGCTGCTCGACCATCTCCTTGGCCTGCTTGATGGTCGCGACGAGGCCGCGCTCCTCGAGCTTGTTGTAGATGAACGGCTTGAACAGCTCGAGCGCCATCTTCTTCGGCAGCCCGCACTGGTGCAGCTTCAGCTCCGGCCCGACGACGATGACGGAGCGGCCCGAGTAGTCCACGCGCTTGCCGAGCAGGTTCTGGCGGAACCGCCCCTGCTTGCCCTTGAGCGTGTCGGAGAGCGACTTCAGCGGCCGGTTGTTCGCCCCGCGCAGCACGCGGCCGCGCCGACCGTTGTCGAACAGCGCGTCCACCGCTTCCTGGAGCATGCGCTTTTCGTTGCGGATGATGACGTCGGGCGCCTTCAGCTCGATGAGCTTCTTCAACCGGTTGTTGCGGTTGATGACGCGGCGATACAGGTCGTTGAGGTCCGAGGTCGCGAACCGGCCGCCGTCGAGCGGCACGAGCGGGCGGAGCTCGGGCGGGATGACCGGGATGACGTCCAGGATCATCCACTCCGGCTTGTTGGTGGACTTCCTGAACGAGTCCACGACCTTCAGCCGCTTGGCGTACTTCAGCTTCTTCTGCTGCGACGGCTCCGCGCGCATCTTGTCGCGCAGCTCGCCGGCGAGCTTCTCGATGCTGACGCGCTTGAGCAGTTCCTTGATCGCCTCGGCGCCCATCTGCGCCCGGAACTTCACGGGGCCGTAGTCCTCGCGCGCCTTGCGGTACATCTCCTCGGTGAGGAGCTGGTTCTGCTTGAGCTCGGTGTCCCCCGGCTCGATGACGACGTACGCCTCGAAGTAGAGGACGCGCTCGAGGTCGCGCAGCGAGATGTCCAGCAGGTGCCCGATGCGGCTCGGGAGCCCCTTGAAGAACCAGACGTGGCTGACGGGTGTCGCCAGCGTGATGTGGCCGAGGCGCTCGCGGCGCACCTTGGCCTGCGTGACTTCGACGCCGCACTTGTCGCAGATGACGCCGCGGTGCTTCATCCGCTTGTACTTGCCGCAGAGGCATTCCCAGTCGGTGACGGGGCCGAAGATCTTCGCGCAGAAGAGCCCGTCCCGCTCCGGCTTGAACGTGCGGTAGTTGATCGTCTCCGGTTTGGTCACCTCGCCGTGCGACCAGGACAGGATCTTCTCCGGCGAGGCAAGGCTGATGCGGATGGCGTCGAAGTCCGACGTCAGCGAACCGCGATCGTGGAAACTAGGTCTCATCGTAGTGTGTGCCTCTGTCTCTGAGTTCGTGTACGGGCGGTTCGCACACCGCCCCTACCCCTCTGCCAGCACGGGTTCGCCCTCGCCTTCGCCCTCGGGCGGCGGCTCGAGATCGAGCGGCTTCCGCTTCGTCTTCATCAGCTCGACGTCCAGGCACAGCGCCTGGAGCTCGCGGATGAGGACGTTGAAGGACTCCGGCAGCCCCGGCTGGAACGAGGCGTCGCCCTTGACGATCGCTTCGTAGATCTTCGCGCGGCCCGTCACGTCGTCCGACTTGGCCGTGAGCAGCTCCTGGAGGATGTGCGCCGCGCCGTAGGCCTCGAGCGCCCAGACCTCCATTTCGCCGAACCGCTGTCCGCCGAACTGCGCCTTGCCGCCCAGCGGCTGCTGGGTGATGAGCGAGTACGGCCCGATCGAGCGCGCGTGGATCTTGTCGTCGACCAGGTGCGACAGCTTCAGCATGTAGATGTAGCCGACCGTCACGTCCTGCTCGAACTCCTGGCCCGTCATGCCGTCGTAGAGCCGCGTCTTGCCGCTCTTCGGCAGGCCGGCCTGCTCGAGCCAGTTCTTGATCTCCTCCTCGCGCGCGCCGTCGAAGACGGGCGTCGCGAAGTAGAGACCGAGGGCGTGCGCGGCCCACCCGAGGTGGGTCTCGAGGATCTGCCCGACGTTCATACGCGACGGAACGCCGAGCGGATTGAGCACGATCTCGACCGGCGTCCCGTCCGGCAGGTACGGCATGTCCTCCTCGGGGAGGATGCGGGCGATGACGCCCTTGTTGCCGTGCCGTCCGGCCATCTTGTCGCCGACCGACAGCTTGCGCTTCATCGCGACGTAGGCCTTCACGAGCTTGATGACGCCCGGAGGCAGCTCGTCGCCGCGGCGGACCTTCTCCTTCTTCTCCTCGAACTGCTGGCGGATGACTTCCACCTGCCGCTCGGTGCGCTCCTCGAGCTCGCGGAGGTCTTCCTCGAGCCGCGGGTCGTCGGTATTCACCTTCAGCCGCACGATCGCCTCGTACGGGAGCGCCTGGAGCACGTCCGGCGTGAGGTCGGTGCCCTTCCGGAGCAGCCGCTCGCGGCCGTGCTCGTCGTAGAGGTCCGCGCGCGACTGCTGCCCCTGCAGCATGCCGACGACGCGCTTCTTGACCTCGTCGTGCAGGATGCGGATTTCGTCCTGCAGGTTCTTCTCCATCATGTCGAGCTCTTCCTGCTCGATCGCCTTCGCGCGGTCATCCTTTTCGATGCCCTTGCGGGAGAAGATCTTCACGCCGACGATGATGCCCTCGATGCCCGGCGGGCAGATGAGCGACGCGTCGCGCACGTCGCCGGCCTTCTCGCCGAAGATCGCGCGCAGCAGCTTTTCTTCCGGCGTGAGCTGGGTTTCCCCCTTCGGGGTGACCTTGCCCACGAGGATGTCGCCCGGCTTGACCGACGCGCCGATGCGGATGATGCCGCTCTCGTCGAGGTCGCGCAGGTAGCCTTCGCCCACGTTCGGGATGTCGCGGGTGATTTCCTCCGGCCCGAGCTTCGTGTCGCGCGCCTCGATCTCGAACTCCTCGATGTGGATCGACGTGTAGTAGTCGTCCTTCACCATCCGTTCGGAGACGAGGATCGCGTCCTCGAAGTTGTAGCCGCGCCACGGCATGAACGCGACGAGCACGTTGCGCCCGAGCGCCAGCTCCCCCAGTTCCGTGCACGGCCCGTCGCCGAGGACCTGCCCCTTGTGGACCTTCTGGCCCACGCGGACGATCGGCTTCTGGTTGATGCACGTGTTCTGGTTCGACCGCTTGAACTTCGTCATCGGGTAGATGTCGGCGCCCATCTCACGCGACGCCGCGTTCTCTTCCCCCTCGACGCGCACGACGATGCGCTGGCTGTCGACGAAGTCCACCGTGCCCGAGCGGCGCGCCACGATGACGGCGCCCGAGTCGCGCGCGGTGATGTACTCCATGCCCGTGCCGACGTAGGGCGAGCGCGCCCGCAGCAGCGGCACGGCCTGGCGCTGCATGTTCGATCCCATCAACGCGCGGTTCGCGTCGTCGTTCTCGAGGAACGGGACGAGCGAGGCCGCGACCGAGACGAGCTGCTTCGGCGAGACGTCGATGAAGTCGATCTTGTCCTTCGGCGCGAGGATGAAGTTGCCGGCCTGCCGCGCGTTGACGCGGTCGGTCGTGAACTTCCCGCGCTCGTCCACCGCCGCGTTGGCCTGCGCGATGATGTACTGGTCTTCCTCCCACGCCGACAGGTAGTACGAGTACGGCTCGAACTCCATGCCGCGCTTGCGCTTGCCCTTGCCGGCCTCGAGGTCGGACGCGGAGAACTCGTCGGCCTCGATGATCTCGCCGACCTTGAACTTCGACCCGCCGGCGTTCGTGATGATCACGTAGTCGATCACGCGGCCGTTCTTGACCTTGCGGTACGGCGACTCGATGAAGCCGAACTCGTTGATCCGCGCGTAGCACGAGAGCGACGAGATCAGGCCGATGTTCGGACCTTCCGGCGTCTCAATCGGGCAGATGCGGCCGTAGTGCGTCGGGTGCACGTCGCGCACCTCGAAGCCGGCGCGCTCGCGCGACAGGCCGCCGGGCCCGAGCGCCGAGAGCCGCCGCTTGTGCGTGACCTCGGAGAGCGGGTTGGTCTGGTCCATGAACTGCGACAGCTGCGACGACCCGAAGAACTCGCGAATGGCGGCCATGACCGGCTTCGCGTTGATCAGGTCGTGCGGCATGGCGGTCGCCATTTCCTGGTAGACCGACATCTTCTCCTTGATCGCCCGCTCCATGCGCACGAGGCCGATCCGGAACTGGTTCTCGAGCAGCTCGCCGACCGAACGCACGCGGCGGTTGCCGAGGTGATCGATGTCGTCCACGTTGGCGGGGTTGCGCCGCAGCTTCAGCTGGTACTTGATGACCTCGTAGAAGTCCTGCGGGTGCAGGATCTTCTCGTCGAGCGGCGTGTTCAGCTTCAGCTTCGTATTCAGCTTCAGCCGGCCGACGCGCGAGAAGTCGTACTTCTGCGGGTTGAAGAACATGTTCTCGAAGAGCGACCGCGAGCTGTCGAGCGTCGGGGGGTCGCCCGGGCGCAGCCGGCGGTAGATCTCGATGAGCGCCTCTTCGTGCGTGTGGATCGGGTCCTTCTTCAGGGTCGTCGAGAGCACCGGGCCGATCTCGTCGCGCTCGGGGAAGAAGATTTCGAGCCGATCGACGCTCTTTTCCTGCGCCATCGAGATGACGCGCGGCTCGACCGCCTCGTTGGCCTCGAGGATCACCTCGCCGGTCGCCGGATCGACGACGTCGGTGGCGGCAAAGGCCCCCTCGAGCTCGGCATCGGACACTTCCACCGACTCGACGCCCGCCTTCTTCATGGCGGCCAGCGCGTTGGCGCTGATCTTCTTGCCGGCGTGGGTGACCGTGTCGCTCCCGATCGTGATGTCGCGCGCGGCGCGCAGCCCGATCAGGCTCTCGTTGACCGCCCAGTAGATCGACCCGTTCGTCAGGTGCAGCTTGTCGACCGTATAGAAGTTCCGGATGATCTCGTCGGCTCCGCGCAGGCCGAGTGCGCGCAGGAAGACGGTCGCCAGGAACTTCCGCTTGCGGTCGATGCGCACGTACAGCAGGTTCTTCGTGTCGTACTCGAACTCGACCCAGGAGCCGCGATACGGGATGATCTGCGCGATGTAGAGCGTCTTGTCTTCCGAGTGGAAGAAGGCGCCCGGCGAGCGGTGGAGCTGCGAGACGATGACGCGCTCGGTGCCGTTGATGATGAACGTGCCGTTGTCGGTCATCAGCGGGATGTCGCCGTAGTAGACCTCCTGCTCCTTGATGTCGCGGATGGTCTTGACCCCGGTCTCGGGGTCCTTGTTCCACACGACGAGCCGGATGGTGACCTTGAGCGGCACGGCGTAGGTCATGCCGCGCTCCTGGCACTCGTCGACGTCGTACTTCAGCTTCAGGCCGACGGTGTTGCCGCAGATGTCACAGACATCGCCGCGCGCCTCGTTCGGCTTGCCGCAGCGCGGGCAGAGCACCTCGTGCTCGCCGTACGGGTCGGCCACGAGCGTGTGGCCGCAGTTGCTGCAGGGCTTCCGCAGGTGGTGCAGGCCGGCCAGCCGGCCGCACTTGCACTCCCAGTTCCCGATCGAATATTCGATGAACTCGAGCGACGAGTTCTCGCGAAAATCGCTGATCGGGAAGACCGACTTGAACACCGACTGCAGGCCGGCATCCTCGCGCTCCGAGGGCAGCCGGTTCATCTGCAGAAAGCGCTCGTACGACTTCTTCTGGATCTCGATGAGGTTCGGGATCGGGATGGTCGTCTTGATTTTCGAAAAGTCGATGCGCTCGCGGTAGACGTTCTTGGGAAGGCTGTACATGCTGGTGAAAACCTCGGAACGGTCGAACAAAAACGCGTACAGGCGGGGCTGCTCACCCCGCCTACAACGGTTGTCGGGGTGTCCTGTGGCGGGGAGCTCGCGAGCCGCCCCTACACGGCGTGTCGCGCGTTGCCGCGCGCCACGTTACTTGATCTCGACCTTCGCGCCGACGTCCTCGAACTTCTTGCGGATCGCTTCGGCCTCGTCCTTGGGGATGCCTTCCTTGATCGGCTTGGGCGCCCCTTCGACCAGATCCTTCGCTTCCTTCAGCCCGAGGCTGGTGACCTCGCGGACGACCTTGATGACGTTGATCTTGTTGCCGCCGATTTCGGTCAGCGTCGCCGTGAACTCCGTCTTCTCCTCGACCGGAGCCGCGGCCGCCGCGCCGCCCATGCCCGGCATCGCCATCGGCATGGCCGCGGCCGCCGACACGCCGAGCTCCTTCTCGAGTTCCTTGACGAGCTGCGACAGCTCGAGGACGGAAATCCCCTTGATGTAGTCGATCACCTGCTGCTGGTTCACTTCGGCCATTGTTCTCTCCTGAAAACCCTTACGATTGCGAGGTCCGGCTGATTCGGACTAGCTGTCTGCATTTCTCAGTGGCGCGCGGGGCGCCCCCGCGCGCTCCATGGGGCCCCACCGCCCATGGCTGCCAGCGCCTCGCCTAGTCCGCTCAGGCCGGTGACTAGCGGCAACACGCCGCTTGGACGGTCTGCGGCTATGCGCCCGCTTCCGCGCGCTTCTTCTCCGCCGCCGTCAGGACGTTCATCAGGTCGCGCGGCGCGGCGTTCAGGACGCTCACGAGCTGGACCATCGGCCCCTGCAGCACGAACAGGAGCCTGGCGTAGAGCTCAGGCTTGCCCGGCAACGCGGCCAGGTCGGCGACCTCGGCGGCCTGGATCGCCCGCTTCTGGACGACCGCGGCCTTGATCTGCAGCGCCGGCGCCGTCTTCGCGAACGTCGTCAGCACCTTGGCGAGCGCGACCGGATCGTCGCCGCTGTAGGCCACGCCGGTCGTGCCGACGAAGTGCTCGGTCAGCGACTCGAAGGACGTGCCCTTCAGGGCGCGCCGCGCGAGCGTGTTCTTGACGACCTTGTAGGTGGCCTTCGCGCCGCGAATCTGACGCCGAAGCTCCGTCACCTGCGGGACCTTCAATCCGCGGTAGTCCACCAGGATGGCGGTCTCGGTCCCCTTGAATGCCGCTTCGAGCTCCTGGAGCTCTTCGGTCTTCGATGTGCGTGTGGCAGCCATTAGTGTTTCACCGTCTCGACCACGTGGGTCGTGTCGATCGTGAGGCCGGGCCCCATGGTCGACGACATGGTCACGCTCTTGAGGAATTTGCCCTTGGCCGCCGACGGCTTGGCCTTCACGACGCTGTCGACCAGCGCATGCGTGTTCTCGATCAGGCTCTGTGCCGGAAACGACACCTTGCCGAGCGGCGCGTGGATGATGCCCGTCTTGTCGACGCGGAACTCCACCTTGCCGGCCTTGATTTCACGCACCGCCTTCGCGATGTCGGGCGTGACGGTGCCGGTCTTCGGGTTCGGCATCAGCCCGCGCGGGCCGAGCACCTTGCCGAGCTTGCCCACCGCGCGCATCATGTCGGGCGTCGCCACGACGGCGTCGAAGTCCATCCATCCACCCTGGATCTTCTCGACGAGCTCTTCCCCGCCGACGAAATCCGCGCCAGCCTCCGTCGCTTCCTTCTGCTTCTCGGCGCCGGCGATCGCCAGCACCTTCTTGCTCCTGCCCAGGCCGTGCGGCAGGACGACCGTGCCGCGGACCATCTGGTCGGCGTGCTTCGGATCGACCCCCAGGCGCAGCGCGATTTCGACCGTCTCGTCGAACTTCGCGAACTTCACCTTCTGAATCAGTGGAATGGCGTCCTCGATCGTATATTGACGCTCGGGCACCTGCTGCCTGGCGGCAGCGAACTTCTTGCCTGTCTTCCGCATTGATGTACTCCTGTGGTGCAAACGGCTGATTCGAACCAGCCTCCCACGTTAATTACTTTGCGATGGGGCCGCGCCTTCGCTTCGCTTCGGCGACGCTCGCCGTAGCCTTCGGCGAAGGCGGCCCACCCCCATCGCCTGCCAGCGCTCGCTCTCGCTCGCGCCGGTGATTCGGGACAACTTGCCGCTTCGAACTGCGGCTCTGTCTCCGGGTTCTACCGAGCGCCTCACCCCCCACTGTTCGAGCGTTGGGAGTTGGCGGCCTGGGATTTGGCCTCAGCCCACGACGTCGATGCCCATCGAGCGGGCAGTGCCGGCGACCGTCTTGAAGGCGGCTTCGGGCGATTCGCAGTTGAGGTCCGGCATCTTCAGCTTCGCGATGTCCTCGACCTGCTTCCGCGTGACCGTGCCGACCTTGTTCTTGTTCGGCTCGTTCGAGCCCTTCGCCAGGTTCGCCGCGCGCTTGAGGAGAATCGCGGCCGGCGGCGTCTTGGTGATGAAGGTGTAGGACCGGTCGGCGTAGACCGTGACGACGACCGGAATGATGAGCCCCTCGTCCTTCGCGGTTTTCGCGTTGAAGTTCTTGCAGAAGTCCATGATGTTCAGCCCGTGCGGACCGAGCGCGGTCCCCACCGGCGGCGCCGGGGTGGCTTTCCCCGCCGCGATCTGGAGCTTCACCATTGCCTGTACTTTTTTTGCCATTGCCTATTCCGCGTCAGGGCGGCTCTGCGAGCCGCCCCTACAGTTTCTCTACCTGCAGGAAGTCCAGTTCGACCGGGGTTGCGCGGCCGAAAATCGTCACCATCACCTTGAGCGTGTTGCGGTCGAGGTTCACCTCATCCACCACGCCGTTGAAGCTGGTGAACGGCCCCTCGTTGATCCGCACCTGGTCGCCCTTGTCGAAGGAGTACTTGGGCTTCGGCTTCTCCGCCGCGACCGTCACCTGGTGCAGAATCTGGTCGACCTCTTCACGCGTGAGCGGGGTCGGCTTGGCGCCGGCGCCGACAAAGCCCGTGACCTTCGGGGTGTTCTTCACCACGTGCCACGCGTTGTCGGACATGTGCATCTCGACAAGGATGTAGCCTGGGAAGAACCGCTTCGAGCTGACAACCTTCTTGCCGCCGCGCATCTCGACCACGTCCTCGGTCGGAATCAGGATTTCCCCGATTTCGGCCTGGAGTCCGTAGGCCTGCACGCGCTGGGCGAGCGATTCAGCCACCTTCTTCTCGAAGCCGGAGTACGTGTGCACGATGTACCACTGCTTCGTCTGGTCGTCCGTCATGCTCGTCATGCCGCTCCGAGCGTCCTGTACACCCAGCCGATGGTCTGCGTCAGGACGAGATCGACGCCCCACAGGTAGACGCCAAAGAAAATCGACGTGAGGATGACCACGATCGTGGTCGCGTACACTTCCTTGCGGCTCGGCCAGGTCACCCGGGCCGTTTCGTTCCGGACTTCGGTCAGGAACCGCCGCGACTGGCCCCACCATCCGGTGACGCTCTCGCGTGCCCGCCCGCCGATCGAATCGTCCGAATCGTCGTTCCTTGCCGGCTTCATTGCTTTGTCCGATCCTTGCCTCAGTGCACCCCGCCTGGCGCCCTTCACTCCGCGAGCGCTCCGCCGCTCGCTCCGTTCCGTGCGCGCTCCCGTCCGCCGCCTGCTTCCCGAAACTGGCAGGACAGGAGGGAATCGAACCCCCAACCCCCGGTTTTGGAGACCGGTGCTCTGCCAATTGAGCTACTGTCCTTAACCGGGGGACTTCGCCCCGGACCGCTACACCGCTCGCTCGCGTGGCCCCACGGCCTCCGCTCCGCTGCGACGGTGGGTCGAACCTCGCTGACGCTCGCTCGCGTCGTCAGGCCCACCGACTTCCCTCGCTTCGCTCGCCACTCACCAATCCGCAATCAGCAATCTGCAATCGCCAATCCGTCAATCTGCAGTCTGCAATCTGCAGTCTGCAATCGACTGAGCTCTACTTCGTCTCGCGGTGCGGCGTGTGCTTGCGGCAGAAGCGGCAGAACTTGCTGAACTCGAGCCGCTCGGTCGTCTTCTTCTTGTTCTTGGTCGTGCTGTAGTTGCGCCGTTTGCACTCGTTGCACGCCAGCGTGATGATGTCTCGCATCGTTCGTTTCCCCGGGCGTGGAGGGGCGGCTCGCGGGCCGCCCCGGCACCACTGCCTACTCGATGATTTCCGTAATCGTGCCGGCGCCGACCGTGCGGCCGCCTTCACGAATCGCGAACCGCGCGCCCTTTTCGAGGGCGACCGGCGTGTGCAGTTCCGCGGTGATCGACGTGTTGTCGCCCGGCATCACCATCTCGACGCCTTCCGGCAGCGTCAGCGAACCGGTGACGTCGGTCGTCCGGATGTAGAACTGCGGGCGGTAGCCGTTGAAGAACGGGGTGTGGCGGCCGCCTTCGTCCTTCGACAGGATGTAGACCTCGCCCTTGAACTTCGTGTGCGGCTTGATTGAGCCCGGCTTGCACAGCACCTGGCCGCGCTCCACGTCGTCTTTTTCGACGCCGCGCAGGAGCACGCCGATGTTGTCGCCCGCCTGGCCCGAGTCGAGCAGCTTGCGGAACATCTCGACGCCGGTGACGACCTTCTTCGAGGTCGGCTTGAACCCGACGATCTCGACTTCCTCGCCGACCTTGACCTGTCCGCGCTCGACGCGGCCCGTGACGACCGTGCCGCGGCCCGAGATCGAGAACACGTCTTCGATCGGCATCAGGAACGGCTTGTCGACCTCGCGCTCCGGCATCGGGATGTAGCTGTCGAGCGCCTCCATCAGCTTGGTCACCGACTCCATCCCGGCCGGATCGTCATTGAGCGCGCCGAGCGCCGACACCCGCACCACCGGCACGTCGTCGCCGGGGAAGCCGTAGGACGAGAGCAGCTCGCGCACCTCGAGTTCGACCAGGTCGACCAGCTCGGTGTCGTCCACCGCGTCGACCTTGTTGAGGGCGACGACCATGTACGGGACGTTCACCTGCTTGGCGAGCAGCACGTGCTCGCGGGTCTGCGGCATCGGGCCGTCAACCGCCGAGACCACGAGGATGGCGCCGTCCATCTGCGCGGCGCCGGTGATCATGTTCTTGATGTAGTCCGCGTGGCCCGGGCAATCGACGTGCGCATAATGCCGGTTGGGCGTGCTGTACTCGACGTGGCTCGTGGCGATCGTCAGGATCTTCGTCGCATCGCGACGGCCCTGCGATTCCGACGCCTTGGCAACCTCGTCGTACGAGATGAACTTCGCCCAGCCCTTGGCGGCGGCGACCTTGGTCAGCGCAGCCGTCAGAGTTGTCTTGCCATGGTCGATGTGGCCGATGGTGCCCACGTTGACGTGCGGTTTGGAACGGTCAAATTTCTCTTTTGCCATGTCGTCTGTCCTGCCCTCTGCGTGATGTAGGGCGGGGTTTTGGGCCCCGCCGCGCGACGGCGGACCTCACGTCCGCCCTACAGCCTTACCCGTCAAAAGAACCCGCGGACTTTCACCAACTGTCGCCCGCGGCGCGGGCGGGCTGGCCTGCCAACCGTAGCTCGCTGAGCGAGCGAAGGCTGGAGCCGATGACCAGGATTGAACTGGTGACCTCGTCCTTACCAAGGACGCGCTCTGCCAACTGAGCTACATCGGCCTTGCCGCTTCAGCCCTACGGCCAGCACGTCGGCCGCGGCCCATCGGCCCGCTTCTAACTCCAGACGGCCTTCTTCTGCGCCATCTTCAATTCCTTTTGCCCTGAATTCGCAGCCCCTCGACTCGCTGCGCTCGCTCGGGGCACTCGACCTGTCCGCGACCCGGCATGCCACGAGCGAGCCGCGTAAGCGGCGAGTCGAGTGGAGCGGGAGACGGGGATCGAACCCGCGACCAACAGCTTGGAAGGCTGTGACTCTACCACTGAGTTACTCCCGCCTTCGCGGCCCGCGCCGCTTCGCGTACTCGCCGACTTGTCACTGACGCGGCCCGCCACTGACGCTCGACCTGACACTGACGCGGCCTGCCACGAGCGAGCCGCGCAGCGGCGAGTCGAGTGGTGGCGAGGGGAGGATTCGAACCTCCGAAGGCGCTGGGCCGACAGATTTACAGTCTGCTGCGTTTGACCGCTTCGCTACCTCGCCGATACCGCGCCCCCACGTTTCAGCCGGGCACGCCCGGGCTGACGGCTAAAGGCTTGTTTCATGTGTCAGGATTGCGCGCTCGCGAATTTCCCTGCGGATCGGCCGCCCCGAAAACCCCTTCTGTCCGCTCGTCGTGCCGGCAATAGTGGAGCTGGCGAAGGGATTTGAACCCCCGACCGGCTGATTACAAATCAGCTGCTCTACCGGACTGAGCTACGCCAGCCCAGACAAAAGAGTATTTGTAGCACACCCCGTGCCATGGACGCAACCCATGCGCCCGGCTGGCGTCGTCAAATGCAGGATTTCCTAGTATTTTCGCTGCCTGGCAGCTTCAAACAAGACGATTCCGGCTGCCACCGACACATTGAGAGAATCCACGGTGCCCGACATCGGGATTGACACGAGGCGGTCGCAGCGTTCGCGGACCAGCCGCCGGAGCCCGGCCCCCTCCGCCCCGAGGACAAGGGCGGTTGGCAGCGTCAAATCCACTTGATCGTACGTCTCCGGGGCCTCCCCCGCAAGGCCCACCGTCCACACGCCGGCCGCCTTCAATGCCTCGACGGCCCGGGCGATATTGACCTCGGTGGCAATCCGCACATGAGCGAGCGCACCGGCCGAGGCCTTCGCGACCACTCCGTCGAGCGAGGCCGAGTGCCGCGCCTGCCGCACGACGCCGTGCACCCCGGCGCCATCGGCGGCGCGCAGGATGGCGCCGACGTTGTGCGGATCCTCGATCCCGTCGAGCACCACGATCAACGGCGCCTGCGGGGCGGCGCCGGCGACGAGTTCGTCGATGCTGTAGTCCCGCGGTGACTCGATCTCGGCGACGATGCCCTGGTGGACGCCGCCGTGCGCGGCGCGGTCGAGCGCCGCGCCGTCGACGCGCTCGACCGTCACGCCGGCGGCCCGCGCACGCGTGACCGCCTCGTCGATCCGCCGGTCCGCCCGCGCGCTCACGCGCAGGCGGGTCACGCGCCCGGCGCGCAGCGCCTCGAGCACCGGGTTCAGGCCGTAGATCAGCATCGTCGTCCGAAGGCTCTCAGGTACGGAGCGCGCAGCTTCAGCTGCGCGCCAGAATCGCTCGACGGGCTCTGCGGAGACGCGGCGCTGAGCTCCGCGCTACGCGCCGACGGCCCTCGCAAACGCCACCGCGCGTTCGCGGCAGTTCGGCACGCGGGCGACCGCGGCCTGCGGTGGAAGCGCCGCGCCGCGCTCGATCGCCGGCACCGCCAGGTCGAGTTCGGGACCTCCCGCTTCACCCGTCAGCGCGACGCGAATCGGATGAAACAGCGCGCGCCCCTTCTGCCCCGTCCGCTCCTTCACGCGGCTCGCCATCGCGCGGAAGCGTTCGCGATCGGGCATCGGTCCCTCAATGGCGTCAGCGAGCGCGGCGATCACGTCGCGCGCGCCGGCTTCCTGCACCACCGCGGCCACGTCGGGCCGCGACAGGGCGACGGCGGCATCGTAGTCGAAGAGGAACGCCAGGCGATCGGGCATCTCCTCCAGCCGATCGACCGACCCGACCGCCAGCGGGAGAAGCGACACAAGGTACGCCATCGCCTCGTCGGTTCGCCGCTTCACGAAGCCGCGCGCGACGAAATACCGGGCCGCTTCCGCGGCGAGTCGCGTCGGCGCGGCCGCCTTCATGTAGTGCCGGTTCATCCAGGCGAGCTTTTCGATGTCGAACACGCCGGCGCTGTGCCCGACGTCCTCGAGCGCGAAGCGCCGCGCGAGTTCCTCCATCGGCAGCAGCTCTTCGTCGCCGCCTGGAGACCAGCCGATGAGCGCGAGGTAGTTCACGACCGCCTCGGGCAGGTACCCGCGCGTGCGGAACTCGGAGACCGACGTAGCGCCGTGGCGCTTCGAGAGCGGCGTGTGATCCGGTCCCATCACGAGCGACAGGTGCGCGAACTGCGGTGGCGTGAAGCCGAGCGCCTGATAGATCAGCACCTGCCGCGGCGTATTCGAGATGTGATCCTCCCCGCGGATCACGTGTGTGATCTCCATCAGCGCATCGTCGATCACGACGGCGAAGTTGTAGGCCGGCCGGCCGGCGGATCGGACGATCACCGGATCGCCGATCACCTCGCTGTTGAACGTGACGTCGCCGCGGACGATGTCGTGGAACGTGACCTCGACGTTCTCGGGCACTTTGAAGCGGACGACGGGACGTTCGCCCGCCTCGATCCGGGCGCGCGCCTCCTCATGTGAGAGCGATCGGCACGTGCCGTGATATTTTGGCGGCCGGCCGGCCGCCTGGTCGGCCTGGCGATCGCCCTCGAGCCGGGTCGGCGAGCAGAAACAGTAGTAGGCGTGGTCGCTGCCGATGAGCTCGTTCGCGTACGACGCGTACAGGTGGAGGCGTTCGCTCTGACGGTAGGGCCCATGCTGCCCGTCGACATCAGGGCCTTCGTCCCAGTCGAGCCCGAGCCAGCGCAGGTCCTCGAGGATGCTGACCTCCGACTCGCGCGTCGAACGCTCGGCATCCGTGTCCTCGATCCGCAGGACGAACGTGCCGTCCTTGCCGTGCGCGAGCAGCCAGTTGAACAGGGCCGTGCGTGCGTTGCCGACGTGCAGCTGGCCGGTGGGCGATGGTGCGAAGCGTACGCGCATGGGTTTATGGTCCAAGGGCGGTTCTCGAACCGCCCCTACAGCTGTCTCAATATCACGACCGCATGGGCGGCAATCGCCTCGCCACGGCCGACCGCATCGACGCCTTCGTTCGTCTTGCCCTTCACGCTGATCCGATCGACCGGCACATCGAGCACCCCGGCCACACGCTCGCGGATCTGCGTGATGTAGGGCGCAATCTTCGGCCGCTCGAGAAGAATGACGACATCGAGATTGACCACGCCGAACCCCGCCTGGCGGACCATCGCGGCGGCGCGGCCGAGCAGGTCGAGGCTCGACGCGCCCTTCCACGCCGGGTCGGTATCGGGAAAGTGGCGGCCGATGTCGCCGAGCGCCGCCGCCCCCAGGATCGCGTCCGTCGCCGCGTGGCAGACCACGTCCGCGTCCGAGTGGCCGAGCGCGCCGCGCGCGGACGGGACGGTCACGCCGCCCAGGATGAGCGCACGCCCCTCGACGAGCCGATGCAGGTCGTACCCCGTTGCCGGCGCGCGAGGTCGCCGCCGTCCTGCCGCGCGCGGCCTCGAGATCGCCGGGCGTCGTAATCTTCACGTTCGCGCCATCCCCCGCGACGATGTGCACGGCGTGGCCGGCGCGCTCGGCCAGCATCGCTTCGTCGGTACCGTCCACGCCCGAGCGTCCCATCGCCACGGCGGCGCCGAGCACCTCGCGCCGGAACGCCTGCGGCGTCTGCGCGAGGTAGATCGTGTCGCGCGCGATCGTCTCGACGATGACCGGTGAGGCTCCCGGCGACCGAACCCGTTTGATCGTGTCGGTCGCCGGCGCCGCGACGATAGCGGCGCCGTGCTCGGCGGCGGCCTCTATCGCCCGCGTGATGAGGTCGGCTGTCACGAACGGCCGCGCCGCATCGTGGACCAGCACGATCTCGGCGTCGAGCGGCACGTGGTCGAACGCATTGGCCACCGAGTCCTGCCGCCGTTCACCGCCGGCGACAATCGCGACGGCCTTCTCGGTCGTGCGCAGGTGCGCGGGCGGCTGCCCGGCCAGCTCGTCCGGCAGCACGACGATCAGATCGCGCACGCCCGGGTGCTCATCGAACGCGCGCACGCTGTGTTCGAGCAGCGAGCGCCCGTCGATCTCGAGTAACTGCTTCGGGACGGCCGCGCCGAGGCGTCGGCCCGCGCCCCCGGCGGCGATGATGGCTGTGACACGCATTGGAAACAACAGAGCAGGGGTGCCCGGACCACGGGTGAGTGAACGGCCGTTTCGGTTCTCCCCGAAACCGTCATTATAGATGTGAACACCAGCGACGGAAACCCGGGCGCGGCGCGCCGGATCTTCGGCGTGCGCGTGGGTCTCCCCGTCCTTTCCCTTGGAGAACGGGGTGGCACCCCGTTTGCGGCGGTGTCTCGAGCCGCGCTCAATTGGCGAATTCCAGTCGGCCGGACCTTGGCTGCGGCGCATGTGCTCGATCAATCCGGCCGCCGGAGGTTCTCGTGCAGGGCTCGACCCCAACGGCTTTCACGTCAGGCTCCACGCGACTGCTCGATCGCGCCGGCCTCCAGGAACTCGTGGCGGCGCTGCATACGCGCGGGTACGACGTCCTCGGTCCGATGGCGCTCGGCACGGCCGTCACCTTCGCGCCGATGGCCTCAGCCGACGAGCTGCCCTACGGCTGGGTCAGCCGGCAGGAGCCCGGCCGCTATCGCCTGGAGCGCACATCGACCGGCGCGGCCTTCGCGTATGGACCGCCGGTGGACTCGCTCAAGCGATACCTGAATCCGCCCGTCTCCACGATCTGGCGGGCCACGCGCGAGAGCGGCACCCTCCGCTTCGAACCGGCGCCGGAGCCGCCCACGCCGCTGGCGGTGATCGGCGTGCGCGCCTGCGATCTCCACGCGATGGCGCGCTGCGACGCCGTGTTCCTCACGGAGCCGTACGTCGATCCTGGCTACCAGGCACGCCGCGCGTCGCTCTTCGTCGTCGCGGCCAACTGCACGACGCCGGGCGGCACCTGTTTTTGCGCCTCGATGGGCACGGGCCCGCGCGCCTCGGCACTCTTCGATATCGCCCTGACGGAACTGCCGGCAGCCAGCGGCACACCAAGGACGGCGCATCGCTACCTCGCCACGGCGGGATCGCCGATCGGTGCGGACGTGCTGGCCGGCCTGCCCGGCACGACGCCGGCCGACGCCGACATCGAAACCGAACGCACGCTGCTCGACAAGGCGGCCCGGCGCATGGGACGCCAGCTCGACACCGACGGGCTTTCGACGGCGCTGGCGGCGGCCGCCGAGCATCCACAGTGGGACGACGTGGCCCACCGGTGCCTGTCGTGCGCCAATTGCACGATGAGCTGCCCGACCTGCTTCTGCAGCACGGTCGAGGATCACTCGAACCTGGCCGGCACCGAGATGGAGCGGAGCCGGCGATGGGACTCGTGCTTCACCTCGGAGTTCTCGTACATCCACGGCGGCAGCACGAGGCCGAGCGTGCGCGCGCGCTACCGGCAATGGGCGACGCACAAGTTCGCGCACTGGTTCGATCAGTTCGGCGCGTCGGGATGCGTCGGCTGCGGGCGCTGCATCACGTGGTGCCCGGTCGGCATCGACATCACGCATGAACTCGGCCGTGTGCGCGAGGGTGGTCGACAACAGCCGTAGGGCGACGGGGCGTCGCGCGGCGAACGGAGGAGCACCGACATGGAGAAGGAATCGCTCGCGGGCATTCTCGCGGTCCAGCCCTTCCTGCAGGGCCTCGAACCACGGTACGTAGACCTCATCGTCGGGTGTGCGTCGAACGTGCGGTTCGATCCCGGCGCATTCGTGTTTCGCGCCGGCGACGAAGCGAACCACTTCTACGTCGTGCGCAGCGGCCACGTCAGCGTGGAGGTGATGGCGCCGCAGCGCGGGGCGATCACCATCGAAACGGTGGGCGACGGAGAACTCCTCGGATGGTCGTGGCTGATCCCGCCGTTCCAGTGGCACTTCGACGCGCGGGCGCTGAACCTCACGCGCGCCATTGCCCTCGATGCGCGGTGCCTGCGGGGCAAGTGCGATGCAGACCCGGCCCTCGGCTACGAGCTGCTGAAACGGTTCTCGCAGGTCATGGAGCAGCGGCTCGAGGCAACCCGCCTGCAGCTCCTCGACCTGTACGTGAACGTGTGAGGACGACATGACCCTGGCGACGACCGACCCCATGCGGCCGCACCTCTACGCAATCCGGCAGGTGCGATTGGAGACGGACGACACGTTCACCATGGAGCTGGTCCCGGCCAACGGCAGCGCGCTCGCGCCGTTCGGCGCGGGGCAATTCAACATGGTGTACGTGCCGGGGGTCGGCGAGATCCCGATCTCGATCAGCGGCGACCCGTCCACGCCCTCGCGCCTGCTCCACACGACGCGCGCCGTCGGCGGCGTGACCAACGCGATGCGCGCGCTGCATCGCGGCGACGTGCTCGGCGTCCGCGGCCCGTTCGGCGTCGGCTGGCCGGTCACCGAAGCGGCCGGGAAGGACGTCGTCCTGGTGGCCGGGGGCATCGGGCTGGCGCCGCTCCGGCCGGTCGTCTACGCGCTGCTCGCCGAACGCGAGCGCTACGGGAAAATCGTCGTGCTCTACGGCACCCGCACGCCGGCCGACATCCTCTTCCGCAAGGAGCTCGAGGCGTGGCGCGCGCGGCTCGACGTCGAGGTCCACGTGACGGTGGACCGCGCGATGGGCCGCTGGCACGGGAACGTCGGCGTCGTCACGAACCTCATTCCGAAGGCGCCCTTCGACCGCATGCACGCGATCGCGATGATCTGCGGGCCCGAGGTGATGATGCGCCTGACGGCCATCAAGCTCGAGGAGCGCGGCGTCCCGCCGGCGAGCATCTACGTGTCGATGGAGCGCAACATGAAGTGCGGCATCGGCCTGTGCGGCCACTGCCAGTACGGACCGGCGTTCGTGTGCAAGGACGGCCCGGTCTTCCGGTACGACCGCGTGAAGCCGCTGCTGGCCACGCGAGAGGTATGACGATGGCGCGACAGCGGAAGCCGAAGCTCGCGGTCTGGAAATTCGCATCGTGCGACGGGTGTCAGCTCGCGCTGCTCGACTGCGAGGACGAGCTGCTCGCCATCGCCGGCGCGGTCGACATCGCGATGTTCCCCGAGGCGACGCGCGCGGTCCTGCCGGGACCGTACGACCTGTCGCTCGTGGAGGGCTCGATCACCACGCCGCACGACGCCGAGCGGATCCACGCGATCCGGCGGCAGTCGAAGGTGCTCGTCTCGATCGGCGCGTGCGCGACGGCCGGCGGCATCCAGGCGCTCCGCAACTTCAGCGACGTCCACCACTACACCGCGGCCGTCTACGCGAACCCTTCGTACATCTCCACGCTGAAGCAATCGACGCCGATCGCCGCGCACGTCTTCGTCGATTTCGAGCTGCGCGGATGTCCCATCGACAAGCAGCAGCTCCTCGATCTCCTCAGTGCGTATCTGAACGGCCGGAAACCGTCGATCCCGCAGCACAGCGTCTGCGTGGAGTGCAAGCAGAAGGGAATCGCCTGCGGGCTCGTGGCCGTCGGGCCGCCGTGCCTCGGCCCGGTGACGCAGGCCGGCTGCGGTGCGCTCTGCCCCTCCTATCATCGCGGCTGCTTCGGGTGCTTCGGCCCCAAGGAATCGGCCAACCCGCGTGCGCTCGGCGCCGACTGGGCCCAGCGCGGCATGGAGCCGCAGTCGCTCATGCGGATCTTCCGCAGCTTCAACGCGTGGGCCGAACCGTTCAGGAAGGCAAGCGAATCGCATGAAAACCAGGACGATATCCGTTAGCCCGCTGGCGCGCATCGAAGGTGAAGCAGGCCTTCGCCTGCGCGTGCGCAACGGCACGGTCACCGGCGCGCAGCTGAACGTCTTCGAGCCGCCGCGCTTCTTCGAAGCGTTCCTGCGCGGCCGGCGGTTCGACGAGGTGCCCGACATCGTCGCGCGCATCTGCGGCATCTGCCCGGTCGCGCACCAGCTGACCGCCATCCACGCGCTCGAGCGCGCGTGCGGCGTCCAGGTCGAACCCGCGGCCGTCGCCCTGCGGCGCCTGATCTACCTCGGTGAGTGGATCGAAAGCCACGCGCTGCACATCTACCTGCTGCATGCGCCGGACTTCCTCGGCGTCCAGGACGCCATCCAGCTCGCCGGGACGCACGCGGCCGTCGTCGAGCGGGCCCTCCGGCTGAAGAAGACCGGCAACGCGATCATGCGCGTGATTGGCGGGCGCGAGATCCACCCGATCAACCTGAAGGTCGGCGGGTTCTACCGGCTCCCGTCGCCCGGCGAGGTCACGCAGCTGTCCGCGGAACTGCGCTGGGCCCTGGAGGCGGCGATCGACACGGTGCGCTTCGCGGCGGCGCTCCCGGTGCCCGACTTCGAGCTGGACTACAACTGCGTGAGCCTGCGCGAGCCGGAGGCCTATCCGCTGATGGACGGCCGCCTAGTCTCGACGGGCGGGCTGGATATCGGGCCGTCGGAGTACGAGGACCATTTCGCCGAAGAGCACGTCGAGCACTCGAACGCGCTGCAGTCGGTGTCCACGTCGCACCTGCCGTACATCGTCGGGCCGCTCGCGAGGTTCAACCTGAACGCCGATCGGCTGTCGCCGGCCGCCCGCGCAGCCGCCGCCGAGGCAGGCCTTCAGGCACCGTGCCGCAACCCCTTCCGGAGCATTGTCGTGCGCGCGGTGGAACTCGTGGGCGCCTGTGAGGAGGCGCTCGGGCTGGTCGAGGGGTACGCCAGACCTTCCGTTCCGTCAGTGGCGGTCACGCCGCGCGCCGGCCGCGCGGGCGCGTGGACCGAGGCGCCACGCGGCCTGCTGTACCACCGGTATTCCATCGACAGCCGCGGTCTCGTGCTCGATGCGAAGATCGTCCCGCCGTCGGCACAGAACCAGCGCGTGATGGAGCGCGATCTCGCGCGCTTCGCGGCCGGGCACCTCGACCTGCCGGAGGATCAGCTCACCTGGCAGTGCGAGCAGGCGATCCGCAACTACGATCCGTGCATCTCCTGCGCGACGCACTTCATCAGGCTCGAGGTGGTGCGGGAGCCGTGACCGTGCTCGTCATGGCGATCGGCAACGTCTTCCGGGGAGACGACGGCGCCGGGCTGGAGCTGGCAGGCTGCGTGCGCGCGCGCAACCTCCCGCGCGTGGCCGTCGTCGAAGCGCTGGGCGGCGTCGGGCTGATCGACGAGTGGGCCGGACACGACAGCGTGATCCTGCTGGACGCCGTGCAGTCCGGCGCGGCGCCGGGCACGGTGATTCGCCGGGATCTCCTGGCCGCGCCGCTGCCGCGCGAGTGGTTCCGCCTCTCCTCCCACCAACTCGGCGTCGCGGATGCCGTCGAACTCGCGCGAACGATGCACCGGCTGCCCTCGCGGCTCGTGTTCATCGGCATCGAAGGCGAGTGCTTCGACGGCGGCGTCGGCCTGTCGCCGCGGGTCGCAGCCGCCCTCGGCCGAGGCGTCGGCGCTCGTCGAGCGCGAAATCGAAGAAGGGAAAGCGGCTCCGGCCTGCCGCCCGCCGGGTGTAAACTGCCCGGATGAGACCCTTCCTCCGCCTTGCCATCGCCATCCTGATCGCCCTCGCCACGAGCACCCTGCTGGCCCAGCGCGGAGGCGGCCTCACGCCCGAGCAGACAGCCAGGCGGTGGGACATCGAGAAGCAGCTGCAGTCGATTGCCGTCGTCGAGCGCAAGGTCATGATGCCGATGCGCGACGGCGTGCGCCTCGCCACCGACATCTACCGGCCGAAGGACACGTCGAAGAAGGTCCCGATTATCTGGGTGCGGACCCCGTACAACTTCAACTACTGGGACGTGCGCAACGGCCTGCCGAGCGACATGACGGCCGCGCTGACCGCCGTCCAGCACGGCTACGCCTACGTCGTGCAGAACGAGCGCGGCCACTTCTTCTCCGAGGGGAACTACGACATCCTCGGGGCGCCGACGAGCGACGGCGACGATGCCCTGACCTGGATGGCGAAGCAGGCGTGGTCGAACGGCAAGGTCGGCACGACCGGCTGTTCGTCCACCGCGGAATACCAGATGGCGATCGCCTCGCTCGGCAACCCGGCGTACGCGGCCATGAACGTCCAGGGCTTCGGCGCGGGGGTTGGACGCGTGGCCCCGTATTTCGAGCAGGGCAACTGGTATCGCGGCGGGGCGGTGCAGATGCTGTTCATCACGTGGATCTATGGCGAGCAGAACCAGGTGCGCCCCACGTTCCCGGCCGGGACGTCCCAGCAGGATCTGATTGCCGCGTCGCGGCTGTTCGACCTCGCCCCGCAGATGCCGCGCGTGGACTGGTCGAAGGCGCTCTGGCAGCTGCCGGAGCAGGACATCCTGAAGTCGGTCGACGGCCCGCGCGGGATCTTCGCCGACGCGATGCCGGTGCCGACAGGTGGCCGCATGATCCAGCGCGCGCCGAACGATCCGGCATGGTACAAGGGCGGGCTGTATCACGACGACATGCCGTTGAACGTGCCGGGGCTGTACTTCATGTCGTGGTACGACGTGTCGATCGGCCCGAACCTGGCGCTCTTCAACCACGTGCGCAAGACCGCGAAGGGCGACGTGGCGAACGCAGCAGTGGGCGGTCATCGCGCCGGTCACGCACTGCGGCTACACGCGCGCGACCGAGAGCACGATGGTCGGCGAGCGCAACGTGGGAGATGCGCGCCTCGACTATGCCGAGCTGACCTACGGGTTCTTCGATCGCTTCCTGAAGGGCGAAGACAGCCCGCGCCTCGACCGCCAGCCGAAGGTGCAGTACTACACGATGGGCATCAACAAGTGGCAGTCGTCCGACACGTGGCCGCCCGCCGGTGCGCAGAGCGTCACCTACTACCTGTCGGGCGGCGGCCGCGCGAACACGATGAACGGCGACGGCACGCTCGCCACGGCGGCGCCGGCGGCTGATGCGCCCGACAGCTTCACCTACGACCCCATGAAGCCGGTGACGTCGTACGGCGGCAACGTCTGCTGCACGGGCACCGCCGTCCAGGCCGGCGCCTTCGATCAGCGCAAGATGGAAACGCGCGACGACATCCTCGTCTACACGTCAGAACCGTTCGCGGAAGGCACGGAGATCAGTGGACCGATCACGCCGACGCTGTACGTGTCGTCCGATGCGAAGGACACCGACTTCACGGTCAAGGTCATCGACGTCTACCCCGATGGCACCGCCTACAACCTGGACGAGTCCATCCAGCGCATGCGGTACCGCGACGGGTACGACAAGCCGCTCGTATGGATGGAACGCGGCAAGGTCTACAAAGTGACGCTGCAGCCGCTCACGACGAGCAACTACTTCGCGGCCGGGCATCGGCTGCGGATCGAGGTGTCGAGCAGCAATTTCCCGCGCTTCGACCGGAACATGAACACGGGCGGGAACAACTACGACGAGGCCACCGGCGTCGTCGCGCACAACGTGGTCCACCACTCGCGGCAGTATCCGTCGGCCGTCACGGTGACGGTCGTCAGGAAGCCGGGCAGCCACTGACGCGCGGGCCGGCCTGCCCGGCCAGGTCGGCCGCGACGACCGTCCGCACCCGCTCGGCGAACGCGCGCACGTCCTCGCGCGCGACGCCGGCGGTCGGCATCGGCGGGTGGATGGCGAGCGTCACCTCGCCCGGGCACACCATCAGGCGCCCTTTCTTCATCACGTGACGGCTGCCGCGGATGCTCACCGGAACGACCGGGAGCTGCGCGTCGATCGCAACGACGAAGCTTCCCTTCTTGAACCGGCCGAGCGTTCCGTCCACACTCCGCGTGCCTTCAGGGAACACGATCAGCGAGTGACGCTCGCTCACCAGCCGCTTCATCTTCTCGACAATGTCGGCGCCGGGGTTCCTGCGATCGACCAGCAGGTGACCGCTGTGGTGGAGATGCCAGCCGATGAAGGGAATGCGCCCCAGCGACTGCTTGGCGACGATGCGCAGCTGCATCGGGATCGACAGGAAGACGATCGGGATGTCGTAGATGCTCTGGTGATTAGCGGCAAAGACGTAGCTCTTCGCGGGATCGATATGCTCCAGCCCGCTGACCGTGACACGGACGCGCGTCGTCTTCAGGATGAGCCAGGCCCAGGCCCGCGCGCAGCGATGCCCCAGGTTGCCGGTCCGATCCACGAGCGTCGACAGCAGCGACAGCGTGCCGAGCACGATCGTGTAGAGGCTGACCGCCGGGATCAGGTAGAAGACGGTCCGCCACCAGTGAAAAGGGGGCAAGGCTCGGGGCTCAGGGACGAGAGCGGCTCATTTCGCCGGGGCCCGGACCCCGGCCGGCACCGCGGCGGGTTGCGCTGCTGAGGCGGCCGGTTGCGGGGCGGCCGGTGCAACCGGCGGACCTTCGATGTACCGGCCGAAAATCATCTTCCCGGCAGTCGTCTGGAGCACGCTCGTGACGACGACGTCGATGTTCTTGCTGATCATCCGGCGCGCGTTGTCCACGACGACCATCGTCCCGTCGTCCAGGTAGGCGACGCCCTGGTTGTATTCCTTGCCTTCCTTGAGGATGAAGACCTTCATGAACTCGCCAGGCAGCACCACAGGCTTGAGCGAGTTGGCCAGCTCGTTGATGTTGAGCACCTCGACGCCACGCAGCTGGGCCACCTTGTTCAGGTTGAAGTCGTTGGTCACGATCTTCCCGGGCAGCGTCCGGCCGAGCTCGATGAGCTTGAGATCGACTTCGCGCACGTCGGGAAAATCGATGTCGGAAATCATGACGTCGATCCCCGACATCTTCTGGATCTTCTGGAGGATATCCAGCCCACGGCGGCCGCGGTTCCGCTTCATCGAATCCGACGAGTCGGCCACGAGCTGGAGCTCCTTGAGAACGAACTGCGGAATCACGAGCGTGCCGTCCAGAAACCCCGTTTCACAGATGTCCGCGATGCGCCCGTCGATGATGACGCTGGTGTCGAGGATGCGGTAGCGCTTCTGGGGACCGGTGTCGCGGAAAAGCGCCACCAGCCGCGCCGGCTCGAGCCACTCCCCCTTCTTGGCGCCCATCACGAGGCCCAGGTAAGGGAACACGAGCAGGATGAAGCTGTGGAGAAAGACGATGCGTGAGTCGGTCGCGTCGGCCCAGAAGAGCGCGGCGCCAATCGTCTTGGCGATCCCGAGCCCGATGGCCCCGCCAATCAGGGCGCCGAGCAGGTCGGTGACCTCGGTGGAGCGCAGGCGGGTCTCAACGACCAGGATCAGCATACCCAGTCCGGCGCCCAGCGTCAGATCTACGGCCAGAATCGGGCTGAAAGGACGCGTCAGGGCCGCTGCATACGTCACCGCCAGCACGAACAGTGCGCGAGCAAGTAGGTACCAAGCCATGGATAGGGACTCCGGAATGAATGAATCCGCAGTCTATGATACCGCCTGAGGCCGGATTCGGTGCTCAGACGGCCGGAATGGCGGCGCGGCGAGGTCTGCCTGCGCCGGATCCTACCAGTCCATCAGGTTGTCGAGCGCCTCGGAGACGGTCCTGACGGGCACCAGCTCGAAGCCCTGCGGGCACATCCTCCGGGGCGCAGTTGCCGTGCGGGAGGACGCAGCGGGTGAAGCCCATCTGGGCGGCCTCACGGACGCGGAGGTTGCCCTGGCTGATGCCGCGGACTTCGCCGGCCAGGCCGACCTCTCCGAACACCGCGGTCCCCGGCTGGATTGGCCGGTTCCGCACGCTCGACGCCACGGCCGCCACGATCCCGAGGATCGGCCGCCGGTTCGTCCACCGCGATGCCGCCGGCGACGTTCACGAAGACGTCTTCGCCCGCGAGATTGAGGCCCGCGCGCTTCTCCATCACGGCCAGGAGGAGCGACAGCCGGCCCGGATCGAGGCCGCTGACCATCCGGCGGGCGTTGCCGTAGGTCGTGGAGCTGACGAGCGCCTGGATCTCCACGAGCAGGGGCCGGGAGCCCTCGATGCAGCACAGCACGACCGAACCTGGCGCATTGACCGGACGCTCGGCCAGGAACAACTGCGACGGGTTCGGCACCGCCTTGAGGCCGCGGCTCGTCATCTCGAACACGCCCAGCTCGCTGACCGCGCCGAAGCGGTTCTTCACCGCCCGGACGACGCGGTGCGAGTGGTGCTTCTCCCCCTCGAAATACAGCACGGTGTCCACGATGTGCTCGAGCGCCTTCGGGCCGGCGAGGTTGCCGTCCTTGGTCACGTGCCCGACGAGGAACGTGGGGATGTTCTGTCCTTTCGCCGCGAAGAGCAGCTGGGTGGCCGACTCCCGGACCTGCCCGATGCTCCCCGGAGCGGACTGAAACCGCAGGGAGAACACGGTCTGGATCGAATCGACGATGACGAACGCCGGCTTGAGGCGCGCGATCTCCTCGAGGATTCGCTCGAGGCAGGTTTCCGCGAGGATGTAGAGCGGCGCGCGTTCGTCCCTCGACAAGGCCCGGGACGACCCTGAGCTTGTCGAAGGGTCAACGCCGAGCCGCTCGCCGCGCGACTTGATCTGGTGTTCGGACTCTTCGCCCGAGCTGTAGAGCACGGGGCCGACCGTCTTCGCGAAGTGCGCGGCCGCCTGGAGCAGGAGCGTGGACTTGCCGATACCGGGCTCGCCACCGATCAACACGAGCGACCCCGGCACGACACCGCCGCCGAGCACCCGATCGAACTCGCCGATCCCGGTCGTGATCCGTTCGGCGACGACGGTATCGATGTCGGCGTAGAGCTGCGGCCCCATCGAGCCCGCGAGGCTGTAGCGCTTCGCGATGTCGCCCGCCACGACAGTCTCGGGCACGGGACGCTCTTCCACCATCGAGTTCCACGCGCCGCAGTCCGGGCAGCGGCCCACCCACTTCGCGGATTGCGCCCCGCACTCCTGGCAGCAGAAGACGGTCCTCGGAGTCTTCATGATTCCTGTCTCATTGCAGATTGCAGACTGCAGAGTGCCGATTGACGGAGTGACGATTGGAGATTGCAGATTGGGGTACCACGGGCCAATTGCGCGATGGCGTGCAACGTCGCCCCCCAATCAACATTCTACCCTCGGCAATCCGTCAATCGGCAGTCTGCACTCTGCAGTCTGCAATCCGTCCGCTGTCAGTAAAGCCGTTGAATACGAGCCCCGAGCCTACACAACAGCTCGTAGGGAATCGTGCCGATCGTCGCGGCGATTTCGCGCACGCCAATCGACTCCCCGCCCTGTTCGCCGATGATGACGACGTCGTCTCCGGGCGCGACGTCCGTGCCCGTCACGTCGATCATCGTCATGTCCATGCAGACCGAGCCGACGATCGGCATGCGGCGGCCGCGCACCAGCATGTAGCCGTTGCCCGCCAGGCGCAGGTCGAGGCCGTCGGCATATCCGGCGGGGACGACGGCGACCGTCCGCGGCTCGTCCACGATGGTCTTCATGCCATAGCCCACGCCTTCGCCCGGGCGCAGGCCTTTCACCCCCACGATACGGCTGTGGAGTGACAGGGCAGGTCCAAGCGGCAGCGTCGCAGCGAGCGGCGGCGGAACGATCCCGTACAGCAGCAGACCGGGGCGTACGTAGTCGTACCAGACGCGCTCGTCGCGCAGGATCGCGGCCGAGTTGGCGGCGTGGCGCACCGGCGGATCGATCCCGAGCGACGGCAGCCTGGCCAGCGCTGCCTCGAAGCGCTCGCGCTGCACGCCGAACAACGGGTGCTCGGGGTTGTCCGCGGTCGCGAAATGCGTGTAGACCGCCGCAATGCGGAGATGGCGGCTCGCCGCCACCTCGGGAATCGTCCGCGCCAGGTTGTCGTGCCGGAAACCGAGGCGGTTCATTCCGGTGTCGATCTTGAGGTGGCACTCGAGGGTGCGCCCGTGCCGCGCCGCCGCCGCCTCGAGCGCGCGCGCCGCGGACGGCGTGGAGATGGTCGGCGTGAGCGCGTGACTGAAGACGCCGTCGAGATCGCTGACGCTCAGCGCGCCGAAGACGAGGATGGGGATCGTGACGCCGGCCGCGCGCAGCACGATCCCTTCTTCGATATCGGCGCACGCCAGCATCGCCGCGCCAGCCTGCTCCAGCGCCAGGCCCGCCTCCACGGCGCCGTGCCCGTAGGCGTTCGCCTTGACGACCGCAATGACGCCCGCCCGGTCGCCGAGGAACGCCTGGATAGCGCGCAGGTTGCTCCTGACGGCATCGAGATCAACGCGCGCGACAGTGGGCCTGTTCATGTGAATAGGGAAATGGTAAATGGAAAATGGAAGATGGAAAAAGGCAGGAATGTCAACGCCTGTCGATCATCGAAATTGCAAGATTTGCGACCTCTTCGAGGAGTTCTGACAAAAACGGGCCATTGTCTCACCGTGTCCGCGTGGCATCGCGCTACTGGCTGCGGCTGATTGCCGCGGTCGAAATTCCCCTCTCCCCACACGCGCAGCCGCTGCTCGAGGAATCAACCGAGCTGATCGCCATGCTCACCGCGATCATCAAAACTGCCCGCTCGAACCCTCACCGTGGGGGCGCCCCGGAAGATTGACTCTCTCGGTCCATCCCCTTTTCCATTTTCCATTTTCCATTTTCCATTCACCCGCCAGAGTAGTTTTCGAAGCGGGTGTACTGGGTCAGGAAGGAGAGGCGGACCGAGCCAATCGGCCCGTTGCGCTGCTTGCCGACGATAATCTCGGCGATGCCCTGGTCTTCGGGCTTCGTGTCGTCCTTGTCGTACACCTCGGGGCGGTAGATGAACATCACGAGGTCGGCGTCCTGCTCGATGGCGCCCGATTCGCGCAGGTCCGACAGTTGCGGACGGTGGTCGGTCCTTCCTTCGGGCGCGCGGCTCAGCTGCGACAACGCGACGACCGGCACGCTGAGCTCTTTCGCAAGCCCCTTGAGCGAGCGCGAGATGGCCGAGACTTCCTGCTGCCGGCTCTCGAACCGCCCGCGGCCCTGCATCAGCTGGAGGTAGTCGATGGCCAGCAGGTCCAGTCCGTGCTCCGCCTTGAGCCGGCGTGCCTTGGCGCGCATTTCCAGCACGCCGATCGACGCGGAATCGTCGATGAACACGCGCGCCTCGGCCAGCGTCCCGAGCGCATGCGACAGCTTGCCGTAGTCCTTCTCCGTCAGGTGCCCGCTCCGGAAGCGATGGGCGTCGATGCGCGCCTCGGAGGTGAGCATGCGCATGAAGAGCTGCTCCTTCGACATCTCGAGGCTGAACAGGCCGACCGTCTTGTCGGTCGAGGTGCCGATGTGCTGCGCGATGTTGAGCACCAGGCTCGTCTTGCCCATCGACGGGCGCGCGGCGACGACGACCAGATCGCCGGGTTGAAAGCCGGTGGTCATCTCGTCGAGATCGACGAAGCCGCTCGGCACTCCCGTGACCGCTCCCTTGTTTTCCTGGAGCTTCTCGATCGTCGTGAAGCTGCTCTGCACCAGATCACGCAGGGGCACGAACCCCTGACGGATACGATCCTCGGCAATCGCGAAAATCGAGCGTTCCGCCTCGTCGAGCACGACCTCCGGCTCGTCGGCCGCCTCGTAGGCCTCGGTGAGGATCTTGTTCGCCGAGTGAATCAGGCTGCGGAGAATGGACTTCTCCTTGACGATTTTCGCGTAGTACTCGATGTTGGCCGATCGCGGCACGCCGTCGGCCAGCGACGCGATGTAGGCGGGGCCGCCGACCTCCTCGAGATCGCCTGAGCGCGACAGCTCTTCCTTCAGCGTGACGAAGTCGATGGCATCGCCGCGCTCGCTGAGCGCGATCATCCTGTCGAAGATGCGCCGGTGCGCGTCGCGGAAGAAGTCGCGCGAGCCGAGCAGCTCCGCGGCGTGGTTGAACGCCTGGTCGTGGATCAGGATCGCGCCGAGGACGGACTTCTCCGCCTCGAGATTGTGCGGAAGCGTGCGCTCGGGTGCGGCGACGTCGGCCATGGAGGTTCGGGGAAAAGGAAAAGGGCGCGCCCCGCGGGAAGCGCGCCCCGAAGTGTAACACGATCGCCCGCGACGGCTTACGCGGACGCGCCCTTCTGTTCCGCCACGACCTGCACCTTGATCTGCGCGGTGACATCGCGGTGGACCTTCACGGACACGACTGTTTCGCCCAGCGCCTTCAGCGGTTCCGGCAGCTGGATCTTGCGCTTGTCGATGTCGAAGCCCTTCGCCTTCAGGGCGTCGGCGATGTCGGCGGAGGTCACCGACCCGTACAGCGTGTCGTTTTCACCGACGCGGCGGGCGATCTGGATCTCGGCCTCGCCCAGGCGCGCGGCAAACGCCTCGGCCTGCGACTTCTCCTCCAGCTCGCGCGCCTCGGCCAGCACGCGCTCGCGCGCGATCTGGCGCTTGTTGTTCTCGTTCACCGCCAGCGCGAGCTTGCGCGGCAGCAGGTAGTTCCGGGCGTAGCCGGCCGCGACCTTGACGACGTCGCCGCGGCGGCCCAGGTTGTCCACGTGTTCACGAAGAATGACTTCCATGTCGTCCCACCTAGTCCGTCACGTACGGGATGAGGGCAAGCTGGCGGGCCCGCTTGATCGCGGTCTGCAGCTTGCGCTGGTGCAGGGCGCACGTGCCGGAAATGCGCCGCGGCTGAATCTTCCCGCGCTCGGGCAGGAACGGCGCCAGCAGCCGCACGTCCTTGTAGTTGATGTAGTCGATCTTCTCCGCGCAGAACTTGCACACGCGGCGGCGACGGAAGAACCCGCGGCGCGGGGCGTCGCCTCCCTTGCCGTCCTTCTTGTCCTTGTCGCGGCCGCGCCCGCCGCCTCCTCGTTCTTCCCTCATCGCTGGCCCTCCATCCCGTCCATGTCGTCCTGGTTGTCGCCGTCGCCCCGTCCTTCACCGGGCTGGCGCTCCGGCGGCAGGCCGCGCGCCACGCGCCGCCGCGCCACGAACTTCTGGCGCGCCTCGCGCGTCCGCTCCGCGACCCGCAGCTCCTCGTCCACGCGGACAACGAGGTGACGGATGACCTGGTCGATGACCTTCAGGCGACGGTCGATTTCCTTCATCAGCTCGCCCGAGCCGGTGATGGTCTCGACGACGTAGGTACCCTCGCGGTGGTGGCCGATCTCGTAGGCCAGCTTCTTCCGGCCCCAGTTCTCGGTCTTGTCGAACGTGCCGTTGTACCGCTGGACGATCTGTTCGATCTGCGTGTGCAGATCGGTGACCTCCTGCTCGGAGGCCTCCGGTGTGACGATGTAGACGAGCTCGTACTGTCTGGCTGTGCTCATGACTCTCCTTGTGGACTTTCCGCCTTCGCGCCTTCCGGCGCTTCGGCGAGACAGGCCGTACCCACTCGGGAACGGCAAGGAGAAGATTTGGAGTGCTATTCCGCGTCTTCTTTCCTGTTGTACCTGTTCATCACCGGTCCAATGCCTTCGGCGACGAACAGTTCGACGGCGTCCGCTGCGCGGTCCACCATCTCGGCCACGATCGCCCGTTCATCCGGGTCGAACGTCGCCAGCACGTGATCCGCGAGATCGCGACGGGCGTCGCCGCGCCCGACCCCCACTCGCAGCCGTGCAAAGGCTTCGGTTCCCAGCAGCGCGATGAGCGACTTGAGGCCGTTATGACCCCCGGCCGACCCCTCGGACCGCGCCCGCAACCGGCCCACCTCCAGGTTCACGTCGTCCACCACGACGACGAGATCCGCGAGGTCGATCTTGTAGAACCTGAGCAGGTCGCCAACCGCCTGTCCGCTGAGGTTCATGAACGTCAGCGGCTTGGCAACGAGCGCCGACGCGGCGCGCCATTTCGCCATCACCGCGTCGGCCGGCGCCGACTCCCAGGCCAGATGATGGCGCGCGACCAGCGCGTCCACCACGTCGAAGCCGGCGTTGTGCCGGGTGCCGTCGTATCTGCGGCCCGGATTGCCTAGACCGACAACGAGCTTCAACCCTGCTTCTTCTTCTCGTTCTTCTCGTCCTTCTCGTCGTCCTTGTCGGTCTTGCCCTTCTTGATGATCTCGGGTTCGGCCGTGGCGACCGGCGCGGCCACCGCCTCGGCCGCGGCGGGCTCTTCCTCGACCTTGAGCGCCACGACGTGGACGATCATCATGTCAGGCTCGGAGACGGGCGACCACCTGGCACCCTCGGCCGACGCGAGATCGCGGACGCGAATGCCCTGGTTGAGCATCAACTCGGAAACATCGACTGCGATGTTCTCGGGGATGTCGGCCGGCAGGCATTCGATTTCAATCTCACGATTGACGAAATCGACGATCCCGCCCTGCTGTTTGACGCCCCGGGCCTCGCCCTTCATGACGATGGGCACGGTGACCGTCAGCAGCTTGTCCATGGCGAGCTGGTAGAAGTCGGCGTGGAGCAACCTGTGGTCAACCGGATCGACCTGGTACTCCTTGACGAGCACGCGCGTGTCCGCGGCGCCATCGAGCTGCAGGCCGATGAGCGAGTTCACACCCGACTCCGAGTGCAGGATGCGAAGGAGCATCTTCGGATCGACCGAGATCTCGACGGCCTTGTCTTTTTCGGCCCCGTAGACGACCGCGGGGATCCGCCCGCTGGCGCGAAGGCGCCGCGCCTCGTTCTTGCCCCGTCCGTCACGCTTGACCGCTTGCAGTGTGGATTCCATAAATCAACTTCCAGCTCACAGTTACAGCTTCCAGCTCCCGCTGTCAGCCAGTTCTCAGTTCAGCTCCCGGCGGCCAGCCCGCTGGCTTCCCGCCGCCCCTAGACGAACAGGGACGATACCGACGTTTCCTCGTGGATGCTCCGAATCGCCTGGCCCAGGAGCCGCGCCACCGACAGCACCTTGATCTTCCGGCAGCGGGCGCGCTCCCCGTTGAGCGCGATCGTGTTCGTGATGATCACCTGCTCGATCGGCGACGCTTCGAGCCGGTCGATAGCCGGCCCCGACAGCACGCCGTGTACCGCCGACGCGAACACGCGGTCGGCGCCGTTCGCCTTGAGCGCGCTGGCCGCCTTCACGATGGTGCCGGCCGTGTCGATGATGTCGTCCTGGAGGATGCAGGTTCGCCCGGCGACATCGCCGATGACGTTCATCACTTCCGCCGTTCCATCGTCGCTGCGCCGCTTGTCGATGATGGCGAGTTCCGCGTCGAGGCGCTTCGCATACGCGCGCGCGCGCTCGGCGCCGCCCGCATCGGGCGACACGATCGTCAGGTTCGGGATCCCCAGCCGCGAACAGTAGTCGATGATCACCGGCGCGGCGAACAGGTGATCGACCGGAATATCGAAGAAGCCCTGGATCTGCGCCTTGTGCAGGTCCATCGTCAGCACGCGATTCGCCCCGGCGGCGCTCAGCAGGTTCGCCACGAGCTTGGCCGAAATCGGCACGCGCGGCTTGTCCTTGCGGTCCTGCCTCGCGTAGCCGTAGTACGGAATCACGGCCGTGATGCGCGAGGCCGACGAGCGCCGGAAGGCGTCGATCATCACGCACAGTTCCATGATGTGGCGATCGACGTCCGCGCACGTCGGCTGAATGACGAAGACATCGGTGCCGCGGATGTTCTCGTCAATCTGAAACGAACACTCGGTGTCCGGAAACCGCTGCAGCCTGGCGTGTCCCATCGGGACGCCGAGAAACTCGGCAATCTCCGACGCCAGTGCCGGATGCGCGCTCCCGGAGAAGACTTTCAACTGGCCACGACTCATGCACGTGTCTTGTAGAAGACTGGTTGGGGCGGGAGGATTCGAACCTCCGAATACGGGAGCCAAAGTCCCGCGCCTTACCGCTTGGCCACGCCCCAACGACCGGACGCCGCCGACGCGGCAGCAAAACCGGCCACACGCCCACCAGGCGCGGCCATCGGCACGTCCGCAAAGGGTTCAGTGTATACGGTTTTACGGTCTTTTGGCAACGGGTCTGGCCCGCCGTTCGTACTCGGCCCTGGTGAGCGTCCGTGTGAGGACTGCCCGGGCGCCCCCCTTCGAAAGCGGCCGGATGATTCGCTCGGCGACCGCGCGGCTCCGAAACAGGCCGAAAACAGCCGAGCCGCTGCCCGACATCGCCGCCGCCACGGCGCCCGCCTCGCGCAGAGCGACCTTGACCGCCTGGATCTCGGGATGCCGCCGGAGCACCGGCGGCTCGAGATCGTTGACCATCTGGGCGGCCCGTGTCGGCCAGGGGACGGGCAGCACCTGCAGCTCCCGCGGATCATCTTTGAGCCCGGCCGCCCGATCTTCGTCGTACCAGGCATAGGCCTCGGCCGTCGAGACGCCGAACGGCGGGCGGACGATCACGATCCAGTGCGGCGGCAGATCGACCAGCGGGTAGATCTCCTCGCCGCGGCCCAGGCCGAGCGCTGTTCCGCCGGAAAGGAAGAACGCCACGTCGGCGCCAATGCCCGAGGCCACTTCCCTCAGCAGCGTCACCGGGACCCCGCCCCACAGGCGCGCCAGCCCTGACAGAGTGGCCGCGGCGTCGGCGCTTCCGCCGCCAAGCCCCGATTCGAGCGGCACGACTTTGTCAATCGTCACCGCCGTGTCCTGCGGATCGCCGGCACGCCCGAGCGCCTTCCAGAGTGCCGCGGCGGCGCGCCACGCGAGATTGCTGTCGTCGAGCGGAACGCCGGGCGTGCGGCACTTCACCGCGAAGGGCCCCGGACGCTCGCTGCAGACCAGCGTGTCGTGCAGTTCGACGGTCTGGAACACGGTGCGCAGTTCGTGAAATCCGTCGGCACGCGAACCGAGCACGCGCAGATCGAGGTTCACCTTGGCGTGCGCGCGGACGACGAGCCTGAGCGGGCGCTTCACGGCAGGCCTCCGCCGAGCGGACCGGCGCGGCGCAGTTCGTCGAGCGTGAGCGGGGCCCATCCGGATGGGACGTCGTACTCGAACACGGCCGGTTCGAGCGGCAGGTTGACCTGAAGCTGCGAGACCCTGAGCGTCAGATCCGCAGACGCGTCTCCCGGCGCCGGCGCGCTCCTGACGTGCACGGTTTCGGCGCGGCCTCCGGCGAAGTCGGCGTAGTCAATCGTCAACGGACCGCGCGTCGCGCCGCCGATCCGCCAGCGGCCGTCCACCTGGCGCAGATAGGTCGTCGTCAGCGCGGCGTCCACGGCGGCCCATCCTCCCTCGTAGAGCCGGCCAGCGCCCGGGGCGCCCGCGCTCAGGCCGCATCCGGCAACGATGCCCCGCAGTTCGGACGGGCCGAGCGCCACGCCCGCCAGCGCTTCGACGATTGCCGCCGGCGCGGCGCCGCGAAGCACCCGCTCGTCGCGCGGCAGCACGAGCGTGGAGGAATCGGACCGTGAGACGAGCACGAACACCGGCTTGCCGAACGGCGCCACCCCCTCGAGACGGAGGCCGTCCGGCGCCGCGAACCCGGCGTCGATGCGGCCGCGCAGTTTCGTCGCGCCCGCGCGACCCGAGAGTCCCAGCGCGGCGGTCAGGGTCCGCACCGTCCCGCAGTCAGACGATGCCTGGACGTAGGCGTCAGCGAAGCCGGGAAAAGCCGTCCCGGGACCGGCCGGGAGGACGAGGCGTTTCGGGGCGCACCCCGCCGCGGCGAGCGCGAGCGACAGGACGAGCGATCGCGCGACGGCCCGGCGCGCCGTCATTTGCGCGTGCGCGCCTCGCGCAGCTTCCGTTCGACGGCTGCGCGGTCGATGGCGCCGCCATCGCCGGCCAGCGCGCGTTCCCACGCCGTGGCGGCGTCCGCGTAGCGCTGCTGCTTCATGCGCAGCTCGCCGAGGTGATCCTGGATCGCGGAGCTGGACGGCGACTTCGACGCCGCCTCGGCCAGCGGCGGGTCGGCGAGATCCAGCCGGCCCTGCTGGAAGTAGGCCCACCCGAGGCTGTCGAGATACGACGGATTGCCCGGTTCGATCTTCAGGGCGCGCTGCACGAGATCGACCGCTTCGTCGAGCCGCTCGCCGCGCTCGGCGAGCAGGTACCCAAGCGAATTGAGCGCGTTGGCGTCGAGCGGGTCCTTCGCCAGCAGATCCCGGAGCGCGCGTTCGGCCTCCCGCGGCTGGCCGTTCTTCTCGAGCAGGTCGGCGTACTGGTACACGATCGACGCGTTGGCTGGCGCGAGCTTCAGCAGATCCTGGTACGCGGACAGCGCCTCTTTCGGGCGGCCGGCGTCGACGAGCACCTGCGCGCCGAGATACAGGCCGCGCGGATCGCCCGGGAAGTCAGCCTTCAGCTTCTCCGACGTGGCGGTCGCGCCGGCCGTGTCCTTCAACTGCCGCTGCGCCTGACCGAGCAGGAAGAGCAGCGATGAACTGCCGGACGGCGTTTCCGCGAGCCGCTTCTCGAGCAGGCCCCGGGCGGCTGCCGGATCGCCGGCGTTGAGCAGCGCCGTCGCCCGCTGGGGCGTCAGGTCGGGGCCACGGCTGCCGGCTGCGGACTGCGCTGCCGCATAGGCGTCCGCCGCGTCCTTGTAGCGATGCGCGTCCTCGTACAACTCTGCCAGCCGCATGTATCCGCGCGGGAAGGCCGGGTTCATCTGGACGGCCGTCTCGAGGGTCCGGATCGCAGCCGCGTCGTCGCCCGAGCCGCTCTGGGCGGCCGCCAGCATCAGCGCCGCCTGGGGATAGCCCGGCTGATCGTCGACGACACGCCGGAGACTCGCGATCGCCTCGTCCAGGTGCCCGGCATCGAGCTCGAGGCGGCCGAGCATCAGTTCGAGGCTCACATCGAACACGCCGTCGCGTCGTGCTTTCATGAGCGCGGCGAGCGCCTTGGCGGAGTACTGCGAGGGATCGTCGCCGGGCCGGAAGGGCTTCTTCTGCTCGGCGAGCGCCGCGTATACCGAACCGAGTATGCGATTGGCCTCGTGATTGTCCGGATCGCGTGCGAGCGCCTCTTCCGCCGTGTCGAGCGCTTCGCGTGCGCGGTCCTGCCTGGCGTACAGGCCGGCGAGCTCGGCGCGCAGCTCGGCCGAGTCCGGCTGGAGCGCAATCGCGTGCTGGTGCGCGGCAATCGCCTCGTCGATCTTCCCGAGACTCTCAAGGTGCCGGCCGAGCATGAAGTAGTAGCCGGGCGTCGCCTCCGGCTGCTGGGCCCCGGCGGGGGCCGGGAAGGACCGCCAGGCCGACGCAAAGAACAGCAAGGACTATGGTCCGCATGTGACTGCCTATAATGACCCTCACGGGCCGCGGGACGCAAACCCCGGCGGCGCGATCGGTCCTCGAACCGCCCCAACACTGAGTGGTATAGTGGCCGGAGTTTTCCAACCGGAGTCGCATCAATGCCTGTCGATCCTGAACTGCTCGAGATACTGGCCTGCCCGAACTGCAAGACGAAGGTCGATCTCGTCAAGAACGGCACCGCGCTCAAATGCGCGACGTGCAAGCGCGTCTATCCGATCAAGGACGACATCCCCGTGATGCTGATGGACGAGGCGACGATCGAAGAGTGATCCCGCGCGACGGGCCCGTGGGGCGTGCATGAACATCCTGTTGATTCGCCTGCGGCTCGTCGGCGACGTCGTCTTCACGACACCGATGCCGCGGGCGCTCAAGCAGGTGTTCCCGGCGGCGCGGCTGACTTACGTGGTCGAACCGGCGGCGGCCCCGGTAGTGGCCGGCAACCCTCATCTCGACGAAGTCATCGTCGCGACTCCCCCCGGCGGAGGATGGCGGAGGGTGCTGGCGGACGTCACACTGGCACGGCGGCTCCGGCGGGCACGCTACGACCTGGCCATCGACCTGCACGGCGGCCCGCGCAGCTCGTGGCTGACGTGGGCATCGGGCGCGCGGCAGCGCATCGGGTACGACATCAAGGGCCGCGGCTGGATGTATACGCGGACGGTGGCGCGGCCACGGCAGTTGCGGGCGCGCCATTCGGTGCGGAACCAGTGGGACCTGCTGGAGGCGATCGACGGATGGCCGGCGGCGCCGCCGGATCCGGGCCTCAACCCGGTGGAAATGGCGCCCGACGCGCAGGCGGACGCGGTTATCGCGAGGCGGCTGCGGGACGCGGGCATCGGGGACGCAGACGAGTTGATCGTGGTGCACGTGAGCGCCGGCAATCCGTTCCGGCGCTGGCCGGAGCCGTCCTTCGTCCGGCTCGTCGCGGGGCTCGCGGGCGGTTCACCGAGGCGGCGGATCGTGCTCAGTTCGGGGCCGTCCGACCGGCCGGCCGCCGACCGGATCGCCGGCGCCGCGCGGCGCGAGCTTGGAGAGGCGGCCGGGCGCGTCGTGGATTTCGGGGAGTTCGGCCTCGCGGAACTCCGGGCGCTCGTGACGCGCAGCCGGCTGTTCGTCGGCGGCGACACGGGGCCGCTGCACATCGCGGCCACGACGAGCGCGCCGATCGTGGGAATCTACGGACCGACCGAACCGGCGCGTTCGGCGCCGTGGCGCGACCGCCGCGTGCCGGTCGAATCGGTCGAGTTGACGGGTCTGCCGTGCCGGCCATGCGATCAGCGGGTGTGTGAACCTGGCGATTTCCGATGTCTGACTACGTTGAGGCCGGAAGACGTCCTTTCGGCGGCGGAACGGGCGCTCCGGTGCGCCTGAGCACCGACGCCCTGGACGACGAGCATCCGGCGGGCCTGGAGAAGGCCGCCTACTATGTGTTCCTGGCCTTTGCCGCGGCGCTCCAGCTGTCGATCGCCTATTCGGAATCCCTTCTTGCGATCGCCGGTGTCCTCTGGCTCGTCCTGATCATCCGCGGACGCGAGCGGTTCGAGGCGCCGCGCATGTTCTGGCCGCTCGCGCTCTACGCGGCAGCGACGCTCGTGGCCGCGTTCCTGTCGATCGATCCGCGCGTGAGCCTGCCTGACTGCAAGCAGCTGCTCCTGTTCTTCATCGTGCCGATCGCGTACCGGGTCGCGCCCGGCAAGCGCGCCGTCACGGTCATCGACGTGCTGATCACGGTCGGAGCCATCAGCGCCATCGTCGGCGTCGCGCAGTTCGGCATCCTCAAGTACGACGATCTCGGCCGGCGGCCGCAGGGCCTGCTCGGCATGTACATGACCTACTCCGGCCAGCTGATGTTCGTGGCCTGCCTGGCGGCGGCGCGCATCCTGTTCCGGAACACGGATCGTGTATGGGCGTCCCTCGTGATGCCGGCGCTCATCGTGGCGCTGGCGGCGACGCTCAGCCGCAACGCGTGGGTCGGTGCCTGCGCCGGCATCGGCGTGCTGTTCCTGATCCGCGACTTCCGGCTGCTCGGCCTCCTGCCGGTGTTCGCCGCGCTGTTCATCGCGTTCGCGCCGTCACAGCTCACTGACCGCCTGTGGTCCACCTTCGAGGTACGCCAGCACGCGAACATGAGCCCGACCATCGAAGCCAGCGTCCAGTCGAATCGCGACCGCGTCGCGATGCTGAAGTCCGGCCTGCGGATCATCAAGGACCATCCGTGGACCGGCGTCGGCCCCGACATGGTCCGCGTCGTGTATCCGCACTACCGGGATCCGGGGGCCGTCAACCAGCTGAACCCGCACCTCCACAACGTGCCGATCCAGATCGCGGCCGAACGCGGGCTGCCGGCACTCGTCATTTGGCTCGCCTTCATCATCATGCTGCTGCGCGACCTCATCGCCATGCGCGCCCGTCCGGGGTTCGCGTCGGTGACGACCGGCGCGCTGGCCGTGGTCGTGGCGCTCATCGCGGCCGGCATGTTCGAGTACAACTTCGGCGACTCCGAGGTCCTGATGCTGTTCCTCGTCGTCGTGACGTTGCCCTTCGCCGCCGAACGGGCCTCGGGCGTGCTGCGCCGTGCCTGAGACCGACCGAATCGCCTCCAGCGTGCTCGCTCGCCTGCCCGGGCGGACCGTCCTGATCGTCGGCGACGTGATGCTGGATCATTTCGTCATCGGGCGTGTCGAGCGCATCTCCCCCGAAGCCCCCGTCCCGGTCGTGCAGTTCGACCACGAGGCCTTTCGCCTTGGCGGGGCGGCCAACGTCGCGCACAACGTGGCGGCGCTCGGCGGGCGCGTCGAACTCGTCGGCATCGTGGGCCAGGACGGCGAGGCGGCCCGGCTGCGCGACGATCTCGGCGCGCTCGCCATCGGCGCCACGGGACTCGTCACGGACCCCGAACGCTGTACCACACGGAAGCTCCGCGTCGTGACGACGAGAAACCAGCAGGTGGCGCGGATCGACTACGAGAGCGACCGGGAGGCCGGCGGCGCCGTCGAAGCGGACGTGATCGGCCGCATCCACGCGCTCGCCGCCACGGCGGACGCCATTCTCGTCTCCGACTACCTCAAGGGCACGATCTCGCAAGGTGTGGCCGCCGCGGCACTCGCCGCCGCGCGGACGCACGGCGTGCCGCTGCTCGTCGATCCGAAGGTGCCGCACATCGACTACTACGCCGGCGCCACGGTCGTGACGCCGAACCACCACGAGGCGGAAGCCGTGACCCACATGCGGATCCGCACGTCCGGGGAAGCGCGTGCGGCCGCGCGCCGGTTCCGCGATCGCGCCGGATGCGAGAGCGTGCTCATCACGCGCGGCGAGCAGGGTATGTGGCTGCTCGGCCCTGACGGGGATGCCGAACTCGAGGCAGAGGCGCGCGAAGTGTCGGACGTGACGGGCGCCGGAGACACCGTCATCGCCACGATGACGCTGGCGCTGGCCGCCGGCGCGTCCCTCGTCGAAGCCGCACGCCTGGCCAATCGCGCCGCCGGGATCGTCGTCGGCAAGTTCGGCCCCGCGACCGTCAGCCTCGAGGAACTGGCGAATCAGGCCATCACGAACTGACCCCCAGTGCTCTCCTCATTGACGCTCCCGCGGACCGCGGACAGCGGACAGCGAACAGCGGACCGCGGACCGCGTGACTATTCGCAGCGGTTCGCAATCAGCAGCACCTGCGGCAGCGGACTTCTCGCAAGCACGGCATTCAACTTCACGTTCACGGTTGGCGACCGCTCGAGCACGCACGTGCGCACGCCGATAGCCGGCTCGAGCTGCGCGTAGTCTCCCTCCGAGAGCACCGCATAGACGGTCCGATCGCTCCGCAGCGTCTGGAGGAACGGTTCCCGGTCGAACAGCACGTCGATGTGGCGTTCGAGGTAGTACACCATGCTCGGCAGGGCGACGTTGTAGTGCACGATCTCGTCCCCTGGCTTCGCGCGCTGGGCGATCGCGGCGCTCAGCCGTGGCACCGGCTTGTACCGTTCGAAGCTCGGAAGCACCTGCAGGACGAACGTCCAGTTCAGGACGATCATGGCGAACGCCAGCGCGAGGAGCGCCTCGCGCGAACGCCTCGACATCGCCAGTGCGAGCGTGACCGCGCCGCCGAGCGCTCCGACGAGGCCGACCGTGCCGGCGCCGTCGAGCGCATACACGTTGCCGGCTGCGCGGAAGATGTAGAGCGTCCCGACGCCGGCGGCCGCCAGCAACAGTCCCGCGACGGCGAGCGTGGCACGCAGCGCCCACCCGGCGTCGCGCTCCTGCGTGCGGCGCGCGATGAAGATGCCCGCCAGCGCGGCGACGGCCGGGACGATCGGGAAGATGTAGAGATCCTGCTTGGCCGCCGAGAGCGTGAAGAAGGCGACGATCGCGAGGATCCACAGCCACAGCAGCGTCCGGAGGCGCCGCGCCAGATACTCGGGCCCGAGCGCCTGGACAGCCAGACGGCGGTCCGAGAACCACATGCCAGCCGCCCCGATCAGGCACAACGACCACGGGAAGGAATCGCTGAACACGACCGGCAGGTAGTACGACGGTCCGCGGCTCGGGCGTACGCCGACCCCTTCGGTGAACCGGGCCACGTTCTCTCCGATGAAGAACGACGTGATGTAGGTCCACCCGGAGCGATGATAGAGCGCCGCATACCAGGGCACGACGATCGCGAGGACAATCAGCGTCCCCACCGGGATCATCATCTCGCGCACGCGCTTCAGTTCGCCGTGCAGCACGAGGTAGAGACCGAAGACGAGGCCGGGAAGCGCGATCGCGACCGGCCCCTTCGTCAAGGTGCCGAGGCCGACCGTGACGTACATCAGGACGAGGAACGTACGCCGCCGCGCCGGGTACCGTTCCGCGAGCGCGAAGCACAGGAGCGTGAGCCCCATGAACATCGAAATGTAGACGTCGATGAAGATCCGCCGCGAGAACATGAGGAGGCGCGGCGTGATCGCGAGCCCGAGCGCCGCCCAGAGCGCGGCCTCGCCCGCGCGCGATGCCGGACCTGGACCGGGCAGGTCCGACGCCGCCCGCGCCAGGAAGAACGCGGTGAAGATCATGACGATGGCGGCCATCGCGATGGGCAGCCGCTGCACGCCGACCGAGACGCCGAAGATCCGGTAGAAGCCTGCGACGATCCAGTAGCTCAGGACCGGCTTGTTGAAGCGCGGCTCGTAGTTGAACGTGGGGGCGATGAGGTCGCCACGCTCCAGCATCTCGCGGGGCGTTTCGACGTAGTACGCCTCGTTCGCGTCCCAGATCGACGAGCCCCCGAGATCGATGAAGTACGGGCAGGCCGCCAGCACGAGCAGCAGCACGAGCGCGGCGCGCCTGGAGAACGCTGACGTCATCAATGCCTGAAGTGCCGGCGCCCCGTGAAGACCATCGCGAGGCCTCGCTCGTCGGCTGCGGCAATCACCTCGGCGTCCCGAACCGAGCCGCCGGGCTGCACCACCGCCGTCGCGCCAGCCTCGGCGAGCGCATCGAGACCGTCGCGGAAGGGAAAGAAGGCATCCGACGCCGCGACCGAGCCGGCGAGCGAGCCCGGCGCCGCCTTCAGCACCGCCACCTTCACCGCATCGACGCGGCTCATCTGACCGGCGCCCACCGCGAGTGTGCGGTCCGCCGCCGTGAAGATCACCGCGTTCGATTTCACGTGCGCGCACACACGCCACGCAAAGCGCAGCGCGGTCCACTCTTCTTCCGTGGGCTGGCGCTTCGTGACCACACGGATCGCGGGGCCCTGATCCGCCGCCGCCGATTCGGGCCCGGCCGGCGCCGGCGGCCACGGATCGCGCGCTTCCGAGACCCGGTCCGACTCCTGCACCAGGAGCCCGCCGAGGAACGAGCGGGTGTCGGCGGGCTGCTGCCCCATGAAGGGCTCGTAGGCTTTCGCGAAATCCGTCGTCACCACGCGCAGGTTCTGCTTCGCTGCCAGCACGGGCCGCGCCTCGTCGTCGATGGACGGCGCGATGACCGCCTCGATGAACGTCGAGGTCAGCGCCTTCGCGGTGGCGGCGTCGATGGGACGGTTCAACCCGACGATCCCGCCGAACGCGGACAGCGGGTCCGCCTCGCGGGCACCGACATAGGCGGCATCGATCGTCGCACCCGTGGCCACGCCGCACGGGTTCGTGTGCTTGATCACCACGCCGGCCGGCTCGGTGAATTCCAGCGCGATGCGGAGCGCGGCGTCGAGGTCGAGCAGATTGGTGTAGGACAGTTCCTTGCCCTGGTGCACCTCCCACGTGCGACCCGAAACCTCCGGCATTGCGCTCCAGGTCGCCTTCTGGTGCGGATTCTCGCCGTAGCGGAGCGGACGCGGCGGCGGGTGGCTCATGGCGGGGCCCGCGGCCGCCCGGCGGCGCATCGCTCCGCCCGCCACGTGCACGTGCGCGAGCGTCATGGCGATCATGCCGTCGTATTGCGCCGTGTGGAGGAAGGCCTTCGTCATCAGGCCGAAGCGAAAGTCGATCGAAGGGCCGCCCTCGCGCCCCAGCTCCCCGAGCAGCGCCGGATAGTCCGCCGGATTGACGACCACGAGGACGTCCCGGAAGTTCTTGGCAGCGGCGCGCACCAGGCTCGGACCGCCGATGTCGATCTCCTCGACGAGCGCATCGAACGGCGTGTCGGGATTTTCGGCCGCGGCGCCGAACGGGTAGAGGTTGACGACGACGATGTCGATGGGGCGAATGCCCTGCGACCCGATGGCCTCCAGGTCGTCAGGTCGGTTGCGCCTGGCCAGAATGCCGCCGAACATCGCCGGGTGCAGCGTCTTCAGGCGGCCGTCCATCATCTCGGGAAACCCGGTGACCTCGGAGACGTTCGTCACCGGAATACCCGCGCCGGAGATCACCTTCGCGGTGCCGCCGGTCGAGATGATCTCCACGCCGCGGCCGGCCAGCCCACGCGCCAGCTCGACCAGACCAGATTTATCCGAAACACTTAGAATTGCTCGCATATCGCGTGATTTTCTTGACAGGGCCCCGGAAGGACCGCTACTATGTCGCCGGCGTCTGGCAGACCACACCGAATCGCGAAAGCCAAAAACGGGGTGGGCCAGCGTCGAAAGCCGAGGCCGCGCACTCGCGGTCTTTTTTTATGTCCGCTCCATCGGGTGCCCTGGGCGTAGTCGGAGCGGGCAGGATCCAAGCGGCGCGCACGCGCCGCGGCATTGCAAGACAGGAAAAGTACGATGCGCATCACAGGCAAGGTCAAGTGGTTCAACAACGCCAAAGGCTACGGTTTCATCGAACGCGAAGGCGGCAGTGACGTCTTCGTGCACTTCTCGGCGGTCCAGGGAAACGGGTTCCGGACGCTCGAGGAAGGCCAGGCGGTCGAATTCGAAATCGTTGACGGCCCGAAGGGTCCACAGGCCGGCAACGTGACAAAGCCCAGCTAAATTCTGAACCGGGCCGGGAGCGCCGGGGCGAATCGCTCTGGCCTCCCGGTTTCGGGTCGTTCCGCCGCCCTACTCATCGACACCCTTCATCCCCCGCACGGTAAAGTTCACCTTCCCCTCTTTCATCGCAACGCGGAACGCCACCTCCGGATTGCCCGCGGCGCGCAGCTTCCCGACCTGATCTTTCACCAGCGCCGCGAACCGGTGAAACGGCACCACGTCGTCGCCCGCTGTGCGGCGTGCGTCCATCAGGGAATTGTACAGGCCGTGAAGCTTGTCCATTTCCCGCATCGGATCGCGGAATGCCGTCACGTGCAGGACCGTGCTTTCCGGCTCTTCCGGGCGTCCAGGCGCGCGCTTCGCCGGCGGCTGGGCGAACGGACCGGGCCGCCCTTCCTCGCGCGCGCGCTGCCCGCGGTCCCAGAGTTCCACGAAGGCGGCGAAGCGCGCCTGCAGCGTCTGGAACCGGAAGCGATCGACCGAGGTGTCGATGTGCCCGCGGTCCCATCGTTTGATGATCGCTTCGACGCGCCCCCGCGTCTCCCACGGGGGTCGAGGCAGCCGGCCGGCGAAGAAGCCGTTGTACTCCGCCTCGAGCCGTTTCAGCTCGGTCGCGAGCACCTGCAGGTCGCGCTGGACCTCTGATTGTTCGGGCATCGCAGGCCTGCCGATCACCGGATCAGGAACCAGAGCAGTGGCAACCACAGCTCGCGCGCGTAGGGAACCGGCCGATCGTCGATCAGCACGTCGGTCCCGTCGAACCGGCCGACGATGTCGAAGAGATCGCGAATCCGGGGAGCCGCGTCCGGATAGAACCGCGCCCGATGGCGCAGCAGCGTCCCCGACCCGATTTCGCGGTAGTCCGACGCCTCGCGGGCCATGTCCACGGCGCGCGAATAGTCCGGCCCATCGAAACGGGGGAACTCGATCGACACCGAGAACGGGAGCGGCGACGTGCCGAAGAGCGCTTCCGACAGCTCCGGATTGAGCGCGGCCAGTTCTTCGGACGTGGGCTGCTCGGGCAGATCGACATACGGCCAGAAACGCTCGACGGGCCGGTAGTCCGGCACCGGGACGTCCGGGGGGGTATTGTCGATGGGCTCGCGCCGCGGCCGGTCGGCTGGTTTCATGCTCGGGGATCCGCCGTGCGACGGCGGGGAAAGGAGATAATATCCCGGAACAGGCCCGATACGCACGTGCGAACCATTCCCTCCATCGAGCAGTTGCGGCAGCGCGCCCGAATGCGGGCCCTCGAGGCGCGGCACGGGCGCGCCGCTCTCGTCGAGGCCCTGCGCGCCGAGGCGGCCGCGCTGCGGGAGCGCGCCGCCGTCGACTCGCCTCCGGCCGACGTGGGAGCGGCCATCGAAGAGGCCGTTGCCGCGCGGCTGGACCGTTCCGGCCGCCCTTCCCTGCGTCGTGTCCTCAACGCGACGGGGGTCGTCGTGCACACGAACCTCGGGCGGGCGCCGCTCGCCGCCGCGGCCGCCGCGCGCGCGGCACTGCTGGGCACCGGCTACACCAATCTCGAGTACGACCTCGAGGCCGGCACCCGCGGCCGGCGCGATACGCACGCCGAGCGGCTCCTCTGCCGCCTCTCGGGCGCCGAAGCGGCCGTCGTCGTGAACAACAATGCCGCGGCGACGATGATTGTCCTCGCGGCGCTCGCGGCGGGCCGCGAAGTCATCATCTCCCGCGGAGAACTCGTGGAAATCGGCGGAGGGTTCCGGGTGCCGGACGTGATGGCGCAGTCGGGCGCGATCCTCCGGGAAGTCGGCACGACCAACCGCACCCGGACGGCCGACTACGGGGCCGCGATCGGGGAGCGGACAGCGCTCATCCTGCGTGTCCATCCGTCGAACTTCACGATCCAGGGATTCACCGAACGCCCGTCGCTCCAGGACCTGGCCGCGCTCGGCGCGCGGTTCAATGTGCCGGTGGTGGAGGATCTCGGCAGCGGTCATCTCGGCGGCGGCCCGCCGGCGCTCCGCGACGAGCCGTCGGTCCCGGCGAGCCTCGCCGCCGGCGCGGCTGCCGTGATGTTCAGCGGCGACAAGCTCCTGGGCGGGCCGCAGGCCGGCATCATCGCCGGAACGGCCGGCGTGGTTTCGGCCGTGCGCGCCCATCCGCTCATGCGCGCCCTGCGCGTGGACAAGCTCACCTACGCGGCGCTCGAAGCGACGCTCGAGGAACACGCCGCCGGGCGCGCGGATCGCACCGTGCCGGTCACACGGATGATCGCGATGGCGCTCGACGAAATCGATCGGCGCGCCACGGCCGTCGTCGAGGCGCTGGGGTCGGGGACCGTTGTGGACGGCTTCTCAACGATCGGCGGAGGAAGCGCACCGGGCTCGGCGCTGCCGACGAGGCTCGTGGCGATCGAGAGCGCGACGCCGTCCGTGACGGAGATCGAGGCCCGCCTGCGGGCGTCCGACACGCCGGTCATCGCACGTATCGAAAACGGCCGGCTGCTGTTCGACCTCCGAACCGTCGAGGCCGCAGACGATCTGGAACTGGTGCGCCACATGAAAGCCGCTCTTTCCCTGAGCCCTGAGCCCTGAGCCTTGAGCCTTGAGCCCCTGAGCCCTGAGCCCCTGAGCCCTGAGCCTTGAGCCCTGAGCCCTTGAGCCCTGAGCCCCCTGAGCCTTGAGCCTTTGAGCCCCTGAGCCCTCTGAGATGACTTCACCAAACACCACCGCCGGCCGTCCGCTGCTGCCTGTTCTGCTGTTGCTCTTCGTGGGCAGCGGCTGCGCCGCGCTGATCTACGAAATCGTCTGGCTCCAGCTCCTCCAGCTCGTGCTCGGGTCGTCGGCCGTGTCGCTGGCCGCGCTTCTGGGCACGTTCATGGGGGGCATGTGCCTCGGGAGCCTGCTGCTCCCGCGGGTGATACCGCGTGGGCGCCATCCGTTGCGGGTCTACGCCCAGCTCGAGTTCGGCATCGGCCTGGTGGCGATTCTCGTGCTGTTCCTGATGCCGTATGTCGGCGGCCTCTATTCGGCGACCGCCGGCCACGGATTGGCCGGAATTCTGTTGCGCGGGCTGCTCTGCGCAATCTGCCTGCTGCCGCCGACCATGCTGATGGGAGCGACGCTCCCGGCCATCGCCCGCTGGGTCGCGACCACGCGCGAGGGGATCTCGTGGCTCGGGTTCTTCTACGGCGGCAACATCGCCGGCGCGGTGTTCGGGTGCCTGCTGGCGGGCTTCTACCTGCTGCGCGTCCACGACATGACGACGGCGACGTTCGTCGCCGTGTCGATCAACTTCCTGATTGCCTCCCTGGCGGCGCGGCTGTCGGCCGTGACACCGTACGTGGAGGAACCAGCGCCCGCCAGGGTCGAACGGATCGAGAAGGCGACAGGCGCGTGGAGCGTGTATGTCGCCATCGCGCTCTCCGGGCTCACCGCGCTCGGCGCCGAGGTCGTCTGGACGCGCATCCTCTCGCTGATCCTCGGCGCCACCGTCTATACTTTCTCGATCATCCTGGCAGTATTCCTGACAGGACTGGGCATCGGGAGCAGCGCCGGTGCCGCGATTGCGCGCGGCACGGCCCGGCCGCGCGTGGCGCTCGGCGTCTGCCAGTGGCTGCTGACGGCGGCAATCGCCTGGACCGCCTGGATGCTCGCCAGTTCGGTTCCCTACTGGCCGATCAACCCGTCGCTCTCGACGAGCCCGTGGTTCATCTTCCAGATCGACATCCTGCGCTGCATGTGGTCGATTCTGCCGGCCACGCTGCTCTGGGGCGCGAGCTTTCCGCTGGCGCTCGCCGCGGCAGCCTCGCGCGGTCAGGATCCCGGGCGCCTGGTCGGCGGAGTCTACGCGGCCAATACTGTCGGCGCGATTGCCGGCGCGGTCGGGTTCAGCCTCATTGTCATCCCCGACGGCGGCACCCAGGCGGCTCAGAAGCTCCTGATTGCGATCGCGGCGGCGGCGGCGATTTTCGCGATGGCGCCACTCCTGTGGGGATCGGCCGAGGCTGGCGGCCAGCCCTCCCGTTCGCGCGTACCGTTCATCGTTCGCGAGCTGTGGCTGCCGCTGGCGCTGGCGGTGGTCGTGCTGCTCTATCGCCTGGTACCCGGCATCCCGGCCGGGCTCATCGCGTATGGACGATACCTCCCCACGCGGCTGACCGAGATGATTTCATACCTCTACGTCGGCGAGGGCATGAACTCGTCCATCGCCGTCTCGGATCTGGGCGGCGGCATCAGGAACTTCCATGTGAGCGGCAAGGTCGAGGCGTCGAGCGAGCCGCAGGACATGCGCCTCCAGCGCATGCTCGGCAACATCCCGGCGCTGTTCCACCCTTCGCCCCGGTCGGTGCTGGTGGTCGGCTTCGGCGCCGGCGTCACGGCCGGCTCGTTCATTCCCTACCCGGAGCTCCAGCGGCTCGTCATCTGCGAGATCGAGCCGCTCATCCCCGAGCATGTCGCGCCGTATTTCGCGGAGGAAAACTTCCACGTCCTCCAGGATCCGCGCGTGCAGGTGTTCTACGACGACGCGCGGCACTTCGTGCTCACGACGCCGGAGAAGTTCGACATCATCACGTCGGATCCCATCCACCCGTGGGTGAAGGGCGCGGCCACGCTCTACACGAAGGAGTACTTCGAGCTGGTGAAGCGCCACCTCAACCCGGGCGGGCTCGTCACGCAGTGGGTGCCGCTGTACGAGAGTGACCTGGACGTCGTGAAGAGCGAGATTGCCACGTTCTTCGATGCGTTTCCGCACGGGACCATCTGGGCCAACCTGAACAACGGCGAGGGCTACGATCTCGTGCTGCTGGGCCAGATGGAACCGCTGATCATCGACCTCGACGCCCTGGCGGCCCGGATCGAGCGCCCCGACTACGCACGGGTCTACGAGGCATTGCGCCAGGTCGGCTTCGACGGCCCGATCGATCTCATCGGCACCTATGGCGGCCGCGCCGAGGATCTCGTGGGCTGGGTGAACCACGCGCAGATCAACCGCGATCGCAACCTGCGACTGCAGTACATGGCGGGCATGGGCGCGAACCTGTATGAAGGCGGAGCGATCTACAACTCAATGGTCAGCTATCGGCGCTTCCCCGTCGAGATGTTCAAGGGCTCGCCTCAACTGATCGATGCCGTGCGGGGAGCGATGAGCAGGTAGGCGACAGCCGCGGTCGAGGCGCACGGCGCCGACGGCTGTCGAGCCGCACGCGCCGACGGCTGTTGCCACGAAGAGGCACGAAGCTCACGAAGCGCCACGAAGCCAAACCTAGTTGTTCTTCGTGTTCTTCGTGCGCTTCGTGTGTCCTTCGCGACTGCCGTGGGCCCGTGCAGTTCGAACACGGGCGGTGAGCAGGTACGCGGCGACAGACGCGGTCGAGCCGCACGCGCCGACGGCTGTTGCCACGAAGAGGCACGAAGCTCACGAAGCGCCACGAAGGCAAACCTAGTTGTTCTTCGTGTTCTTCGTGCGCTTCGTGTGTCCTTCGTGACTGCCGTGGGCCCGTGTAGTTCGACACGGGCGGTGAGCAGGTACGCGGCGACAGACGCGGTCGAGCCGCACGCGCCGACGGCTGTTGCCACGAAGAGGCACGAAGCTCACGAAGCGCCACGAAGACAAACCTAGTTTTCTTCGTGTTCTTCGTGCGCTTCGTGTGTCCTTCGTGATTGCCGTGGGCCCGTGCAGTTCGACACGGGCGGTGAGCGGGTACGCGGCGACAGACGCGGTCGAGCCGCACGCGCCGACGGCTGTTGCCACGAAGCGGCACGAAGGCCACGAAGCGCCACGAAGACAGAACTATGTTGTTCTTCGTGTTCTTCGTGTCGCTTCGTGTATTCTTCGTGGTTGGCCGTGGGCCCGTGCAGTTCGACAGTGGCAGTGGCCCGTATCCCGCAGCCGTCGAGCCGCACGCGCCGACGGCTGTCGCCACGAAGCGGCACGAAGGCCACGAAGCGCCACGAAGACAAAACTAGTTGTTCTTCGTGTCCTTCGTGTCCTTCGTGATTCTTCGTGGTTTGCCGTGGGCCCGTGCAGCTCGACGGCGACTGTCGCTCGTACGAGAAAACGCCGGCGAGACCGCAGTCTCGCCGGCGTTATCAGCGCCTCTTCCTAGAACGTCACGCGGAAGACGAACTGCACGAGACGGCCGCCCGGATCCTGCGTGCCGTTGACGTCACGATAACCAGCCGTGATCTGGTTCTGCGTGAGGCTCGTGCCCGTCTGCGCGACCGGCGTGAAGTTGATGTTGTTGAACGCGTTCAGCAGTTCGGCACGGAACTCGAAGTTCGTCCGGCCCACGAGCTGCACGCGCTTGACGGCGCTCAGGTCGAAGCGCACGAACTTCGGCCCCGTGACGTAGATGTTGTGCGGCGCGCAGTCGCCGTTGACGACCTGGATGCAGTCCGGCCCGTTGGCCGGGGCGAAGTAGCGCCCGGTCGGCGCGCCGCGCGAACCGTAGCCGGTCGGCGACGTCGCGCTCACGCTGAAGGCGGCGATCGTGTTGTCGATGATGTCCTGCGGCAGGATGTAGACGATCTTGCCCGCATCGTCGAACCGCAGCTTGTAGACCTTCTGCAGGTCCTTCTCGGTCATCCCGACCAGCCGGACGTTGCCGAAGCTCAGGATCTGCCCGCTCTGGACGCGTCCGGTGCCGTCGAACTCCCACCCGCCGATGATCCGGTCGAGCAGGCCGTTCGAATCGGCCAGGAAGTGGCGGCCGCGGCCGAACGGCAGCTCGTACACCCAGTTCATCTTGAACGCGTGACGCGGACCGTTGTCGAGCGTTCCTTCGCGCGGCGTGCGGAACGAGTACCGCGACGAGTCCGTTTCCTTGCCCAGGACGTAGTTGCCCTCGATGAGAAGCCCCTGCGACAGGCGCCGCCGGACCTCCAGCTGCAGTGAATCGTACCGGTTGTATCCGCCGTTACCGCGCACGAACGCGCCGCCGATCTTGTTCGGGTTGGCAACGAAGATGTTAGTGGGATACCCGGCCGCAATCAAGTTGTTGCGGAAGGTCGCATTGCCGACCAGGCCGAAGGTCGTGTTCAACGACGCGAACCCCGACGAGCTGCCCGTGCCGCCATCGATCGAACCGCCGGGCTTCGGATTCATCAGCGCCAGCAATGCCAGGTTCGTGGTGTTCGTCCAGTTCGAGCCCGTGTACGCCGCCGAATTCGCGGCGTTGGCCGCCGGCTGCGCGTTGTAGGCGCCGAGGAAGATCGGCAGCGGCGAGGTGCCCGCCACGCCCGTGTAGGCGAACGAGTTGCCCTTGCCGGCCGCGATGTTCGCCTGGAGGTTGGCCTGCGCGCGCTTGAACTCGTCGAGGAAGCCGTTCTCGACGATGTTGATCTCGTTGAAGTTGTAGTCAACGAAGCCCTGGAGGTACCGCGTGCCGACGTAGCGCACGCTCACGGAGGTGTTGCGCGAGACCGCACGCTGCCAGCCGGCCGTCCACGACTGCGCGTACGGCACCTGGAGGTTCGGCTCGAACGTGTTGATCTGGTCGGTCACGAGACCGCTGTTCGGGTAGGTGGGCCCGGTCGGGAACGACGGGGCGCCCAGGCGCGACGCGTCCCGCAGCAGCAGCGGCAGGGTGCCGCCGTCCTGCACCAGGTTGCCCAGCCCCTGCGTGCGGTTCGCCGTGATGGTCAGGCCGGGGTTGGCCCCGAAGATTCCGGTGAAGTCGGCCATGCCGCCGCGGCTGTAGGAGAGCGAATACGCGGCGCTCAGCACCGTGTCACCCTCGTTGCCAAGAATCCGCTTGATCAACCCCTTTTCGGACGAGGGACGCCAGGTCAGTCCGAGGCTTGGCGCCAGGTTGTTCCGATCCGTCTTGTACGGCTGGGTGTTGGCCGTCAGGTTTTGGTACTGCGACGGCTGGCCCGTCAGTGTTCCGGGCTTGAACAGGTTGCCCACGCCAGACACGCCCCAGATGTCGGCGATCGTCGCGGTCGCATAGCTGTTGTTGCGCGAGACGAACGGCATCTGCAGCTCATAGCGGAGGCCGTAGTTCAACGTCATGTTCTTCTTCAAGCGCCACGAGTCCTGCGCGAAGAAGCCGGTACTCGGTGAGCTGGCCGCGCTGCACGGCCTGGCCGAGGTACTGGTACTGCCCGCTGTCGCCGAGTCGCGCGTTGGCGGAAATCTGGCTTACGCGACCCGTCAGCACGGCGTAGAGATTCTGCGCGTTGGTAAGGTCAGTCCCCGACGCCCCGGGGAAGTTCGTCGTGGTGAATATCGACGCGGCCGGATCGCCCGACGCGATGCCGAAGGCGATGGTCGGCACCGGCGTCTGGTTGAACGCCCAGAGACCGATGTGGGTGAAGGTGCCGCCGGCTGTGTAGCTGTGATTGCCGCGCAGCCACGTCAGCGTGTCGGTCACGTCGATGGTCGGGTTGTTACGCGCCTGGGGCGAGGTCGTGGACGTCGGGGTCGTGATGCTCGCGAACGCGTTGATGCCGAGCGCGAAGCCCGCCTGGTCGCCGACCGGCGTGCCCGAGAACGACGACGGCGTGACTTCCGTGAAGAAGTTGACGGTGGACTTCGTGTAGCCGGTCACGAACTGGTTGACGAAATTCCGGCCCAGCGTGGACCGCACCGACCCCGTGACGTTGAGGCGGTCGGACGTCTGCCCGCCGGCCACCGGGAATCCGGGGAATCGGGCTTCGGCGTTGTTCAGCGTGTCGGGGAAGCTCGTGTACTTCTGGAACCACGTCGTATAGGACAGGCGGTGGTTGTTCGTGAGGTTGTAGTCGAGCCGCCACGTCGGATAGTGCCGCAACTGCTTCGAGTCCGACGTGTAGACGAAGTCGGCCGTATTCGGATCGGTGCGGTCCGTCACGGTGCCCTGTGACGTGGACGCGGCGATGTCGGCCAGCAGCTTCTGGACGACAGGGTCCATCGTCGCGAGCTGGCCGTTCGCGGCGGCGACCGACAGGACGTTCACGGAGTTGACGCCGCCGGTTCCGTAGCGGAACGTGCCCTGGCGCGCCGTGTCGCTCATCACGAGCCGCTGACGGGTGACCGGATTCGGCTGCCGGAACTGCTCGTAGTTGACGAAGAAGAACGCCTTGTCGTGGCCGTCATAGAGGCCGGGAATCGCGATGGGTCCGCCGAAGCGGAAGCCCGGCTGGTACAGCTTGACCTGGTCCTTCGGAGCCTTGCCCGTCGCCGGATCCGGCGCCTTGTCGCGGTTGTTGAACCAGTAGTTCGAGTTGAAGCGCGGATCGCGCAGGTAGTAGTAGCCGCTGCCGGAGTACTTGTTCGTGCCCGAGCGCGTCGTGAACTTGATCTGCACCGCGCCCTGGCCGGCCGAATCGGCGCCCTGCGCCGCGGTCTGCACGGTCACTTCCTCGACCGCGTCGAGTCGCGGACTGATGAGGGAGAAGAACCCGTCGGTCGTGCGGTTGTTGTTGTCCTGCGTGTTGACGCCGTCAATCGTGATGTTGATGGCCCCGGTGGGCAGGCCGCTGATCGTCGAGGAGCGCGACGTGCCCGAGGTGTCGACGCCTGGCAGCATCGTCAGGAAGTTCATCGCGTCGCGGCTGACGAGTGGGAGCTTCGTGATCTGCGTCGCGTTCAGCGTCGTCGCGATGACGGTTGACTGCGTCTGGACGATTTCGGCGCCGCCCTTGACCACGACAGTCTCGGAGAGCGCGCCGACTTCAAGGGTGGCCTTCAGCGACGTCGGACCGTTGGTGCTGAGGTTCACGTCGGGGACCTGGAACGTCTTGAACCCCATGAGGCTGACGGTCACCGTGTAGGTGCCGACCGCCATCGCCGGAATCGTGAACGTGCCCCTGTCGCTGCTGACGGCGTTGTAGGTGGTGCCGTTCGCATTGTTCTTCGCGACGATGTCCGCACCGGGAATCAATGCACCGGAGGAGTCCGTCACCGTGCCCGTCAGCGTGCTTCCACTCTGCCCGTAGGCAGTGGCGCTGAGGACGATCAGCAGTACAAACGGCGTCAACAGCCGCACAAGTCCGTGCTTCATCACATGCTCCTTGGAACGAGGGTCTTGCAAACGATCAGTAGCGACCCGGCCGCGAACCCGCGCGCCCGTGAACAGGTGGGAGCGCGCCGATTCACACCGATTGGACGGTGACACTACTCGGCGGAGTTCGATTCGTCAATTACGAAAATCCGGCAGCTCGCGCGGCATGCGGGGCAACGCGGCGCGCATCGTGCCGTTCGCCGGAAATCTGGTTCGGACTCCATGAAATTGCTGAGAGTCTCGCGCGAATCCACGAATCGTGAATGTGGACATCCCGAATGTTGAATGGCCTGCAGCAAGCGCGAAACGGCGCGGTCGCATAGACATACTCACAACCTGTATGTTCGCGATTTGAGCGCGAGATGGAAAATGGAAAATGGGAAATGGAAAGGGGAAATGGAAGGGACGGGATCGAACGAGCCCCAGCTCCCGGCCCGGACAACGCGCCGGAGGCCGGGAGCTGGAGACTCGTTTTCAGTGCACGCGCGCTACCAGGTGATGCGGAACGCCATCTGGCCCGTGCGGCTCTGATCAACAGCGCCGGTGACCTGATAGCTGTCCTGCGTCGTGCCGACGTAGCTGTTCGGGTTGAAGTTCACGCGGTTGAACACGTTGAACACCTGGATCTGGAATTCCGCGGTCAGCTTGCCGGCCAGCGGAATCTGCTTCACCAGGTTCATGTCCCACCGGATGATCTTCGGCCCGGTCACGACCACGCTGCCTGCCCCGCAGTCGCCGTACCCGGCGGTCGACGACGTGTAGGACGTCACCGCGGTCTCGAGGCAGTCGGGACCGTTGGCCGGCGCGAAGTAGCGGCCCGTCGGGTCGCCGCTCGCGTACCCGGTCGGCGTGAGGTTGAACGCCTTGATCGTGTTGTCGACGATGTCCTGCGGCAGCTGCCACACCAGCGTGCGGTACTGGTTGGTCGCGTCGGTCGTCATCCGGATCTTCATCATCTTCTGCAGATCCTTCTCGTTGAACCCGACCAGCCGGACGTTGCCGAAGTCCACCATGCGGCCGCTCTGGAACCGGGCCACACCCTGGAAACTCCAGTTGCCGACGATTCGGTTCACAAACTGGTTCACATCCGAACCCCACCGCTTGCCGTGACCGAACGGCAGCTCGTAGACCCAGTTCGCCGACATGGCGTGGGTCACGCCGCCGCCCGCGCCTTCGGGCGAGTTGGTGACCGTCTGGCGGCGCTCGCGGTAGTCCTTCCGGAACGAGTAGAAGTCCTGCTGGTAGGCCTTGCCGTAGCTGTAGTTGCCTTCCGCGAGGAACCCGTTCGCGAACCGGCGTCGCAGGATGAACTGTCCGCCGTTGTACCGTGTGTCACCGCCGTTGGTGACCATGAACGCGGACGTGACCTCCGGGTTCGCGACCCAGAAGTTCACCGGCAGGCCCGCGTTCGCCATGTTGGTCCGGTACGCCGCGGTGGTGCGGAGGTTGTTGGCCGCGGTGAACGGGTTCGGGTTGTACTTGTACATCGACGTCACGAGCGTCGAGTTGGTCCAGCCGGTGCCCGTGTACTTGGTCGTGTCCCCGCTTGCCGTCGAGCCGTTCAGGTTCGCGAGGAAGATCGGCAGCGGGCTGGTGCCCGGCGCGCCGGTGTAGGCGAACGTATTCCCCTTGCCCGCCGCGATGTTGGCGAACAGGTTGTTCTGCGCGATGCGGAACTCGTCGATGAATTTGTTCTCGATGATATCCAGCTCGTTGTAGTTCCGCTGGCCGTTGAGGTTCGCGAGGGTCCACGACCCGTGGCTGTCGCTGTGGATGAAGCGCGCCTCGGCCGACATCGTCTTCGAGAGCGCACGCTGCCATCCGATGGTCAGCGAGCCCGACCACGGAACCGTGATCTTCGGATCGAAGATGCGCACGTTCGAGCTGGCGCTCGGCACGGCCATCGGGTAGACGCGCTCGAGCGGAATCGCCGGGGCCCCGAGGTCGCTGCTGCCGAAGAGCACCGGCAGCGTTCCGAGGTTCCCGTTCGTGGTGCTTCGGGTCGCGTCAATCGAGATGCCGGGGTTCGAGCCGAACACCTCGGTGAAGTCGCTCATCCCGCCGCGCTGGTAGGCGATGTTGTAGCCGCCGCGGATGACCGAGTCCCCCGGCGCGCCGAACATCGAGCGACGCCAGCCGTCCTCGAATCCAATCGTCCAGGCCGCGCCGATGCTGGGCGCGAGGTTGTTCCAGTCGGTGTTGTACGCCTTCGTGTTCGCTTCGAGGAGCTTGAACGTCGTCGGCGACCCCTCGAGGACGCCCGGCTTGAACAGGTTGCCAAGGCCCGTCACGTTCGAGCCGGCCACGAAGCCGGAGCCCACGCCCGTCACGCCGAACAGGTCGTCCAGCGTCGCCATCGAGTAGCTGTTGTTGAGGGCGCGGAACGGCAACTGCGCGCCGTAGCGCAGCCCGGCGTTCACCGTGAGGTTCGACCGCCACCGCCACGAGTCCTGCAGGAAGACGCCGATGTCCCACAGCCGGCCCTTCTGCATGCTCTCGCCCAGGATGTTGTAGGTGCTCCCGTCCTCGCCGATGCGCGCCTCGCGGCTGATCTGCGAGACGTGGCCGGTCAGGACTGCATACAGGTTCCGGGCATAGCCCAGTTCCGTGCCCGACGCCCCCGGGAAGTTCGTGGCGTTGAACATCGCGTCCGCCGGATCGCCCGTGGGGATGGCCAGGGTGACGGTCGGCACGTGCTGCTTGTTCTGGAGCCACACGTCACCGCGGGTGATGGTGGTGCCCATCGACAGCGCGTGCTTGCCCTTCATCCAGTTCATCGTGTCTTCGATGACCTTCGTGGATCCTTCGCGCGCGCTGAAGTTGGTTGTCGACCAGATGTTGTTGATGCTGCGGAAGCCGCTCCAGTTGATCGCGTAGCCGTTGGTGTTGCCGACGCTCCCGCTCCACATGTCCGGATTGATGTCGGGCGAGAACTTCGTCGCGCCGCCGGTCCCGCCGATCCGGACCTCGTTGACGAGGTTGCGGGTCAGCACCGAGCGGACGGACCCCTGCCACGTGTAGCGGGCCGAGTCCTGGAGGCCGTGGAACGGGAACCCCGGGAACACCTGCTGGCGGCTGTTGGTCGTGTCGGGATTGGACAGCAGGTCGTTCCGGGTCGTCGAGAACGTGGCCCGGTGCTTCGCCGTCAGGTTGTAGTCCACCTTCACCGTGGGGTATTTCGTCGTGCCTTCGGTGGACTGCTGCCAGGTGTACGACTGCACGAGGGGATCGTTCCCGTTCGCGACGGTGCCGGTCGTCGTCGTCGCGGACCGGATCTCGGCCAGAACCTTGCCGATGACCGGATCGATCGTCGAGGCGTAGCCGTTGGCCGCCGCCACTGCGAGCAGGTCCACCGTGCGTCCGCCGCCGTACTGGAAGATGCCCTGCTGCGACAGCGGGCTCATGATCGTACGCGTGTCGGTGCGCGTGCCGGGCGTCTTGATCAGCTCGTAGTTGACGAAGAAGAAGGCCTTGTCCTTCAGGATCGGGCCCCCGACGCGGCCGCCCGGCTGGTACTGCTTCAACACCGGCTTGGACGTCGCCTTGCCCGTCTCGTCGACGTTCTGGTGCGTGTTGAACCAGGTGTTCGTGTTCATCCAGTCGCGCCGGATGTAGTAGTAGCCGCTCCCCTGGAACGTGTTCGTCCCGGAGCGCGTGACGAACTTCACCTGCGCGGCGCCCTGGCCCGCGGTGTCGGCACCCTGGGCCGCGGAGGAGACGGTAATTTCCTCGACCGCGTCGATGCGGGGGCTGACGCGCGTGAACATGCCGTCCCAGCTCTTCGCGTAGTTGTCCTGGATGTTCATGCCGTCGAGCGTGATGTTGACGGTCGCCTGCGGCAGCCCGATGATGTTCGCGTCACGGCTGCTGCCTGTGCTGCTCGCCACGCCCGGGAGCAGCGTTACGAGATCGAACGCGCCACGCCCCTGGATGGGGATATTCGAAATCTGCTTCATGGTGAGCGTCGTCGCTACCGACGTCTGTTGCGTCTGCACCACTTCGGTGGCCGCGCCGACGGTCACGGTTTCTTCGAGGCCGCCCGGTTCGAGCGTCGCCTTCACGCTGGCGGTCACGCCGACGTTCAGCACGATGTTCTTCAGGTACTGCCGTCTTGAATCCCTGGAGCGTCACCGTCGCCGTATAGGTGCCGGGAGGCATCGCGGGAATCGAGAACGCACCGTCGGAGCCCGTCACGGCCGAGAACACGATGCCCGTGCCATCGTTCTTCACGACGACGTCGACGCCCGGCACGACGCCACCGGACGAATCGGCGACCACGCCGGTCAGCGACGAGGATGCGCCACCCTGCGCGGACGCGAACGGGGCGGCGGTCAACCACAGCACCGCTGCGGCCATCACGACCCTTACCCAGTACCCGTATTTCAAGTGCTTCATATACCCCTCTCGAGAAGCGTGCACAACCGAGCGAACCAAAGCTGACCAAACCGTTGCCGCACACTACCGGCTGCGGAATTGCGGCGCATTGGAGCAGCGTGGCGGCGGCAACAGCAATTCCGTTGCCACGCCGAGGAGCACGCCGAATTCACGGGGTTTCAGGCAGGTTCGAGAGATGGTGCGAGGCGGCGGGGGACGGCGGCGGGTCACGCGACGCCGGAATTGCGGCAACGGGGAACGAGGGGATGAAGGCTCCCGGCCCCAGCGAACGCTGGAGGCCGGGAGCATGACGGATCAGTTCGATCGAGCGCGCTACCAGGTGATGCGAAATGCCATCTGGCCCGTGCGGCTCTGGTCGGCCGCGCTGGTGATCTGGTAGCTGTCGTTCACGCTGCCGATGTAGCTGTTCGGCGTGAAGTTCACGCGGTTGAACACGTTGAACACCTGGAGCTGGAACTCCGCCGTCAGCTTGCCGGCCAGCGGAATCTGCTTCACCAGGTTCATGTCCCACCGGATGATCTTCGGCCCGGTCACGACCACGCTGCCCGCGCCGCAGTCGCCGAACCCGGTGGCGACCTCGAGACAGTCGGGCCCGTTGGCCGGCGCGAAGTAGCGGCCCGTCGGATCGCCGTCGGCATAGCCGGTCGCGGTCACGCTGTAGGCCTTGATCGTGTTGTCGATGATGTCCTGCGGCAGCTGCCACACGAGCGTGCGGTACTGGTTGTTCGCATCGGTGGTCATCCGGATCTTCAGCATCTTCTCGAGATCCTTCTGGCTGAACCCGACCAGGCGCACGTTGCCGAAGTCCACCATGCGTCCGCTCTGGAACCGGGCGACGCCCTGGAAGTTCCAGTTGCCGATCAGCCGGTGCAGCAGCGGTCCGGCATCCGAGCCGAAGCGCTTGCCGCGGCCGAACGGCAGCTCGTAGACCCAGTTCACCGCCAGGGCGTGCGTCACGCCGCCGCCCGCCCCTTCCGGTGAATTGGTGATCGTCTGCCGCCGCTCCACGTAGGGCTTGCGGAAGGAGTAGAAGTCCTGCTGGTACCCGCGGCCGTACGTGTAGTTCGCCTGGGCGAGGAACCCGTTGGCGAATCGGCGATTCAGCAGAAGCTGGATGCCGTTGTACCGCGTGTCGCCGCCGTTGGTCACCACGGTCGCCGCGTTGACGTCGGGGTTGACGACCCAGAAGTTGGTCGGGAGCCCCGCCTTCAGCATGTTCGTGCGATACGACGCCGTCGTCCGCAGCTGGCTGGCGGCGGTGAAGGGGTTCGGGTTGTAACTTGTACATCGACTGCACCAGCGTGGAGTTCGTCCAGCCGGTGCCCGTGTACTTGCTCGCGTCTCCGCTCGCCGTCGAGCCGTTCAGGTGCGCGAGGAAGATCGGCAGCGGGCTCGTCCCCGGCGCGCCGGTATACGCGAACGTGTTCCCCTTGCCCGCCGCGACGTTGGCGAACAGGTTGTTCTGCGCGACGCGGAACTCGTTGATGAACTGGTTCTCGACGATGTTCAGCTCGTTGTAATTCAGCTGGCCGTTCAGGTTGTTGAGCGTCCACGAGCCGTGGCTGTCGCTGTGGACGAACCGCACCTCGCCCGAGAGGCTCTGTGCGAGCTTGCGCTGCCAGCCAATCGTGAACGACCCGGCCCACGGCACCGTGAGTTTCGGGTCGAACACGCGCACGTTCGAACTGGCGGTCGGCACCGCCATGGGGTACACGCGCTCGAGCGGAATCGCCGGGGCGAGCCGAGATCGCTGCTGCGGAAGAGCACGGGCAGCGTGCCGAGGTTGTCGTTCTGCGTGCTCCGCGTGGCGCTGATCGAGATGCCGGGGTTCGAGCCGAACACCTCGGTGAAGTCGCTCATCCCGCCGCGCTGGTAGGCGATGTTGTAGCCGCCGCGGACGACCGAGTCCCCGGGCGCGCCGAACATCGAGCGGCGCCAGCCGTCGTCGAAGCCGATGGTCCACGCCGCGCCGATGCTCGGCGAGAGGTTGTTCCAGTCGGTGTTGTAGGCCTTCGAGTTCGCCTCGAGCAGCTTGTAGGTGGTCGCCGTGCCTTCGAGCGACGCCGGGCTGGAACAGATTGCCGATGCCCGACACCGTCGAGCCGGCCACGAACCCGGAGCCCACGCCGGTCACGCCGAACAGGTCCGCGATGGTCGCCATCGAGTAGCTGTTGTTCAGGGCGCGGAACGGGAACTGCACGCCGTAGCGCAGGCCGGCGTTCACCGTCAGGTTCGAGCGCCACCGCCACGAGTCCTGCAGGAAGAAGCCGATGTCCCACAGCCGCCCCTTCTGCATGCTCTCGCCGAGGATGTTGTACTGCTGGCCGTCCTCGCCGATCCGCGCCTCACGGCTGATCTGCGAGACGTGCCCCGTCAGCACGGCGTAGAGGTTGCGCGCGTAGCCGAGCTGCGTGCCGGACGCCCCCGGGAAGTTCGCCGTCGTGAACATCGAGTCGGCCGGGTCGCCGGTCGGGATGCCGAGCTGGACGGTCGGCACGTGCTGCTTGTTCTGGAGCCACACGTCACCGCGGGTGATGGTCGTGCCCATCGACAGCGCGTGCTTGCCCTTCATCCAGTTCATCGTGTCTTCGACGACCTTCGTGGATCCTTCACGCGCGCTGTAGTTCGTGGTCGTCCAGATGTTGTTGATGCTCCGGAACCCGTCCCAGTCGATCGCGTAGCCGTTCGAGTTTCCGAGGCTCGCGCTCCACATGTCCGGGTTGATGTCGGGCGAGAACTTCGTCGGACCGCCCGTCCCGCCCACGCGGAATTCATTGACGAGGTTCCTCGTCAGGACGGAACGCACCGATCCCTGCCACGTGAACCGCAGCGAATCCTGCAGGCCGTGGAACGGGAAGCCCGGGAACACCTGCTGCCGCGAGTTGGTCGTATCCGGATTCGACAGCAGCTGGTTCCGCGTCGTCGAGAACGACGCGCGGTGCTTCGACGTGAGGTTGTAGTCCACCTTCACGGTCGGATACTTGGTCCTGCCCTTCGTGCTCTGCTGGAAGTAGTAGGACTGCACGAGCGGATCGTTGGTGTCGGAGACGGTGCCCGTCGTCTGGGTGGCGGCCCGCACGTCGGCCAGCATCTTGCCGATGACCGGGTCGATCGTCGAGGTGAAGCCCTTGTCGGCCGCCAGCGCGAGCAGGTCCACCGTGCGGCTGCCGTACTGGAAGATCCCCTGCTGCGAGAGCGGGCTCATGATCGTCCGGGTGTCGCCGCGCATGCCCGGCGTGTCGATCAGCTCGTAGTTGACGAAGAAGAACGCCTTGTCCTTGATGATCGGGCCGCCGATGCGGCCGCCC
>CAWFPR010000016.1:0-292785 GCA_963817635.1 uncultured Acidobacteriota bacterium | reverse complement strand
CGCCGAGGCAACCGTGCGGCGCTGGTTCGGCGTGGCCCGTGTCCAAACAGCCGAAGGATAGGAAAAAGTCACCCGATGTCACCATCACCGTCTTGTTTCGCCGGACCGAGGCCGGATACCTGCCGTAGCGCCATGAGCGACGATCACGTGCCCTCCGGGCATGTACGGCATCCCCGTGGTCGTCGGGACGCACCCGATTCCGCAGAAATCCTTTCTCAGGCACGACGCCTGCGGGACTTGGCGCGGACCGGAGTGGGCGACGCGGCTCGGGGGAGCCGGCGACGAGCGACGGAAGGCGTACGACTGACGTCAGGCGCGCGTGACGGCGGCCGGTTGCGGCGGCGCGATCTTCGCGAGCACGGCCGGCAGGGCGGTCCGGTACGCCTCGAGCACCGTTGCCTCCATGGCGGCGAGCGGCTTGACGGGCACGAGGTCCATCACGGCCGCCGGCGACAGGCCGCTGTCCAGGAGCGTCTCGAGCGATCCGAGCAGCATCGCCCGCAGCGCAGCATCGCCGCTCTGCCCGGACACCTTCATGCCCGCGGCCAGGTCGCGCATGGCCTGCCACTGGAACCAGAAGTAGGTCGGTCCCATGGCCGACAGCAGCGCGTACGGCTCGAGGGTCGATTCCTCGACCTCCGGCGCGGCGCCCCATGGGGCGAAGAGCACTGAGAGGCGTTGCCGGGCCGGCAGGTCCAGAGCCGGGCCGAACGCGACCGGGTTGTAGCCGCGGCCGATGATCGACGGGGCGTTCGGGATCATGCGTGCCACGCGCGGGTGCCCGCTCTGTGCGGTCAGCGCAGCGAGCGTGATCTTCGGCGCGAGCGACACCAGCACGCTCTCGGGCCGCAGCGACGGCCGGATCGCGGCGAGCGCCTCGCCGATCGCGGGCGGGTGGAGGGCCACGAACACGACGTCGGCCGCGGCCGCCTGCGCCTGCGAGACGCGCGCGACCTCGCCGGCCACGGACTGCAGCGCGGCAAAGGCCGTGTCGTCCGGCTCGTGGACCAGCACGGCGGAGGGGAGCGCCCGGGCGTGTGCCCAGCCGCCTGTCAGGATGCGGACGACGCGTCCGCCCCCGAGGAATCCGATTGAAGTCATGGTGTGCTCCTTGACGACGACAGCCGCCCAGGGGTATGCCAAACGCGGTCCCATCCCGATCCGCGGAAATGTCGGACGAATGGACCACCGGCGTCGGGATTCCGAGACGCAACGGGCGAGGTCTGCCGAGAATCCGGCGCGTGTCGTGGTTTCGTCCGGGTTCGGGACGGCACTCAATTGGCAACGAACCGCTGGCAGAGCCGGAGGAGTGCCGCCGCAGGCGGCCGCGACCCTTCGACGAGTTCAGGGGAGTCCCGAGCTCAGTCGAGGGGCGAGCGCCAGGAACGACCATGAAAAGAGCCACCACCGCCATCCACGCCCACGGCAAGCACCACCCGCAGTACGGCGAAGTGTCCGTGCCGATCTACCAGTCGTCGACGTTTGCGTTCGAGAACGCGGACCAGGGGGCCCAGCGCTTCGCCGGAACCGATCCCGGCTACATCTACACGCGGCTCGGCAACCCGACGATCAACGCGCTCGCCGACGCGATCGCGGCGCTCGAGAACGGCTCGCACGCCCTGGCCACGTCCACCGGCATGTCCGCCATCTCGACGGTGTTCCTGACCTATCTGCAGCAGGGGACCCACATCGTCAGCTCCGCGTGCGTCTACGGTCCGACGCGCACGGTGCTCGAAACCAGCTTCACGCGCTTTGGCAGCGAGGCCACCTTCGTCGACAGCGCGGATCTGGTGGCCATCTCTGCGGCGATGCGCGCCAACACGCGTCTCGTGTATCTCGAGACACCGGCCAACCCCACGATGACGCTGTCCGACATAGCCGGCGCCGCGACGATCGCGCACGCGCACGGCGCCCTGCTCGTCGTCGACAACACCTTCGCGAGCCCCTACCTCCAGCACCCGCTCGAGCTCGGGGCCGACATCGTCGTGCACAGCTGCACGAAACTGATCAACGGCCACTCCGACGTCGTCGGCGGGGCGATCGTCGTCCGTGACGAGGCGCTCTACAGGCAGATCAAGGCGTCGCTGAACCTGTTTGGCGGCACGATGGACCCGCACCAGGCGTGGCTGATCCTGCGGGGCCTCCAGACGCTGCCGCTGCGCGCGGAGCGGAGCCAGGAGAACGCCATGGCGCTCGCGGGTTTCCTGCGGACCCACCCGATGGTGTCGTGGATCAGCTATCCGGGGCTCGAGGAGCACCCGCAGCACGAACTGGCGCGGCGTCAGATGGACGGGTTCGGCAACATGATCGCCATCGGCGTGAAGGGCGGCCTCGACGCCGGCAAGGCGATGATGAACAGCGTGCAGCTGTTCACGCTCGCGGTGTCGCTCGGCGGCGTCGAGTCGCTCATCGAACACCCGGCATCGATGACCCATGCGGGGCTGCCGCGGCAGGAGCGGGAGGCGGCCGGGCTGACGGACGACCTCGTCCGCATCGCGGTCGGCTGCGAAGACGTGGACGACCTCCGGGCGGACCTCGACCAGGCGCTCAGGGCCGCCTCGATTGCAGATCGCAGATTGCAGGTTGCCGATTGACGGATTGACGGATTGACGGATTGACGGATTGCCGATTGACGGATTGTCGGTTGACGGATTGCTGATTGCCGATTGGTGGATCGACGATTGGCGACTGCCGGTGTGATAGGCTAGCGTGGACGGGCGTTGGAGTTCGCCCCGAACCGCCCGCGAGATATTCGCCGGGCAGATGACTCCTACGAGCACGGGCTCGGGGAGGTCTGCCTGGCGCCGACCCCCCCGCAGATCCATGGCATCTCGCACGAGTCGCCGCACCCGGCGGTGACGGGGGAGGGCAGGGTTGAGCAACTACGGTTTCATTGCGATTGGCGGCGCCGCCGGCGCGCTCGCCCGGTATGCCGTCGCGGCGGCGATCCAGTCCCGCATTCCGTCCACGTTTCCCTGGGGCACCTTCGTCGTCAACGTGTCGGGCTGCTTCGTCATGGGCATCGTGGCGAGCGTCCTGCTCGATCGCGTGACCTCCTCAATCGGGCTCCGGTACCTCCTTGCGGTCGGGTTCCTCGGGGCCTACACGACCTTCTCCACGTTCGAGCTCGAGACGTTCCGCGCGGTCACGGCTCGCGCCTGGCTCGTCGGTTCGGCGAATGTCGCCGGCAGCGTGGTGGCGGCCTACTGCGCGCTCTGGGCCGGCATCGTGCTCGGCCGGCAGCTTTGAGGTGCCGTGATGCTGAAAGCAGGCCCGGCGAAGAGGGTGACGATTACGGTCGGCGAGCAGTCGCGGCGCCGGCACGAGCCGGTACACGTCGCGGTACTGAACTACCTTTTCTATCACCACGTCGCCGACGCCTTCGTCACGAAGGCCGAGGCCGGATTTGGCGCCGACCACCACATGCACTCGATGCGGTTCCTCGAGAGCGGCCTCGACGTGCCGATCCGGATCGAATTCGTCGAAACAGCCGCCAAGGTCGAGGCGCTGATGCCGAAGCTCCTCGAACTGGTGGGCGAGGGCTTCGTGTCGGTCGACGACACGACGATTGTGAAGGGCGACGATGCGCACGCGAGGCTGCCGGTCGCGCCGGTGGCGCTGGCAGGGAAAGCCAAGCTCGTGCGCATCTTCGTCGGCGAGAGCGACACCTGGCGGGGGAAGAAGCTGTACGACGCGATCGTGGAGGGGCTGCGCGCCAACGACATGGCAGGGGCCACGGTCTACCGCGGCATCGCCGGGTACGGCGCACACCGTCGCGCGCACACGGAGTCGCGCCTCAGCCTGTCGAGCGACCTGCCGATCATGATCGCGTTCATCGACGACGAAACGAGGATCCGGGACTACCTGCCGGTGCTCGAACAGATGGTCGACGAGGGGCTCGTGGTCCTCTCGGACGTTGACGTCGTCAAGTACACCCATCGCCTCGCGGAGACGAAGGAGGAGCAGCGGTGAAACTGTCGGGCCCCGCGAAGATGATTCGCATTCATTTCGGCGAAGACGATCGCTGGGAAGGGAAGCCGCTGCACCTGGCCATCGTCGAGGAGGCGCGCCGGCAGGACCTGGCCGGAGCGACCGTTTATCGCGGCATCGAAGGCTTCGGCGCCAGCAGCCGGATCCACCGGAAGCACCTGCTCACGTCGTCCGATCTTCCCGTGATGGTCTGCATCATCGACACACCTGAGAAGATCGCGCGCTTCTTCCCGACGCTGGAGAAGATGGTCGGCGAAGGACTCATCGCCATCTCGGACGTGGAAGTGATTCGCTACACGCATCGGCAGGAGGCGGAAGGCGCGCGGTGACGCCGCTCAGCGAGAACCAGCAGAGGCACCTGCTCGCCACGTGCCAGTACATCGACAGGCTGCTCGGCGAAATGGAGACGATTCTCGCTGCGGCCGAGTTGCGTTCGCCATTCAACCGCTACATCACGGATACGACACCCGCCCACCGCGAGGTGGTCCACGACTACTTCATTCGCATTCGCGGCGAGATCGTGCGGGCGATCGCCTCGGAAAACCTCGAGCCGTGTCCCCCCGACATTCCCGTCACTTACGCGCTGCGGACGCACCTGTCCTTCATCGATGTCGCGGTTGAAGAACTGAAGCCGTCGTACATGCGTGGCTACGGCGGCATGACCCCCGAGGTGGCGGAGCGCCTGAGCGGCATCGTGGCGGAACTCGAGGCAACGATCGGCAAACTCGATCAACATCTCGTGCGCGGCATCTCGGGGGACACCGAGAGCCGGCTGGCGCGGCTCGAAGCCGGCGGCGCGGATGTCGCCCCGATCCGGCTGCTGCAGGAAGTCATCGATCGCCACGGCTTCACGGAATTCCGTCCCGCACTGGAGATTCTCCTCGACCGGTACGGCGACCGGCACTTCGAGATCGCGGTCTTCGGTCGCGTGAGCACGGGCAAATCATCGCTGCTCAACCGGCTCCTGCAGATCGACATCCTGCCGGTCGGCGTCAATCCTATTACGGCAATTCCGACACGGCTCGTGCACGGCGCGCCGCTGCGGGCGGCGCTCGAGTTCCTCACCGGCTCCCGCGAGACGATCGACGTGGGCCGGTTGGCGGAGTTCGTCAGCGAGGAGCAGAACCCCGGGAACACGCGGCGCATCAGCCGGGTGACGGTGTATGTCCCGTCCGAACGGCTGCGCGACGGGGTCGTCTTCGTGGACACGCCGGGACTGGGTTCGCTGGCGACGAGCGGCGCGGCTGAAACCCTGGCCTACCTGCCGCGCTGCGATCTGGCCTTCGTCCTCCTGGACGCCGCCTCGACGCTCACGCCGGACGACGTCTCGACGATCAGGGCCCTGACCGACGCCGCCACCCCGATCCTGGTGCTCCTCGGCAAAGCGGACCTGCTCAGCGAGGTGGACCTCCAGCGCGCGCGGGCGTACGTCGCGCGCCAGCTCACTGAACAGCTCGGCGCCGCGCTGACGGTGTCACCGGTCAGCGCGATCCCGGCCTTTGCCGCGCGGCTCGACGAGTGGTTCAGGAGCGAGGTCGAGCCGTTGCTGGGACAACACGACGAGTTGCGCCGGCGCTCGATCGCGCGAAAAGCGGGCGCGCTTCGCGAAGCGATGGTCGCCACGCTCGAGCGGCTCCTGCTGCGGCGCGGTCACGTGGCGGGGGACCCGGACGCCGCGGAGCTTGCCGCGCGGCTGCGTGCGGCGTCGCTCGAATTCGAACGCGCGCGGACCGACGGCGAAGCCATCGTCGGAACGATCGGCCCCACGGCACCGCGCGTGCTGGCCCGGACCGCAGCCGCGCTCGCAGCCAGAGGCCCCAACGGGTCCGACAACGCCGGGGCCGCGTTGCGCGCGGCGCTCGACGAGGTCATGACCGAGGTCACCGCGCCGCTGCTGGCCCGTCTCGATGCGCTGCTCGAGGCCACGCGCGACGTGGTGCGAGGCTTCGGTGATGTGCCGGCGGCGCTCGAGACGCCGCACGTGCTGCGCGAGCTGCCCCGGCCGGATCTCGGACAGGTCCAGCCAGCCGTCAAACCGGGCCTCGCCCGGTTGTTCGGAGCGCGCGCCACTGTTCGCGCCTTCGAGCGGGCGCTCGACGGGCAGGCAGGGACCGAGGTGCAGGCCGCCGCGGACACCTACGCAGGCCTGGTGCGGCAGTGGTACCTGCGCACGTTGCGGCGGGTCCGCGCGGAGTTCGAGATGGTGGCGGACCAGCAGCGCGCGCACACGCTGAGAATGCCGGGCGGCTCGGCCCCCGACCGTGCCGCGCTCGCGGAGGATCTCGAGCGCCTGCGCGCCGCGGGCGTGCCACGTCCCGGTGACACGGGGACGACGCATGCGTGAAGCGCTGGAGGGGCTCGCCGGTGTCGCCGCCCGCCTGGGAGAAGCCGGCGTCGAAGACGACGCGCGCGAGCTGGCGCGACGCATCGCTGCGGGCCGGTTCTTTGTCGCCGCCGTCGGCCAGTTCAAACGCGGCAAGTCCACGCTGATTAACGCGCTCATCGGGCAGCCGCTGCTGCCGGTCGGGGTCGTGCCCGTGACCTCCGCGATCACCATCATTGCGCATGGAGACCATCCGACCGCGTGCGTCCGGTTCGCCGGAGGGGCCTTCGGCGCAATTTCGTTGCCGGATCTGGCGCTCTATGTCACCGAGGAAGCGAACCCGGAAAACGCGTGCGGTGTCCGGGTGGTGGAGGTGTCGATCCCCGCACCGGTTCTCGAGCGTGGCCTGTGCCTCGTGGATACGCCGGGTATCGGCTCGGTGTTCGGCGGGAACTCCGCGGCGACACGCGAGTTCGTGCCGCACATCGACGCCGCGCTCGTGGTACTCGGCGCCGATCCGCCGGTGTCCGGCGACGAGCTGACGCTCATCGATGAGGTGGCCCGGGAGACGGCCGACCTCGTGGTGGTGCTCAACAAGGCGGATCGCCTGCCGTCGGCGGATCGTGAACAGGCCGCTGAGTTCACCAGGCGCGTGCTCGAGACGCGACTGGGCCGCTCCATTGGTCGGATCTACCACGTCAGCGCGACCGCGGCGCTGGCCGGCGCGCGCGACGCCGAATGGGACGCGCTCTGCGGGCGAGTGCAGCACCTGGCGTCCAACCGCGAGACGGTGCTGGCCGGCCGCGGCGCGACACGCGCCCGAGCCCTGCGCCTGCGGCTCGTCGGTGCTCTCGACGAGCGCGAGAGGGCGCTCGCGCAACCACTGGAAGACACCGAGCGGCGGATCGGTCAGCTGAAGGTGGCGGTCCTGGCGGCCGAGCGATCGCTGCGCGACCTCGGGCCGCTGTTGTCCGCCGAGCAGGCGGCCATGGCACGCGCGCTCGACGGGGAGAAAGCGCGCCTCGTGCAGCGGTTGTGCGAGGAGGGTGTCGCGGATCTCGCCGCGCGTGCGCCCGCTCTCGGAACCGGCCTGGATGCTGGACGTCCGGCGCTGGATCTGGCGCGGTCGATCGCGCACCAGCAGATTGCGGCCGCCGCGCCCGACATCGAGCAGGACACCGCCGCGCTGTACCAGCGTTCCATGCAACGCTTTACCGAGCTGGTTGAGGATTTTCTGCTGCGCGCGGCCGGCACCGGGGGCCCGGTATTCGGGCACCTCCCAGGATCGGTGCAGCTCGAGCTGACCACCGCGGCGCATTTCTACTTCACGGAGATGCTGACGCTGTCCAGCCCGGGCACGTCGGTCCGCCTGCTGGATTTGGTGACGCCGCCCGGCGCTCGGCGCCGGCGCGCCGAGGCGCGCGCGTGCGGCTATCTCGAGCGGCTCGTCGAGACGAACCTCTCGCGGTTCGTCAATGATCTGATCGAGCGGCTCGCGCAAAGCCGCGCCCGGCTGGAGAGCGAGATTCGGCGCGTCCTGACCGACGTGGTGCGGCGTGCCGATGACGCGCTCGACGCGGCCCGCCGCGCCAGGGCGGCAGGGGAAGCGGCGGTGGTCGCGGAGCGGCGCTGCCTGGACGAGGCGCGGCAGGCGCTCGCGGCACTCGATGTGGGCTGATGCGTGCGGAACGTACGGGAGATTCTATGAGCTGGCTGTTTTACGCATCCGTGTCAGCCGTGGCGGCCGCCGCGACAGCTGTGCTGGCCAAGGTGGGAGTGGCGGGCGTGCCGTCCACGCTGGCGACTGCGGTTCGCACCGTGGTCGTTCTGGTCTTCGCGTGGCTGATGGTGTTTCAGGCTGGCGAGTTCCGAGCCATAACCTCCATCTCCCGCCGATCGCTCTTCTTCCTCACGCTGTCGGGTATCGCGACCGGGATCTCGTGGCTGGCCTACTTCCGTGCCCTGCAGCTTGGCGCCGCGTCCCGCGTGGCGCCCATCGACAAGCTGAGTCTCCCGTTGACCGTGCTGCTCGCGACGCTGCTGCTGGGTGAGCACGTGACGTGGCAGGTGGCCGCCGGCGTGGCGCTGATGACCGCCGGAGCCCTGCTCACACTCGCGTGACGACTAGCGACCAGACTAGCGACCAGCGACTGGCGACGATGACTAGCGACTAGCAGCGACTATGACTAGCGACGATGACTAGCGACTAGCGACTGGCGACGATGACTAGCGACTAGCGACCAGCGACTAGCGACTGACAGCGAGCGCTCGTCTACGACCCCCGCTGCAACCGTTCCATCCTCGCCGTCGCGACGCGCGCGGCGAGCGAGCAGACGAGCACTATCGCGACCAGGACCAGCGCGCCTGCCCAGGCCTGCCGGTGCCAGTCTTTGTAGGGCGAAATGGCGTAGAGATAGACCTGCACGGTCAGCGTGGCCATGGGTTGCCGTACGTCGGTGTTCCAGAACGAGTTGTTCAGCGACGTGAAGAGCAGCGGGGCTGTCTCGCCGGCGATGCGCGCCAGCGCGAGCAGGATGCCGGTCATGATCCCGGGCAGCGCCGCCGGCAGGACTACCGTGAAGACCGCGCGGGCCCGCGTCGCGCCGAGCGCCAGCGCACCCTCCCGCAGGTTCGACGGCACCAGCCGCAGCAGTTCCTCCGTGGTCCGCATGATGAGCGGAATCATCATCACGCCGAGCGCGAGCCCGCCGGCCAGCGCCGAGAACCGCTTGAACGGCAGCACGGCCAGTCCGTAGACGAACACGCCGATGACGATCGAGGGGACGCCGTTCAGCGTGTCGGCGGCGAAGCGGGTCGCCGACGCGAACCGGGTGCCGGCATACTCGGCCGCGTACACGCCGCTGACGACGCCGACCGGGATGGCGAAGACCCCTCCCAGCCCGACGATGATCAGCGTTCCGACGATCGCGTTCGCCATGCCGCCGCCGAGTTCCCCCACGGGTGCCGGCATGTGCCGGAAGAAGCCGAGATTCAGCGCCCCGATCCCCTCGCTGACGACATAGAAAAGGACGAACGCGAGCGGAACGAGCGCGAGCAGCACCGCCGCCCCGCACAGGACCACGATCGCGTGCGACAGGCCCCGGCGCCAGGCGTTCCGCATCACGCGGCCTCCGCGACGACGGCGGTGGGCCGCTTGCGCGCGCGCGTCGGCCGGTTCATCGACCAGATGAGGAGCCTCGAGAGCGCGTTGATGACCAGGGTCATGGCGAAGAGCACGAGCCCGATCTCCACGAGCGCGTGCAGGTGCAGATCCTCGGTGGCTTCGGTGAACTGGTTGGCGAGCACCGCCGCCATGGTGTACTGGGGCGCGTACAGCGACAGCGAAATCTGCGGGTTGTTTCCAATCACCATCGTCACCGCCATCGTTTCGCCGAGCGCGCGGCCGAAGCCGAGCATCACCGCGCCGATGATGCCTGTCCGTGCGTAGAAGAGTGCCATCCGGATCGCTTCCCACCGCGTCGCGCCGAGCGCATACGCCCCTTCACGCTGCGCCTGTGGCACCGCCTTCAGGACCTCGCGGGCTACCGATGAGGTGAAAGGGATCACCATGATTGAGAGGATGAGAGCGGCGGAGAGCATCCCGACGCCGAGAGGAGGACCGGAAAAGAGGGGCACGGACCGCAGCCAGTCGGGTGTGGCCACTTCGAGCTGACGGACGAGCGGAACGAGCACGAAGATGCCCCAAAGGCCGTACACGATCGAAGGAACGGCCGCGAGGAGCTCCGTCAGGAAAACGAGCGGCCGCCGCTGCCAGTCGGGCGCCAGCTCGGATACGTAGATCGCTATCCCGAGCGCGACGGGCGTCGAGATGGCCAGCGCGAGCACCGACGAATAGAGCGTCCCCCAGATGAACGGTCGTGCGCCGAACTGGCCGGCCACGGGATCCCAGGTGTCGGTGGCCCAGAAGGCCCAGCCGAACTCGGCAATCGAGAGGCGCGACTGACGGTACAGCTCGACGCCGATCGCGCCGACCAGCACGATGAGGACGAGCGCGAAGGCGCCCGTCCCCAGGCGAAAGAGAAAGTCGTGTCGCTTCACTGAAGCTTGATCTTGCCGAGCGCCTTCATCTCGAGGTCGACGACCTCCTTCGGCAGCGGCGCATAGCCCAGGTCCGGCGCGAATTTCTGCCCGTCCGTAAGCGCCCACTTCATGAATTCCACCATGACCTTCGCGCGGGCCTTGTCCTTCGGATTCTCATAGAACAGCAGCCACGTGAACGACGAGATCGGATACGCTTCCTGGCCGGGTGCATTCGTGATCGAGACGCGGAAATCCGCGGGCATCTTTGCGACCGCCTCGGCGGCCGCAGCCGTCACCGACGCGGTCGAGGCGCGCAGGAACTTGCCCGCGGCATTCTGCACCGAGCCGTAGCTGATCTTGTTCTGCAGGGCGTAGATCAACTCGACGTAACCCAGCGCGCCCGGGGTCTGGCTGACGAGCCCCGCGACGCCTTCGTTGCCCTTGCCGCCCACCCCCACCGGCCAGTTGACATTCTGCGCCACGCCCACGCGCTGCTTCCACTCCGGCGATATCTTCGAGAGATAGTCCACCCAGATGTACGTGGTGCCCGAGCCATCGGACCGATGCACGATCGTGATGTCGGTCGATGGCAGCGAGACGCCCGGGTTGATCTTCGCAATCTGCGGGTCGTTCCACTTCGTGATCTTCCCGAGGAAGAGGTCGGCGAGGAGCGAGCCCGTGAACTTCAGTTCGGTGTTGACGCCTGGGATGTTGTAAACGGGGACGTCCCCGCCCAGCACCGTGGGGAAGTGCAGGACTTTGCCGGGCGCCGCCTGGAGCTGCTCGGGGGTCATCGGGCCATCGGAGGCGCCAAAGAACACGGTCTCGGCCGTGAGCTGCCTGATCCCCGCGCCTGAGCCGAGCGACTGGTAATTGACCGCCACGTCCTTGTGCAGCTTGTTGTACTCGGAGAACCACTTCGAGTAGATCGGATTCGGGAAGGTCGCGCCCGCTCCGTTGATGGTCATGGTCTGCGCCGCGAGGGTGACCCCGGCCGCGGCGAACGTCGCCGCGCACGCGACGGCGACCATGACCTTGTGTGCCTTCTTCATCGTTCTACCTCCTGAAAGTGAACCCGTCTGCGGATCTCAGAAGTTGACGAGCATGTGTACCGCGACCTTTTTCTGATCCGCCTGGCTGACGTTCTCGAACTGGGCTCCGTCGTAGTCGAGCAGAAATGCTGCCTGAGGACCGCCCGTGTGCGGCAGCCAGTAGGCCACGCCGACGATCGTCCGTTTGTGAACCTGATTGCTGTTGGACTTGTTGGGCGTGAAGTGGTCGTAGCGCAGGAGGCCCTCGATCGACGCCCTCCCGGTCAGTGGCGCCTTCGGGGTCACCCAGATCGACCAGCCATTGCCGTGAACGTCGGCCTTCGTGATCGAGGTCTGGTCCTTCGTGTCGAGGTAGTTGAACGCCGCGTTCAGGTACCGGTGCTCGAAGCTGGCCTCGAAAAACGCGCGCTTTTTCTCGCCATTCTTGACGTAGTGGTCCGCGTCGTAGAACCCCGTGATGCGCAGGCCGCGCGCCATGGGGCTGGCCGTCGCGAACGGGCGGATGGTGCCGCGAACCTGGAACGACGGCTGGTTGTTCGCCTCGGCGGCGTGATAGCCCTCGCCGTTGTAGATGCCGACGTGCACGTCGCCGTAGTTGCTGGGGAAGTTGCCGTGGAACGAGGCGCCCAGGTCCGACGATGTCAGGAAGCCTTCGCGTTCGGTGAACATCGTACCCTGGAACCGGTACCTGTAAATGCCCTCGTCGTAGTCGAGGAGGGGCGTCTGCTGCTGGCCGAAGCGCACCCACGACCCGCGGGGAATCCAGTCGTCCAGGTTGATCTGGCCGAACGCGTACTTCAGGCGCAGCTCGACATCACCATTGCTGATGCGCGTGATGTCCGGCGTGATGCGGTACTGGAACAGGTGCGACACCTTGCCGTTGACGTTGATATACGCACGCTGGATGTTGAACGCGCTCGGGTGGATCGTATTGCCGTCCGCGTCCCGTGTCTGGGGACTGCTCTGGTACGTGTAGTCCGCAAAAATCGTCGAGCCGATACTGACCGACGGCGTGTCGTCGGGCGGGATGTAGCCGGCAGCCGGCGTCACCTGCGCGGCTGCGGGCATAGCGGCCAACGTGAGCAGGGCCGCGGCCGCTGCCACCTTCCACGCGCGCCTCCGTGTCTCGTGTCGCACTCGTCTCACCTCCTGCGTCAGCGTATGGGTGTGTGATTTCGGTGCCGTCACACGCGCGTTACGCGCGTGTTAAATCAGCCGCCGCGCTGAACTTGCGGGGAGAATACCCCGCGATTGTGATCCCGGCGCGACAGCCGGATTTCCGGCGGGTTAAATCAGGCTCCGCCTTCGCGCTGCGCGGCTTCTGCGCGGCAACGGCGGCACCAACGTTGTGACGATGCGGTAACGAACCGGTTAAGTGTGAGGCAGATCTGCTAAGATTCCCGCGGGGGACATGTTGGCTTTCAGACTGATACCGCGCGAAGAGCGCTTCTATGATGATTTCGTGGCCCTGGCGGAAGAAACGCGGCGCGGCGCCGTGTTGCTCGAGGAGATGCTGGCCCCGGAACAGCCGATTTGGGACAAGGCGGACGAGATCAAGGAAGTCGAGCACAAGTGCGACTTCCTGACCCACGAGATCATCCAGCGCCTGCACCGCACGTTCGTGACGCCGCTCGATCGCGAGGACATCTTCGCGCTCGCGCGTTCACTGGACGACGTGATGGACGCGGTCGACGCCTCCGCGACCATCGTGCGGCTCTATCAGATCGATCACGTGCGGGCTGACGCCCGCGAACTGGCGCGGATTATCCTGGCCTCGGCCGAACAGGTCGTCGTGGCGCTGAAGGCGCTCGAGCGGCGCAAGGGCGTCGCCGAGCCGGCGGTCGAGATCAACCGCCTCGAGAACGAGGCCGATCGCGCGCATCAGACCGCCGTTCGACGCCTGTTCGAAGACGAACGCGATCCCGTGCAGATCATGAAGTGGAAGGAGATCCTGGACTTCCTCGAAGAAGCGACCGACCGCTGCGAAGACGTCGCCAACGTCCTCGAAGGCGTCGTCGTCAAGCACGCCTGACCGCGGGATGGATACCAATTTCCTCGCGGTCGTCGGGCTGATACTCGTTGCCCTCGTCTTCGATTACATCAACGGGTTCCACGACGCGGCCAACTCGATTGCCACCGTCGTGTCCACCCGCGTGCTCTCGCCTGGCAAGGCCGTCATCTGGGCCGCGTTCTTCAACTTCGTCGCGGCGTTCGCGTTCGGCACCGCCGTCGCCAAGACGATTGGCTCGGGGCTGGTGGACATCCGGGTGGTGACCTTCGCAGTCATCTTCGCCGCCCTGATCGGGGCCATCGTGTGGGATCTGATCACGTGGTACGTCGGGTTGCCCACCAGTTCGTCGCACGCACTGATCGGCGGATACGGCGGGGCCGCGGTGGCCAAGGCCGGCTTCGCCGCGATCGTGCCAGGGGGCTGGACGATGACGCTCCTCTTCATCGTCATGGCGCCGCTCATCGGGCTGGTGCTGGCCTACCTGCTGATGATCGCGATCCTGTGGACCTTCAGCCGCACCTCTCCCGGCCGGGTCGATCACTGGTTTCGGCGCCTTCAGCTCCTCTCGGCCGCGGCCTACAGCCTCGGACATGGCGGCAACGACGCACAGAAGACGATGGGGATCATCGCCGGAGCGCTCGTGACCGGCGGGTACCTGGGGATGGTGGACGGCAAGTTGCCCATTCCCTTCTGGGTGATCATGGCGGCCCACGCCGCGATTTCGCTGGGGACCCTTTCCGGCGGGTGGCGCATCATCCACACGATGGGCTCGAAGATCACGAAGCTGCAGCCGGTCGGCGGCTTCGCCGCGGAAACCGCGGGCGCGATTTCCCTCTTCACGGCGACATACCTCGGGGTTCCGGTCAGCACCACTCACACGATTACCGGAGCCATCATCGGCGTCGGGTCGATCAGGCGGCTGTCGGCGGTTCGGTGGGGCGTAGCGGGTCGGATTGTCTGGGCCTGGATCCTCACCATCCCCGCGTCCGCGTTGATTGCCGCCGCGGTCTATTGGCTGGTGTCGGTGACGGTCGCGCCCTGACGGCCGCCGGTTTCCGGGCTGGAGGTTGCCTTCAGCGTGATCGTGAAGATCGCCCCGCCCTCCGGACGATTCGTGACCGCGACCGATCCGCCGTGCAGTTCGACCAGGTGCTTGACGATCGCGAGCCCCAGGCCCGTGCCGCCGGGATCGCGCGCGCCGCGCGCGCGCGCCTTGTCCACGCGGTAGAAACGCTCGAACACCCGCGGCAGATCCTCGTCCGGAATGCCTGGCCCCTCGTCGGTGACCGACAGCGTCATGCCGCCTGCCGTCCGGCGCGACGTCATGACGATCCGGCTCGCTTCGGGCGCGTAATGGGTGGCGTTCTCGAGCAGGTTGCGCAGCGCATCGTGCAGCTTCGCGGGATCGCCGGTGACCGTCGCCGCGTCCGGCGCCACGTCGAGCACCACTTCCTGGCGGCGGTCCTCGATGAGCGAGGCCAGGTCGGCCGCGACCCCGTCGAACAGCGACTCGACCGGACAGGCGATGCGCTCCAGCGACTCCTGTCCGGCGTCGAGCCGGGCCAGCCGCAGCAGGTCGCGGACCAGCCGCTCCATCCGTAGCGTGTGCCGCGCGATCGTCTCGAGGAACGCGCGCGACTGATCTGCATCGGTGTCGCCGTCGAGCAGCGCCTCGACGTAGCCGCGCACGGCGGTGAGCGGCGTGCGCAGCTCGTGCGAGACGTTGGCCACGAAGTCGCGGCGCACGCGATCCGCCCGGCGCAGATCGGTGATGTCGTGCAGGACGAGCACCGCGCCGCGAACGTCCGGCGACAGGACCGGCGCCGTACGTGCGATGAAGATCGTGTCTGGCGCGCCCGGCAGCGTCAGCTCCCGCCCTTCGCCGGCGCGGCCGGCGAGGGCTTCGCCGATCTGCGAGGCGATTTCCGGGTGCCGCACGATCTCGAGGTAGTGGCGGCCCTCGGGCGCCTCCTGGAGCCTCAACATCCGTCGCGCCGCGCCGTTGACGAGCAGCAGCCGCCCCTGCTGGTTGACCACGAGCACGCCTTCGATCATGCCGCTCAGGATGGCGGCCATGCGCGCGCGATCGGATTCGAGGTCGGCGGCGCGCCGGGCGACTTCCCGCACCGACTCGTCGAGCACCCGTGCGACTGTGCCGATCTCATCGGTCCCGTAGTCGCGCGACGGCTGTGACACGTCGCCAGCCGCGTACCGTTCGGCGACGCGGCCGATCGCGCTCACGCGCCGGGCGAGGAGCGACGAGGCGGCCCACGCGAGCCCGACGGCCGCGAGCAGCCCCACACCCAGCGCCACCACGGCCAGGCGCCGCACCGTGGCGAGCTGGTCGCGGACCGCGGTCATCGGCAGCGCCAGGCGCACCTCCGACAGTCCCGGCGAGCCCGGGCTGCGAACCTCGACCGCCACGTACAGCATGTCAATCCTGAGGGTGGCGCTGTACCGCCGCGACCGGCCCACACCCTCGCGCTCTGGCCTGAATCACCTCGGGGCGCGTCCCGTGATTCTCGAGCGTCGCCAGTTCGGCGGGCCCCAGCTCGGAATCGCCGACGACGGTGCCGTCGGGTGCGATGAAGGTGACGCGGGTCGAGACGAGGCGGCCAATCGCGTGGGCTTCCGCGTCGAGTTCTGCCGGCGTCGCGGCGCGCCGATGCGAGAGGGTCTCGGCGGCCAGGCGCGCTTCGTTGACGAGGCCTCGCTCGATCTGCGCGTCGAGGGTCCGGCGGATCGACCACGAGACGAGCGCGGTCGAGGCGGCGAGCGTCAGGGCTGCGGCGGCGAGCGACGTCACGAACAGGCGTCGGCGGAACGTCACAGGAGCTTGTACCCGAACTGCTTGACGGTTTCGATGGCGTCGTTGAGTACCGGCAGCTTCTCGCGCAGGCGCCGGATGTGGACGTCCACGGTCCGGGTGCCGCCCGTGTACTGATAGCCCCAGACATCCGTCAGCAGCACGTCGCGTGACAGCACGCGCCCGCGGTGCTGCACGAGGTACTGCAGCAGCAGGAACTCCTTGGCCGTGAGGCGGACGTCCTGCCCGTCGCTCGTCACGGTGTGCCGATCGGCGTCGATCGTGATCCCGCCGGTACCGGACCACGTCCGGCCTTGACGGCCGGGCCGCTCCCGGGCGGCGCAGCCGGGCACCGACGCGCGCGACGAGTTCCTTGGCGCTGAACGGCTTGGTGACGTAGTCGTCGGCGCCCAGCTCGAGCCCCGCGATCCGATCGGATTCCTCGCCGCGCGCCGTGAGCATGATCACCGGGATGGCCGAGGTCGCCGGCTCCACACGGATGGCCTGGCAGACCAGCAGGCCGTCCATCCCGGGCAGCATCAGATCGAGGATCACGAGGTCGGCCGGCTGCTCGCGCAGGCGCGCCATCACCGCGGATCCGGCCGACAGCTGATCGACCGAGTGGCCCGCCTTCCGAAGGTAATGCGCGACGAGGTCGGCGATGTCGCGGTCGTCCTCCACCACCAGGATGCGCGCCATCAGGCTCCTTGCAGCGTCCCGCTGAGCGTTTCGACCGGCGCCTGTCCGATCGCGGCCCGCAGGTCGGCGGGGGAGTCGAAGCGCCGCGCAGGGATGCGGCGCGCCGCCACCTGGATTGGGACGCTGGCGCCTTCGAAGGGGTCGGGGCTCGTGACGAGCGTGTGGCCCGTCAGGATGCTGCGGCCGCCGTGGCGCGGAAAGGGCGCCGTCCAGCCGTTGCAGAAAATCAGTGAGAGCTGGTCCGCCAGCTGCACGAATCGATAGTCCTCGTCGAGTGCCGCATTCGCCCACGCGCCCGCGCGATCCAGCAGGGTGGACCGCAGGCCCTCCATGGTCTCGAAGAAGGGGCGCCACGCGCCGTCCACGCGCTGCTGGCCGTGCACCGTCAGGGCGTGCTGCGCGACCAGCGCCGCGACGTAGGGATGGTCCCGCTCCAGGCGGGCGACCGCGCGCGGCCAGATGCGGTGCTTGACCGCGGCGGGCACTGACATGAAATCGAGCGCCTCCCCCGATGGGTCCACGTGAGTCCGGTCGTCTTCCTCGATCCACCCGTTGTCGTGCTGTCGAATGGCGAGGAAGATCTCGTCGCGGCGCGGATGGCGGTCGAGGTCCTTCCATCGTGTCATGAGGTCAGCGGCCATCCCGGCGTGATCCATCTGCTGGATGCAGAGCCAAGCGTCGCCGTCTCGTCGCAGGATCATAGTCCGTGTCTCTGCCGTCCGGCGGAAGCCGGATGCAATGCGGCTCACGCGCGCGACACGTGTCACGCCGTGGCCCCCCCGTATCCGCAGTCCGCACACGGGCCTCGATGCTCCCGCCCGGCGGGTCGTCCGCCGAAAAATCCCGTCAGGCGGAAATTCACCCGGCTGAGCCGTAACGCGGACGTTCGATCTTCCCACGGCCCGGCCCGTCTGCAAAACAGCGCGAAAACACTGTGTGTTTCGGCGAATTTCGTGGGGGGCACCCGCACCGCTTCGACGCCGCCATCGGGCGGGTCGGAGTCCCGGGAGCCGAAAATCACCATTGCTCATACTCAGTACCTGTTCTATAGTCCGCCAACCCGTCTATATCGAACGGCGTATTCGGGGTTCCTGCAACTCGGTTCACTCAGGAGGAGAGATGAAGCGAACTGCCATTGTGCCTGGCGTCCTTGCACTTGTCCTGCTGCTGGCGCCGCTGGCGTCCGCGCAGGAAACGCGAGGATCCATCGAGGGCGTGGTCAAGGACGCATCGGGAGCGGTCCTGCCCGGCGCCACCATCGAAGCCCGTTCCGTCGGCGCCGCGGTCAGCACGGCCGTGAGCGACTCGGCGGGCGGCTACCGATTCCCGTCGCTCACGCCCGGCATCTACGAGGTGTCGGCCACGCTCACGGGCTTCGGCCCCAGGAAGGTCGAGAACATCCAGCTCCAGCTCGGACAGATCCTGAAGGTGGATTTCGCGCTGTCGATTGCCGGCATGTCGGAAACGGTGCAGGTGTCCGCCGAATCGCCGCTGATCGACGTGAAGCAGAATGCGGCGGCGGTCAGCATCCAGTCGGACATCATCGACCGCATTCCGAAGGGGCGCAACTTCACGAGCGTGATCACCACGGCGCCCGGCACCAACCAGGAAGCCAAGGCGGGCGGGCTGCAGATTGACGGCTCGAGCGGTGCGGAAAACCGCTACGTCATCGACGGGCTCGACACGACGTCGCTGCGGAACGGGACGTCGCAGTCGTCGCTGCTGACCGACTTCGTCTCGGAAGTGCAGGTCAAGTCGAGCGGGTACAACGCGGAGTACCGCGCGGCCACGGGCGGTGTCATCAACGCGATCACCAAGGCGGGCACCAACGCGCTGCACGGCGATCTCGGATCCTACTACTCGAACGACAACTGGGCCGGCAAGGTCCGCCCGTCGCTCCGGCTGAACCCCGCGAACCAGACGCTGTCCGAGTACACGAGCACGCCGCGGGACCCGGCCTACAACCTCGACCTCATCGGCGACGTGGGCGGGCCGCTGCTGCGCGACCGCGCGTGGTTCTTCGCCGGCTACGGGCCGCAGTACGGCCGGCAGAAACGGACCGTCACCTTCACGAACGGCGGCAACACGGAGACGTTCCGATCCGACGACGAGACGCGCAACCTGAACTACAACGTGACGGCGCAGATTGAGCACGGCCCTGCGCGCCAAGTTCGCCGGCAGCAACAGCCGGTCGTACGGCGCGCAGTCGCTGCCGGGGAAAGAGCCTGACGGCACGAGCACGAGCAACCCGAGCCTCTACCCGAATCCCATCACGACCAACGGGACCAATGACTCGGTACGTCGGCGAGATCTCGTGGGTGGTCACCCCGAAGTTCTTCATCAACACGAACGTCGGGTACCTGACCTACAACTCGTTCAACGTGACGACCGAGGAGTTCTCGACGGCCCTGCGGCACACCTTCAGCGGGTCGAACGTCTGCAACGGCACGCCGGGCACGTCCGCTTGTCCATTCGGTGACATTCCGGCGTCGCTCCAGCAGTTGAGCGGCTATGCCGACCTGCCGACCAGTTCCCGCAACGTGCGCGACAAGTACGGCCGGCTGGGCGTGAACGCCGACAGCACCTACTACGGCAGCTGGATGGGGCAGCACACGTTCAAGGCCGGCGTGCAGTGGGAACGTCTCAGCAACGACGTGCTCACGGGCGCGCAGGCGCCGACCGTCTCCATCGCCTGGAACGCCAGCCGCACGACGCTGGACGATCCGCCGCGCGTCGTCCGTGGCGCCTATGGGTACTACACGGTCGCGACGCGATACACGGGCGGGAAGATTCACGCCAACAACATCGGCGTCTTCATCCAGGATGCCTGGACCGTGAACAACAGGCTGACGCTGAACCTCGGCCTGCGCGGCGACAGCGAACGCATTCCCTCGTACCGGCCCGAGAACCCGAGCCTCGACTTCAGTCTCGCCGACAAGCTGGCGCCACGGCTCGGATTCGCCTACGACCTGCACGGCGACGGCCGCTAGAAGGCGTACGGCAGCTGGGGCATGTTCTACGACATCAGCAAGCTCGAGATGCCGCGCGGCGCGTGGGGCGCCGAACACTGGATTGACTATCATTACACGCTCGACACGTACGACTGGCCGTCGCTCGACTGCGAGGGGCCTTCCGGCGGCGGCTGCGCCGGGACGTTCATCGAGCAGGCCGACCGGCGTCACGTGTCGAACGACGCGAGCAACAACCTGATCGACCCGAACCTCAAGCCGGTGCGGACGCAGGAGTTCACCATCGGCATGGACCACGAGCTGAATCGCACGATGTCGGTCGGGGTGCGCTACGCGCACAAATGGCTCGATCGGACGATCGAGGACGTCGGGATCCAGGTGGCCGGCGTCGGCGAGGTCTTCATGATCGCGAACCCGGGCTACGGCATCGCGGAATTCACCCTCGCCGGCACCTGCGCCTCGTGCCCTGCGCAGCCCGCGGCCAGGCGCGACTATGACGGCGTCGAGTTCCGCCTCCGCAAGCGCCTGTCCAACCGCTGGTCGCTCAACACCAGCTATCTCTGGAGCCGGGTGTACGGCAACTACTCCGGGTTGTCCAGTTCGGACGAGAACGGCCGCAACAGTCCGAGTGTCAACCGGTTCTTCGATGGCCTGTACATGTCGTTCGACGAGAGCGGCCAGCCGGTGTTCGGTCCGCTCGGCACGGATCGCCCGCATCAGTTCAAGCTCCAGGCGACCTACGATCTGCCGTGGGGCACGACGATCGGGGGCGACTACTTCCTCGCAAGCGGCACGCCCCAGAGCAGCACCATCACGTTCAAGAGCGTACCGGTGTTCGACCACGGCCGCAACAACATGGGCCGGAGCCCGGTCTTCAGCAACACGAACCTGTTCCTCCAGCACGACGTGCCGCTGTCGGGACACTCGCGGCTGAACATCGGCCTGAACGTCACCAACCTGTTCGACCAGGACATCGTCACGCGGTACTTCACGGCGCGGTACCGCGACCAGATCAGCGGCCTGACCGATGCGCAGTTCTTCCAGGGCTTCGACTCGGCGGCGCTGGCGGCCTCGCGCAGCTCGATTCGGCCCGACCCGCGCTTCGGCCTGCCGGATCAGTATCAGGGCTCGCGCACGTTCCGCGTGCAGGCGAAGATCACGTTCTGACCGATCGGCGGGCGTCCGCCGGAACGAGGGGGCAGGTCTCATCGGGGACCTGCCCTTTCTCTTGACGCCCCCACCTTAACGCTCTGCTTCCGGCTCTGGCAGGGCGCCATTCCTGCCGTCCCCAATCGCCCGCAGAGATGACCGGTTCCCAGGACAGTTTGACCCGCTCCCGGTGAGCTTCGGCGGCACAAACGGCGCCGAAATGCGAGCAATCCTGCGGATTCCAGGCCTGGCACCTCCCTTGGAGTGATCACCCGTGACGGATGAGGAGGTGAGCATGAGAGCGAAATATTCGCAGTGGAGATACGCCGCCGGCGCGGCTGGCATCGGGGCGCTGCTTCTCACGTATGGATGCGGCACGAACGCGGCCGGTGTGCGCGCGCAGGATGTCGCGACAGGTCAGCAGCCGGCGACGCCGGTGATCGTCAGCTGCGAACCGCACCAGCGCGCGCTCGTGCGGCCGGCGATCGTCAATGGCGTGGCGGTGTCGCAGGTCGAGTGCGTGTCGGCCGGCGAGGCGCTCGCGAGTGCGCAGGTGCCGACCGCACCGCTGGTCTATCGCGCCGCCTCCCGCGTCGTGCCGGGCGCCCTCACGGACGATCTCGGTGACGCGCGCATCGTGCAGCCGGACGCCTATCCGGCGGTGGCCGCGCGACCGGTTCCTGCACGGCAGGTGGTCTACGAATCGCCGCGATCCGTGCGCACGGTGAAGAAGACGCGCTCGGTGCAGAAGAGCGCCGTCATCATCGGATCCTCGGCCGGCGCCGGCGCAGGTGTGGGTGCCGCGATCGGCGGCAAGAAGGGCGCGCTCATCGGCGCCGTGCTCGGCGGCGGCGGCGCGGCGCTCTGGGATCAGATCACGCGCCGCAGGCAATAGTCACCACGTTCGCCCGGCCGGAGGGGACGCGTCGTCCCCTTCGGCCGGTGATTCGGCAAAACCGCCCTCCCTCACCCTCGGGAATCCAATTCCTGCCTGTTTCCGATCCTGCCTGTTGTATCCATTCGTCCCAGCAAATCTCTTGTTGATAACCTTCCATAACCTGCTCTATAGTCCGCGGAACCCATCCCAGGGTTTTGCAAGTTTCGTGCATGTCGGTTTCACTCAGGAGGAGAGATGAAGCGATATGCCATTCTGCCTGGCATGCTCGCGCTCTGTACTGCTGCTGACGCCGCTGGCGTCGGCACAGGAAACGCGGGGATCCATCGAGGGCGTGGTCAAGGACGCATCCGGAGCGGTGCTGCCCGGGGTCACGGTCGAAGCCCGCTCGCGCTGGCGGGGTCGTCAACACGGCGGTCAGCGATGCCGACCGGCACCTACCGGTTTCCGTCGCTCGCGCCCGGCTACTTCGATGTCACCGGCCGACCTTGACCGGGTTTCAGCACGCAGAAATTCGAGAGGGTCCAGCTGTCAGCTCGGCCAGATCCTGAAAGTCGACTTTGCGCTCTCGATTGCCGGGATCAGCCGAAGCGGTGCAGGTCTCCGCCGAGTCTCCGCTCATCGACGTGAAGCAGAATGCGGCTGCCGTCAGCATCCAGACGGACATCATCGACCGCATTCCGAAGGGGCGCGACTTCACGAGCGTCGTCACCACGGCGCCGGGCACCAACAACGAGAGCCGAAGGCCGGCGGACTGCATGATCGACGGGGCCAGCGGTTCCGAGAACCGCTACATGGTCGACGGCCTCGATACGACGTCGCTGCGGACCGGCACGTCGAGCACGTCGCTGCGTGACCGACTTCGTCTCGCGAAGTGCAGGTCAAGTCGAGCGGCTACAACGCCGAGTATCCGTGCGGCCACCGGCGGTGTCGTCAGTGCCATCACGCGCAGGCGGCACGCAACGCAGTTCCACGGCGATCTCGGAACTCTACTACACCGACAACGATCCGCCTGCGCGGCGAGCAGCGGCCGGCGCTGCGCCTCAGACCCGTTCACGGCGAACCAGACGATGTCAAGTACACCAACACGGCGCGCGCGATCCGGCCTACAGCGCTCGAGCCGCTGATCGACGATCTGGGCGGGCCGCTCCTGACGCGATCGCCTTGGTTCTTCGTCGGCTACATTCCGCAGCTCTCCAGGCAAGAGCGGACGGTGACGTTCACTCAGAACCGCGCGGCGGGACCGCAGCACGTTCTCGATCAGACAGCGACGACCACAATCATCAATTACAACGTGACCGCGCAGCTCAGCCAAGAGACCTGCGGATGAAGTTCGCGGCGCAGCAACGAACCGACCTACGGGTCGCTCAGTCGCTGCCCGGCTCAAGCGAACTACACGGCACGAGCATCAGCGAATCCGAGCCCTCGTCTCCCGAACCGCGATCCACGAGCTACCAGCGCAGACCGAACGACCTTCACTACTCCTCCGCAGCGTGATGGACTGGGTCGATCGTCACCGAGACTTTACGTGAACGCTCAATGTCGGGTTCCTCAGCTACAACTCGTTCGACATGACGACTGACCGAGTTCTCCACCGACACTGCGCCGCACCTTCAGCCAGCTCGAACGTCTGTCCCGGCACGCCAGGCTCATCGGCCGTGCCCGTATGGGGACATCCCCGGGTCGCTCCAGCAGTTGAGTGGGTACGCCGATCTGCCAACGAGCGCGCATAGCGTCCACGACGACTACAGGCCGCTTCAGCGTGAATGCTGACAGCACCTACTACGGCAGCCTGGATGGGCCAGCACACGTTCAAGGCGGGCGTTCAGTGGGAGCGGCTGAGCAACGACGTGATGCACCGGCGCGCAGGCGCCGAACATCGCGCTCAACTGGAACGCCATCCGTACCACGCTCGACGATCCGCCGTCGCGGTCGTTCGTGGGACTTACGGCTACTTCGACGGTGCTCCGCGCGCTACACCGCAGGCAAGATCCACGCGAACAACTTCGGCGCTCTTCGTCCAGGATGCCTGGACGGTGAACAACCGGCTGACGCTGAACCTCGGGTCTGCGCGGCGAGCAGCGAGGACGTGCCGTCCGTATCGGCCGGAGAACCCGAGCCTCGACTTCAGTCTTCACGGACAAGCTGGCGCCGCGCGTCGGCTTCGCCTATGACATGACAGGGCGACGGTCAGATGGAAGACGTACGGCAGCTGGGGCATGTTCTACGACATCAGCGAAGCTCGAGATGCCGCGCGGCAGCGTGGGGCGCCGACCACTGGATCGACTACTCACTGACACGCTCGACACCTACGACTGGCCCGCGATCAACTGCGACGGCAACACCGGCGCGCGGCTGCCCGGGGACGTTCATCGAGCAGGTGGACCGCCGCCACGTCTCGAACGAGCCGGCTACCGACACCTCGTCGACCCGAACCTGAAGCCGGTCCGGACGCAGGAGTTCACGCTCGGGCTGCGACCACGAGCTGAATCGCCTGATGTCGGTCGGCGTCCGCTACTCGCACAAGTGGCTCGACCGGACGATCGAAGACGTCGGGCATCCAGCGTCGCCAGGCGTCGGCGAGGTGTTCATAATCGCGAATCCCGGGCTATGGCATCTGCCGAGAATCTGCTGCGCTGGCCGGGCGACGTGCCCGACCTGCCCGAGCGCAGCCGCCGCGCCAAGCGCGTCTACGACGGCATCGAGTTCCGCCTGACCAAGCGGCTGGCGAACCACTGGTCGTGAACACCAGCTACCTGTGGAGCCGGCTCTACGGCAACTACTCGGGGCTGGCCAGCTCTGACGAGAACGGGCGGCACGAGCCCGAGCGTCAACCGGTTCTTCGACGGCCTCGTACATGTCGTTCGACGAGACCGGCGCGCCGGTCTACGGTCCGCTCGGCACTGACCGTCCGCACCAGTTCAAGCTCCAGGCCACCTACGAGCCTGCCGTGGGGCACGCACGGTCGGCGGCGCTTACTACCAGATCGCGAGCGGCCTGCCGCAGCAGCAGTACGGTCACGGTCCAGGGCGTGCCGTGTCATCGAATCTCGGGCGCAACAGCATGGGCCGCACGCCGGTGTTCAGCCAGACCGACATGACGATCATGCAGAACGTCCGGCTGTTCCGCCACACGAACGTCACATTCGAGGCAAACGTCATCAACCTGTTCGACCAGGCGATCGTGAGCAGCTACTTCGCGACGCCGTATCGATCCGGAGGTACGGCATCCTCAACACCGGGGCGACCGGCCAGGCCGCGGGCATCCCCTACCCCGGCACGTTCGTGCTCGACGCAGATGGCATCGTGCGCGAGCGGGCGTTCGAGGAGAACTTCCAGGAGCGCGCGTCGGCGGCAAGTCTCGTCGCTCGCACGGCTGCATCATCCGCCCGATGCGATCCCCATCGCGAGCCCCGAACAGTTCTTCGCCGGCTTCGACGCCGACGCGATTGCGGCCGCTACGCCGTCGGTCCGCAAGGACCCGCGGTTCGGCCTCGCAAACGGCTGGCAGGGCGCACGCAGCGTGCGCTTTGCGGCGAAGTTCCGCTTCTAACAAGGGATCACGATCAAACCACAGATCACACAGATCACACAGATCAGATCCGGGTAATTTGACGATTGCAGGATCACCTGGAGGATGGGTGATGGGGGAGGCTCTCACGAGGTGCCTCCCCCTTTTTCGTATGGGCGAGGCGGGACATAATGCTCCTATGAAATGGCTGTTGCCGGTGGCGTTTGTCGTGCTCGCCTGGGGAGGATCTGTGGCACAGGCGCCGAAGTCGGCCGACGAGCTTGCGAAGCTGGGCCCGCAGGTCGGTGCGCGCGTGCCGGATCAGCCTGCCGGCACCCGCACCGAAACACGCCATCTCGTCGTCACCACGTCGGTGTCGGACGCGGTTGTCGCGCCAGGCACACGGTTCTCGCTGCTCGTGGACGTCGCGCCCAGACCCGGGATGCACGTGTATTCGCCCGAGCAGCACGACTACATTCCGATTGCGCTCACGATCGAGGAGGCTCCGGCGTTCAAGCTGCACCCGGCGGTCTTTCCGAAAGCGGAGACGTACTACTTCAAGCCGCTCGACGAGACGCAGCTCGTATATTCGAAGCCGTTCCGCATCGTGCAGGATGTCACCGTGGCGTTGACGCCCGCGGTGCTGGAACGCGCGCGCACCGCCGGCGCCACGCTGACGGTCAAGGGGATGCTCAAGTACCAGGCCTGCGACGAATCCGTCTGCTATCTGCCGGTGAACCTGCCGGTCTCGTGGACCGTCACGCTCAGGCCGCTGGAACGGTAATCAGCTACAATCCTCACTGTGCTCCTTCTGTCTTCCGCGCTGGCGCTGGGCTTCCTGCACGGGCTGGGCGCGGATCACCTCATGGCCATCGCGGCCCTGTCGCTCGGGTCTGGTGCGGAAACGGCCGCCGTGAAGCGCGCGCGCGCGATGGGCGTGGCGGTGCGGTTCGCCATCGGACACGCGGTACTGCTGGCTCTTGGCGCCGGGCTGCTGATCGGGCTCGGGTGGTCGCTGCCGGTGCTGGTCGAGCGCGGCGGCGAGATGCTCGGCGGCGTGCTGCTCGTCCTGCTGGGCGGCGTCGGCCTGTGGGGCGTCTTCGCCGGCCGGGTGTACGGCCATACCCACCGGCATCACGACGAGCCCGCGGCGCACTGGCACCTGCACGTCGGCCGCCCCGATCATCATCCGATCGCTTCGGCGCACTCGCACCTGCCGACGATCGTCGGCGCGGCCTTCGCCGTCAGCAGCCTGCGCGCGCTGACGATGCTCGCGCCGTTCGGCGATCGGGTCGGCGCGGCTCCGCTGCCGGCGCTGCTCGGGCTGATCGCGGTGTTCGCGGTCGGCATCCTGCTCTCGATGTCGCTCTTCGGCGTGGCGTTCGCCGGCGTCATCTCCAGCCGCGCCATCACGCGTATCGGCCGCTCGGCCGCCGTCATCATGGCGCTCGCCTCAATCGCGCTCGGCGTCTACTGGCTCACCAGCAGCTGGCGGTAGGAACGCAGTTGAACGCGGGGACAGAACTCCGGGTGGAAAGACGCCGCGCTTCACACGGCCTGCTGTCTGCTGGCCGCTGTCCTACAGCTCTCTGACGCCGTGGCTTCGCATCAGGAAATAGACGGCCACCACTGATACCAGCGCGCCATTGACCGCGAGGACGGCGGGCGCAGACGTGCGGCTCGCGATGTAGCCGCTCGCGAGGCTCCCGAGCGGCATGCCGCCGCGGAACGCGACCATGTAGATGCTCATCACCCGGCCGCGCAGGTGATCGGGGACGATGAGCTGCACGAGCGAGGCGGTCATCGAAAAGACGACGATGAGCGCCGCGCCGGCGAGGAAGAGGATCGCGCAGCTCCACCACCACATGCGGGAGAGCGCGAACGCGGCGACGAGCGCGCCGAACGCGACCTGCACGATGAGCAGCGCCAGTCCCATGCGCTTGAATTTCCCGAGCCACGCCACGACGAGCGCACCGGCCACGGCGCCGGCGCCGGAAAACGCCATCATGTGCGCGAACTGGTTGACGTCGCCGTGGAAGATCTCCCGCGTGAACACCGGCAGGAACGTCAGCAGCGGCAGTCCCAGGAACGTCGTCAGGAACGCAAGCACCGTCAGGCCGATGATGGCGGGCTGGCTGCGCGCGTAGGCGATGCCCCCCTTCATCTCCTGCAGCATCGGTTTGTGTTCCGTGGACCTGATGTGCTTGACGCGCAGCGACATCAACGCGGCGATCACGACGAGAAACGACAGGCCGTTGAGGCCGAAGCAGGCGGCCGCGCCGACCGTCATCGCGAACCCGGCGAGGATCGGCCCGAAGACCCGCGCGAGATTGAACTGGATCGAGTTGAGCGCGATCGCGTTCGGCAGGTCCTTCTTGTGCACGAGCGTCGGGATCAGCGACTGGTAGGCCGGTCCGCCGAACGCCTGTGCCGTTCCCGCGATGAACGACAGCGTGAGGATGGACCACACGTGCACGTGACTGAACAGGATGAGCCCGGCGAGTGTGAAGGCCGTCGTCATCTGCACGTACTGGGAGCCGATCAGGAGGCGCCGCCGATCGTGGCGATCCGCGATGACGCCGCCGATGAGCGTGAGCAGCAGGATCGGGAGCTGCCCGAGGAAGTCGTCGAGGCCGAGAAAGAACGACGACTTCGTGAGGTCGAACACCAGCCAGCTCTGGGCGACCTTCTGCATCCAGGTGCCGACGGTCGACGTGAAGGCGCCGAACCACAGGACGCGGAAGTCGCGATACGTGAAGGCGGCGAGCGTCCGCTGGAGCTGGGGATGTCCGAAGGACACGCCGTCGGCGGCCGGCGCGGGCTCGGTGTGGCTGGACGGCGTGGACAAGGCATCTATCTTAACATCCACGCGTCCTGTTAGTTACGCGGACAGCAGCGACCTCGGACGCTGTGAGGGACGAAGGCGGACGGATGGCGCTTGATCCGGGGGGAGGTGCGCACTATACTCGGCGTGCGAGGCGAACAAAAAGCGAAAACATGGGACAGGCCGCACGCGCACAGATCGAATCGCTCCTCAGGACGCGCAAGCTCGACGTCACTTTGACGTCTGCCGCGCCGTGGAATGCGCTGTCGCGCGAGACCGCGTCCACGGGTGTGGACACGCTCGATCTGGCGCTTGACGGCGGGCTCGCACGGGGGCACCTGTCAGAACTCGTCGGGCCGCGATCCTCAGGGCGCACCACCATCGTGCATGGCGCGCTCGCCGCGGCTGCCGCGCGTGGCGAAGCCGTGGCGCTCGTCGATACGCACGATCGGTTCGATCCGGAATCCGCCGGCGACGCGGGCCTCGATCTATCGAAGCTGCTCTGGGTGCGGGAGACGGGCGACGCCGCACGGGCGCTGAAGGCCGTCACCCTCGTGCTCCAGGCGGGCGGCTTCGGACTCGTGGTCTTCGACCTGGCCGATGTGTCCGGCCGTGTCCTCCGGCAGTTCCCCCATACGACGTGGATGCGCATCGCGCGCGTCATCGAGGGAAGCCAGACGGTGGCGCTGCTCGTCGGCGCCGAGCACATCGCGCGCAGCCCCGGCGGCGTGACGGTGGCGCTCGACACCGCGGCGCCGCGATGGACCGGCGCCTCCGATCGCTCGCGGCTGCTCCGTGGCATCGACGTCCAGCCCCGCACGATTGGCGCGGCGCGCGTGTGATGGGGGCATGCCACGGCGACAGCCACCTGTCACGGCCTCACAGGAGGAACGGAGAGACGGAGGACAGGAGGGTGGGGCCTTGCTGACGTCAGCGGCGGGGCACGCCACGGCGACAGCCGCCTGTCACGGCCTCACAGGAGGAACGGAGGGACGGAGACAGGAGGGTGGTCCTTGCTGACGTCAGCGGCGGGGGCACGCCACGGCGACAGCCGCCTGTCACGGCCTCACAGGAGGAACGGAGAGACGGAGGACAGGAGGGTGGTTCTGGGCTGGCGTCGGCGGCGGGGGCACACCACGGCGACAGTGAGGTTTTCCATTTTCCATTTTCCATCTTCCATTTCCCATTTCCCATCCCATTTTCCATGTTCCATTTTCCATTTTCCATTCCGCGCGCGTCACAGGATGCGTGCGCGCGGTTCGCCTGCCTGCGTTCGACATGCGCGGCGAAGGCCATCGACGCGATTGCGCGCGACTTCTCCCCGCGGATCGCGCGGCACGGCGACGCGTGCGTGGTGCTCGACGTCAGCGGTCTCGGCCGGTTGATTGGCGATGCGCAGGCGATTGGCGCCGAACTCGAGCGCGAAGCGATCGCGCGCGGCGGCGGCATCCGCGTGGCGGTGGGGCCGACGCAGGCGTCCGTGCGCTTGCTGACGCTGGCGCATCCAGGGCTCACGATCGCGGCCGGTCCGGCCGCCGTCGCGGTCGCGCCGCTGCCGATCGCGATCCTGCGCCAGTGGCAGGCGGATCAGGTGCGGTTCGACACGTTCCAGCGCTGGGGGTTGAAGACACTGGGGGATATCGCGGCGCTCCCGGCGGCCGATCTGTCCGCGCGCATGGGGCAGGCCGGGCTGGCGATTCAGCAGCTCGCGCGCGGCGCCGATGCGGCGCCGCTCGTGCCAGACACGGGCGTTCCCCGGTTCGTGCAGACGCTCGAGCTCGAATGGCCGATCGATACGCTCGAGCCGCTGTCGTTCGTGCTCGCGCGGCTGCTCGATCCGCTGTCGGCGGCGCTCGAGCGCGCGGACCGCGGCGCCGCGGCAATCCGGCTCGATCTCCGGCTGGTCGATCGGTCGACACATCAGCGCGTGCTGCTGTTGCCGGCGGCGATGCGCGATGCCCGCGTGCTGCGCACGCTGCTGCTGCTCGATCTCGAGGCCCATCCCCCCGCAGCCGCCGTCGATGTCGTCGGCGTGGAAGTGGATCCGGCGCCGTCGCGCATCGTGCAGTATTCGCTGCTCGCGCGCGCGATGCCGTCGCCCGAAACGCTCGTCACGCTGACCGCGCGGCTCGGGGCGCTCGTCGGGGAGCGCCGCTGCGGCTCGCCGTCGCTCCTCGATACCCACCGTCCCGATGGATTCGAGATGCGGAGATTCAACCCTGAGATGAAGGCCTGCGCCGGGCAGGGCCGGGCAACGGCCGCGCTCCGCCGCTTCCGCCCGCCCGTGGCCGTGCGCGTGACCGTCGAGCGCGGGTATCCCGTGGCCATGGCGATCGACCGTCGCGGCATGCCGGGCGGCCGTGTCGAACAGCACGCCGGCCCGTGGCGGACGTCCGGCGCCTGGTGGGATCCCGGGACGTCGTCCGGAGCCGTAGCGTGGGACCGCGACGAGTGGGACGTGGCGTTCACTGACGGTACTGTCTGCCGGCTGTTTCGCGATCGCGCCGCGGGGCATTGGTTTCTCGACGGCATCGTGGACTGAAGGCGTTCCCACTATCACGCTCCACCATGTGCGCACCCTGAACCGCCGTGTATATCGAGCTGCATGCTGCCTCCGCGTTCTCCTTTCTCGACGGTGCGTCGTTGCCCGAGATGCTCGTCGAGCGCGCGGCCGCGCTGGGCTACCCGACGCTCGCCCTGCTCGATCGCGACGGCGTCTACGGCGCGCCGCGCTTTCACCAGGCGGCCCGGCGTGCGGGGCTGAAGGCGATCATCGGGGCGGAGCTGACGGTCGCGGCGGCAACCCGCCCTTCGGATTCCGCGGCTCGCAACGCCCGGATCCCTGTCGGGCTGCGGGCTGTGGACACCGAAGCGCGGCTCTTTCGTCTCCCGGTCCTCGTCGAGTCCCAGGCGGGCTATCGCAATTTGTGCCGGCTCGTCTCGCGGATGAAGCTGCGATCGCCGAAGGGGGAAGGCGCGCTCACGCTCGATGAGCTCGACGGCCACACCGCAGGTCTCGTCGCGCTCGTCGGCCGCGCGATGTTGAGCGGACCGCGCTTCGGCGTCGGCGGCCTCGTCGATCGGATCGTCGGCACCTTTGGCCGGACGCACACCTACGTCGAGCTGCAGCGGCACCTGCTGCGCGACGAAGCGGCCGACAACCAGGCGCTCGTGGACCTCGCGTCCGCGTTTCACGTGCCGGTCATCGCCACCAACGGCGTACGCTTTGCCGAGCCATCCGACCGTCCGCTCCACGACGTGCTCACCTGCATCCGGCACAAGACGACGCTCGACCGCGCCGGCCGGGCGCTGGCTTGGAATGCCGAGCGCTACCTGAAGCCGCCCGACGCGATGGCGCGCCTGTTCGCCGACCTGCCGGAGGCGATCGGGGAAACGCGCGCGCTCGCCGATCGGCTGACCTACACGATGGCCGATCTGGGATATCGCTTCCCCGATTACCCGGTGCCGGCGGGCGAAACGATGGCCTCGTTCCTGCGGAAGATCGCGCAGGCCGGGGCGCGCGAACGGTATCGGCCGTATCACGAGCGGGCACGGCGGCAGATCGAGCGCGAGCTCGCCCTGATCGAGAAGCTCGATCTCGCCGGCTATTTCCTGATCGTCTGGGACATCGTCAATTTCTGCCGCCAGCAGGAGATCCTCGTGCAGGGGCGCGGCTCGGCGGCCAACAGCGCCGTGTGCTACAGCCTGGGGATCACCGCGGTCGATCCGGTCGGGATGGATCTGCTGTTCGAGCGGTTCCTCTCGGAAGAACGCGGCGAGTGGCCGGACATCGATCTCGATCTGCCGAGCGGCGACCGGCGCGAGCGCGTGATCCAGCACGTGTACGAGAAGTACGGAAAGTCAGGCGCGGCCCCAGGAGGACCCAAAGCCGCCATGACGGCAAACGTGATCACGTACCGGGGGCGCAGCGCCGCGCGCGAAGTGGGGAAGGTGCTGTCGATCGAATCTGCGCAGGTCGACCGGCTCGCGAAGATCATGAACCACTTCGAGTGGACCGACCCGAAGGAAACGCTCGACCGCAATCTCCGCGAAGCCGGCCTCGATTTCCAGCATCCGACGATTCAGACGTTCGGCCGGCTGTGGCAGCAGATCCAGGATCTGCCGCGGCATCTCGGCCAGCATTCGGGCGGCATGGTGATCTGCCATGGCCGGCTCGACGAGGTCGTGCCGCTCGAAAACGCCAGCATGCCCGGACGCGTGGTCATCCAGTGGGACAAGGAGGACTGTGCCGACATGGGCATCGTCAAGGTGGACCTGCTGGGCCTCGGCATGATGGCGGTGCTGCAGGATGCCCTGCAGCTGGTGAATGCCGCGCAGCGAGGAGCGCCTGCGGCCGCCGCCGAGGGCGAGTCTTCGAGCCCCGAGGCGGCAGCGAGCGGGGGTGGGGCCCCGCGAGCCGTAAAGATGATGGCGGTGCTGCAGGATGCCCTGCAGCTGGTGAATGGGGCGCAGCGAGGAGCGCCTGCGGCCGCCGCCGAGGGCGAGTCTCCGAGCCCGAGGTGGCAGCGAGCGGGGGTGGGGCCCCGCGAGCTGTAAATGAGAAGGCGGTGAATGCCGACGAGGTGCACGACGGGCGGGGAGCGGATCGCGGAGAGCGGAGAGCGGCCGAGTGCGCACTCGATCTGGCGCACTTGCCCCCGGACGACCCGGCGGTCTACCGGATGCTGCAGGAGGCGGACACCATCGGAATCTTCCAGGTGGAATCCCGCGCGCAGATGGCCACGTTGCCGCGGCTTCGCCCTGAGCGCTTCTACGACATCGTCGTCGAAGTCGCGATCATCAGGCCGGGGCCGATTGTCGGGCAGATGGTGCATCCGGTACTTGAAACGGAGGCAGGGCGTCGAGCCGGTCGTGTACCCGCATCCCTCGCTCGAGCCGATCCTCGCGCGCACGCTGGGCGTGCCGCTCTTCCAGGAGCAGTTGCTGCGGATGGCGATGGTCGCGGCGGGGTTTTCCGGCGGGGAAGCCGAGGAGCTGCGCCGCGCGTTCGGGTTCAAGCGATCCGAAAAGCGGATGCAGCAGATCGAAGTGAAGCTGCGCGACGGCATGGCGCGGCAGGGAATCACGGGAGAGGCGGCCGACGGGATCATCCGCTCGATCGCGTCGTTTGCGCTCTACGGGTTTCCCGAGTCGCACGCGGCGAGCTTCGCGCTGCTCGTCTATGCGAGCGCCTACCTCAAGGCGCACTATCCGGCGGCGTTCTATACCGCGATCCTGAACAACCAGCCGATGGGGTTCTATCACCCCGCGACGCTGGTGAAGGACGCCCAGCGTCACGGCGTCCGTTTTGCCCCCATCGACGTGCAGGAGTCCGACTGGGAGTGCCGGGTGGAGCAGGACGGGCGGGTCAGGCTTGGCCTGATGTACGTGAATGGTTTGAGGGCGGAAACCGGCAGGTTGATCGCCACGGGGCGCAAGCGCCTGCGGCCCGAGCGAGCGGCCGGAGGGCAGCGCTGCGAAGCGGCGCCCGCGAGCGAGAGCGCGTGGGGGTGGGGCCCCACGCGCAATGATAAATGCAGACAGAATGCTGACGGCATAGACGTCGTTGATTCCGCGCTCCGGTGCCCGAAGTGCGGGTGTGACGACCGGTCGATGATTGAGGAGACGGCCAGCGGTGGATCGTTCTGCAACATCTGCGCGCATGAATGGACTTCGGCCCAAGTCGGAACCTCGGACGAACGGCGAGCCGGCCACGGCGCGGCGGCGAGCAGACCGCGGATCGCGACGGAGAGCGGTACGCATCCATCGAAGATCTGATCGCCCGCACCGGCGTGCGCCGCGACGAGCTGGCGACGCTGGCGGAAATCGGCGCGCTCAATGCCTTCGGCCACGATCGGCGCAGCGCCCTGTGGCAGATCGAACGAGCCGTGCGGCCGTCGGGCGAGTTGTTCGTGGAGCAGGACATCGAGCGCCGAGCGCCGACCGCCGGGCCCCGACCGCCGAGCCCCGAGCGCCGGGACGATTCTCCCTTGAAGCCGATGACGATCCCCGAGCGGCTGATGGCCGACTATGCCGGTACGAGCCTGACGATCGGTCCGCACCCGATGGCGCTCAGGCGCGCGGAGCTGGCGCTGCGCGGCGTGCTGCGGGCCAGCGACCTCCCGCGCGGCCGGCACGGACGCCGCGTGCGGGTCGCCGGCGCGGTGATTACACGCCAGCGCCCAGGCACCGCGAAGGGGTTCGTGTTCCTCACGCTCGAGGACGAGACCGGCATCGCCAACATCATCGTCCGGCCCGATCTCTTCAGCGAACAGAAGCGCGCGATCATCGGCGAGCCGTATCTCCTGATCGAAGGCACGCTGCAGATCCAGGAAGGCGTGACCTCGGTGAAAGCCGAACGCGTCACCGGGCTGTCGGGCGATGCGCCCGAGCCGCAATCACACGACTTCCGATAGCCGGTGCCAACCTGGAGCGCCACGCGTGCCGGGCGTCCGCTGAGCTGTGGCCCGCCGCTTGCACCTCAGAAGATTCCGAGGCGGGTAGCCATGACCAGCTGGTCCATAGGAGCATGGTGGCTGTGAGCGATGCGGGATACTCGCGACCCGGCGGCTTCGTGCGAGCTGTATGGATCCTGTGCGCCATCGCGGGTCCAGGTGTCGCCGCGTGTCATCCGCCCATTCACTCGACGTTGCCAGGCCCTCCTTCGGACCGGCAACTCGCCGAGCTGTGGGTCGAGCCCGCACCCGGCCGTGACCTGTTCTGGGGTGTCGGCGGACACCGCCTCGCGCCCGACGCCGACGTCCGCTACCAGGTCATCGACATCAAGCGCGGCGGTTTCAGCCGCGGCTACACGGTGAAGGGGCCGGACGACCGGACGTGGAGCGCCAAGTTTCCGCCTGAGGCTCCCACCGAAGTGGTCGCGTCGCGCCTCTTCTGGGGGATCGGCTACCACCAGCCTCCCATCTACTATGTGGCACGGTGGGATGCCGAGCGAGCCACCTCGCCGAATCCGCAGTTGCCCGCGCGCTTCCGGGAGAAGAAGCCGGACCTGCACGGCCTCGATGGCAAGGACTCCTGGTCCTACTACCGCAATCCGTTTGTCGGGACCGTGCAGCTCACGGGGCTCCTCGTGCTCCAGGAGATGCTCGGGAACTCCGATCTGAAGGACGACCAGAACGTGATTTACGAGCTCGACGAGCCGTTCGAAGGCGCGAGGCGATGGTACGTCGCCCGCGATCTCGGTCAGACGTTCGGCAGGACGGGCACGCTCGAAGCCCCGCGCGGAGACGTCCGGGTCTTCGAAGAGACGCCCTTCATCAAGGGGGTTGTCGATGGGCGCGTGATCCTCGACTATCGCGGGCGCCATGCGGCGCTGTTCAGGCACATCCGCCCGTCGGACGTCCGCTGGATCTGCGCGCAGCTCCACGCACTGACCGACACCCAGTGGCACGACGCGTTCCGTGCCGGCGGCTATCCGCAGGCGATCGCCGATCGTTTCATCGCCCGCTTGAAACAGAAGGTCCGCGAGGGACTGGCGCTCGAACATTGATGATCACACATTCCAGGCACGCCGCCACGCTCGTCCTGTTCGTGACCGCGCTCGTGGTCCTGCCGCCGCCGCTGGCCCTCGCCGCGCCTCAGCAGGCCACCGCTTCTGTCCGTCCGGAACTGCCCGGCGAACAGGGCGTCGCACGAGACGGCCCGCCGGCCAGTGCGGAGCCGTGGCAGGAGATCAACACGGCGATGGTGCGCCTGCCGCTCGCGGCGGTGCTCGGCGCGGCGCTGGCCCTCCGGCCGAAGCGCCGCGGGACGCCCCCCCGACAGCCCGCGGTCATCCAGACGCAGATCATCCTCGCGGTCGTCGGCGCCGTGATCATGCTCGTCGTCGGGGCCAGCCTGGCGCGCGCGTTCGGTATCGTCGGAGCCGCGAATCTGATCCGGTACCGTTCCAAAATCGACGATCCCAAAGACGCCGTCGTCATGCTCGCGACGCTGGCGGTGGGGCTGGCCTCCGGCGTGGGCCTGTATGCGCTGGCCGCGTTCTCCACTCTGTTCCTCGTCGTCGCGCTCTGGATCATCGAGTCGTTCGAACCGCGCAGTCTCAAGCACTTCGAGCTGACGGTCAAGGCCGGCGACGACACCGACGCGCTTCGCCCGAGGCTCGAGGCCATCCTCTCCAGCTTCAGGCTCGACTTCGAACTCCGGACGGCTTCGGATGAAGAGGTCTGCTACGATGTGCGGGTGCCGCTCGAGGTCCAGACCGACCGCGTGTCGAACGCCATCCTGAAGCTCAACCCCGAAGGTCACGCCGCGGTGGATTGGACCGAGAAGAAGGCCAGGACGAAGTGAAGCTCATCACCCAGCCGGACGACGGGCTCCTGCCGGTGGTGAAGGCCATTCGAGCGGCGAAACAGACCATCGACATCGTGATCTTCCGTTTCGACCGCAGCGAGCTGGAGAAGGCGCTCCAGGCGGCTGTGTCACGCGGCGTCGTCGTCCGCGCGCTGATCGCGCACACCAACCGCGGCGGCGGGAAGAGCCTGCGAAAGCTCGAGCTGGCGCTGCTCGACGCCGGCATCACCGTGGCGCGGACGGCCGGCGACCTGCCGCGTTACCACGGCAAGATGATGATCGTGGATGGCGTGCTCCACCTGTACGGGTTCAACTACACGAAGCTCGACATCGAGAAGAGCCGCAGCTTCGGGATCGTCACGCGCGACAAGCGGCTCGTGAAGGAGGCGGCCTCGCTCTTCGAGGCCGACTGCGCGCGCCAGGCGTATGTGCCCGGACACGACCGCCTCGTCGTCAGTCCGGAGAATTCGCGCGAGCTGCTCACCGCGTTCATCGGCAGGGCCCGGAAGGAGCTGCTCATCTACGATCCGAAGGTCAGCGATCGACTGATTCTCCGGGTGCTCGCCGACCGCGCGAAGGAGGGGGTCGCGATCCGGATGTTCGGCAAGGCCGGGAAAGGAGCCAGCGGCATCGACGCCCGGAAGCTGCCCGACCTGCGGCTGCACGTGCGCGCCATCATCCGCGACGGATCGGCCGCGTTCATCGGAAGCCAGAGCCTGCGCAAGCTGGAACTGGACGGCCGGCGCGAAGCCGGTGTGCTGGTCAGGGATTTGCGCGTGGCCCGGAAGATGCGGTCCGTGTTCGAGGCGGACTGGGCGCAGACACCGGAGGCGAAAGCGGCCGACGAGGCCAGGCAGGGCGACGCGCCGGTGAAGGCGAGCGCCCGGGCCGCCGCTACTTCCGGCGCGTGATCACTCCGGCGTCGAAGACGTCACCCATCCGCGACACGGCGTTGAAATGCAGATCGTCGCCGATGATTTCGGCGACGATGAAGCTCTGGTCCTGATCGTTGCCCTTCGCGGTGATGCCGGAGTGCTCGTCGATGTTGCCGCGGCGGAGCTGCCCGCCGGCGCCGTCGACGAAATACACGATCCCCTGTTGCGGCTTGATGCGCTCGTAGAAGTGGTCGTGCCCCGTGAAGACGACGCTGACGTTGTATCGAACGAAGAGCGGCTCGAGTACCTTCCGAAGGCGCAGATCCGACCCGTGGCGATCGCCTGACGAGTACGGCGGATGGTGGAAGAAGGCGATCTTCCAGTCCTCGGTCGACTCCTGCAGCGCCTTCTCCAGCCAGGCCAGCTGCTCCTTGCCGGGATACGTGCTCTCGAGCGCGAAGAAACGCACGCTCTGCTTCGGCGCCTTGAACGAGTAGTACAGCTTCCCGTCCATGTTGAACGGCTTGTAGTACCGCTGCTCGCGCGCATCGTGATTGCCCAGCGACGCGTAGAACTTCACGCCGGCGTCGAGCAGCGCCTTGTACGGAATCTCGAATTTCTTCCTGTAATCCTGCGGGCGCTCGGATCCGTAGATGTTGTCGCCCACGAGCGCCACGAGTTCGAACGGAAACACCTCGTGGACGCGCGCCATCATGTCGGCCGTTTCGGTACTGCGCGCGGCTGCCCGTGCCGAAGTCGCCGAGCACGGCGAACTTGAGCGAGCCGGGCGCGTTGGGCAGCGTCAGTGCCAGCGGCGCTGTCGAGGGCGGTACCTCGGGGCGTATCTCCACGGAACCGGCGGGGGCGGTGGCTGCCCCGCAGGCGATGATGAAGATGGTGAGGGCGATGGCGGCGGTGAGTGAGCGTGAGGTCGGCATGGCGGATCAGGCCGGCAGGGCTCTGTCGATGAAATCGACGATGAGGTGGGCGTGCACGTCCATCAGGATCAGGCGGCGGCCGATGAACCGGTACTCGAGGTCGTCTGGCAGCGGCGGCAGGCCGGCCAGCAGTTGGGGCGGCACGGTGGAGAGCGGCACGGCGTCCGGATAGCGGCTGTTGACCGAGATCCGCAGCGTTCCGGGATTCTCATCCATGATCGAGGCGCGCAGCTCGGGGCCGTCCGGCCCCCCGAACACCTGCCGGACCAGCCGCAGCATCACCCGCCGGGACGCCGGCGTGATGATGTCGCCCGGCTTGGCCGTCCTGCGGGCATCGCGTATCAGTTGCTCCAGCGCGCGCTGATGCCGATCGATCTCCTGCGGCGAGGCCTCTTGGGGAAGACGCGGGAGGGTTGCCTCGAGCCGGTTGTGCAGGGTGAGGTACTCGTCGACTCGCTTCTGGAACACGGCCAGCGCCTTCGCGTCGCGATTGACGGGAGCCTGCGCCGGCGATTCGGCCGTCGGCGTGGCGCCACCATGCGCACAGGCGAGCGGCGCCAGGGCGACCGCACACATCACCGCGCCGCGGCGGATCACGCTCCAACCCATCAGTCCCTCCTCGGGCGCGGTGGTCAGCCCCGGTAGTTGCCGAACTGGAGGGCTACGCCAAAATCGTGCTCACGGAGCTGGCGCATGGCTTCCTGCAGCTCGTCCTTCGACGGTGAGGATACGCGCACCTGGTCGGCCTGGATCGCCGCCTGCACCTTCTTGAGCTTCCGGTCCTTCAGGAACTTGACGATGTCCTTCGCGGCCTCGGTGGGAATGCCCTGCTGGAGCGTGACGACGCGCCGCACGGTATCGTTGGCCGCGCGCTCCGTCTCGCCCGGCGTCAGGTTCTTGGTCGGCACGCCCCGGCGGACCATGCGGCCCTGGAGAATCTCCCACACCGCGTTCATTTTGAAATCGTCGTCGGCGGTCAGGGTGAGCGTGTTCTCCTTCTGGTTCAAATCGATCGCGGCCCGCGACCCCTTGAAATCGTACCGCTGCGCGATTTCCTTGCGCGCCTGATTCACGGCGTTGTCGACTTCCTGGAGGTCGACGCCTGAGGTGATATCGAAAGAGACAACGTTCGACATGATCTGTGTCTGGGTCGATTATATCAACTCCGCGCGACTTCACGCATCCGCTTCACCGTGCGTCCGATGCGGAGCGAGCGCTCGAAGAGCGCACCGACGCGGATGCCGCCCGGCAGGCGATGGCGCCCGACCGCGGCGAGCCCCGCCGACGCAATGCAGCCGCACTGCGAGCAGTCCGGCGATCCGCCGAACTGGCACGGCGTGATCCGGTGCTCGAAGTCGGCGGAGATGCACGTGGTCGTCTGCGCGAAGATGCAGTCATCCGGCCCCTCGGGCGGCTCCGCATAGACGTGGACCAGGCCTTCCGGCATCCGCAGCTTCGGGTATCTCCGCCGCAGGTGCATCAGGGCAGCCACGACACGCTCGCGATCCGCTGGCAGCAATTGCTCCTCGGACGACTCGCCGACCTGCGGGGTGTAGAGACTGACCCAGATGAACCGGGTGTCCGGGTTGTCCGACCAGAACCCCACGAACTCGTCCAGGTAGCCGTCGCGCTGCACCTGCTGACGCGTCACGGTGCAGTGCACCGTGATTTGGTGTCCCCGGATGTGCTTCAGGATGCGATCGTAGGTGGCCGGCGTACGGCGCACGTCGTGCTCCGGCTGCAGCCCGTCGATCGACACGACGATCTGGAGCCGCGCGAGCTGCGACCACTCGATCGGGATGGGCCGGACGGCGCTCGTCACGAGTTGCGCGTAGATCCCCCGGCCGGCGAGCCGCGGGAGGATCTGGTTCAACTCGCGGAATCGCACGAGCGGCTCGCCGCCGACGATCGAGACGTGAAGAGGCCGGTGCTCGTCGATCAGGCGAAAGAACCGATCGACGAGTTCCTGTCCCTTGAAGTCGCTGACCTGGCGGAGCGTGACGTCGCCGCCGAGGTGTTCGTCGCCGTAGGCGTAGCAGCCGGGGCAACGGAGTGGACATTCTCGCGTGATTTCAACCGAGAGCGCCGGACGATATCCCTTGAGGATCCGTCCCCACGCGGGGATGATTCCTTCCATCTTCCGAATATAGCAGATGGAAGTTGTGCGTCAGCTCAGCCCGAGGAACACCTGCATCGTTTTCCAGATTTGATCCAGACTCGCAATGAGCTGGTGGTCGTCGTCCAGCAGGTGAAGCTCGACCATGGGACGCGCCGATGCCCACTGCTCGACGACCTGCGGCGAGACAGACGCATCGCGCCGGCCCTGGAAAACGATCGTCGGCAGTTCGAGTGGCGCGTTCATCGCGTCGTACTGCCGCGCGTCCTCATAGAGACCGTAGCCGAGCGACAGCATTCGCCCGTAGCCGTAGTGGAAGACCATGGTTTCGCCGGACGCCTTCCACGCGGCCAATCCCCGGTCGCCAAGCTCGGTCATCCGCTCGGCGCCGAGGTCCACCGCCGGCGCGAGCAGCACGAGCTTCGCGATCCGGCCAGGCCAGCGGAGCGCCGCCTGGACCGCGACGAAGCCGCCCAGGCTGGATCCAATCAACACCGACAGGGCCGGGAGCGGCCCCGTCTATCGCACGCCCGACCTGGTCGAGCATGCGCGTGACCGTGAGCGAGTGGAATTCGGGCTCGTTGAAATCCGGCGTGCGCAGTGTCACGCCGTGTGCCTGGAGCTTCGCGGCGAAGAACGCCGCCTTGGACGACTGCGCAGACGAGGCGAAGCCGTGCAGGTAGAAGACCTCCATCAGATCATCGTCTTGCAGCCGGGGCGGCAGCGGCAGGGAATGGAGCCGACGCCGTCGGTGGAGTAGTCGTAGGTCAACTCCTCACCCCTGCGGATGTTCTTCGCGGCGCGGATCCAGATCGTGTCGCCGACCACCTGCGTGTAGCAGTTTGGGGCACAGGAGTGGTTGATGTAGCGCGCGACGTTGCCGCCGACCGCCGCATCGCGGACGTACAGCCGATTCAGCTTGAAACACCAGATGTGGCCCTTCTTCAGGTACCGGATCTCGCGCTTCAGGCTCTCCTTGTTCGGGATCTTCTCGCCGTCGTAGGTGACGATGCGTGTGTTCTTGTGAATGGGCTGGGTGGCGTACACGCCCCAGCCCTGGATTCGGGACCGGCGTTTCTCGATCATGGGCAGCGATGGCAGTCCTTCATGGTCCGCAAAAGCGCTCATTATCGCACGAAGGCGCGCGTACACGGCTGCCGTGAGAGGATCGGCCTTCACGATCGTTATCACTCACAGGAGCCTGAGTGCACCGCGACGATGTCGAGACTCTCTTTGCGCGGTACCGCGAGGCGGTCTTTCGCTTCCTGAGGCGACAGGTCCAGGACCCGGCGCTGGCCGAGGACCTCACACAGGACACGTTCGTGCGTGCCCTGGGCGCCGACTACCGGGCCGACGGACGGGAACGCGGCTGGATCTTCCAGATTGCGCGCAACCTCGCGCGTGACCACGCGCGCGCGGGGTTGCGGCGTCCGTCTTCGGTCGCCCTCGACGAGCGCATGGGAGCAATGCCGGACCACGTGCTGGGACTCGCGATTGAGTCAGCACTGGCGCAGCTGGCCGACGACGATCGCGAGGTCTTCCTGCTCAGAGAGACCGCGGGTCTCGGATACGCCGAGATCGCGGCCGTCTCGGGACTGACTCCGGATGCGGTGCGCTCGAGACTGCACCGCGTGCGGCTTGCCCTTCGCGCGGCGCTGTTGCCGGCGCGACCGCATGGGACGCACACATCATGACGACACACGACGTTCATACGACTGTGCTTTCGGCCCTGTGCGACGGCGAGGTCGTCGAGCCAGCCGCCCTGGCGGCTGCGCTCGAGGACCCCGCCGCGCGCCAGGCTCTCGTGGATTTCGCGCGGCTGCGCCAGGCGGTCGCGCTCGACCGGTCGCCGTTGCCCGGATCGCTCAGGACGCTGCGCGGGCATCGTCCCTGGCTCCTGCGCGCGTCGGTTCCCCTCCCGGCCGTGGCCGCGCTCGTGCTGGTCGCGCTGCTGGCGGCGCTGTCGATCGCGCGTCCAGGCGACCCAAGGCAACCAGAAGCGCCGCCGACGCCGAGCCGGGTCATCAGTTACGTGCCAGGCGTTGACTGGCACACAGTCGACAGGAGATGAGCATGATTGCGCGGCGTTCATTCCTCACCGCATTTTGGGCCCTGGTGGCACTCGCCCCGGGGATAGCTCCGGCCGCCATGGCTGCCTCCGACGCGCAGCCGCAGATTGGCGTGTATGCGCGGGCAATCGAGGGCGATGGTACCCCCCGGGCCTCGGCCGGAAGCAGCGATCGATTCGTCGCCGGAAACCGCCTCACGCAGTTCCTGTACGCAGGAAGCCTCGCCAATGGGGGATCCCTCTGTTCGGTCGGCAGCGCCGACGGGACTTCGTCCAGGACGGTGGAGGGACTGAGGAGTGAGTTCGCGCACGTCTGGGCCATCACGACGACAGCCGTCCAGGACGAGAACGGCAAGGAGACGTTCGACCTCGAGTGGTCGCGCTACTCGGCTGATTCCAGTACCCCGGCTGCGTCGGGGCGCCAGCGCCTGGTCCTCGGCGAGGGGCAGCAGTACGTGCTCGACCTGCTGCACGCACCGGCGACGGCCGGCTGCGGAGTGGTCTCCATCAAGGTCGAGATTGACGCCTTTGCGAAGGAGGACCCCCGCCTTGCGGCAACGCTCCTGCACTACGACCTCTGGCTGGTCCGCCGCGGCGCCAGCGACGCGGCTTCCGCCCGTCACGTGATCCTGACGGGACTCCAGGGGATGGATCTGCCGTTTGCGTTCCCGCCGCTTCGGCTCGCGCTCCCGCAGATCGTCGCCGATCAGTTCGAGTTCGACGTGCTGTCGCGGGTGTCCGGCCGTATCCGCGGGCGTGCCGGCAGTGATGGCCGCGTTCGTCTGGAACTGGAGACCACCCGCGCCGATGCGACGGTGCGGCGCGGTGAGCCTGGGTCCACGACGTTCTGGCCAGGCGGCCAGGGACGCAAGATGCTCGACGTCGCGCCTGCCGAGGCGGTGGAGATTGAGCTGCCGGCTCGCGCCGGCTCGTCGACGCTTGTGGCAACGCCCTCCGCCATGGAGGCGGCGAAAGGCCAGACGACTGGCGTGCGGGCCGGCCGTGGCGGCCAGCCCGTCGCTGCAGAGGCGCTGTCGGTCGCCAACGGTCGGCTGGTGGTGAACTATGGGCGCCTGTTCGAAGGACGCCCCGTGTCGCTCATCGTGCAGGTGAAACGGATCGAGTAGCGGCCACTGCCTGGCGACGCCCTGAGACTGACCCGGCAACTCCTCATCCGGTTCGATGCGCTACGCGACGCCGATCTTCTCCCCCTGCCCCGCAGGTTTCGGCGCGCCGAGCCGGAAGACGTTCGGATGGCGCTGCTTGATGGCGTTGCGCGTGTCGACGACGACATCGCATTCGGCGACGATTGCGTCGTAGTCGAACGCCTTGTGATCGGTGACGATCACGACGCAGTCGTACTGTCCGATCGATCCGCGCGTGAGGTCCACGGCGCGGATGTCGTAGTGCCCCGACCACTCGCGGCCGTGCACCTCCGGAACGAAGGGATCCGCGTACGAGACGATGGCGCCTTTGGCGTGGAGCAGTCCCATGACGTCGAGCGCGGGCGACTCCCGCATGTCGTCGATGTCGCGCTTGTAGGCGACCCCGGCCACCAGGATCCTGGCGCCGTTGATCGACTTGCGCTTCGTGTTCAGCGCGTCGGCGACCTTGTCGACCACGTAGTGCGGCATGCCGCCGTTGATGTGTCCCGCCAGTTCGATGAAGCGCGGATCGAAGCCGCTCTGCTTCGCCTTCCACGACAGGTAGAACGGGTCGATCGGAATGCAGTGCCCGCCGAGCCCGGGACCGGGATAGAACGCCATGAAACCGAACGGCTTGGTCTTCGCGGCATCCACGACTTCCCACACGTCGATGTCCATCCGGTCGCACATGAGCGCCAGCTCGTTCACGAGGCCGATGTTCACCGCGCGGAACGTGTTCTCGAGCAGCTTGACCATCTCGGCGACCCGCGTGGAGCTGACCGGGACGATCGTCTCGATCGCCGTGCCGTACAACGCTGCCGCCAGTTGTGAACACTCCGCCGTGAGCCCGCCGACCACCTTCGGCACGTTGTGGGTCTGGAACGTGGGATTGCCCGGATCGACGCGCTCGGGCGAGAAGGCAATGAAGAAGTCAACGCCTGCCTTGAGCCCCGTGGCCTCGAGAAGCGGCTGCACCACTTCGTCGGTCGTTCCCGGATACGTCGTCGACTCCAGCACGATCAGCATGCCCGGGTGCAGGTGCTTCGCGATAGCCTCCACGGCCGAGACGATGTAGGACATGTCCGGGTCTTTCGTCTTGCGCAGCGGCGTCGGCACGCAGATGTTGATCGTGTCGAGCTCCTTCACGATCGAGAAGTCCGTCGTCGCGTCGAGTTTGCCCGCCTTGGTGAGGGCCGTCACATCCGCCGTGGAGACGTCCGGGATATAGGAACGCCCCTGGTTGATCGACTGGATCTTGCGATCGTCGAGATCGATGCCCGTGGCGTGGAACCCCGCCTTGCCCAGTTCGACGGCAAGGGGGAGGCCGACATAGCCGAGGCCGACCACGCCGGTGCGGGCGCGGCGGGACTGTATCTTCTCGAGGAGAGAGGCGGCGAGTGCTGACATCTGTGGCTCCTGGTCCTTGAAAGCTGCGTTCCGATCCGGACAATTGTACCCGCACCGCCTTGACCCTTGAGCCCTAAACCTTGAGCCCTGCAAGCCCTGAGCCCTGAACCCTCGCTCGGCAGCGCCACGACGGCGGCGGCCTTGGAGCCGTCGGCCGGGGACCACAGCATGCCGCCGTGCGCGTCGATCACACGGCGGGCGACCGGGAGACTCAGGCCGCATCCCCCGCGCCACTCGTCGAAGGTCGCCAGAGCCTGCGGGCCGGCCGATGCGAGCGCCTCGATCTGGTCGGCGCCCCCGATCGCGATCCAGATCGCCGGGCGCCCTTCGAACTCGCCCGATCGCTCGCGTACCCGCAACTGCGTGCTCGCCACGAGTTCCCGTCGAAGCGCTGACAGTATCGAGGTGAATGCCGCCTTCAGCCGCACGGGATCCCCCTGCACGGGCAGGCCGCTGGCGGGCGCCAGTGTCACCTCGATTTCGCGGTCCGGCACCTCGGGCAGCGCGTCTATCGTCTCCCTGAGCAGTGCGTGCAGGTCGACCTCGCTTCGATTGAACGGCGCGGTGCGGGCTTCGAGATTGGACAGGTCGCTCATCTCCGTCAGGAGGCCGGACAGGCGTCCGCAGGACTTTTCCGCTTCTTCGAGCAGCCGGCGCTGCTGTTCGGTGATCGCGCCGCCCCGGTCCTTCAGCAGCATCCGGATGTAGCCCGCGACAACGGTGACCGGCGTCCGGAACTCGTGCACGGACAAGGCGAGCAGCCTGGGCCATTTCGGGTCAGAAGCGGTCGTCATGGGTGCATTCTCCGACATTGGCGTCGCGGGAAGCAATCAGCGTCGTCCGGTGTTTTCATAGTCGTGGTAGGGTTGACGACGTCAAGCGGCGAGGCAGGTCCCCGATGCTGATCAGGAAGCTGGCCCAGGTTCCTTCACCGGAAATTACCCCCGAGCAGGCATACCTGCGGCGGCGGGAATTTATGAAAGCGGCGGGCGCATTCGCGCTCGCGACGGCCGCGGCGCCGTTGCTGGCGTGCTCGGGCGAGGCGGCTGACGAGGCGCCCGTTGTGGACGGACTGGCTCCGCAGTCGCCCCTGTCGGGCTACAAGCCGAAGGCCGTCACCACCGACGAAAAGCTCAACACCTTCGAAGAAATCACCGGCTACAACAACTTCTACGAATTCGGCGTGGGCAAGGACGACCCGCAGCGTTACGCCGGGCGGATGAAGACCAGCCCCTGGACGGTGAAGATTGACGGCCTGTGCAACAAGCCGGCGGATTACCACGTCGAGGACCTGATTAAGCCCGCCGCGCTCGAAGAGCGCATCTATCGACTCCGCTGCGTCGAAGCCTGGTCGATGGTGATTCCGTGGATCGGGATTCCGCTGAACGAGGTGCTCAAGCGCGCCGAACCGACCGGCAAGGCGAGCTTCGTGGAGTTCACGACGCTGTTGCGCCCGTCGGAAATGCCGGGGCAGCGCAGCGACATCCTGAACTGGCCCTACACCGAAGGCCTGCGCCTCGACGAGGCCATGCATCCGCTCACCCTCCTGGCGGTCGGGCTCTATGGCAAGACCCTGATGAACCAGAACGGCGCGCCCATCCGGCTGGTGGTGCCGTGGAAGTATGGCTTCAAGAGCATCAAGTCGGTCGTCCGCATCCGCTTCACCGACAAGCAGCCGCGCACGGCGTGGAACGACTCGAACCCGCAGGAATACGGGTTCTATTCGAACGTGAATCCCGAGGTCGATCACCCGCGCTGGAGCCAGGCCACCGAACGCCGCATTCCTGGCTACTTCAAGACGCACAAGACGCTGATGTTCAACGGCTACGCCGACCAGGTCGCCTCGCTGTACGCCGGGATGGACCTCCGGAAGTACTATTGACCGCTCCAGCGTTGGGGCGGCTCGTGAGCCGTCCTTGATCCAATGATCAAATTCGCCAAACCGCTGGTTTTTGTCCTCGCCCTGGTTCCGGCGGCGCTGCTCGTCCGGGCCGGCGTGAACGGCACGCTCGGCGTCAATCCCGCCGAGACGCTGCAACTGGAGACGGGCGTGTGGACGCTTCGTTTTCTGATCCTCACGCTGGCGGTCACGCCGTTCAGGCGGGTGACCGGCTGGAACCGGATCATCCAGTATCGGCGGATGCTCGGACTTTTCGCCTTCTTCTACGCGTCGATGCACTTCCTGACCTACCTCGTGCTCGACAAGTTCTTCGACGTCCCCGGGATGGTGAAGGACGTCGTCAAGCGGCCGTTCATCACGGCCGGGATGCTCGCGTTCATTCTCCTGATTCCGCTGGCGGTCACGTCGACAAAGGGATGGATTCGGCGCCTTGGCCGCCAATGGCTGGTCCTGCACCGCCTGATCTACGTCAGCGCGGTGGCTGGCGCGGCGCACTACATCTGGAAGGTCAAGGTGGCGGTCGGCCCGCCGGTGTACTACGCCGTGGCGATAGCCGCTCTTCTGGCGTTCCGGGTTTTCTGGCAGGCTCGATCCGCTAAGTGGTTGAGCCGGCAGCGTGTTAGCGCCTGAACTCCCGCCCGGCAGCCGGGGCCGGATATTGCCAGTTCACCCCAAAAATCGCCCGTTGACCTGATTTTCGCTGCGGCCTTGCAAAGCCGCGGCTATGCTGCGTCGAATCCGCAGCTGCGGGGTCATTGCCGGAGGCATATGCACAAGCCGATCAAGTACGTCGAAAAGGGATTCACTTACGTCGCACGCGGTGCCTGGACGGTGTTCGACGCACTGAACAGCGTGAAGCCGGGGCAGCCGTTCGTGCCGAAGTGGTCCGAGAGGCCGATTCTGAAGTCCTGGCAGAAAGTGAAGCCGCCGCTCGGCTGGCCTCGCGAAACCGATTCGCTCTGCCCGAACTGCGTGCGCGAAGCGCGCCAGGAGATCCTCGACGGCAAGCGCGACTACAAGATCCTGCTCAACGAGAAGGTCGGGGAAATCAAGGCCCAGATCATCGAACGCGATGGCCAGATCCTCATGGTCAAGGACTGCCCGGTCCACGGGCACTTCGAGGACGTGATGGCGATCGACTCCGCCTTCTTCAAGCACCTCGAGGAAACATTCCCTGGCAGCGACATCCGCTCGCACAACGACGAGAAGCTCCACAACCACGGCAGCAGCACGATTAAGTACGGCCGCGGCGCGGTCCTGACGATCGACCTGACCAACCGCTGCAACATGATGTGCGATCCGTGCTTCATGGACGCGAACCAGGTCGGCTTCGTCCACGAGCTGTCGTGGGAAGACATCAAGACGATGCTCGACAACGCGGTCTCGATCAAGCCGCGCCGCCAGATGTCGGTGCAGTTCTCGGGCGGCGAGCCGACGATGTCGCCGTACTTCCTCGATGCCGTCCGCTACGCGAAGAAGGTCGGGTACAGCTCGGTGCAGGCGGCGACCAACGGCATCGAGTTCGCCAAGAGCCCGGAGTTCGCCAAGGCGGCCGCCGACGCAGGCTTGCGGTATGCCTATCTCCAGTTCGACGGCATCGGCAACGCCGCCAACTCGCACCGGCTCGTCGGCAACCTCTTCGACGTGAAGCTGCGCGCCATCGAAAACCTCTGGACCGCCGGCGTCGACATCGTCCCCGTCGTGACGATCGTCAACGGCGTGAACAACGAGCAGGTCGGGCGCATCATCCAGTTCGCCCTCGACAATCCGCGGAAGATCAACTTCCTGTCGTTCCAGCCGGTGTCGTTCACCGGACGTGACGAGGAGGTGACACCGGAGCGGCGCGCGGCGCAGCGCTACACGCTGTCGCACCTGGCGCACGACGTGAAGAACCAGGTGCAGATCGGCGAGCCGATCCGTGACTGGTTCCCGATCTCGTTCATGGGCACCTTCACCGACTGGGCCGACCTCGTGCACGGGCCGAGCGCCGAGTGGGGGAACCTCACCTGCGGCTGTCACCCCAACTGCGGGGTCGGCATGGCGGTGATGATCGACAAGGAGACGAAGGAAGCGGTCCCGGTGACCGCGTTCCTCCACGCCGACAAGCTCGCGAACGACCTGAAGCGCGTGAACGATGCCGGGCGCGGACGTTTTCTGTCGGTCGTCGGGATGGCGCTGGCCCTCGTGCGCAACTACGATCCGTTCAAGGCGCCGAAGCACTTCAGGATCGTCGACCTGATGAAGAAGTTCGACAAGACGTTCGGCGCCACCGGGCGGGACTACGGCAAGGTGAGCATCGACCGCACCGAAGCCGACATCCAGATGCGCCGCGCGGACCGGTGGAACTTCCTGTTCATCGCGGGCATGTGGTTCCAGGATCTGTTCAACTACGACTTCCGCAGAACCGAACGGTGCATCATCCCGTATGCGACGCAGGAGGGGGAGATTTCCTTCTGCGCCTACAACACCGGGATCGGCTGGCGGAACATCATCGAGAAGATGCACATGACGGCTACGCTCACCAAGTGGTACGAGGAGCACGGCCGCCACGAGATCTTCGCCGGCGGCAAGGCGGTCAACCTGCCGACGACCGCGCACAACCTTGTGCTCGATCCCGAGGCGGTGGCCGCCGGGATCCAGACGGACCTGGACGAGGCGGGGATCGCGAAGACCGCGCGCGAAGAGAAACTGCGCGCCCGCGCTGATGCGAAGAAGGCCAAGTCGGCCGAGGACGAGCGCATGGCCGCGCTCTACCGGCAGCACGTCCTGAAGGAGGCGCCGCCCGAGCCGGTCCTCCAGATCAAGGGCCTCGGCGTCAGGAAGAAGGACCCGGTGCAGGAAGTGCTGCACGACAAGCCCAAGGCGTAGGCGCGGTCTCCGCTGTTCACTTTCGGCCTTTGTTTGAAGGGCGGCCCCCACGGGTCGCCCTTTTCTTTTTCCGGCTCTTCGTCCGGCCCACTGTCGAGCCGGGTCAGTTGCGGCTCGCCGTCGCAATCCACGCCGGGCGATGCTAGCATCGTCCATGGCCGGATCAGAGCCCACGGTCCGGAAGCTCGACATCATTCCGAAGGAGAGTACAGATGAAACGTCAGACAGTTGTTGGCGCGATCGCCGCGCTCCTTGTCGTCGCCCCGCTGCTCGCGCAGTCCCCGAAAGGCTGGATGGTGCGCGCCGACCGCAGTGCAAGCGCCTCGGACCCCGACGGGGCGGGCAGCATCAAGTTCGTGACGGCAGGGACCGGTTTCGACGCGACCAATCCGTCGGCGGCCGTGTACTGGAATCCCTCCAGCACCGCCAGCGGCGCCTACACGCTCAAGGGCACGTTCACGCTCAAGAAGCCGAGCGGTCACACGAACTACTACGGCCTGATCTTTGGCGGAGCTGGGCTCGAAGGTCCGCAACAGGCCTACACGTACTTCGTGGTGGCGCAGGACGGCACCTGGCTGATCAAGAAGCGCGAGGGCGATACGTCGACCGAGAGCCTCTCGCCGAAAACGCCCAGCGACACCGTGAAGAAGCCCGGCGCGGACGGCACGTCCGTCAATGCGCTCGAGGTGCGCGTCGGCGCCGACAAGGTCGACTTCGTCGTCAACGGAACCGTCGTGCACACGATGCCCAAGGCCGGGATGAAGACCGACGGAATCTACGGCATCCGGGTGAATCACCTCCTCGAGGTCCACATCGACGGGTTCGGCGTCTCGAAGTAGCGATCGCTCGCGTGCCCCTCAGGAGTCGGGCAGACGCCCGCCCTGAGGGTCGCTCTGCACCTTCGACCGCGTCGCAGGCGAAGCACTGTGTCGTCAGGCCCCGGCAGGACCGGATCGAAGGCGGATACCAGCGAAACGGAGACCCCTCGGGGTCAGGTCTCCAGAGGGAGTCAGACTATGAGCACCGCCACACCGGCAAGCACCGCTACGCTCCCGGCGCTTGCCACCGGATTCAAGACGTCCATCCCCATCCGCGCGAAGTACGACAACTGGATCGGGGGAAAGTACACGGCCCCTGTCCGAGGGAAGTACTTCGTCAACCCGACGCCGATTACCGGCCAACCCCTCTGTGACGTCGCCCGTTCGACGGCTGAGGACGTGGACCTGGCGCTCGATGCTGCCCACGCGGCGGCGGTCGGCTGGGGCGTCACGTCGCCCGCGCACCGGGCCAACCTCCTCAACAGGATTGCCGACCGGCTCGAAGCCAACCTCGACACGCTGGCCTTCATCGAGACGGTTGACAACGGCAAGCCGATCCGCGAGACCACGCACGCCGACATGCCGCTGGCTGTCGATCACTTCCGCTATTTTGCCGGCGCCATCCGGGCGCAGGAAGGCGGCATCTCGGAACTCGACCACGACACGGTCGCTTACCACTTCCACGAACCGCTCGGCGTGGTCGGGCAGATCATCCCGTGGAACTTCCCGCTGCTGATGGCGGTCTGGAAGCTCGCTCCGGCGCTCGCCGCTGGGAACTGCGTGGTCATCAAGCCCGCCGAGCAGACGCCGGTGTCCATCATGGCGTTCATGGAGCTCATCGCCGACATCCTGCCACCGGGCGTCGTGAACGTCGTGCAGGGTTTTGGCGTCGAGGCCGGGAAGCCGCTGGCGTCGAGCCCGAGGATCGCGAAGATCGCGTTCACCGGCGAGACGACCACCGGGCGGCTCATCATGCAGTACGCCTCGGAGAACCTGATTCCGATCACGCTCGAACTGGGGGGCAAGTCGCCCAACGTCTTTTTCGCCGACGTCATGGAGGCCGACGACGACTTCTTCGACAAGGCGCTCGAGGGCTTCACGATGTTCGCCCTGAACCAGGGCGAGGTCTGCACCTGTCCGTCCCGGGCGCTCGTGCAGGAGTCCATCTACGACAAGTTCATGGAGCGGGCCATCGCGCGGGTGCGGAAGATCGTCGAAGGCGATCCGCTCTCCGCCTCGACGATGATCGGTGCCCAGGCGTCCAACGACCAGCTCGAAAAGATTCTGAGTTACCTCGACATCGGCAAGAAGGAAGGCGCGAAGGTGCTCACCGGCGGCGAGCGGCGGATCCATCCCGGCGAGCTCAAGGACGGCTATTACATCCAGCCGACCGTGTTCGAGGGCCACAACCGGATGCGGGTCTTCCAGGAGGAGATCTTCGGACCGGTGCTGTCGGTCGCGCGGTTCAAGGACTTCGATGACGCGCTGGCGATCGCCAACGACACACTATACGGCCTCGGTGCCGGCGTGTGGAGCCGCGACGCCAATACCTGCTACCGGATGGGACGAGGCATCAAGGCCGGCCGGGTCTGGACGAACTGCTACCATGCCTACCCGGCGCACGCGGCCTTCGGCGGCTACAAGCAATCGGGCATCGGACGCGAGAACCACAAGATGATGCTCGACCACTACCAGCAGACCAAGAACATGCTGGTGAGCTACAGCCCGAAGAAACTGGGCTTCTTCTAGGGACGTCCGATGATCGACCCGCCGCAGACAGGCGTCGCGCGCGTTGCCATCACGGAAGCGGCCGAGGAGGTGCTGCGCCAGCTCGTGGCGCAGCACGGGCCGCTGGTGTTCCACCAGTCGGGTGGATGTTGCGACGGCAGCTCACCGATGTGCTTCCCCCGGGATGAATTCCGGATCGGCGCGAGGGACGTCTGGCTCGGCGAGATCGGTGGCACGCCGTTCTACATCGGGGCACAGCAATACGAGTACCTGGCAGCACACCCAGCTGCTGATCGACCTCGTCCCCGGCCGCGGGAGCGGCTTTTCACTCGAGGCTCCGCTCGGCGTGCGGTTCCTGACGCGGTCCCGGGTCTTCGACGAGGCGGAACAGGCGTGGCTCGAGAGCTGTCCCGCGCCGCGTGGGCCTCAGCCCACGAAGACGTGAGCGGACTATCCGCCCGCCTCCATCTTCTTCCATTGCGCGACGTAGGCGTCCACGTTGTCCTTCGTCACGATGTCCACGCCGGAGTCGATGATGGTCTGCTCGGGCATCCTGCCGTCCTTGATCTCGTGCAGGAGCTTCACGGTCTCGGTGCCCCATCCGAAATACTTCTGGCCCAGCAGGACCTGCACCTTGCCTTCCTTGAGCAGGTCGGGCGCCGGCGGATTGGTGTCGAACGAGATGACCTTGGTTTTCGCCGGGTCCACCGAGGCGAGCGCATTCCGGGTGAACACCGGCCAACCGCCGACTGAAATCCACGCGCCCAGATCGGGGTAGCGGCGCGTGCCGGTCGAGATGATCTCGGCGCAGCGCAACGCATCCTCCTTGGTGTCGTACGTCTCGACGATCTTGATGTCGGGGTGTTGAGCGAGTACGTCCCTGACGCCTTCGAGCCGCTGCTGGAGGTTCGATGCGCCGTAGCTCGTGATGATCGCGACCGTGCCTTTGCCGGCGAGCATCTTGACGGCCTGCTCGCCCAGGATCCGGCCGGAAGCGAGGTCGTCCACGCCGTAGAAGGCCATCCGCTTCGACTTCGGCGCGTCCGAGTCCCACGTCACCACCGGAATCCCCACGTCGATCGCGTGGTTGATGGTGTCGGTCAGGAAATCGCCATTGAGCGCGGAGATGGCGATCCCGTCCACGCGCTGCGTGATGTACGACTCGAGGATCTCCTTCTGCTTCAGCTGATCCGCGCTGGCCGGCGCGTTCCAGAGAATCTCGACGTCTCCAAACGCGGCTGCCTGCCGCTCCGCGCCGATCTTCGCGTAGTTGAAGACCGTGATATCGAGCGCCTTGGGAATGACGGCAAACCGGAGTTTCCTGGCTGGCGGTGCCGTCGTCTCCTGCGCGCCGCCGCAGCCGGCAAGTGTCACGGCCAGAAGAACGCAGAGTGTGAAACGCTGTCGGATCATTGATCGGCCTCTGCCTTCCGGCTGAAGCCGGAAGCTACAAAAAATGGATCGGAAGCTTCTACTCCGTCTTCTTCAGCAACAACTGGTCCATGACGACGATGACGATCACGACCAGTCCGACGATCAGGCGATCGTAAAACGTCGCGCCTGGAATCTGGGGGAGCGCGTTGCGGAGAACGCCGAAAATCAGCGTGCCGAGCACCGCTCCGAGCACCGACCCGCGCCCTCCTGAGAGGCTCGCGCCGCCGACGACCGCCGAGGCAATGATATCCAGTTCGTAGCCGGTTGCGAGGTCCGCTTTTCCCTGGCCCTGAACGACGACGAGAACGATGCCCGAGACGGCCGCGAGCAGTCCGCTCAGCACGTAAACCGACGTCTTCAGCCGGCCGATCGCGATACCTGAAAAGAGCGCGGCCGTTTCGTTGCCGCCGACAGCGAACACGGCCCGGCCCCACTGGAACTTCGTCATCAGGATCTGGAAGACGAGCGCGAGCAGCACCATGATGAGCGGTGCGACCCAGTCGGCCGGCAGCCCGAGCGGGCGCCAGCCGCCCACGAGTTTCGACGACACGTCGAAGTAGCGTCCCTCGGTGATGATGAATGCCGCGCCGCGCGTGATCCCCATGACGCCAAGCGTGGCGATGAAGGGCGGAAGCCGAGCCAGCACGACGAGGGCCGAGCTGAGGAGCCCGGCGGCGAGGCCCGTCGCCAGGCCGGCGCCCGTCGCCATCCCGAGCGTCCAGCCTGCTTCGACGAACAGCCCGCTCGTGACCACTCCCGCGAGCGCCATCACCGCACCCGGCGACAGGTCGATGCCGCCGGAGATGATCACGATGGCGGCCCCGACCGCCGCAATGCCGTAGATCGACGAGTACTTCAGGATGAGCAGCGCATTTTCCCAGTTGAAGAAGGGATGCGCGCGGCCTCCCTCGGGCCAGAGGTACCGCGTGAAGAAGGCGATCTCGGCCACCAGGATCGCGAGCGTGCTCAGCTCGCGGATCCGCCACAGGCGCTTCACGAGGCGTGCCTCAATTCGGCGGTCGCCAGGCGCATCACCGCTTCTTCCGTCGCGTCCGCGCCGGCGATTTCCCCCTGCACGCGTCCCTCGCGCATGACGACGATGCGATCGCAGAGCGACAGCACCTCGGGCAGGTCGCTCGACACGACGAGACAGGCCAGCCCGCCGGCCGCCTGGCGCCGGATGATTTCGTGAATCTCGAACTTCGCGCCCACGTCCACGCCCTTCGTTGGTTCGTCCAGGAGCAGCACCCGCGGCGACGTCGCGAGCCACTTGGCCAGCACGACTTTCTGCTGGTTGCCGCCGCTCAGGGAGTCCGGAAGGACGTCCTGGCTCGCTGCCTTGATGCGCCAGGCATCCAGCAGTTCGTTCGACTCGCGCCGCTCGGCGGCGCTCCGGATGATCACCGTGCCGGCTGCGGTTCGCGACGGCAGCATCAGGTTGTGGCGCACCGAGAGGTTGAAGAACAGTCCCTGCCGCTGGCGCTCCTCGGGCACGAGCGCGATACCGGCACGCGCTGCCTGACGCGGGTTGCGCAGGCGCACGACGTCTCCGGCCACACGCACTTCGCCGCGGTCGGGCGGCGTCAACCCGAAAATCGTTTCGAGCAGTTCCGACCGCCCGGACCCGACGAGTCCGAAGAGGCCGACGACTTCACCTCCCTTGACGCTCAGGCTCACGTCCCGGAAGCACGGCTCCCGGGTCAGCCCGGCGACCGACAGCGCCGCGGCGTCGTCCGCCACACGCGCATGTTCGGCCCGCGGCGGCAGGTCGCGCCCGACCATCGCCCGAACGATCTGCGCGGGTGCAGCCTCGGCGCGCGCGAACGAGCCGGCGTAGGCGCCGTCGCGCAGCACCGTAATCACGTCGCACAACCGGAACACCTCGGGAAGCCGGTGCGAGACATAGAGCAGCGTCGTGCCGCGCGCCTTCAGGCGCTGCAGCACCGCGAACAGGTGATCGGCTTCCGCGTCGGTGAGCGAGGTGGTCGGCTCGTCGAGCACGAGGATACGGCACTCGAACGCGAGCGCCCGCGCCACCTGGAGGAGCTGGCGGTGCGCGGCCGACAGGGACTCGGCCCGCGCGCGGGGATCGACCGCGAGATGGAGCTCGTCGAGCAGCACGCGCGTGCGGGCCCGCATCGCCGGCTCGAGCAGGCGGCCGGCCGAGGTGAGCTCGCGTCCCGCGAAGATGTTGGCGCTCACCGAGAGGTTCGGGAACGACAGCATCTCCTGGTAGACCATGCCGATGCCGCATTCGAGCGCACCGCGCGGGCTCCCCAGCGTCAGCCGCTGGCCGTGCCAGTGGAGCTCGCCGCCATCCGGGCGCACGATGCCGGCGAGAATCTTCAGCAGTGTGGATTTGCCCGCGCCATTCTCGCCAACCAGCGCGTGCGCCGTCCCTTCGGCCACACTGAAGGTGACTCCCTTCAACGCCTCCACGGCGCCGAACGACTTGCGCACATCACGGAACTCGAGGCCTGCCATAATGGTGTGGGGCGCGGCCATGTTACTACGGCCGGGCGTTCACTCTTGATTCAGCGGAGCATCCCATGACGCGTGTTCGATTCGCGCCCGCGGCTGTCGCAGCCGCCCTCATCTGCCATGCCGTGCTCACCGCGCAGGGAACGCCGGCCGTGGCTTCAAAAGGATCTACCGTGACCAAGGCGTCTTTCGGCACGACAGCAGCCGGCCAGGCTGTGGACGTCTACATGTTCACCAATGCCAACGGCGTCGAGATAAAGGCAATCACCTACGGCGGCACCATTACGAGCCTCAAGTTCCGGACCGTGCCGGGCCGGATGGGCGACGTCGTGCTGGGCTTCGACCGGCTCGACGGCTACCTGAAGGACCCGCCGTACTTCGGCGCGATCATCGGCCGCTACGGCAACCGCATCGGCAAGGCGCAGTTCACGCTCGATGGCAAGACCTACACGCTTGCCGCCAACAACGGTCCGAACCACCTGCACGGCGGCGTGAAGGGATTCGACAAGGTCATCTGGCACGCCGAGCCGATCGAGAGCGCCGAGGGCGTCGGCGTGGCGTTCACACGGACCAGCCCGGACGGCGAGGAAGGCTATCCCGGCAATCTGACGGTGCGGGTCAGCTATCTACTGACCGATCGGAACGAGCTGATCGTCGAGTATCACGCGACGACCGACAAGGCGACGCCCGTCAACCTGACACAACACAGCTACTTCAACCTCGCGGGGGAGGGCTCCGGAGACATCCTCGGCCACCTGTTGTCGATCAACGCGGATCGGTACACGCCGGTTGACGACACGCTGATTCCGACGGGTCAGCTTGCCCTGGTTCAGGGGACGCCGTTCGATTTCCGCAAGCCGACGGCCATCGGCGCGCGGATCAACGAGGACGACCCGCAGTTGAAGAACGGGCAGGGCTACGACCACAACTGGGTGCTGAACCGCACGACGGGCAACGGACTGCAACTGGCCGCTCGCGTCGTCGAGCCGAAGACCGGCCGCACGCTGGAGATCAGAACCACAGAGCCGGGCATTCAGTTCTACTCGGGCAATTTTCTCGACGGCACGATCACGGGAAAAAGCGGCCACGTCTACGAGCGCCGCAGCGGCTTCTGCCTCGAGACGCAGCACTACCCGGATTCGCCGAACAAGCCAGCCTTCCCCTCGACGATCCTGCGTCCGGGCCAGGAGTATTCGACGAAGACCGTCTTCACGTTCGGCGTGTCGTAGGGGCAGGCTGGGAGACGCGATCACCCGGCAAGCATGCGCTGTTCGAACGCCCTGTAACGCGGCCGCATCTCGCGGTAGGCGGCGGCGTGGGCCGCGACGGGCCGGATGCGCGTGGATTCCACCGGCTGCGTGATCCCATCGACGACCCGATCCCACCCGAGAACCCGCCCGTGCGCCTGCTCGTGCGCGTGCCATGCGCGCAGCGCGGCGCCCAGGCAGGCGCCGTTGCCCCCGGCTCCCTGATACACGTCCGCGTCGAAGACGTCGGCCATCACCTGGAGAATCTCGCGGTTGGCGGATGCGCCGCCGGTGGCGACGATGCGATCGCAGCGGCCGCCGAGCCCCTCGGAGTGCGTAGCCATGGCGAGCATCTGGGCTTCGACGATGGCGCGCACGTGACGCGCCGCCTCGTCCGGCGCGAGCCCCGATCGGTGCACGCCGGCGTGGACCCGCGGCGTGACTTCCGGTTCGAACCAGGGCAGCAGCAGGGCGCCGTCGTTGCCGGCAGGCGTCTGGCGCAGGCACGCGGAGAAGGCGGGCCAGTCGAGCCCGAAACGGTCGCGGACGGCTTCGCGCGCGAGCGAGCCGTTGCGGAAGCAGACAAGCGCCATGTACCCGCCGGTCGGCGAGCCGAAGATGTGCGAGGCCGATCCCGGCTGTGGGAGGTCGCGCCGGAACGCGAACACGGTGTCGCTCGTGCCGAGCGAGATGCCGAGATCGGCTTCACGCACCAGGCCGGTGCCCACGAGACTGCACGGATTGTCCCCGGACCACGCGACCACGTCGGCCGGCGGCAGGCCGTGCCAGCGCTGCCAGAACGGGGCGAGCGAGCCCGCGACGGTCCAGGACGGCGCAAGCACGGGCAGCCGGGCGCCGAGATCCGGGGCCGTCGCATCGAGCGCGTCGGCCGACCATTCGAACCGCGCGATGTCCATCAGGTTCATGCCGGCGCCGTCCCCGGGATCGATCGGCGCGTCGCGCCCCGCGAGGAGCGACGCAAGAAACGAGCTGACCAGGTGGATGCGCCGCGTCGCCAGGTACGTGTCGGGCTGCTCCTCGAAAAACCTGCGAATCTGTGGCCCCGCGAAACGCTCCGTCGCGACCGACCCGGTCAGCCGCGCGGTCGCCGCGGAGCCGCCCAGCGCCGCGTCGATCGCATCGCATTGCGACCGCGTGCTCTCGTCCATCCAGACCGGCGACTCCCCGCGTGAGAACAGCTCGTCGACCTGGTCCGCGACGGGCCGCTCGGCGTCGAGCGCGGCGAACGCCGTCTCGACCTCACGCGCGAGGTAGACGGTACCGTGCTGCTGCGCCGACCCCGAAATTGCGCGGATGCGCGCCGGGTCGCAGCCGCTGTTCGCAATCACGCCCAGCATGCGATCGAGAGCCGCCGTCCACATCGCGGGCGGCGCGGTGACGATCAGTCCCGCCCGCTCGCGGTGCACGCCGTGCGTGGTGCCGTAGCCAGGGAAGTCGCGGTCGAAGTCGAGTGAGTGTTCGAAGAACGACGCGGGTCGGACCCTCGCCCGCCTCGATCAGCATCGCGGTCAGGCCCTGCGTGCCGCAGTCGAGTCCAAGGAAAAGCGGCACAGGTCACCCGGCAAGAGGCCAGCGAGTCATGGGCATACCGTAGCACGCGCGGCTGTGCTGCCGCGTGCGAGAATATGCACGCCCATGGACTGCCCGAAGTGCTCGGCGCCCTGCGAAGACGACGCCGTCGAGTGCGCGCGGTGCGGTGTGATCTTCGCCAAGCTGGCGAAGCAGTTGTCCGCCAAGGCTCTTCCCGTCCTCCCGCCGCCCCCGAACGTCGAGGCCGAGGATCGAAGTCCGCGTTCCGGTGTCGCCGCCGCGGCTGCGCGCCTGCTGGCGCTTGGTGCGCTGGCCGCCTGGACGTGGCACTTCGCGCGGGCGCCGATGGGTACGGTCGAGATGGAGTCGGTGCTCCACCTGCCGAATCTCGTGTTCCACGAGGCCGGGCACGTGATCCTCAGCCTGTTCGGCCGTTTCATCACGGTGCTCGGCGGCAGCCTGTTCCAGTTCGCCGTGCCGCTGGTGTTTGCCGTAGCCTTCCTACGTCAGCATGATCAGTTCGCCGCGGCGGTCTGCACCTGGTGGGCGGGCCAGAACCTGGTGGATCTCGCACCCTACATTGCCGACGCGCGAGCGCTGCGGCTCGTCCTGCTGGGCGGGCACACTGGCGCCGAGGTCGAAGGGCACGACTGGGAATACCTGCTCGGCACGCTCGGCTGGATGCGGCACGACCTCACGCTGGGGCTGTTTGCGCGACGGGCCGGCCTGACGATCATGGTCGTGGCCATCGCATGGGGCGCCGTCACCATCGTGCGCGGCCGGCCAGCTGCACCGCGTTGATGCAGGGACCCGGTGTCCGCCCCGGGCCAAAGCCCTGACGCAATCCGTGTACTCCGCGTGATCCGTGGTTGAAAAAACTCGGGATTCGTCTCTCCCGTCGTAGTATGGGCGCCATGCGAAGCCACACCGGGCCGATTGTCCTTTCAGTCGTGTTCGTCGCGCTTGCTCCAGGCCGCGCCGTGGTTCAGGACGCGCAGGCGCTGCACGGGGCTGAGGCTCCGGCCAATGCCGTGTGGGTTGACAGTCTCAATCTGTCGCAGGCCCAGATTCGACGACCGCGTGCCCAGCGGGGGCAGCCTCCACCCGGACCGCTGACGTTGAGCCTCGGCGGCATCGAATACCCGCACGGCCTCCCGCTCCAGGTGAACGCGGATCTCGTCATCGACCTCAAGGGAGGCGCGACGCGCTTCGCCGCGATGGCCGGAATCGACGACGAGCGGCAGGCTGGGCAGGGCAGCGTGACCTTCGACGTCTGGGTCGATGGCCGGCATGCGTATGACTCCGGCATCCTTCGGAGTGGCGAACCGCCGCGACAGGTGGGCGTCGATCTCACGGGCGCCCGCCAACTGATCCTGTCGATCGGGGACGGTGGCGACACAACCCGCGACGATTCGGCGATCTGGGGCGGCGCGATGATCGTGCTGGCGCCAGGCGCGCAGCAGCCCGAGATCGTGGCGCTGCCTCCGGAGCCACTGCCTCCGATCGCACCGAGCCGCACGGCGGAACCCCGCATCAACTCGCCGCGCGTCACCGGCGCGACCCCCGGCCGGTGGTTCCAGTTCATGATTCCCGCGAGCGGGGATGGCCCGCTGAAGTTCGGCGCGACGAACCTCCCGCCCGGCCTCCGTCTGAATCGGGGCACCGGCGTGATCACCGGTTCGCTGAAAGCGCCGGGCAGGACGGTGATGTCGGTGACGGTCACCGGACCGAAGGGTACGGCAACCGCACCAATCACGATCGTTGGCGGGGCCGACGCACTCGCCGTGACGCCGCCCCTCGGGTGGAACTCGTGGAACGTCTGGGGCGGTATCGTGGACGCCGCAAAGGTGCGCGCGGCCGCCGACGCGCTGGTGACGAGCGGCCTGGCGGCGCAGGGCTACACGTACGTGAACATCGACGACGCCTGGGAAGGGCCGCGCACGGCGGACGGAGAGATCACGTCGAACGAGAAGTTCCCGGACATGAAGGCGCTTGCTGACTACGTCCATTCCAAAGGACTGAAGATTGGCCTCTATTCCTCGCCGGGTCCGCGCACGTGCCAGCAGCGCTTCGCGGGCAGCTACGAGCACGAAGCGCAGGACGCGCGCACGTGGGCGGCGTGGGGCTTCGACTACATCAAGTACGACTGGTGTTCATACAGCGACATCGAAAAGGACGCCGCGCGCTCGCCTCTGCCTGCGCTCCAGAAGCCATACGTACTGATGCGCGGCATCCTCGACACGCTCGACCGGGACATGGTCTACAGCCTGTGCCAGTACCGGATGGGGCAACGTGTGGGAGTGGGGCGACCAGGTCGGCGGTAACCTCTGGCGCGTGACCGGCGACATCACCGATACCTGGACGAGCATGTCGGGCATCGGATTCGCGCAGACCGGCCACGAGCGGTTCGCCGGACCAGGTCACTGGAACGACACCGACATGCTCGTCGTCGGCAAGGTCGGGTGGGGGCGCGCGCTGCGCGACACGCGGCTCACGCCGAACGAGCAGATCACCCACATCACGCTGTGGAGCCTCCAGGCGGCGCCGCTGCTCATCGGCGCGGACCTGTCGCAGATTGACGCGTTCACGACCGATCTGCTCGGCAACCCCGAGGTCCTCGCCGTCAATCAGGACCCGCTCGGCCGCGCCGCGGGGCGCCTGCGGGGAGACGGCCGGACCGACGTCTGGGCGCGTCCCCTTGCCGACGGCACGATGGCGGTCGGGCTGTTCAACCGGACGCCGGTGAACGAAAGGATCAGTGTGACGCTGAAGGAGTTGGGACTGTCGGGCGCGCAACCGGTGCGGGACTTGTGGACGCACAAGGACCTCGCCGTGTCCGGCGACACAATCACGATGGAGGTGCCGCGCCACGGCGCGGCACTGCTGAAGATCGGACGGTCGAAATGATGACGATCCGCACTCGCGCCGTTGCCGCAAGCGCCGGCGTGGCGCTCGTCGTCGCCCTGTGGGCGTCGCCGGCGGCGCGCACGGCGCAGGCCCCTGCTGCCGATCGATTCGCCGTCAGTGACGCCATGATCCCGATGCGGGACGGCGTCCGGCTCCACGTCAAGATCTTCGTCCCGAAGGAGCAGGACTCGGCGCTGCCGATCATCCTGAAGCGCACGCCCTACGGCGTCGAGGGAGCCGCGGGCAACTTCAACAGCTACATGAAGGCGCTCGCTGACGAAGGCTACATTTTCGTGTTCCAGGACATCCGCGGGAAGTACGGGTCCGAAGGAACGTTCGTCATGCAGCGTCCGCCCAGGGCCTCCACCGATCCAAAGGCGATAGACGAGGGCACGGACACCTACGACACGATCGACTGGCTGCTGAAGAACGTCCCGCGCAACAACGGCCGCGTCGGCATGCTCGGCATCTCGTACGACGGCTGGACGACCATCATGGGGGCGATCGAGCCGCACCCGGCGTTGAAGGCGATTTCGCCCCAGGCGTCTCCCGCGGACATGTGGATCGGCGATGATTTTCATCACAACGGGGCGCTCAGGCTGAGCTATGCCTTCGAGTACGCCGCGATGATGGAGAGCGGCAAGGACGTCCAACAGTTCGCGTTCGACCGCTACGACACGTTCGACTGGTACCTGTCCCTGGGGCCGATCGCCAACATCAACCGCCAGTACCTGCACGAACGCATCCCGACGTGGAACGACTATGTGAACCACCCCGACTACGACGAGTTCTGGAAACGCCAGACGATGATCCCAACTATCAAGGACGTGAAGGTGCCGACCCTGAACGTGGCAGGATGGTGGGATCAAGAGGACTTCTACGGGCCCATCCGCATCTACGAAGAGCTCGAGCGCTACGACGCGAAGAAGCTGAACTACCTGGTCGTCGGACCGTGGAATCACGGGGGATGGTCGCGCGGCACGGGCGACGCGCTGGGGCCGATCCCGTTCGACAGCCCGACCGCCCAGTACTTCCGCGACGAGGTGCAGGCGCCCTGGTTCGCGCACTTCCTCAAGGACAAGGGGACGCTCGATCTGCCCGAGGCGCTCACGTTCGAGGCCGGGACGAACCAGTGGCGTCGCTGGGACGCCTGGCCGCCCATCCGGGAAGTGGAGAAGCGCGGCCTGTATTTCGGCCCGGACGAATCGCTCGGCTTCGACAAGCCGGCGGCGGCAACCGGGTTCGACCACTATCTGTCGGATCCAGCCTTCCCCGTCCCGTACCGCCAGCGCCCTATCCAGGCGACGTACTTTCCGGGCGGGTCGAAATGGTCAACCTGGCTCGTCGAGGATCAGCGCTTCGCCGACGATCGCTCTGACGTGCTGAGCTGGGAAACGAAGACCCTCGAGAGCGACGTGACGATCGCCGGTGAAGTGACGGCGCACCTGTTTGCCTCCACGACCGGCAGCGACGCCGACTGGATCGTGAAGCTGATCGACGTCTACCCCGAGCAGTATCCCGACAAGTGGAGCCTTGCTGGCTACCAGTTGATGGTCTCGAACGAGGTGTTCCGCGGACGCTACCGCCAGGGTTTCGAAAAGCCGGCGCCGATCAAGCCGAACACCGTGCTCGAATACACGTGGAGCCTGCACACGCAGGACTACACGTTCCGCAAGGGCCATCGGATCATGGTGCAGGTCCAGAGCACGTGGTTCCCGCTCATCGACCGCAATCCGCAGACCTTCGTGCCGAGCATTTTCGGTGCGACGCAGGCGGACTTCAAGGCCGCGACGCATCGCATCTATCGCACGACGACTTATCCGTCGCATGTGGAGATCTCGGTGGTTACCGGGAGGTAGGAGGAGGGCTCAGGGCTCAGGGCCATTTTCCATTTTCCATTTACCATTTCCCATTGACGTGCTCGAGCAGGTAGCGGGCGACGAGACTGTAGACGTGCAGCGTCGTACCGTGGCCCTCGGAGATGCTGTGCGTGCGGTTCGGGTAGACCATCAGGTCGAAGCTCTTCCCCAGTTCGACGAGACGGTTCACAAGCCGTTCGGTGCCTTGGTAGTGCACGTTGTCGTCGCCAGAGCCGTGCACGATCAGCAGGCGCCCCTTCAGGCCCTCTGCGAAGTTGATCGCCGAGCCCGCCTTGTACCCGGCGGCGTTCTGCTCGGGAATCCCCATGTAGCGTTCCTGGTAAATCGTGTCGTAGAGGCGCTGATCGGGGACCGGCGCGACCGCCACGCCGACTTTGTACACGTCGGGATATCGGAACATCGCGTTGAGCGTGTTGGTCCCCCCGCCGCTCCAGCCCCAGATGGCGATGCGCGAGGCGTCCATGTACGACCGCTCGGCCGTCACTTTCTGGATCGCGGCCGCCTGTTCCTTTGCTGACAGTTCGCCGACCGTCCCGTACACGACCTTGCGCCACGCCGCGCCCTTCAGGGCAGGCGTGCCGCGGTTGTCGAACGACACGACGATGAAGCCTTCGTCGGCGAGCGCCCGGTGGAAGAGTATCCCGTTGCCGCCCCAGCGATCGTTGACGGTCGTGCTGGCGGGCTCGCCATAGACGTGCACCAGGACGGGGTACTTGCGCGAGGCGTCGAAGGTCTTCGGCTTCAGCATGTAGCCGTCGAGCACGACGCCGTCCCCCAGATCCACCTTCAGGAACTCGACCGGCGGCTGGAGCAGCGGCGCCACCTTCTGCGTTAGCGCGGCATTGTCCACGAGCATGCGGACGGCGCGGTGGTCCGGCAGGCTGACAATCTCCGTCTTCGGCGGCACGTCGAAGCGGGACCAGGTGTGGATGGCCCAGTGGCCGTCCGGCGAGATGTTGTAGCTGTGGGTGCCCGGTTCGTCAGCCGGCGTGACCCGCCGCAACGGTTCATGGCCGTCGAGCGCGGCGACGTACAGGTAGCGCTCGATCGAGTTGTCGGGCGACGCCGTGAAGTAGAGCCGTCCTCCGGCGCCGTCCACCGCTTCGATCCCGGCGATATCGGCGTTGAACGTCGTCAGTAGCCGTTCGTGGGAGCCATCGCGCGCGACCGCGTAGGCGTGACGCCAGCCGTCTTTCTCCGAGATCCAGATGAACTCGCGTCCGCCGGAGATCCACTCGATCTCGTCGTTCTCCTCCACCCAGGCCTTGGACTCGTCCCGCAGGATGCGCCGGGTGTCGCCCGTGCGCGCGTCGGCCAGCAGTACGTCGTTCGTGTTCTGCAGCCGGTTCATGTGCTGCAGGATGACGGTGTTGGCGTCGGCCCAGTCCAGCCTGGGAATGTAGTAGTCGCGCAGCGCCCCGGGTGTCTTCACCCACGTGGTCTCGCCGCCGGAAGCCGAGACGACGCCGACCCTGACCGCGGAGTTCGTGGTGCCGGGCTTGGGGTATGGATACTGCTTGATCGTCGGGTAGAGCGCGTCGGTGTCGTTGATGAGCGTGAACCGCTCCACGCCGGTCGTATCGAACTGCCAGTACGCGATCGCGCGGCCGTCCGGACTCCAGCGGAAGCCGTCGCGGATGCCGAACTCCTCTTCGTTCACCCAGTCGGACGTGCCGTTGACGATGTCGCCGCCGCCGTCCGTGGTGAGCTGGGTGATCGCGCCGTTCGCCAGATCCTCGACGTAGACGTTCTGCGCGCGCACGTAGCCGACGCGGGTGCCGTCGGGTGAGAACTTCGCGAACATCAGCGACGCTTCCGGCGCGTCTCCGCCGAGCTTCTTCAGGGCACCGGTCGAACGATTCAGCAGCCAGTAGTCGCCCCGCGTGTTCTGCCGCCACACCTTCTTCGTGTTGGTAAAGATCAACAGATGGGACTTGTCAGGCGACCACTGGTATCCGTTGATCGACAGCGGCGTCGATTGCCCCGCGGGAACGAGGGCGCGGGCCTGAACGAGCACCTCGGACGCACCGGTCGCCGTGTCGTGCGCGACGAGGCTGCGGTCCTGTCCCCTGGCGATGGCCGTGTAGCGCGTGCCGCCGTCGAGCCATGCGGTTGGGCCGAGCGAGTCGGCCGCATACGCGTTCTCTCCGAAGATCGCGCGCAGCCGCTCGTCGAGCCGGTCGGGCATCTGCGCCGCGAGAACGACGGACAGAAAAAGGGCGCCGACAATCGTCACCCCCGCCACCCGAGCCTTGAGCCGTGAGCCCTGTCCCCTCATATGACCTTCCTGAGCCCCTTTTCCTGAAGCCTGAAGCCTGAAGCCTGAAGCCCGAAGCCTACTTGACCTTCCACTCCTGAACCCCCGCCGAAACTCCCGGCTGCATCTTCAGCTCGATGCGCAGCGCCGTGGTCGTCACCGGCGCGAACCTCACCGTGTTCCACGCGTCCTTCGCGACGCCGAACGGCTGCGTTGTCTCGACCGGCGTCCAGCGGTCGCCGTCCTTGTAGAACAGCCGCCATGAGGCCGGCACGCGGACGCCGCCGCGACCCGTGTCGTCGAACCAGTACACCTCGGCCCGGGACACCGCCGCGGGCTTCGCGAATGCCATCTCGACCCACTCACCCTCGCTGCAGGCGGTTCTGGCGGGCTGCGCGGGTGCGGGCGCATCGGCGCGGCAGCCGTTGCGCGGCCACCAGTCGAAATAGGCGCTCGGGTCGTTGGACGCGCGCGGGTCGTCGCCGTCGTTGATGTTGCGCGGGTTCTTCGTCGAGCGCGACGTCGTCATGGTGCTTTCGGAGGCAATGGTCGGGTACGGCGTCGGCCTCGCGGCCTCATCGGTGCGCGCAAGCCAGACCGCCATCTGCCCGCGGCCCCGGTTGGCCCAGGTCGCATACGGAATGGCCGTGAACGGCTGGCGCGCCTTGACGACCCCGCCGCGCGCGTCGCGCGACAGCCCGAAGCCGGTCCCCGTGACCACCTGCACGCCGCGCAGCAGGTCCGGCCTGAACTCGGTCGCCAGCGCCGCGCTGTCCGGCACGACGATGTTGCGGACCTTGCCGTTCGGGTTGTCCACCCATTCGGCGGCAAAGACGATGGGTCCGCGCTGGAAGGCGACGCGGTCGGCGTCGGCTGTCACCTGCTGGTTGGCGACAACGCGGCGGACCGGCATCGGCAGGTCGATCGTCACGACGTCACCGGCATTCCAGGTGCGCGCGACCGACACGTAGCCCTTGTCGAGCGCCAGCGGCACTGCCTGGCCGTTCACCTTGACGGTGGCGGTGGCGCTGCTTCGATCGAGGAACCGGTAGAGATCGCCGGGCACGGGCTCGTTGCGCGCCCAGCCGGGGATGCGCAGCTTGATGGTGAACGCGCGGGTCGAGGCAGGGGAAACGGTCATTTTGACGGCACCGTCCCACGGGTATCGCGTATCCTGCACGACCTTCACGGCGCCGCCCGGCATGTCCACGTCCGCCGTGCCGCCGGCGTAGAGGTTCACGAACAGCGTGTCGTCGCCCGACGCGCCCTGGCGGACGGCGTAGACGTAGCCGGGCACCGAGGCCATGAAGCGCGTGATATTGCCTGGGCAGCAGGCGACGCCGAACCACTCCTGACGAGCGTGCTGCCCGTTGGATTCGAGCGGGTTCGCGTAGAAGAACGTCTTGCCGTCGAGCGACACGCCCGAGATGAGGCCGTTGAAGAGCGTGCGCTCCAGCACGTCCACGTATTTCGCGTCGCCCTCGAGCAGGAACAGCCGCTGATTCCAGAAGTCCATGCCGACCGACGCGCAGGTCTCGTTGTAGGCCTGCATGTTCGGCAGCTCGTACGGATTGCCGAAGCCTTCGTGGCCGCCGGCCGCGCCGATGCCGCCGGTGAGGTACACCTTCGACTTGATCAGGTTGTCCCAGATGCGCAGGCCGGCCGCGCGCATCTTCTCGTCGCCGGTCATCGCCGCGACGTCCGCCATGCCGGAATACATGTACATGGCGCGGACGGCGTGTCCCACCGGTTCGGTCTGATCGACGACCTTCGCCTGCGCCTGGTTGTAGTCGAGGCCGCGCGGGTTCACGCGTTCGCCGTCTGGCGGCGGCTCCGGACCGCGCTCGTCCAGCAGGAACTTCGCGAGGTCGAGGTACTGTTCGCGGCCGGTCAGGCGATAGAGGCGCACCAGCGCCATTTCGGTGATCTGATGACCCGGCCAGATCGAACGTTTGCCGGGCCCGAACGTCCGGACGAGGAGGTCGGCCGCCCGGGTCGCGACGGTCAACAGCGTGGTCTTGCCGGTCGCCATGTTGTGCGCGACGGCCGCCTCGAAGAGGTGGCCCATGTCGTAGAGTTCGTGGCTGTCGTCGCGCTCGCCGACCCACCGGGCCGGGCGGGCCCATCGATGCGGCTCCTGCGGGTTGATCGTGCGGGTCGTGTAGATGTAGCCGTCCGGCTCCTGCGCCGCCGCGATCTTGGCGATGAGCGCATCGACGTAGGCGTCGAGACGCGGGTCGGGATCGACCGCCAGCGCGTACGATGCGCCTTCGATCACCTTGTAGAGGTCGGTGTCGTCGAAAGGATACCCGGGCGGGCGCATGTCGTGGGGTTCGCCGGCCAGCGCCTTGGCGGCGCGCACGAAAAGATCGACGCGCCCGGTCAGCTCGCACTGCTGGAAGGCGGCCGGAATGGTGGCGGTGCGGTTGGTCTCGATGCGCGGCGCCCAGAAGACATCCGTCAGGTGTACGCGCGTGAACGCGACCGGGTGAATGGGATAGTCGCGTTTGGCCGCCTGGCCGTCGCCGCGCGCCGTTACCAGGGCGGCGAGCACCGCGACAGCCAACGCCGTGCCGAACACCGTGCTGCGCGGGAGTCGCATGGGAGACCTTTCGACAAAAGGGGCCGGCGCGTCTGTTTTACACCAATGCGACCGCGATGATAACGTACCCGCGCGCGGGCAAGCCGCGCCTGAAGGCCGCCTGGAGATACGACAATGACACGTTTCACGAAGGACCAGATGGCGTTTGCCGCGTCCCGGACGGGCTACCTCGGACGCGATGCCGCGATCGAGTTCCTCGACAAGATGGACATCCGGATGAGCGTCGGGCACTGGTCGGCTGGTGATTTCTGCGACCGCTTCGCGCCGCCCGGCTATCACTCGGACGACCCGTCGTTCCGGAACGACTTCGAAGGGCAGTGCCGCCGCGCGAAGGCGGCCGGTGTAACGGCAATCGAGATCCACCAGAGCGTGTTCGAGACGGCCATGAACGGCGACCTCGACGCTGTCGCGATCGATCGCGCGCGCAGCGGGTTCCTCGCCGAACTCGGCCTGACGGTCACCGCCTGCAACATCAACACGTGGACGAACCCGAAATTCCGGATGGGCGGGCCGTGCAACCCCGACGCCGCGCTGCGGCGCGCGGCGCTCGACGAAATCCTCAAGGGCGTCGAGATCTGCCGGCTGATGCAGATCCCGATCCTGTCGGTGTGGCCGGGATCCGACGGCGCGGACTACCACTTCCAGATCGACTACAAGCAGTCGCTCGAGTGGTTCACCGAAGCGCTGGTTGCTGTCAACCGCAAATGCCAGGAGCACGGGATCCGGCTCGCCATCGAGCCCAAGCCGTACGAACCGCGCGAGCTGTACATGATCGTGCCGACGGCCGCGTCGGCCATTCTCGTCGCCCAGGCCGTCAACAAAGCCTGCGGCGGGACCAACTGCGGCCTGACGATCGACTACGGCCACCAGAAGATGGAGGGCACCACGGCCTCCACCTCGTGCGATCTTGCCGAGTACGCCGGCGTGCCCGTGCACAAGTTCGACGTCAACGACGCCCGGCAGGGCCGCAACGATCAGGACCTGATGTTCGGCACGATCTCGATTCCCGAGTCGGTCGAGTACCCTGTACACGACCTTCACCCGCAATTATCGCGGCTACTACAGCCAGGATCAGTTCACATACCGCGAGGATCCGACTCGGGCGATCGAGCGCAGCCTGATCAACTTCGCGAACCTGGCGCTGAAGGCGGTGCGTATCATGGCACGGCAGGACGCGCTCGACGCGGCGCGCACCAGCGGCACCGGTCCCGACGTCCTGGACGTCGTGTCGCCAATCCTGGTCGGCTGAGCCTCACCGATAAGCCATGCCGGATGCCTACGCCATCGGGATCGACTACGGGACCAACTCGGTCCGCGCCGTCGTGGTGGACTGCGCGGACGGACGGACCGTCGGGTCGAGCGTCTTCGATTACCCGAGCGGCGATCGTGGTGTGCTGCTCGAGGCAAGACAACCGCACCTGGCTCGCCAGAACCCGGCGGACTACATCGAGGGGACGCGCGCGTCGGTCACCGGCGCACTGGCGCAGGCCTCGCGCGAGGCGGCGTTCTCCGCCGGCCGCGTGATCGGCATCGGCTCCGATACGACGGGATCGACGCCGCTCCCGGTGGACGCCCACGGGCGTCCGCTTGCGCTGGATCCGCGCTGGAACGGCAATCTTGCCGCGCACGCGTGGCTCTGGAAGGATCACACATCGGCCGCCGAGGCGGCGGCGATCACGTCAGCCGCACGGGCGCACGCGCCCGAGTATCTGGCGCCGATTGGCGGCACGTATTCGTCGGAGTGGTGGTGGTCGAAGATCTGGCATTGCCTGAACGTGGCGCCTGACGTCTTCGATGCGGCCGCGAGCTGGGTCGAACTGGCCGACTTGGTGCCGGCGCTGTTGTCCGGAGTGCGCGAGCCGCACGATATCGTGCGGTGTGTCTGCGCGGCAGGACACAAGGCGATGTACTCGGAGGCGTGGGGAGGGCTGCCGTCGAAGGCTTTCCTGGCGCGCCTCAATCCAAAGCTGGCGGAGCTGCGCGATCGCCTCTATGACAAGGCCTACCCGGCGGATCGGCCGGCTGGTCGTCTGTGCGAGGAATGGGCGCGCGTGCTCGGATTGCCAGCCGGCATCCCGATCGCCATGGGCGGATTCGACGCGCACTACGGCGCCGTGGGCGCCGGCGTCCGCACCGGCACCCTGGTCAAGATCATCGGCACCTCGACGTGCGACTGCGCCATCGCGCCGGAGCACGAGGCCGTGGCCGACATTCCCGGCATCTGCGGGACCGTCCGGGGGTCGATCATGCCTGGCTGCTTCGGGATCGAGGCGGGGCAGTCGGCCGTCGGCGACATCCTGCGGTGGTGGGTCGAGGAAGTGTGCGAGGGTGACGAAGCCCTGCACGCGCGGCTGTCGGCCGAGGCGGCCGCACTGAAGCCGGGCGAGTCGGGGCTCGTCGCGCTCGACTGGAACAACGGCAATCGCACGATCCTGGTCGATCCGCGGCTCACGGGCCTGCTCGTCGGCCAGACCCTGAGGACGACGCGGGCCGAGATCTACCGGGCGCTCATCGAAGCCACCGCGTTCGGCGCGCTCACCATCATCCAGCGGCTGCGCGACTGCGGCGTGCCCGTCGAGCGCGTCGTGTGCTGCGGGGGCATTGCCGAGAAGAACGATCTGTTCATGCAGATCTATGCGGATGTCATCGGCCAGCCGATGCTCATCGCCGGCTCTCCGCAGACACCGGCCCTGGGGGCGGCCATCTCGGCGGCGGTGGCGGCGGGCGTGTCCGCCGGCGGATACGACGACTGGAGCGAGGCGCAGGACCGCATGACATCGATCAAGCCCACACACTTCGCGCCCGACCCGCAGGCGCACGGGACCTATTCTGAACTGTTCACTATCTATCGGGAACTCCACGACGGTTTCGGCGGCGTGCCGGGCGCCCGGCCGGACTACGCGACCCTGATGAAACGGCTCCTGGCCATTCGAGAGCAGGCCGCGGCGCCGGCCTCGCCCGCAGTGAGCTGATGGACATCCAGCGCCTCCAGGACCTCGTCTTCCGCTCCAGCCTCGAGCTTGTCGCGAGCGGTCTCGTCATGGGCACGTTCGGCAACCTGTCCGTGGCGGACCGGGAGGCCGGCGTCTTCGTCATCAAGCCGAGCGGCGTGCCGTACGACCAGCTCACGCCGGCGCACATGGTGGCCGTCTCGCTCGAGACCGGCGAGGTTGTGGACAGCAAGTGGCGCCCGTCATCCGACACGCCGACGCACGTCGAACTCTACCGCGCGTTCGGCTGCGGGGCCATCGTCCACACGCACTCCGAGTATGCGACGCTCTTCGCGCAGGTGCGCACGCCGATCCGGTGCATGGGCACGACCCACGCGGACTATTTCCGCGGCGACATTCCGGTTACCCGGCCGATGACCCGCGCCGAAGTGGAGCGGGACTACGAAAAGAACACCGGCCTGGTGATCGTCGAGACCCTGGCGGCCGGCGCGGTGTCGTCCGCCGAAATGTGCGCGGTCCTCGTCGCCAATCACGGGCCGTTCACCTGGGGCGCGACGCCTGAGGCGGCGATCGAGCATGCACGGGTGCTCGAGTATCTCGCGCGGCTCGAGTGGCGCGCGCGGACCATGGCGCCGGACGCCCAGGCGCCGGACCGCTTCCTGATCGACAAGCACTTCCTGCGCAAGCACGGTCCGGGCGCGTACTACGGACAGCGATGACGCGCGCCGTAATCTGGGACCTGGACGGCACGCTGGGCGACTCCGAGGAGTACCACTGGCTGTCGTGGCAGCACGTGCTCGCCCCGGAAGGCGTGTCGATTACCCGCGAGAAGTTCCTCGCGAGCTTCGGACAGAAGAACGATCGCATCCTGCGTGCGTGGATCGGTCCCGACATCGACGCCGCCCGCATCGCGCGCATCGGTGACGCCAAAGAGGCCGAGTATCGCCGGCTGGCGGCCGAGCGCGGGCTGAAACCGCTGCCAGGAGCCGCCGAGTGGGTCGCGCGGCTCCCCGCCGCGGGCTGGTTGCAGGCGATCGGATCGTCGGCTCCACGGGCGAACGTCGAGGCGATGCTGCACGCCTTGAAGATGGAGCGGGCGTTCGACGTCGTGATTACGGCGGAGGACGTCACCACCGGCAAGCCGGACCCGCAGGTGTTCCTCACCGCGGCGTCCCGGCTCGGAGTCCCGCCCGATCGCTCGGTGGTCGTCGAGGACGCGGCCGCCGGGATCGAGGCGGCGCGGCGGGCCGGCATGCGATCGATCGGCGTCAGCCGGGCGACGACGCTGACCGGCGGCCGACGTGTTCGTGCGATCGCTGGACGACCTGCCGGCGGACGCCTTCGATCGACTGGTGGCGCAGGAGGGTTAGAGAGGGTGATCGGGGTTCGCCTCGACGACCCGCATGACGGCGCGGCGGAAGGTGGCGGGGTCGATCGCCGGATATCGATAGAGCTGCGGCTCGACGCGCTCGTAGTACGTGAGGAGCTTCTGCCGATCGACGAATCCGCCCGCGAGCAGGTCTCGGACATCGGCCGTGTCCTGCTCGTGGCCGCGCTCGATCTTGGCCAGCGCCTGTGCGTACAGGTCAAAGTGATGGAAAGAGACGCGCCCTTCCCGTGTGATGAACGGGCTTCGATCCTCCCAGCCTTGCGGCACCGGGATGAAATCGCTCGGCGCGGCGAGCTCGATGTTGATGTCGAGCCGTTCCTTGAGGCGCGGCAGGGCGCGGAAGACGGCGTCGATGTCTGGCACGACCTTGATATCCACGTCGATCGTGCTCGCGCGCCAGCCGTGCAGGACGGCTGTCGCGCCGCCGGTGAAATAGACGCGGGTGTCGGTCGAGGCTTCGTGTCCGAGCGCCTGCATGAACGCCCTGATCCGGGACGCGTCGGCTAGCGGACGCATGCGAGCGCCCGTTCGAAGCTGACCAGCCGGCGCACGAGCGCGTTGTAGCGGGAGTGGGCCGACTCGGGTCCCGACTCGTTGAGCAGGGCGTACAGACGATGCTCTGCTCCCGACGGGACAGGCGGAAGTTGCACGCCCAGCAGGCGAAGCCGCGGGGCGCCGATAGCGACCAGGAGGGATTCGATGGATTCGCGTCCGGCCATCAGATCGGCCACGCCCTTGCGGACCAGATCCGCACCAGGCAGTTCAAGGGACGGCATGAGGCAATTATACCGACTGACCGCGGCCCTTCTCGCGGCCCTGGCGCTGCCGGTGGCGGCCGTGCCGGTGTTCGCCCAGCCGCCTGCCCGGCCCGCGACACAGGCCCCGCCTGCACAGGTCCCGCCTTCACAGGCTGATATCCTGCGCGGGGAGTACGGACCGTACCGCGCGAACAACGACCTGCTGTCGTACGACCTGAGCGTCCGCGTCGATCCCGAAAGGAAGTTCATCAGCGGATCCAACACCATCCGCTTCCGTATGCTGAAAGACGATTCGAGGATTCAGCTGGACCTGTTCGCGAACCTGACGGTGGAGAAGATCCTCTTCGACGGGCAGCCGCTGAAGTACGAACGCGTGCTCGGCACCGTCTATGTGGACTTCCCGCAGCCGCTGAAGGAGGGCCGCACCTACTCGATTGACTTCTTCTATTCCGGCAACCCGACCGAGACCGGCCGGTTCGGCGGCATCACCTTCAAGACCGACACGGCAGGGAAGCCCTGGATCAACACAGCCTGCCAGCACGTCGGTGCCAGCGTATGGTGGCCCAACAAGGACCAGTACCGCGACGAGGTGGAGTCCATGCGCCTCCACGTCGCGATTCCCAGCGGCCTCGTGGACGTCTCGAACGGAAAGTTCGCCGGCAAGACCGACCTGGGCGACGGCTACACCCGCTGGGACTGGCAGATCCACTACCCGATCAACAACTACAGCGTGTCGCTCAATATCGGCGAGTACGAGCACTTCGCCGATAGCGTGAACGGGCAGACGCTGGACTTCTATGCGCTGCCCGCCGATCTCGAGAAGGCGAAGCGCCAGTTCCCGCAGGCCGGAAGCATGATGCAGGCCTTCGAGAAGTACATCGGCGAATACCCGTTCAAGAAGGACGGCTACAAGCTCATTCAGGTGCCCTACTCCGGGATGGAACACCAGAGCGCGGTGACCTACGGGAACCGTTTCGCGAACGGCTACCTCGAACGCGACTGGACCGGCGTCGGCATCAGCACGAAATTCGACTTCATCATCGTCCACGAGAGCGCGCACGAATGGTTCGGCAACGCGATCACGGCGGCCGACGTGTCGGACGAGTGGATCCACGAAGCGTGGGCAACGTACGCCGAAGCGATCTATGTCGAGTACATGTGGGGGAAGGACGAGGCGATTCGGTATCTCGGCGGCTACGTCGGCAAGGTCCAGAACCGCGCGCCGATCGTCCCGCCGCGCGGCGTCAACAAGGTACCGCCGCAGGACATGTACTTCAAGGGGGCGCTCTTCATCAATACGCTCCGCAGCATCGTGGATGACGACCAGCGGTGGTGGAAGCTGGTTCACGACTATTATCTGGAGTTCCGCTACCGCGACATCCTGACCGAGGACGTCATCGCGTTCTTCAACCGCCAGCTCACACGCGATCTGACGCCGGTCTTCAACCAGTACCTCCGCCGCACGGACCTTCCGACGCTCGAACTGCGATTCGAGGGGAACTCCGTCCGGTATCGCTGGAAGGCGGACGAACTCGGCTTCGTCATGCCCGTCAAGGTGGGTCGCAAGGGACAGTGGCAGACGATCACGCCGACCTCGGAGTGGCAGACGATGACGACCGACATCCCGCCGGCCGACTTCGCCGTCGCGACGGACCTGTTCTGCGTCAACGTCTCGCGATAAAGCACCAGAATGCGCTGGAGCTGAACATGCTGCACGATTTGCGGTACGCGCTTCGACAACACATCCGGCGTCCGGCGATGGCCGCCGCAGTCATCCTCACGTTCGGGCTGGCCATCGGACTGGCGACTACTGTCTATGCGGTGGCGGCCTCCGTCCTGCTGCGCCCCTTCCAGGCCGCGGAGCCGCAGCAGTTGATTTCAGTCTGGAAGACGTTGCCGGGTGTGGACTTTCTTCCGCTGCCGGTTCCCGAATTCATCGACCTGTCGCAGCGCGCCGGCACGCTTGCAGAAGTGGCCGGGTTTGCGCCGGAAGGCTACGCGATTGACACGCCGCACGGAACCGAGTGGACAGACGCATTTCGTGTCACGCCGAACTGGTTCACGCTGCTCGGCGTCCAGCCGATTGTCGGCCGGACGTTCACGCCTGAAGATGGTCGGTCCACGGCGGTCGTGATTCTGAGCGAGGCGCTCTGGCGGAAGGCGTTCGCTGCTGACCCGACCGTGGTCGGACGTCACGTCCGGATGGGAGAAGAGCGTGGTGGAAGTACGCGATTCCCGCGGCGGGTGTGCGAGTGACCCCCCTCCACGAGGAGCTCGTCGGGCGCACGCGTCCGATGTTCCTCCTGCTCTCGACGGGATCGCTCGTTCTCCTGCTGATCGGCGTCGTGAACATCGCGGCGCTGCTTCTGGCTGGTGGGTCGCGACGACGGCAGGAGCTGTGGGTCAAGGCCGCGCTCGGTGCAACGCGGCCTGCGATCCTCCGCGGCCTCATCTGCGAGTACGGCGTGCTTGCGGCGTGCGGTTGCGGCGTCGGCATGCTGCTGGCCTGTCTGGATGGTGCCCCTGTTACGCTCGCTCAGCCCGGAGGTCCTGCCGCGCGCGGACCAGATACGCGTCAACTGGCAGGTTCTCGGGTTCGCGGCGATGGTCTCCGGGATCGCGGGCCTCGCCTTCGGCCTCGGATTCCGCCTGGCTGCTGGTCACGCGACTCGCTCGGCCACCCAGGCGACGGAGCCGCCATTCACTGCTCACCGCATCCGAGGCGGCCCTCGTCGTGGCCTTGCTGTCGTCGGCCGCAGTCATCGGAACAGGCGTCTGGCGCCTCCAGCACCTTCCGCTCGGATTCGACCCAGAGGGCGTCCTCGTTGTCCAGGTGAGGACTACAGCCGCAGTGATGAATGACTCGGAGGCTCGAAGGACCCGAGTCGGATCTTCTCGGACGAATCCGGCGAATTCCCGGCGTCGTGTCCGCGGCCGCCTCCTCCGAGGCGCCTTTCCATGGAGGCGTTGGCTATCTTCGCCTTGCCCGGTCGACCAGCGGAGTGGAAACGCGGGTCGCGACGAGTACCTCCGGTCGGGATTACTTCGCGACGCTGCGCATCCCGGTAGTCGAGGGGCGTGTATTCGCGCCGGCCGACGAGAGCAGGCAGGACGTCGTGGTGATCAACCAGACGCTGGCCCGGCAGTTCTCGCTTCACGGAGGCGCCGGCGAGCGGATCCAGTTTGACGGACAGTGGCGGGAGGTGATTGGTGTCGTGGGCGACCTGACGGAGGTCGCGCACGTGGGCGCTGGCACGATGCGGCAGCCCGGGCTCGAACGTCAGACGGTGCCGGCCGCCTACCTGCCCCGCAGCGTCGAGATCTCCACCCGGGACTTTGCCATCTTCCTCGTGCGTTCCACACTGCCGCCCGCCTCGCTCGACGCGGCCATTCGATCGGCTGTCAGTACGTCCGGTCACGGACTCGTAGTCAGGCGCATCACCACGCTCGATGCGCAGGTCGCAGCCGCTGGTGCGACGGCCCGGTACGCGGCGGGCATCCTGGCTGTGTTCGCGTGTGCGGCACTGCTCCTCGCCATCGTCGGGCTGTACGGGCTCGTGAGCCACGGCGTGTCGGTGCGGACTCGGGAGATCGCCGTGCGGCTGGCGCTCGGGGCGAGTCCACGACGGGTGAAGTGGGACCTGGTTCAGGCGACGGTCGCTCCGCTGGCGATGGGACTCGCCGCAGGTGCGGTCGTGTCGTGTGTCGCGCGCGGCATCACGGAGCGTTTCGTATTCGACGTTGCGCCCGGCCAGCCAGTCGTCCTGATAGCAATGGCGGCCTTGCTGTTCTGCGCGGGAGTGGCGGCGGCGCTGCTTGGCGCTCGGAAGATTACGTCCATGCTTCCGATTGCGGCTCTCCGCGCGGAATAACGATCGACGCCATGCCGTTGGATTACCCCTGGGATTCCTGTCGCGTCCGGCCTCAGCCGGAAGTCCTGGATCGCCCGTCCCGTCTGACCGCATACGAAGGCTACGGGCGCATCGTGGTCTTCGCAGGCTCCTCGAGCGCCTTCCACTCCGGCGCCGTCACGCCGAGCAGGTGGCGCACGAAGAAGTCGTAGCGCTTGTGATCGCCGAACGCTCCGCCGGAGCCGTGATCCATCCCGGGCACGACCAGCAGATCGAAGTCCTTGTTGTGCTTGATCAACTGGTTCACCACCTGCATCGTGGACGAGGGATCGACGTTGTGGTCCATCTCGCCGACGACGAGCAGCACCTTCCCCTGCAGCCGATACGCGTTGTCGACGTTGGACGACTCGGAGTACTCCGGGCCGATCGGCCACCCCATCCACTGCTCGTTCCACCAGATCTTGTCCATGCGGTTGTCGTGGCAGCCCGCGGCCGACACCGCGACCTTGTAGAACTCCGGGAAGAAGAGCAGGCCGCCGAGCGAGCTCTGCCCACCCGCCGACGTGCCGTAGATGCCGACACGCGTGATGTCGTAGTAGGGATACCTCGCGGCGACCGCCTTGTGCCACAGGATCCGGTCGGGGAAGCCGGCGTCCTTCAGGTTCTTCCACGCGACGTCGTGGAACGCCTTCGACCGGTTGCTCGTGCCCATGCCGTCGATCTGCACGACGATGAAGCCGAGTTCCGCGGTGGCCTGCATCTGGTTGTAGGCTACGAACGACTTGGGCACGAACGACGAGTGCGGCCCCGCGTAGATGTTTTCGATGACCGGGTATTTCAGTTTCGGGTCGAAGTTCGTCGGCCGAAAGATCACGCCCCAGATGTCGGTCGTGCCGTCGCGACCCTTGGCGACGAAGGCCTCGGGCGCCTGCCAGCCGGCCTTCGTGAGGTCCGAGATGTCGGCCGTCTCGAGCTCCATGACGAGGGAAGCGTCAGCGGATCGCCGCAGCTCGGTGACGGGCGGGAGGTCGATGCGCGAGTAGGTGTCCACGAAGTACTTCATGTCGGGCGAGAACGTCGCCGCATGGTTCGCGTCCGCGCTCGTCAGCGGCGTGAGCCCGGTGCCGTCGAGGTTGATGCGGAAGTACTCGACGTAATAGGGGTCCTTGCCCGCGTGCATGCCGCTCGCGCTGAACCAGATCTGGCGCGCTTTCTCGTCCACCTTGATGACGCTCCGCACCGGCCAGTCACCCTTCGTGATCTGGTTCTTCACCTGTCCGGTCGAGCCGTCATACAGATACAGGTGATTCCAGCCGTCGCGTTCCGACATCCAGACGATCTCCTTCCCATCGTCGATGTCCTGGCGGAACTTCTTGCCGGAGTAACAGAAGAACGTCTTCGGCGCTTCCTCGATGACGGTGCGGGTGCGGCCGGTCGCGGCGTCGATTTCAATCACTCGATACAGCTGGTGCCCGCGCTGGTTGTACTCGAAGGTGAGCGCGCGGCTGTTCTTGCGCCAGGCGAGGCGCGTCACGTCGTAGGCGTTCGGGAAGAGGGCGTTGTCCGCCACCATATGCTTCTTCGACGCGACGTCGAAGAGCACCGGCTGCTCGGCGTCGAGCACGTCGCCCGGCTTGGCGTACTGCATCACCGAGTCCTTCGGCTGCAGCTGATCTTCCGGCGACGACTCCACGTAGTGCACGTAGCGCCGGTAGCCAGGCCGCACCTTGTAGACGGCGATCGTTGTCGAGTCCGGCGACCAAGCGATCGAGTCGGGATCGTAGTAGCCGCCCTCGGAGCCATCGGTGCTCAGCAGCGTGATGGCGCGCGATCCCCTCGAGTCGCTGCGCTCGCTCGGGGCGGGCCCCCTCGAGTCGCCGCGTCCGCCCGGCGCGGGCTCGACGGACCGGACGGCGAGGTTGTAGTTGTTGACGAACGCCTCCATCTTCCCGTCGGGTGACCGGCGGGGATCGACGCCGTTGATGTCGAACGGCGGACGCACCGGACCGGCGAGGCCGTTGCCGCCGCCGCGTCCGCCGCGCCCGCGGCCACCGCCCTGCGGCCGCTGGCACGTGTATGTCTGGATGTTGCAGCGCCACGCGTCGGCGGCGGGAATAGCTCCGCGTCCCCGGCCTCCGCCAGGCCCGAGCGTGAACTGGATGGCGCGGTCGTTGTCGGCAAAGTCGAACGTCGTGAAGGGCAGCGTGACGGCGGTGTACTTCTCGTTCGCCGCGGCCGACAGCGCCGCCGCGAGTTTCTCGTGATCGAACGGCGTCCGCTTCATGCCGGTCTCGGCATCCACGACCACGAATTCGTGCCCGGCCTGCCCCGCGACGGGATTCCTGACTGTCTTGCGGTATACGAGCCGGTTCGAGTTCTCCAGCCATCGAGCCTGGTCGGTCAGGTTCAGGACGGTGTCCTGGTACCGGTCCCGGAGGGTCATGGCGCGCTTGTAGTCGGCCACCGTGCCCTGCGCGCGGGCCGTGGTGGGTGCCAACGCGATGGCGACAGCGAAGAAACCGGCGATCAGGCGGCTCATGCGAGGCTCCTTGCGAAGAAGACGCGGATGCGTGGCGGCATTGTATAGTCCACGGCATGCCAGAGCCACTGTCGCGTCGCGAACGTGCTGAAACGCTGGGTTGCGCGGGCGCTGGCGTGGCGTTTCGCGGCGGCATCCTCCGCGGGCAGCCGTCGCCGATCGTGATCGCGGGACGCCCGGTCGAGATTGCGGTCCTGGCTGTCAGTCCCTCGACGGTTCGCATCACGGCGCTGCCGCTCGACGGCGCCGTGGCGGATGACGGAGCGCTGGTTCCGGCCGCGGCCGGCCGCATCCTCTCGACGCGTCGCACGGCGGGGCCGGCCGGACCGCTGCGTGCGGGCAACCTGCGGGTCGCGTTCGCCTCGATCCCACCGGCCCTCGACATCGTCACCGCCAACGGCACGCCGGTGCAGCGCCTCACGTTCGATGAGAAATCAGGCGGCCTGACGTTCTCGCTTGGCGGGGGACCCCTGCTCGGCTTCGGCGAAGGCGGCGCCCAGTTCGATCGCCGCGGCGTAGTGGACCGCATGCGCAACGGGCAGGGCGGCTACCAGTTGCGCACGCACGGCGGACGCGTACCGATCCAGTGGCTGATCGGCACCGGAGCGGCTGGGCGACTCTTCATTCACCAGCCGCTCGGCAGCTTCGATCTCACCGGCCCCTACGGCACGCTGACGCCGATTGGCCGACAGCGCCGCCCTTCGACATCTTCGTCACGGCATCGTCGCGAATCCGGCGGAAATCATGCGGGCGTACGCACGCGTGACGGGATTCGCGGAGCTGCCGCCGCTCTGGACGTTCGGCTACCTGCAGTCGCACCGGACGCTGGCGGGGCCGGACGAGGTCCTGTGGGTCGCGAAAACGTTCCGCGAGAAGCGGCTGCCGTGCGACGCGCTTGATCTATCTCGGCACGGAATTCACGCCGTCAGGGTGGAACACGCACAACGGCGAGTTCACGTGGAAGCCGGACGAACTTCCCCGACCCGAAGCACATGATCGATGAACTGCACGCGGAGCACTTCAAGATCGTCCTGCACGTCGTCATCGAAGGCGCGGCGCATGACCGGCACGGTCGCCGATCCGTGCACGGCGCCGACAAGGCCGTCCCGAGCGGCCGGCACGGCCGATCGACCAGTGGCCGGCACCGACCGCGCATGTGGCCTGCTACTGGCCGTATCACAAGCCTGTCTACGATCTCGGCATCGACGGCTGGTGGCCTGACCAGGGCGACGGTCTCGATGCCCCCTCGCGCCTGGCGCGCATCCGCATGTACTGGGAGGGCCCGCAGCTGCTCGCGCCCGAACGAACGTCCCGTTCGCGCTGCACCGCAACGGCTGCGCCCGGCATGCAGCGTTACGGAGCGTTCCTCTGGTCGGGCGACGTGTATTCGACCTGGGAGACGCTCAAGACGCACGTGCCGGTCGCGATCAACACGAGCCTCTCGGGCATACCGTTCTGGGGGACCGACATCGGCGGCTTCGTGCCGACCGCGGAATACACCGGCGAGCTGCACGTGCGCTGGTTCCAGTTCGGCGCCTTCTGCCCGCTGTTCCGCGCGCACGGACGCACCTGGCACCTGCGGCTGCCGTGGGGCTGGAACACCGGTGAGCTCGGCCCAGTCAGAGGTTCGCCGGCTACACCGGCGGCGCCGCGGAACTTCCGGAGAGCGAACTGCACAATGCGGCCGTCGAGCCGATCGTGCAAGAAGTATCTCGAGCTGCGCTACCGCATGCTGCCCGTACATCTACACCGCGGTGCGCGAGTGCTGCGACGACCGGCCTGCCCGCTGATGCGGGCGATGTGGCTGCACTATCCCTGGACGATCCGATCGCCATCGCCCGCGGGGACCAGTTCCTCTGGGGCCGCGACATCCTCGTCGCGCCCGTTGTCGAGGAAGGGCGCCACCGTTCGGCGTCTCTACCTGCCGCGCGGTGACATGGTTCGACTTCTGGACCGAGGAGACGCTCGACGGAGGGCGCGAGATCTCCCGCGCCGTCGATCTCGAGACGATGCCGCTTCACGTCCGCGCCGGCGCGATTCTGCCGCTCGGCCCGGTCAAGCAGTACAGCGACGAGACAAGTCGAGGGGCCGCTCACGCTGGTCGTGTATCCGGGCGCGGACGGGACGGCGTCGATCTACGAAGACGATGGCCGCTCGTTCGAGTATCGGCGAGGCGCGTGGATGCGCGTCGAGGTGGCGTGGAGCGAGAGCGCACGCACGCTGACGATGCGCCTCGCGCCTGGCTCGAAGATGCTGGAACCACTGGCGCGAGCCATCGAGGTGCGGGTTGCCGGGAGCCAGTCGTTGCGGCGCGTGACCTTCGAAGGCCGGCCGGTTCGCTCAGGCTCTGAACTGCGGTTGCACTAGAATCTCCCCAATGCGCCGCGCGCTCCTGGCCTGCGTTCTCACCGTGACGGCCGCGACCGGCCTGCCCGCTCAACGCGGCGTGGCCCTCACGAACGATCAGGTGCGCGCGGAGTTCGGCGCGCGCGGGCTGAGCGCGCTCTCCGCCTTCGGCCACACGATCCAGATCGCGCAGGACGAATTCAGTGTTTCGATTGACGGACGGACGTTCGCAAGCCGCGCGCTTGCGCCGCCGGCGCGCACGAGCGCGTCCGGCCGCGTGACCTACACCTGGACCGCGGACGCGTACAAGGTGGAGGCCGCCTACGAACTCCAGCCGGAGTGGGCCTTCGTCAGCAAGCAGCTCTCGATCGTCGCACGGGCCGGTTCGACGTATCGCGTGGACGATGTCCAGATGTTCGACATGCGGCTGGGCGAGTCCGTGCAGGCGGTGTACGTGCCGGGCAGCGTCCGGCGGACACTTGGCACGGGCGACTACGGCGGCGCCATCCGTCTCGGCGGCGGACGCGGACTCCTCGCGCTGGTGCAGAATCCGTTTCTGGCGTTCGCGCGTGAGGGCGACGCTTTCTCGATTCGCTACAAGCCGGACATGGACTGGCGCGAAGGGCAGGGCCCGTTCATGGCGGATCGCGGCATCCTGACGCCGTACCGGATGACCGGCCGGTTCGTGCCGGAGCGCATGATTCCCGAGTGGCGCGTGGAGGCACCAGAGCCGATCGGTCCGGGCATGGACGAAGGGGAAGATCGCCGCTTTCACGGACCGTCGTCCGCAGCTTCCTGCTCTACAAGCCGGAGAAGCCGCTCGACCTGATGGTCGGCTGGTGTGTGAACGACTACCAGATTGACGTCGCGCTCCCCGAAGGCCGCGAAGAGTACAAGCGGATCATCGACCGCGCGGCGGAGCTGGGTGCGGATCACTTGCTGTTCGCCCCGTCGAACTCGGCGCTCTCACGCCGCGAAGACAGTAAGGACGACTGGAGCTGGGAGCATGTGCTCTGGCTCGGACTGGGCCAGAAAATCCGTAAGGGAGAGTGGGATCCGCGGACGAGCGACGTGCCGCCGTCGGTTCAGGAGATGCTCGACTACGCGAAGCGCCGGAACGTGAAGCTCGTGGCGTACGTGTATCCGGTCGTGCCGTTCTCCCAGAACGCAGAGTGGCTCGTGTCGCCTGCGAACCGGCCGGGCCGCCAGTATGCGAGCCTCGGCGTCCGCAGCCTCCAGGACTGGCTGATCGACGAGCTCGTGGCGTTCCAGCACAAGACCGGCGTGGGCGGGTTCGCCTTCGACCACACGTTCCTCACCTACGAGGGCACGAGCCGCTATGCGCAGTGGGCAGGGTGGCGGCGCGTCATGGAGGAACTGCGGAAGCGCCTGCCGGACATCGCGATCGACGGGCGACAGGCATACCATCTGTATGGCCCGTGGTCGTGGCTCGCGGGCAGCTATCCGCATCCGACCTGGAACGACGAGCAGCCCGAGAGCTTCGTGCCGTTCCCCGATCTGCATTTCGATCGCGTCTCTGCTGATCGGCAGCGATACACTGCCTATCGCTATCGCATGTACGATTTCACGCCGAGCGAGATCGTGCCCGGCTTCATCACGCACCAGACCTCGCGCAGCGACGACACTGGCGACATGCCGGAGCGACAGACGCCCGATCGCGGGCGCGTGCTCCTGCCGCTGCGCGAGCGCGACTGGGACTACCTCGGCTGGCGCTACTCTCTGCTTTCGTCGGTCGCCACGGCGGGCTGGAACAACGTGATGAACATGATCCCGGCGCGCGACCCGGAGGAGTTCAAGGCCTTTTCCGAGGCCGATCGTCGATGGTTCCGCCACTGGATCGACTGGACCGCGGTGAACAAGGAGCTGCTGCGCCGCACGCGGCCGATCCTCGGGCAGCCGGCGATCGGGAAGATCGATGGGACGTCGGCGATAGCCGGCAACCACGGCTTCGTCTTCCTTTTCAATCCCAACGGCCGGCGTCTCGACGCCAGCGTCCCGCTGGACGCCTCCATCGGCATGGACCCTTCGTCGTCGGCATTCGTGCTGAACGAGCTTTATCCGGTCGAGGGGCGCCTCCACGGTCCGTGGAGGGCGGGCGAGCGGGCGGCGATCCCGATCGATGGCGGATCCGCCGCCGTGTTCGAACTTCAGGCGCTGGACGCCGGTGAGCCCGTCCTGCTGAACGTCGCCGGCAAGGCGAGTATCGAGGCGACGACGCTTCAGCTGACGGACGTCACGGGCGAAGTCGGCGCGGACGTGGAAGCCCGGGTGATCCTGCCGGCGAACCGAACGATCCGCGAGGTGACTGTCAACGGCCAGGCGCACCCTGTCTGCGTCAATCGCCGAACACGTCGTAACAGTCCCGCTCCGGTTCGCTGGGGAACGGTTCGGCAAGTACCAGCCCGTCATCGCGTACGATCCGGCTTCGACCGGCGGGCATCTGACCGGCGGCTTCACGATCCCGCAGCGCATCTTCGATCAGTTGGCCGCCAGGCGGAAAGTCTGGCCGATTCCGTGGACGTCGGAGGACTTCCGCGCGACCTGGCTCGTGCCCGAACGGCTGCTGCTGTTCGTGCAGATCGCCGAGCCCGATCCGCGGTGGGAGGCGCGCCTGACGATCGACGGGCGCACGGTGGAACTGAAGAAGGCGTATTCGGCGGTCCGCGCCGCGCCGAGAACGTTCGTCGGGTTCTATGCGGATCTGACGACGCTCGCCGCCGCCCGGGATACCGCTTCGCGCTCGACCTGCCACCGCTCGAGCCCGGGCGGCTCCAGGGCGTGTACTTCGAGAACATCGAACCGGAGTATACGAGCGCGATCATCAGGTGAACGGACCGTGGAAATCGGGGAGCGAATCATGTTCGAACGCTACAACGAGGCGGCGCGACGGACGCTGTTTTTCGCGCGGTACGAAGCGACCCAGCAGGGTTCCCTGTCCATGGAGACCGAGCATCTCCTGCTGGGCCTCGTGCGCGAGCCGGGAGGGGTGGCCGGACGCGTGCTCGGCGTGGCCGGGGTCACGCCGGAGCGCATCCGAGAGGACATCGAGAACCGGTCGGCCTTCCGCGAAAGGGTGGCCACATCTGTCGAGTTGCCGTTTTCGGCTGAAATCAAGCGTGTCCTTCAGGTCGCCGCGTCGGAGGCCGACCAGTTGCACCACGCGCACATCGGCACGGAACATCTGCTGCTCGCGATGTTGCGAGAAGACGCGTCAGTCGCTGGTGGCCTGCTTGCCGGATATGGACTCGGGCTGGAGCCGGCGCGCAAGCTCGTGTCCGAACTGGTGGGCGACATGAGCCGCCTGGCGCCCGTGAGGCCGGAGGTCGATTCTCACGTGCTGATCGACGATCTGGTGCAGCTCGCGGCGGGGCTGGCCGCAGCCACTCCGGGGAGTGAGGACGCCGCCACGCTGCTGTCGCGGGCGATGGCGACCCTGAAACAGCTCCGAGGCTGCCTGCCGAAATGACTTGCGTCAAGAGCGTCCTGGCCCTGACGGCCCTTGTTGTGGCGTGTGCCTCGGGTGGCGGTCGTCAGTCGCTGCCCAATCCCGATGACGCCGGGTTCGAGCGGCGCGCGCCCGATCGCAGCCACGTCAGACTGGAGACGACCCGCGGCACTATCGTCCTGGAAATGCGGCGCGAATGGGCGCCCCACGGGGTCGATCGCTTCTACAATCTCGTGCGCGCCGGATACTACAACGATACGGCCGTGTTCCGGATTCGCGCGGGCGTCTGGGCGCAGTTCGGCATCAACGGCGATCCCGCCATCGCCAGGCGCTGGCGCTCGCGGACGATTCCCGACGATCCGCGTGTCCTGTCGAACGTGCGCGGAACGGTTGCCTACGCGTTCAAGGATCCGGGCGGACGAACGACACAGGTGTTCATCAATCTCCGGGACAACAGCGTGGGGCACGACGCGGAGCCGTTCGTGCCCTTTGCGCGGGTCGTCGAAGGGATGAACGTTGCCGACGCATTGTATGCGGACTACGGTGAGCGCGCGGGCGGGGGCATTCGCGCCGGCCGTCAGGATCCCGTGTTCGACGGCGGCAACGTGTACCTGCGTCGCGAGTTCCCGAAGCTGGACTACATCAGGCGGGCGGGTGTCGAGAGGTAGGTGCTCATGCCGCTGCCACGGTCTCGACGCGACCCCCAAACGCCCGCGGCCCAGATCGCCTCGTTCATCGCAAAGTTCGAGCCCGATGTCGCCCGGACGATCCGCGCGTGCCGGACGGCGTTGCGGAAGCGCCTGCCGACAGCGACCGAAATCGTCTACGACAACTACAACTTTCTCGTGTTCGGCTTCTCCACGACGTCGCGTTCCTCGGACACGATCGTGTCGCTGGCCGCCGCGGCCAATGGCGTCGGACTGTCGTTCTACTACGGCGCGACGCTCCCGGACCCGCAGAAAGTCCTGCTCGGCGGTGGCAAGCAGAACCGGTTCGTGCGGCTGCCCGGTGCTGCGACTCTTGCCGAGCCCGCAATCGCGGCGCTCATCGACGCGGCTGTCGCGCAGGCGGATCCGCCCCTTCCTGCCGGGCGACGGGGACAGACGATGATCAAGTCGATCTCGAAGAAGCAGCGTCCGCGCCAGCGGGCGACTGGAAGGGCGCGATGACCCAGCCATTGCACCCGCAACTCGAGGCGCTTCAGGGCGAGTTGGAAAGACGCATCATCGCGGCGCATGAGCGCCGCCGGCCAGCCATGAGGCGATGTTCTTGGGCGTTGTCGAGTGAAACGATGACGTCCGGCTGAAGCCCGGGCAGATGCCGGCCTCGGCCGAACGTCAGTGAGGGCCTGCCTACTTGATCCGGACGCGGCTCTGCTCGTGCATGAACTGCTGCACGTACCACGGGCCGCCGGTGCCGCGGCCCGTCGAGCCGCTGGCCTTCCACCCGCCGAACGGATTGATGCCCGGCCAGGCGCCCGTCGTGGCGCCGGAACGGCGGTTCGCGTACGTCGTGCCCGCCTGAATCCGGTTGAAGAACGTGTCGATCTCCTTGTCGTCCTGCGAGAAGATGCCGGCCGTCAGGCCGTACTCGGTCTTGTTCGCGAGATCGATCGCCTGGTCGAGCGTCATCACTTCCGCAATCGCCGTGATCGGCACGAAGAATTCTTCCTTGAAGAGGAAGCTGTCGGGATTGCTGCTCTCGATGATCGTCGGCTCGACGAAGTACCCATGGTTGAACGGTTCGTTCATCATGCGGTTGCCGCCGTAGAGAATCTTCGCCCCTTCGGCCTTGGCGCGCGCCACCGCATCCTCGAACGTCTTGAGCGCGCCCTCGTTGACCACGGGGCCCATCCAGACATCCTTCTCGAGCGGGTTGCCGATCTTGATCTTCTTCGTCTTCTCAATCAGCATCTGCACGAACCGGTCGCGGACCTCCTTCGACACGTAGACGCGCGAGCAGGCCGAGCACTTCTGGCCCTGTGCGCCGAACGCCGAGCGGAACACCCCGTCGGACGCCTTGTCGAGATCCGCCTGCGCCGTGATGATGGCGGGATTCTTCCCGCCCATCTCGATGATCACCGGCCGCGGGATCTTGCGTCCGCCGTTGTCCTTCAGCAGCTTCATCCCGACTTCCATCGAGCCGGTAAAGACGATGCCGTCGATGCCTTCGTTGTCGATCATTTCCTGGCCGGCAGTGCGGCCGGGGCCGGTCACGAAGTTGAAGACGCCCTTCGGCAGCCCGGCTTCCGCGACCATCTCGTAGAGTTTCGCGCCCATCAGCGCGGTGTCGGTGGCCGGCTTGAAGACGACGGTGTTGCCGGCGACGAGCGCGCCGCCCGAGGGGCCGCCGGCGAGCGCCAGCGGGAAGTTGAACGGCGAGATGACCGCGAACACGCCGTACGGGCGCATCACGCTCATGTTCTTCTCGTTCGGCCCCAGCGCGTCCATGGTGCGCTCGTAGCCGTTGTTCTTCGCGAACTCGTCGCAGTAGTACTCGATGAGATCCGCCGTCTCCATGGTGTCGCCGAGGCACTCCAGACGGTTCTTGCCGACTTCGTGCACCATCAGCGCCGCGAGATCGTAACTGTGCTTGCGAATCGTGTCCGCCAGGTTCTTGAGGTGCCTGACGCGCTCCTGCCAGGGCAGGCCGCTCCAGGCCGGGAACGCCGCGCGCGCGGCCGCGATGGCCTGCTGCACGTGCTCGCGTCCGCCCTTCTGGAACTTCCCGAGCACGATACGGGTGTCGGTGGGGCTCGTGTCCTCGAACTGCTCGGCCGCCGTCACCGGCTTGCCGTCGATGTACATCGGATGGGTCTTGCCGAGCATCCCCTTGACGCGCCCGATCGCGGCATCGAACTCCGTATGGAGGTTCGGGTCCGCGCTCATCGTCGCGTACGTGATCTTCTGCGTTGCCTCAGTCATAACTCTCCCTGCATGCGCTGTATGAATCGAACTGCCGGATCATCCGTGCGCCGAACACGCCGCCGGCCCGCGCACTGGCCGTCGGCCTAACAGGTACCGTGATGCGTCGCGGCCCGGCAGTCGGCCGTCCGCCACGCATCTCCTTAAATGGTACCCCAATGTCGCCGGTTGGGGCTCAAGGCTCAGGGCTCAGGGCTCAGGGCTCAGGGTTCAGGGCTCAGGGTTCAGGGCTCAGGTTTAGCCTCAAGCCTTAAGCCTTAAGCCTTAAGCCTTAAGCCCTAAGCCTGAAGCCCTAAGCCCCCCGTCACCGCGTGCCGCCCGCGCCCCCGATCGGCGGCACCTTCCCGGCCATCCGCTTGTTGAACTCAGGCAGCGTGGTAGAGACCAGCGCGTCGAAGCCCGCCTTCGCCGCCGCGAGTTCCTTCTCGATCACGTCCAGGACCTGCATCTGCGTGTCGGTCGGGCGGTAGTCGATGCTGCCGGCCTCGTCGCTGGCGCCCATGCCGACGCCGCCACTCAGCCAGATCAGGTTCATGTAGACCTTGTAGGCCTCCGGGAAATACTTGTCGTCGCTCAGCATCTCGGAGCGCGACACGAGCTTCATCTCGACGTCGAGGATCTGGCCGTTCAGCGTCGCGAGCGCCTTGGCGACGGCCGGCTTCGAGGCATTGGCCTTCGCCTGATCCTCGATCTGCTTTCGCCAGACTTCCATCGTGTTCACCATGTGCGAGGTCGCCGTGATGTCGTCGCGGATCCGGACCTGGGTCGCGGTGGAGGCCGTCAGATCGTCGGTGGAGGCGGAGATCGCCGGGTCCTTGATGACCTCGAAGTTCTGGGTCAGCGTCTGCCCGTTGACCGTGAACTTCGCCTGGTACTTGCCCGGCGCCGCCATCGGGATCCCGGTCTGCGGCGTGATGCCCCAGTGGGTGATCCGGCGCGTGTCGGTTCCCTGGAACCGCGGCTCGTCCCAGATGCGCGGGTTCTCCGGCGGCGTCGTCTTCAGCGCGACCAGCGTCGGGCCGTCGTAGCGGAGATCCCAGTCAATGCCGTTCCAGCCCTGGTGCCCGACCACGTCCTCCGTGCGCATGACGCGGCCGCCACCGTCGAGAATCTCGACCCTGATGGGCGCAGGTGGCTCTGCCGGCACGAACAGCGTGAAGTGCGGACGCCCGAACTGCGTGAAGGCGCTCCTGGCCTGGCGCACGATCGCGGCCGGTTCGAAGACCTTCGCGGTCGTGATCTGCGGAGCGGTCTGCCCGGTCTGCTCCAGCAGCGTGATGTTCGGCAGGATGAACAGTCCGCGCCCGTAGGTGGACACCGCGACGTCGTGGAATCTCGGCTCCACGGTGATCCAGCTCACCGGGGCCGGCGGCAGGCCGTCCTTGAACCGCGTCCAGGTCGCGCCGTCGTCCATCGAGTAGTAGAAGGCGTGGGCGCTCCCGGCGAACAGCATCCCCTTCCTGTTGGGATTGCCGGAGAAGGACAGGATGTAGTCCAGCGGGTTGTCTGCCGGAATGTTGCCGGTGATCTTCGTCCACGTGGCGCCGTAGTCCGTGGACTTGTAGATGTAGGGCTTCCGATCGTCCATCAGGTGCAGCGACACTGCGGTGTAGACCGTTCCGGGGTCGAACGTGGACGGCCAGATCTGCGTGAACGTGCCCCACGCCGGGAGGTCCTTGAAGTTCCCGCTGACGTCGACCCAGTTGGCGCCGCCATCCCGGGTGTACCAGAACTTGCCGTCGTTGGTGCCGGCCCAGATCAGTCCCTTCTGGATCTTCGAGTACTCGATATCCCAGACGACTTCGCCGTTGTACTGTCCGAGGTTGTCGCCGACGATCCCGCCGTTCGAGACAACCTTCGACGGATCCTTCGTGGACAGATCCGGGCTCGCCTCGCTCCACGACTGGCCGCCGTTGGTCGTCTTGAGAATCACCTGGCAGCCATAGAGCACGGTGTTGTGGTCGAACGGATCGATCGCCATCGGCGCCGTCCAGTGGCACCGGTACTTCGCCTCGTTGGGCGGGGAGTCGAGCGTAATCATCCACGGCTCGATCGAACGCGCGGTCCCCGTGCGCGCATCCCAGCGCGTGACCTTGTTGCCGTAGCAGGACGCGTACACGATGTTCGGATCGACGGGGTCGGGGATCGTGAACCCGGATTCGCAGCCGCCGATGTTCGGCTCCCATTCGAGCTGTGGCGCACCACCCCCGCGCCCGAAGCCGCCGCGTCCACCGCGGCCGGCCGGCCGCTGCGGCATGGTGCTGTCCGGCGGCAGCACGCCGCGTCCGGTCTGCTCGGATGTCGTGCTCGGACCGCGCATCGTGCCGTCGTCCTGCCGGTTGCTGTAGATCCAGTAGGGCACCCGGTTGTCCACATGCACGTGGTACATCTGTCCGTTCGGGATCCGAATCTGGAGCGGGCCTTGCGGCGTGTTGACGCTCCCGCCGCCGTCGTCCACGACCACGTAGCGCGCCGGGTCCTTCGGGTCGATCCACACGTCATGGCAGTCGCCGCACCGCGCCTGCCCCTGGAACGGATCGACGCCGCCGTTGCCCGAGAAGGTCGCCCCGCCGTCGGTCGAGCGGTGCATGCTGCTGCTCATGACGAACACGTCGTCTGCGTTCTGGGGGTTGACCATCATCCGTATGTAGTAGCCGGCGCGCCCGATGAGCGAGCGATCCCAGCTCACGACCTTCCACGTCATGCCGCCGTCGTCCGAGCGCCACACCGAGCCCTGGTCGGCGGTCTGGATCAGCGCGTACATGCGTTTCGAGTTCGACGGCGCAATCGCCACGTCGATCTTCCCGACCGGGGACTTCGGCATGCCGTTGGTGACTTTCGTCCACTTCGCGCCGCCGTCGTGCGTGATATACACGCCGCTTCCGGGCCCGCCGCTGAGCTGTGCCCAGGTGTGCTGCTCGACCTGCCAGGTGCCGGCAATCAGTGTGTTCGGGTCGTTCCTGTCGAGCGCGAGGCCGGAGCAGCTCGTGTTCGGATCCACGAACAGGACGCGCTGCCAGCTGGCGCCCGCGTCGGTCGTCTTGTACACGCCACGCTCTTCCTGGGGACCGGTGAGGAACCCCTGCGTGCAGACGTACACGATCTTCGGGTCGGTCGGATGGATGAGGACCCTCGAAATACGCCCGGATCGGGGCAGCCCCATGTGCTGCCAGGTCTTGCCGGCATCCACCGATTTGTAGACGCCGTCGCCGATGACGTCGCTGTATCGAATCACCCACGGCTCACCGGTTCCGACCCAGACGATGTTCGGATCGGAGTCAGCGACCGCGATCGACCCGATGGCGGCGGCTTCCTGGCCGTCGAAAATCGGCGCGTACGTCTGACCGCCGTCGCTCGACTTCCACACACCGCCGGAAGCCGAGCCCAGGTAGTAGGTCTTCGCATCTCCCGGCACCCCGGCCACCGAGGCGATGCGTCCAGCGGGCGCCGGGCCCATGTATCGGAACTTCAGCGGCTCGGGCGTGGTTGTCCGCTGGGGGCCGGCCGGCCCTCCACGCTGTGCCGACACGGTCGCGCCGAGCGAGACCGCGGTCAACAAGGCCAGCCCGAATCGCACACCTGTATGTCGCATCATGTCCTCCGCTGAAGTCGAGGCGCATTGTAGCGCACCGCGGGACGAACGGCGTGATCCGCCGAGCCGCGGCGGGCCGGCGCGCCGCCGGGCCGGTCGCCGCGCCGGGCCTCGGCAGGCCTCTGTCGCCTCGGGCCGGACTCGGTGCTACGATCCTGTCCCCATGCGCTCGCTGCTTGCCGCCGTGCTTCTCTCCGTCGCCCTCGCGCCGCCGTCGCACGCGCAGACGGCCGCCGCGACGGGGCTCTCGGATCTCTCCCGCTCCCTGCAGGATTCTGTCCGCCCGGGTCAGCCCGTCCGTGGTGCAGATCTTCGTCACCGCGTATACCCCGCCGGACGACGAGGACCGGGCGACGACGGGGGAGCCGATGCTCGAGCAGAGCAGCGGCTCGGGCGTCATCGTGGACGCCGGTGGCTACATCGTGACCAACGCCCACGTGGTCGAGAACGCGACGCGAATTGAGGTCGAGTTGCCGTCCGAGCCGGCCGGCGTCCAGGGCCGATCGATCCTCAGACGTCGCGGCCGCACGGTCGGCGCCCAGGTGGTCGCCGTCGATCATGAAACCGACATCGCGGTCATCAAGGTGGAGGCGTCCGGACTGCCGGTGCTGCCGTTCGGCGACTCGGACACGTTGCGTGCGGGCCAGATCGTGCTTGCGTTCGGCAGTCCCCTGGGGCTCCAGACATCGGTCACGATGGGTGTCGTGAGCGCGGTCGCGCGCCAGCTGACGCCCGATGACCCGATGATCTACATCCAGACCGACGCCACCATCAACCCGGGTAACAGCGGCGGCGCGCTGGTGGACACCGAAGGCCGGCTGGTCGGTGTGAACACGCTGATCTACACGCAGTCTGGCGGGAGTGAGGGAATTGGCTTCGCAGCGCCGAGCAACATCGTGCGCAACGTGTTCACGCAGATCAGGAAGACCGGACGCGTGAGCCGAGGCGCCATCGGGGTCAACGCCCAGACCGTGACACCGCTGATGGCCGAAGCGCTCGGGCTCGAGCCCGACGCCGGAGTCGTGCTCTCCGATGTGACGTCGGGCGGCGCTGCCGCGAGGGCAGGTCTCCAGCCGGGAGACGTGGTGCTGACGCTCGACGGCAAGCCGATGGAGAACGGCCGGCAGTTTCGCATCAACATCTACACCCGCGGAGCCGGTGAGCAGGTGGCGGTGCAGGTGCGCCGCGGCGAACGGACGCTCACTGTGCGCGTGCCGGTCCGGGAGCGCGACCGCGCTGCGGCGCGGCTCGAAGACCTGATCGGCCGGCAGCAGCCGATCCGGCCGCTCGGGATCGTGGCCATCGATCTGTCTCCGACCGTCGCGCAACTGCTGCCCGAACTTCGTCACGACCGCGGCGCCGTGATCGCCCGCGTGACCGCCGGGGTGCCATTCTCGCAGCAGGGACCGCGCGAGGCGGGCGACGTGATTTACGCGCTCAACAACAAGCCGATCGCCAGCGTCGAGGCCCTGCAGGCGGCGGTCGCGGCCCTGCAACCTGGCGAAGCGACGGTGCTGCAGGTCGAACGGGACTCGACGCTTCTGGTACGTGGCGTTCCGCGTCGAGCGTTGATGCCGCCGGCCCGTCCTGACGCCGTGGGCAGGCGATCGGGCCACGACCCTCTCACAGGTCGCGCCGTCGATACGCCACCAGCCGCACAGAACGAACGCCACGGTTGCCGCCAGGAGGCGCAGCATGTCCCCTGTGGGGTCGTGCGCGCCGAGCAGAACCGGCATGGCATCGAAGTAGTGGAAGGGCGCGAGCCGGGCGGCGGGACGCAAGGGCGACCACCAGGCGGCGGCGAAGTTCACGAGATACAGCGTCACGAAGATGAGCGCAGCCGTGCCCGTCGCCGTCGCGCGCCTCCGCGCCAACGCCGCGATGGCCAGCCCGATCGCTCCACAGCACCAGGTGACGGCGAGCAGGTTGCCGCCCAGCGCAACCATCGGCCCGAACGCCGGTCTGTCGGTGCCTGATGGCGTGCCGAGCAGCGTCGCGGCGCGGTTGGCGGCGAGCATCAGGACGACGATGGCGGCCGTCGCGGCCGCGGCGGCGATCGCGGACCGCAAGACCAGAATGCCCCGCGGCACGGGGCGCGCGGCGATCAGATTCGACGAGGCCCTCCTCGACGTCCCCCGCCAGCTCTCCCGCCAGATGCGCGGCAGCCACCGCCAGCGCCAGCACCACCACCGGGTGAAAGAGGCCGAACGCAACCAGCCCGCCGAACGACGCAATCAGGCTTCCGCCGAGCGCCGCCTGGAAACTGGATGGAATCACCGCGGCGAGCTGACTGAAGAGCCCTTCGCGCTGGAGGTTCGCGCCAACCGCGACGAGCATCACCTGGAATCCGGCGAGCACCGCCGCCATGCCGGCCAGCAGTCCCTTGTGCCGACCGGCCGTCCGGCCGACGAGCCGCGCGAGCATCATGCGTCCTCCGAGTAGACGCCGAGCACGTAGTCCTCGAGCTTGAAAGGCTCGATCTCGATGTCGGCGATGGTGCCCGGGTCGATCGTCGCGAGCAGGTCGCCGAGCGGGCCGCGCCAGTCGAGGTTCCAGGTGTTGTCCGGGCCCATCGCCTGACGCTCGGGCGATGCCCCCGTCGAGCGGGGCCCCAGGCCGACGGGCAGCGGCGGCGCCGCGCCGGCAAACGTGATCCGCACGCGGCGCGGCATGTCGCGCCGCAGCTCCGCCAGCGAAGTCTCGCGCACGAGGCGGCCGCGCCTGATGATGCCGATCCGGTCGCACAGGCGCTCGACTTCGGAGAGCACGTGCGATGACAGGAACACTGTTGTCCTGCCTTCGCGCTTCAGTTCGGAGATGGTTTCGGCGAACGCCTCGATCATCAACGGATCGAGCCCCGAGGTGGGCTCGTCGAGGATCAGCAGCCGGGGCCGGCCCATCAGCGCCTGGATGATCCCGAACTTGCGCTTCATGCCGTGCGACAGGTCACCGAGCCGCCGCCGCAGATCCACCTCGCCAATTCCGAACCGGGCAAGGAGCCGCTGCCGCAAGTCAGGCTCGACGGGGTCTTTCTGCAGCGCGGCCAGGAAGTCGAGAAAGCCGCGGCCGCTCATGTCCGGATAGAGCGGCATCTCCGCCGGGAGGTAGCCGATTCCGGCGCGCGACGCCAGACTCTCCGTGCGTGCGTCGCGGCCGTCGATCAGCGCGCGCCCGCGCGTCGGCCGCAGCAGGTCGAGCAGCAGACGGATCGTCGTCGTCTTGCCCGATCCGTTCGGCCCGAGGAATCCGTACACCTCACCGGCCAGCACGCGCAGGTCGAGCGTCTCGATGCCGACCACCGCACCGTAGTACTTCGTCAGCGATTCAGTGCGAATGGAGTCCGTCATCGCCCGAGGGGCTGCCCAGTTGCCGAGAGGCCCCGCTCGAAGACCTCCCACATGGGGTCCGGGTTTCCACTGCGCGGTCACGCGCGCGTTTGGCGATTTTTCCTTCAGTAAATTTTGCACTGGTAGCGCGGCGCAAGGATGTAAATATAGCCGGCCGCGATGTTATTTCAGACGCCCACACCGAAGAGATATGGCGAGGCGCGTGCGCGTCCGCGCTTGGGCGCGGGCGGTTGCGCGGCGAAAAACCCCCCGGATTCCTGAGGTATCCGCGACTGCAGCTCGTCGTGGTCCGTCGATCGGACGAGTTCTCGGAACGCACCTTGCTCTCGGGCGCGCAACGTCTCGAGACCAACGTGCTGACTGACACCACTACCGCATCCGCGGCTGTTACGGCCTTGCATCTCGCACTGGCCAGTCTGCGCCGGCATCGCGCCGCGGGGCGTCCACTCGTCAGTCCGTTCGTCGGACCGTCGTTCCTGTTCATTGCACTTCCGTGGGTCTGGACGACGTCGCTCGCCCTGGCCGCCGGCGCCGGGCTGCACCTGGCGTGGTTCGTCGCGTGCGAGCTGTTCGCGCCGCCTGTGGGGCGCCCGGGGGCGCCACCGGGCGGGGCCCGCGCTGCCGTCCAGCCCGCTGCGGTCTCACCTCCCGCGCGCCCGGCTGCGACGGTATCGGCCTCCGTCCTGGCCGTGCTCGACGAAGCGTCCGACATCAAGACGCTGCGGCTCGCGCGGCCGGATGGCTTCGATTTTCTCCCCGGCCAGTTTCTCGCCGTGCGGGTGCTCGTGGACGGCAAGCCCCACGTGCGCTGCTACTCAATCAGTTCGGCTCCCCACACACGCGGCTACCTCGAGATCTCCGTACACCGGCAGGGACTCGTATCGGGCACCCTGCACGCGACCCTGCGGGCCGGCTCGTCGCTCACGATCATGCGTCCGGCCGGGCAGTTCGTGTATCCCGCCGGCGACGATCGTCCGCTCGCGCTCATCGCGGGCGGGATCGGCATCACGCCGCTGCTTTCGATGATGCGCCACGCGGTTGCGCTCGATCCGTCCCGGCCCGTGACGCTGCTGTACTCCGCCCGCACGGAACACGACGTCGCGTTCCGGAGCGAACTGGCGGTCTTTGCCGAACGTCACCCGCAGGTGCGCGTCGCGATCACGCTGACCCGACCCGTAGCGTCCGCCCGCTTCCGGACGGGCCGGATCGACGCGCAGCTGCTCGGTCAGTACGTCGCGTCCCCGGCGCACACAGTGTTCTGCTTGTGCGGCCCGACGCCGATGATTGAGGAGATGCGGGCGACCCTCACCGCCCTCGGGGTTCCCGCCGCCCAGGTGCGCTACGAGCAGTTCGACACGGCCGTGGCGGCCTCGCAGGTCAACGCGGCCGCGGCGGTGCCGGGCCCGGCGCCGGCCGCACGCGCCGTGCAGGTGACGTTCGAGGCGAGTGGACGGTCGGCCTCCGCGCCGACCTCGCAGACGCTGCTCGAGACCGCCGAGGCGGAAGGTGTGGACATCGTGTCGTCGTGCCGTGCGGGCGTGTGCCAGTCGTGTCGAACCCGCCTGAAGAGCGGCCGGGCGGACTGCCGGTCCGACGTCCTCGATCCGGCTGACCGCGAGGCCGGCTTCATCCTGCCGTGCGTGACGTGGCCCGACGACGACTGCGTGCTGGAGGCGTGAGGGTGCACGCGCCAACGACCCAACGCGCTTCGCGTCCGACGGTGCTTCTCCTGGCGAGTGGTTTCTGCGCGGTGGCCGGCGTGGCGGTGCTGCTGTTCGGCGGATGGGACTACTACCTGGCGCCGATCGCCCGGCGGGGATACATGCCGGAACACCGGCTCTTCCGGCCGTCGGGGCTCGTCGGCCTGCCGCTCGGCATCGCCGGCGCCATTGCGATGATCTCGACGCTGCCCTACGCCGCGCGCAAGCGCTGGCGGCCGCTGGCGCGGTTCGGACCGACTTCGAAGTGGCTCGAGGTGCACATCTTCTTCGGGATCGTCGGTCCGGTGCTCGTCACGTTCCACACCGCCTTCAAGTTCAACGGCGGCGTGTCGGTCGGCTACTGGCTGATGATGACGGTCTGGGCCTCCGGGTTCGTCGGGCGTTATCTGTACGTCCGGATTCCCAAGACCATTCGCGGCATCGAGTTGTCGCGCAGCGAGATTGAAGCCGAACTGGCCGGGACCCGCGCGGGGCTCGCGATGGAATCGCTGCCCGCGGCAGCCCGGGCCGCGCTCGACGAGTTCGATCGGTCCGTCGAGCCACAGCCCGGACGTCCGCCAGGTCTCCTGGATCTGTTCTTTGGGGAGCTCCGGGTCAGGACGCGCCTGTTCCTCATGCGGCGGCACCTGCGCGCCGCCGGGGCCGACCTGACCGCGATTCACGCAGTCGTCGCGCGCGCGTCGGAGCACGCGACGCTCGTGCGCCGCATCAGTCATCTCCAGCGTACGCGGCGCCTCTTCGAACTCTGGCACGTGTTCCACCGGCCCCTCGTCTACGGCATGTTTCTCATCGTCGGGCTTCACGTGGCGATTGCGATCTACCTGGGCTACGCGAGGCTGCTGGGGCGGCTGTGGTGAGTGGCGCACGGCATCGCGTGCGCCGCTGGTCGTGGATTGGGGTGGTCGGAGCGGCGGCGTTTCTTGCCGGCCCGGGCGTGGCGCACGCGCAGCTCGGCGCGCTGGTATCGCCTGGCCGGCTGAGCCGGGCTCACGCGTCGCTCGAAGGAGTGGACAAGTGCCTGCAGTGCCACAGCAAGGGACAGGGAGTCGCGGCCGACAAGTGTCTGACCTGCCACAAACCGGTCGCACAGCGCATCGCCGCGAAGCGGGGCGTGCACCGCAACGTGACGAACGATTGCGTGACGTGCCATGTGGAGCACGCCGGCGTGGACGCTGAACTGCGGCCGTTCGACCAGACGGGCTTCGACCACACGCGCGACGCCGGATTCGCGCTCGACGGGCAGCACGCACCGCTGGCCTCGAAATGTGCGTCGTGCCACAAGGCGCGGTCGTTCCTGACGGCCACTTCCGCGTGCGCTTCCTGTCACGCGGATCCTCACAAGGGCGCGCTGGGCCAGCGCTGCGTCACCTGCCACGCGACGTCCGCGAAATTCACGGAGGCCAGCCGCGAATTCGACCACGGACGGACGGCGTTTCCGCTGACCGGCGCGCACCGTACCGTCACGTGCGTCTCGTGCCACAAGGACAAGCGGTTCAAGGGGACGCCGTTCGCCTCATGCGCCAGTTGTCACGCCGATCCGCATCGCGCGCGGCTGGGCACGTCGTGCCGCACGTGTCATACCGATGCCGCGTGGCGCACCACGAAGGTGGATCACGCTCGAACCGGATTCCCGCTGCGCGGCAAGCATGCCGCGGTGGCCTGCGTGCGGTGTCACGTGAAGCCCGCCACGGCGGTGAAGCCCCGCGCCGAGACCTGCGCCGCTTGTCACGCCGACCCCCATCGGGGCGTCTTCAAGCAGGATTGCGCCGCCTGCCACACGGAGTCAGGGTTCGAGAAGGGCACGTTCGACCATGCGGGCGTAGGCTTTCCGCTCGTTGACAAGCACGCCGGCCTGTCCTGCGCGAGCTGCCACAAACCGTCGAAGCCGGGGACCAACGACTTCCGCGGACAGAAGGCGGCGTGTGAGTCCTGTCACACCGACGTCCATCGCGGCGAGCTCGGCGTGTCGTGCACGACCTGTCATACGGCCAGGACCTTCGCGGTCCCGACGTTCACCCATGCGCGCTCCCGTCCGTTCTTCGCGGGACAGCACGCCTCGCTGACCTGCGCCCAGTGTCACACCGCCACGTTCAAGCCGGTGAGTACGGCGACCGGCGTGCCGCCGCTGCGCGTCGGGTTCACCACGACGGCCACGGCCTGCGCCACGTGCCACACCGACGTGCACCTTGGCCAGTTCAGGGCGGATTGCGAGAGCTGTCACGCGATTGATGCCCCGAAATTCGCAGTCGTCGGGTTTTCCCACGCGGCCACGAAGTTCCCGCTCACGGGCCGGCATGCGCCACTGGCGTGCGCCCGTGCCACCTGGTGGAAACCGGGGCGTTCCCGGCCGGGCGCGGCACGGCCCGGAGGCTGACGGGCATCGGCACGGCGTGCGCGACATGCCATCAGGATCCGCACCGCGGCCAGCTGAGAGCGGCGTGCGAGACGTGCCACACGACCGATGCGTTCGCGCTGCCCGGCTACGTGCACCGGAACGCACGCGGACTGCGGGAGTTCTTCGCGGGGCGGCATGCGTCGGCGACGTGTGCCGCCTGCCACAAACCCCTGCCGCCTGCGGGGGCCGGCGGCAAACCGGTGGCCAACTACGCGGTGTCCACCACCTGCACCGCCTGTCATATCGACGTGCACCGGGGCTCGCTCGGCTCCGACTGTGCCACGTGCCACAAGCCCTAGCGAGCACATCATGATGCGCACACTCCGCCTCGTGTTCCTCGTGTTCGGCGCCACCGTTCTGACGGCCGCGCCCGCGGCCGCCCAGTTCGAGACGCCGGGGCGGCAGTTCCACGACAAGACCACGTTCCGCCTCGACGGGCGTCACGCCGCCGTGGCGTGCGAGTCGTGCCACCTGAAGGGCGTCTACAAGGGCACGCCAAACCGCTGCGTGGACTGCCACTGGGTGCGCCGGCAGGACGATCGCTTCCGCCTGCAGCTCGGGTCGCAGTGCGAACAGTGCCATACGTCGACGGCCTGGACGGAAGTGCGCTTCGACCACGGTGCGACGACCGGCATGCCGCTCAACGGCGCTCACCGCCAGCTGACGTGTCAGTCCTGCCACAAGAACGACGATCTCCGCTCCGCCAACGGCGCGTGCGTCAGCTGCCACCGGAAGGAATATGACGCGACGCGGAGTCCCAATCATGCCGCGGCGGGCTTCCCGACAGCCTGCGAGTCGTGCCACAAGGCCAGCGACATGTCGTTCGCCGGGGCCACCTTCGATCACCAGGCGTCGTTTCCGCTGGTGGGACCGCACGCGACCCAGAGCTGCGCGGCCTGCCACACCAACAACGTGTACAAAGGCACAGCGCGCGACTGCGTCGGGTGTCACCGCACCGACTACGATCGCACGACGTCGCCGGCGCACGCGGCGGCCGGCTTCTCGACGACCTGCGAGACGTGCCACAAGCCGACCGACGGCAGCTTCCGCGGCGCGGTCTTCAACCACGCGACGGTGTTCCCGCTCGTGGGCACACATGTGCAGCAGGTGTGCGCGACCTGTCACCAGAACAACGTGTTCAAGGGGACGCCCGCGCGACTGCGTCGGGTGCCACCGCGCCGATTACGATCGCACGACGTCGCCGGCGCACGCGGCGGCCGGCTTCTCGACGACCTGCGAGACGTGCCACAAGCCGACCGACGGCAGCTTCGGCGGAGCCGGGTTCAACCACGCGACGGTCTTCCCGCTCGTGGGCACACATGCGCAGCAGGTGTGCGCGACGTGCCATGTGAACAACGTGTTCAAGGGGACCCCGCGGGACTGCGTCGGGTGCCACCGCGCCGACTACGATCGCACGACGTCGCCGGCGCACGCGGCCGCCGGCTTCTCGACGACCTGCGAGACGTGCCACAGAGCCACCGACAGCGCATTTGCCGGAGCCGGGTTCAACCACGCGACGGTGTTCCCGCTCGTGGGCACACATGCGCAGCAGGTGTGCGCGACGTGCCATGTGAACAACGTGTTCAAGGGGACCCCGCGCGACTGCGTCGGGTGCCACCGCGCCGATTACGATCGCACGACGTCGCCGGCGCACGCGGCCGCCGGCTTCTCGACCAGTTGCGAGACCTGCCACAAGGCGACCGACAGCAGCTTCGGCGGCGCCGGCTTCAATCATGCGAGTGTCTTCCCGCTCGTGGGCACGCATGCGCAGCAGGTGTGTGCCACCTGTCACCAGAACAACGTGTTCAAGGGGACCCCGCGGGACTGCGTCGGGTGCCACCGCGCCGATTACGATTGCACGACGTCGCCGGCGCACGCGGCCGCCGGCTTCTCGACCAGTTGCGAGACCTGCCACAAGGCGACCGACAGCAGCTTCGGCGGTGCCGGCTTCAATCATGCGAGTGTCTTCCCGCTCGTGGGCACGCATGCGCAGCAGGTGTGCGCGACCTGCCACAAGAACAACGTGTTCAAGGGCACGCCGCGCGACTGCGTCGGGTGTCATCGCGCCGACTACGACCGCACGACATCGCCGGCGCACGCGGCGGCCGGCTTCTCGACCAGTTGCGAGACCTGTCACAAGGCGACCGACAGCAGTTTCGGCGGCGCCGGGTTCAACCACGCGTCCGTGTTCCCGCTCGTAGGGACGCACGCCCAGCAGGCGTGCGCCACGTGCCACGTCAACAATGTGTTCAAGGGCACGCCGCGCGACTGCGTCGGGTGCCATCGGACCGACTACGACCGCACGACGTCGCCGCCCCACGCGGCGGCGGGCTTCTCGACCACCTGCGAGACGTGCCACAAGGCGACCGACGCCACCTTCAAGGGCGCCACGTTCAACCATGCGTCGGTGTTCGCGCTGGTGGGGACGCACGCCCAGCAGGCCTGCGCGGCGTGCCACATGAACAACGTCTACAAGGGCACGCCGCGCGACTGCGTCGGGTGCCATCGCACCGACTACGACCGCACGACGTCGCCGCCCCACGCGGCGGCGGGCTTCTCGACCACCTGTGAGACGTGCCACAAGGCGACCGACGCCACCTTCAAGGGCGCCACGTTCAACCATGCGTCGGTGTTCGCGCTGGTGGGGACGCACGCCCAGCAGGCCTGCGCGGCGTGCCACAAGAACAACGTGTACAAGGGGACGCCGCGCGACTGTGTCGGGTGTCACCGGACCGACTACGACCGCACGACGTCACCGCCGCACGCGGCGGCCGGCTTCCCAACCACGTGCGAGACGTGCCACAAGGCGACGGACAACAGCTTCCAGGGCGCCACGTTCAACCATGCATCGGTGTTCGCGCTCGTCGGGACGCACGCACAGCAGGCCTGCGCGGCGTGCCACAAGAACAACGTGTACAAGGGCACGCCGCGCGACTGCGTCGGGTGCCATCGGACCGACTACGACCGCACCACGTCGCCGTCGCACGCGGCGGCCGGTTTCCCGACGACCTGCGAGAGCTGCCACAAGGCGACGGACTCGTCCTTCAACCAGGGCACGTTCAACCACAAGTTCCCGATCACGTCGGGCCGGCACAATGCGCCGTGCGCCACGTGTCACACCAGCCCTGGGACCTTCCAGGTCTTCTCGTGCCTGACATGCCATGAGCATTCGCAGGCGGCGATGGACAGCGAGCACCGGAACCGCAACGGTTATCGATACGACTCGCTGGCGTGTTACGGCTGCCATCCCAATGGCCGTTCATGACGAGGGCGACATGAGGCTTCGCATTCTGACGACCGTGCTGGTGCTCGTGCAGGTGGCCACGACGTGGGGGCAGTCTTCCAAGGCCCGGCCGGACCTGCGTGTGACGTTCTACCTGACCTCGGATCGCCGCGCGCCCGAAGGGATCCCGGCGACCTCGAGTTGCGGAGTTCGCCACGGCGATCACGTTCCGCACGCCCGAGCTGGAGACGAGCGGCTTCGAGGCCGGCCTCGATCTGCGTCAGACGCGCTACACGACCCCGCAACGTCCGCGACCGCCTGTCCATCTATGATGGGTTCGCCGGCGCGCGGCTCGGGCGAACGCGGGCAGTTCCACGTGCGCGCCGGCCATATGTGGCTGCCGGACCTTGGCACGGCCGGCGCGCTGGCGGGGGGCCTCGTCGAGTATCGCGGCGGCGACTCGAAATCGACGAACCGGCTGAAGGTCGGCGCCTTCATGGGCGCCGAGCCGCTCGGTACGCCAGCGGGTACGCCCCGAACGTGAAGAAGTACGGCGGCTACGCCGCGGTCGAAAGCGGATTTCTCCGCCGGCACGTGGTCGGCTTCACGACAATCCGGAACGGCGGCCTGACCGAGCGCTCGATGCTGAGCGTCACGAACTACCTGCCCGCCGGGCACGCGTTCTTCGCCTACCAGGCGCTCGAGTACGACATCAAGGGACCGGCCGGCGGCACTGCGAAGGGAGGGCTGTCCTACTTCCTCGTGAACGCGCGCGCGTCGGCCGGCACCCGGGTCGAACTCCAGGGCACCTACAACCGCGGCCGCTCGATCAACGCGCGACAGCTCACCGACGACCTGATCAACGGACGCCCGCTGAGCGTGCGCGACGCCGACGGCCTTCGCTACGAGAGCGCCGGTGGACGCGTGAGTGTCCGGGTTGCACGCCAGGTGGACATCTACGCCGGCTACGCGCGCGATCGCAACAACCGCGACGATGCCCCGACCGGGCGCTTCACGATCGGCGGATACGCGGGCAACCTGCTCGGCACGGGGCTGGACGTGTCGGCGTCCGACGCGCTCATCGACCGGCCCACGGGGCCGTATCATTCGCGCTACATCTCGATCGGCCGCCGCGTGGGCCGCGCGGTCTACGTCTCCGGCGACTACTCGACGTCGCTCGCGGTCGTCAGGTTCGTGCGCAGCGACGGCGTGACCATCGAGACGCGTCCGTGGACCCACCGTCTGTCGGGGAACACCTCGGTGATCCTCACGCGGCAGTTCTCGCTGATCGGTGTCGCGGACTACACCACCGACGAAGGGCTTCACGACCTGCGGGTCATGACCGGGCTGACCTACCGGCTCCGCTAGAGGACACGACGATGCATTCACGACGGCTGTCCACCTGCCGGCTCGCGCTCGCCGCGATGCTCACTCTGATGCCTTCGGCCGCCGGGCTGGCACAGTCGCCGCCGGGTGGAACCGCGACCCAGACCGTCCGCGCGGCCGGGATGCCGCTCGCCGATGGCGCGCTGCCGCCTGGTTCGCTCACCGTGCGAATCGTGCAGGGCGCATTCGCGGGAGACCTCGTCGCCATCACCGTGTCTCTCGAGCTCGACGGGCGCGACACGCGCACGGCGCAGACCGGGGCGATGGGGCGCGCGGAGTTCGCCCATCTGCCGGTCGGCAGCCAGGTGCGTGCGTCGGCCGTAGTCAACGGCGAGCGCCTGGGTCGGAGCCGTTTCCCATGCCGGCGCAAAGCGGCGTGCGCATCCTGTTCGTGACTGGCACGGGCGTCACCGGGACCGCCGGCGCCGACCCGCATGCGGGGCGTGCGGCCCCGGCGGAGCCGGTCGCGGCGCCTCCGGCGCTCGCTGCCCCCGCGATCGCGTCCGAGCGAGGCGCCACCGCCGTGCGCGCGACGGTCGTCTCGGTGACGATCCTCGCCTTCGCGGTGATCGGCGTTCAGCAGTGGCGAAAGCGGCGGACCCTTTGACGCTAGCCGCCGCGCGTATGCATTTCGAGGTGGGCGTCCTTCTTCAGGGTGCGCAGCGGGATGAGGGTGGTCGCGCGGTCCATTCCCAGACGCTCTTCTGCGCCACGGTCGGCGCGCACGGTCCAGGCCGCCTTGATGAGCCGCTGGAGATTGTCGCGCGTCGCCCCGGAGCGCAGCGGGCGTCGCAGGTCCGTGCCGGTCGTGGCGTACAGGCACATCAGCCAGACGCCGTCCGCGGTCAGGCGGCTCCGGTCGCACGCCGCGCAGAACGGCTCGGTCGTCGACGAGATGACGCCGAAGGTCGTGCCGTCGGGGAGGATGAAGCGATCGGCCGGCGCGGAGGTCCGCTCGTCGATCGGCAGTGCGGAACCGTAATGCGCCGTCACGCGCTCGAGCATCTCGCGCCGCGAGCACACCGAGCCCGGTGACCAGTGCGTGGCGCCGCCGACGTCCATATACTCGATGAATCGGATCTCGGCCGCCATCCTCCTCGCGTACTCCAGCAGCGGGATCAGTTCGTCGTCGTTCGTTCCACGAATGACGACCGTGTCGAGCTTCAGCGGCAGGCCCGCCGCGCGCGCCGCGTCGATGCCGGCGAGCACGCGGTCGAGATCGTCGATGCGGGTCAGCGCGCGGAAACGGCTCCGGTCGAGCGTGTCGAGGCTGACCGTGATGCGGTGGAGGCCCGCGCGGCGCAGGGACGCCGCCTGCTCCGAGAGCAGCACGCCGTTGGTCGTCAGCGCCAGGTCCTTGATGGCCGGGCGCGACGCGAGTTGTTCGACGAGGGCGGGCAGATCGCGCCGGAGCAGCGGCTCGCCCCCGGTGATCCGGATGCGATCGACGCCGAGCGGCGTGAACATGTCGACAAGCGCACCGATTTCCTCGAAGGTCAGCAGGCTCTCGCGCGGCAGCCAGAGGTAGTCCGGCTCCGGCATGCAGTACTGGCAGCGAAGATTGCAGCGGTCCGTGACCGATAGGCGAAGGCTGCGCAGGGGGCGCCCGAATCGATCCACGAGGGACATCAGCGATCGATTATGACACCGTTCAGCGAGGCAGGCGGCTGGAGACGGGAGCGCCGCGGCACCGGCCCGTCACCTGCCCGTATGACGATGTCCGAGGCGCAATCAGCCCCGTCGCGACCGGGCCAGGAGACCCGCCATTCCGCACCCGAACAGGAGCAGGGTCGCCGGTTCCGGAATCGCCTGCAGCCGTGCGGCGGGGCCAAGCTCCTCGGCACCACCGTCACCAACCTCGACGTACATCGCCGGCACGTCGATGTCAAACATCTCGGGCGCCGCGGCGGCCTCCCAGGTCGTGAAGCTGACGGCGTCCGGTCCGCTGACCTCGGGCGCGAAGACGGTGAAATCGAGCGGGCGACTGAGGGCGTCCGTGTTCGTGCCGGCTCGCGCGGGAAGCGCGAATCCGATGACGAGCGCCGCCAGGGCCAGCACCCGAAGTGTCGTTCTCATATCCACCCTCTTGCGACATTCCCCGTGCACGCGCCACGCGCGCCAACAGCCGGGGTCCCGAGCGTATGAATCCCCGTGTATTCCCATCTCCCTGTTGCAGTTAGCGTGCCTTGCAAAGGTAGACCAAAAAACCAGCATCAACGGCCTTTTGTCATCCCACAGGGAGAAAAAAGCAGCCGTGTTGGGTGATTGTCAGAGGCCTCGGCTGTGGGCTCCGCCGGGCGGTCTGGCGCCGGTCTGAGGTCAGCCCGCCGTTTTGCTATGCTCTCCGGCGTCGAGCCACCGGCTCGCTGGAGGACAGACATGGCACACCGGATACTTGCGGTCGCGGCATTTGCGGCCGTGCTCGTTGCCACGCCGATCGCGCAGGGCCGTGGCGAGCAGCAGCCTACGCAGCCGCCGCTGAACATCCCGAAAGACGACGCGCGAATAGAGAAGCTGAAGGCCGACGCAACGGCCGAAGTGGACGCGATGCAGGTGTTCACCCAGCAGATGGTCGATTCGGTATTCAGCTTCGGTGAACTCGGATTTCAGGAATTCGAGACCAATCGCTATCTCATCGACATCCTGAAGAAGAACGGCTTCACCGTGCAGGAAGGCATCGCCGGGGTGCCGACTGCCTTCATGGCGAGCTGGGGCTCGGGCAAGCCCGTGCTGGCGCTCGGGTCTGACATCGACGGCATTCCCCAGGCGTCGCAGAAGCCGGGCGTTGCCTACCACGATCCACTCATTCCGGGAGCGCCGGGCCATGGCGAGGGGCACAATTCCGGCGTGCCGCTCAACATCACCGCGGCGATCGCCGTGAAGAAGATCATGGAGCGCGAGCAGCTGCCGGGCACGATCCGCGTGTGGCCCGGCACCGCCGAGGAGCTGGTCGGGACCAAGGCCTACTTCGTGCGCGCCGGGATGTTCAAGGACGTGGACGTCGCGCTCTTCACCCACGTCGACGCCGGATTCGGCGTCTCCTGGGGCGATCGGGCCGGCACCGGTCTCGTCTCCGTCCAGTACAGCTTCAAGGGAGAGTCGGCGCACGCGGCCGCCGCGCCCTGGCGTGGACGAAGCGCCCTCGATGCCGTCGAGCTGATGGACATCGGCTGGAACTTCCGCCGCGAGCACCTGCCGATTGAACAGCGCTCGCACTATGTCATCACCGACGGCGGCGACCAGCCGAACGTGGTCCCAAGCACGGCTGCGGTCTGGTACTACTTCCGGCAGACCACCTATCCCAAGATCAAGGATCTGTGGGCGACCGGCGACGCGATCGCGAAGGGCGCGGCGATGATGGCGGGCGTGGAGCTGCTGCCCACGCGCGTGCTCGGCGCCGCGTGGCCGCAGCATTTCAACCGCGCCGTGGCGCAGGCCGCCTACGAGAACATCCAGAAAGTGGGCATGCCGGCGTGGAGCGAGGCCGATCAGACGCTCGCGCACGCCATCCAGAAGGAACTCGGCTCCCGCGAATCGGGGCTCTCGACGCGCGTCCCGCAGCAGCTCCAGGGACCGGTGACGAGCAACACCGGCGGCGGATCCGACGACATCGGCGACGTCTCGTGGACCGTTCCGACGATCACCCTGCGGTACCCCGCGAACATCCCGGGGCTGCCCGGACACAACTGGGCCAACGCGATCTCGATGGCCACCCCCATCGCGCACAAGGGCGTGACCGCCGGCGCCAAGGTCCAGGCGATGACGATGATCGACCTGCTGACCAAGCCGGAACTGGTCCGGATGGCCTGGGACTACTTCAACAACGTTCAGACGAAGGAGATGAAGTACGAGCCGCTCATCCGCGCAGGAGACACGCCGGCGATCGAGTTGAACAAGGGCATCATGGAGAAGTACCGCCCCGAGATGAAGAAGTACTACTACGACCCGACGAAGTACAAGACCTACCTGGAGCAGCTTGGGATTCAGTATCCGACGATCAAGAAATAGTCGGGGGCTCGTCAGGCTCGAAGGCGCGGCCGGGAGGCCACGCCTTCGTCGTGTTCAGCGCTTGACGGTCGCGAGCAGTTCCTGACCGCGCGGCGTGAGGGTGTAGCCCGCGCCGGCAGCGCTGGCGATCCCGGCCTCCGTCAATTCCCGCAGGCCGGAGCGCACCCGGTACAGCGGCAGTCCCGTCGCCGACGCGAGAGCGGCCGGGTCGCTGGCGCCGGCGAGCGCGCGGATGAGGGCGTCGGCCAGGACGGTCAGCGAACCGTCGCTGTTGAGGCACGCCATCAGGCGCGCTTCCCGTCGCCGTTGAGTGTCTTCGTGCAGAAGTACCAGTCCTTGCACGTGAATCCGGCGGCCATGCGCGCCTCCGCGTCTTCCGTGGTGCGCGGTGGCGGCACGATGACCGGGTCGCCGGGCCGCCAGTTCGCCGGCGTCGCCACGGCGTTGGCGTCGGTCGTCTGCAGCGCGTCGATGAGCCGCAGGATTTCGTCGGCGTTGCGCCCGGTCGTCAGCGGATAGTAGATCATCGCCCGCACCTTGCCGGTCGGGTCGATCACGAACACGCACCGGCTCGTTTCCGTCTTGCTCTCGCCCGGCATGATCATCCCGTAAAGGGTGGCCACGCGCTTGTCCAGGTCGGCGATGACCGGAAACGGAATCCGGACGTTGAAGTGCTGCTCGATGTTGCGCACCCAGGCGATGTGCGAATACGTGCTGTCGATGCTCAGGCCGACCAGCTCGACGTTGCGCTTCTTCAGCTCCGGGGCGATCGCCGCGAACGCGATGAACTCGGTCGTGCAGACCGGCGTGAAGTCGGCCGGGTGCGAGAAGAGAATGACCCAGGTGCCACGAAAATCCTCGAGCCGCAGGGTGCCGTGAGTCGACTCCGCCTCGAATGCCGGCGCCTCGGCCCCCAGGCGCGGCAGGGCCGGAACGACCGGCGCATCAGTTGTGATCATGAAAAATGCCTCCGCGCCGTTGTCTGCATCGCCATTGCCAACGCCACGACACCCGACAGCACGTTGACAGGCCAAAAAATCACTCCGGCGGGCGTGCCCGTCGGATTCGCCGGCGAACTTCCGGCAGGCCTGGCGGTCCGTCGGCACGCACCGACCGCCGAGTCCCGACCGCCCAGCCCCGACCGCCGAGCCCGAGCGCCGCCCGCCGACGACCATGTATGATCAGCAGATGCTCCGGCCATACAAGGGCACGATGCCGCGCGTCCACCCCACCGCCTTCGTCGACGAGAGCGCGCAGGTCATCGGCGACGTCGAGATCGGTGAAGCCAGCAGCGTCTGGATGAACGTCGTGATGCGCGGCGACGTGCACTGGATCAGGCTCGGCCGCCGCAGCAATGTGCAGGACGGCACGATCGTGCACGTCATGAAGGGCACCCATCCCACCACCATCGGCGACGACGTGACGATCGGGCACGCGGCCATCGTCCACGGCTGCACCCTGCACGACCGGGTGCTCGTCGGAATGGGCGCGATCCTGCTCAATGGCGTCGAGGTCGGGGAGGATTCGATCGTGGCGGCGGGGACGCTCCTGCCCGAGGGGATGGTCGTGCCGCCGCGGTCGCTCGTGATGGGCAGCCCCGGCAAGGTGCGGCGGACGCTCGACGGTGTCGAGGTCGCGACGATCCTGGAGTTCGCGCGCCGTTACGTCGAATACCGCCTCGACTACAATCAGTCCACGTAATGGCCTCGCAGCAGACACGCCCCGCCCGCGGCATGCGCGATTTCCTTCCGGACGACGTCCGCCGTCGCAACTACGTCATTGCCATCATCGAGGACGTGTACAGGCGATACGGATTCGAGCCGCTCGAAACCCCCGCGCTCGAGAACATCGAGACGCTGACGAACAAGTACGGCGAGGAAGGCAACAAGCTCATATTCAAGGTGCTCCGCCGCGGCGAGCACGAGTCGTCCGGCGAGACGGACCTGGCGCTGCGCTACGACCTGACCGTGCCGCTGGCGCGCGTGGTCGCCGAGTATCGCGGGAAGCTCCCGAAGTTCTTCAAGCGCTACCAGATTCAGCCGGTCTGGCGCGCCGATCGCCCCGCGCGCGGGCGCTTCCGCGAGTTCTACCAGTGCGACGTGGACGTCGTCGGGACGACGTCGCCGGTCGTCGAGGCCGAGTTGTGCGCGGCGGTCAGCGACGTGCTGACGAGCCTGGGCTTCACGGACTTCGTGATCAAGCTGAATCATCGCGCCGTGCTGACCGGGTTGCTGAACGCGGCCGGCATCGACCCGGCCCTGCACGCCTCCGCGCTGGTCGCTCATCGACAAGCTCGACAAGATCGGCCGGGACGGCGTCGTCAGGGAACTGGTGGAACGCGGCATCGGCGAGCCCGCCGGGCAGCGGGTGCTCGACGGCTTCCAGGCGGCGGCAGGCGACGCGGTGGCCGCACTCGCGCACGCGCGAGCGCTCGTCGATGGACATCCGGACGCCGTGGCCGGCGTGGACGTGCTCGCGCGCATCATCGCGCTCAGCGCCGGGACGTCGGCCGGCTCCCATTTCCGGCTCGATCTCAGCCTCGCTCGCGGCCTGTCCTACTACACCGGCGCGATCATGGAGGTCGCCGTTCCGGATCTGGCGGGCAGTCTGGGCGGCGGCGGACGCTACGACGGGCTGATTGGCATGTTCAGCGGCGACCACGTGCCGGCGTGCGGCTTCTCGCTCGGCCTCGAACGCATCCTCGTCGTTATGGCCGAACGCGGAATGTTTCCGGCCGCGGTCCAGAAGGCGTCGGCCGACGTGCTCGTCGCGATCTTCGACGAGGCGCTCGTGCCGGAGGCGATGGCGCTCGCCTCGGAGCTGCGCCGGGCGGGCGTGCGCGCGGAACTCTACCCGGAGCCCGACAAGCTCGGGAAGCAGATGAAATATGCGGCGGGGAAGCAGATTCCGTTCGCGGCGATCCTGGGTGGCGACGAGCTCGCGCGCGGCGAAGTCACGATCAAGAACCTGGCGACCGGCGAACAGGTGAGCGTCGCGCGCCAGGACGTGGCGGCGCGTATTCGTCCGTAGGGCGGCGGCGCGGAACACGACGGCCGGTCACTGGCGCGCCGGGTCGTGGCGGGTGTCTGCCGGAAGTACGAAGGGCGCCGGAAGCACAAGTGTCGGCACAGATACCATGAACATCGTAGCTCTCGGGAAGCTCGCGCGGACGCACACGGCTGGTGAATTGACGGCGGCCGACGTGGGGCGGGACGTCGTCCTGCTTGGCTGGGTGCACCGCGTGCGCGACCTTGGCGCGCTGCTGTTCGTGGACGTGCGCGACCGGCACGGGATGACGCAGGTCGTCGTCGACGCCGAGCCGCTGCTGAGCGAGGTCAAGTCGCTCCGGTCCGAGTTCGTGATCGCGGCGATTGGCCGCGTGCAGGCCCGGCGCCCCGACGCCGTCAATCCGAAGATGGCGACCGGGGAGATCGAGGTGGCGGCGTCGGAAATCCGCCTGCTCAACGACGCGAAGGTGCCGCCGTTCGGGATCGCGGACGAATCGGCGGTCAATGAGGATACGCGCCTCAAGTACCGTTACCTGGACCTGCGCAAGCCTCGCATGCAGCGCAACATCGCGCTCCGGCACCGCGCGACGATGGCGATCCGGAAGTACTTCGACGAGGAGGGCTTCCTCGAAATCGAGACCCCGATGCTGACGAAGTCCACGCCCGAAGGCGCGCGCGACTACCTCGTGCCGAGCCGCGTGCATCCGGGTGAGTTCTACGCGCTGCCGCAGTCGCCGCAGATCTTCAAGCAGATCCTGATGATCTCCGGCATGGACCGATACTTCCAGATCGTCAAGTGCTTCCGCGACGAGGACCTGCGTGCCGATCGACAGCCGGAGTTCACCCAGGTGGACGTCGAGATTTCGTTTGCGACCGAGGACCTGGTCTTCTCGATTCTCGAACCGCTGATGGGACGGCTGATGGCGCTCATCGGCCGCGACGCGCCGCATCCGTTCCGGCGCATGCCCTATGCCGAGGCGATCGCGACGTACGGATCCGACAAACCGGACCTGCGGCCCGGCATGGAGATTCGAGATCTGTCGCCCGCCTTCGCCGACTCGCCGTTCTCCGTGTTCCGGAACGCGATCGCGGAGGGCGGAGGCGTGCGTGGCTTTGCGATCCCGAAGGCCGCGAAGTACTCGCGCCGCGAACTCGACGAGCTGGTGGAACAGGCGAAGCAGCTCGGCGCCTCGGGCCTCGTCTGGGCGCGCGCGCCCGAAGGCGCCGTGCAGAGTCCGGCGCTGAAGGCCGCGGGTGAGTCGGCCATCCGGCAGGCCCTGTCACTCGCCGGCGCGGCCCCCGCTGACCTCGTGATCATGGCCGCCGGTCCCCTCGAATCGACGTCGAGAGTGCTCGGCCAGCTCCGGCTGAACGTCGCGAGGAAGGAGCAGCTGCTCGACCCGAATCGATTCGAGTTCCTGTGGGTCGTCGATTTCCCGATGTTCGAATGGCAGCCGGACGAGCAGCGGTACGAGTTCATGCACCATCCGTTCACGGCGCCACTCGAGAGCGACCGCCACCTGCTCGAGTCCGACCAGGGACGGGCGCGCGCGCGCGCGTACGATCTCGTGCTGAACGGCAGCGAGATCGGGGGCGGCAGCATCAGGATTCACGACCAGGCGCTCCAGGCGCTCATCTTCAAGCTGCTCGGAATTTCGGACGAGGAGGCGAAGCTGCGCTTCGGCTTCTTCGTCGATGCCCTGGAATACGGTACACCGCCGCACGGCGGGATCGCGCTCGGCCTCGACCGCATCGTCGCGATTCTGGCGGGGGAGCCGTCCATCAGGGACGTGATTGCGTTCCCGAAGACCGCCCAGGCGGTCGATTTGATGGCCGGCGCGCCGTCGCCGGTAGACGAAAAACAACTGCGGGAATTGAAGATCAAATTGTAGGGGCGGCTCGAGAGCCGCCCGTGTCCAGGGCGGCTCCCGAGCCGCCCCTACACGCGCGCAGGGCGTGTTCAGGATCATCTCAGTAGAGGAGTGACGCCAATATCTCCAGCCACGCTGCGCAAGGTCGCCGTCCCCGACGAGGGAGCCGAAACGCTGTTCGGAACCTACGACGAAAATCTCAAGCTTCTCGAGGGATTGTTCAACGTCCAGATTCGCACCAACGGCCACGAGCTGCTGGTGGAAGGGGAGGCGGAGGATGCCGCCCGCGCCGAGCGCGTGCTGGGCCAGCTGTCCGCGTTGATGCAGGGGGGATACAAACTCGGCAAGGGTGACGTCAAGACCGCCGCGCAGCTCGTCGCGCAGGACACCACCGTCGAGCTGGCCGACTACTTCCTGCGGGGCGCGGCGCGCACGTCCGGCAAGCGCCAGGTGATGCCCAAGAGCGTCAACCAGCGTCGCTATCTCGACGCCATCGATCGCTACGACGTCGTCTTCGGCATCGGTCCGGCGGGCACCGGCAAGACGTACCTCGCGATGGCGCAGGCCGTGGCCGCGCTCATTGCGAAGCGCGTGAGCCGCATCATCCTCGCGCGGCCCGCGGTCGAGGCGGGAGAGAAGCTGGGCTTCCTGCCCGGCGATCTGCAGGAGAAGGTGAATCCGTACCTGCGGCCGCTCTACGACGCGCTGTACGACATGCTGGACATCGAACGCGCCGATCGCCTGCTGGAGCGCGGCACGATCGAAGTCGCGCCCATCGCGTTCATGCGCGGCCGCACGCTGAACGACGCCTTCGTCATCCTCGACGAAGCGCAGAACACCACGTCGGAACAGATGAAGATGTTCCTCACGCGCCTCGGGTTCGGATCGAAGGCGGTCGTCACCGGCGACATCACGCAGATCGACCTGCCGACGGCACGCCAGTCGGGCCTGGTCGAGGCGATGAAGGTCGTCGGCAGCGTCGAGGGCATCGCCTTCGTCCATTTCGACGAAAAGGATGTCGTGCGCCATCCGCTCGTCCAGCAGATCGTGAAGGCATACGAAGCATACGGTGGATCCCGACAGTAGGCTGTCGTCGCGGACGCGACCGACCGGCGCACGTCCGCCGCGCGGCGGGGGACACGGCCTGGTGGTATCGGTGACGGACGGCCGCGGCCGCCGGGTCGCCGACGGCGGCCTGGGCCGCTGGCTCGCCCGCCTCGCGCCCGCCCGAGGCGAAGTGGCGATCGCGCTCGTCTCCGACGCGGCCATCCGCACGCTCAATCGTCAATACCGCCGGAAGGATCGACCGACCGACGTGCTGTCGTTTCCGGCAGGCGCGCGGAGAGCCGGCAGCCGGGCGCGCTGAGCTGGGCGACATCGCGATCGCGACCGGCGTCGCGCGCCGTCAGGCGAAGCTCGCGGGCCATTCGTACGAGACCGAGCTGCGCGTCCTCGCGCTTCATGGACTGCTTCACCTCCTCGGCTACGATCACGACGATCCGGACGACAACGGCCGGATGCGCCGCGCGGAATCACGCCTGCGGCGGAAGGGCGGGCTGCGCGAAGGGTTGATAGGGCGGGCGAGCGCGCGTGGGGGTGGGGCGTGACCCCACTCATCCTCTTCCTCCTCGCCGTTGCCGCCGTTTATGTCGGCACGATTGAAACGGCGTTCAGCGCGCTCATGCGGCTCTCGCTCCGGCTGATGGCCGAACGCGGCGGCCGCGACGACCGGCTCGGCTTCTACCTCAACGATCCAATCCAGCTCTTCGTGCCGGCGCGCCTGATGCTCGGCATCATCTTCTCGTTCGCGACGATGTGCATCGCGATCCTCACCGGGCGGACCGGGTTCCAGTCGATCGGCCTGCTGCTGGTGTTCGTGGCGATCTTCATCCTCGCCTGCGAGCACCTGCTGCCGCTCCTGATCGTGCGCCGCAACCCGGAGCGCATGCTGGAGGTACTGCTGCCTCCGTTCGACGTCGCCGCGCGCTTCCTTCATCCGCTCACCGGCGGCCTGGTCGGAATCATCGCAACCGATGCGCGCCGCGCGACCGTTGAGGCCAACAACGTCCAGGGCGTGACCAGCGACGCCGAACCGGGCGACGCCCCGCAGGCCAGCCAGGACGGCGGCGAGGAGCAGGGCCTCATCGAAAGCGACGGACGGCGGCTGCTCCAGTCGATTGTCGATTTCGGCGACACGCTGGTGCGGGAAGTCATGACGCCGCGTCCCGACATGGTGGCGATCCCGGCGATGGCGACACTCGACGAGCTGCGCGCGCTCTTCCGCGAGCAGGAGTACTCGCGGATTCCGGTCTATACCGAGAATCTCGACAACATCCTCGGCGTCGTGTTCGTGAAGGACCTGATCCGCATCGAACGTGACGCGCCGGGCGATCAGCCGATCACGCCGCTCGTCCGTCCGGCCACCTTCGTGCCCGAGACCAAGCGCGTCTCGGAGCTGCTGAAGGAGTTCCAGCGCAGGCAGGTCCAGATCGCGATCGTCGTCGACGAGTACGGCGGGACGGCGGGCCTCGTGACCCTCGAGGATTTGCTCGAGGAGATTGTCGGCGAGATTCGCGACGAGTACGACGTGGAGACCGAGCCGGTCGTCGACGAGGGCACCGGCTCGTTCGTCTTCAGCGCCAAGGTCAACATCGACGAGATCCAGGAGCGCCTCGGGGTTCAGATCGAGCCCGAAGGGTTCGAGACGGTCGGCGGCTATGTGCTCACGCGCGTCGGGCGTGTGCCGGCCGTCGGCGAGCGCTTCGAGCTGGACGGGCTCAGCGTCGAGGTGCTCGACGCGGAGCGCCGCCGCATCCACAAGGTCCGCGTGCGGCTCGCGCCGGCGGACCACGAAACGGAGAAGACGACGTGAAAGTCGGATACGCGTCGCTCGTCGGCCGGCCCAACGCCGGAAAATCCACGCTGCTCAATCACATCATCGGCACCAAGGTTGCGATCGTCTCCGACAAGCCGCAGACGACGAGAAACCGCATCCTGGCGGTGAAGAACTATCCCGGCGGACAAATCGTGTTCGTCGACACCCCCGGGATTCACCGCCCGCTCCATCGCATGAACGTCCGGATGGTGGACGCGGCGGTCGAGACGCTGCGCGAGGTGGACGTGATTGGGCTGGTGTTCGACGCGTCCACCAGGCCGGGCCACGGCGACGACTTCGTGGCCAACCTGCTCCGCGACGTGAAGGTGCCGGTCGTGCTCATCCTGAACAAGATCGACCTCGTCACCAAGAATCGCCTGCTCCCGCTCATGGAGCAGGCGCACAGGTGGCACGACTTCGCCGCGATCGTGCCGGTGTCCGCCACGACTGGCGACGGCGTTGCGGCACTCGAGACGGTGCTCCTCGACCAGTTGCCGGAAGGGGAGGCGGGTTTCCCGGACGACTACCTGACCGACCAGCCCGAACGCACCCTCGTCGCCGAGACCGTGCGCGAGAAAGTGCTTCAGCACACGCGCGCCGAGTTGCCGTTCTCGACCGCCGTCGTCGTGGACGAGTTCGACGAGACGGAGCGCGACCGGATGCTCCGGCTGGTACTGCACGATCTTCGTCGAGACCGAGTCGCAGAAGCCGATCGTCATCGGCCGCGCCGGCGAGATGATCAAGCGGATCGGCACCGAGGCGCGCCTCGATTTGGAGAAGTTCTTCGAGACGAAGGTGTTCCTCGACCTCCGCGTGAAAGTCAACCCGGACTGGCGCAACAACGACCGCGCGCTCGATGACATCGGCGTGCCGAAATCCACCCGCCGCGAGCGCCGCCCGCGGAAGTAGGCCCAAAGGGGCTTAGGGCTTCGGGCTCAAGGCTTCAGGGGCTTCCTGCTTCGAAGAACCGGAGCGAACGCCGCGCGGCAGTGCCCCATGCAAAGCCCTTAAACCTGAAGCCTGAAGCCCCAAGCCTCTTGGGAACTTTTCTCCCCCTCCAACTGAATACTTCCCAGTGACGTCGAATTCGTCGATGCAGACGGACGAGGACCTCCTGGCCGCCGTGGCGGCCGGCGACCGCGAGGCGTTCGGGGCGCTGTTCCGGCGCCGCCAGCTCGACGTGTATCGCTTCGCCCTTCACATGACGGGTGAACCGGCCGTTGCGGACGATGTGACGCAGGAGGTGTTCGTGGCCGTGATGCACGACGCGGCACGGTACGAGCCGGGGCGATCGACGGTCGCCGCCTGGCTGTGCGGCATCGCCAGGAACCACGCCCGGCGGCGGCTGGAGCGGGACCGGCGGCTCGTGGCCTTCAGCGGCGACGACGAGGACGTGCCGCTCGGAGGCGCCACGGAGGGCAATCCCCTCGCCGACCTGACGCGGGCCGAGGGGCTCGACGCCCTGCGGCGCGCCGTCCTGAGCCTGCCGCTGCGGTACCGCGAAGCCGTCATCGCGTGCGACCTCCAGGAACTGACATACGCCGAGGCGGCCGAGGCGCTTGGGTGCGCACTGGGAACCGTGCGGTCACGCCTGTTTCGCGGCCGGGCGCTGCTGGCCTCGAAGCTGGGCGCTTCAGAGCAGAAGCCGGCGGCGGAAGCAACCGTGCAGGACGCGCACGCTCCGCACCCGGGGCGCGCGCGGATGATAGCGATATGAAGTGCCATGAATTCGCATCGGGAATTGTCGATCTGGCGCGCGGCGTCGCCGGTGAACCGGCGGCGGAGGCGGCGCTCCGGGAGCACATCGCGGACTGTGACGAGTGCGCGGCGCGGCTGCGGCGCGAAGAGCGCCTGACCGCGGGCTTGCGTGCCCTCTCCCGCGGCATGGAAGCGCCGGACTCGGGCGGACTCGAAGCGCGGCTTCTCGAGCGCTTCGACCTGGAACGCGAGAGTGCCGTGCGGGGGGCCGTCAGGCTGGATCGCTGGTACGCGGCCGCCGCGGTTCTGGTGATGGTCCTGGGGCTTGCGGCCGCGTGGCGCACCATCCGTGCCCAGCCGGGCGCGGGGGCCGCGCCCGCAAGCCAGGCGCAGGAGGACGGCACGGCGTTCGTGCCATGGCCGGGAGCCGCCGCGCTTCCGGACTTCGAGAGCGGGCAGCTCGTGCGCACGGAGCTGCCCCCCTCGGTGCTGCCGCTTCTCGGTTTCGAAATGACGGACGCGCCCGCGGACGGGCACGTCGTGGCAGACGTGCTGTATGGACAGGACGGCCTCGCGCGCGCGGTCCGTCTCGTGAAGTCGCGACCGATGCGGCCATAGACGGGCGGCCGGAATTCGGCGGTCGGCGATCGGCGCTCGGATTTCCCAAGGAGCAGATATGACGTCCAGATTCTTCGCATGTGGCGCGGTGGTTCTGACCGCGGCGGTGGCGGCAGCGCAGGACCGCCCGGCCGATCCAGCGTCCCAGCAGCAGGCCACCGCCGTTACCCTGGAACGGCAGGCCACCGAATTGATGGCCAAGGCACAGGCCGCCCGCGCCGTGGTTGCCCGGGTCCCGCTCGAGGCCAGGCTCGTGAAGGACGCGCCCTATTCGGCCGAGGTCGTGACGGAGAGCACACAGGTGCTCGGCGACGGCAACCGCATCATCCGCCGCACGACCGGCCGGGTCTACCGGGACAGCCAGGGACGGACCCGCCGCGAAGAGGACATCGAGCCGGGCCGCGTCGGCAGCATCTCGATCAGCGATCCGGTCGCCGAGGTCGCGTACTCGCTCGATCCGCAGGCGAAGACGGCGTTCAAGACGCCGGCAGCCACCGCGGGCGTGCTGGCAGGCACCTACAAGATGAGCACGACGCCGGGCGGTGCCATCGCCACCTACCGTGCGGCTGAAACGCCACCCGCCGATCCGGCGGAACTCGAACGCCGCCGTCAGATCGAGGCCAAGCTGGTGGAGGCCGCCAAGTCCCGTGGAGGGGGCGGCGGCGTCGTCAGCGCAGGGCCCGCCGGGGCGGCCATGATGAAGGCACGCGCGCCGGCATGGGACGAGAAGGCCGAGATCCTGCCGGCAAAGAACATCGAAGGGGTCATGGCCGAGGGCAGGCGGGTCACGCGAACCATTCCGGCCGGGGCGATCGGCAACGAGCAGCCGATCGTGTCGGTCACCGAAGAATGGCGTTCGCCGGAACTGCAGGTGCTCGTCATGACGCGGACGTCCGATCCCCGGACGGGGGAGTCCGTCTACAAGCTGCAGAACATCGTCCGGGCCGAACAGAACAGCTCCTGGTTCGAAGTGCCCGCCGACTACGCGGTGAAGGAAAGCGGCATCCGCAGAGCTGGCGCCGGCCATCAAGTAGGGGACGCGCCGCCCTCCGCCTCCTCGCAGCTCCTCCTGCCACGTCCGCAGGCCGCCCCGTCCCCGGGGCGCGCCTGCGCTTTTCCGCTCCCGCCTCCGTTCCACGTTGCGATCTGTGGTCAATCCATTGCAGTGAATGTGTTAAATTGAGTGGTTCGCACTCATCCTGCCGGACCTGTCTAATGCCGCAGCGCAAACTCGATGTCGTGCTCGATTCGGTACGGCGCCTCCAGCGCATGGGGGCGACGGCGAATCTCGTGAACCTGCTGCAGAAGCAGCACCCTGCCGATCTCGCGCAGTTGTTCTCGGAGCTGTCCGACAAGGATCGCCATTCGGCCTTCACCCTGCTCGCCGAGCGCAATCCGAAGCTCGCGATGGAGGGCCTGAGCGAACTTGGTCCGGAAGCCGGCGCGGCGCTCCTCGCGGATCGATCTGCGGAAGAGATCGTCAAGCTGTTGCAGGACCTGCCGTCAGACGACGCGGCCGCGATCATCGACTACCTGCCGAAGGAACTCTCGGTGGCGGTGGTCGAGCTGATTCAGAAGCGCCCGGCCGGCGGCGACGTCGGCGACCTGCTCGAGTATTCCGAGCAGACGGCCGGCCGCATCATGAACCCGAAGGTCTTCGCCCTCGCCGAGGACATGACCGCGGGCGAAGCCATCACCGCGCTCCAGGGGTCGCGCGATGTCGAAGTGGTGTTCTACCTCTACGTGATCGACGCGCGGCGCCACCTCGTCGGCGTCGTCTCGTTGCGACGGCTGCTGCTCGTCGGTCCGCCCACGCCGCTCAAGCGGATCATGACGACCGATCTGATCAGCGTGCGCGTGGACACGGACCAGGAAGAAGTCGCGCGTCAGGTGGCCAGCTACAACCTGCTCGCGATTCCCGTCGTCGACGAGGAGAACAAGCTGGTCGGCGTCATCACCGTGGACGACGTCATCGACGTCATCAAGGACGAAGCGACCGAGGACGTCTACCGGCTGGCCGGTGTGGCTGGAGCGACGACCGCGTGTTCACCTCGCCGTGCTGACTCGCTGCGCAAGCGCCTGCCGTGGCTGATTGTCAATCTCGGCACGGCGTTCCTCGCCGCCGCCGTGGTCGGCGCGGTTCAGCTCACCATCGGCAGCAGGCTGACGCTGCTCGCCGCGTTCATGCCGGTCGTGGCCGGCATGGGCGGCAACGCCGCGACCCAGACGCTGACGGTCATCGTGCGCGGCATCGCGCTCGGCGAGCTGACCTGGAGCAACTCGCGCAAGGCGCTGTTCAAGGAAGCGGCGGTCGGGCTCGGCAACGGCGTCGCCTGCGGCGTGGTCGGCGGCCTCGTCGTGTGGATCTTCACGCGGCGACTCGATGCTCGGCGGCATCCTGGCGATGGCGATGGTGATCAACATGTTCGTAGCGGCGACGGCCGGCACGCTCATCCCGCTGGGGCTGCGGGCGATGAAGGTGGACCCGGCGCTCGCGTCGTCGGTGTTCATCACGACGCTCACCGACGTGTTCGGCTTCTTCTCGTTCCTGGGACTTGCGACCATATTCCTGAGGTTCCTGCACCAGGCGGGGTAAAATGCCGGTCTACACCTCGGAGGCGCTGATCCTGCGCACCTACAAGCTGGGTGAGGCGGACCGCATCGTGGTGTTCCTGACGCGCGATCGCGGGAAGAAGCGCGGCGTGGCGAAAGGTGCGCGCCGCGCGAAGTCGCGATTCACGGGCGCGCTCGAACCGATGACGCGGGCCGGCGTGGCGTACTACGAGCGCGAGCTGCGCGACCTCGTCCGGATCAACTACGTCGAGACGACGCGCTCGCCGCTGGCGGCGATGGGAGTATCGGCAGAGGCGGCCGAGGCGCTTGGGCATGTGGGCTATTTCGCCGAGTTGATCGACGAATGGGCGCCTGAAGCGCAGGTGGACGAGCGGCTGTTCCGGCTGGGGTGTTCGATCACCGAGGCGATCGCGGCCGGTGCGCCGGTCGAGCGGCTCGCGCGCTATGTCGAATACTGGATCCTGCGGCTGCAGGGCGTGTATCCGACGCTCACGGCGTGCCCCGGCTGCGGCGAGCCCTTCACCGACGGCGCCGTCATGCCGCCGAAAGACGATCTGCTGGTCTGCCGCGGGTGCGCGTCGGCGGCGGGCGGCACCAGGGTGAGCGTCGATGCGCTGAGGTTTCTGCGGGCCGCGGGCCAGACGCCGCCCGAACGCCTCGATGGATTGACGCTGGACGCGCAGGCGGCGAGGGAACTCGAAACGGTGCACCGCCGCCTGTTGAACCTGCACCTCGACAAGGAACTGAAGTCCGCCCGGGTCCTGCGCGAGATGCGACACACCCGGTAAAACGTGTTGGGGCGGCTTCGAGGCAGCCGCCCGTCGCTCAATGGTCACACTGCAGCAGCTCATCTTCAAGCTCTCCGAGTTCTGGTCGTCGCACGGGTGCCTCATTCAGCAGCCGCTCGACATCGAGATGGGAGCCGGCACCATGCACCCCGAGACGTTCCTGCGGGTCCTCGGTCCCGATCACTGGAACGTCGCCTACGTGCAGCCGTCACGACGGCCCGCCGACGGCCGCTTTGGAGAGAACCCCAACCGGCTGTTCAAGCACCACCAGTTCCAGGTGATCCTCAAGCCGGCGCCCGACGAGGTCCAGCAGTTGTACCTCCAGAGCCTCGAGGCGTGCGGCATCGACCTGCGCGCCCACGACGTGCGCTTCGAGGAGGACAACTGGGAGTCGCCCACGCTGGGCGCCTGGGGGATCGGCTGGCAGGTGCTCTTCGACGGGCAGGAGATCACCCAGTTCACCTACTTCCAGCAGGCAGGGGGCGTGGACCTCGCGCCGATCTCGGTGGAGCTGACCTACGGCCTCGAGCGTTTCGCGATGGCGCTCCAGGACGTGGACAACGTCTTCGACCTGGACTGGGCGCCGGGTGTGAAGTACCGCGAGGTGCGGCACCGCGACGAAGTCGAACAATCGAAGTACGCGTTCGGGCAGATCGCGATGCCGAGGGCTGAACTGCACGCGCTCCACCGCGATCTGTTCGACAAGTACTCGCTGATGTCGCAGACCCTGCTGCGCAGCGGGCTCGTGCTGCCGGCGCTCGACTACTGCCTCAAGTGCTCGCACATGTTCAACCTGCTCGACGCGAGCGGCGGCATCGGCGTCACCGAGCGGATGGCCTACATCCTGCGCGTGCGGACGATGGCGGTGGCGATCGCGAAGAAGTGGGCAGGGATCGAAGACCGTATCGCCGAGAGCGGACAGCGGACAGCGGAGAGCGGACAGCGGACAGCGGCGAGCGGAGAGCGGCCCGCGGAGAGCAGAGAGCGGCATGGATAGAGAGCTTCTTCTGGAAATCGGCGTCGAAGAGCTTCCCGCATCCTGGCTCCCCGGGTTGACGGTGCAGCTTGGCGAGCGCGTTACCGCCCGCCTGCGCGAGCTGCGCATTTCGCCGCTGGCGCCGGTCGAGACCTTCAGCACGCCGCGCCGGCTCACCGCGCGCATCGCCAGGATCGCCGAGCGGCAGGACGATCTGGAGGAGACGATTTCGGGTCCGCCGGTGTCGGCGGCGATCGGAAAGGACGGGCAGCCGTCGCCGGCCGCGCTTGGATTCGCGAAGAAGCAGGGCGTGCCCTTCGACCAGCTCGCGCGCATCACGACGCCCAAGGGGGAATACCTCGCCTATCACCGCCACCAGCGCGGCAGGAGCACCGTCGAAACGCTCCCGGCGCTCGTTGGCGGCGTGCTGCGCGATCTCGCGTTTCCAAAGATGATGCACTGGGACGCCCTGATCGAGGATGGCCGTGGCGAGCTGCTGTTCGGGCGCCCGATCCGCTGGCTGCTGTTCCTGTACGGCGGCCGCGTCGTGCCGTTCTCGATCGGCCGGACGCCCGGCGCGTCGAGCCCGCAGGTGCAGGACGTCGAGTCCGGCGCCCTGACTTACGGCCACCGGTTCCTCGCGACGACCGGACGTGCCGGCCGATCGATCAAGGTCCGCTCTTTCGACGAGTACCGGGCGCGGCTGGCCGAGCACTTCGTCGTGCTCGATCATGCCGAACGCCGCGATCGCATCGGCCGCGACCTCGAGCTCCACGCGCGCCGGCTGGGCGGCCGCGTCCACTTGATGGAGCACGCGGCGCTCATCGAGGAGGTCGCCGATCTGGTCGAGTATCCGGGGGTGGTCGCGGGATACTACGACCGGACGTTCCTGTCGCTGCCGCACGAGGTGCTCACCACGACGCTCGTGCACCATCAGCACTACTTTCCGGTCGTGACCGACAGCGGAGAGCTCAAGGACGCCTTCCTGGCCGTCGTCAACACGCAGCCGCCAGATGAACGGGTCATCGCGAAGAACGCGGAGCGGGTGGTGACGGCAAGGCTGCGCGACGCGATGTTCTTCTGGGACGCCGATCGGCAGGCGACCCTCGAGTCGCGCCTCGACCGGCTGCACACGGTGCAGTTCCACAAGAAGCTGGGGAGCTACCGGGACAAAGCCGAACGGATCTCGCGCCTGGCCGAGTGGATCGCGACCGAGCCGTTCGGCCGGCCCGCCGAAGCGGCATCAGCCGCGCAGGCTGCGAAGCTGGCGAAGACGGACCTCACGACCGACATGGTCTTCGAGTTCCCCGAGCTCCAGGGAATCATGGGCGGCATCTACGCGCGGGAAGAGGGGCTGCCGGAGCAGGTCTGGAAGGCCATCTACTACCAGTACCTGCCGATCGGCGTCGAGGCGGACGCGCCGCCGTCGCGCGAGCAGCTCGGCGCCGCGGCGGTCACGTGGGCGGCGGTGTCGCTGGCCGACAAGATCGACACGTTCGTCTCGCTCACGAGCGCCGGCGAGAAGGCCACCGGATCGCGCGATCCGTTCGGACTCCGCCGGCAGGTCCAGGGAGCCGTTCGCGTGCTGATGGATCTGCCGGAGCTGGCCGGCGTCGATCGCGAGATCGCGATTGGCGGCCTCGTCGATCGGGCGGCCGAGACGCTGGATGCACCGCTGGCCGCCGGCGCGCTGGCCGCGGCGCAGGCCTTCGTCCTCGACCGCGTGCGCTTCATCCTCGAGCATCGGGGCTTTGCCGGTCCGATCGTCCGCGGCGCCACGCCGTCGTCTGACGTGAGTCCGCTGCGGGCACGGCGCATGGCGGAGGCGCTTCAGGGGATGCGCGCGTCCGATGATTTCCAGGCGCTCGCGATCCTGTTCAAGCGCGTGAAGAACATCGCCCATTCGACAAGCTCAGGGCAGGCGAAGGAACTGTCGGCGCCCACGCGCGTGGATCGCGAGGCGCTCGTCGAACCGGCCGAGCGTGCGCTCCTGGACGAACTCGACGCCCGTCGCCCGAACATCGAATCCGCGGTCGGCCGCAGCGACTACCGGACCGCCTTCACGGAGATTGCCGGCCTGCGCGCCGCCGTCGATCGATTCTTTACCGAAGTATTCGTGATGGCCGACGACGCGCGGCTCAGGACCGCGCGCCTGGCACTGATGGCCGATTTGCGGGATCTCATCCTTCATCTGGCGGATATCTCGGAGATCATTCCTCAAACGGAGTAGTTTTCATATGGCGAAGAAGCTCGCAAGAAAGACCAGCGCGAAGACGAAGCCGAGCGCGTCCCGTCGCAGCCCGGGCGCCAAACGCCGAGCGCCGAGCGCCGAACGCCGAGCGCCGAGCCCCGACAGCGCGAAGGGCAAGTACGTCTATCTCTTTGGCCGCAAGACCGACGGCAACGGCTCGATGAAGCCGCTGCTCGGCGGCAAGGGCGCGAACCTCGGAGAGATGTGCCGCATCGGATTGCCGGTGCCTCCCGGCTTCACCATCACCACCGAGGTCTGCACGTACTACTACGCCAACAAGCGGACGTATCCGCCGGCGCTCCGCGCGCAGATGGAAGCGGGCGTCGTCTCGATCGAGCAGCAGACCGGCAAGAAATTCGGCGACCTGAACAACCCGCTGCTCGTGTCCGTGCGCTCGGGCGCCCGCGACTCGATGCCCGGGATGATGGACACGATCCTGAATCTCGGCCTGAACGACCAGACCGTCGAGGCGCTGGCCGCCAGGACCGGCAACCCGCGCTTCGCGTGGGACTGCTACCGCCGGTTCGTGCAGATGTACGGGGACGTCGTCCTCGGCGTCCAGAAGAGACCGGACGAGGATGACGACCCGTTCGAGATGGTGATTCACGCGATCAAGCACGAGCGGTATCACCAGGACGTCGAGGATACCAGGCTGACCGTTGACGATCTCAGGGAGCTGGTCGCCCGCTTCAAGGCGCTGGTGAAGGTGCGCGCCGGCAAGCAGTTCCCGGATTCGCCGTGGGACCAGTTGATGGGGGCCGTCGGCGCCGTGTTCGGGTCGTGGATGAACGATCGCGCGATCGTTTACCGCCGCAAGTACAACATCCCGGCGGAATGGGGCACGGCGGTCAACGTGCAGGCGATGGTCTATGGCAACACGGGGGATCGGTCCGGATCGGGCGTGGCTTTCACGCGCAACCCGGCGAACGGCCTCAAGGAGTTCTACGGCGAGTTCCTGATCAACGCGCAAGGGGAGGACGTTGTCGCGGGCGTGCGCACGCCGGAGCCGGTGGCGCAGCTGAAGCGGGAGATGCCGAAGGCGTACCACGAGCTGGAGCGCATCCGCCAGACGCTCGAGAAGCACTTCAAGGACGTGCAGGACTTCGAGTTCACGATCGAGGACGGCGTCGTCTACATGCTGCAGACGCGCAACGGCAAGCGCACCGCGATGGCGGCGCTGAAGTTCTCGGTGGACATGGTGAAGGAGAAGCTGATCGACTGGAAGACGGCGGTGATGCGCAATCCCGCCGACCAGCTCGAGCAGCTCCTGGCGCCGGTGTTCGACGCGACGGACGTCGCGAAGGTGAAAGTGGTTGCGACGGGTCTCCCCGCCGGACCGGGCGCGGCGTCCGGGAGGATTCTATCTCAACGCGGACCGCGCGGTGGCGGCGGCGGACAAGGGAGACAAGGTGCTGCTCGTCCGTCTCGAGACCTCGCCGGAGGACCTGCGCGGGATGATCGCGGCCGAGGGCATTCTGACGGCCCGCGGCGGGGTGTCGTCGCACGCCGCGCTCGTCGCCCGCCAGATGGGGAAGGTCTGCGTCGCCGGCGCCGGAGCGCTCGAAATCGACTACAACGCGCGCACGGTGAAGGCGAGCGGCCAGACGTTCAAGGAAGGCGACTGGATGTCGATCGACGGCACGGTCGGCAAGGTCTTCGCGGGACAGGTGAAGACGGCGCCGTCGGAGATCGTCGCCGGCCTCATCCACGGCGACAAGGCGGCGAAGAAGACCGAGAAGTTCAAGCACTTCTCGCAGCTGATGAAGTGGTGCTCGCAGGCGAGCCGCATGAGCGTGCGGACCAATGCGGATACGCCGGACCAGGCGTCGAACGCGGTCGCGTTCGGCGCGGTCGGGATCGGCCTCACGCGCACCGAGCACATGTTCTTCGAGGGGGATCGCATCGACGCGATGCGCGAGATGATCCTCGCCGAGTCGGTCGAGGAACGGAAGGCGGCGCTGGCCAAACTGCTGCCGTACCAGCGCGAGGACTTCGCGGGCATCTTCCGGGCGCTGAAGGGCTACCCGGCAACGATCCGGTTCCTCGATCCGCCGCTGCACGAGTTCCTGCCGCACACGAAGGAGCAGCAGGAGGAGCTGGCGAACAAGATTGGCGTGCCGGCCGCGCGCATCCACCAGCGCGTCGAGCAGCTGCACGAGTTCAACCCGATGCTCGGCTTCCGCGGCTGCCGCCTGGGGATCGGGTATCCGGAGATCTCGGCGATGCAGGCGCGCGCGGTGTTCGAGGCCGCTGCGCAGGTGCAGAAAGAGGGGATCAAGGTGCGGCCCGAGATCATGATTCCGCTCGTCGGGTTCAAGAAGGAGCTCGACCTCCAGATCGAGGTCGTGCACCAGGCGGCGCGCGAGGTGCAGGCGGAGCGGAAGGTCAAGCTGAACTACCTGGTCGGGACGATGATCGAGATCCCGCGCGGCGCGCTGACGGCCGACGAGATCGCGCAGTCGGCCGAGTTCTTCAGCTTCGGCACCAACGACCTGACGCAGACCGCCCTCGGCATGTCGCGCGACGACTCGGGCTCGTTCCTGCCTCACTACCAGGATCTGGAGATCGTGAAGAGGAATCCGTTCGCGACGATCGACGCGACCGGCGTCGGGCAGCTCGTCGAGATCGCGGTGACGAAGGGACGGGCCACGCGGTCCAACCTCAAGCTCGGGATCTGCGGCGAGCACGGCGGCGACCCGGCGTCCATCCACTTCTTCGAGCAGGTGGGGCTCGACTACGTGAGCTGCTCGCCGTACCGCGTGCCGGTCGCGCGGCTGGCCGCTGCGCAGGCGGCGATCGCGAAGGGCGGTAAGTAGGTTCGTCGCCGGTGATCGGCAGGGCCCACCCAGCCTCTGGTTCGGTGGGCCCTTTCTTCGTACGGAGCGCGGAGCTTCAGCTCCGCGCCCCGAGCTTCAACTCCACGCCCGCAGCTTCAGCGGTCCCCACACGCGACGGCTCGGTTACGTGGCGGCGGCGCTGGCTGTCCGCGTCCGGCCTCCGCAGGCCGGGAAAGTGCTCGTTGCTCGTACCCTGCCGCTCCCGCGCCGAGTAGGGATGCGGTTGGCCGACAGATGCCGGGCGCACTGATGTTCGTGTTTCCGGCGGCCCGCATCTGCCGCGATCCGGCGTACGGGTCGGCGTCGCGCTTCCACGTGCACGAGTCGGCCATCCAGCGCGCCATCACTGCGGCGGTGCGCGCCGCGGGGATTGCCAAGCGTGCGAGCTGCCACACGTTTCGGCATTCGTTCGCGACCCACCTTCTGGAAGACGGCTACGACATCCGCACGGTGCAGGAACTGCTCGGGCACGCGGACGTCAGCACGACAGCGCCTGCGGCCCGTGCGAGAGCGCGAAGCGCTGGAGCACGCGCGAGCGGGGGTGGGGCCCCGCGAGCAGTGCGAGATGATCTACACGCACGTGCTCGACAAGGGGCCGATGGGGGTGAGGAGCCCGGCGGATCGGCTGTGACCGAACGGCACACTGACGGAGCCACGCGGCGATCGTCGGACCCGCCGCATCGGCGGGCTGACGCCAGCCAGTTGTTTCAGCGATTTGCCGATGTGCGGCCCGCGGAGGGACCTCCGTACCTTGGTCAGCCTAACGCGCCCCGCAGCCTAATGAGAGTCGCCCGTGGTCGAGCTGCGTGCTAATCTGTTCGCAGCGTTAGAGATCGACCGGCGGGCCCTAGCCGACCGGGCGTGTAGGCCAGAGGGCGGAGCTTGGTCGTCTACTTCAATAGCAGTTATGCGCACTCGACCTCGGTGACGTCGATACAAGAACACCCGACGGGAGTCGATCGTGACTAACTCATTGATCTCGGTGATGCTTGCCGTCGAGGATGCTCAGGCGGCCCTCGCGTGGTACAAGGGAGCGATGGGTGCGACTGAGCTATGGAATCTCGGCTCCGTGGTGGGAATGGAGATTGACGGGGCCCCGATCTTCCTTGGGGAGCCAGAGAACAATGGATGGGAGACGCCAGCGAAGCTCGGTCTACCGTCGGTCAGGATCGAAGTGTTCTCGGATGATCCCGACGCGTTCATTGCCCGCGCTATCGAGGCGGGCGCGCAGGGCAGCGCAAACCGCATCCGGAACCACGAGATGCCTTGGGGACCTCACCGCCAAGGGGGCTTCATCGATCCTTTCGGGCACAAGTGGTTAGTTGGCGACAGATCACCGCTGAATCGCCTTCCATGATGCTGCACATCGTGTCACAGATACCGGAAGAGGCAGGGTGCATAACAACCGGTTGCAGCGGACGGTCCGCTGCGCGGCCCGCCGCTGAACCGGAGCGTTAGGCGGAATTGAAGCGACGACAATCAGGCAGCTGAGAGTCGCTTGACGCGCATCTTCTTGCGATTCCGTTCGGCCTGCCAGAGGTCGTACTGCAGCTGCTGGTTCAGCCAACTCTCCGGTGTGGTCGCAAAGGCGATGGACAGACGAACGGCCATGTCGGCGCTGATGCCGGATCGCCCGTTCACGATGCTCGACAACGTCTTCCGGCTCACGCCGAGCGCTCGCGCCGCATCGGTTACCGTCAGCCCCAGCGGTGTGAGGCACAGATCGCGCAGCACTTCGCCCGGATGCGGGGGGTTATGCATTTTCATGGGTGCCCTTCAGTGGTAGTCCTCGTAGTCGACGCGATCGATGTCTTTGTCAGCCACCACAAATGTGACGCGCCAGTTGCCACTGACTTTCACGGCCCACGTTCCGGCTCGTGCGCCCTTAAGTTCGTGCAGGCCCAGACCCGGCAGATTCATGTCTCCCGGGCCGCTGGCGACGTTCAGCCGGCCCAAGATGAGGCGCAGGCGGTCGGCGTGTTTCGCTTGGATTCCGGCCTTGGTGCCCGTGCTGAAGAAGCATTCCAAGCCTTTGTGTCGAAATCCCTTGATCGCCACTGCAAGCAGTGTAACCTATACCGTTACAGGTGGCAATCCGCCTAACACCCGGCCGCACGCCTGTCGATGAGCGGCCGCGGGTGAGCCGGAAACGTTGGGCGCGTCATGTTGCCGAGGTAGTATGCCCTACTCCGCACGCGTGGTTCTTGTGAAGCGGGCACCGGAGCCACGTCGCCGAGTGTTTGTCTGGCGGAATTGGCTGCGTCGTGTCCCGGAAGTGATTGAGCAGGAGAACTGCCCGCTGGTGCAGCGTCGGCCGAGGTACCTACTCGTACGTCTCTGTGGGGTCCCGTATTTCCACGTCGTTGCGCGTCGAGGTTGCCAACCGCAGCGGCGATGCGATCCATTCCTACACGTGGCGTCACGTCTCGGCGCGGCCAGAGGGTAACGGTGCGTTTGGCATCCAGCCAGACGCAGGATTTGCGCCGGGCGAAACACGCGAGGATTCGTGCTTCCTCGCCTGGCGCTGCCCGCTGGCGCTCGTGATCGACTTTGTTCAATTTGCAGAGGGTTCCACCTGGTTCTCCTCCAAGCCGGAGGCCGTCGTCAGGCGCGCGGGCGTCGAGGCCGGCGCGGCGGCGGCGGCGCGCCACCTGGAGGCTCTACTGGCCGAGCGCGGTCCAGGCGCGATGTGGGCGGCGGTGCCGCGGATACATGCGGACGTTCAAGCGCCTGCTCGCGCCGGCAACGGCTGGGGCGCGCACGGGTTCTATGCGGGCGTTACGAATATGTGCGTGAGAGTTGGCCGCCTCGGCAGCCGCGCCGAGACGTCGCAGCTTCTGGGCCTTCTCCGATACCACGCTGATGGAGGATAGTCAAGCCTGCGGACGGGCATCGATCCCGAACTCTGCCTTGACTCGGGCGTACCAAGCATCGTCGTCGAGCGATCCCCAAGCCACCCACTCCTCGTCGGTCATCGCCTTGCGCCAGGTGAGAAATGGCACGGCATCCGGCCCCACTGGATGTCGGAGCTGCCAGGTGCCACTGATGGCGATCTCAAGGACTCTGTCCGCCACCAGAGACGGCAACGCTGGGCTCTTCAACACGCTGACGTAGAACGCGGCCATGCGATTCTGATGCGGATAGTGGGAGGCGCCTTGCGGGCCGCTGATGCGCTGGGCCATCGGCGTGTCGACGATGCCTGGCTCGACAATCGCAACACGGATGTTGAACGGCTTGGCCTCCTGGGCCAGGCATTCGCTGAGCGCCTCCACGGCGAATTTGGACGCCGCGTAGGCCCCCTGCGGTGACATGGCGATTTGTCCGCCGATGGATGCCACGTTGATGATGCAACCGCTTCGACGTCGTCGCATGGCTGGCAGCACGGCCTGAATGCAGCGAATCGTCCCGAAATAGTTGGTTTCCATGACGGAACGGAAATCCGCGAGCGGAAGCTCCTCGACAGAACCCATCCGCTCGATGCCCGCGTTGTTGACGAGCACGTCGATTGGTCCCATCTCCTGCGCGATGCGGCCGACGGCGTCTGTGACGGACCGGTCGTCATCGACATCCATCATGTAGACAGCAATCGCCAAGTGTTCGTCGCCAGCAGCCTTCGCAAGTGCGGGTGCCTTGGCGGGGTCGCGCATCGTCGCTGCGACCTTGTGGCCCGCTCGGCCGAATGCCAGCGCCGTCGCGAAGCCTATGCCGCTACTGGTGCCCGTAATCAGAATGTTTGCCAAGTGTCTTGTCCTCCCCAGTCGCCTTGCTACCGTTGTTGCAGCGTGAGGCGATCTTGCCAAATTGAACGTCTAACGATCACGCATCATCAGCGGCGCTTAACGAGTCGACAAGCGCCGTCTGTTGCATGCGATGTTAGACGGCACTCCGGCCCGTGTCGATCGGCGCTGCTACGCCTCATCATAGGCTCGCTCAAGGCCGCCACGTCGAGTTTGACCATCGTCATCATGGCCTCCATCACCGCCTTCACCTTCCGGGGGTCCGTGTCGCGGATGAGTTGCATGAACCGTTTCGGCACAATCTGCCACGACAGTCCGAACGGGTCCTTGATCCAGCCACACTGCGACGGCCTCGCCCCAGCTTTTACCAGCTTGCCCCAATACTCGTCGACTTCGGCCTGATCCTCGCAATCAACGTAAAGCGAGAATCCCTCGGAGAACGCAAAGTACGGACCTCCGTTGTAGCCCATGAAGACTTGACCGCCAACAACGAATTCCGCAGAACTGATCGGCCCATCCTTGCCGGTGCGTGCGACGTTCCGAACTTCAGAGTCCGGGAAGGTGGCGGTGTAGAACTCTATCGCTGCCTCGAGTTGATCGTTGAACATCAGAAACGGCGTAACTTTGGTCACTAGGAGCGCTCCTTCTTCGCGAGAATTCGTGGCTGAGGAATGGGCAATCATTGGAACCAAGGTTGCTTCTGTCTGACTAACGATCGCGTTTCAGCAGCGGCGGCCTCATTGTCGCGTAGGACGCCGACGGCTGCAAACACTTGTTAGACCGCATGCTATCCGCAAGTATGCGGGAGCTCGAATTCACGGTAGTGGTTGTGTGCACCGGTACGGGCGAGCCACACAGCAGAGCGGGCCAGAATTCGCTGCCCCGCAGGGCTTCGATCGCGCTCTCGGTCAGCCCGCCGGTAACCCACGGACGGCAGTAGTAAATGACCCGCAAGCCGCCCCGTTGTCCGGCACCCGCCTTTCGCCCTTCGCATTTTTCGAAGGCCACCGGAACCTCGAATGACGGGCCCCTGTTCGGGCGCAACATCAGCGCGATCTTAAGCCGACGGTACTGTTCGTCGTCGACATGCCGCTCGAGCGCGGCCGTGAACACCGGCGTCTCGACGAAGCGCATGTGGGAGTCCCATACGCCAATGGCGTATTTCAAGACAAGCAAGGCCGCCCCGGCTTCGTCGGCATACGGCTTGCCGCTCAGCCGCGAGCGACGAATCAGCGACGCGGTCCGGACCGAGCTTGGAGTTCTTTGCGGAGCACCCGGGCGCAGGTTGGCCACATGAAGGCCGAGCCCGTGCCGCCCGGCATCTGCACATCGCACTGCAGAAACGAAACAACGTCCGCTGATTTCTGAGAATGGCATCGATGTCCGGACGGCCATCGTTGAGCAGATCGACTTCTGGATCGACGTGAAGCTTGGCAACGACTCTCACACGATCGGCACTATCTACACTGTCGACGAGTACCGACGTTGCTGTCTCCGAGATCAACATGCTTGCCTTGAATCTCCGCCGTATGCGCTGCCGACTCGAGGCCGAGCTGTAGCTCCACGTCGCCGAAGCGACTCGTCGCATGAAAGGAACTCCCGCTTCCACCGCCAGAGGAGGATCGCGGGCCACCACGCGTGAACCATCCAGGTTGGCCCCTCCAGACCACGAGCAGTTCGAGTGCGTGCACCCCGTCGTGACCGTACCCGAGTGACCCAGGTTACGACTGCGACCGAAGATGCCGGCTGGGTCGCGCTCGCGCTCGCGGTTCCACCTGGAGGTGGAAGTCGGCGAGGCGGCGGCGGCCCCTGGCCGGCAACGCTGGCGGAGAGCCACATGACGAGAGTCCAACACCACGCTGCGACCTGCATGTCGGGTCCTCCCCCCAAGCTGCCGAACGGCTTGCCGCTCAGCCGCGGGCGATCATGCTCCTCGCGCCCGCCGGCTGCAAGCGCTTGTTGGGCGGCGAAGATCGGCGTAAGATCTCGGCCATGACCGACGCCTCCAAGACCGTTCTTGCCGACGCGCTTCGGCTGGATGTCGATTCGCGGGCCGAACTCGCTGCCGAACTAATGGCGAGTCTGGATGGGCCCGCGGAGCCGGATGCCGAAGCGGCCTGGGCAGTCGAGATTGAACGGCGGGTGGCTGCCATTGAGGCCGGGACGGTACGACTTGAGCCTGGGACGACCTGAAGCGCCGGATCGAGAAAGACATTCTCGGCCGGCGATTCGAATCCTCCAGACCAGCGAACCCGCCTCCGAGGAACTCAGCGAAGCCGTGCAGTGGTACGAGGCACGCCGTGCCGGCCTTGGCGGTGAGTTCTTCGACGCGGTCGCCAGTACATTGCAACTCATCGAAGCTCGCCCAGAGACTGGATCAGTCAGCTCAGCTGACCGGCAGACGCGCCGCATGCTGGTTGCGCGGTTCCCATACCAAATCGTCTATCGCCTCCGGCCCCGCGAGATCGTGATTGTCGCGGTCGCCCACCTCAAGCGCCGCCCTGGGTACTGGAAGACACGCCGCTGATTCCCGTGCGCCCAACGCCTGCCGCTCACCTGCGGCACGCGCGACTCACGATACACCGAGCGCGAGGGGCGCGCGAGAGCGGGTCCCGGTGCCGTCAGGTGCAGCGGCTTGTTGGGCAGCCAGTGCTGCAACCAGCTCCGCCACAACGGCCTCGATCGGCTGCATCGTTTGCACCTTGCAAGCGGCCAGCCCGAAGTAGATGGAGAAGCGTTCGCGAATCGCTTCTTCCTCGCGCTCAGCCGAGCGCGCGAACGGACGCCGCAGTTGCCGACGAACGATCTCGTTCACGCACGTCTCGACATCCGCCGATGGAAACAACACGAACGTCGACGGACTCGACGCGACCCGCTGGCGCAAGGCGAGACAGTCGGGATGGATGCCATCCGGGTAGGTCAGGAATCCCGACGACAGCGCCACGATATCAGGCCGGACCAGGCCACCAACCAGATCCAGGTAGAGACCCACGTTCTGTTCCGCATAGGCCTCATAGCCATGCGTGTCGAGATACGCCGAGATGTTGCCGTGTCGGGTGCCGAACTCCGCGTCCAGATCTGCGAATCGCGCGCCAAGCCGCTCCGCTAGCGCTGCGCCGATCGTGGTCTTGCCGGCGCCTCCGGGACCAACCAGTTGAACCATTCGATTCCGTCGATCCTGTCTGCCTCTAACGGCCAGGCTTCAGCCGCAGCGGCTCAGGATGCCACCGCCCGCTGCCGGCTGCAAGCCGTGTTCAGGCGTCGTGACGTCTAACCTCCGAATGCAGCCGACGCGCCGCGAGTCGCTTGGCGGCGCGCGGCTGATTCGGCATCGTTAGACCGACAGAAACAAACGTATGGATTGGACGCGGCTGACTGTGGTCGGCGCCGTCGTCGTCGCCGTGAACGGCGGGGTCGTTCGCGGGCATGATCAGGATCCGAGCGCTGCCATCGTACGGCTGGCGCCGGACAGGTTCCTCGAACTGTCGCCAGAGATTCGGCAGTATCTCGACCAACGCAACTGCACGATTCCCCAGTCCTGGTTCAACAAGCGTCCTCACAACGTCGTGCGTGGCCGATTCACGGTAGCGAGCGACACCGACATTGCCGTGTTGTGCTCGACCGGACAGGCATCGAAAATACTGGTCTTCCGTTCGGGAGACGCCATCCAGGTGGCAGAACTGGCACTTCAACCCGACGACGGCTATCTTCAGCGCGTGGACGGCCGCGCGGTCGGGTTCTCGCGCGCTCTGGGCGTCGCGACTCCAGCGTACATTCGAGAACACTTTGCGGCGTATGGCGGCCGCGAGCTTCCGCCGCTCGACCACGACGGAATCAACGACATATTCGTGGAGAAGGCCTCCATCGTCTGGTACTGGTACAACGGCCGCTGGCTCCAGCTACAAGGGGCAAACTGACAGAGCGACTGCGGTCTAGAGCCAGCGGTTGCAGCCGACGGCGCGCGGCATGCTGAGCGCGCCGCAGCTGAACCGCGGACGTTAGACCTCAGGGGTAACCATGGGCTTATTCGAATTCCTCGGAGAACGCCATAACTCCGGCCCGGTTGGGGGCCTTGAGGTTCGGCCCCCTGATCGAGCGGGAAACGCGCCAGCGCTTCGGGCTGTCATCGCCGTGACCCTCTTGGGCGGGTGGCTCGTGCTTCTCTGGCGGTGGACCTCCTCCACAGAAACCTTTGTAGCCGGAATTGGAGTCTCTGTCGGATATCTGATCGTGGCGTACTTTGTGCGCCCGACACCGAACTACTCGAACGTTGGGTTGCTCGGGGGCTTGATCGATCACCCCTTTCGGTTCTCGGATGACGTCAACCGCTTCCTCATATTTCTCCACGCCTTGCTTTGGCCAGGGCGTTTCATTTCGGCGGCCATCATCGATGCGGCGGCGATCCGCAACAGTGATTGACGAATGGCAGTCGCCTCGAACTGAGGTCTAACATGCGCTGCAGCCGACGGGCGCGTGTTCTGCCATCATGGGCCGTGACGCCCGCGGCTGAGCGGCAGGACGTTAGACAGCGGAGGTGAGCATGGCGACCAAAACCCGAGTTCTCGCGCTGACGCTCTGCGTGGTCACGCTGGGCTGCTTTGCGGCCGGCTGGTTCGCCGCTAACCGGGTCGCGACGGCGGTCGGTTGCGCCACGCTGGTGCTCTACATGATTTTCGCTGCCCGAGCCCGGTCGCTCGACTTGACTTCCAAGCCTGTGAGGGCGCAGACGCTCGGGTGGTCACACGGTAGCGACCCGCGGCAGGACGCTGGCGTGCGGCTTCAGCGGCCAAGACAGGGCTGCTCCTTCAAGAACAGCGCAGCGTTCGGCCCATAAATGGGACCCGGGCCCGCCGAACAAGCCGATGAAGCTGATGAAACGAGCACACGTGCTGGAGCTTCGAAGCCTGTCCGCGCTGTTGACCGCTGAGGACGAGGCGGAGCGTCAGACGTCGTCAGGCCTCAGTCCGGTTCGTTTCGCGATTCGAGCAAGCATGCGAGGGCCGACTTCTTCGTCATCATGGAAGGCGAACACGAAATCTGGCCAGCCGGATCGCTCGAGCGTGCGGTGGGAACCCGACTGGCGTTTCAGGTGCCAGCCGATGCGGAGCAGGGCGGCGAGGACACGACGTGCTTTCGCAGCCGGCCAGTTGCTCACGCCGCCCGGAATGTGACGTTCAGGAATTCGGCGGGCGCTTCCCGGTGCTCCAGGCGCTCGGCGAGCACACGCAGGGCCAGCGCTTGCACTCTGGCGACCGCCTCGTCGCGGTCGGCGCCGTAGCACATCACGCCCGGGAGAGCGGCCACTTCGGCCAGCCACCGACCGTCGTCTTCGCGGTCAAGCTCGATCGTGAAAGTCACCCGGGTACTGTACCCATCCGGGCCCGCTGTCTAACAAGCGGCTGCACCCGACGGCCGCGGCGCTGTCGAAGGCGCGGCCGCGGGTGAGCCGGCAACGGTTGCCGGACGAGACACGACGACGAACGACAACTCAGAACGTCGGTCCGCGCTCCCGACGAGCGCCCCACACGGCTCGAATGATGACGTCGTCTGTAATACGGGTGGCAGCCCAGCTTCCGGATGTAAAGACGGCGGAGGTCTGGCACCCCGGAGTGCGCGTAAGGTGTCCCAACTCCGGGCAGGAGGGCCAAAATCTCCACGGCCTTTTCGAGTTCGCTGGCGAAGAGCGCCGAGTGATCTCGGTTCTCGAGCCACCAGGCCCGTTCGCGGTCGACGTGGCTGGTCGCCGTCTTGGTGAACCGGACGCGACGGGGCGTCAACTTGATCGCAGCCGTTTGAGAACGTCGGCGGCATCCACGAGCCGGCCGGCATCGACGTCTGCCTGCGATTGCGCGAGGGCCGCGTGTAAAGCCGCGCGATCGGCATCGTCGAGCCAGTCGCCCGGATCTAGGGGCAGCAGCTCCAGTTCGGTGCCCTCGGGCAGGTTGCTCGGTTCGTCAACAACCAGACGCCCGCCACGCACCCGAGCCTTGATCGTCATGGGGCCAGCGTTGCACCGCGGCAGCCTAACAAGCGGCTGCACCCGGCAGCGGCCGAGGGGCGCCGAGACAGGTAGAATGCGCCGTGAGGGGCCGCTGCGGGTGAGCCGCGATCGTTAGCCAGGGGATTCATGATGAGTTTAACGTTGCGGGAGCAGAAAATCCTACGAAGCGCCGGCCTACGGCAGCAACCGACATGGCGGAGCTGGATTCCAGGGATTCTGGGTTGTGTCGGCGGGGGTATCGCCGCAGTGGCATCGCTCGTCGGAAGCCCCCAACCCGACGTCCGCGGTATTGCCTACGGCCTGACCATGGCCGGCTTTCTCATGATGTTTTCCGCAATGCTTGCAGATCGTCAGCAGCTTCTGTCGCTGATTGCCAAACTCCGTGACGCCGACGACTTTGGTGTAAGACTCAAATGACAGGTGGCATGAGAACGGAGTGTCGTTGTGGAAACAAGCAAACAGCCCTTGCTGGCAGGTGCCGTTGATTCCGAAGTCGGATGACGGGACGCACTCGGAGATACAGCGAGTCGAGCCGATGACGATGCACTTGAAGCGATTTCGCGGAAACCAGCTCCGGGTCAGCCTGTTTCTGGTTGTGCTGTCGCCAGGATGGGCGGCCCGTAGCTCGTGGCAGACCGATGTTACGCTGGCCTTACTCACGGTTCCTGAAAAGAACTTGCCGAGCGGTTGCCAATTGACGTCGAACGTTCCGCCGGCGCCGCCGACCGTTTCGCCGCCGCCGACCTTGCGGGGTGGCCAGACGGTCATCACCGTGAATGCTGGTTCGTCCTACCACTTTTCGAGCAATCCCTGGATTGGTGCAGACCGCCGACTCCTTCGCGAGCTACGGAATCGCATCGATGGCGTACCGCGAGTCCCCGATGCGCCACCGCTGAGCGCGAGAGAAGTGGCGGCATGGGAGCAGCGGTGGGTTGCGGATGTCGTTGAGGGGTACCGGGCGGCATACCGCCGGCCCGTGTTTGCGGAAGATGGGGTGGTCGAACCATCCGCAGGGGTCGAGGTATCCGCAATCAGATTCAGCGATGCGGCGCTGGCGACAACGACGCCGGCGGGGATCCCGCGCGCGACTCACGGGGTGAGTGATCGACTGGTCAAGGGTGCTGTCGTCGTGCGGGTGGAGGCAGGTTCAAAGACCGACTGCTTCTCGGCAGTTGCGGCCTACCTCCGAAATTTGAAGTGATCAGCCGCCTAGCCAGCCGCTGCAGCCGACGAGCGGCGTGCTGATCCCGGCAAAGTGAGCGTCGAGTTCGCCGCTCGCGGCTGAGCGGCAAACGTTAGCCGGACGAAAACGCAACTGGCCCGGCCCGTGGACTGAGGCGCGCGGCCATCGCGGTCCTTGAAATCCACACGGGAGGCATCATCATGTTTGAGATCTGGGCAAGCGTCGCGCTCTTGGGCTTGTGGAGCTGCGTCGGAGTCATCTACAACAACAGCCGGAAGTCGTCACGGGAATTGGATGAAGTCGTAAGGTTGTTGGCGGAGATTGCAGCGAAGAAGTAGGCGGCGGAATCCGATCAGACAAGACGCGAAAGAGCGCATTCGGATCCGGTGTCACCGAAGTGTGTTTGGATTTAGCTGGGCAACTGCACCACCGACGATGTCGCTCATCTGTTGCGGCGCCATCACGCGGACATCATCCGATTCGGCGAGCAGAACGACGCGACTGTCCTCGAGCTGGGCTGAGAACAACAGGCGGCCCAACAAGGCGCAGCACCCGTCGGCCGTGGAGACTTCGCTGAACAGCCGTGGGTGAGCGGCAAACGTTAGCCCGATTTCTGGAGTGACGATGCTTGCGAGCGTGGAGCCCTCTCGTTGGCCGATCCTCTTGATGGTTGCAGTCGCGGCCTGTGCGCTGAGTCGCACGGCGACTTCACCGGAATTGGCGGGGACATCATCGCCAACGGGATGTGACGCTTGGTTCGAGATTGGCGGTAACGTTCTCTCGCGTCAATGACGTCAGGTTCACTCTCCAAAATCGGTCAACCGGGCCGGAGTGTCCAGCGACACGGGTCGTGGTCCTCTTCTCGGAGCGGCTGCGTCCTGAGGCGTTTCGCGTCTCAACCCCGGCGCCGGTTGGAGGCGGCACGACGTTCGCTGCGAAGCAGGCGGCGGCGTATGTGGCTTCGAATGGCGCACGCGTCAGGGCGTCCTTCCGGGAGCTGAGCTTCCCGGGTTCGGCCTTGCGTATGACCCCGCCGAAGCGCCTCAGCCAAGGTCGTGGATTGTCGACGTTGGCCGCCGGCGCGTCGAGATGGCGATCGGTATTGTGGGCGGTTGACCGGCCGACATCTGCCGCCTGCCGCGCATACGGAATCGTCAGACAGCGCGGCATAGAGCGAACCATGAGGCAGTCGTCCAGCGGTGGCCCAAACGCTCTCCTTCGACGGACCTGCCTGATGTGCGGGCTTGCTGTGGCATTCAGTGCGTGCGCTCAGCCCCGGCACGTCAGAGCGATCGGCGGCGCTACGCTCGAGCGGATTCCGGCGGACTGGGTAGATTTGCCGAACGCACCTTTCGTTGCCAGGTACTCTTTTTCCCACTTCTAAAATTAATATAACATAACTAAAAAATACAAAAAAATTAATAAAAACAATTCACAAAATAATAAAAAAAAAAATCAACCATAAAAAAAACAAAACAAAAAAACAACAAACAAAACAAAACAACACATAACAAAAAATCTCAAAACAAACAAACACACAACAAACAAACTAAAAACAAACAACGAAATAACAACACAACACACCAAACATTGCTTCACCAACAAATACAAACTAAACATACTGCGACACACAAATACATACACACACACAAACGAGCTCAATGCGATGTTACAAAAAAAAAAACTCTACTCCTCACATCTAATGACTTAACAACAACAACGCAAGCACAACTTAAACCCGAAGAAACAAAATCAAAAAACAACATCAAGCGATACACACGTGAAAAACCTGAAGCAAAACAAAAACACACTCACAAACTAAAAACATCAACTCACACACCACTTAAAACAAACAAAGACAATCATCACGTTCCAAAAAAAAGTTACCAAGATACTAAAAAATACCCTGAAAACACTACCAAGCGACAAAAACAATAAATAACAACCGTAAAGACAACAAGCGAGACACTCAAAATAACAACCACATGCGACACGTTAAACGTAACACACACCAACAATATATCAACAACAACAAACAATACAAACACCCACCACGCAACACACCCCACCACAAACACTCAATCCCGTCAAGCACCAGAAAATACTCAAGACACTCAACAAAACACACTATATGAATCAAACACCAACACAAATCCATACACACTACTCAACAAAAACACATATCTCTACTCAACACACACAATATAACAACTGTTAAACACCACCAACGAATCAAAAAGCAACGCATCAAATACAACAACACTCATACACCACCACAAAACTCTTAACCACACAACCAAACGAAATATAAAGATAAAACATCAACAAACTCCTCAACCCAGTCAAATAAACATACCTCTATATGTACATCATCCTCAACATCTACAATCAATACATCATCAACTAAATAATAACACCCCACAAAGCACCACACTCACCAAGCACTCATCACCGAACATACGCGAAATACAACATACAAACCAACCAACTCACACTACATACCAAACAAAACACGCATACGCAATAAAACCATCACCTTACTGCTAACCAATCTCAAGTAATCAAAACACACAAACAACCATACATATCCAACAACAACCCATTATCAAAAACCCAATTCAAAAACCTAAAATCCTAACCCCAATTCCCCAACCACTTCAAATCAATCAAAAACAAACAAACAATCAATCAAATATTCTTCCCCTAATACAAACACCAACACCAACACAGTAACCTCAAAATCCTCACACCAACCGTAATCCACTTCAACCAAACTAACGCATGCACACATCTCACATCAATGCTCGCACACCTATACCACACATCCAAGCGCTTCGTGAACAACCAAACACACCCCACCATCTACCACCACCATCTAATCAACCCACCTATCAAAAAAACACACACCAATACCCCACAACACATCATCACCCCACACCCACAACATAACCAATCATCAACCACACAGCATCACCCACATCACATCACCCCTCCTAAAACACCATCATTCAATGATCGACGGCAAGTCCGTTCTCGTGAACCGATCGTCGGAGTCCTTCGACAGTGTTGCGGCCGGCTGCGTTGTCGAGGACGACGGCGCCGTACGGATCGTTGGCGAGCTGTTTGGTCAGGATATCTTCGACGGCACTTACGGCCCGGGAGCAGCGGTCGTGGGCCTGTTGCCAATGGTGAATAACATCGATTGGTACGTCGCAAACCAGGGGCGGATCATCGGGCGGCGCGACCTCGTAAGACGCTGTCCGGAGGGGTCGAAGACGGCCGTGATCCGCGCGCGCTTACGGGACAAGCAGGAGTGGTCGGCGGCGCGGACGTCGTGGCCGAAGTGAATGACGACAGCTCCGGGCGCTGTCTAACTGCCGCTGCAGCCGACGAGCGGCGCCAAGGCTGTGCCGAGATTCAACTCGGTCCGGACCGAGTAGGCGATTCGCGCTCGCGGCTGAGCGGCAATGCGTTAGCCAGACAAGATGATGCGATGCAGTTGTGTCCGAGGGCTTGCCGTCGTCTTCGTGGGAGGGCTTCTCCTCGCGGCGTGCTCTACAAGCGAGCCACTTCCACCGCCACCCCCGCCCGGCCTGAGTGAGCGGCCCGTGCCCGCTCCTCCCGGAAGAGGTGACTACGCCTTCGGTCGATTTCCGACCCCGCTGCCACTTTCGGACGCGGAGGCGGTGTTGCGACGGACTCGAGTGTTCTCATTCGGAGGAATGCCACCGAAGCGACAGGTACAAGCCTTCAACGTTCTCGTCGAGCAGCCAGACGCCGCCGAGCGCTTTGGGGCCGTGGCCGACGCTGCGTCGCCCGTCGCACGCCTATACGCCTTTGCCGGTCTCCTGCTCCTTGCCCCGACCGCGGCCGACCGTCTCAGAGTCGAGTTACTTGTGGATGACACGGCTGTTCAGGTCAACAGCAGTGATACGTGGGGTCGTCAGTCGGTGAGACAGCTGGCGGCCATGATTGAAGAGCGTCAGATGGGGGCCGCGTTCGTCCGCGCGCGAGACGAGACGAACGAGTACTACGCCAGCCGTCAATAACTCGTCCAAAATGACGACAGCTGGCTAACATGCAGCGGCCGCCGGTCGGTGCGACCGTGAAGTGGCGGCGCTGACGCGCGGATCGTTATGCAGACGTGATCGAGGCGATGACTGATGAATGCAAGAGTGGCAGGGGTTGCCGGCATTGCGGCGGTTGTGATCTTCTGGACGGCGTTGTTCCCAAGGTGGGCAAGTGAGCGATAGGGCGTTGTGCGTTCCGGAAAGGTTCTTCTATGCAACGAAGGGCTTGGGTCGCTCCCATCCTCGCTGGGGGCAGTACGGTCTGGTGCGTGGTTGTGGGTTTCATGATCTGGTTCACGCCGGTGCGTTACTCCGGCATCACTGGCGGGCCGGGACAGCCCGGCCGGCAGGTGGTTAGTCATCTCGCCTTCTCAGAGATTTCGCCTTTCGGCGCTCTTCCGTTGATTCTTCCAGTCGTCATCGCGATTCTCGCGACTTGGGCGGCGTGGCGGGGCGTCCGAACGGGACTCGGTGGTCTGGCACTCCTGTTTGCTGTTGTCACGTTCGTCAGCGGTTTCTCCATAGGGGGCGCCTACGTGCCAGCTGCCGGCGTGTTGAGCGTGGCGGCGGTCTTGTCGGCAGTCCTCGGCTCTGGCCGGTCGGCCCTGGAAGTACAGAAAGGAGAGCACGATGAGCAACGAACGGGTGGCGCCTGAGACAAAAGGTGTTGCGGTGAAGTTACTCGCAACGGTTGACCTTGGCCCTGAGATCGAGGGCATGACAGGCCGCCAACTTCGAATGCGTATGGTGACCATCGAACCCGGAGGCGTCTTCGGCCCGATTCACGACCATAAAGACAGACCAGGCACCGTCTACATACTGCAAGGAACGATCACCGACCATCGAAATGGAGTCGCTACGGACTATGGGCCGGGAGTGGGCTGGCCCGAGGATAGGAACACCACACACTGGCTCGAGAACAGAGGAGCGATTCCGGCGGTGGAAATCTCGGTGGATGTCGTCAGGCAAGAGTGACCTTAGCCCCGACATCCACAACGGTTTCCCGCGGCCTTGCCGAGTCACGGGTGTTCTACCGAACCGGCCAACATGCCGCTGCAGCGGATGTGGCCGCCGCAGGGACGTCATGTAGAATCGGGGCGCCGCGCTGGTGAGCCGCGGGGCGTCAGGCTCACACCGGCTCGCTGGAGTCGTTCGGCTTCTGGTTAGCAGGAACGTGCTGACAACGAGCGACGTGTCCCAGGTCGTCGCCCTTGTCGAATCGAGCGGCGACGCCTGACTGCCGCTGCAGCCGACGAGCGGCGCGTGCCGGCTGCTGTCGTATGGTGCCGGCGCTCGTGGGAGCGTGAAGCGCCGCTGGTGATGCGCGAACGTCAGGAGACCGCGAACGTTAGGAGAAAATGAGTACGGGGAAGCGACCGGACAAAATCGTTCGCGAGTCGGCAGCGTTGCCCGACGATCCCATCGGGACCGAGGACGAATCGGTCGGCACCGTCAAATGGTGGCGCGAGGAGAAGGGATACGGGGCCATCACGACGGAGAAGACGGCCCCGTGGGACATCTGGTGCCACTTTTCTCACATCCACGCCAGCGGATTCAGAACACTGGCGCCTGGCGAGTCAGTAGGCGTGCAGTACGTCCGTGTCGATCAGGAGAGCTTCAAGTTCGTCGCTCGATCTGTTCGACGCCTTCAGAATACCGACGACAGTGTGGGTGGGGAGTAGCGATGTGAAACAGATCTTCGTCGCTCAGCATCCCACTGAAGCACATCTCGTCAGAGGTCTGCTGGAAGCGAACGGCATTTCCGCCGAGGTGCAGGGCGAGAGCCTGTTCGGCGCGCGGGGCGCGGCCCCGATGACGCCGGACACGCTTCCATCAGTGTGGGTGGACGAAAGCGATGCGCCGGCAGCGCGGGTGGTTCTGTCAGGTTATGGCCGTGAAGCAATCGGAGACAGCGAACCGGTGACGTGGTTTTGTGCCCGTTGCGGGGAACGCCTCGAACCCCAATTCACGCACTGCTGGCACTGCGGGACGAATCGACCGAGTGGATGAGGCCCGGAGAACGAGTTCTTCAGCGACGGCCTGACCGACGAGATCATCACTAAACCAGGGCCCTGGAACTGGATGCCACCGATGCCGACGTGCTGTTCTTCCTGATGGCGGGCGACGCGGCCTATGGCTGCAGCCGCAGATCCATGTAGCTGAAGGGAGCCGGGTGCCCGGCGAGCCGCGCCGTCCACAGCAGGACGGCGATCGCGAAAGGCCTAGACTAAGACATGCGGATGACATCGTCCGTCGCGGCGGCCTGGGTGCTGTCCGTGGGCTTCGACCTGTTCCTCCACGCTGGGCTGCTCGCGCGTGTTTACATCGTGCCGAGCCCGTTTCTCCTGGCTCCGCAGGAGGCCTTCAGGCGCATTCCGTTTGGCTACCTGGCATTCCTGGGCCTCACGCTGGCCTTGTACCTGGTTCCTTCGACGGCTCGATGTGCGAGGGGCGATCGCTGGCTTTCGACATGGAGCCGGTGCCGGCGCAGTGGTGTGGGGCGCGCTGACCGTCGGGCTCTACTCCATCAGCACCGCGTCGGTTCCCCTGCTGGCCGGATGGTGGTTCGGCCAGACGATCGAGTTGGGCATGGCGGGCGCGGTGCTCGGCGCCGCGGCCAGCCGCGCGTCACTGATGCGGATCTGGGCGGTCGTGGCGGCAGCGGTCATTGGCCTGATCGTGGTGACGGTCGTGCTTCAGTCACTGGGCCTGGCTCCAGCGATGAAAGTCGTGTCATAGCTGCCTGAAGCCCGCCCGGGCGCCGGCGCACGCGGATGTGGTCAAATACGCCGGTGACCGATCGTCCCCGCATCGTTCGCCGCCGCTCGCGCATCGCCGGCTGGGGCGTCTATACGGCTCAGGCCATCACGGAAGACACGCGCATCGTCGAGTACAAGGGGGAGCTGATTTCGCAGGTCGAGGCTTGGCGCCGGGAAGCCCGGTACCTGCCGCGTCACCGCATCTGGCTCTTCAACATCAACACGCGCTGGGCGCGGGACGCAGGCGTCGGCGGGAACATCGCGCGCTACATCAATCACGCCTGCCACCCCAATTGCTACGTCGATATCGTCGGCCACACGATCTGGATCCTGGCCTCGCGCGACATCCGCAGGAGCGAGGAGCTGACCTACGACTACAACACGGAAGGCATCGCGGCGATCCCGTGCCGCTGCCGCCCGGGTTGCCGCAGGATCCTCTAGTCGGAAATGACGTGGGTCAGTCGAGTGAGTCAGGAGGGCGGATGCGGCTGCATTATGCGATGACTCACGCGATCGTTCGGGCCGGCTGGCTCATGCTGCTGGTCGCGGTGCTCGCGACCATCGGATGCGATCGCCTGACCAAACACGTCGCGACGACGACGCTCGCCGGCGTGCCGGGCCGTTCGTTCCTGGCGGACACGGTCCGGCTGGGCTACGCGGAAAATGCCGGCGGATTCCTGAGCCTTGGTGCCAGCCTGCCGCCCGGTGCGCGCGTGGCGATTTTTACCGTCGCGACCGGGCTGACGCTGCTCGGGCTCATCGTGCTGGCCTTTCGGCGCCGACTGTCCGGATGGCCCGCGCTCGGGCTCTCGCTGTTCGTGGCAGGCGGCGCGTCGAACTGGATCGACCGCCTCGTCAACGGGACCGTGGTCGATTTCCTCAACGTCGGTATCGGGTCCGTCCGCACGGGCGTGTTCAACGTTGCCGACGTCGCGATCATGCTGGGCGCCGCATTGTTTATCTTTGGCGAGTTCGCCGGATCCCCGGAGGCGTCAGCCGACAGGCCCGACGGGCCGCCGCGTTCGGCCGCTGCGAAAGAAGCCGACGGCCCGGACGCGGATCCCGGCTTATATTAGTTCCCGTGCCCGTCTCCACGCACCGCGCCAGCATGGTCTCACGCGGATTCACCGACGCCGGCGTCCGGTTCGTGTCCGCGCCGCCCGAGACCATCGCTACACGAACCGACCTGTCGCTGCTGGAAAACAGCTACCAATTCGCCCGGCCTGTCGAGGGCCGCGCCTCGGAGGGGTCGTCATGTCCGTCCTGAACCAGTTGGTCGCCGAGCTTGGCGCCGGAACGTTGAAGATCGTGGACCTGACGCAGCCGCTCGGACCCGCAACGCCGGTGATAGGCCTCCCGCCGGTTTTCGCCTCGTCGCCTGGCGTGTCGCTCGACGTCATCTCGCAGTACGACGAGAAGGGACCGGGCTGGTACTGGAACACCATCCGGATGGGAGAGCACACCGGGACGCACTTCGACGCGCCGGTCCACTGGATCACCGGACGGGATCTGGCGGACAACGCGTGCGACACGATTCCGGTGCGCCGATTCGTGGGACCTGCGTGCGTGATTGACGTGACCGCCGAGGTCGCACGGAATTTGGACTTCCTGCTGATGCCGTCGCACATTCTCGCGTGGGAGGCGGCGCACGGGAAGATCCCGGCGGGCGCCTGGGTGCTGCTGCGGACGGGCTGGAGCCGGCGTTCGGACCCGGACGCCTTTCTGAACGTCGCCGCCGATGGACCGCACACTCCCGGATTCCACCAGACCGCATCCGAGTTGCTGGCGCGGGAGCGGGACATCCTCGGCGTCGGCGTCGAGACGGTCGGGACGGACGCGGGGCAGGCCGGCACGTTCAACCCTCCATTTCCCAACCATGCGACCATGCACGGCTCAGGCAAGTTCGGTCTCGCGAGCCTGACGAATCTCGACCAGCTTCCGCCCGTCGGCGCGATCGTCATCGCGGCGCCGCTCAAGATAGTCAGGGGCAGCGGCAGTCCGCTGCGCGTGCTCGCGATCGCACCAGCCCAGGCAACATAGCCGGGAGAGCCCCAGTGGCGAAGACAATCACACCGTTCCTCTATCCGCTCTGTGCCCGGTTCGCGCGTGTGAAGCAGCGCCGGAGCGATGCATGGCTGAGTTATTTCTGATAGCGTAGGCGCTCGAGACCCGGTCGCCAACCCGGCTCCAGCATTGGTGTCAGCGGGCGCTGTGGCAGGTGCGAGGGCATTCCATCCCACACCGCGATCATCGAAGGAAATCTGCCGCGGCAATGCGGCGCTACGGAGGACTACGTGAGCCATATCTACAAGTTCATCGAACTGGTCGGCTCGTCCACGACGGGCACGGACGATGCGGTGCGGGCCGCGATCGCCAGGGCCGGCAAGACCGTGCACAACATGCGATGGTTCGAGATCGTGGAAACGCGCGGGCACATCGACGACGGGCAGGTCGCTCACTGGCAGGTCACGGTAAAGATCGGTTTCACGCTCGACGATCAGCCGTAGCGCCACCCGGTGCGTCAGTCATCCGCTACCGGTCTTTCGGGCGTGGCGCTCTTCGGGCTGGTTCACGCCGCGGTGGTCGTGCCCGTCTGGGTCCGGCCGGCGTGGGGGATCCGGTACGCGGCGTTGGCACTGTCCGTTTACAGTAGAATCAGCGCGATGGCTCCAGCGGCGGGCCGTGGTGCACACGCGTGATCACCGTCTACAAGCACGAGAACGGCGCGACCAGCATGGTCGATCGGGTGGAGGCGGCATGGCTGAAGCCCGACAGCGACATCTGGATCTGGGTGAATCTCGACCAGCCCACGCCAGACGAGGCGAAGATCCTGACCGACGTCTTTCACTTCCATGAACTGGCGGTGGAGGACGCGCTCAGCGAGATGCACCACCCGAAAATCGAATCCTACGGGACCTACCTCTATCTCATCCTGCACGGCATCGACTTCAAGGCCAGCGAGCACTGCTTCAAGACGCGCGACGTCGACTTCTTTCTCGGCCCGAACTATCTCGTCACCATTCATTCGGGGATCTCGCGGTCGATCGGCAGGGTCGAAGACCTGTGCCGCCGCAACGAGCGTGTGCTCGGTGAAGGTCCCGGCGACCTGCTCTACAGAATCGTCGACACCATGGTGGACAACTACCTTCCGGAGGTGGAGGAGCTGTCGCACCGGCTCGATACGCTGGAAGACGACGTGTTCGAACGGCCGAATGCGCGGCTCGTGCGGAACATCCTCGAGTTCAAGCGCGACGTCGCGTCGCTGCGCCAGATCGTGCTGCCGCAGCGCGATGCCGTCGGACGGCTTGCCCGCCGGGAGTTTCCGTTCATCACCGAAGCGCTCGCCTATCGCTTTCGCGACGTGCACGATCATCTCGTGCGGCTGGCGGACGAGTCGATGTTCTTCCAGGATCGCGTCACGAGCATCCTCGACGCGCACCTCTCGGCCGTGTCGAACCAGTTGAATGCGGTGATGAAGGTCCTCACGATCATCGCGACGCTGTTCATGCCGCTGACGTTCATTACGGGCATGTACGGCATGAACGTGCCGCTACCGCACCTGCCCGGCGGACCGGATGCGCAGTTCTGGTGGGTGATGGGCATCATGCTGTCGATGTCGGGCGGCATGCTCTGGTACTTCCGGCGCCGGGACTGGATCTGAGCAGGCCGCTGAAAAATGCCGGCCTGATGGAATATGGGAAAAGGTAAATGGAAAAAGAACCGTGTTCTTTCATTTTCCATTTGCCGTTTACCATCAGGATGGTTTTTTCAGCCGTCCTGCTAGGCTAGGCCGCTCGTCTGCCTTTTCCGAAAGGCGGAGGTACGCTGATGAAGAGCGCGTCGCTCGCGGTATTCGCGTGTGCGGTGCTGGGGCTGGCGTCGCCGCGGCTCGTGGCGGATGAGGCCGGGCCGGGCCAGCGCGAACGCAAGGCCCCGGGGCCGGTTTCCTGCACGTTCGCCAATCCGCAGTATGCCGGTGCGTGCACCGAGAAGGTGACGCCCGCCGCGAAGCAGACGGAGGTGGAGGCCTGCCAGGTGATCCTCGGCTGCCTCAACGACGTGCGGTGCGTGAAGACGTATTGCAATTCCACGACGATCCGGGGCGGATGGTCGCTCGTGTCCCCGAAGCCGAAGGACAAGAGCGGCGCCGCGGACGCGTTCACCGTTCCGAGCGGCTATCGCCTGCGCGAGCCGCAGATCACCCCTCCGGTCAGGAAGCGCCGCTGAACTCGGCTTCGGGCGCGCCGCGAAGGCCGGGTATCGCCGCGCGTGCCGAACGGCATTCCTCGTTGTAGGATTGCTGGACGAGTCGATGACGAAACACCCCGAGTTCATACCGCTGCCCGGCTACACCGAATACCCGGTCGACGAAATGACCCGCCGGGCGGCCGCCTTTTACGACGAGATCAAGCGGAGGCGGACGGTGCGCGACTTTTCGAACCGTCCCGTGCCGCGCGCGATCATCGACGCGTGCGTTCGCGCGGCCGGCTCGGCGCCGAGCGGCGCGAACATGCAGCCGTGGCACTTCGTGGTCGTCTCCGATCCCGCGATCAAGCGCCGGATCCGGATCGAGGCGGAGAAGGAGGAGCACGAGTTCTACCGGCACAAGGCCCCGCCGGAGTGGCTCGATGCCCTCGCCCCGCTCGGCACAGACGAGCACAAGCCGTTTCTCGAGACGGCGCCGTACCTGATCGCCATTTTTGCCGAGTCGTACGGCGAACTGCCGGACGGCCGGAAGGTCAAGCACTACTATGCCCAGGAGTCGGTCGGCATCGCGACCGGTCTCCTGATCGCCGCCGTCCACCACGCCGGCCTCGCCTCGCTGACACACACCCCGAGCCCGATGGGATTCCTGAACACCATCCTCGCCCGGCCCGCCCGCGAGCGTCCGTTCCTCCTGCTGGTCGTCGGCTACCCGTCCGCCAACGCGACCGTCCCGGCGATCGGCAGGAAACCGCTGGAGGACATTGCCACGTTCCTGTAACAATCACCAATCGGCAATCACCAATCGGCAATCACCAATCGGCAATCACCAATCGGCAATCGGCAATCGGCAGTCCGGCAATCTTCAGTCTGCAATCTGCAATCTGCAATCGAATGGCCCGCATCCACCGACTCCCGCCGCACCTCGCGAACCAGATTGCCGCCGGTGAGGTGGTTGAACGCCCCGCCTCGGTCGTCAAGGAACTCATCGAGAACGCGCTCGACGCCGGCGCCAGGCGGATTGCCGTCGCGGTCGAGTTCGGCGGCAAGAAGCTGATCCGCGTCGAAGACGACGGGGAGGGCATGGAGCCGGACGACGCGCGTCTGGCGATCGAGCGGCACGCCACGAGCAAGATCTCGACTCCGGAGGATCTCGGCGCAATCCGCACGCTGGGATTCCGCGGAGAGGCGCTCCCGAGCATCGCCTCCGTGTCTCACTTCACGCTGCGGACGCGTGCGCGCGGAAGCGCGACCGGGACCGAGATTCGCGTCAACGGCGGCGCGGTTTCCTCGGAGCGCGAGGTGGGCGCCCCCGAAGGCACCTGCATCGAGGTCGCGGACCTCTTCTACAACCTGCCGGCCCGCCGGAAGTTCCTCAAGTCCGACACCGCCGAGACGACGCAGATCTCGAAGCTGCTGACGCAGCTCGCGCTCGGGTATCCCGAGATCGGGTTCACGCTGATGAGCGGCCCGCGCAGGCTTCTCGAGTGCCCGCCGTCGCGCAGCCTCGGGGAGCGGTTCTTCCAGATGTTCGGCGATCGGCCCGACCTGATTGAAATCCGCAAGGAGGCGGGTGGCCTGACGATCCACGGCTACATCGCGGCGCTCGGCGACCAGGGGCCGGTGCGCGGCAACCAGAACGTCTTCGTCAACCGGCGCATCGTCAAGGACCGCACGATCGCGCATGCGATCACCGAGGCCTACAGCGTCGCGACGATCAAGGAGCGCAGCCCCGAAGTGCACCTGTTCATCGACATCCCGCCCGATCGGGTGGACGTCAACGTGCACCCGACCAAAGCCGAAGTGCGGTTCCTCGAGCAGTCGCTCGTGCACGAAGTGCTGCGGCGCGGCCTGGGCGACGCGCTGGGGCAGGGCAGGGCACCGGAGCTGCAGTTCACGCCGTTCGCGCCGCGCCCGGATGAGCCGAGGCCGATGACGATTCCCGGGGTGATGTCGGGCGCGACGGTCGGCAATCGGTGGACTCCCGAGACGAGCCAGGCGTGGCGTGACTTCGTGAGCGCGCCGCCGGCGGGCGGCGACATCGGCGCGCCGGGCCCCGACCCCGAGCGCCGGGCGCCGAGCTCCGGGCGCCGGGCGCCGACATCCGCCCCATGATCCCGCTGGGCCAGTTCCGCGACACGTTCATCATCGCGATCGACGACGAGGGAATTGCCATCATCGACCAGCACGTCGCCCACGAGCGCGTGCTCTTCGAACAGGTCATGGAGAAGCTCACGGTGGGTCGCCTCGAGAGCCAGCGGCTCCTGACGCCGATGCTGGTCGAGATGTCGGCCGCCGAGCGTCAGGCGCTGGCACAGCACACCGACACACTCGACAGGTTCGGCCTCGAGGTCGAGGAGTTCGGCGGCGACAGCCTCCGGCTCTCCGCGGTTCCGGCGCTGCTCGACCCGGCGGAGTGCGAAGCCACCGTCCGCGCGCTGGCCGGCAATCTCGAAGGGCTCGACACAGGCTCGCGCGCGGAAGACGCGCTCCGCCGAATCGCCGCGACGATGGCATGCCACGCGGCCGTCAAGGCGAACTACCCGCTCACGATGGAGAAGATGCGGTACATCCTGGAGGAGCTGAGGCGCACGGCGTACTCGAGCGTCTGTCCGCACGGCCGTCCGGTTGTGCTGCGCATCACGCGGCGCGAGGTGGAAAGGAACTTTCAGCGCATCTGAGCGCCTCAGCGGATTGCAGACTGCAGATTGCAGACTGCCGAGTGACGGAGTGCCGATTGCCGATTGCCGATTGACGGATTGTCGATTGGCGATTGGCGATTGGCGATTGGCGGGTCGCGCCAACTTTCGCGGAGTGCGGTACGATTCGGGGAACCGTGCCCACGCCGCTCTCTCCGCGCCGGCTCGTCCGGGCGCTCTCGCATCGCAACTATCGGCTGTTCTTCGGCGGACAGTCGCTCTCGCTCGTCGGGACGTGGATCACGCGCGTGGCGACGGGGTGGCTGGTCTTCCGGCTGACCGGCTCCGAGTTCCTGCTCGGCGTGGTCGCGTTTGCCGGGCAGATTCCGCTCCTCGTCCTGGCGCCATTCGGGGGGGTGATCGGGGACCGCTGGGATCGCCGGCGGATTCTCCTCATCACCCAGGTGCTGTCGGCGCTGCAGTCCGGCGCGCTCGCGGCGCTGGCGATGAGCGGCCGCATCACGGTGACCCACATCGTGCTGTTGCAGCTCTTCCAGGGGCTCGTCAACGCCTTCGACACGCCGGCCCGCCAGGCGTTCGTGGTCGAGATGGTGGACGCGCCCGCGGACCTCCCGAACGCGATCGCGCTGAACTCGGCGATGTTCAACGCGTCGCGCATCATCGGTCCCACCATCGCGGGCATCCTGATCGCCGCGGTCGGGGAAGCCTGGTGCTTCCTGCTGGACGCGATCTCGTATATCGCGGTCATCCTGTCGCTGATGGCGATGCGGTTCGTCCGCCCGGCCCGGCCCGCCAGGGAAACGCACCTGCTCGACGAGCTGCGCGCCGGCCTTCGCTATGTCGGGTCGTTCCCGCCGGTGCGCGCACTGCTGCTGCAGGTCGCGATCGTCAGCGTCATGGGCATGCCCTACGTGGTGCTGATGCCGGCGATCGCCGTGAACGTGCTGAACGGCGGGCCGCACACGCTCGGCATCCTCATGGCCGCCTCGGGCCTGGGGGCGCTCGCCGGCACGGTCTACCTTGCGGCTCGACACTCCGTTCTCGGTCTCGGCAAAGTCATCGTCGCGGCGACGGTGATGCTCGGTGCCGGGCTGATCGCGTTTTCGCTGTCACACTCGCTGTTGCTGTCGGTAGCGGTGCTGCCGCTCGTGGGTGCCGGGATGATGTTGCAATCGGCCTCGGTGAACACGATTCTCCAGACCGTCGTCGACGACAACCTGCGCGGGCGCGTGATGGCGTTCTACGCGATGGCGGTCCTGGGGACGCAGCCGCTGGGGAGCCTCCTGGCGGGCGTGCTCGCGGATCGCATCGGCACCCAGCGCACGATCCTGATCGGGGCTGTCGCGTGCCTGGCTGGAGCGGCCTGGTTCGCCTCCAACCGCCGGCGCCTGGCGCGATACATCCGGCCGATTTACGTTGAGCGCGGCATACTCACCTGGGACACCAACACCATCGAGCCGATCGACGGCGGCCGGATCCGGTAGCCGCCGCGCCCGGCGATTGACACCGGCCATCGCGCGCGGGACACTGGCGGAAAGGCAAGCAGCGGACTCACGGGATGAACATGGATGACGGCCGCGCTGTCGCGACGGCTCGCGACCCTCAAACGCGCTCCTGGCTGACGAGCGGCTGGCGACTCACGGCGGTGGCTATCGGAGCCGGATTGCTCGTGCTCGCGGCGGGCGCGTGGCTCGAGTCGGTGATCATCGCGGCGGCGCATGCCACTGACCACGAGCTGGAGTGGATCAGCGACGTCGTTGCCTCGGCCGCGGTCACCACCCTGACGTATCTCTGGCTGAATCTCCGAGCGACCCGGGCGCGCCTGCTGGACCTGCAGCGGGCGCAGATTGCACTCGACGAACAGCTCCGCCTGGCTGCCGTGATCCAGCGCAGCCTCCTTCCCGCGATTCCGCGCGCAACGCCCGGCTATCTCTGGGCCGCGCGCATGGTCCCGGCGTACGAGGTGGGCGGCGATTTCTACGACTTCGTGACGCGGGACGACGGCGCGGTGCTCTTCATCCTCGGGGACGTGTCGGGGAAGGGCATCCCGGCGGCCCTGCTCCAGTCCTCGCTGAAGACGCTCTTTCGCGTCCATGCGACGGCGAGCGTCGCGCCCGAGGTGATTGCCGCGCGGATGTCGGACGGTCTCCGGGAGGAAACCGGAGGCGTGCCATACGCCACGGCCATCGTCGCGTGCCTGGATCGCTCGCCGCGGCGAATCAGCTACGTCAATGCCGGACATCCGGCTGGCATCGTCCTGCGCGGGGTGGGCCGGTTCGCGCTGGAGAGCGGTGGGCCGCCGCTGGGATTGCTGCCCGACCCCCGCTACGAACGCGGGTCGGTCGATCTGCTGCCGCACGATCTCGGCGTGTTCGTCACCGATGGCATCACCGAAGCGCTCGATGGCGCGCCGGTGTCGTTTCGGGCCGCGCTGGAGGACCCCGCGGTGAGCCGGTCCATGGCTCCCGAGGAGATCTGCGACCGGCTGCTGCGGATGGCCGGGAAGGGGCACGGACCGCCTGGTGCCGGAACGTGGCACGACGACCGTACGGCATTCGCATTCCGCGTCCGCGACGACGAGGAACTGGAACGCCATGACTAGGGCAACGAACAGGCCTGAGCCGGCGCGGACGCGGGCGGTATCCCGATCGGCGTGATCCACGTGCGGATGAGAGCGCTGATGTTCTGTGTCGATCGCAGAGTCCGGCCGCTCGGGGCAGCCCTCGTCGTGCTGGGACTGATGGGTTCCGGACCGCCGACGCTTGCACAGGAGCGCCCGGGCTCGGTGTACTTTCTGGCGGGAGTCGTGCTCACGGATCAGGCCGGCCCCACGGGCGAGGTGCACGAGACCTATGTCACGGCCCCGGGAGGCACGACGTCGGGCTGGCTCGTGGGCGGCGGGGTGGCGCTCGCACGGCGCCTCAGTATCGAGGCCGAATGGTCCAGGACCGGCATCATGACGGCGCGCGAGCCGTCCCGATACAACACGACCTTCAACGAGGAGCGCCGTGACCGGTTCGCGACCGTTGCCCTCCGGTTTTCCTTTCCGTTGTCGGCGGCAGTGCGCCTGGAACCGGTGGCCGGGCTGGTGCTGACTTCGCCCCAGGCCTGGTCCCAGAGCGAGCAGTGCACGCATACGCCTCAACGCCGCAGCAGACGCTCGTGGTGGAGCCCCGGCTGGAACATCGCCTCGGCGCCAGGGTCGGTCCCGCGCTGGGCTGTGACGTGCGCCTGGGAGGCCGGCATCTTGCGCTGGTGCCGTCGTTTCGTGCGGCCAATACCGGTGTGTCGCATGGTTCGTACGGAGGCTCGACGTACCGCAGCGATATCGGGTCACTTTATCCGGGCGGATATCCGAAATGGACGTTAAGAGGAGCTCTCGCGCTCCGTGTCGGGTTCTAAGGTCAGGCCGCGGGAGTAGAATCCGTCGAGTTGTCGTCGGCCGGTCGGCCCGGTTGCGGCCGCCGCGGACATGGACTGCCGGCGGCCTGCAGGAAGGGGGCATGATCCCCGAAGGAGGTTCATCACGACTATGTTGACGATTCCCGACCGCTCCGAGGCTGCCGAGTACCTATTTCACGTACATCGACAAGGTCACGGGCTCCGACATCCTCGGCACGCTCGAATCGCAGGCGTCGGACGCCTTCGCATTTTTCGAGTCGATTCCCGACGAGCGCTCGCTGCATCGCTACGAGCCCGGCAAGTGGAGCATTCGCGAGGTCCTCAGCCATGTCAACGACACGGAACGGCTCTTCGCGTTCCGCGCGTTCTGGTTCGCGCGCGGGTTCGAGACGCCGCTGCCGAGCTTCGATCAGGACGTCGCCGTTGCGGGTTCCGGCGCGGACCAGCGCTCGTGGCGCAGCCATATCGACGAGTTCCGCACGGTGCGAGCCGCGTCGCTGGCCTTCTTCAAGACCCTGCCACGCGAGGCGTGGTCGCGCCGGGGATTGGCGAGCGGGAATCCGTTCACCGTCCGGGCGCTGGCATTCATCACCGCGGGGCACGTGGCGCATCACGCCGGCGTCGTGCGCGACCGCTACCTGTGACGTCATGCTCCGTCAGTTTTCGACCACGATCGACATCGCCGCACCGCCCGCCCGCGTGTGGCCGATCATGCGCGACGTCGAGCACTGGCACGAGTGGACGCCGAGCATCCTCGGCATCGAGCGTCTCGACTCGGGGCCGTTCGTTCGTGGAAGCCGCGCGCGCGTCCGCCAGCCGAAACTGCCCACGGCCATCTGGGAGGTGACGCAGATCGAGGAGGGCAGGCAATTCACGTGGGTGAGCCGCGCCCCGGGCCTCCGCGTGATCGGGATTCATGCGATAGCACCGATTGAGTCCGGCTCCCGTGTCACCCTGTCGGTCATCTACGAGGGCGCGCTGGGAGGTCTGCTGGCCTGGCTCACGCGCGGTCTGAACGACCGGTACATCGCACTCGAGGCCGCGGGCCTGAAGAAGCGCAGCGAGGACGTCGCCGCATGACGCCGCTCGCCTGCCTGCTGCTGCAGATCCTGTTCGCCTCGCCGCAGGCGGCCACCGGTTCCGTCAGCCGGCCGGCGCCGCTCGTCATCGGCGACACGTTCACGATCGCGTCGAAAGTCCTGGGTGAAACACGCCGGATCAACGTGTACCGGCCACCGGGCTACGACGAGGATCCCAGGACGCCCGTGCCTGTGCTCTACATGCCGGACGGCGGCATGGCGGAGGATTTCCTGCACGTCGCCGGCCTGGTGCAGGTGTCGGTTGGCAATGGGACGATGCGGCCGTTCCTGCTCGTGGGAATCGAGAATACGGAGCGCCGGCGCGACATGACGGGCCCGACGTCCGTCGAGGAGGATCGGAAGATCGCCCCGCACGTGGGCGGATCGGCGGCCTTTCGCGCCTTCATCCGCACCGAGTTGATGCCGGCGATCGAGTCACGGTACCGGGTCACCGGGGAGCGGGCGATCGTCGGCGAATCGCTGGCGGGCCTCTTCGTCGTCGAGACGCTCTTCCTGGAGCCGGACTTATTCGACACCTACATCGCCTTCGATCCCAGCCTCTGGTGGAACGGCGAGTCCCTGGTCACCGGAGCGGACGAGTGGCTGCGGAGCCACCAGGCGAAGAACAAGACGCTGTACTTCGCGAGCAGCAGCGAGCCCGGCATCGTGGGGCCCGCCGGGCGGCTCGCGAGCGCGCTCGAGACGCATCCGCTGCCGGGACTGGTCTGGCACTACGAGCGGATGCCGGGTGAGCAGCACTCCACGATCTATCATCCCGCCGCACTGATGGCGTTTCGCGCGCTGTTCAAACCGCCGCCCGGCCGGTAGGGAGCTCCGGCAGAATCCGAGGCTGCCTCATGATTGACGCGGGGTATTTTCCCAAGCGGATTCTCGCCAGTCCGGAGTGGCTCCAGGTGCCGGCGGTGCGCGAAATCTGCAGCGTCAGCGAGTGCATGTCGCCCGGGCCCCCCAACTGGATCGAGCGATGGCTCCACAACGAGATGGGATGGTTCAATCGGCGGGCCGATGCGCTGGCGCTCATCCCACCCGGCTGCGAGCGCGACTACCGGCTGTTCGCCTTTCGCCTGCACTCTGAGGTCTTCACCGCGGGGGAGCGCCTGCCGCTCACGCTGCCGCCGGACGTACATGCCGAGCCGATTCCGGCCACATTCCGCAGTCTCGGCTTCGATTGCGCGAACCGGTCCATGCCGGATGTCCTGGGCCTCGAGTGCTCGCCACTCTCCTGCAATGGCCTCGCCGCCGAATTCGAGATCAACGAGTGCTGCCTCTTGTCCTCGCTCGACCTTGCGCTGGACGCGGCGGAGCGGTTTTCGCGCGAGCAGCCGGAGCCGGGCGACTACTACGTGGTCGAGGTGCTCGAGGAACCGCGAGCCACGGTGATCAGCGCGGAATTCGCGCACCGGCCGTGATCGCCTCGTCGGCGGCGCCGACAGCGATCCGCCGTCCGTGCTCGGGAGCGCTCCGGTGCGCTCAGGCCCTCAGCGTCCGCCGGCGACCCACTCCAGGTTGACCCGGGCGACGCGGTAGTCACGCTCCGCGCGCGCGAGGTTGGCCCTGGCGAGCGCCACGTTCAACTGCGCGTCCTGCACGTCGAGGCGAACGCGGCGACCGCAATCGCCACGATCGACGGGCGGTGGTCGAGCGCCCAGCCGATCACGGTGCGGTACCGGTCGGCGGGGCGATCGAACCAGCGGTTGGTGCCGGCGAGCGTGGGCCCTGGCGCGGCACGATGCGGAAAATTGCGGCCGAAACGAGACTGCCGGCTGCGGCGCGGCGCGGGAATTCGACAACATCACCGGAATTCCGGCAGACCCGTTTTCAACTAGAACCGTGCGAGAATCGACCCCCTCGGCGCCGCGGTACCGTGGACGCGATTGGCCCCGAGACGTTCACGTACCGCGAGCTGGTGACCCTCATCGGGCGCGCGATCGGGCGCGAACGCCCGTTGATCGGAATCCCGCCGTCGCTGGGTTTCACGACCGCGATCCCGGAAGCCGTTCCCGATCGCGCCGAACAGCTATAATCGATGGACATACAAGGAGATGACCGTGCTTATCAGCAAGGAACTCGCGAAGGCGTTCAACGCACAAATCGGCAATGAATTCGGCGCCAGCATGCAGTACGTGAGCATCGCCGCGCATTTCAACCAGCGTCAGCTCAAGCTGCTCGCAGATCTGTTCTTCAAGCAGGCCGAGGAAGAGCGGCAGCACGCGATGAAGTTCGTGCAGTACGTGCTCGACACGAAGGGGAGCCTGCAGATTCCCGCCATCGCCGCCCCGAAGATGACGTTTGCCTCGGCCGAGGAAGCTGTGCAGGCCGCACTGACCTGGGAAGAGGACGTGACGAAACAGATCACCGCGCTCATGGACATCGCGGTCAAGCAGAACGACTATCTCGGCCAGAGTTTTCTCCAGTGGTTCATCGACGAGCAGCTCGAGGAAGTCGTGAAGATGGACCGGCTTCTGGGCGTGATCAAGCAGTCCGGTGAGCGCAACCTGCTCATGGTCGAGGCGTATCTCGTCCACATGGAGAAGGGCGCGTAGCCGAGCACGGCGAGGCTCACGCACCCATCTCGGGAGGAACGATATGAAACCGGTGCCGGAGTCGGTAGCGGCATTCCTTCGCGGCAAGCGCTTCGCCGTCGCGGGAGTGTCCCGAAGCGGACGCCAGCCCTCGAACGCGATCTTCAAGCGACTCCGCGAGTGCGGCTACGAGGTCTTCGCCGTCAACCCGGCGGCGGGCGACGTGGCCGGAGAGCCGTGCTACCCGGATCTGCGATCGGTGCCGGCGGCGCTCGACGGCGTCATGGTCGCGACGCCTCCCGCCGCATCAGCCGATGTGGTCCGGCAGTGCGCGGAACTCGGCATCCGCCAGGTGTGGTTCCACCGCTCCGTCGGTGAAGGCAGCGTGTCGGCCGACGCGCTGGCCGCGTGCCGCGCACACCAGATCTCGCCGATTGTCGGCGGGTGCCCGATGATGTACTGCGGCGGCGTCGACGTCGTCCACCGGTGCATGCGCTGGTGGTTCGCGCGCAGCGGCAGGATTCCGGGCTGAGCGCAGCCGAACGCGACCGCCAGCACTGGCTGTACTCAGCGATAAGTGATTATGGATGTAAGATTTACGCTTGACTGAGGGGCGCAGCGGCGCTACATTTCATACACCCCAGCCGATCGTCCGGTTCGTGTTCCAAGCGAAAAGGGCAAGCCCTATTTTCGGGGCGCGCAAAGCTGTAAGCCTCGTTGAACGCGAGGTGGTTTAGCTGCCGAACTTGGAGTTGACATGTCCACGCGTCGCGCATTTCCAGCGTTCCTCGCGGTCATTTTCGCCTTCCTGTTCTTCGGCCTCGGCAACTACCTCGGTGCGCGGCAGAACGCCGACAGCACCGAGCGGCTCGCGGAGTTGCGTGCGGAAGTCGACCTCCTGCGGCAGAACGGGCTCGAGCAGGCAGCCGGCACCGCCGGCCGGACCAAGGCGGCCCCCGTGGCGATGAACGACGACCGCGCCGCCATCGTCGCGGACGTGAAGCGTCAACTGCAGGCCGAGATGGGCCTGCTGCCGCTGACGCTGCTTCGCGAACGCCGGGACAGTTTCGTCGAACTCTATTCGTACGACGACAAGGGGGCGAGCAACTACGGCACCGCCGGGTATCTCGGCAACGGCTACTTCGTCACGGTCAAGCATGGGGTCGTCGCGCTGGGGCAGGACGGCCTCGCCGAGCCGCGACACATCGTGTCGGTCAAGCTGGCCTACAAGGGGCGCTCGCTGAATGCGAGGGTCGTCGACGTGGGAGACGCGCAGGTCGAAGTCGACCACGGCGACTGGGCGATCGTGAAGGTGAAGGAAGCGCTCGACCTGCCGCCGCTGAGTGTCAACCTGCACTATGGGTTCGATTTCGCCGATCCGATTTTCCGGCTGGGCAACGACTACTCCAAGGGGATCATGCTGGCCACGGGATACGTCGGCCAGCGGACGCCGAACGGCCTGGTGACCTGCCTGACCGACGGTCACCCGGGCGTGTCAGGCGGGGGAGTGCTCGATCGGGACGGGGACCTCGTCGGCATTCCCATTGGCCGGATGCAGGGCGACTACCGCTTCTCGTTCATCCTTCCGCTGCGGAGCGAGATGTTCCGCAAGGTGGTCCACCTCAACGGAAGGTAACGGACCACTGACCCCGCTTCCTGAGCGCCTCGAGGCGCCGTTTGATCTCCGCCTCGTGCCCTCGGTCGGTCGGTTCGTAGAACCGGCGGTCGCGATGCGCCGGCGGCAGGCATTCCATCTCAGCGACGCCTTCCGGCTCGTCGTGCGCGTACTTGTAGCCCTTCCCGTACTCCAGCGCCTTCATCAGTTTCGTCGGTGCGTTGCGCAGGTGGAGCGGCACCGGTTCGGCGACGTCGGTCCTGGCGGCCTCGGCGGCTTCGCTGTAGGCGCGGTAGACGGCGTTGCTCTTCGGCGCGACCGCCATGTAGATCGCGGCCTGCGCGAGCGCGGTGTTCCCCTCCGGCATGCCCATGAAGTGCACCGCCTCCTTCGCCGCGATGGCGACCGTCAGCGCCTGCGGTGCGGCATTGCCGATGTCTTCGGAGGCGAATCGCACCAGCCGCCGCGCGATGTACAGCGGATCCTCGCCCGCCTCGACCATGCGGGCGAGCCAGTAGACGGTGGCGTCCGGATCGCTGTTGCGCATCGACTTGTGGAGCGCCGAGATGAGGTTGTAGTGCTCCTCGCCGCTCTTGTCGTAGAGGAGCGCGCGATTCTGGGCCAGGTCGGCGACGAGCGGCAGGTCGATGCGCCTCGACATGCCGGCGCCGGCCGACGCGGTCTCGAGCATGTTCAGCGCCACGCGCGCATCGCCGTTGGCGTACCGCGCCAGCGCCATCAGCGCGTCGTCGTCGACCAGCAGTTCGTGTCGCCCGAGGCCGCGCTCCCGGTCCTCGACCGCGCGACGCAGGATGGCGACGACGTGCTCGGCGGTGAAGGGCTGAAGGACATACACCTTCGACCGCGAGAGCAGGGCCGAGTTCACCTCGAAGGACGGGTTCTCGGTCGTCGCCCCGATGAGGACGATGTCGCCCGCCTCGACACGAGGGAGGAAGGCATCCTGCTGCGCCTTGTTGAACCGGTGAATCTCGTCGATGAACAGGATCGTGCGGCGGCCGAGGCGGCGCCGCGCCTCTTCGGCCTCCTGCATCACGGTGCGAATTTCCTTGATGCCGGCCAGGACGGCGCTGAACGAGATGAAATGGGCTCTGGTGACGCTTGCGATCAGCCGGGCCAGGGTCGTCTTGCCGGTGCCCGGCGGCCCCCAGAGAATGATCGACTGCACGCGGTCGTTGTCGATCGCCTGCCGCAGGGGACGCCCCGGGCCAATGAGCGCCTCCTGGCCCACGAACTCGTCGAGTGTGCGCGGGCGCATCCGTTCGGCCAGCGGGACCGGCGCGGGCGAGGACGGCGCCTCTGGTTCGTCGTCAAACAGCGACATTCGACCTCTGCCGTGCGGCTTCGTACAGAATGATGGCGGCGGCGGTGGCCACGTTGAGCGATTCGACCGGGGCGCGCATCGGGATGCTCACGCGCTCGTCGGCCAGCGCGACGAGTGCCGCCGGCAGACCGGGCCCCTCACCGCCAAGCAGCAGCGCCGCCGGTCCTCGCAGTCGCACGGCCGGCAGGCTCGTGCCTCCGTACGGGACGGTGGCGAAGATGCGGATGCCGGCGGCCCGCGCCGCGGCGACGACGTCCGGGAAGGATTGGCGGACCGCAATCGGCAGCCGGAACGTGCTGCCCATCGCACCCCGCAGGGCCTTCCACCCGAACGGGTCGGCCGAGCCGCCGCTGGTGACGAGTCCGCTCGCGCCGCAGGCCTCGGCGGCCCGCACGACCGCGCCGACGTTGCCGGGGTCCTGCACCTCGTGCAGCAGCAGGATGAGCGGCGACGGCGCGTCGAGCACGGCCGCCAGCGGCGTGGCGCGGCACGTCGCGATGGCGACCGCCGCCGAGGGGCTCTTCACCGGGCTGATCGAACCACGGAGCGGATCGGGCACGGCGACGACCCGGGCGCCCGCGGCCGCCGCGCGCGCGGCCAGCGACGACAGGCGGTCAAGGGCAGACTCGGCAAACGCCGCCACCTCGATGGGGACCGCCGCGCCGAGCGCCTCGTCGATCAGGTGTTCACCGTCGAGCAGCATCGTGCCGGCGGCCGCGCCGGTACGTGCAAGGTCGCGAAAACGCCTGACGATCGGGTTCTGTCGGCTGGCAATCCGTTCCATGCGGCCGCCGACGATTTGTACTCCCGGCGCGCTAACCGTTTGGGCGTCATTCTGCTACCATCTCCCCGATGAAGGCCCAAATCCTCAAGAAGTTCGAAGACGAAATCGCGGCGCTCGACAAGGAGCTGAAGACCGAACTGCCCAGGGAGATCAAGCGCGCGCGCGAGCTGGGTGACCTCCGCGAGAACGCCGAATACCAAGCGGCCAAGGAGCGGCAGCGGCTGGTCGAGTCGCGCATCAGCATGCTCCAGAAGCGCGTGAGCGAGATTTCGCTGATGAACCTGGACCGTATCCCGCACGGCAAAGTGGGATTCGGGTCCACGGTGCACCTGAAGAATGGCGCCGGCCAGGCGACCGTCTACCAGCTGGTGATGCCCGAGGATGCCGACGTCGAGCAGGGCTTGATCTCCACCGCCTCGCCGATCGGCCGGGCGCTTCTCAACAGGGAGGAAGGCGACGAGGTGGTCGTCCGGGCGCCGAACGGCGATCGGACGTTCGAAATCGTGAAGCTCACGACGATTCACGACGCCTGACCCGCCTGTGATCACCCCTGATTCTCCGGACCGGCAGTATTCGACCCGCCTGCGGACCGCGCTGGTGATGACCGGATCGGGCACGGCCGGCGCCTATCATGCCGGGGTGCTGCGCGCGCTGCACGAGGCTGGCGTCAAGATCGACCTGGTGGCCGGGCGGGGTGCGGGCGCGATCGGCGCGTATTTCTCCGCCGCCGACGGCGGGGCGCGTCTCTGGGAAGACAAGGGACTGTGGCGCGGTGCCTCGGCCGCTCGCTTTTACGGGTGGCGCGGCTCGGTGCGGGCGGCCGGCTGGGCGGTGGTGGCGGCCGCGGCCCTCTTCGCGGTCCCGCTGGCGCTGCTGGTCGCGGCGGTGGCGACCGGCATCGTCGGGCTGCTGCTGACGCTCGTGGGGCTGGGTGGGCCGGGAGCTGTGCTGACCGGCGGCTTCACCCGGTGGGTCCAGGCGCTCTTCGAGCCGGCGGTCCTGCCCACGATCATTCCGCGACTGGTGCTGTTCGCGCTGCTGGCGGGCCTGGTCGCACTCGCGGCGGGCCTGCTGGCCGATTCGATCCGCGCACGGGCGAAACGCCGGACGCGGCGCGGGCTTCTGTGGCGTCTCGTCGGCGCGCCGCTGTCCGCGCGCGGGATCGTCGATCGGAGCGCGGCCGAGCTGTGGCATCTCATTCGGGGCGCGGCACCGCTGGCGGCGCCTCCCCCCACTGAGCTTGCGAAGAAATACACCGAGCTCGTCGCCGAAAATCTCGGCCAGCCCGGGTTCCGCGAGCTGCTCGTGATCGTCCACGACGTGGACGCGCGCCGCGACCTGGTGTTCGCGCTGCTCGGGAGCACCCACCGCCCACGGTTTTTCGGGAAGGGCGGCGCGGCCGATCCCGCGGCGCGCGCGCTCGAGGCGTTCGATCTCTCAGGCGTCGGCCGCGATCACGCGCTCGACGTACTCGCCGCCTCCCTGGCGCTGCCGGTCGCGACCGAGCCGCATCTGGTGAGCTTCGCGCCCGAGGGTCCGTGGCGCGGGGAAACGCACCGCCTGTGCGATCGGCCCGGATCGCTCTCGCGCCTCCTGGAGGAGGTGGCGGCTGCCGGCGCGGAGCAGGTGATTCTGGCTGAGCGGCTCGTCGGCGCCCGCGGGCGCCCACGAGCTGAGCGCCGGACGGGCGGATCTGCGCGGACGAGCGGGCGAACAGCTCGCCGCCTTCGAGGGCGCGGACGTGCGTGACGCGCTCGAGCGCTATGCCGGGCGCTTCGCCGGGCTGTACGTCATCCGGCCGCACCACAATCCCCTCGGGCCGCTCGACTTCGCCGGCGTGTACGACGAACGCTCCGATCGCATGCACGCCCTCGGCGAGCTGACCGATCGCGGGTACGAAGACGCCTACCGCCAGTTCATCGAACCCGTGGTGGCCGTCGGCGGCGAGCGGATCGCACCAGTCCGGGCGGCCAGTTGGCCGCACCGACGGCACCAGGACTATGGGACTGTGAATGGAAAATGGAAAATGGTAGAGGGTAGAGGGTAAGGTAGGGTATGAAACCGGCGACTGAGGTCATTCATCGTGCGGAGGGCGTCAGCCACGAGGCTGAGACGCTGACGACGCCGATCTACGCCAGTACCGACGTTTCTCTTCAACAGCGCTGAGGAGGTCCGTCAGTACAACCTCGGGACCTCGTCGCGGTTCCTGTACTCGCGGTATGCCAACCCGACGATCACTTCCGTGCAGGAGAAGATTGCGGTGCTCGAGGGGGCCGAACGTGCGCTGCTGCTCTCCAGCGGGCAGGCAGCCACGACGACGGCCTTGCTGGCGCTGCTGTCCGGCGGGGATGAGATCGTCTGCAGCTCGGCGATCTATGGCGGCACGTTTCACCTGCTTGCCGACCTGCTCCCGAACCTCGGCATCAGGGCGCGGTTCGTGTCGCTCGAGGATCTCGCACATCCGGAAGGGCTGTTTTCACGGGCAACCAGGCTGGTCTGGTTCGAATCGCCGATCAATCCGACGCTCCGCTGCATCGATATCGCCGCGGTCGCCGCCGCGTGCCGGGCCAGGGGCGTACTGGCGGTAGTGGACAACACGTTTGCCAGCCCGATCAACCAGCAGCCCATCGCCCTCGGCGTCGATCTCGTGATGCACAGCGCCACGAAGTACATCAACGGGCATTCGGACGTTACTGCCGGCGCGCTGGCGGGCCCGGCGGCGCTCATCGAGCGCATCTGGCGGGTGCAGAAAATGCTGGGCACGGTCATCGATCCGGCCGCGGCCTATGCCGTGGGCCGCGGGATGAAGACCATCGGGCTGCGCGTCGAGCGTCACAACGCCAACGCGATGGCGATTGCGCGCTGGCTCGAGCGGGATCCCCGAATCCAGGCGGTCCACTACCCGGGACTCGAGCGGCACCCGGACCACGCGATCGCGTCGCGCCAGATGCGGGGCTATGGCGGCATGGTCTGCGTGGACGTCGGCGGCGGCTACGCCGGCGCCGCGCGCTTCTTCGACCGGCTGACGGTGTTCAAACGCGCCGCGAGTCTCGGCGGGGTCGAGAGCCTCTGCAGCCTGCCGGTCCTGACGTCGCAGTGGGGACTGTCGGCCGAGGAACTCGAGCGCGCCGGCGTGACCGACTCGATGGCGCGGCTGTCGGTCGGGCTCGAGGATGTCGAGGATCTGATCGCGGATCTGGATCAGGCGCTGGGGTAGGAAGGGGCTTGAGGCTTCAGGCTTCAGGCTTGGTTAGGGCTTAGCTAGGGGCTTGCGGGGGGCATTGCCGCGCGACGTTCGCTCCGGTTCTTCGAGACAGAAGGCCCCTGAGCCTTAAGCCTGAAGCCCTGAGCCCCTCTAGCTACCGGCTGGCGATCGGTTCCTTCTTCTTGTCGGCCGCCGGTTCGTGGAGGAACTGTTCGGCCATCTCGGCGATGCGCGCCGTGATGTCGGCGGGCGGCAGGTCGCCGAATTTCTCGCGGAACCGTTCGATCGGCACGACGGCCTTGGCCATGGCGCGGTGGCCGCCGGCGCTGCCGATGTCCGCGAACCACCGCTTCACGAACTCACCCGCGTTGCGCGAGTAGCCGAGATTGCGGACGCTCACGATGAGCGAGCCGTTGACGATGCCGGCGACGATCGTCCACTTGACGTCTTCGAGCTGCAGGAAGAAGTCGGCGGTGTACGGGATGAAGTCCTCGCGCGGCGCGTCGCCCAGGAACGCGCTGAAGACCTGGTCGCGCAGGATGCCGCCCTGGCTTGCGCGCGTCACGTATTCGAGGCGCTCGAGCGTGATTTCCGCTCCCTCCATCTTCCGGATGAGCGCCGCGTCAGCCAGCGGATACAGGAACGTGAAAGCCTCGAGGTCCACCCGGTTCGTGTGCCGCGCGAAGAACAGGGTGTCGGACTTGATGGCGTACAGCATCGCCGTCGCCGTGCGCTCGGAGATGTTCACGTCGACGGCCCGCAGGTGCTCGGTCAGAATCGTGGACGTGGATCCGTAGTCGGCGCGGATGTCCTTGAAGACGGCGCTGTACCCGGTCTGCTCCGGATGATGATCGACGACGAGATCCACGCGCTCGAGCATGCCGCTGAAGTAGTGCGGCTGCACGTCCACCGTGGCAATGCGCTCGAATTCCTGGAGCGAGGCGGGGGTAATCTGCTCGACCTGGATGTCGAGCATGTTCGCCATCCGCAGGTTTTCCGGACGCGACACGCCCTGGATGGCGCCGATGATGGCCGTGGTCTTCGTCCGCCGGAGCAGGTTGCGGAGCGCCAGGCCGCTGGCCAGCGCGTCGGGATCGGGATCGTTGTGCAGCAGGATGAGCACGCGGTCGGCATCGGCGAAGTAGCGCTGATACTGATGGACCCGCGCGCGCGTCATCGACCGGCTGAGCTCGGTGACCAGCGTCGGCCGGATGAGTTCCGAGAGGTCCATGTGCGTGACGTCCGGGAACTCGGCTTTTACGCCGTCCGCCGCCTTGCCGGCCGCGTGCGCCCCCGTGTGCAGCACGTAGACGAGCGTGCCGCCGGCATCGCGGACCGCTGCCAGCGTCTTCTTGATGCTGCGGCGTCCGTTGTCCTCGACGATGAAACAGGTGTTGGGGGAGATGTCGGCTTTGAGGTAGGTATCGACCCGACGGGGGTCGCCCGCGGTCACGTCGATTTGCGCGTCGTGCAGGCGCCGCGCCAGGGGCTTGCTCTCGACAAGGAACTCGACCTCGAAGCTCGGAAGGAGCACCTCGTCGAGCGACCGAATGACCAGCTCGTCCTGACAGATGGCGAAGACGCGCACGTCAGTAGAGCCTCTCGTGGGCCTCGCCCACAATCCGCCGGGTGTGCATGACCAAACCCTAATTATACGCCCACCCGGCGGCCGACCCCAGGTCCGGGCCCGAGGGCGCCGGACGTGATGACGCGCTGGAGGCGGTGGCGGATGGCGGCCCAGCGGTCGATCCGGAGTGCCGGCGACCTGGTTTACACTCGGGATCTCGACCGCTCCAGCCGGCCAGCGCCTGCACTGGGCAGCCCGGCTGTGCCGCGGTTCGGCCGCCGCCAGGCGTCCGGGTCGCGACCTGACCGCCACTGGTCACATCGGCGCGCGGCAGACACGCCTGGCAGGGTATAAGGTGTGCGGAGGCGCGGCGGGCCGTTTGCGGGGCGCCTCCGAGGGGGACTCCAGTGAAGCACTTCATGGTCGCGGCGACCGTCGCACTGGCTCTGGCGACACCCATCACGGCGCAGAAGACGTTCCGGGCCGGTGTGGACCTCGTGAACTTCGGCGTGTACGTGACCGACAAGCAGGGGGCGCCGATTTCGGGCCTCACGGCCGCCGACTTCGAAGTCGTCGAGGCGGGCAAGCTCCAGCAGATCCAGTTCTTCGCCGAGGGCGATCCGGAAGAAGCCCCGCCGCTCCACCTCGGATTCCTCCTCGATGCCAGCGGCAGCATGGAGGAGGACATGAGCGACGTGCGCACCTCCGCCATCAAGTTCCTGAACCGGATGGAGCACGCCACCGACATCACCCTCGTGGACTTCGATACCGAGGTGCGTGTGGCGCGTTTCGACGCCGACGACTACCCGCGGCTCATCGAGCGCATCCGGATGCGCAAGCCGGACGGCTGGACCGCGCTCTACGACGCGCTCGGCACCTACCTGAACGGCGCCGCCGAACAGATCGGTCAGAAGATCCTGATCATGTATACCGACGGCGGGGACACCCGCAGTTCGATCACGCAGAACGACGTGATGAACCTGCTGCGGGCGTCCGACGTGACCGTCTACGCGATCGGGTATCTCGAACACCAGCGGGTGTCCGACCGGCTGGAACAGCGCCTGCAACTCCAGCGCTTCGCGGAGATGACCGGCGGCCTGGCCTTCTTCCCCTACAGCCTGAAGGACGTCGACAAGGCGTACGAGAAGATCCAGCGCGAGATCGCGGCGCGCTACAGCATCGGCTACACGTCCACCGATTCGCGCACCGACGGGGCGTGGCGGGCGGTTGAAATCCGCCTGAAACGGCAGGACTTGAAGGGCGCCCGGCTCCGCACCCGGGACGGGTACTACGCCCTCTACCGCAAGACCCCGTAGGGGCCGGGAAGGCGGAACCTGTGGTACGCTCACTGGTTGACGTGCCGTGTCACGGACGTCGCTGTACCGCCTTCACCATGGCTTCCAAGTACGACCGGTTCAACCTGGTCACCGACTTCGAGCTGCGCGGCGATCAGGCCCGCGCCATCGACGAACTCGTCGAGGGGCTCGACCGCGGCGATCCGTCGCAGGTCCTGCTCGGCGTCACCGGCTCCGGCAAGACTTTCACCATAGCGCAGTGCATCGCCCGGGTGAACCGTCCCGCACTGGTGATGGCGCACAACAAGACGCTGGCGGCACAGCTCTACCAGGAATTCAGGCGTTTTTTCCCCGACAACGCGGTCGAGTACTTCGTCAGTTACTACGATTACTACCAGCCCGAAGCCTACGTTCCCACGACCGACTCGTACATCGAGAAGGAAGCGACGGTCAACGAGGAGATCGACCGGATGCGGCTGTCGGCCACGCGGTCGCTGTTCGAACGGCGGGACGTCATCATCGTGGCGAGCGTCTCATGCATCTATGGCCTCGGGTCGCCCGAGGCCTACTACGGGCTGATGCTGCCGCTCGAGCGCGGCCAGCGCATCGACCGCGAGCAGATCCTCCGGAAGCTGGTCGAAATCCAGTACGAGCGCAACGACCACGATTTCGCCCGCGGGGTCTTCAGGGTCCGCGGGGACATCGTCGAGGTCTACCCGTCGTACGAGGATCAGGCGCTCCGGATCGAGCTGTTCGGCGACGAGGTGGACGAGCTGATCACGTTCGATCCGCTCACCGGCAAGACGCTCCGGCGGCACGACAAGGTGGCGATCTACCCGAAGACGCACTTCGTCACCACGCGCGACCGGACCAAGGCGGCCGCCGAGAGCATCAAGGCGGAACTGGTCTCGTGCCGCGGGCAGCTCGAATCGGAAGGGAAGGTGCTCGAAGCGCACCGGCTGCACCAGCGGACGATGTTCGATCTCGAGATGATCAGGGAGATCGGCTACTGCCACGGGATCGAGAACTACTCGCGGCACCTGACCGGGCGCGCGCCGGGTGAGCCGCCGCCGACGCTGCTCGACTACCTGCCGCCCGACGCGCTGACGATCATCGACGAGAGCCATCAGACCGTGCCGCAGATTCGCGGGATGTACCACGGCGATCGCTCGCGCAAGGACGTGCTCGTGGCCTACGGGTTCCGGCTGCCGTCGGCGCTCGACAACCGGCCGCTCAATTTCGAGGAGTGGGAACAGCGGGTGACGCAACGGGTGTTCGTGTCGGCGACGCCCGGCCCGTACGAGCTGCGGCACGCGGGCGGAGCGGTCGTCGAACAGATCATCCGGCCAACGGGGCTGCTGGATCCGGTGATTGAAGTGCGCCCGGTGAAGGGGCAGATCGACGACCTGCTGGCCGAAATCCGCGAGCGCGCCGGGCGCGGCGAACGGGTGCTGGTGACGACCCTCACCAAGCGCATGGCCGAGGACCTGACGCAGTACTATCAGGAGCTCGGGATCAAGGTCCGGTACCTGCATTCGGACATCGAGACCCTCGAGCGGATCCAGATCCTGCGCGATCTCCGGCGCGGCGAGTTCGACGTGCTGGTCGGGATCAACCTGCTGCGCGAGGGCCTCGACCTGCCGGAAGTCTCGCTGGTGGCGATCCTGGACGCGGACAAGGAAGGGTTCCTGCGGTCGGGGGGCTCGCTCATCCAGACGGTCGGGCGCGCGGCGCGCAACGTGAACGGGCGCGCGATCATGTACGGCGACCGGATGACGGATTCGATGCGGCTGGCGATCAGTGAAACGGACCGGCGGCGCGTGATCCAGGAGGCGTACAACCTGGAGCACGGGATCACCCCGGCGTCGATCGTGAAGAGCATCGACGAGGTGCTCAGCAGCGTGTACGAGCGGGACTACGTCACCGTGCCCGCTGACGAGGATCGGGAACTCTTCCGCACGCACGCGGAGCTCGAGGCACACGTGTCTGACTTACAGGGACAGATGAAGGCGGCCGCCGCGAATCTCGAATTCGAGAAGGCGGCCACGCTCCGGGACAAGGTCAAGCAGCTGCGCAGCCGCGAAATCGGGCTCGTTGGAAGCAGGCGCTGAGCCATGCCTTTCCTCGAAACGTGGTTCAAGGCTGCCCTGCTCGAGGTGCAGGAATACGTCATCATGCTGGGAAAGGTCGCGCGCGGACTCTTCACGCGGCCGTTCTACCTGCGCGACGTCTTCGAGCAGTTCGACGCCATCGGGGTCGGCTCGCTCACCGTCGTGCTGTTGACCGGCATGTTCACCGGCATGGTGCTCGCCCTCCAGTCGGGGATCACGCTCGACATGTTCGGCGCGCGGTCGATGGTGGGCCGGCTGGTCAGCGCGTCGATGGTCAAGGAGCTGGGGCCGGTGCTTACGGGCCTGATGGTCGCCGGGCGCGTCGGTTCGGGCATCGCGGCAGAGCTTGGCAGCATGGTGGTGACCGAGCAGATTGCCGCACTCCGAGCGCTCGGCACGGACCCGATCCGCAAGCTCGTGCTGCCGCGTATCCTTGCGGGTGTGCTCATGGTCCCGCTGCTCACGGTCGTCTCGGGCGGTGTCGGCATGGTCGGTGCCTGGGTCGTGGTGGTGTTCCAGTTGAAGGTGGCGTCGAGCGTGTACTGGAACAGCGTGGTCATGGGCCTGTATATCCAGGACGTGTGGATGGGACTCATCAAGCCGTTCTTCATCGGCTTTGCGATCGTCAGCATCGGCTGCCACGTCGGCCTGCGCACCAAGGGCGGCACGCAGGGCGTCGGCCGGGCCACCACCAACGCGGTCGTGGCCAGCTCGGTGGCGGTCATCGCAGTGGATTTCCTCGTGACGAAAATCCTGATTGAGCTGATGTACTGATGGTGCTGCAACAGGCTCGCCGCTCGCCGCTGCTCGACGAGGCGCTCGGCCCCGGCGGGCCGATCGTCGTGTTCGACAACGTCCATCTGGCCTTCGACGACAAGGTGATTCTCCACGACGTCAGCTTCACGCTGAAGACCGGCCATTCGAAAATCTTCCTCGGCGCCAGCGGCGCCGGCAAGTCCACGATCCTGCGGCTGGCGCTGGGGCTGCTGAAGCCGGACGCCGGCATGATCTTCGTCAACGGCGAGCGGGTCGACAACATGAGCGAGGACCGTTTGATGGCCGTCCGCGCGGATCTCGGCATGGTGTTCCAGGAAGGGGCGCTGTTCGACTCGCTGACCGTGCGCGAAAACGTCGGCTACAAGCTGTTCGAGGAGTCGAACATGCCGCTCGACGACGTGAACCGGCGGGTCGAGGAAGTGCTGGGTTTTGTCGGACTGGGGGAGTTCATCGACCGGATGCCGTCGGAACTGTCGGGCGGCCAGCGACGCCGCGTCGCCATCGCCCGCGCGATGACGGCCAAGCCGCGGATTCTCCTGTACGACGAGCCGACGACCGGGCTCGATCCGATCACGGCGCTGACGATCGACGAGGAGATCATCAAGCTGCGGGACCTCGAGAACGTCAGTTCGATTCTCGTCACGCACCAGTTGCGCGACGCGTTCTTCGTCGCCGAGCACGAGGCGCTTCGCGAGAACGGCCGGCTCCGATTCGAGAAGGCCGACGCACGCAAGGCCGACGAGGCGGAGTTCATCATGCTGATGGACGGCGGGATCGTCTTCGAGGGCAACGCCTCGGAACTGCGCCATGCCGCCACGACCGATTCATACATTCACTCGTTCCTGAACTAGCCAGCCCGACGACTAGTGACTGACGACGGGACCAAGGACCAGCCGACGACCGACTGACGACTAGCCGACTAGAGACTGACGACGCCGACTAGAGACTGACGACTAGCCGACTAGAGACTGACGACTAGAGACTGACATATGCCACGAACACGTTCTCTCGCCTGGTCGCAACTGAAAATCGGCATCCTCGCCGTTGCCGCAATGGTGCTGGCGACCGTCCTGATCATCGCCGTCGGCGGGCAGGGCGGCTTCGCCTGGCAGCGCTATGCCCTCAAGACGACGTTCCCGGATGTCAAAGGGCTCAAGACGGGCGCCGTCGTGCGCGTGGCGGGCGTCGACGTGGGCAAGGTCACCGACCTCGAGTTCGTCGATGCAGGTGTGCAGCTCACGCTCGAGGTGAACGAGTCCATGCAGAAGCGGATCACCGACCAGTCGCGCGCCATGATCGGCTACCTGAGCCTGCTCGGCGAGCCGCTGATCGACATCACGCCCGCCCCGCGCGGCACGCCGCTCAAGGACGGGGACGTCATCCAGAGCGCGCGGGCGCCGGGGCAAATCGCCGACGTGACGGAAATGGCCTCACAGTCGCTCGACGAGGCGACGGCCATGCTGAAGGACATCCGGGCCGGGAAGGGTACCGTCGGGAAGCTGTTCGCGGACGACACGCTGTACCGGGAGATGACGGACTTCATCGGGTCGGCCCAGACCGTGGCGGGGTACCTGAAGGACGGCCAGGGCACGCTGGGGCAGCTCGTGAAGGATCCGGCGGCGTATCGCCAGCTGAATGAGGCGCTTACAAATCTGAATGAGGCGACGCGGCGCATCAACGCCGGGGAAGGCAGCCTCGGGAAGCTGCTGCACGACGAGACGTTCGCCAACGCCGTCACGTCGGCGAGCGGCAACGCCGACAGGCTGCTCGGCGGATTGAACCGCGGCGAGGGCACGGCCGGCAAACTGCTGAAAGATCAGCAGCTGTACGATCGGCTGAATTCCATTTCCTCGCAGGTTGACAAGCTCACGACCGATCTGACTCAGGGCCAGGGGACGGCAGGCCAGCTGCTGCACGACAAGCAGTTATATGAGAACATGAACGCTGCAGCGTCTGAGCTGCGCGGGCTTATCGCCGAAATCAAGAAGGACCCGAAGAAGTACCTGAACGTGCGCGTCAGCATCTTCTAGGTCCATCGTTTGCGGCGTCAGCCGGAAGTCAGGAGAGGCATCATGGCCAGAGACGACAGCGGCGCGGCGGGAGCGGTCATCGTGGCGTTCGTTCTTGGAGCAGTCACCGGCGCGGCCGTCGCGCTGCTGATGGCGCCGGCGAGCGGCGAGGACACGCGACGCGTCCTCGCCGAGAAGGCGCGCGAAGGACGCGAGAAGGCAACCGACGCGGCGCGGCAGGGGCGGGAGTTCGTCAACCGGAATCGCGAGACCTTTACCACGGCGATTGAAAAAGGACGCGAAGCCTACCAGCAGGCGCGCGGCACGACGGGGACGACCGGGCCGTCGGGGGAGACCCTGTGACGAGCGAATGGTCTGAGGTGTTCCTGGGGGTGATCGCCGCCGCCACGCTGATCATGGCGATCCTCCAGGTCGCCGCGATTGTCGCCGCGCTTCGGGTGGCCCGTCAGGCGCAGCAGGCGATGACGTCGATGCAGCAGGAGGTGCGTCCGCTCATCGCCCGGGTGACGGCTATCGCCGACGAGGCTTCCCGGACCGCGACCCTCGCGAGCGCGCAGGCGCAGAAGATCGACCGGCTCGTCACCGACCTGTCGCGCCGGACGGAGGAAACAGCGGCGATTCTCCAGCAGGCGATCATCACCCCGGCCCGTGAGGGCATGGCCATCGTGGCCGCAATCCGGGCCGGTCTGGGCGCGCTTCGCGGCTTCCGGGACCTGGCGCCCCGGCATGGACGCCCCGTCGACGAAGAGGATCCGCTGTTTATCGGTTGAGCCTTTACGTACCCCTCATGAGCATGGTACAAGAGGCCACATACTTCTGGCTTTTTTGAGGTCACTGCCATGCACTCCACATCCCGCAGGTCTACCTGCTGGCCGCTGACGGCTGCCGCCGCCGGGCTCTTGCTCGCTGTCTCGGTTGTTTCCGCGATGGGAGGCGGGCAGGATTCGAAGTCCGAGGCCGCGGCCAAGGCGCTCGCCCGGGCGCTGGACGCGGCGAAACTCGACGCCATCGCCGCGCCCGATCCGGACAGCCCGAATGGCTTCGTTGCGGCGATGTACATCCCCGGCGCACAGTTGCTCGTCGTCTCCGCCAACTATTCCGCCCCGACGCTCATCACCGAGAAGCTCGCGAAGAAAGACTATCGGGACGTGTACATGGATCTCCAGGCGGCCTCCGTGGCCGGCACCCGGATCTTCATCCAGGACATGCTCGCCGACGGCCTCGTGGCCAAGCCGGATGGACCGGGGGACGTCTTCGAGGACGGCGTGAAATCCATTACCTTCGACGGGGAGTGGAAGAAGGCGAAGCTGTCCGAAGAGGAGTACCGGAGGCTCTTCACGGAGGCGGACGAGAAGTACGCGAAGATGCTGACGCTGCTGACCGCACAGATCGGGAAAGGCGGATCGGGGGTCTAGCGACGGCCCCGCGCCGCGCATGCGGATTGCCCGAACCGAGCGCCTTGCGATAGACTTCAAGTTCCGCTTCCGGAGCGGGCGCTTGGCTCAGCGGTAGAGCACCGCCTTCACACGGCGGGGGTCAGTGGTTCGAATCCACTAGCGCCCACCAGCTTTCGCTCGGCTTCGCCGAGCTTCGGCTGGGCAGGCCCTGCGGCTTCGCCGAGCTTCGGGCTTGGCAGGCCCCGCGGCTTCGCTGAGCGCAGGCCTCGGCGGCGGACATGGACGACCACGCCACACAGGCGGCTCCTCGCGAGCCGCTTTTCTGTTTTTACCATCCCGACAGCCGGGGGCCTACTTTCTCCGTTCCGGCAACCGCCGCTCCGACGGGCCATCATAGACGTGGTCTTTCGGGTCGATCTGGCGCATCGGGTCGTTGCGCTCGCGTTCCTCGCGGGCGTGCGCCACGATGCCCGGCACGCGCGACACGATGAACAGCGCGTTGGCAACCTGGGGCGGAAGGCCCAGATCGCCGCACACCGCGGCGATCGCGCCGTCGATGTTGACGGGGAGCGGGTCGGCGGCGCCGGGCCTGGCGGCGAGCATCATTTCAACGGCGCGAATCATCTGGACGTGGCCCGCTTCGATTTCCAGTTCGAGCGCCATCTGGAACAGGCGAGCCGCGCGCGGGTCGCGCGTGTGATAGCGGTGGCCGAACCCCGGAATCGTCTCGCCGGACTCCAGGCAGCCCGACACGATCGTCTGCGCCGCAACGAGGTAGGGGTCGCCCTGGCGCACCAGCGCCAGGCCGGAATCGAGAAACTGCATGCATCTCTCGATGTCCCCTCCATGATGGCGGCCGAACCCGAGCACGCCCGCCGCCACGCACGCGCGCAGCGGTGCGCCGGTGGTCGCCGTGTTGCGCGCCGCCAGCGTCGACGGCGGCGTCGCGCCGTGATCGATGAAGGACACCAGCAGCGCTTCGAGCAGGCTCCCGATCGACGGCGATGGCACTTCCCCCATGAGCAGCAGGTAGATCGCCTCGCCGAAGGTGAGGCGCCCCATCAGCTCGTCGAGTGGGTAGCCGCGCATCAGGATCTTGTTCGGTTCGATGCAGGTGAGCGCCGTCCGCCACTTGCCATCGTTCGCTTTGGGCTGGCTCCGGCGATCGACTTTGACTGGCGTCGCTCGTGGCATAGTTGTACCCCTTATGGAACAGCGGATCGCGGTCCGCAGAGAGCGCCCGGCCTACGTCGTCCCGTAGAGCCGATCGCCGAAATCTCCCAGGCCGGGAACGATGAACTTGTGCTCGTTGAGGCCAGAGTCCACGACCGGCGCGTAGATGTGCACGTTCGGGTGGTGGCGCTCGACGAGCGCGATCCCTTCCGGGGCGGCGACTATGCAGATGAGCCGCAGGCTCACGGCGCCCGCGTTGCGGAGCAGATCGAGCGCGGAAACGGCGCTGCCCCCGGTGGCCAGCATCGGGTCGATCATGAGCACGTAGCTCTGGCCGAGATCTCCGGGCAGCTTCGAGTAGTACCTTGACGCGACGGCGGTCATCTCGTCGCGCTGCAGGCCGATGTGTCCGACCCTGGCCGTCGGGATCAACTCGAGCACTGCATCGAGCATGCCGAGCCCGGCGCGCAGAACCGGCACGACGACGACATCCCCGCTCACGCGGCGCGCCTCGGCCGGTCCGAGGGGAGTGTTGACCGTCCCGACGGCGCTCGGCACGTCGCGCGTCGCCTCCGCCGCCAGAATCACGCTGATTCGCACGGCCATCTGCCGAAACTGGGCCGGAGGCGTCGAAGCGTCCCTCAGCGTGGCGAGGGCATCGTGGACGAGGGGATGACGGACGAGGTGCAGGGGCACGTCACAATATACACCGGGCCCTATTCGAGTAAAATTCAGAAGCTCATGGTAAAAAATTTCCTCGTCATCCTGGCGCTGGCCGGTACGGCCGGGCTCGCGGCGCAAACCGGGCCCCGTTCTGTGGCACTGGTGATCACCGGGGGGACGGTCGTCACGATGGACGGGGCCCGTCGTATCGTGAGTCCGGGCGCGGTCGCCATCGACGGCCGCGACATCGTCGCGATCGACGCGCCCGAGGCGATCGCCAGCCGCTTCACAGGCCGCGACACGATAGACGCCACCGGCCAGGTCGTGATGCCCGGGCTCATCAACACCCACACCCACGCGCCGATGGTGCTGTACAGGGGACTTGCCGACGATCTGGCCCTGATGGACTGGCTGCAGGACTACATCTTCCCGGCCGAGGCGAAAACGGTCTCTCCCGAGTTCGTGCGCGCCGGCACCCGGCTGGCCGCCCTCGAGATGATCGAATCGGGTACGACCACCTTCGCCGACATGTATTACTTCGAAGAGGAGATCGCCGCGGCGACCAGACAGGCGGGGCTGCGCGGCGTGCTCGGCGAAACCATCATCCAGTTCCCGGTGCCGGACGCGAAGACTCCCGCCGATGCTCTCGCGAGAGCCGAAGCGTTCATCGAGCAGTTCAAGGGCGACGATCTGATCACTCCCGCGATTGCGCCGCACGCCCTCTACACGCTCGACGCCGCCACGCTGAAGGCCGTGCGCGCGCTGGCCGACCGCGAACACGCACCCGTGCTCATCCACCTCTCGGAAACCGCGGACGAAGTGAAGTCATCGCGCGAGAAGTACCACATGACCTCGACGGCGTTTCTCGAGTCGATCGGGTTCTGGGGCCCGCGCACGGTCGCGGCGCACTGTGTGTGGGTGACGCCGGCCGATATCGCCATCCTGGCCAGGCGCAAGGTTGGCGTCTCGCACAACCCGGAAAGCAACATGAAGCTCGCGAGCGGCACGGCACCCGTGCTGAAGATGCGCGCCGCCGGGATCAACGTGGGCCTCGGCACCGACGGGGCAGCCAGCAACAACGATCTCGACATGTTCGAGGCCATGCGTCAGACGGCATTCCTCTACAAGCTGGAGACGCGCGATCCGCGCGCGATGCCCGCCGGAACGGCGCTCACGCTCGCGACCATCGAGGGCGCGCGTGTCCTCGGACTCGACAAGGAAATCGGTTCGCTGGAGCCTGGCAAGCGCGCCGATGTCATCACCGTCTCGATGATGTCGGCGCGCCAGACGCCGATGTACGATCCCGTGTCGCACCTGGTCTACGTCACCCACGGCGACGACGTGCGGACCACGATTGTGAACGGGAAGATCCTGATGCGAGACCGCAAGGTCCTGACACTGAACGCGGCGGACGTCCTGAGCGAGGCGCGGAGCCTTGCCGTCAAGGTGCGCGCCGCCGTCGCGAAGTAGGAGATTCATGAACGTTCTGCTGGATCGGGAAGCCATCGAGTCACGGGTGCGGGAACTGGCGGGTGAGATCGAGCGCGATCACCCGGGCGACGGGGAGGTGCACCTGGTCTGTGTGCTCAAAGGCGGGTTCGTCTTCATGGCGGACCTTGTGCGGCACATGGGGCCGCGGGTTACGCTGGACTTCATCGCCGTGTCGAGCTACGCGAAGGGCACGAAGTCGTCCGGCGAGGTCCGGATGCTCAAGGACCTCGACAGCGGCCTCGAAGGGCGCAACGTCGTCATCGTCGAAGACATCGTGGATACCGGGCTGACGCTGACCTATCTCCAGGACATCCTGCGGGCCCGTTCGCCGAAGTCGCTGCGAACGGCCTGCTTGTTGAGCAAGCCTTCGCGCCGGCAGGTGGACGTCAAGGTGGACTACATCGGCTTCACCATCGAAGACCGGTTCGTGGTGGGGTACGGTCTGGACTACGCGGAGCGCTATCGAAACCTCGGCTATATCGCCGTGCTGGACGGGGAGTCATGAAGCGCTTCGACATCATCACGGAAGCCGATGCGCGAGTGCTCGACGTGGGCGCCACGGTCGAGCTCGCCGATGGCGGCCATGTCACGCCGCTGGCGAAGGACACGCTCGCGGCCCGGCGCATCACCGTGATCCCGGCGGGCAGCGCGGATCCGTCGCTGCCGGCCGATCTGGCGCCGGTGGCCGACATCCGCCGCGTGGCGATCGGCAACGACCATACCGGGATCGCCATGAAGCGGGCAATCCTGACCCACCTGCGTGGGCGCGGTGTCGCGGTCACGGACCTCGGGACAGACAAGACCGACGCGGTGGACTATCCTGATATCGCGGACGCCGTGGCGACCATGGTCGCGCGCGGGGAGGCCGACGCCGGCATCGTCATCGACGGGGCGGGCATCGGATCGGCGATCGCGGCGAACAAGGTGCGGGGCATTCGAGCCGCCATGTGCACGAACGAGACAATCGCCCGCTACTCGCGCGAGCACAACGGCGCCAACGTCATGACGCTCGGGGCGACGCTCCTCGACGGCCCCGAGACGGCGATCCGGATTGTCGACACATGGCTCGGCACGTCGATGCGCGAGGCGCGCTACATCAGGCGCCTGCTGAAGATTCGAAGAATGGAAGCGCGATTCAGCCGATAGTCGACCGCGAAGAGCGGAGAGCGGACAGCCACCGTGCTTGAGCCCCAGGACCTCCAGAGACTGATCGACATCATCACCGAAGAGGTGATTGCCGCGCAGGCGCCGCGCGGCAGCCTCACGGAATGCAGCTGCCACTCGGTTCTTTCGGATTGCTGCCCCGATCGACTGCGCGGCGTGATCGACGCCGGCGCGACGCGCATCGGGCTGCACGCCAGCGGCGGCGCGACCGGTGGCGTGGCGAACATGATCGACCACACGCTGCTCAAGCCCGACGCGTCGCGGTCCGACATCGAGAAGTTGTGCCGCGAGGCGGCCGAGTTCCACTTCGCCACGGTCTGCGTCAATCCGGTGTGGGTGGCCACGGCAGCGCGGCTGCTGCGCGGCAGCGGCGTGGGCGTGTGCTCGGTCGTGGGGTTTCCGCTCGGCGCCACCACCGCCGATGTGAAGAACTACGAAACCCGCCGGGCGATCTTCGACGGCGCGACGGAAATCGACATGGTGATCAACGTCGGCGCCCTGAAGTCCGCCGACCTGCGCACGGTCGAGCGCGACATCGAGGCGGTCGTCGAGCCCTCCCGGCAGGCGGGCGTGGTGAGCAAGGTCATCATCGAGGCGGCGCTGTTGACCGACGAGGAGAAGATCACGGCGTGCACGCTCTCGAAGGCGGCCGGGGCCGACTTCGTGAAGACCTCGACCGGTTTTGCCTCGGGCGGCGCGACGGCCGCGGACGTGGCGCTGATGCGGCGGGTGGTCGGTGCCGGCATGGGCGTGAAGGCGGCCGGGGGTGTGCGCGATCTCGAAGGGCTCAAGGCGATGGTCGCTGCCGGCGCGACCCGCGTGGGCGCGAGCGCCGGCGTCAAGATCGTGCAGGAGTCGAAGGGGCAGAAACCCGCCACTGCCGCTCCGTCCGGCTACTGAAGCGCTGCGGATCAGCGGCGTGTCAGGGCGCGGCGATCGGGACGCCCAGTGGCGGACGCACCTGAACGATTCTCGCCTGGAGCGGAAGCCGCAGCGTGGCGCGACAGCCGGTGCGGTCCTGCCGGTTCTCGAGCTGCAGCGTGCCGCCGTGCGCCTCGGCGATCTGCCGGCTCAGGACGAGCCCAATGCCCGACCCGCCCGGCTTGGTCGTGAAGAACGGCACGAACAGGTTGCCGGTGTTCGACAGGCCGGGCCCCTCGTCTTCCACCCACAGCTCCATCGTCGCGGGCGTCAATCCCGGCATGCGCGTCCAGCCGACCGTGACTCCGCCGCCGGTCTCGCGCACGGCATCGACGGCGTTGCGAATGAGATTGATGAGCAGCTGCTCGAGCTGATCCGCGTCCCCAGGCACCGTCAGGCGCGGCCCCTGCGACACGCGGATGTGATGCGCCTTCTCGAGCGTGGCGACGCGGTCCACGAAACCCGCGATGTCGATGGGCGCCAGCTTGGGCGGCGGCAGCTTCGCCAGCCGGGCGTACGCGCTCATGAACCGGCTCAGGGCCTCGGATCGCGACGCGATCACACCGAGGCCGCGCTGCACGTCTTCGCGCCAGTCCGAGGGCGGGGGATCGCGATCGACGATCGTGGCGAGACTGCCGGCAATGGACTTGATGGGCGCAAGCGAGTTGTTCATCTCGTGGCCGATGACGCGAATCAGGCGCTGCCACGCCTGGCGCTCCTCCTCGCGCAGGGGCTGGCTGAGATCAGACAACACGAGCAGTTCGTGGGGCCGGCCGCCCTGGCGGAACTGGCTGCGGCGGATTTCCCAGCGCCCGACCGCGCCGGGGAATGCCGTGTTGATGACGCGCGGCGCTTCGCCGCCCAGGCAGGCCGCCAGGTCGAGTTCCCCTGCATGCCGGCCGAGCAGGCGTTCGGACGGCTGGCTGAGGATCCGTGCACCCGCGCGATTGACGAACTTCAGCTCGTGGTCCTCGTCGAACGTGAACACGGCCACGTCGATCTCCGCCATGACCTTCCGCAGCAGCGTGGTCGCTTCGAGCGCATCGAGGCGCTGGTGCCGCAGCGTCTCGACGAGCGAGTTGACCTCGATCATGACCTCACCGAGCGGGTCGCCGCCGCGCGCGCCCCGCGCGCGAATCGAGAAGTCGCCTTCGCCGAGCGCCGCCAGCAGATTCGAGAGCGTCTGGAGAGGCAGGATGACGCGTTCACGCAGCGCGAAGGCAAACCCGAGGCAAAACGCCACGATGACCACCGTGAGCGTCCACTGGACTTTCGGTGTGTAGTCGCCCGTCCACAGGAAGATGAGTGAGATGATGGCCCCCGGTAGCGCCGAGGCGAGCGCCATCAACAGGATGCGCCTGTCGTGACTCAGCCGGGGCTCGCGGGGATGCTGGCTCGCCATTCGGGGCTTGTGGCTTCAGGCGTGGGGCTTGAGGCCGGGAAAAGAGTACCGTATTTCAGCCCGATTCTCTACGAGGCCCAAGCCCGAAGCCCGAAGCCTGAAGCCCCCTACAGTCCGTAGCGCTGAAGCCGGCGATAGAGCGCGCTGCGGCTCAGCCCGAGTGCCTTGGCGGCCTGGCTGACGTTGCCGTCGAAGCGGGTCATGGCCTTCTTGATGAGGAAACACTCGACTTCCTCGAGGCTCATGTCTTCGAGGCGCCCGCCGCCGCCGCCGCTCGGGCGCAGGCCCAGATCGCCCGGCTTCACGAGCGGTCCGGGCGCCATCAGGACCGAGCGCTCGATGGCGTGATCGAGTTCGCGGATGTTGCCGGGCCAGGGATGCTCGAGCAAAATCTGCATGGCGCCGCTCTCGAAGCCGGTGAGCCGCTTGCGATAGCGCTGGGCGTGCTGCCGGAGGAAATGCTGCGCGAGCAGGGGCAGATCCTCGCGGCGGTCGCGCAACGGAGGCAGCCGGATTTCGATCGTGTTGAGGCGGAAGAGCAGGTCCTGCCGGAACCGGCCAGTGGCGACCTCTTCCGGAAGGTTCGCGTTGGTCGCCGAGATGATGCGCGTGTCCACGCGGTGCGTGCGCGAGGATCCGAGCCGCTCGAACTCGCCCGTCTCGATGACCCGCAACAGCTTGGCCTGCTGGCTGAGCGGGACGTTGGCGATTTCGTCGAGGAAGAGCGTCCCCTGGTCCGCCAGCTCGAAGCGGCCGACCCGGTCGGCCTTGGCATCGGTGAACGCGCCGCGCACATGGCCGAACAGCTCGCTCTCGAACACGCCTTCCGAGACGCCGCCGGAATTGACGATCACCATCGGTCTTGACGCGCGGCTCGAGACGGCGTGCAGCGCGCGCGCGACGACTCCCTTGCCGGTGCCGTTCTCGCCCAGCACGAGAACGTTGGCATCCGACGGTCCGACGCGCGAGATCACCTGCAGAACGCCCTGCATCGAGGCCGACTCGGCGATGAGCTTGGGCATCCCCTCGCCGCGCAGCAGCGAGTTCTCGGCCTCGAGCCGCTGCCCCTTGCGCAGCGCCTGGCTCAGTTCAATCTGGGTCCTGATGATCGCCATGAGGCGCGCGTTGTCCCACGGTTTCTGGACGAAGTCGCGCGCGCCGCGCCGCATCGCCTCCACCGCGACCTCGACGCTGCCCCACGCGGTCATCACCACGACCGGCAGCGTCGGATCGATGGCCTGGATGCGCGACAGCAGGTTGAGACCCTCTTCGCCGGACGTGGTGTCGCGCGTGTAGTTCAGGTCGATCAGCGCCACGTCGAATTCACGTGCCTCGACGGCGGCGAGCACCCCGGCCGGCGACGACGCCGACTCGAGCTGGAATCCTTCCGCTTTGAGCAGCAATCGCAGTGCTTCGAGCACGTCCTGCTGGTCGTCGGCGATAAGCACGCGCGGATCAGTCTGTCGCACGGCGTGCCGCACGGTTTCCGGTGCATCCCCGCGCTGGTGTCGAAGATAGTCGGTAATCAGCATCTCTGTAAGGTCTCACTCGGCACGCAGCGCGAGCAGCGGATCGATCCGCGTCGCGCGACGGGCCGGGATGTAGCAGGCCAGGACGGCCACGATCGCCAGGAGGACTGAAGTCAGCACGAACGTCAGCGGATCGCGCGGGTTGATGCTGGGCAGCAGCGCCGGCGGCATCAGGCGCGTCAGCAGCAGCGCGGCGGCAACCCCGGCCGCCAGCCCGGCGCTCACGAGCAGCAGGCCGTTGCCCAGCACGAGCCGGAGCACGGTCGAGGGCTGCGCGCCGAGCGCCATGCGCACGCCGATCTCGCGTGTACGCTGCGTCACGGCGTAGCTCGCCACTCCGTAGATGCCGATCGACGCCAGGACGAGCGCGAGGAGCCCGAACACGCCCAGCATCATGACGTTGACGCGCAGCGGGCCCAGCGACAGCGACACCTGGTCCTCGAGCGTGCGGATGTTGAAGACGGCAAGCGTCGGGTCGAGCTGCTGCACCGCCTGGCGCAGCGCGGGCACGAGTGCGGCTGCGCGACCGTCGGCCCGCACGTGCAGCGTGGCCGCAGGACTGTAGGCCTGCCGCAACGGCTCGTAGATGAACGGAATCGGCTGTTCGGCGATGCCGTTGTACTTCGCGTTGCGGGCGATCCCCACGATAGTGGTGAACGCGTTCTCGCCGATGAACTTGAACCGCTTCCCGATCGCGTCCTCGCCCGGCCAGAACCGCTCGGCCATCGTCTCGTTGACGATGACGGTCTGCGGCGCGCCCGTTGCATCACCGGAGGTGAAATCGCGGCCGCGAAGCAGCGGAATGCCGACGGTCCTGAAATAGCCGACGCTGACGGGATTGACCTGCACGAGGATGCGATCGCGTGCGGTGCTGTCGAGCCCCTCCGGCAGGACGGTCCGCAGGAGGCCGCCGGTGAACGGCGGGTTCTGGGCGACGGCCGCGCTGCGGACACCGGGCAGGCCGCCGACGCGCTCGACGATCTGCTGGTAGAACAGCTGTCCACGCTCCGGCGTGTAGCCTTCCCGCCCGAGGTTGAACGTCAGGATGACGACGCCGTCGGTCTCGAAGCCGGGGTCTGCCTGCTGCGCGCCGCGGAGGCTGCGCAGGAACAACCCGGCGGCCAGGAGCGCCACGAGCGACAACGCCACCTGCGCGACCACGAGCGCCTGCCGCAGGTTCATGAACCGCAGCAGGCCTCCCCGCACCGCACCGGTTGGAACCGATTCGTTCTTCAGGACCGGGCCGACGTCTGGCCGCGACGCCTGGAGCGCGGGCGCAATGCCGAACAGCAGCCCGGTGACAATCGCGAGCAGCGCCGTGAACGCCATGACCCTGCCGTCGATCGACAGAGCCTCACCGACAGGCAGCGGCAGCGGCAGCCGCGCCGCCGCGATGGCGTCAACGGCCCAGTACGCGAGGAGGATCCCCAGCGCGCCCCCGACGACTGAGAGCAACAGGCTCTCGGTCAGCAGTTGCCGCACGAGCCGTCGTCTGTTCGCGCCGAGCGCGAGTCGAATGGCAATCTCGCGGCGCCGTTTCGTCGCGCGTGCGAGCAGCAGGTTCGCGATGTTGGCACAGGCGATGAGCAGCACGATGCCGACGACCGTCATGAGGACCGCCGAGAGCTGAACGACCTGCGCGCCCCCGCGGCCGGTCGGATTCAGCCGCGCGTCGAGCAGCGACATGGCGCCGGCGGTGCGTCCCGTGTTGTCGGCAGGGTAGGCCTGTTCGAGTTGCGCGAAGAGAGCCGCCATGTTGGTCCTGGCCTGATCGACGCTCACGGCGGGTTTCAGCCGGCCGACGGTGAACAGGAACGACCCGCGGCGCTGGTTGTAGAACGTGAAGCCGGGCTGGACGACGTCGTGCATCGCGGTCGGAATCCACACGGCCGGACCGCCGCCGAGGAATACGCCGGTGAAGCCGTCGGGCGCGACGCCCACCACCGTGAACGGCGTGCGGTTCAACGTCAGCGTGCTGCCCACGACGGTCGGGTCGCTCCCGAGGCTGCGCGTCCAGAATCCGTGCGAGATGACCACGACCGGAACGGCCTGCCGATCCTCGTCGGGCCGGAAGCCGCGCCCGAGCGCCGGCTGCACACCGAGGGTGCTGAAGTAGTTCGCCGTCACGACCTGCGCCGCGATCTGTTCGGACTCCGTCCCGGCTGCGCGATTCACCTGGGCGAAGGTGAATCCGGCCATGTCGTCGAACACCTGGTTCTGCTCGCGCAGATCGCGGAAGTTGTAGTCCGAGAGGGGAAGGTTGCCGGGATTGCGCGCGTCGTTGACGAACACCAGGGCGAGCCGTTCCGGCTCCCTGACGGGCAGCGGCTTGAGGAGGACCGCGTTGACGATGCTGAAGATGGCGGTGTTGGCGCCGATCCCGAGGGCCAGCGACAGCGCCGCCACGGCCGTGAACCCGGGGCTCCTCGCGAGCATGCGAAAGCCGTAGCGCAGGTCATTGAGCATGGTGCTGAAATGGAAGAGGGCTGAAGCTCGCGTGGACGGCCGGCGCGGCCCTCGAACTTCAGCCCTCGAGCATCAGCCGTTGCGACTAGTGGCTCATGTCGAAGCCGCTCTCCTCGAGTTCACGCTCGCCCTTCTTGCTGCCGTCCTCCTCGACCACACGTCCGTCGAACAGGTGAATCGAGCGATCGGCGTGACGGGCGTACCGCGGATCGTGCGTGACCATGCAGATCGTCGCGCCTTCTCGATGAAGCTCGCGGAGCAGTTCCATCACCGCCTCGCCGTTCTTGGAGTCGAGGTTTCCGGTCGGCTCGTCGGCCAGCAGGATGGAGGGAGAGCCGGCGACCGCACGGGCGACCGCGACCCGCTGCTGCTGACCGCCTGAGAGCTGCGAGGGCAGGTGCTTGGCACGGTGCGCCATGCCGACCTTCTCGAGCGCCGCCATCACGCGTTCCTTCCGCTCGGCCGATTTCATGCCGCGGTAGGTGAGGGGCAGCTCGACGTTCTCGTAGACGTTGAGGTCGCCGATCAGGTTGAAGCTCTGGAAGATGAACCCGATTTCGCGGTTGCGCACCCGCGCGCGCTCGGACAGCGGAAGGTCCGCGACCGACTTGCCATTGAGGATGTACTTCCCTTCAGTGGGGGAGTCGAGCAGGCCGAGGATCGACAGGAGCGTGGACTTGCCGCAACCCGACGGCCCGGCAATGGCAATGTACTCGCCACTCTTGATTTCCAGGTGGATCCCGGCGAGCGCGTGGGTCTCGACTTCGTCGGTGAAGAAGACCTTCGTGACGCCGTCGAGGTGGATCAGCGTTTGCGCGGACGTGTTCATCTTGGCTCCTTGTTGACAGTCGTCGATCGAAAAGACACTAGCCGCTGATTCGAATGCGATCGAACGCGTCCTGCGCGGACATGTCCGAGAGAATCACCTGGTCGCCGGGCTGCAGGCCCTCGACGATCTCAATCTGGTTGACCGACGATCGCCCGAGCTTCACGTTCGTGCGCGTCGCTTCGCCGTCGGCGTTCACCTTGAAGAGGCTGACCGTGCTGTTCTCCTGGCCGAACGCCGGGCGCCCGACGTACACCACGTCCGCGAGCCGTTCGAGCTGGATCGTGCCGTCCACGCTCAGGTCGGGCCGCGCGCCCGACGGCAGCGCGCCGTCGAGGATGACGTCGACACCCACGGTGCCGCCCGACGAGGCCGGGTCGATACGGGCCACGTGCCCCTTGACGATGCCGTTGCGCGTGTCGACCTCCGCAGTCTGCCCGATCCGGATGTCCTTCGTCTGCGTTTCCGCGATCCGCAGCTCCGCCTTCAGGTTCGTCGGATCGGCCACGCGGGCGAGGTTCGTGCCGGGGCCGACCTGCTGCCCGCGCTCGACCGGCACGAGCTGCAACACGCCCGTCATCCCTGCCTTGACCTTCAGGTCGTCGAGCTGGCGCAGGCGCAGGTCGTAGGCGGCGCGCGACTGATCGACAGCCGCTTCCTGCGGCGCGAGCTGCGAGCTGATGCCGTCCGACGTCATCTTCAGACGCTGCTGCGCAATCGTCAGCCGGTTCTTCAGTTCCTCGGTCGCCGATTGCGACTGCTTCAACTGGATCTTCCCGATGAGCCCCTCTTTGGCGAGCGTCTCGTTGGCTTCGAGCGTGAGCGCGGCGCTGTTGTACTGCGCCTGGATGCCGGCGACGTCGGACTGCTGGCTCAGCAGCTGACTCTGGAGTTCCGCTTTCCGATTCTGGAAGTTTGCCTGCGCCGACTGGTAGGCGAGCTGCCCTTCCTTCACGCTCTGCTGGAGGTCGGGGTTGCTGAGCACGAGGATGACGGTGTCCGGTTTCACCTGGGCGCCCGGGCGAAGCACGATGTCTTCCACGCGTCCCGAGGTCGTCGCCGGGATCCAGCGGATTTCCTCCGGGACCAGCGTGCCGGATCCGCGGACCTGGCGCAGCATTTCGCCGCGCTTGACGCGTGTCGATCCACACGGTGGCGCGATCGACCGACGGGGCCGCGGGCTTGAGCCGTGATACCGCGACCGTGATGAGAATGATGACCGCCAGCGCCGACACGCCCATGATGGCGCGGCGAATCTTCTTCTTGCGGACGACGGATTCCGGACGTGCGATATCGACCATGAAGTTGCCTCTGTCCTGAAGCCGGGGTGAAAGTGGGTATCCCCGCGTCAGTCCAGGTAAACCAAACCAGGTGCCAGCCGGCGGCCGCCAGCTAACTTGCTGGCGCGATTGTCTTTACGGGTACCCTTCTGAGGAGGTTCCGCCCCGCGCTGCCCGCTTGCGGAATGAAACCGTCCCAAATCCGGGCACCCTCGCCCGGTGGCCCCCGTGCCATTCGCGTGATGACGTGCAGTTGGACGAGACAGGGACGTGTTCAGTTTAGAACAATCTGGAGAAAAATAAATTGTTTTGACAAAACAAAATATATGGCATACTGCGGCGCTGTGAACGATATCCAACGAGCCGCCGACGCTGTCATGGCGCTCTATCCCCGTGTCTACTTCGCGTGTCACACCCGCCAGGTGCGCGACCCCCGATCGCAGCGGCTGCTCAGCCGCCACCAGGCGAGCATCCTCGATCATCTCGACGAGATCCAGCCCACCAGCGTGAACGACCTCGCCCGGCACATGGGTGTGACGCCCGGCACGATCTCGCTGGCCATCGATCGTCTCGAGAGCAAGGGCTTCGTCGTTCGTCTGCGCGACAGCGTGGATCGCCGCCGCGTGCACATGCGCCTGACGACCGCCGGCGTTCGGGTTCGCGAGGCGAGCTCCGTGCTGGATCGAACCCGCGTGGAAGCGCTGGTGGCGGCGCTGAGCGCGTCAGACCGGGCCGCGGCGCTGCACGGCCTGGCGATTCTCGCCGGCGCGGCGACAGCCGCGCACGGCGCGGCCAGCGGCTCGACGACCTTCTTCAGCGCCGGACGCCCGCCTGCAGTGAAGCTCGACGTCACAGCCGCGCACGGCGGGACCGGGGAGGGCTCGCAGGCGGGGAGGCGGAGCCATGAGGTGGGCGTGGCTGGTCCCGGCGGCGTTCATCGCGGCCGGCCTGTTCGTCTGGTTCGTCGGATCGCGTCTGCCCCGGGAGCACGCGGCGAACGGCGAACGGCTGCTGCCCGCGCCGCCCGGATCGGTGTGGGGCGTGTTGACCGACGTGAACGCGTTCCCGACGTGGCGCGGCTCTGTGCAGCGGGTTGAACAGCTCCCGGATCGAGACGGGCGGCCCGCCTGGGTCGAACACAATAAAAGGCGATCGCTGACGCTCGTCACCGAGCGCAGCGAGCCGCCGCGGGTGCTTACGCTGCGCATTGCCGGCGCGGATGCGCCGTTCGGCGGCACCTGGACCTACACGGTCGAACCGGTTCCCGGTGGGAGCCGGCTGACGATCACTGAGTCTGGCGAGATCGACAATCCGCTCTTCAGGTTCATGATGCGGTATGCGTTCGGATACGATGCGAGCATCAGGGAGTATCTGTCGTCGATCGAAAGGCACATGACGAGGGGAGCGCCAGCGTCGAGCCGATGACGCGCGGCGCCGGAGTCATGTTCCCGGGACCACGAGAGCGGGGGCGCGCCGTCCCGTGCCGCGACCTCGCACACGCGGACCTTCTGCGAAGGAGGGAAGCCCATGACCGATCTCAGCGAACGGTTGCTGAACGACATCGTCACCGCGGTCAAGGAGCTGGTCCGTAAGGAGCAGTCGGACCGGCTTCGCGACATTTACCTCATCGGCGACATCGAGAAGGACACCGCGCGCGCGACGATCGAACGGCTGCGGGAACTCGCCAACGACGGCCAGCGACCGATCACCCTCTATCTCAACAGCGCGGGTGGCAACGTCACGGATGGTCTCGCCATTCACGACACGATCCGCCATCTGATCTCGCGAGGCGTCGAGATCACCATCGTCGTGCAGGGATGGCGTATTCGATGGGGTCGGTGGTGCTGCAGGCGGCTAGCCCGGAACGGCGGCTCGCCTACCCGCACTCGTGGATCATGATTCACGAACCGGCCAAATGGGCCGGATGGCAATCGACAACCGCCGCCGCTCAACACCTCGACCGGCTGAAGCAGATGCAGAGCCAGATTTATCGAATACTGGCCGAACGATCGGGTAAGCCGTTGCGGCAGATCATCCGCGACACGAAGCGAACCGATCTGTACCTCGATGCGGGCCGGGCGAAGGAATATGGATTGATCGACAGCGTGCTGGGTCCGGCCGGCGTGGCGTCGCCGTCGGTGATCGCGCCTGCGGAATCTTCGCGGGACGAAGCCGAAGAACCACGAATCGCAGCTTCTCAAACCCCACGGGATGGTGCCGGCGAGTAGCGCGGCCTCGCTCGTGGCACGTCGGTTGCGAGCAGGACCAGCGTGGCGCGGCGCAGCATCAGGGCTCCCGACGCGCATCCGCTCCCGACGCTTCCCGCGCCGCTCCGATTTGCCGTTGCCCTCATTTCGGCAGGCGGCGTCGCGCCGGAGGTGTTCGTGATCCGGTATCTCGGCGGTGCCGGAGGCGATCGTCTTCTGGTCGTCAACCTGGGTCGCGACCTGGACCTGGTGCCGGCGCCCCTTCACAGCGACGCGCAGTGCCATGTCCCGGGCGAAGCCGCGGTGCTGCTCACTTCGAGGGCAGGTTTCGACGATGACCATGAGTGACGTGCGGCGGATCATCTCGCACCCGCGCGATCGGGACGTCTCGGACCCGATGCCGCGGCGCGAATGGCTCGTCACCAACGGGCTGGGCGGGTACGGTTCGGGGACCGTGGCGGGCGTGGTGACGCGCCGTTATCACGGGTTGCTCGTCGCGTCGCTGCCGGCGCCGCTCGGACGCATGGTGATGCTGAACCACCTGCTCGAGCGGGTGCGGCTCGCCGACAGGCAGGTCGTGTGGCTCGGCGACGAAGACGAAGTGGCCGGCCCGAATGCCGCTGACCGTGCGGACCACCTCGTCGAGTTCCGGCTCGAGCTGGGCCTGCCGGTCTGGACGTACGAGATCAAAGGCCTGCGCATCGAGAAGCGGATCCTGATGCCGCACGGGCAGAACACCGTGCACGTCAGCTACAAGCTCGTCGCCGGAGAAGGACCGCTGCGCCTCTCGTTGCGGCCGTCGGTGAACTTCCGGCCGTACGAGGCGCCCGTGAACGGCGCCTCGTCGCTCAGCTACACCGTGAAGGCCGAACGGCGCCGCTACGAGATCTGCGCTGCCGGGGATCTGCCCGTCCTGCGGCTCCAGGTGCACGGCGAACACCCGGCGCTGACGCTCGACGAGCGGGGATTCGGACGCGTGCCGTACGCCATGGAGGCCAATCGGGGCTACGACTCGGTGGGCACCCTCTGGAGCCCCGGGTACTTCCGCGCCGATCTGCGACCGGGCGAGCCGCTGACGCTCGTCGCGTCAACCGAGACATGGGACACGATTGAGGCGCTCAGTCCGGACGAGGCCGGTCGCGCCGAGCACGATCGGCGCCGGCGGCTGCTCGAGATCGCCGGGCCGCCGCGCAGCCGGATCGAACAGGAACTCGTGCTCGCCGCCGACCAGTTCATCGTCACTCCCGCCGGACGGGTCGAGGAGGCCGCCCGCGCCCGGGCGGCCGGCGACGAAATCCGCACGGTGATCGCCGGCTACCACTGGTTCACCGACTGGGGCCGCGACACGATGATCAGCCTCGAAGGATTGACCCTCAATACGCGGCCGCTTTCGCGAGGCGGGTACATCCTCCGGACCTTTGCGCACTACGTCCGCGACGGGCTCATTCCCAACATGTTTCCGGACGGCGCGCGTGAGGGGCTGTATCACACCGCGGACGCGACACTGTGGTTCTTTCACGCCGTCGAGCGGTACGTGCGCCTCACCGGCGAACGCGAGACGCTGCGGACCCTGCTGCCCACGCTCGATTGACATCGTGCGTGCACCACCTCGCCGGAACGCGCTTCGGGATCGGCGTCGATCCGGCCGACGGGTTGTTGACGCAGGGCGCCGAGGGCTATCAGCTGACGTGGATGGATGCGAAGGTGGGCGACTGGGTCGTGACGCCGCGCCGCGGCAAGGCGGTCGAAATCAACGCGCTCTGGTACAACGCCCTGTGCCTGCTGGAGGCCTGGACGCGCGAGCACGGCGCGGCAGCCGATCTGCGACCTCGCGGCGCGCGGCCCGCCGGGCGCACGACTCCTTCAACCGCCGCTTCTGGTACGCGCCAGGGCGGATACCTCTATGACGTCGTCGACGGTGAGGCGGGGGACGACTCGGCGTGCCGGCCGAACCAGGTGTTCGCCATCGCGCTCGACCATCCGGTGCTCGACCGCGAGCGATGGGCACCCGTGATGGCGGTTGTCGCCGATCGGCTGCTGACCCCCGTCGGGCTGCGATCGCTGGCGCCGGGCCATCCTGACTACAAGCCGAAATACTACGGCGACCTTCGTTCGCGCGACGCCGCGTATCACCAGGGCACCGTCTGGGCCTGGCTGATCGGGTCCTTACATCGATGCCTGGCTGAAGCTGCACCCGGACGGCACCGCCGACGCACGCGCACTGCTCGAACCGGCTTCGACCGGCATCTCGGCGAGGGGTGTGTCGGGTCGATCAGCGAGATATTCGACGCCGAAGCGCCCTACACGCCCCGCGGGTGCATCGCGCAGGCGTGGAGCGTGGCCGAAGTGCTGCGCTGCATGGTGAAGACGGCGAGGGGACCAGGGGACTAGGGGCCCAGCTGCGCGAGCGTGCACAGCGCAGGCTTTTTGTCGGGCCTCCAGCGCAGGAACTTCGTGCCGTGGCGGAAGCGCCCGCCCGAGAAGTGATCGTAGCGGACCTCGCAGACCAGCGAGGGTTCGAGCGGGACCCACTCGGACGACCGTCCGGTGCTCCAGCGGCTTGGACCGCCCGGGGACTTTCCGCTGAAACCAGGGCCGCCGGCCAGCGGCTCGACGACCTTCTTCAAAGCCGAACGCTCGGCTGCCGTGAAGCTCGACGTGAAGCCGATGTGATCGAGATTTCCGTCATCGTTGTAGAGGCCGAGGAGCAGCGAGCCTATGTGCGTCGAGCCTTCGCCGTAGCGGAAACAGCCCACGACGCAGTCGGCGGTGCGCAGCCGCTCGATCGTGACCATCGCGTCGCGATCGCCGGATGATACGGCTCGCCGGCGCGCTTGGCTACGACCCCGTCGAGGCCGGCGCGCCCCAGCTCGCGAATCCAGGTGTCGGCCTGGGCGCGATCGCACGTGTACGGCGACAGATCGATCATCGCGTGGCTGTCGGGGAGCGCCGCGAAGAACGCCTCGAGCAGGCGCCGACGTTCGGTGAGCGGCTCCCGGCTGACGTCGTGTCCACGGCCGTCGACGAGCAGGTCGAACACGAGCAGCGTGGCGGGCGTCTCGGCCGCAAGCTTCCGGACGCGCGAGTCGGCCGGGTGAATCCGTTGGAGCAGGTCGTCGAAGTAGAGCCTGCCGTCGCGCATTACGACAATCTCGCCGTCCACCGCGAAGCGCTTCGGGGCCAGCGCGAGCAGGGCTCCCACGACTTCCGGGAAGTAGCGCGTGAGCGTCTGCCCGCTCTTCGACTGCAGGGCCACCGTGCCCTGGTCACGGAACGCCAGGCACCGGAATCCGTCCCACTTGGGCTCGTAGAACCAGCCGTCCCCGTCGGGGATCCTGATCGCCGAACGGGCCTCCATCGGTGGGTACGGAGGCGCGATCGGCAGCGTCATCGGCGGGAAGCTCTGCGCCAGCGCTCCCGTGTCGAGCGCGCCGGCGGTCGCGCGCGTGCGCCGTGCCATGCACTGACGTTATCATCAACGCGCCAGCTGGAGGGTCTCGGCGTGCCCGTTGCCGACGGCCTTGAGGAGCGGCGTCAGTATGTCGATGAACCTGCACCGAATCGGCTGGGACGACCGCTGGTCGATGGCGTTCGAGCCGCACCGCGCCGCGGGCCTCGTGCCCGCGCGCGTCGCGCTCGAGCATACGCACATTTACCGCGTGGTGCTCGAAGACGACGAGCGCCTGGCGCGGGTTGCCGGGCGGCTGCGGCACCAGGCCGAAGCCCGCACGGACTTTCCCGCGGTGGGCGACTGGGTCGCGCTCGATCCGTCGGACGCGGACGAGGCTCGCATCCGGGCGGTGCTGCCTCGGCGGAGCCAGTTCTCGCGCCGCGCCGCCGGGGATGCAACCGAGGAGCAGATCGTCGCCGCGAACATCGACACCGTCTTCCTGGTCGCCGGGCTCGACGGTGATTTCAATCCGCGCCGCATCGAGCGCTACCTGCTCGTCGCTACCGAAAGCGGCGCGTCGCCCGTGATCGTGTTGAACAAGTCGGACCTCGCGGCGGATCCCGCGGCCTCGGCGGCCGCCGTGGCGGGACTGGCGCCCGGGATCCCGGTCCATGTCGTGTCGTGCCGCGCGCCGGAAACCCTGGCACCGCTGTCTGCACATCTGGGGTTCGGCCGAACCGCCGCGCTGCTCGGATCGTCCGGCGTCGGCAAGTCCAGCATCGTCAACCGGCTGGTCGGGTACGACCTGCTCGCGACGCGCTCGGTGCGGCTGGCGGACAGCCGGGGCCTGCACACGAGCACCTCGCGCCAGCTCGTGGTGCTGCCGGCCGATGGCGGTGTCCTCATCGACACACCCGGCATGCGCGAGCTGCAGCTCTGGGACAGCGGCGACGGGCTCGCGGGCTCGTTCACGGATCTCGAGGCGCGCGCCGCCGGATGCCGCTTCCGGGACTGCCGGCATCGCCAGGAGCCGGGGTGCGCGGTGCGCGAGGCGGTGACGAGCGGCGAACTGTCGCCAGGGCGACTCGAGAGCTACCTCAAACTTCAGGCCGAGCAGGCCTACCAGGCCCGCCAGTTCGATCAGCGTGCGCTCCTCGATGAGAAGCGCCGCTCCAAGCGGCGGCCAAGGCGATCGCGCAGACGGTTGAAGGACAAGAGCGGGCGCTAGCGCCACCGGCCGGGTTCCGCCCGCCATTCGCCGGTGAGCCCGAACGGCGACGGGGTTTCGCCGTAAGCTCCAGCCATGAACGTCCTCACCATCACGAACGCGCGAAAGGCGTTTGGTCCGATCGCCGCGCTCGACGGCGCGTCGTTCGGGCTCGGCCAGGGCGAACTGCTGGCCCTGCTCGGTCCGAACGGCGCGGGCAAGACGACCCTGATTCGCGCCATCGCCGGCCGGGTGCGTCTCGACGCCGGCGAGATCCGGGTGTTCGACCGTGTGCTCGACGGCCGGGAAACCCCGCCGGAACTGGGGATCGTGCCGCAGGAGATCGCCCTCTACCCGAGCCTCACGGCGCGCGAGAATCTCGACGCGTTCGGACGCCTGAACGGGCTGTCGGGCAGCGATCTCGCGGGACGCATCGACTGGGCGCTCGACAAGACCGGCCTGGCCGATCGCGCCTCGGAGTCCGTCAAGCAGTTCTCGGGCGGGATGCGACGGCGGCTCAACATTGCCTGCGGCGTCCTGCACCGTCCGAAGATCGTCCTGCTCGACGAGCCGACCGTCGGCGTGGATCCGCAGAGCCGCGACCGCATCTACGACATGCTCGGCGATCTCGCGGCCTCGGGCGTCTCGCTGCTGTTGACGACGCATCACCTCGAGGAGGCCGAGGCCCGCTGCTCGCGCACGGTCATCATCGACCACGGGAAGGTGATTGCCGCCGGCACGCTGCCTGAGCTCGTCGATCAGACCGTCGGCCGTTATCGCCTCGTCACCCTGCAGCTCGACGAACCGCTCCATGCCGAACTGGCGGCCGACGTGACCACCGACGAGACCGACCGCCGCATCGTCCGGACGCAGATGCGGGATGTCGCCGTCGAGCTGCCGCCGCTGCTGGCGCGCGTCCGCGATGCCGGCCGCTCCGTCGAGGACGTCGAGGTGCGGGGGCCGAGCCTTCAGGCCGTCTTCATTCATCTGACCGGAAGGGAGCTGCGCGAATGATCGGGACGCTGCTGAAGATCAGCTGGATCAACCTGCGCCGGGACCGCGTCGCCCAGGCACTGACGTTTCTCCTCCCGATCGTCTTCTTTTCGATCTTCGCCAACGTCTTTGGCGGCCAGGCCAACGCCACGACGCCGCGCGTGAAGACCGCGGTCGTCGACGAGGACCGAACGGAAGTCAGCCGCCGGATCCTCGAGGGCCTTGCGAAGGAAACGAGCCTTCGGCTGCGGACGACGGCCGACGAGAAGGGCACCGGATCGGCGCTCGATCGCGCGTCGGCCGAGCGACTGGTGCGGAACGGCGACGTGCCGGTCGCCGTCGTGATCCCGGCCGGCTTCGGCGAGGCGGTGGCGAACAGCGGATTCATGGCGGAGGGCACCTCCATTCAGCTGCTCGCGGACGTGTCGGACCCGATCGCGCCGCAGATGGTGCAGGGCCTGCTCCAGAAGGTCGTCATGACGGCCGCGCCTGACCTCATGATGGAGGGCGGACTCCGCCAGTTCGCGCGATACGCGGGGGCGCTGACGCCGGACCAGCAGCGCGCGGTGGATGACTGGCTGCCGCGGTTGAAGAACGGCCCGTCGGGCGATGCGAACGCGGCGCCGGCAGCCATGGGCGTCCGCGTGGATGTCGTCGATGTGATGCGGACCGACGATCCGCACGGCTCGTTGATTTCCTTCTACGCCGCGGGGATCGGCGTCATGTTCCTGCTCTTCTCCGCCGTCGGCGGCGCTGGCGGCGCACTGCTCGACGAAGCGGAGGCGGGCACGCTCGAGCGGCTCCTGTCCACCAACATCGGGATGACGGGGCTGCTCGTCGGCAAGTGGGTGTTTCTCGCGCTGGTCGGATGCGCGCAGTTGACGGTGATGTTCCTGTGGGGGACGCTGGTTTTCGGGCTGCCGCTGTTCTCGCACCTCCCGGGGTTCGCCGTGATGACGATCGTGACGGCCTCGGCGGCCGCAGCGCTCGGACTCGTGCTTGCGACGCTGTCCCGCAGCCGCGCGCAGCTCTCCGGCTTCTCGACGATCCTCATCCTGACGATGTCGGCGCTCGGCGGCAGCATGTTCCCGCGGTTCCTGATGAGCGACACGATGCAGCGGATCGGGCTCGTCACGTTCAATGCCTGGGCGCTCGACGGCTACCTCAAGGTCTTCTGGCGCGACGCCGCGCTCTGGCAGCTCTGGCCGCAGGTGCTCGTCCTGACGTCACTGACCGTCACGTTCCTCGCCGTCGCCCGCCTGCTCGCCAGAGGTGGGAGTCTGTATAACGTCCATTGCAGATTGCAGATTGCAGGCTGCGGATTGACTGATTGCGGATTGCCGAGTGCCGATTGAGGGAGTGCCGAGTGCCGATTGCCGAGTGCCGATTGCCGAATTGGCCGATTGTCGAGTGCAGATTGCCGATTGCCGATTGCCGAGTGCCGAGTGCCGGCTGCCGATTGACCGATTGACCGATTGCCGATTGGCGAGCCGCATCGGCCAGTCCGACCGGCCATCGGGCCTGATCCTGAGTGCGTGGTCCCTCACGCGAACCGTCCATGCAACCCAATCGGCACTCGCCAATCGGCAGTCCCAATCGACAATCCCCAGTCTATCAATCGGCACTCGACACCCGGCAATCCGTAATCTGCAATCTGCAATCTGCAATCTGCAATCTGCACTCATCACACTGGCATCCTCCTTGAGGTCGATGCCAAAGCGCTCCGCCATGCGATAGAGGGTGCGGCGGTCGATGCCGAGGACTTCGGCGGCGCGGGTGCGGTTGCCGCCGACCTGCTCCAGAACGTGCAGCAGGTAGCGGCGCTCCACTTCGTCGAGCGACGGGAGGTCGGCGAACAGGCGTTCGTGCAGCTCGGGGCCCGTGGCCTTGAACGGCAAGTCGGCGACGTCGATGGCCGATCCGCGGCTGAACACCACGAGCCGTTCAATGGTGTTTTCGAGCTCCCGCACGTTGCCGGGCCATCGGTAGGTGGAGAGCGCCGAGATCGCCGCGGCGGAGAGCTCGACGCGGCGGCCGGCGCGCGCGCACGCATTGTTGAGGAACGTGTCGATCAGTAACGGGATGTCTTCGCGCCGTTCGCGCAGCGCCGGCACACGGATCACGATTACGCTCAGCCGGTAGAACAGGTCCTGCCGGAAATGCTGGGCACTGACCTGGCGTTCCAGATCGATGTTCGTGGCCGCGACCACCCGGACGTCCACCTTGATCTGGCGATTGCCGCCGACCGGCCGCACCTCGCTTTCCTGCAGCACGCGCAGCAGCTTGACCTGCAGCGCCGGCGACGTTTCGCTGATTTCGTCGAGGAACACCGTCCCGCCGTTGGCCTGTTCGAAGATGCCTTTCGTGTCCGCGATCGCGCCGGTGAACGCGCCGCGGGTATGGCCGAACAGCTCCGATTCGAGCACCGTTTCGGTGAGCGCGCCGCAGTTGATGGGTACAAACGGGCGCGAGGCGCGGCGGCCGTGCGCGTGGACCGCGCGCGCGACGAGTTCCTTGCCGGTGCCGCTCTCGCCGATGATCAGCACCGGGGCGGCGGCGTTCGACGCGTGGGCGATCTGCTTGTACACGGACAGCATGCCGGCCGTGCGGCCGATCAGCCCGGGCGGCGGCACGTCGACCGACGGCCGCGCGAGCGGCGGCGTCCCGACGTCGGTCAAAGCGCGTTCGACCGTCGCCTTGACCTCGGTGATGTTGAAGGGCTTGCTGATGTAGTCGAAGGCCCCCGCGCGCACCGCGTCGATCGCGGTCTGGAGCGTCCCGAAGCCGCTGATGAGGACGACGTGTCCACGGGGATTGCCTTGTTTGAAGGCCCGCAGCACGTCCATGCCGGTCTGCTGGGCATCGAGATTGATGTCCGAGATCAACAGGTCGAATGGCTGCTGCGCCAGGCGCACCGCCTCGGCAGCGATCTGGGTCGTCCGGATTTCGCGATCCGGCCGTTCGAGCAGCTCCGCCATGAATCGGCAGGTCTCGCCGTCGTCGTCAACGATCAGGATGTTCGCCATCGTGTGGCTCCGCTGCCGAGCAGCGGCAGATCGATCGTGAACGTCGTCCGGGCGCCGGGATCGCTGTCCACCCGGATGGCTCCGCCGTGGCGCTCGATGACGTCGCGGGTGATGCTGAGGCCGAGGCCCGTGCCGTGGCCGGCCGGCTTCGTCGTGACCCACGGCTCGAAGATGCGCGGGAGCAGATCGTGTGCAATGCCGACGCCGGTGTCGCTGATCTCGATGCGCACGCCGTCGCCATGGGTTGCGGCGCGGATCGAGAGCGTGCCCCCCGATGGCATGGCGTCCAGGCTGTTGGTTACGAGGTTCAGCATCGCCAGCTCGAGTTCCTCCGCGTCGGCCAGCAGGACGGGCAGGTTCACGGCGAGGTCGAGCGACAGCGTGATGCCGGCGGAACTCAGCTTCGGGCGCGCCACGTCCGCGACACGCGAGAGCAACGCGTCGATGTTGGCCGGCTGGCGCTCACCCCGCCGCCGCGACTGGTCCAGCAGCGTGCGGACGACTGTCGCGACCTTGCCGATTTGTTCCTGGACGATCTCGAGCCGCCGGACGGCCTTCGGGTCCGCGGCGGTGTCCTCCTGCATGATCTGCACGTAGCCGGAGATCAGGTTCAGCGGCGTCCCGACCTGGTGCGCCACGCTGGCGGCCATCTGCCCGACGGCGGCCATCTGTTCGGCGCGGGCGAGCGCTTCGCGCAGCACGAACACGCGTTCGTAGCTGTCGACGAGCTCCTGGTTGCGCACGCGCAGCTCGGCGGTCGCCTCCTCCACGCGCTCCTGCAGCGCGACGTTGAAGTGCTGCAGCCGCTGCAGCATGTCGTTCAATCCGAGCGCGACGCTGCCGATTTCGTCGGCGCGCACGACCCGCGCGCGGGCCGAGAAATCGCCGGTGCCTGCGCGCGTCATCGTGTCGTGAACGTGGCCAATCGGCCGGTGAATGAAGCGGCGGCCCAGCCAGTCCACGAGCAGGGTGAGCACCACGATGGCGGCGGGGGTGAACCACAGGACGACTTCGCGCCCCTTGGTGCGAAGCTGGGTCACCGAAGCGAGCGAGACCGTGGCGATGGCTGCGGCGCGCATGCCGTCGGCCCGGGTCACCGGTACGGCGGCCACGGCCGCTCCACCCACGCTGGCGAGGGTCGGCCGGCCGTCGCGCACGGCCTGCGCGCCAAGGTCCAGCGCCTCGCGGCGCTCGCCAGACGACGTGCTCGCCACGACTTCGACGCCGGCGGGGGTGACCGCCATCACGGTGAGGGTGCGCAGGCTCGGCACGGTCAGCGCGAGCTCATGCAAGTCCGACGACACCGCGGCCCGATCCAGCGGCGCCCCGCGCAGCTCGAAGTCGTCAGCGACGGCGAGCGCGGTCCGCCGGGCGGTCTCGACGAGATCGCGCTCGACGGCGCTCTCGTACACGCGGATTTCGAGGTACGCCTCCACACCGATGACGGCGGCGGTGCTGAGCGCCACCAGCAGCGCGAGTCGCGCACGCAACGAGGCCATCGAACGCAATTTCGCCCCAATGGGGCGCGGCTGTGTCGCTGGAGAGGCGCGCACGGCGGTTGTGGAGGCGGTCCAAGTCATTGAGCGCGGACGCTTTGAACCATTTTATCGGCTCCGGAGCCAAGTGGCATCGGGATTGTGTTCAGGAACGGTGCCCGCCGGCCTGCGGCTACGGCTGGACGCTCCGGTCACTCCTCTCGGTTGTGGCGTCGGCGGGCACTCTCCAGGTATTGCGTGCGCCTCTTCACCATCGGACTAACGGCGGCGATCGCCCTTGTGGGACTGACGCTCAGTCGCGGGATCCCGAAACCAGCGGTTTTCCACAGGCCGGATCCACCCCGAAGCCCCTCGCCCCAGCGTCCCTGCCCGAGTCCTCGGACCGTTCCATCATCGGGACGCTGGAACGGGTGGATGGCGCGTCCGGCGACATCACGGTCGCGACCGGAACCGGACACCTCGTCTTCCGCGTCCAGAGCAGCGCCACTGTCAGGCAGGGATCGAGGACGCTCAAGCCGTCGGACCTCGGCGCCCACAGGGGAGAACGGGTCAAGGTCCGCTACCGCGAGAGCGGCAGCGAACGCCGCGCCGACTGGATTGTCGTCGCCGCGCCGGCCCGCCGTCCGTCGAAGAACCCCGAACGCCGCGACGGAACGCCGATGCGGCCCTGAGCCTTCGGCGCGCCGGCGGTGGGCAGATTCGGGGCAGCCTGTTAGAATCGGCGCGATGAAAATCGCGCTCGTCCAGCAACACGCGTCTTCCGACAGTGACGATAACCTCAGGCGGGGCCTGGCGGCGCTCGACGAAGCGGCGCGGGCAGGCGCCAGCGTCGTCACGTATGCGGAACTCGCCTTCGAGCGGTTCCATCCCCAGCGTCCAGCGCCTGCCGAGCCGTGGACCCTGGCCGAGACCATCCCGGGGCCGGTGACCGACGCCTTCGCGAAACGCGCGCGCGCCCTCGGCGTCGTCGTCGTGCTGAACCTTTACGAGCGCGACGGCACGCTCGCGTACGACAGTTCGCCAGTCATCGACGCGGACGGGACGCTGCTCGGCCGCACGCGCATGATCCACATCACCGACTATCCGTGCTTTCACGAACAGGGCTACTACACCCCCGGCGATACGGGGGCGCCCGTGTATCGCACGAAGGCGGGCGCGATCGGGGTGGCGATCTGCTACGACCGGCACTATCCGGAGTACATGCGCGCCCTGGCGGTGGCCGGCGCCGATCTGGTGGTCGTGCCGCAGGCCGGCGCCCTCGACGAGTGGCCCGAAGGGCTCTACGAGGCGGAGATGCGCGTGGCCGCGTTCCAGAACGGGTACTTCGTCGCGCTCTGCAACCGGGTCGGGCAGGAAGAGTGCCTGACGTTTGCCGGCGAGTCGTTCGTCTGCGCTCCGGACGGGGCCGTCATCGCGCGTGCGGGATCGATGCGGGACGAAATCCTGTACGCGGACATCGATCTGGCGACCGCGAGTCAATCATATGCGCGGCGGCTGTTCATGCGGGACCGCCGCCCGGAATTGTACGGATTGTGGACCGGGCCGATCCTGGCCGGCCGTTGACCGTTCGGAATCAGCATCAGCCATGAAACATCGCCTAATCGGGAACTGGACCCTCGTGTCGTACGACGCCGTCACGCCGGACGGCTCGCGCAGCCTGCCGTTCGGGCACGCCGTGGGACGCCTCACGTACGACGAACATGGGCACATGTCGGGACAGGTGATGAGGCCCGGCCGCGCTCGCGTGTCGCTCGGCGAGGGCAACGCCCAGCAGGTGCGCGCCGCCTACATCGGCTACATCGCGTATTTCGGTCGGTACGAACTGAACGCGGCGGGCGACCGCGTGACACACTTCGTCGACGGCGCGCTCAATCCGGTGTGGGTGGGCGGCGAGCAGGTGCGCCAGCTGCGATTCGATGGCGATCTCCTGGTGCTGCAGGCCGACGTGCAGAAAGGACGGCACGTTATCAAACACGTGCTGACCTGGCGGAAGTTGCCGTGATCGCCATCAGGCTCGCTGGCCGCCGCGGCGCTGATCGCCGTCCTCGCGACGGTCGCGTGCGCCAGCATCAACTCGCAGACCAACTCCTTTGCGAGCCTCGAGGAGGCGCGGCAGGCGGGCGCGGTGGCGAACGGGTGGGTCCCGGCGTGGCTGCCACCCGGTCACCAGGACATTCGCGAGGCGCACGTGCCCGGCACGACGGCGCTGTGGGGCCTCGCGAATTTTCCGCAATCCGAATCGGACGTCCTGCGTGCGGCGCTCCTGCCGGAGGAGGTCCCGCTCGACGGCCTGCAGCCAGGGATCCCCGGCCGGATCGAGTGGTGGCCGCTCGAACTGCGCGGCCCCCTCAACGGGGAGCGTCTGGGCATCGTCGGGATCCGGGCGTACCGCGCGCGGCAGGGCGACCTCCTCGTCGCCGTCAACTGGCAACAGGGGCGCACCTACTATTGGTCGACGCGGTGATATAGTTTTTCCGCCAGCCCTTCCTGCCACCAGGGGAGTCCTTACGTGCGCACTATCGCGCTTTCCGCGGCTGTCGCTCTCAGCCTCGTCATTTCCACCCACGCGCGCCAGCAGCAACCCGCGGCGACGTTCCGTGCCGGCATCGATCTCCTGACGGTCGAAGCCGCGGTCCTGGATCGCAGCGGGCAGCCGGTGACCGATCTTCAGCCCGCGGATTTCTCCGTGACTGTCGCCGGGAAACCGAGACAGGTGCTGTTCGCCCGTTTCTCCGGCACGGAGACGTCCGGAGCGCCGGAGACGACGGTGGCGATTGCGCCGGGCGTTGCGACACGCGCTGGCGGCGCCGGTGGAGGCGCCTCCGGGCCGGATCGTGGTGTTCGTCGTCGATCGCGACGCGATCAGGACGGGCAACGAAAAGACCATGCTGGAGACGGCGTCCACGGTGCTCGACACGCTTGGTCCCGGCGACGCCGTGGGGCTGGTGTCGCTGCCCGTCGGCAGCGTCGAGATCACGCGCGAGCACGACCGCGTGCGCCAGGCGCTCGGGATGATCACCGGAACGCAGCCGCTACAGGCGCAATACCGTGAGCGGAACATCAGCTGGAGCGAGGCGCTCGCCTTCGAGAACAACGACTCGCGAGTCATCGCGGAAGTGGTGGAACGCGAGTGCTCCAAGGTGGAAGTGGAATGCCCACATCAGCTGAGTGTCCAGGCGCAGGAGATGCTCGCGACGGGGCGGGCACACGTGCAGACGGTCATGTCGGTGCTTTCCCGGGTCGCCGAGGGACTCGCGCCGCTGCGGGGCTCGAAGCACATCGTGATGCTCTCGGGCGGCCTGCCGTTCGGACAGGACCTGCTGCCGTATTTCGAGGAGTTCGCGAAAAAGGCGGCCGCCGCGCAGATCGTGTTCTACGCGGTCCATCTCGATCAGCCCGATTCGGATGCGGGCGACCGCAAGATCGTCACCTCGGCGTTCGGCGGGCGCGACAAGGCGCAGGGGCTCGCGGCGATCGCGGGCATGACCGGCGGCGCGTTCTTCGAGGGGGTCGGACGCGCGACCGGGGTCTTCGAGCGCATAAAGACCGAGTTGAACAACTACTACGAACTCGGGGTCGAGACCCTTCCCGAAGATCTCGCCGGGCAGCCTCGTGACATCGAGGTCAAGGTCAATCGCCCCGGCCTGTCGGTGCGGGCACGCCGCCAGGTCACGCTGCCCGACCGCGCCACGATCGCCGCGCGTCTGGCAGACCCGGTCAAGGTGCTGCTCGCCCAGCCCACCGACATCGCGGAGTTGCCGGTCGGAGATTGCGGCCTACACGACGCGGGGAGACGAAGCCTCGACGCTGCGGGTGCTGCTGTCGGGGGAGATCGGCGGGCCGCAGGCGAAGGCGCCGGTGGACTGGGGCTTTCTCGTGCTCAACGAGGGGAACGTCGTCGCGAACGGGCGCGCGCGCATCGACGCGGCGAAACCCGGCCCGTGGGCGGTCACGACGTCCGCAAAGCTCGCGCCCGGCACGTACCGCCTGCGCTTTGTCGCCTCCGACGCGGACGGCCGGGCCGGCGTCGCCGACGTGCCGCTGACGGTTGGGTTGCGCGCGGCCGGCGAACTGCAGACGAGCGATCTGATCGTCGGCACTGCGGACGGCGGGCGGCTGCAGCCGCGCACGCAGATCCTGCGCGGCGCTGACGGGTCGGCGCTCATCGAACTGTATTCGAACAATCCCGCGCGACTGGAGCAGACGACGGCGGTGCTCGAGATCATCCCTGCCGGGTCGGCCGAGCCGATCAAGCGGTACCTGATGGCGCGCCGAAGCAGCCCGATGAGCGGCGCCATCCTGATTGCCGAAGGGGATTTCGCGACCGAGGCGCTGGCGCCCGGCCGCTACAGCGCCAGCGTCGTCGCGCTGGTGGACAATCAGCCGGTCGGGCGGGTGAGCCGCGCGTTCGAAGTGGTGGCATCGCGGTAGGGCTCAGGGGCTCAGGGGGGCAGGGCTCAGGGCTCAGGGCTCAGGGAAGGGCATCATGAGACGGGCAGTGGCGTTGGCGCTGGCGGTGGCGCTTGCGGGTGGGCCGGTGTCGATTGCCGCGCAGCAGCAACCGACGCCGACGTTCCGCGGCGGCGTCGATCTGCTCACCGTGCAGGCGACGGTTATCGACGGAGACGGGCACCCTATCCACGACCTCCAGCCGGGGGACTTCACGGTGACCGTCGAGGGGCGGCCGCGAAAGGTGCTGTTCGCCCGGCTACTACGGCGACGACTCCTTGTCGGCGTCCGTCGCGACGATCGTCACCGGCACTCCGGTGCCGGCGGCCGTTGACAATTCCACGAGCGCAGGCGGCCGCATCGTGATCTTCGTCGTCGACCGCGAGTCGATCCAGAGCGGCACCGAGAAGGCATTGTTCGACTCCGCCGGTTCCGTGATTGACGCGCTCGGTCCGGCGGACGCCGCGGGGGCCGCCGCGATCCCCGCCGGGACGGTGCAGTTCACGCGCGATCGTGCCGTCGTTCGCGACACGCTTCAGAAATTCACCGGCACGATGCCCTCGACCGGATGGCGGTGGACGATCTCGTGGGACGAAGCGATCGGGATCGAGCGTGGCGACAAACAGGTGCTGGCGCAGGTGCTGTACCGCGAATGCCGCGCGCCGCGGCGCCCGCGTGATCCGGGCGAGATGCCGCTGGTTCCGGAGGGCTGCGACAAGACGGTCGTCTCCCAGTCCAACGAGATGCTGCTGCAGGGGCGGCTGCAGGCGCGGTCTGTCCTTGCCGCGCTGAAGAACATCGCCACCGGGCTGACGGCGCTCCGGGGACCGAAACACCTCGTGCTGATTTCGGGCGGGCTGTTGTTCGACACGACCCTGCTCTCGGAATACACGGAGACCGCGCGGGCGGCGGCCGCGGTCGGGATCACGCTCGACGCGATTCACGTCGATCAGCCGGCGACCGACACGACATCCATGCGGAGGCCGGTCACCTCAGCCTTCGGCGGCCGCGAGCTGTCGAGCGGCTTGACGACGCTGGCCGGGATGACGGGAGGCTCGTTCTTCTACGGCGTCGGACGCGCGACCGGCGTGTTCGATCGGATTCGAACCGAGATCGCGAATTTCTACGAGCTGGGACTCGAAACCGTACCGGCGGATGCCGATGGAAAGCCGCACGAGATCGTCGTCAAGGTGAATCGGCCGAACGCGACGGTGCGCGCACGTCGCGAGGTCGTCATGGCCGCGCGGGCGGCGAAGCCAGCCGACTGCCGCCGATGCTCTGAGCACGCTGCTGCGACAGCCGACCGACGTCGCCGACCTGCGCATCTCGCTCGGGAGCTACACCACGCGGGGAGACGAGGCGTCGCTGCTGAAGCTCCTGATGTCCGCCCACATCGACGCGCCGCAGGCGCGCGCGCCGGTCACCTGGGGTTTCACCGTCGCGTTGGACGGCAACGTCATCGCGAATGCCCGCCAGAGCGTGACGACCGAGCGTCCCTGGACCGTCACGACGTCGGCGAAACTCGCGCCGGGAGACTACCGCGTGCCGATTCGTCGCCGTCGATGGCGACGGGCGCGCGGGCGTGCTGGACGTGCCGGTGACGGTCGGCCTGCACCAGGCAGGCCCGGTGCAGACGAGCGACGCCATCGTCGGCGCCGTCATCGGCGAGCGGCTGCAGCCGCGCGCCACGCTGGAGCAGGGCGCTGACGGCGTGGTCATGATGGAACTCCTGTCCGCTGACCCGGACCAGCTCGCGAAGGCGGTCGCCGTGCTCGACATCATTCCGGCAGGATCAGCCGATTCGGTCCAGCGCTATCGCATGGCGGTGCAGTCGTCATCCACCACGTCGATTCTCATAGCCGAAGGCCATTTCCGCACCGCGACCCTCGTGCCCGGCCGCTACACCGCCAGCGTCGTCACGCTCGTGGACAACGAACCCGTCGGACGGGTGAGCCGCATCTTCGAGGTGGTGGGGAAGGAGTAGGCTTGGGCTTCAGGCTTCGGGCTTGCACGCCCGCCTTCGCGGGTGAGTCGTGACCGCTTCGGCGAGGCAGGCTGCAGTGAGGTCGCACGCGAGTGCGACCGAACGGAGTAATCAATGGTGCCGAGGGCTGGAATCGAACCAGCGACACCAGCATTTTCAGTGCTGTGCTCTACCGACTGAGCTACCTCGGCACGGGAGGTTGGCGACTGGCAGAACCCCAATCATAACAGCCCAGCCGAGCGCGAGACAAGCGCTTCTCCCTTTTCGCTTCCCGCGGCCTTTCCCCTCTTGTCCTTCTGGCGCAGGCGATGTACTTTTCCGCGTGCAGCCCTGTTCGGCGACCGCCCCCGTGCCACACGGTCGCGGAGGCGGAGCCTGCCTCGCCGAAGCGACCCCACACCGTGACACCGGTCGCGGAGGCGGAGCCTGCCTCGCCGAAGCGACCCCACACCGTGACACCGGTCGCGGAGGCGGAGCCTGCCTCGCCGAAGCGACCCCACACCGTGACACCGGTCGCGGAGGCGGGTTGACATCGGCGCCTCCCGCCATTTAACGTGCGCGGAGTCCCATGTCCGCCACTCCAGAGCCCGGAACCACGCCGCCGCGACGCCCGGCCCGCGATCTGATCGAAGCCGTGCTCGAGAACATGCGCCTCAATCTCGAGCCCCTCAAATATTCGACCCTGGCGCCGAGCCGGTACGTCGTCTACCTCCACCCTGGCGAATTCGCGCGCCTCGAAGAGGTCATGCCGCTCCTGAAAGAGCAGACCGCGCGGGCTCTCGACGAAGAACTGGCGAAGCTGAATGCGGGGACGCTGGCGCGAAAGGTGTTCGGCCGCGTCCTCGGTGCGGCTCCACCGGTCGAGAATCCGGCCCGGGCCTGGCAGATCGAGTTCATGGCCGATCCGGACGGTGAAGTCGCCGAGGGCAATATCCTGATCCAGTCCGACCTGGTGCTGGCCGAGCGGGAGGAGCCGGGCGCCGGGCAGCGGACGCGCCGCGTCGCGACCATGTATGTCGGCGGCCGGACGACCGACGTGCGGGAGCCGGCCGACCGGGCGCCATCGCGCGCCGACGCCCGCCCGCTCGCCCGGTTGAGCTATGAAGACGACTCCGGTCCGCGCACCTACGAGATGGTCGGCGACGCCATCACAATCGGCCGCGGGGGCGCCACGCGCCGGGTCGAGGTGCGAATCGACAGCTCGGCGGACGTGTCGCGCGAGCACCTGTCGATTCGCCGGGACCCTTCCGGCCGATTTTTCGTATCGGATCTCAGCATGCTGGGAACCACGGTGAACGGAAAACGCCTGCCGCGAGGCTACGAGGAGGTCGACGGCGTCCGAAAGGGCAACGGCGTCGAGTCGCCGCTGCCTGACGGGTCGCGGATTGGCCTGGCCGAGACGGTCTACATCGATTTCGAAGTCCTGGGCTCCTGATGGCCTTCCTTTTGTGGGTCCGCTACCTGCTGCTGGGCGCCCTGGCGCTCGCCGCAGCCGTGGCGCTGTGGGCCGCCGCCAGCAACCGCGAGTAAGTCGATGCAGGTGCGGACCTCCCTTCGGGCGTCAGGGAACACCCATCCCGGGCTGTTGCGCGACAGCAACGAGGACCGTTTCCACTTCGACGCGGCCCGCGGCATCTTCATCGTCATCGACGGCGTGGGCGGGCAGGCCGCCGGAGAGAAGGCCGCCGAGGCGGCGCTGGCCAAGATCCGCGCGCGGCTCGAAAACGAGACCGGGCCGGCCGAACAACGCATCCGCGAAGCCATCACCAACGCCAACAACGAAATCCTCAGGCTCGCCTCGCTGCGCCCCGACTGGAAGGGCATGGCCTGCGTGCTGACGATCGCCGTGCTGGATGGTGACGACGCCGTCATCGGGCACGTGGGCGACACGCGGCTCTACCGGATCCAGCGCGGCCGCATCGAGAAGCTCACGAAGGACCATTCGCCGGTCGGCGAACGCGAGGATGCGGGAGAAATCACCGAAGCCGAAGCGATGCGCCATCCGCGCCGGAACGAGGTCTACCGCGACGTCGGGTCCGAGCCCCACCGTCCCGGCGACCCGGGCTTCATCGACGTCATGCGTGTGCCGTTCGCCCCTGACGCCGCCCTGCTGCTCTGCAGCGACGGCCTGAGCGACGTCGTGGACTCGACGACGATCAGGGACACGGTCGAGGAGTTCGCCGGGCATCCCTACGAGATCGTCGCGGGCGTTGATCGACGCCGCGAACGACGCCGGCGGCAAGGACAACATCACGATCGTTTACGTCGAGGGCAGCCGGTTCGCGGACGGCGAGGACACGGGGGCCGTGCGGGCCAGGCGCGCACCCGCGGCCGTGACAGCCCCGCGCGGCGGTCGTGGCCGCCGCTGGCGCGTCGCGGCGCTCATCGTCCTGCTGGCGGTCGTCCTCGGCGGCGCCGCGTATGCCCGGCGCGATCTGCTCATCCGCCCGCCCGCGGCGCTCGTGCCGCCCGTCGTGGATGCCGTCATCACCGTGCAGGCTGGAGAATCGATCGCGGCCGCGATCGAGCGCGCCGGGCCCGGAACGGAAATCCTGGTCGAGCCGGGCGAATACCGGGAACGGCTGCAGCTGAAGAGCGGAATCCGGATTCGCAGCCGCGTACCGAGGGGCGCATCGATCAGGTTGCCGGGCGACGCATCGGAGTCGGATGCCGCCATCGTCGCGGCCGATGTCACCGACGCGGAGGTCACGGGCTTTCGGATCACAGGCGACGCGGCGACGCCGCTCGGCACCGGCGTGTCGGTGACCGGCTCGTCGCTGATGCTCACCGACGTCGAAATCACCGGCGCGCGGGTAGCCGGCGTGGTGTTTGGCGCGGGCGCGACGGGCGGACTCGTCGGGAGCTCCCTCCACGACAACCCGGGGGCGGCCGTGGTGATCCGCGGCGACGCCGCGCCGCGTCTTTCGCACAACTCATTCGCGAAGAATGCGACGTCTGAGCTCGCGCCAGGGTGGATGCTCGTCGAAGCCGGGGCACGGCCCGAGATCAACGCGAACACGTTCGTCGGCGTTCGGCCCACAGCCGTGATCGGGCCGACGGGCGCGGCGGCCGCGGCCATTGCGGCCGACAACTGGTTCCTGCCTCCCGCTCCAGCCAGGCCGGCCGGCCGCTCCGGCAGACGGGGCGGCCAATGACGACGGTTTTCCAGAAGTTCGGCCGATTCGACATCGTCCGGGAGATCGGGCGCGGCGGGATGGCGTCTGTCTTTCTCGCCGACGACACGCAGTCGAATCAGCGCGTCGCCCTCAAGCTGGTGCCGCTCCGCGAGGATCGGGAGGGGCGCGAAATCGTCGAGGCCGAGCGGTGGGGCGCGCGGCTCCAGGCGCGGCTGTCCGCCGAGTGCCCGCTGGTTCCCGCGGTGTACGACGACGGCGATCTCCACTCCTACTACTTCATCGCGATGGAGTACGTCGACGGGGAAAACCTGTCGGATGTGATCGCGCGCGGGCCGCTCGACCCGTCCGACGCTGTCACGGTGGCGATTGACATCTGCCGGTTCCTGGAGGCGGCTCACCGCTTCGAGGCCACGATCGACGGCCGGCCATTCCGATCGCTCGTCCACGGGGATCTGAAGCCGGTCAACGTCAGGCGCTCGGCGAGCGGCGCCATCAAGGTGCTGGATTTCGGCATTGCGAAGGCGCTGTCGCTCAGCCGCAAGGTGACGCGCAACGACTTCGGCAGTATTCCCTACATGTCTCCCGAACGGCTCGATTCGAGTGAATCCGAGGTCGGGCGTCCCGCGGACCTGTGGGCGGTCGGGGTGATTCTCTACGAACTGCTGAGCGGCGCGCCGCCATTCCACGCACGCGACACGCGACAGCTCGAACAGCAGATTCGCGCCGGCTATCCGCGCACACCACTGCGCGAGACGGTGCCGGCCGGCCTGCGCGCGATCACCGCGCGGCTGCTGGCGCCGGCGCTCGTGGCGCGCTACGACTCGGCGACGGCGGTCATCGACGACCTGCAACTCTTCAGCGTCGGCCGTCAGACGTCGGCGGATCGCCAGGGCTTCCCGGGATACCAGGACGTCGCCACGCGACGGACGCGGCCGATCGAGCCAGACGAGGCGACGCGCAGGACGCGGCCGGAGCCCGCGGCCGGTGCCCTCCCGGCCTCCACGCCGGCTCCGCGGCAGGTTGTCACGCCGGTGCGGCGGATGACGCTTCGCAGCGTGCTCCTCGTGGCCGCCCTGGTACTGGTCGTGAACGAGGTGGCGGTCGGATTTTCCGCGCACCGACTCGCCGCCAGTGCGAGCAGCCAGGACCTCGACGGCCTGGCGTCGGTCTGGGACGACTACGCCCACCTCTCGCGCCGGAGTTTCGTCCGCGTGGGCGTGCTCGGCCTCGAGGGGACGCTGCGCCAGCGCTCGAGCCAGCTCGCCGATCAGGTCATCGCCAACTACCGCGGACCGACCCCCACCGTGCGCGAGCACCAGTGGAGCGCCGCCGAAAAGTACCTGCAGCAGGCGCTCGCACTGGCCCCCGGCGATCGCCGGCTGAGGGCTGACCTGCGCTATTGCGAAGGGCACCTGCGCCGCATCGATGGCCAGGCGGAGAAGTCGCGCGGGCAGCGGACGGCGGCCAGCCGGCAGTTCACCGAGGCCGTCACGGCGTTTCGCGAGGCCGCCGAACTGCGACCCGACTGGCCCGATCCATTTCTCGGCCTCGCGCGGACGTTCATCTACGGACTCGAGGATATCGATCGCGCCTCCGACGCCATCGAGCAGGCGCAGAAGCGCGGGTACACGATCGGCGACCGCGAAACCGCTCAGCTCGGCGACGGGTACCGCGTGCGCGGCGACAACCTCCGGCAGACGGCTCGCCAGCTGAGTCATCTTCCCCAGGAGGAGGAGTACCTCCAGCGCGCGCGTTCGGCCTACGGCGACGCGCTCACCCTCTACGAGCGCAGCGCCGGCTTTGGCGGCGTCGCCGTCAATCTGCAGCGCGTGCATCGGGCGATGGACGAAATCGACCGGCGCCTGGAAGATCTGGCGGCCGGGAAGAACGCGATGGGGCCGTCCTGATGGGTGTCACCCTGACCACGGCCGTCGAGCGCGATCTCCGGCGCCAGCGCCAGTTCCTGGCTGCGCCGCGGTGGCTCGACGTCGCCCTCGCGCTGACGTCGGTGCTGGCAGTCGCGATGGTGGCGGCGGCGTACGCGGGGCGCATGGTCCTGACCGATCGGCCGCCGGCCGCCGTCGATCTGAATCGCGTCGCTGACGCACGGACGCTGGAACCGCTCCTTGCCGCGGTTCTCGATTCACCCGCCGATGGCCGACTCGCGTCGAGTGAGCTGTTCGGCTATCTCACGCGTGCGGGCGCAACGCGCCGCGCAATTCCGAATGTGGGGGCCATCTCCCGGGCCCGCGTTCCGGCTGCCGCGATTGAGGCCGCGACTGGCGCCGACCTCTATCGCGCCCGCCTCGCGGACGAGCGCGCGCGCGCCGCGGCCGCCGGCCGGCCAGCGCCCACGTCCGTGGCGCTCCTCACCGGCGCAGAACTCGCCGCGCTCAAGCCGTCCGTCGTCGTGCGCGAGCGGCGCTTCCGTGCGCCGCTGGCTGACGCTCTGGCTGGCGTTGTATCTCGCGGCGTTTCACGGCGTGTCATTCCTCTGGCGGCGCCGCGGGATCCCGGGCGATCGCGTGCTCCTCCTCATCGCGCACCTGTTGACGGCCGTCGGGTTCGCCGTGATGGTCAGCCGTCCGGATCCGCTGCGCGACGTGCTGCTATTCGAACGCTACGCGCTGGGGATCGTTCTCGGCTTGGCGGCAATGGCGGCGGTCTCGCTGGTGAACCTCAGGACCGCCGCGCTGCGTCATTTGAGCTTCGTGCCGCTGCTGATCGCGTTCATGCTGTCGATCGCCCTGATCGGCTTCGGCAGCGGGCCTACCGGCAGCAACGCCAAGGTGAATCTCGGCCCCTTCCAGCCAATCGAGGCCATCCGGCTTCTCCTTGCGCTCTTTCTGGCCGGGTACTTCGCGCGCAACTGGGAGATGCTGCGCGGTGTGCGCGAGCACTCGGTCGGCGGGGTGGAGCTGCCGGCCTGGCTCGACCTGCCGCGAGTCCGCTATGTGGCCCCCGTCCTCGTCGGAGTCGGGGCGGCGCTCGGCTTGTTCTTCTTCCAGAAGGACCTCGGGCCGGCGCTGATGCTGTCGGTCGTGTTCCTCGCGGCGTACGCCGTCGCGCGCGGACGTGCCGGCCTGGTGCTGGTCGGCGTGGCGCTGCTCTGCGCTGGCTTCTACCTCGGCTACCGGCTCGACATCTCGGCCACGCTCGCCGACCGCGTCCGGATGTGGCAGTCGCCCTGGGACAATGCCGCGCGTGGCGGCGATCAGATTGCGCACGGTCTGTGGGCGTCGGCGACCGGCGGACCGCTCGGCGCCGGCCTGGGCCTCGGTGACAGCCGATACATCCCGGCAGGCTATACCGATCTCGTGTTTGCTTCGGCCGCCGAAGATCTCGGCGGCGTCGGCGTGCTGGCCCTCGCCGCGCTGTTCGTCGCGCTGGTCTGGCGGGCGATTTCCACGGCCCTGAGGGCCTCCACCGACTACGACTTCTTCCTGGCGACCATCCTTGCGCTGTCGCTTTCGGTGCCGGTCCTGTTGATGGCCGCAGGCCTGCTGGGCCTGGTTCCGTTGACCGGCGTGGTGACGCCGTTTCTGAGTTTCGGCGGCTCGGCGATGGTCGCGAATTTCACCGCACTCGGACTCCTCGCGTCGATACGGTCGGACCGTGGACCGGCCGTGGACCTGACAGCGTTCCGGCCGGCGCTGCGCTGGATCGGCGGCGCGCTCGCGACTGCCGCGCTCGTGATCGTGGCGGCAGCGGTCAACGTGCAGGTGATTCACGCGGACGCGATCGCCATCCGGCCGCACCTGGGCATCCAGGCCGACGGATCCCGTCGCTATCAGTACAACCCGCGAGTGCTCGACGCCGCCCGCCTGATTCCGAGGGGGTCCGTGGTCGATCGACAGGGCCTGCCCCTGGCAAGCGACGACCGCGCGGCGCTGTCGCGTGCCGCGGCCGCGTACGACCGTCTCGGCGTGTCGCTGGCCTCGGCGTGCCCGGCCGACGAGCGCTGCTATCCGCTCGGTGGCCGCGCATTCCATTTGCTCGGTGACGTCACGACGCGCACGAACTGGAGCGCCAGCAACACGTCGTTCGTCGAGCGGGACACCGAATCGCGCCTGCGCGGATTCGACGATCACCAGACGACGGTGCGGGTCGTGGATCGTGAGGGCACCCCTGGCTGGACGATCCTCCGCGACTACCGCGACCTGCTCCCGGTGCTGCGCCACCGGCACGAACCGGACAACGCCGCGGTCAAAGCGTTGCTTGCCGCACCGCGCGACGTGCGGCTCACGATCGACGCCCGCCTTCAGTTGCGAGTCTCGTCGATCCTCGCTCGCTATGCCACGCAATCGCATTCGGGCCACGCGGCCGCGGTCGTGCTCGACCCGGCCACCGGCGATCTGCTCGCCAGTGTCAGCTATCCATGGCCCTCGGCTGCGCCGTCGCGAATCGGCCACGCGCGTGAGGCGGCCGATGCGCTTCTCGACCGCGCGCGCTACGGTCTCTATCCACCGGGATCGACGTTCAAGCTCGTGACGGCGGCCGCCGCCCTCCTGCGGGACCCGTCCGCCGCGCGTCACGACGTTCGTCTGCTCCCGTCTCGACGACGGCCGGGTGGGCGCGAAAATCCGGGGCTGGGCGCGGCCGGTGCGCGACGACGTGCTGGACAAGACGCCTCACGGCACCGTGGACATGCGCGAGGGCATCGTCGTGTCGTGCAACGCGTACTTCGCGCAGCTCGCCGCGAGCCTCGGGCCGGGCGCGATGCAGGTCGCCGCCGACCGCGCCGAGGTGCCGCTGACGCGCGGCAATTCACCGGCCAGGCTGCGCGAAACGCTGCCGCAGGCCGGCTACGGCCAGGGTGATGTCGTCGCCTCCCCATTGCGCATGGCGCGCATCGCCGCGGCGATTGCGGCCGACGGGACGATGCGCGACGTCCGGATCGACGCCGGCCTTTCTGCACCAGCGGCTCATGAGTTCCTGCCGCCGGAGCCGACGCGGCTCCTGGCGTCGTTCATGCGCGATGCCGTCCTGAGGGGAACTGCCCGCAGTCTGCGCGGCGAGCCGATCGCGATTGCGGGAAAGACCGGCACCGCGGAGGTGGCCGATGCTCCGTCCCACGCGTGGTTCGTGGGCTACGCGCCATACGGCCCGGCGAAGGCGCGAATCGCGGTCGCCGTGATCCTGGAGAACGCGGGCTACGGCGGGAAGGCCGCCGCGCCGGTGGCTGGAGACATCGTGAGCGCCGCCTCGGCGCTCGGCCTGATTCGCTGAGGACCTGTCATGGATATCGTCGGGAAGGCGAGAAAACTCGAGCGCCGGATCGCGCGCACGCTCGATGCGGCGGTCGTCGAACTGGTCGGCCCCTCGACGTCCGCGCCGCTGGAGATCGTCCAGGCCGTGGTCGATCGCGCCGAGCTGGAAGTGATCGACGCCGGGCGCGGGCAGCGCGTCTTCCCGTTCAACCGGGTGAGAGTCCACGTCCGGGCCGGTGCGCGCGACCGCGATACACGCGCGCGGTTCGCCGCCGTCGTCGAGGGGCCGCCCTCGTTGTCCGAACGGCTGCTGACGCGCCTGCAGGCGGCCGGGGTCCCGTCACCGGCCGTTGCCGTCGAACTGGTCTTCGTCGCGAAGGCAGGAAAGCAGTGGGAGACGGCCGAATACCACGTGGAGTTCGAACGGCGGGACGATGCGCCCGCGGCCGCGGCCACGGCGTCCCCACCTCCACGCCTTCAGTTGACGATTGTGCAGGGCAGGGCGGGGCGGCGCGCGTTCGAATTCACGGGAGGCCGCATCGACATCGGACGCGGCCGCGAGGTGCTGGATACGAAGCAGCGCCTGGTTCGCACGAATCACGTGGCGTTCGACGAGCAGGGGCCGGATGCGAATCAGAGCGTCTCGCGCCGCCACGCACACGTGATCTATGACGCCGCAACGCGGGAGTACCGACTGCTGGACGATCGCAGCGTCCACGGCACGAGCATCGTCCGAAACGGTCGCACGATCGTGGTGCATCCGGGATCCCGTGGTGTGCGGCTCGAAGCCGGCGACGAGATCCTGCTCGGCCAGGTGCGGATCCGTGTGGGCCTGTAGGGGCGGCTCGCGAGCCGCCCCTACACGAATCGGCTCGCGAGCCGCCCCTACACGATCCCTTACACGACCGCCGCGACTTCCTCGACCCTGATCAGGCCCAGCTCACGGCGGACCTTTTCTTCGATCGACTTGAAGGTCGCGGGGTTGTCCTTCAGGTACTGCTTCACGTTCTCGCGGCCCTGACCGAGCCGATCGCCTTCGAAGGCGAACCACGTGCCGCTCTTGTCCACGATCTTGCGATCGACGGCGAGGTCGAGCAGGTCGCCTTCCTTCGAGATGCCCTCGCCATACATGACGTCGAACTCCGCCTCGCGGAACGGCGGCGCGACTTTGTTCTTCACGACCTTGACGCGCGTGCGGCCGCCGACGACCTGGTCGCCGTCCTTGATGGCGCCGATGCGGCGGATGTCGATCCTGACCGACGAGTAGAACTTGAGGGCGCGGCCGCCGGTCGTCGTTTCGGGGTTGCCGAACATGACCCCGATTTTCTCGCGCAGCTGGTTGATGAAGATCAGGCAGGTCTTCGACTTGGAGACCACGCCGGTGAGCTTGCGGAGGGCCTGCGACATGAGGCGCGCCTGGAGGCCCATCTGCGCTTCACCCATTTCGCCTTCGATCTCCGCGCGGGGCACGAGCGCGGCGACCGAGTCCACGACGACGACATCGACGCTGTTCGAGCGAACGAGGACTTCGACGATTTCGAGCGCCTGCTCGCCGTTGTCGGGCTGCGAGACCAGCAGGTTGTCGAGATCGACACCCAGCCGCTTCGCGTATTTCGCGTCGAGGGCGTGTTCGGCGTCCACAAACGCTGCCATTCCCCCGACCTTCTGGGCTTCGGCGATGATCTGCAGCGAGAGCGTGGTCTTGCCGGACGACTCCGGCCCGAAGATCTCGATGACGCGTCCGCGCGGCACGCCGCCGATCCCGAGCGCGTAGTCGAGGCTGACCGACCCGGTGGAGATCGAAGGAATCACCGTGATGGCGTCTTTCTGGCCGAGGCGCATGATCGAGCCCTTGCCGAACTGCTTTTCGATCTGGCCCACGGCCATTTCGATGGCCTTGATGCGCTCGCGGTCGTTCCGGTCTTCTGCTGCAGCCATTCCTGCTCCTGAAAAATGATGAGGTGCCCGTTCGTGGGTCGCGGGGCCCGCCTGGCCCTTCTTCGCGACGATGGTTGGTGCGGCCATGCCCCCATCATCACAAATGCCTTTGACAGGGGAGGTCACGCCGTCGTCGCGATGCTCGCTGAGCCAGTGCATGATAGGTTCGTGCCGAGGCGAAAGTCAAGCGAAATTGTGTGCATGTAATCGAGCTAGGCGTTTTCTAATCAATCTGTTACAGGCGCGGCGCACTTTCGCCATGTCCGCGTGAAGATCGCAGATCCTGCCCGGGCCATCTGGCGCGTTGTGATGAAATACTGCCACGTGCCTTCACCGATCGGTCATGCGCTTGCGGGCATCGCGGCCGGCTGGCTCGTCCAGCCGGGGGACTCGCCGTCCGGCGTCAGGCGCCTGGCGGTTCAGCCGGCGGGACGTTCGCCTCCTGGCCCTGTTTGCGGTCGCCGGCGCGGCGCCGGATCTCGATCTCCTCGCCGGCGCGCACAGCGGTCCGACGCACGGCCTGGGCGCGGCGGCGCTCGCCGGCGCCGTCACCTTCGCCGTTGTCGCATGGCGCTCCGCCCGCTCCAGCCACCCCCGGGGCCTGAGCCCACCCGCTGGGGAGCGGGGTCAGACGCCCGCCGCCGGGGAATGGGGTCAGACCCCCATCGCAGGGGGACGGGGTCTGACCCCGGGGCGGCTGGCGGCGGCAGTGGCGGCGGCATTCGCGAGCCACATCCTGCTCGACTGGCTCGGCACCGACACATCGCCGCCGATCGGAATCATGGCGCTCTGGCCCTTCAGCCATCACTACTACGAATCGTCAGCGCACGTCTTCATGGCGATTTCGCGACGGTATTGGCTGCCGGAGTTCTGGACCTGGAACCTCGTCGCGCTCGGACGCGAGCTGCTGATCCTTTCGCCGATCGCCGCACTGATCGTGACCCTCCGGCGCCGGCGTTGACGCGTGAATCCCATCGGCCGCCTGGCGATTCCGCAATCCCGAAGCGTTGCGATCCGCACGTGCGCCAGAAACCACACGTTGCGCGTGCACCGGCGCGGGCGTAGAGTACGCGGCATGCGGCACATCATCGCGGCCGCGCTGCTGCTTGCCGCAATCGAACATCCGGGCGCGCCATCCCAGGTCCCGCCACCCTCCTATCTCGAAATCGTCGCGATGTACGGCAACGGCGAGTTCAGCCGCGCCGTCGATGCGTTGCGGCAGATGCCCCGGGTTGACGTGGAGGACTCCGCCAGCCTGCTGGTGCGAGCCCATCAGGCGGCGGGTGGCATCGAGCCAATCATGGCCGCCGCGATGCTCCATACCGAGCTGGACATCTCCGACCGGATCTCGCGAACGATCCGCCCGCCGTTCGAAGGCAGTGCTGCGAGGCAGTTGATGGCGGAAGTCGACAGGATGGACCCGCACTCGTCTCTGGTGCGCAAGTGGCGGCTGCTGCTGTCGTCGTTTCTTCAGGGACAGCAGGATCTCCTGCTCGCCATGGACTTCGCGCGCGGTACCTGGCGCTCGAAGTTCGAACGGGTGCGCGCGGGCGCGCTGCCGCAGCTCGTCCCGGCGACGCGCAGTGGAACGACGCTTCCAGACGGGCTGCGCGGCGACGACGACCCGGACCTGCGACTGGCGGTCGCGGCCATTCATGAGATGGCCTGGTGGCGGCGCCACGAAGGCGGTGCCCCGCCTGCGCGCGGAGACCTTGCGGTCGCCGCGCGCGAGCTGCGCCATGCGCTCGCACTGCAGCCGGACTTGATCGAGGCGCAGCTCCGACTCGGCCGCGTCCTGACGCTCGACGAGAAGGTACGAGGAGGCTGGCCGCGTGTTCGCGGCGATCGACGATGCCGCGATCGAGCCCGGCTTCCGCTATCTGGTGTGCTTGTTTCGAGGGGACCTCGCGGAGCGTCGTGGGGACGACGCCGTTGCCGAACAGTCGTACCGCGCAGCGGCCGGAACGCTGCCGCTCGCGCAGTCGGCGCAGCTGGCCCTTGCCCACCGGCTCCACGCCGGCGGGCAACGCGCCGACGCCGGTGCGCTCGTGCGTGACGTCGCAACCCTGCGGGATGCCAGCGGCAGCGCCGATCCGTGGCTGTGGTACCTGCGTGGCATGTCGTGGCGCGTGCCGGCCTGCCTGGCGGAGCTGCGGCAGATGATCCACCCGGAGCCGGATCGATGAGGCGCGCCGCTTCCGCCGTCGCGCTCGGAGCGCTCGCATCAGTGATGGCGTCCAGCCTGCTCGATGCGCAGCAGCGTTTCACCGCGCGCGCCGTAGCCGTGCGTGTGGACGTGCTCGTGACCGACGGCAACAGGCTGGTGAGCGGTCTTTCCGCGAAGGACTTCGAGGTTCGCGACAGCGGCGTCGTGCAGTCGATCCGTCAGATTGACGTCGAGCAACTCCCTCTCAATCTCATCGTCGCGCTCGACACGAGTGGGAGCGTCGCCGGCAGGAAGCTCGCGTCGCTGATCGATGCCGCCCGCGCGCTCTTCGACCTGCTGCGGCCAGGCGATCGCGTGGCGCTGCTGTCCTTCTCCTCCCGCGTGGAGCTCCTCGCGCCGCTCTCGTCGAGCCGCGCGGAGATTCGAGCGGCGCTCGACGGCCTGGCGGGGGAGGGCACGACGTCACTGCGGGACGCGGCCTTTGCGGGCCTCGCACTCCGGGAGCAGGACCCCGGCCGGACGCTGATGCTGCTCTTCAGCGACGGCGCTGACACGTCCAGCTGGCTCACGCCGGACAAGGTGCTCGACACCGCCAAACGCACCGATGTCGTCGTGTATCCGGTCGGGCTGCGCGAAGGCACGTCCATCGGGGCGACCGCCGGGCCGCTCACGCGCGGAGTCCTGGTCGAACGATCGGGCAAGTTCCTGGACAACCTGGCCGAGGCGACGGGCGGGCGCGTGATGCTGGCCGGTACGGATGCCGACCTGCGCGACACCTTTGTCAGGACGCTCGCCGAGTTCCGCGATCGGTACGTGCTGACTTACGAGCCGACCGGCGTCGCGGCCGGCGGCTGGCATCCGATCGAGGTGCGGCTGAAAGGCAAGCGCGGCAGGATCACGGCGCGCCGCGGGTATTTCGCGCAATGACCAGATGTGTGGCGGTCCTTGCCGTCCTCGTGCTCGCGGCGGCAGGCGTGGCTGTCGCGCAGTCCGCCGACTACGAGGCCATCGTTGGGCAATACCGGTCGGGGCAATACGCCGAGGCCGTGCAGGCGCTTGCGCTGCTGCCGCGTGACGAAGTCACGCGCAGCGTGGGGGAAATCGGCGCGCGCGCCTCCGGCCGCGGGAAGCGCAGAGATGACCGCATCGACCCTGTGTGGCTGGAAGCGGCGCTGCTCCTGCACACGCACGCGTACACGACGCGCGCGGGACGGTTCGTGCCAGGTCTGGACGATCTGCGGCGCGCGGTGCTGGTGCAGGCGGCCGACTTCAGGTTCATCCGCAGCTGGTATCTCTTCATGACCAGCTTTGACCAGGGGCACGGGGGACCCGCCTTCCTGGCGTACGGCCGATTCGACGACGCGCCGCGAGTAGGTACTCGACGACCCGGAGGCGCAGCTGGCGCTGGGTGCGGTTGACGAGGTGACGTGGGTGCTTGCCGAATACGACGACACATCCGTGCCCCATCAGTTCACACCGAGTCTCGAGCGGGCTGAGCATGCCCTTCGCCGCGCGCTCGCGTCGGCGCCGGCGCTGCACGAGGCGAGGCTTCGCCTCGCCCGAGTGCTGACGCTCTCCAAGCGGTACGACGACGCACTCGCAATCCTCGCGGCGCTTCCGTCTGACGCGGAACGGGAGTACCGCTATCTCGCCGCGCTCTTCGAAGGCGACGCCCGCGAACGAATGGGTGACATGGATGGTGCGGCGGCGGCTTACGCGCGGGCCATTGCCGTCATGCCCCACGCGGAGTCCGCCACGCTGGCGCTCGCGTATCTGCGCCACGCGCAGGGGCGTCGCGCCGAAGCACTGGAGGACACGCGCGCGATGACCTCCCAGAAGGACGACATCGGTACCGACCCCTGGCTCTGGTATCGGCTCGGCACCGCGCGGCGGACCACCTCGTATCTCGCAGAGATGCAGGCGATCGTCACGGCGCGCTGAACGGATCGATCACGCGCAGGAACGGAAATCGTCTGAAGTCGGCATCGCTGGTGTAGAGCGTCCGGACGCCGTGCGTGCGCAACAAGGCGGCGAGATGCGCGTCGGGCACGGCGTTACCCCTCAGCGGGAGCGTGCGCGACAGTGCCGTGTAGGTGTCCCAATACTCCTCGTCCTCACCCAGCGTTCTGACGTGAGGGAGCGCGAGCAGGCTCTCGATGTTCCCGCGCGCCTCGTCCGGCGTGAGCGGCGCGGAGAAGATGGCCGGGTGGGTGGCGATGCGCAGGTAGCCCATGATCGTGGGCCACGCTACGTACAGCAGGTCATCGCTGGCAGCGCAGTCGTAAAGGAACGCCGACGCCTGGCCCGACAACGGACTGGCCGTGTCCGACGCGTACAGCAGCACGTTGACGTCGATGGAGAAGCTCACGGCTTGTGAACGTTCCCCGCGTCGAGGAGGGCGCGCACGGCTTCCTTGTCGGCGATGTTGACGCGTGCCCGCATGTCGCGTGCGCTCCAGCGGAAGGCGGGGCGCGCGGGCTTGTCCGCCTGCCGGCGGCTGAGGGCGACACCCAGCAGATCGGACACCAGGCGACCGAGCGATTTGCCTTCCGCCTTCTGCAGTCGCTTCAGCTCGCGCAGGACGGGCTGATCGATATCGACGGTGGTCCTCATGACATCAGATGCTAAGGCACATAGCATCAGATGTCAATCCGTCAGGCCCTGGCCCGACCGGGCGAGTCCCTCCGGAATATCGCGAACCCGGCGCCCGTCCAGCTCGTCTATTTCAACGTGACCGCAGGCGCTTTGCTGCTGTATCTTTTCGCCGCCGCACCGCAGGGATCCACGGCGGCCCCTCTCCTCGTCGTCCTCTCCGACACCGGCCGTCAGCAGGACGGCCGCCCGATTGTCGAGCGCGTCGACGCGCCGGAGCACATGGCTGTCCTCACCTCGGCCTACTCCGGCCGCGTGCTGCGCCTGTACCAATGGGTCCAGCACTTCGCGCATCCCGACCAGGTGCCGCAGCCGGCCTATCTCGTGCTCTCCGACAACCAGGGAGGTTTCCCGCGTGCCGGGTTCGTGCTCGACGGCGTGGTCCACCCCGAGACGACCTTCGTCGATCTGCACCGGCGCAGCGACCTTGCGGGACGGCCCGGAGCCATGGACCAGATCTTCCCGCACGAGTTGATGCACATCGTCGTCGCGGCGCTGGCGGGGGAGGCGCCGGAGGGACGCGCCTCGCAGGTGCACGCCATCGGCGTGCGCACCGACCGCGTCACCGCCTTCAACGAGGGCTTCGCCGAGCACGCACAGGTGATGGCCATCGACGATCCGGACGTCTTCCCCGCGACCGGCGTGTTGCGCGACGCCGGAGTGCGCGACGGCGCGCTGCGGCAGTTCGAGGACTACCGGCGGGCAGTGTCGGCGCGCTGGGCGGTCGCGCCGAAGGCGCGGATGACCTTCCTGCTCTGGTTCAGCCGCGGCGAGCAGGTGCTGCGCTACCACGCCGTGAAGGCGAACCTGTTCGCCCACGAGCCGGACGTGCCCGAGCGGCTGCTGACGCCGGGTGGCGCGTATCGGGCATATCTGCTCGAAAACGTGATGCCCGGCCGCGCGGATGCGCCGCCGAAATCAGCCGCACGGCTGCTCGCGAGTGAAGGGTTCGTCAGCGCGCTGTTCGTCCGGCTGGTGAACACACCGGCGATCCGCGACGGCGTTCGCGACACGGCGTTCTACGGACGTTTCGGCACGACCCGGGCGCAGATCGATCCGCTGGACAACGCCTACCTGAAAGTCTGTGCGGCGATCCACGAGGGGCACTACGACGCGGCTGGCGTGATCGACGCGTACGCGCGGCTGTTCCCCGACGAGGCGGAGGTCGCGCGCGGCGTGCTGCGGGAGGCGCTGGTCGGGCAGGACGTTCCGCGCGCACCGGAAATCTGGCTGCTGAACGAGCGGTTCGCGGCCGGGACCACGCTGTTCGACCAGTACCGCGCGCTGCCGCGGCTGCAGACCTTCGATCTCAATGCCGCGTCGCCGGCGGAGCTCGCGGCCGTGCCGGATGTGGACCGCTCGCTCGCGCGCGAGGTCCTGCGGGCCGCGCCGTTCGCCTCCCTCGACGATCTGACCCGCGTGCCTGGCATGACGCCGGCGGCTCTCGCCAGTTTCCGTGAGATGCGCCGAGCCCTGGACGCGCCGCCCGAGCCTGGCACGTCGGCGGAAGGTTCGCTCTCGTTTCGGTCGATCGGACTGCCGTATCTCTGGCGGGGGCTGAAGGTGTGGCTGGTCTGTGCGCTCCTCGCGGCGGCGCTCTATCGCTCGACGCGGCGCGTCGCCTGGTGGCGGCTGCCGCTCGTCGGGCTCGGGGGTACGCTGGTCGGCCTCGTTGCGGGCTGGACGATCGACGCGGGGAGCGGACTGCTTGCGTTCGCGATGCCGATAGCGGTCTTCGGGATCGCGGGCGGACTCATCGCGCTCTGGCGCACGCGTTCGGCGCGGGTTGCCGCGGTCGTGCTCGGAGCCTGGACGCTCGCGGCCCTGCCGGCGGCACTCGCGGTCGCGGTGCTGTAGGCCGTCGGACACTCGCCGAGTGGGCGGCTGGCGGCGATCCCCCGCGAGCCGACCACTCGCCCCGCCCACGGCCGCGGGCGGGGGTGTCCTACCAACCGCGTTCAGGTACCCGGTAGAAGCCCTGTCCCGACTTGCGCCCGAGGTGCCCGGCCGCCACCATCCGCCGCAGCAGCGGGCACGGCCGGTACTTGGGGTCGCCCAGGCCGGCGTGCAGCACGTTCATGATCGCGAGGCACACGTCGAGCCCGATGAAATCGGCCAGGGTGAGCGGCCCCATCGGATGGTTCATCCCGAGCTTCATCACCCCGTCGATCGCCTCCGGCGTGCCGACGCCCTCCATCAGCGCGAAGATCGCCTCGTTGATCATCGGCATCAGGATGCGGTTGGCGATGAACCCCGGATAATCTGCCGCCTCGAGCGCCGTCTTCCCGAGCTTCGCGCACAGATCCGTCGCCGTCTTCATCGACTCGGTGGAGGTCGCCTGCCCGCGAATCAGCTCGACGAGCGTCATCAGGGGGACCGGGTTCATGAAGTGCATGCCGAGCACCTTGTCGGGCCGCTTCGTCGCCGCGCCGAGCAGCGTGATCGAGATCGACGAGGTGTTCGACGACAGGATGACGTCGGGACGGGTCAGCGCGTCCAGCGTGCCGAAGAGTTCGCGCTTGGCCGCCTCGTCCTCGAAGATGGCCTCGACGACGTAGTCGACGTCTCCGAGCGTGTCGACTTTCGTGCCCGTGGTGAGACGGCCGAGCGCGGCGTCGCGCACCTCCGCCGTGATCTTGCCCTTCTCGACGAATTTCCCGAGGCTCTTCTCGATCGTCTTCTGCGCGCGATCGATCGCGCCGGCGGCCGCATCGACCAGCCGCACCTCGTATCCCGCCTGCGTGAACACCTGGGCGATCCCGTTGCCCATCGTTCCCGCGCCGACGACGCCGATTCGTTTGATGTCTGCCATGGCATACCTGCGTTATGCGGTTTTGTCCCGGTTCGTGCTCCGTGTCTGGTCGTGTCCGTGTCCCCGTGTCCGTGTCCGTGTCCGTGTCCAGGGCGGCTCACGAGCCGCCCCTGCACGTGTCATTGATGGCTGACGATTGATGGTTGTTGTCGTCATTGTTTTCCATTTGCCGCGTTCTGGCAATGTACGCGACATGGTGCGTGCCTTGCCTCTTCGTGTCCAGAATGGCGCGATTTGGCCGATCGTCGGAACCTCCGGTTGCCGCGGCGCGACTACGCCGCGTGCGGCGCGTATTTCGTGACCGTCTGCGCCGAACAACGGGGAGACGTGTTCGGCGAGAACGTCGCGGGCGAAGTGCGGCTGAATGAAGTCGGGAAGACTGTAGCCGAGGCGTGGAAATGGTTGGCGTGCCAGTACAGATACGTGGGGCTGGATGAATGGTGCGTCATGCCGGATCACCTGCACGGAATTTTGATCCTGACCGACGAGTCGCGCGATCAGGGCGGCTCACGGGATCAGGGCGGCTCACGGGATCAGGGCGGCTCACGGGATCAGGGCGGCTCACGAGCCGCCCCTACAACTGGGGATCACACGGGGACAACGGCAGATCACCGGCGGCGGAAACCGCTTGGGGAACTGGTCGGGGCCTTCAAGACGGTTTCGACGAAGAGCGTCAATCTGCTGCGGCAAACTCCCAGGCGCCCGGTTGTGGCAGCGTGATTTCTGGGACCACGTCGTCCGCAGACGAAGTGGATCTCGCGCGGATCCGCCGGTACATCCAGGAGAACCCGATTGGATCCGTGCCCGCCCTCCGATGAACCCCGATGCCGTGATGAAACACGTGCAGGGCGGCTCGCGTAGGGGCGGCTCGCGTAGGGGCGGCTCGTGTAGGGGCGGCTCGCGTAGGGGTCTCGCGTAGGGGCGGCTCGTGAGCCGCCCTTGACAGATCCCTCCGGCAAATCCCGCCGCCCTTTAGGGCGGCCCGTGTAGGGGCGCCGCCCGTGTAGGGGTTCGCGCAGGGGCGGCTCGTGAGCCGCCCTTGACAGCCCCCCCCCGACGAACCCCGGCGCCCTTGACGCCCCCCGCGATCAACGCCCGTTGCCCTTGTACGGAACCCGCTAACAATCCGCCGTCGCGGCGCGCCGTACCGCCCTTCAACAACCCCTCCGGCGAACCCCGCGCCGCCGTTCAGGACGGCCCGTGCAGGGGCGGTTCGCCTGTCAGGGGGCTCGCCTGTAGCCGGGCGGCTCGTGAGCCGCCCTTGACGGACCGCGGACCCGACCGCCCCTACACCATCTCCACCGCCAGCGCCACGCCGTTCCCGCCGCCGAGGCACAACGACGCGATGCCGCGCTTGAGGTTGCGGTGTTTCAGCGCGTAGAGCAGGGTCGTCAGGATGCGCGCGCCGCTGGCGCCGATGGGATGGCCCATCGCGACCGCGCCGCCGTGCACGTTGACGCGGTCGATGTCGATGCCCAGCTCGCGGATGACCGCGACGGCCTGCACCGAGAACGCCTCGTTCAGTTCGAAGAGATCGACATCGGCGAGCTTCCAGCCCACCTTGCCCGCGACCTTGCGCACGGCTTCGACCGGGGTCATCAGCACCAGCTTCGGGGCGAGGCCGCTCGTCGCCTGGCCGACGATCCGCGCCATCGGCGTTTTCCCCAGGGCGCGCGCCCTGTCGGCGGACGTGACGACGAGGGCCGCCGCGCCGTCGTTGACGCCGGGCGCGTTGCCCGCGGTGACGCTGCCGTCCTTCTTGAACGCCGGCTTGAGCGCGGCGAGCGCTTCAGGCGTGGTGTCCTCGCGAATCGATTCATCGCGATCGACGACGATCGGGTCGCCCTTCTTCTGCGGGATCGCAATCGGCAGGATTTCGTCCTTGAACCATCCCTCGCGCGTCGCGCGCGCGGCTTTGCGATGGCTTTCCGCGGCGTACTTGTCCTGCTCGGTGCGCGCGACGGCGTACTTGTCGGCCACGACTTCGCCCGACATGCCCATGTGGCAGTTCTCGAACGCACACCACAGGCCGTCGTTGATCATCGAATCGACGAGCGTGCCGTTTCCCATGCGCAGTCCTTCGCGGATGCGGGGGACCAGGTAGGGCGAGCTGCTCATCGACTCCATGCCGCCCGCCACCGCGATCTCGATGTCGCCGGTCGCGATGCCCTGCGCCGCGAGCATGACGGCCTTGAGGCCGGATCCGCACACCTTGTTGATTGTCAGCGCGCCGACGTGCTCGCCGAGCCCGCCGTTGAGCGCCGCCTGGCGCGCCGGGTTCTGCCCGTTGCCCGCCTGAATGACGTTGCCCATGATGCACTCGTCCACGCTCGCCGGATAGATTCCGGCGCGGGCAACGGCTTCGCGCACCGCCAGCGCCCCGAGCTGGGGGGCGGTGAACGACTTGAGCGATCCGAGGAACTTCCCGGTGGGAGTCCTGACGGCGGAGAGAATGACTGAATCCTTCATGACTACCTCTATGCGGAGTGGGGAGCGTCGCCGGATGCTGGACGATCATCGACGGTCGCTTCACCCTGGAGCCGGATCGACGTGACATCGGGGCCGAGCAGGTGCTGGAGCCGCAGGAGTACCTGCTGGCGCAGGTCGCGGATTTCCTTCAACCATCGGGGGTCGCGGGCGCGGACGTAGAGGACTCCTTCGACCAGCTCGACGGTCGTCGTGCGAGCGAGCGCAGGCCCCACGGCGATCTGCCACGCGAAGCTCGTCCGTGCTGCCGATGCGGGCTGTCGCCGCACGAGCCCCGCGAGTACATTCGACGTGAGTGTCTGGATTGGAAACATGACTTGCCGGCGAGCGACTGCGACGCCGACCTCATGCAGGTGGCGCCAGTGACGTCAACGATTAGAGACGCGCCAGTTTCCGATATCCTATCATCTTGATCCGATGCCTCTGATCCTCGCGTCCGCGTCTCCGCGTCGGGCGGAACTGCTCGAACTTGCCGGATTTTCATTCGTGGTGGCGCCGTCCGACGTGGACGAGACCGTGTGGCCCGGCGAAGCTCCCACCGCCTACGCCCTCAGGGTCGCGCGAGACAAGGCCGCGATTGCTACACGGCGTTGCCGGGAATCCGGCAGCGTGGTCATCGCGGCCGATACGGTCGTGGTAGCGGAGGGCGAGATCCTCGGGAAGCCCGATGGCCCGGAGGACGCCCGGCGCATGGTGAAAACGCTGTCTGGCGTGGAGCACGCGGTCCACACGGCCGTGGTGGTCGTTGCGGGCGCCGGCGAGTTCTTCGAGGTGACGACGAGCCGGGTACGACTCTTGCGCCTGACCGACGCAGAAGTGGACTGGTACATCAGAAGCGGGGAATGGGCCGGAAAGGCAGGCGGATACGGCGTTCAGGGACGCGCCGCCCGGTTCATCGACTGGCTCGAGGGGTCGTGGTCCAACGTCGTGGGGCTGCCCGTCGCCACCGTCTACCGGCTACTCAAAGCGACAGGGGAATGCGGTTGACCCCCCTCGGCCGCAACGGTATTCTGGGGGTGTCGGAATACCGGCAACGTTTATGAAAACCAAATCCATCAAAATCGGCGTCAGTGTTGGCATTCTCGTGCTTGCCCTCGGGGGCCTGTTCTACACCACCCTGAGCGAGGGGACCGAGTACTACAAGCACGTGGACGAGGTCATGTCCGACCCCGGCGCCTGGCAGGGCAAGCGCCTCCAGCTGCACGGCTACGTCGTCGACAAATCCATCCTGCGCAAGCCGGATACGCTCGAATACCGCTTCCAGATTCAGAGCAACGGGAAAGTGGTGCACGCGAGCTACACCGGTGTGGTCCCGGACACGTTCAAGGACGGCTCGGAAGTCGTCCTCAAGGGACGGCTCGGCACGAACGACAGCTTCGTCGTCGACGCCAACGGCGTGATGGCGAAGTGCCCGTCGAAGTACCAGGCCGGCGGAACACCCGGGAAAGCCGGCAGCTAGTCAAGGGGACTGGGGCTTCTGAACCACGGATTACCCGGATCCCACGGGGCGGATCCGACGGCAAGGCTTGGCTGAACGCGGTATCTCTATGTCAACACTCGGCACCTTCCTCCTGCTCGCAAGTTTCGTGGTCTGCGCCTACGCGATTGCCGCGTCGGTGGCCGGCGCCCGGCGCCGGTCGCGCCGCCTGGTCGAAAGCGGGGTGGGCGCCTTCTATTTCGTGACGGCGCTCATGACGGTCGCGACCGGCGTCATCGTGCACGCCTTCGTGACGAACAACTACGCCATCAAGTACGTCCAGCGCTACTCGGATTCGGCGCAGCCGCTGGTCTACAAGATTGCGTCGGTACTGGGGCGGGCTCGACGGCTCGATCATGTTCTGGGTGTGGCTGCTCGGGCTGTTCGGCGCGGTCGCGGTGTACGTGAACCGCGAGCGCCATCGCGAACTCATTCCGTACGTCATCGCGGTGATCTCGGCCACGGAGATGTTCTTCCTCTTCCTGATGGTCGTGCACAACAACCCGTTCTCGACCTACGTCACGCAGGTGCCGGCGGAAGGCAAGGGGCTCAATCCGCTGCTCCAGAACTTCTACATGGCGATTCACCCGCCGTCGCTCTACATCGGCTTCGTGGCCATGACGATCCCTTATGCCTTCGGCATCGCGGCGCTCGTGACGGGCCACCTGGACGACTCGTGGCTACGGGCGGTCCGGCGCTGGACGATGGTCGGGTGGCTGTTCCTGTCGTTCGGCCTGACGCTCGGCATGCTGTGGGCGTATGAAGAACTGGGGTGGGGCGGCTACTGGGGCTGGGATCCGGTCGAGAACGCAGGGCTGCTGCCGTGGTTCACGGCGACGGCGTTCCTCCACTCGGTCATGGTCCAGGAGCGGCGCGGCATGCTGCGGGTCTGGAACGTCACGCTCGTCATCGTCACGTTCTTCCTCACGATTTTCGGCACGTTCATGACGCGGTCGGGCGTCGTGCAGTCCGTGCACGCGTTCGGCGAGGACCGCTGGCTCGCGCTGCTGTTCACGATCTTCATGGTGGCGATCCTCACGTTCAGCTTCGGCCTGGTGATCTACCGGCTGCCGCTGCTGCGGTCGCGCCACGAGCTCGATTCGTGGGTCTCCCGCGAAGCGGCGTTCCTGGCCAACAACTGGATCCTGCTGTTCTCGGCCTTCTTCGTCCTGTTCGCCACGATGTTCCCGACGCTGAGCGAGGCGGTGATGGGCGAGCGGCTGACCGTCGGCCCGCCGTTCTTCAACAAATGGATGATGCCGATCGGCCTCATCCTGCTCGTGCTCACCGGCATCGGACCGCTGCTCGCGTGGCGCAAGTCCACGATTATGAACCTGGTGCACCAGTTCATGTGGCCGTCGATCGCCGGTGTGGTCACGGCCGGTGCGCTCTACGGGATGGGCGTGCGCGTGTGGAGCTCGGGCACGTGCTTCGCGCTCTGCGCCTTCGTCGTCGGCACCGTCGTGCAGGAGTTCTGGCGCGGCGCGCAGGTGCGCAAGGGCGCGACGGGGTCGGATCTCCTCACGGCGATGATCGGCCTGGTCGGGCGGTCGCGCCGGCGCTACGGCGGCTACATCGTGCACATCGGGATCGTCCTGATGTTCCTCGGGTTCGCCGGCGAGGGGTTCAAGCAGGAGGAGCAGGTGGTGCTTCAGCCGGGACAGCAGGTCACGGTCGGGCATTTCACGATCAAGCACGACGCGCTGCGAGTGACGTCCGACGCGCAGAAGCAGATGATCACTGGACACGTCAGCGTCTGGAATGACGGCAAGCCGCTCGGTGAGATGCAGCCGGCCAAGTGGTTCTTCGCCCGGCACGAAGAGGAACCGACGACCGAGGTCGCCATCCGCCGGTCACCCAGCGAGGATCTGTACATCGTGCTCGCGGGCTACACGGTCGAAACGGGAAGCGCGACCTACGCGATTACGATCAACCCGCTCGTCGACTGGATCTGGTTCGGCTTCGGCGTGATGGCGATCGGGACGGGCCTGGCGCTCCTCCCGGAAAGCGCTTTTGCGTTCGCCGGCGCGAAGTTCCCGGCGGGGGCCGCCACGACCGGCGTGCTGCTCCTGCTGATGCTGCTTCCGGGCGTCCCGGTGTTCGCCGCGCAGCACGTCGACAATCCCATGTCGGTCCGTCTCGTGCCGCGGTCGCAGCTCGAGAAGGACCTGCAGGGAGAGATCATCTGCATGTGCGGCACGTGCGGCCGAAAGCGCATCGGCGAGTGTACGTGCGGCATCGCGGCCGACATGCGCGCGGAAGTCGCCACCCTCGTGAGCCAGGGCAAGACACGCGATCAGGTGTACCAGTATTTCATCGAGAAGTACGGCAGCCAGGAGCCGCTGGCGTCGCCGATCGACAAGGGATTCAACCGGCTCGCTTGGCTGCTTCCGTACGTCGTCGGCGCGTCGGGCGCCGGCATGATTGGGTTCGCGGCGTTCCGCTGGTCACGCCGCGAGCAGACGGACGCCGATGCGCCGACCAGGACTACCACTGAAGACCCGGCCCTCCGGGCGAGGCTAGAAGATGAGCTCCGCGACCTCGATTGAGAAGATCGACAAGATTGATAAAAGGAAGTTCCGGCTGAAGTCGGACGCTGCGAAGCAGGAATCCAGGCAGCCGGAGGATCTCGAGGCGCAGACGGATGACGGCTTCAAGCCGTGGCACTTCTTCGTGCTCGCGTCGTTGATGCTGGCGACGGTCGCTGTGGTGATGTCGCGGCAGGCCTCTCCCGAACACCTGGTTCTCATCAGCTTCACCATCGGGGCGGCGGGAGCGGCGGCTGCCGGCTTCTACCGGATGCTCGCCCCGCTCGCGACCGAGGACGCCTCGACGTTCAGCGAGCCGCTGAACGAACGCTCGCGCCGGGCCACCGAGCGCGAGAAGGCGCTCGTGATGCGGTCGATCAAGGAGCTGGAGTTCGACAGCGCGATGGGGAAGCTGTCGCCGAAGGACTTCGACGAGATGGCGGGGCGCCTGCGCGCGCGCGCGATCATGCTCATGAAACAGCTCGACGAGGGGGGCTCGGCGTATCGCGAGATCATCGAGCGCGAGCTGACGGCGCGGCTGGGCCCGGCCAGGCTCAAGGGGTCCGACGCGGCGGATGCGCAACCGGGAGCGGAGAGTCCGGCGGCCACCCTTCAGCACGACGGCAGCGTGGAGGAGCAGCCGGCGGTCATCGTCGCCGGAACGTGCGCAGTCTGCGGGACCGCCAACGATCACGACGCGACGTTCTGCAAGCGCTGCGGAACGAAGCTGCACGAGGTGCGGTCGTGAACATCCGGCGTATCGCCGCCGTTGCGCTGCTCGCGATCGGCTCGGGCGTCCACCCGGCGCTTGCCCAGCTCCCGGGCATGGGTGGCGGACAGGGCGCGCAGATGCCGGACGCGAAGCAGATGTCCGGTGTGCCGCTGCCGGCCGGCGATGTGCCCGTCGGTACCATCACGATCCGGGTCGTGCGCGGCTCGATGGCCAATCCCCTGTCCGGCGAGTCGGTCGAACTTCTCGGCGGGCCCTCGCCCGTCACCAGGAAAACCAACGACGAAGGGCGGGCCGAGTTCTCCGGGCTCGCGCCCGGGCTGCAGGTCAAGGCGGTCGCGACCGTCAATGGCGAGCGGCTGGAATCCCAGGAGATTGAGATGCCGTCCACCGGCGGCATCCGGGTAGCGCTCGTGGCCACCGACGCCGACATGGCCAGGCGCGCCGAGGAGGACAAGAAGCTCGCCCAGATGCCCGCCGAGTCGGGGATCGTCGTCCTCGGGGATCAGAGCCGTTTCGTCTTCGAGATGGGAGACGAGGGCCTGAACGTCTTCAACATCATGGAGATCGTCAACACCGCGCGCACTCCGGTGCAGCCGTCCACACCCGTCGTTTTCGATCTGCCGGATGTGGCGCAGAGTCCGGGGCTCCTGGATGGTTCTTCGCCGCAGGCCGTGGTGGCGGGCAAGCGCGTGACCGTCAACGGGCCGTTTGCGCCGGGCTCGACACTCGTGCAGTTCGCCTACACCGTGCCTTTTGGCAGCAGCTCGCTGACCCTTCAGCAGAGACTGCCCGCGGCGCTCAACCAGCTGAGTGTGATGGCGCAGAAGGTCGGCGACCTCCACATGCTGTCGCCGCAGATGGCCGACCACCGCGAAATGACGTCGCAGGGGCAGACCTACATCGTCGGACAGGGGCCCGCGCTGAGGGCTGGCGATACCGTGACGTTCAGTTTCACCGGCCTGCCGTCGGTGCCGACCTGGCCGCGCAACGTGGCGCTGGCGCTCGCGATCGTGATCATCGGCGCGGGCGTGGTGGCCAGCCGGCGCACGAGCAAGGAGGCGGCCGCCGAGCAGTCGCGAATCAAGAAGCTGCAGGCCCGGCGCGATCGCCTCTTCACGGAGCTGACGTCGCTCGAGCAGCGTCACCGCACGAACGCGATCGATCCGTCCCGGTACTCGACCGAGCGGCGCGAGCTCGTATCCGCGCTGGAACGTGTGTACGCCGAGATGGACGAGGAAGCGGCGGCCTAGTGCAGGCGGCCGCGCCTCCCATGGACTTCAGCTCGGTCACCTTCACAGACGTTTCCAGGAATTTTGGACGGCGCCGCGCGCTGAACAGAGTGTCGCTCCGCTGCGACGCAGGGGAGATTGTCGCGCTCCTCGGACCCAATGGCGCGGGCAAGTCGACACTCCTGTCGATCACGGCCACGCTGCTCGAGCCCTCGTCCGGCACGGTCCGATACGGCGACCACGCTGCCCGTCAGGCCGGAGCGGCGCTTCGAGCCCGCATCGGACTGCTGGGTCACGATCTCTACATCTATCCCGAACTCACGGCAGCCGAGAACCTCCAGTTCTTCGGGCGGGTATATGGGCTGCCCGACGTCGAGCGCCGCGTGGACGTCGCCCTCGAGCGCGCCGAGCTCACGCTCCGCCGCGACGACCTCGTCTCCGGGTTTTCCCGCGGCATGCGGCAGCGGCTGGCGCTCGAGCGCGCCCTGCTGCACGATCCCCGCCTCGTGCTGCTGGACGAGCCGTTCACCGGCCTGGACGATGCCGCGACGGCGGCGCTGCGGGGCCGGCTGGCGGGCTTGAAGGAATCCGGGGCCATCGTGCTCGTCACGACCCACGACCTGGAGACGATCGAGGGCATCATCGACCGCGCCGTCATGCTGCGGAACGGGCGGCTCGTCACGATTGAACCGGGCGCCGGGTCGCTGCGGGATCGGTATCGGCGGCTGACGAGCTCCGGCAGCGACGTCCGGCCGGCTCCGGATCCTGCGAACGCGCCCGTGGCCGACCTCCGGACGAATCCGATCGTGACCGCCGAGGTTCCCGCAGCGCACGGCGGCACCAGGGCGGACACCCTCACCCGGCACCGAGAGTCGTAGGCATGGCGTTTCTCCAGACCGTCTGGCTCATGACCCGGAAGGACCTCCTGATCGAGGCCCGCAGCCGCGAGATTCTCTTCACGACGCTCTTCTTTGCCGTCTCCTGCGTCCTGGTCTTCGCGTTCGGGTTCGTGCGCGAGGGGAAGCCCGTTCAGGACGCGGCGGCCGGCATCCTCTGGATCTCGATCGCCTTCTCCGGCACGCTCGCGCTCGGGCGCACGTTCGAGCGGGAGCGGCAGAGCGAGACGCTGCGCGCCCTCATGATGGCGCCGATCGATCGCCCGGCGCTCTATGTCGGCAAGCTGGTCGGCGTGCTGTTGCTCCTCGGCACGGTCGAGGTCATCGTCGTGCCGCTCGTCTCGCTGATGTTCCAGGCGCCGCTCTTCGCCCATCCGTTCCTGATGCTGGGGCTGCTCGTGACCGGCACGGTCGGCTTCTGTGCCGTCGGCACGCTGTTCGCCGCCATGCTCGTGCGCGCGCGCAGCCGGGACGTCCTGCTGCCGGTGCTCCTCTACCCGATTACAATCCCGGTTATCATCGCCGGAGTCCGGGGCACCGCGGCGCTCCTCCAGGTGGAGGTCGATCTGCCGATGGCCCGGGCCTGGCTGTCGATGCTGGCGTTCTTCGACGTGGTGTTCATCACGATAGCGCTGTGGACCTTCGAGCCGGTGATGACCGAATGAGGTGTAGGGGCGGCTCGTGAGCCGCCCTGACGCCGTCCCGTCGTGTAGGGGCGGCTCGTGAGCCGCCCTGACGCCTGACGCCACAACCGGTGGACGAACCCGATTGCTGACCATGAAAAAACTCTTCCCCGTACTACTGCTTCTCGTCGTCGCCGCGATGTTTGCGTATGCGCCCGTCATGATCAACGGCGCGCCCTACGAAGCGACGATGGGGCTCGTCCAGAAGATCTTCTACTTCCACGTGCCCTCGTGGATGGCGATGTTCAGCTCGGCCTTCATCTGCGGCATCGCGAGCTTCTTCGTGCTCTTCACGAGCCGGAAGGAGGCGGCCGACCGCGTCGGGCAGGCGGCCGCCGAGCTGGTCGTGGTGTTCGGGATGATCGGCCTCATCACCGGACCGCTCTGGGCGCGCAAGGCGTGGGGCGTCTGGTGGCAGTGGGACGCCAAGCTCACGTCGGCGCTGGTGCTCTGGCTGATCTTCGTCGCCTACCTCCTGCTCCGAAAATACGGCGGGGCGGGCTCGGAGAAGCTCGCCGCCGCCGTCGGCCTGTTCGGGACAGCCAACGTGCCGTTCGTGTACTGGTCGGTCAACATCTGGCGGACGATGCACCCGACGACGGCGGTCGTGCCGTCGCTGCAGCCTGGGATGCGCGGCCCGTTCTGGTTCTGTGCCGCGGCCTTCCTCGGGCTCTACGTCCTGATGCTCATGACGCGCGTCCGGCTCGAGGCCCGGCGCTCGGAACTCGAGGCCCTTTACCTGTCGGTTGAGGATTGATCATGAAGAAAGCTGTGTCGCGCGCGCGAGCGCTCATCGTGGCGGGCCTGATCGCGATTGCCGTGATGGCGGGGGCCGCGCGGATTGGCGCCCAGCAGCAGCAGCCGCCGGCCGGCCAGGAAGGATTCGTGCCGGTCGAGAACCTGCCGCAGCAGGAGCAACTGCCCGCCGCACCGCTGGTGATGGGCGCGTATGCGGTCGCGTGGGTGGTGATCTTCGGCTATCTGTGGTCCATCTGGCAGCGCCTGGGCCGCGTCGAGCGCGACATCCTCGAGGTCAGCCGCCGCGTCGAAGCAGGGAGCCGCCGGTGAACTTCGGCGAGATGTCCGCGGCGCACTTCATCTTCATCCCGGCAGTGCTGGTGATTGGGGTGGTGATCGGCTGGATCCTCGGGTCGCGCGCCGCGCAGGACGCATTCGCCGCTGAACTGAGGCGACGCGAGGAACGGGCGGCCCGAAAGACCGGCGGGCCCCCTACCGGCCGATAGCCAGCCGGTTCGCCAGGCTCGCCGGCAGCCCGGCCGAGAGAATGCGCCGCTGCGCGAGGTCCACGCGGTAGTCGATCCGACGCAGCGTCAGCGTGTGCGCCTCGTCATCGTGGATGGCGAACGCCGCCCGCGGATCGCCGTCTCGCGGTTGACCCACCGAGCCGGGATTCGCCAGGTACTCGCTGCCCGCCGACAATTCCACGTCCTCGACCTCGTTTCCTTCAGGCAGAATCGCCTCGAGTCCGCGGGCACCGCCGCGCGAACACGATCGGCAGGTGCGTGTGGCCGAAGAGGCACAGCGGCCGCGTCATCACCGCGATCGCCTGCACCGCGTCGTCGCCGTCGAAGATGTAATAGTCCTCGTCGAATGGCGAGCCGTGGCAGATCTCGACGTCGCCGCCCACGGGCAGCGGGCCGGCCGGCAGCGCGCGGAGGTACTCGCGGTTGTCCTCCGTCAGCGCGTCGCCGGTCCACGCGGCCGCGAACCGGGCGATCTGGTTGAAGTTACTGCCGTCGTCCAGCCCGCACGCCGCCTTGTCGTGGTTGCCGCGAATGGTGGCGACCGGGTCGAGCGCTCGGACGCGATCGACGACCGCGTTCGGCTCGGCGCCGTATCCGACGAGATCGCCGAGCACGACGACTCGATCCCACGATCCGGCTGGCGCGGCGGCCAGCACGGCGTCGAGCGCATCGATGTTCGCGTGGATGTCCGACAGAATCAGCAGGCGCACGTCAGGGCTCTCCGAGGCGTTCGATGATGCGTTCGGCGACATCCTCCGGGTGCGCGCCCCGCGCGTCGATGCGCAGATGGGCATGCGCGTAGGCCGCCTGCCGCAGCGCATAGAGCCGCTCGAGCTGCACGCGATCGGCGGCAAGCGGCCGCCGGCCGTCGGCGGGGAGCCGCGTGATGAGTTCGTCCAGCGGGACGTCGAGCCAGATCGAGAGGCCGTCCATGTTGATTGCGGCCCGGTTTTCCGGATCCATGAAGGTGCCGCCCCCGGTCGCGACGACTGAGTGGCGCAGCGGCAGGAGGAGCCGCAGGATCTCGCGCTCGACCGTCCGGAAGTGCGCTTCGCCGCTGCGGGCGAAGATGTCGGCAACGGTGCGCCGCTCTCGCGCCTCGATCAGCTCGTCGATGTCGTCCACGCGCCAGCCCAGTCGCATCGCGACCGCCCGGGCCACGGTGGTCTTTCCCGCGGCCATGAACCCGACGAGATAGATCTTATCGCCCGCCACCGGAGCCTGTGAGCCGCCGCAGATCGGCGAAGAACCCGGGGTACGATACGTCAACGGCCGATGCCGAGATGATGACGGACGGTCCGGTCGCGCGCGTGGCCGCGATGGCAAACGCCATGGCGAGCCGGTGGTCGCCGCGCGCGTCGGCGGTGCCGCCGGCGAACGGGCCCGATTGCACCGCGAACCCGTCGTCGAATTCTTCGACGACGATACCGAGCGCGCGGAGGCCGGTCGCGAGAACCGAAATCCGATCGCTTTCCTTGACCCGCAGTTCGGCGGCGCCGCGCACGCTGAACGTGCAGCCCGCCGGGAGCATCGCGGCCAGGGCTGCCAGCGCCGGCAGTTCGTCGATCACGCCGGGGACCTCCGCGGGCTCGACCGCGAAGCTCCGCGGCGAGCCGCAGGCGACGCGCAGGGTTCCCACGGGCTCGCCGGCCACGCCCTGCTCCGCCGCGGCGGTCACGACCGCGCCGGCGCGGCGCAGCACGTCGAGGACGCCCGTGCGCGTGGGGTTCAGTCCGACCTGCTCGATCGTGATGTCCGCGCCCGGGGTGCCGGCGGCGAGGGCCGCCCAGAACGCCGCGCCCGAGACGTCCCCGGGAACCGTCAGCTCGCGCCCGGCCAGGCGCTGTCCGCCCTGCACCTCGATCCCGCCATCGACGAAGTCCACCTTCGCGCCGAACGCCGCGAGCGCGCGCTCCGTATGATCGCGCGTGGGCGCCGGCTCGACAACGCGCGTCACGCCGGTGGCCTGGAGTCCGGCGAGGAGGACGGCGCTCTTGACCTGTGCGCTCGGCACGTCGGGGACGTGTGCCGTGCCGTGCAGGGCACCGCCTGTGATTCCGAGCGGGGGGCGTCCGTCGGCCGACGAAATCCGGGCGCCCATGCGGGTCAGCGGATTGATGACGCGGCGCATCGGCCGCCGATTGAGGCTGGCGTCCCCCCCGATGATCGTCTCGAAGGCGTGCGCCGCGACGATGCCGGTCAGGAGGCGGAGCGTCGTGCCGGAATTGGCGGCGTCGAGTGGCGCCCGCGGCGCCGCGAGGCCACGCACGCCCCGTCCCGCGATGCGAATCCGCCCGGGCGCGGTGGCGTCGATCGTGACCCCGAGCCCGCGGAGGCAGGCGAGCGTGGCGACACAGTCTGCACCCGCGGAGTAGCCGGAAATCAGCGAGTCGCCGTCAGCCAGAGCGGCGAGGAGCGCGTAGCGGTGGGAGATCGACTTGTCTCCAGGAACCCGGACGCGGCCTGCCACGCCGGCCGCGGGCGATACGAGGGCCGCGTCTGCGGGCGCACGGGACGACATGCTATCGCACTATAGCATTCCAGCTTGAACAGATCCGGTTTAGTATGTTATTCACTCGCGTGCCTCCGAAGCCCGACTTGTCCACCCGTCCGGCGGCCTCCGTCCGCGTGACTGCATGATCACGCGAGGAGGAACCGTCCGCCTGCAGATCCACAGCAACTTCGAGATGGTGGACTTCGTGCAAGTCGTCAGCGACCGCGTAGGTCAGATGGCCGGCATGGACGAAGACACCGTCCACTGGATCGGGGTCGCCATCCGCGAGTCGGTGATCAACGCGATCAAGCACGGCAATCGCGGCGAGTACGGCAAGCTCGTGACCGTCGAGTTCACGTTCGCGCCCGCGGCGAAGCCGGAGGAACTCGTCGTGCGCGTCACGGATCAGGGCGCCGGCTTCGACCCCGACGGGGTCGCCGATCCGCTCGCGCCCGAGAACATGCTCAAGTCGAGCGGCCGCGGCATCTTCTTCATGCGCAGCTTCATGGACGACGTCGTCCTGCGCCGGGGCGACGAGGGCGGCATGGAAGTGCGGATGGTGAAGAAACTGGCGACCGGTGCCTGAACCCGTCCCTCCCATCTATCTCGCAACCGCGATCGAAGCGGTGCTCCGCGCGGGCGCGATCCAGATGGCGCACTTCGGCCGCGACATGCGGATCGACAAGAAAGGCGTCATCGATCTCGTCACGGAGATCGACCTCGAGGTGGAGCGCGGCTTCCGCGCGACGATCGCCGAACGCTTTCCCGATCACGTCGTCCTTGGCGAAGAGTTCGAGGCGAAGGGCGATCGCGACGCGCGCGCGCCGTACGTCTGGTTGTTCGACCCGGTTGACGGCACGACCAACTATGCGCACGGCCTGCCGATTTTCTGCTCGTCGCTGGCGCTCGAGATCGACGGCGACCTGGCGGTCGGCGCGGTCTTCGATCCGACGCGCCAGGAACTCTTCACGGCCGAGCGCGGCGCGGGCGCGTGGCTGAACGGGGAGCCCCTGCGGGTCTCGACCGCCGGCGTGCTGATCGACTCGCTGCTCGTTACAGGGTTTCCGTACACGGTTCAGACAGACCCGGGAGAGCTGACCGCGCTCTTCGGCGAGTTCCTCACGAAATCCCGCGCGGTGCGGCGGCTGGGTTCCGCAGCGCTGGACCTCTGCTATGTCGCGGCCGGTCGATTCGAGGGATTCTGGGAGCAGAAGCTCCAGCCCTGGGATGTCGCGGCGGGCGCCCTCGTCGTGTCGGAGGCGGGCGGCCGCGCGACGACGATCGACGGGGGCAGGTTCACTCCGCGCGCCGGCAGCGTGGTCGCGACGAACGGCCGGATCCACGAGGCGATGCTCTCGACAATCGCCGAGTTCAAGCGGCGGTATCGGGGCTAAGGGCCCGAGGGCACGCTGCGGACGGCGGAACCCACCACTGGAACCACGGCGTCCCCTTGAATGGACGACTTTGACCACCCTGACAGACAGGCGGCGCTGGTCCGGACCGGAGAAACGGGCGGTTCTGGAGCCGCCGGGTGGCACTGTTCATGCTCGAAAATCTTGTACGGAGGGCCCCGCATGACGCGGCGCCGTTCCGAAACGGAGCGTCTCATGATGAGAAAACGGTTGTGGCTGCCCGGGCTGGTTGCCGTGGCAGCGATTCTGGCGCCACAGGTTGCGCAGGCCCAAATCGTGCGGGTCAATTCGTCGTCTGACCGCAATCAGGCGATCGGATTCAACCTCGGGTATTTCGCCCTGCGGGGCGAGGCCTCGAGAGTCAGCGGGGACGTGCTGTTCACCGACCTCGATTCGCTCGCGTTCGACATCAAGGACTTCAACGGCGCCTCGGTTGGAGCCGAGTGGCTGATCGGGATGGGGGACTTTCTCGAGGCCGGCTTCGGCGCGAACTTCTACCAGCGGACGGTCCCGAGCGTGTATCGCGACGTCGTGAACAACAACGGGTCGGAGATCGAACAGGATCTCAAACTGCGGGTCGTGCCGCTCACCGCGACGGTGCGCTTCCTGCCGATCGGCCGCAAGGGTGTCACGCCGTACGTGGGCGCCGGCGTCGGTGTCTTCAACTGGCGGTACAGCGAAACAGGGGAGTTCGTGGACTTTTCGGACAACTCGATCTTCCGGGCCAGCTACAAGGCCAACGGCAACGCCGTCGGGCCCGGTGATCCTCGCCGGCGTGCGCGCGCCGGTCGGTTATACGATGACCGTGGGCGGCGAGATCCGCTACCAGAAAGCCGAAGGCGACACGAAGAGCGCGGAAACCGGCCTGCTGAACGACAAGATCGACCTGGGCGGCTGGACGACGAGCGTCACGCTGCACTTCAGGTTCTGACGGCGCCGCGGCGGCTCAGCGTTCGCGATAGAGCGCGACGCCTCCGCCTTCCGCGACCCGCATGAACGACTCCAGGAAGCGCGCGTTCCGATGCGCTTCCTGGAACAGCACGTCCCCGCCCTCGGCGTGCTCCTCGATGGCGATCCAGCCGACGATCCCCGACGGGTCCTGCATCGCGAGTCCCCAGATCTCGCCGTTGCCTTCGTGCAGGAAATCGTGGATGGTGAATCCGGCCGTCGAGAGGTCCTGCATGTAGTGGCCGAGCGACCCCATGCTCATCATGATCGTCCGGCCGTCCCGGTGCTGGCGAAGGTACTCGGTGACCGCCCGGCGCCCCGCCATGTTCCTGGCATCGCGCTGAGCTTCCACGATCATCGGCGCGGCGCGATCGAGCGGATGGGCCTGCAGTACCGCAAGCGAGATGACGGCGACCGCGACGATCGGCCGCACCCGCGTCGAGAGCACCGAAATGCCCGCCCCGGCCAGAGCGGCACACGCCGCGACGAGCGGGACGTCGTAGCGGATGCGGAACGGATGCCCCTGCAGGTAGGCGTACCACGGGAGCGCCGCGGCGGCCGCGAGTGCCAGCAGCATCACGAGCGACGCCCGCCCGCGATCCCGGACGAGCGCGACGCAGACCAGCGCCGCGCCGGCGTATCCCGACCAGACGAGACCGCTGCCGGCGACACGGAGCAGTCCCTCGCGCACCTGGTGGAGCGCGGCGATCGGATGCCCGAGCGCCTCGACGTTTTCCGGCACGAAGAAGCCGCCCGACACGAACCAGGCGCCGATGGTCCACCGGCTGTTGGCCATGAAGATCAGGACGGCGACCGCGGGGTAGACCGCGAGCCTCGCGACAGGCCGTCAGCGAGTCGCGCCACGCGGTGCCGCGGCGCAGCAGTACGACGGCCGCGAGCGCGATCATGGCCGCGGTGACGGGCCAGGCTTCGTAGCGGGTCAGGCATGCCGCGACCGTCGCGGCCCCGGCCGCGCGCGGCCATCCGCGCGCCCCGCGATCGACCCACGACGCCGTCAGCGCGAGCGCGAGCAGCGTCGTTCCGAACAGCAACGGCTCGGTCATCGGTGTGCTCTGCAGATAGAGCACGTCCGGATTGAGCATGAGGAGCGCGACGGCCGTGAGGGCTCCGGTGGTCGATCCCGTCGTCCGTGTGATGAGCGAGGCGAGCGCCCACCCGGCCACCGCCATGCTCGCGATCGAGATCGCGACGCCTGACGCGCCGGTGCGATAGCACCAGTCGATCTGGACCGGGATCATGTTGAGAAGGTGCGGGAGCGGCAGCCACACGGCGCCAATCTGCTGCCACCCGGGCGTCAGGCTGTCCAGGATCCGGCGCGCAACGACCAGGTGTGCGCGGGCATCGTAGTGGCTGAGCGTGAGACCGAGCGCGGCGTAGTGAATGGCGGCCGCGGTGCCGGCGATCAGGATCGCGAAGGCAACCAGGAGCGGCAGCCGTTCGCCGGGCGCAGTGCCGGCGGCAGGGCCGTCGAGGCGGGACGAAGGAAGGCGCGTGGTGGCCAGAGCGGCTTCTAGTCTACACTCTGCAGGATGCACCGTGTCGTCGAGTGGGTCACGGGGTTCGCGCTCGTGCTGGGCGGCCCGGGGCTCTTTCTGATTGCCTTCCTCGATTCGTCGTTCCTGTCGTTTCCCGAAGTTGTGGACCTGCTCCTGATGGGGCTGGTGACCCGCCACAAGGAGCGGATGCTGCTCTATGCGCTCCTGCCGACGCTCGGATCGCTCGGCGGCTGCCTCGTGCTGTACGCGATCGCGCGCAAGGGCGGCGAAGCGTTCCTGCGCCGGCGGTTCCACGAGCGGCACGTCGATCGGACGCTGGCCGTGTTCCAGAAGTATGGGCTGCTGGCGGTGGCGGTTCCGTCGATCCTGCCGCCGCCCGTGCCGTTCAAGCCGTTCGTCCTGGCCGCCGGCGTCGCGGGGGTGCGTCCGCTGGACTTCATCGTCGCGGTGCTCGTGGGCCGCGGCATCCGGTACTTCGGCGAAGCGCTGCTCGCGCTGTGGTATGGCGATCGCGCGGCGGCGTTCCTCAGGGCGAACGCGAAGCCGGTCGCGATCGTGCTCGCGGCCGTCGTGACCGGATTCGCGATCGGCTGGACGGTCTGGCAGCGCCGGAGGAACCGCGCATCAACGCTGTGACGTCCGGACGCGGCGCTTTCACGCGCTCCGGCGTCAGGCTGAAGCCGAGCCGACGTTAATCCAGGCCGTTGACGCTCGCGGCAGAAACTCCTTATAATCAATCGTTTATCCATCAGCATGCGGACCCCAGACATCTCGGTCGTCGTACCGATGCGCAACGAGTCTCCCAACGTCGGCCAGCTCTACCGGGAGCTGACCTCGACGCTGGAGGCCTTCGGCCGGCCGTACGAAATCGTGGCCATTGACGACGGGAGCACGGACGACACGTTCGAGCTGCTGGCCGGATTCCAGGCGCGCGATGAACGGGTGCGCGTCATCCGCTTCCGCCGCAACTTCGGCCAGACCGCCGCGTTCGCCGCCGGCTTCGCGCACGCGCGTGGGCGGTTCATCGTGACCCTGGATGGCGATCTCCAGAACGACCCGCGCGACATTCCGGGCATGGTGGAGCAGGCCGAGCGCGGACCGGACATCGTCGCCGGCTGGCGCAAGGATCGGAAGGATCCCTTCGTCAACCGGCGCCTGCCGTCGATGATCGCCAACTGGATCATCTCGCATGCCACCGGCGTGAAGCTGCACGACTACGGCTGTTCGCTGAAGGTGTTCCGCGCCGAGGTCGTCAAGCCGATGAAGCTGTACGGCGAGATGCACCGCTTCCTGCCCGCGATTGCCAGCGAGCAGGGCGTGACGATCGAAGAGCGCGTCGTCAATCACCGCGCGCGGACGCACGGCAAGTCGAACTACGGCATCTCGCGCACGATTCGCGTCGTCCTGGATCTGCTGACGGTGAAGTTCCTCATCAGCTACTCGACGCGGCCGCTCCACATCTTCGGCCTCTTCGGATTCGTGATGGGCAGCCTCGGCGCGTTCATCTGGGCGTGGCTGGCGTACCTGAAGTTCTTCGACCACGAAGGCATCGGCAACCGGCCGCTGCTGCTGTTCGCGACGCTGCTCGTGTTTACGGGTGTGCAGCTGGTGACGATCGGGCTGCTCGCAGAAATGCAGGCGCGGACGTATCACGAATCGCAGGACAAGCCGATCTACGTGATCCGCGAGATCCGGCAGTCCGAAATCCCCGCCGCGACCGTCGCGTCCTGAGATTCCCGCGACGCCTCGGCGCGATCCCCACGCCGTCAGATCAGCCGCCCGTTCGCCAGCTACCCGCTACAATTGCGGGATGCGCATGCGACTGTGCACGGTGAGCCTCGCGATTGCGGCGTCCCTCGCCCTTGCTGGCGGACAGCGGCTCCAGGCGGACGCCGACCGCATCTGGTTCGGACCGGCGCCCGGTGCGCTCGACTATCGCGAGCTCTTCGAACGGCCCGAGGAATGGGCGAGGGCGCGCGCGCTCGTGAACGTGTTTCAGTTCCACACGAACCCGCTCTGGGAGCTGTTCCGGCGTCTTCGCGGTTCGCTCGGCGGCAACACCGGCACCGCCGTGCCCCGCGGGGGAAACCTGTGACGCCGCGGCCGCAGCCGCGCTCGGAGGAGCGCGCGGTGATGCGGATGCTGATACTCATGCTCCTGGCGGCCGGGTGTGTCTTCCACGCGCCCGTGGCCGCCGCACAGGACCTGTCGCGGTCGATCCGCCTGACGGTTGACAACGACTTCTTCGACTTCGCGCGGCCGCCCCGTCAGCGGCCCGACAACAACTACACGCAGGGCGCCCGGCTGCGGTGGGATTTCAGGCGCGCGCCGCGATTCGCGAAGCGGCTCGTGTGCGCGGATTGGCCGGCCTGCGGCGCCACGCTCGAAATCGGCCAGGAGATGTACATGCCGATGTACGACGGGTACTATCCCGTGCCAGGCGATCGCCCCTATGCGGGATGGTTGTACGTCAAAGGCGAACTTCGAGGCGCCGGGGAGCGCGACATCCGGGTGGTGTCGCTGACGGTGGGCGTCACGGGGCCGCCCTCGCTGGCCGGATCCGCGCAGCGTGAGTTTCATCACCTGACTCCCGGCTTCTATCAGCCGGTCGGCTGGGGCAACCAGTTGCCCACTGAGCCCGGCTTCGGCGTGTCCGGCGCGCGATCGTGGCGCATCACGCCACGAGGCCCGGCAGATCGATTTGTCGATTCTGTGCCGGCGGTCAGCGGCGCGGCCGGAACGCTCCGCATGTCGATCGGGGCCGGCGTGCGGTTGCGTGCCGGCATTCAGCTCCAGCATCCGTGGCTGGCGTCGGACCGGCCGCGTGCCGCACCGTACGCCTTCGCCGGCGTGTCGGCCGAGGCAGTGGGCAGGGACTTGTTCCTGGACGGCACCGCGTTTCGTGATTCCCTCCGCGTGCCGCACAAGCCGGCGCTGGCCGAGTGGGAGCGCGGCATCGGAGCGGGCTTCGGCAGGCTTGGCATCGAATACCGGGTCGTGACACGCAGCCGTGAGTACGCCGCGGGCCCGCGAACCCACACCTACGGCTCGATAACGTTGTCCTGGGCGATTCGCTGACGGGGCATCGCTCCGGCCGGATGGGCCAACCCGGAAGCCGCGAAACGAAGACCGACCTGTGGAACTCGTGCCGGCGTACCAGGACCTGTGCCGGGAAGGCGCACACCGGGGGGCGCCGTGGCGTGTCCGCCGCGTTGACGGTCCGCTCGAAAAATCCTTATAATCAGGCACTCCCGAACCAGATGGTCACCACTTCGTTCGTCCTGGTCCTCGCTTTGACTTCCAGCGCGCTACCCGTCTGCAGACAGGTTCGCCGCTCACGCCCGGTCGTGGCTGGCCTCATCATCCGGTCCTTCGAGGCGGTGCGCTGACGTGCCTCACATCCGCTGGTCCGGAGCCGCCGCGTGCGCAGGGGCGGCGCTGATACTCGCTGCGTGCGGCAGTTCACCGACCAGCCCCGGCCCGCCCGCTCCGCCGGTCACCTGTGCCTCGCTCGGCAATACCCCGCCGGTCATAGACACGATCGGCGTGCAGGGGTCGCGGGCCGGTGAGCCGGCGAGTTTCGCGGATCTCAACGAAGCGATCGCCATCACCGCGACCGTGCACGACCAGGAGACGGCGGCCGACCGCCTGCAGTATGTCTGGAGTGCGACTGCGGGAACGTTCAGCGGCTCCGGCACCGGCGTCACGTGGCAGGCGCCGGCCGCGGCCGCCACGCCCCTGACGGTCACCCTGACCCTGCACGTCATCGAACAGTGTGGAACGGGGCAGTCGGCTCAGCACGACGTCACCGGCACGGCGGCCGTTTCGCTGCACGACTCGGCGAAGGAAGTCGGCGACATGGCCACGGTGTTCCTTCAGGAGTTCTCGGATTCGAGCCTCACGGACGTGGATCACATCATGCGGAACTTCTCGAAGGCCGCGTGCCCCGACCCGCGCGAAATCGACAGCGAATTCGACGACGTGCGGAACAATCGCGCGAAGTTCCGGATCGTATCGAGCCGCATCGGAACACCGGTCGTGCTGCTCGCCTTCGGCGGGCACTGTCCGTTCCCTGGCCCGGATCCCAACCGCCGGAAGGCGGGCGATGCGTGTGCGATCGTTCCGTCGTACTGGGACTCGATCGACCTCTCCGATAACAGCCGCGGGGCGGTGGACGGCAAGGACTACCTCGCGGCCGCCTACTCGGCCGGCGAGCGGCGCTGGTGGCTCTGCTCGAGCGACTACGACGGAACCACGGTCAGCGGCGTCTCGCGAAGGGGCTTCATCCGGTGAGGCTCGGGACGGCGGGCGCACGTCCTGTCACCCGGGCCGAACAGGGACACGCCTGAGACGCCGGCCGCGATTTGCGCGCAGGCCGACGTGCCGTCGCCCAGACTCGTGCTGCCGACCACGGCGCGCATTCTCCTCGTGGCCTTCACCTTCCGCCTCGTCAGCGCCTTCATCGCGTTCTTCGCCAACATCACGCTGCCGCTGCACACCAATCAGGGCTTCACGGTGCTCGGCCGGCCGCACCCCTTCTGGGACACGTTTGCGCGCTTCGACTCCGGGTGGTATTTCGGGATCGCCCGCAACGGCTACAGCTATGTCGAAGGCGGACGGAACAACCTCGCGTTCTTTCCGCTGTATCCGACGCTCATGGGGCTTGGCGGCCGACTCCTCGGCGGACGTCAGGAGGACTTCTACTTCGCCGGCATCGTGATCTCATGGCTGGCGTTCGCGGCGGCGATGGTCCTGTTGTACCGGCTGGCCCGCCTGGATCTCGGCTGCGACGGAGCGCTGCGTGCGGCAGCGTACTGCGCGGTGTTTCCGTCCGCGCATTTCTTCGGCGTGGTCTATTCCGAGAGCCTGTTCCTGCTCACGCTCGTGGGGGCGGTGCTGGCGCTGCGCCGGCGGCAATGGGGCTGGGCCGCGCTCTCCGGTATCGCGATGACGGCCACGCGCGTCAACGGCGTGATGCTGGTGCCCGGTCTCCTCGTAGTCGCATGGCTGTCTGCCCATCCCACCCGCGGCGACCGCCTCCGCGGACTCGCCGCCGCCGCGGCGGCATCTGCCGGCGTGGCGGTCTTCAGCGTGTACGCCTATGCGGTCAGCGGCGATCCGCTCGCCTGGTATCACAGCATCGAGCGGTGGGGCTATTATCCCGGCGGTAATCCGGCCATCGCGCTCGTGCGGCTCGCCGGGGCCCTGTGTGCGCGGGCCGGTCCATTTTTTCAGCACGAATCCGATGGCCCCCGTACGACACCCTCAACATGCTCTCGGCCGTCGTCGCGCTGGCGCTGCTGCCGCTGGTCTGGCGGCGATTCAACGTCGGCTATGCGGCCATCATCGCGCTCGGGCTCGTGCTGCCGCTCTCGTCGGGCAGGACCAGGGGCTTGCCCGTTACGCCGCGGTTCTGTTTCCGCTGCCGCTGCTCGCCGGCAGCCTGGTCGGCGACACGAAGCACCTCGCACTGCTGACCGCCTCGACCATGATCTACACGCTGCACCTGGTGCTGTTCGTCAACGTCCACCCGCTCTTCTGAACGCGTTCCCGTTCGCAGGGCGAGCGGCCAGACCAGCGAGTCATGATCCCTGGCGCGCGCTCGTGGTTTGACTTGATCTGCGCGACGGAGGCGCCCGATGCCAGGGGGGCGGAATCCAGGATGACATGCGTGCCCGGGCGTTATCGCGGGACCGACTCGTCGAGCGGTTCGGCGATTTCCTCTTCACGGATCGGCACCTGGCCGTCCTCTTCGGTGGCCCAGAACTCGCGATCGGCCGAGTCGATTTCGCTCAGCACCTCGCCACGGAGGATCTTGTCCGCCATGGTGAGGCCCTGTCCGATCGAGTGATCCATGTTGTTGTACCAGAACCGCCCGCAGCGGCCGGCCAGAAGCAGGTTCGAGTAGTCGGCCAGCGCGCGCAGGTTCTTCTGAAGCTCGCCGAGGTAATTCAGCTTGTAGATCGGATAGGTGAACGGCACGCGCTCGACGTGCACGCGCTCGACATCCGATGGGCTGTCGAGCGCCTTCGTCCGCACGAGATCCGAGATGATCTCCTGCGTGTACCCTTCCGGATGCTGCCAGCGCTCGTCCCCTTCGCGGCACGTGAACTCCACGCACAGGCCGCTTTTCCCAGGGGGCGTCGTCGAGGGCAGGAACGCTTCCGGAGACGTGACTCGCGAGAAGATCTCATCCCCCCCGAAGTAGGTCCACTGATAGTTCATCTTCGGCGGCCTGCCGATCTCGAAGTTATAGAAGATCGTGGAGAGATACTCGAGATCGACACCCTCGATTCCGAGCTGTGCGTTCAAGGTCGTGATCGGCGCCGTCCACACGATGTTGTCGCACGCAATCCGCTCGGCGGATGTTCGTACGGCAACGATGCGCGCGCCGGCAGCTTCGATTCCGATGATGCTCTCTCCCGTGATGATGCGGCCGCCCATCGCCACAATTCCCTCGGCCAGCAGGTCCGGGAAGCGCCCGACGCCGTGAGGCGGATAGAGGAACATCGTCTCCACCGGTTTCGGCATGAGCGTGTTCTTCAGCAGGCTCCAGAGATTGTCGGAGGCCGCCCGCTTGTCGATCACCGCACGGTTGACCCCGGCGCGCGCCCAGTCGCGATGGAGTTCAGACGGGGAATAGAACAGGAACTTGCGGGTGTAGGGCTCGAAGAAAATGTCGTACAGCGTCCGTCCGTACTTGTTGACGACGTCCGCCTCGAACGACTCGCCCGGGAGCTTTTCCTTGAAGAGGAGGTCCTTCGCACCCTGGAACATCAGCTTGATCGGCATGGCGACCAGGATGCTCGGCCGAAGCGGCCATTCGTGGAATCGCCCGAACATCCGGGCGCCGCTCCTGCGAGGGATCTCGATCGCCTCCTCCTTCAGGATCTCGCGGATGAACGCCGCCACGCGCGGGTTCTCGGTGTGGAACCGGTGCGGGCCGGTGTCGAAATGAAAGTCGCCGTAGTGAAAGGTGCGCGCGAGCCCGCCCACCACGGCGTTCTTCTCGACAACGGTGACCTGGTAACCCCGGCGGCCGAGCTGGTACGCGATGGTGAGGCCTGCGACGCCGGCACCGACGATGGTCACTGATGGCATGAAGAACTCTTGGGCACGAACTTCTAATAGTGCCCTGAAAAGGACGCGAAATCCACCCTAGCGCACCGCATACACGGCAGCGGCCCCGCTGGCGAACACGCGCTGGAAATACCTCACGTCGTCGAACTTCGCGATCGCCGCCTCGCCGAACGCCCCGCGTTCGACGGCGTCCAGGTAGACGTAGTCGAGTCGCAGGGCGCGGGCCAGGCGAAACGCGGCTGCCGGGTCGGTCGCGCTGTACATGGCGTCGGCCTGGGTCGAGCGCTCGTCGTATTCCGGCGCGGCCAGCAGCGAGATTGGCTCGCCGGCCGCCATGCGGCGGCCGGCGAAAGTTGGGATCAGCGTCCAGGTCTCGCGCCCGCGCGGCCCGATCGACATCTGCACGACGGCGTTCTCGGCGGTGTTGGCGCGGATCCAGTCCACGGCCGCCTGCGCGTCCCTGGAGACCACGACCGTCCAATGGAAGCCCGGACCCATTCGCGTGTTGCCGACGTCCTGCGCATTCCACCAGTCGATGGCTGTCGTCGGCAGCCCCGCCGCGAGCGCGACGGCGAATACGGCCGCGGCCGCCAGGCGTCGCCGGGTGTCGTCGATGACGGCGAGGAGCGCAGCCACCGGTGCCGGCGCCAGGACGAGGAAGATCTGGCCGGCGCGCCACCCGATCCAGATCGGCTCCTTCGTGAGCGTCACGAAGAACAGCAGGAAAAGCGCCGTCGCCATCCCGCAGGCCGCCGCATGCAGCGGGTAGCGGCGCGCCGCCGTTGCAAGTCCGGCGACGGCCGGCAGAAGCGTCGGCCCCAGCGCGAGCAGCAGCAACGCGACGGGCGCCGCCATCGCGCGGCGCGATAGTCCCACCGCGACAGCGCCGCTGGCTCCCTCGAAGGTTCCGCTCGCGATGCACCAGCCGAACGCGATGCCCACGGGCACGGCGGCGACGGCGTAGCGGAGCACAGCCGGCACCGCCAGGCGGCCGGCCCGCACGCCATGCCGGAGCGCGGCAAGGCCGTACACGAGCGCGAACGCCCCCCCGAGGAAGGGGCTGAAAATCAACGCCAACCCGAGTGCCACGCCGGAAGCCGCTGCCGCGCTCATCGGCAGCATCGGGCCGCCGCGCGCCACCACGGTGATCGCTACGAGCGACAGCGAGCACGCCATCGCATGCTGCGGCGTGTACCACAGCGACCGCGGCAGGCCGTCGATTGTGAGCGTCTGGAACCACCAGGATGTGATGGCGTCGATGTTGAGGTCGCGTAACCCGTCGAAGGGCACACCTCGCGACACGAACCGCCAGATGGCGAAGGCACCCTCGGCGCTTCCCGCAAGCACCGCGATCAGTGTGCCGGCCAGCACAGGGCCGGCGCGCGGAACGACCGACCAGGCGGCGACGAACAAGGCTCCCACGAACAACAGTCCCGCGCCGAGCGCGTTGACGGCAAGGAACGTCTGGATCTGGTCGCGCACGCCGCCGACGCGGGCGACCGCGGCCGGCACGTTGAAGGTACGTCCAGTAGTAGTGCAGGGGCCGTCGCGCAAGATACGGATTGCGCGGGGGAGACGCAGCCTTCTCAAGCTCCGACGTGAGCGCGACGTGCCAGAGGAAGTCCGCCGTGAAGTAGGCGCGATAGCGCTCGTTGCCCTCGCCGTCACGCGATCCGATGCGCACGAAGGCGGGGCCGGTCAGGACCGGCACGACGGTCAGCGCTGCGAGGAGCGCCAGCCGTGTCACGCCGGGTCCAGGCCGGCAGTGCCACGAGCGGAGCTTCCGGGCGGGGAAGCGCCCAGAGCGTTGTCGTCAGGAGCAGCCAGGCAACGACAGGCGCCCACCGGGTGTGAAGGCCTGCCTGCACCGGCAGACCCACGATGAAGGCCGTGAGCGCGTATCCGAGGAGCAGGCCGAACACCCATCCCGCGCCGTGCTCCCGGCCGAAGAGCGCAAATCCGATGGGCAGGCCGGCCGCCGCAGCGAGGGCGAACACGAGGAGATAGAGCCAGCCCACCGCGCCGCCGATCATCCACGAGAGGACGAGGACGGCAATCGCCAGCCCGCCGACCATCCCCCTCATACGCGGCGCGACTCCGCTGGTGTGGATGCGTACATCAGTGCGCCCGGGAGCGTGCCGACCAGGCCAAGGACCAGGAACAGGAGCGAAAGGGCAACGGCTTCCGGGCGCGGCGCCCCGGCGGGCACGAACAGTCGCTCAAAGGCGAGCTGCGTGGTCCCGAAGCCGTTGACCGTGATCGGGATCTGCATGACCACGAGGATGATCGGCAGCAGCACGAAATACGCAGTCAGCGGCAGCGTGAGCCCAAGAGCCATGCCGAGGCACCACGCCTGAAGAATGCGGAGGACCTGGACGGCAATCGACATCCCGAGCACGCGCGAAAGCTCCGCGTGGTGCCGCGCATACCGGCGCACAGCATCCATCAGCGACGCACTGACACGATGGACGGCCGCCGCCGGCACGACGTCGATGAGCGACAGCACCGTGGCGGCGGCACGCTCGCTGAAGACCACCGCGGCGGCCGCCGCGCACCCGGCGAAGGTCACGCCAAGGCCGATCACGACCGCGCGATCGATCCCGCTGTCCGGCGCCGCCGCCAGGGCAGCCGCGCCGACGAGCACCATCGACAGCACGCCGAGGACGCGGTCCATCAGCACGGACGCCGTTGACTCCGCGAGCCGCACGTCCTGCCGCGACAGAGCATAGGCGCGGTACATGTCCGCCGCGACGCCGGGCACGAAGTTGCTGACGAACGAACTCACGAAGAAGATGCGCAGGACCACCGGGAAGCGGAGGGCGCGAACCGGGCGTCAGCGCGCCCAGGAGATCGATCCACCGGAGCGCCATCAGCGTGCGGTCGACGAGCACGAGCGCGATGGCGAAGCCGATCCACCGGAGGTCGGCTCGCGCGCTCGCGTGGAGGATTTCCGACGGGTCGGACTGGTAGACGACGAAGGCCGTGAGGGCAATCGCGACGACGACACGGAAGATACGTGTCAAGGAAGAAGGTAAACGGTAGAAGGTAAATGGTAAATGGTAGAAGGTAGAGGTACGGGTCTACCTGACATGTTCGCCGGCCGGCACGGTCTCCAGGTGCCGTTCCGGATCGCGCTTGACGTCGTAGGCACGCTTCAGGAACTTCGCATACGGCACGAACTGCTTCATCGCGCCGACGTTCACCTGGCACGGGCTGAGGCAGGTGGGGCATACCTGGTCCTTCAGGTGCTCGCGGTGCAGGAGGCTCTCCGCCTTGAAATACAGCGACTCGGCGGAATCGTCGAGCACGTTGCCGAGCTTCTCCGAGTTCTCGCAGTAGTGCAGATCGCCGTTCGGGTTGAGCAGCAGGCCCTGGCTCTGGAACGGGCACGGCATCGTCCGGTGATACCCGTTCGCGATCATGTCGGCGTAGTGCAGGTACAGGAAGGCCTGCCCGCTCAGCACGGACTCTTCCTGGACGCGGTCGAGGAAGAACTTGCGCATGAACTCTTCCTCGCGCTGCTTGAAGCCGATCTGCTCCTCGAGTTCCTTGTTGTGCAGCATCGCGTCGGTGAAGCGGAGCATGTTGAAGACGACGTCGAGCCCTTTCGTCCGCGCCCAGGCCAGGATGTTCTCTGCGTCGTTGAGATTGGTCGCGAAGATCGTGGAGGCGATCCCGAACGAGAAGTTGTCGTGCTTCTTCGCCAGGACCTGCATGGCCTCGATGGTCTGGAGGGCCTTGTCGAAGCCGTTCTTGACGACCCGCACCTGGTCGTGCACGTCGCCGATACCGTCGAGCGACACGCGGATGCTGATCAGGATTCCGCTGTTTCGCGCAGAACTCGACGATGCGGGTGAGCATCGGAATCGCGCGCTTCGGCGTCAGGCCGGTGGTGTTGATCCCGATCTTGCGCAGGCGCGGGAGGTGGCGGTGGAACAGCTCCACCATCTCCGGCAGATCGTTGCGCGTCGTCGGTTCGCCCCCCGAGATGTTGAGATTCTCAACGGCGCCCCAGAACGGGCTGGCCACGACCGGCTCGAGCTGGGCGAGCGTCATGTCCGTCTTCCGGTCGCCCCACTTCCAGTTGCTGCACATCGTGCACTTGGCGTCGCAGACCCAGGTGCAGTTGTAAATAAGCACCGTGGGACGGATGGGGTGGACCTTCGCGCTGACGAAGGTATTGACGAGGTCTCGGGGGACGCCTGCGGCCGCTCTGGCGAGGTACTGCAGGCGAAAAGTATTCGTAGCCATGGACTTAGCGTCCAATGTTAGCACGCGGGACGGACGCCGGAGGGACAAAGGAGAAGGGATCGAGCGCCCCTCCTCCACTTGTCCCTGATTCCTTACTCGCCCGGGAACGCCGGGCGCGGGCGGCTCGACACCCAGACGTTCTTGTAGATGGCGCCCGGGATGCTCGCGTCCTGCGGGCCGGCCCGGCCGACCGGCTGGCCGAGGTGGATGACGTGCGGCGTCGGACGATACGGGTGGCTGCCGATGCCGCGGCTAGTCGAATAGATCAGCCGGCCGCTCGGGCTGTCCTCTCGGACGTCGAGCTGGGCGCGTCCGCCGCCCCAGGTGAACTTCCAGAAGTACCAGCGCTCGTCGCTGAAGTTGACGGCAAGGCGGGCGCCGTCGAAGATGCGTCCCTCATCGCCCGCGTCGCCCGTGATCACGCGCCAGGTGACCGCTCCGGGGGTCGAGTAGTCACGGCCGCGCTTCTCGATCGTGGCGCGGTAGTCGTTGTCGGTGATGTCGCTGCCCGCCTTCCTGCATGCTCATCACCTTGGTCTTGTCGCCAGGAGACCCCTCGTCCATGCCGGTCACCATCAGGGAGAACTCGCCCGCCTCCAGCGTGCAGGCAGCTGGTAGGTGACCCGGCTGTCGTGGCCGAGCAGTTCGATGCCTCGGCCTTCGATGAACTGCGTCCCGATGGCCGTCCCCACGGTTCTGCCATTAGTGAGCGGGTCGAAGAGTTCGTTCCCGCTGATGTACCCGCCCGATGGCGTCCTGAACGTGGCCGCTGCCGACCACGGGCCGACAGCGCCCTGGTACACGGCGCGCACGCGCCAGGAGTGCTGAGCGTCGAAATCGAGGGAGCAGGTGGGGACGTAGGTCACCGTGCTTCCGACGATCGGGGGCATTGTGGTCGTGCAGCCAGCCACGGTGGCTCCCGCGGCGGTCTTGATTTCGAATTCGTACGATGGATTGAGCGAGTTGTCGAACAATCCTGTGACCCTGCCGGCCACGAGCTCGAGCACATTCGGCTGCGCATTGCTGATCGGCGAGATGGTGGTCGGAGCCGGCACCTTGAGCGTGATGCCATCTGGACCCGCGGCCTCGGACGACGGCTGGATGCTCGAGGGGCTCGCAGGGGTCTGTGGAGATTTCGAGCAGGCCACGACGAGCGCGAGCAAGGCGGTGGCCGAACAGAACACGAACTTCGTATGGCGCATCGGGTAGAACCTCGATAGTGATTTCTGGGGCCCGCTGGGACTCAGCTTCGGACGAGCGATGTTACTACAACGTAGGCCGGGTGTCATGGCCGGTTTTTACCTGCCGAGGCCGTGCTACCATAGGCGGACTTTGCCGCTGCATCCGCGGACGGCTCAGCACTACCAGGAGCGTATCGAGTTGAAGATGATAAAAGCAGGATTGTTCTGTGCCGTCATGTGTGTGGCGTTCGCCCCGTGCGCCGCCGCGCAAATGATGTGGACCGACAAGGGTTTCGTGAACCTCACTGGCGGTGCGCAGGTCGGCTCGCACACGCTGGCCACCAGTACGACCTTCGACATCTACGCCGAGCCGGGCACGGTCGCGAGTTCGCAGAAGGTCAAGAGCGGCGGACTGTTCGACGTGAGCGCGGGCGTCAAGGTGTGGCGAAACCTCGCCCTCGCCGCAGGCTATTCCTGGACATCGAGTAAGGCGGACGCCTCGATCAACGCGTCGGTCCCGGACCCTGTATTCTACGACAAACCGCGTGCGGTGGCTTCGGCCGCGTCCGGCCTGAAGCATACCGAGAATGTCGTCAATGTGAGCGCGGTCTGGATGGTGCCGGTCACCGACAAGATCGACGTTGGTGTGTCGGCCGGCCCCTCGTTCTTCAACGTGAAGCAGGACATCCCCGGATCGCTGACCGCGACCGAACCTGGCCCGACCGTCAGCGTGGCAGTCGACAGCGTGTCGAAGAGCACCGTCGGCGCCAACTTCGGCGTGGACGTCGCCTACATGATCAACAAGCGCTTCGGAGTCGGCGGCCTCGCCCGCTACACGTGGGGCTCGGTCGATCTCGCCGGCGCCTCCGACAAACTCACCGTCGGCGGCTTCCAGATTGGCGCAGGTCTTCGCGCGCGCTTCTGAGAGGGGCTCGAGGCTTTGGGCTCGAGGCCCGAATCCGACGAAAGAAAAAGGGCCGGCGCACCACGCGCCGGCCCTTCGTCTCCGCCCCAAGCCCGAAGCCCCAAGCCTGAAGCCTGAAGCCCCTACTGTATCTCGCACACGTCCACGCGGATGTTCGGCACGGTAGCGGGTCCGCCCCAGCCCGGCGACTGCGCGCCTTCTGCATCACCCAGCACGTCCCACTGCTTCTGGCCGTTCCCCTGACCAGCGCAGATGATGTCGCAGGCATACCCGCCGCAATTGCTGCCGCCACCCTTGCGGAGCAGCCCGAACGGCCCGCCCGAAATACCGTTGCCGTTCAGCGACCGCGCGACCGAGCGGAGAAATTCGACCAACTGGCCGTCCGACATGTGACCGTACTTCGCGCGCTCACACTCGACGATCGCCTGCGGGCTGCTCGAATTGCAGGCCCCGCCCGGCGCGGGGCCGGGCGCCGGCTCGGCGTCGGTGTCGTCGGCACCGGTGTCAGGAACGTCTGCGCGCCGCTCCAGCTCGTGTCGTCTCGCCGTCCGTCGCGCGCGCGCGCCAGTAGTAGGTCAGGTTGCCGGTGAGCGTCGCGTTGACCACGTACCGCGTCTGCCCGGATCCTTCCGGCACGCTGCCCGTCGCCGACATCGACGTAAAGGCCGCGTCCCTGGCCACCTGGAACTCGTAGCGAACGTCGCCGACTGCGCTGTTGTGGGTCGCATTGCTGACCGTGAGCGTAGGCGCATTCGACGTCACCCGCTCGCTGTTGATCGGAGACACGAGTCCCGGAACGCTGAGGTCCGGCTTGGGCAGTACTTCGAACTGCGAGCTCGCGTACTGGCTCATGTTGGCGCCGTCGTCCGCGCGGGCGCGCCAGTAGTAGGCGCGCCCGAGATCCAGGCGATCGACCACCACCGAGGTTCGGCCGCCCTCGCCGGGCGGCACGCTCGCGCGCGCGAACACCTTCGTCTCGAACGTGTTGGTGGTCGCAACCTCGAAGGTATAGGTGATGGGCCGGACGCCGCTGGACGTGGCGTTTTCAATCAGCAGCCTGATCGGTTGCTGCGACTCCTTGTACTTGAACCCCTGCGCCGGCTCGAGCAGCACGGGAACCGTGATCTCGACGCCGGCGATGGGGCCGGCGACCGACGGGCTGAGTGGATTCGAGCTTTTCTGAGCCTCGCAGCCGGCCAGCGCCAGCAGAAGCGCGGCCGGCATCACGGCCCCGAGCCGGATCGTCTTGCGTTCCATGTCAAACCTCGGCGCGAACGAGCGTGAACAGTGCAGGCGCACAGGCGCGCGGCCTGTGCAGCGACACTATCGGCCCGAACGGGGGTTGACTGTAGGGAACTGGAGTGCTGGGGAACCGGGAGCGGATATCCCAGATTAGGCCACTTTCCCTGCCGCGTCAAGGCAGAGACGCAGGCCTGTGCAGCGCCCCCGGCCACCCCTCGCGGGCGCCACGCGGCCTGGACGGGGATGCCTCACGCTGAGCGAAGAACGGTCTGTCGCTGGCGCGCCATGTAGGCGACACCGCCCGACAGCGAGAAAATCATGATAAGCGCCGCGCCCATGAACGAGACGAGCAGCGCGGATTCGAGCGGCAGGCCCAGCCGAGAGAAGTAGAACCCGAAGGTCGCCTCGCGCACGCCGAATCCGTTCATCGAAACCGGCAGCATCTGGACGATGAACGAAATCGGCACGATGACGGCGAGCTCGGCGAAACCGATCGGGATCCCCATGCTGTGGGCGATCGCCAGGTAGAAGCCGACGAGTACCGCCTGCACCAGGATTGCCCCGGCAAAGCACGCGCCGAGCGCGGCCGGCGCGTCGCGGAACCGTCCCAGCGCGGCCGTGAGCCGATCGAGGCGCTCGCCGACCCATTCGGGATGGACGAGCGCAGCGGCTGGAGCAGCCGGGTGAATCCTTGCGGCATCAGGAAAGCGGGCGTGGCGATCATCGCAGCCAGGCCGAACCCGGTCCAGAGCACGCCGGCTCCGATGGAGCTGGCATCGGTCAGGCGCGGCCCCGCGGTGGCACCCATCGCCGCCATCATCACCAGCCCGAGCAGGCCGATGCCGCGGTCGATGAGCACGACCGTCGTCGCCAGCGTCTTCGACCCGGCGGCCGGAGCCGTATCGGCGATCCGGATGACGTCGCCGCCGATGTTGCTCGGCAGAAAGTTGTTGAAAAACGTGGCGACCAGAAACGACGAAACCAGCCTGCCGAACGGCAGATTGAGGTGCTGGGCCTCGAGCAGCAGTCCCCACCGCCACGCGCTGATGAGGATCATCGCCAGATAGAGGCCGAGCGCCGCCAGGAGCCACGGGGCGGATGCGTGACGCGCGACGCTCCAGAGGCGCGTCATGTCCACGCGCGAAAAGAGCAGCCACAACAGCGCGACGCTGACGCCTGCCTTCAGGATGGCAAACAGCAGGTGTCGCGCACGCGTCGCGCCGGACGGCTTCTCGGGTTCGCTCGGCAAAGTCCTGTTTTTGATGTCGCAGCGGGCTGCGGAAGCCGGGATTTTACCACAGGATCCGCGGTGACGGCAGGGCAACCCGGAGCGGAGTCTGGCGGCTAACCCGCGCAATTGGTGAGACTTACGTTGACCTTTGGCCCGGCGTTACCTACAATTCCAAGGATCAGATCGTGAAAATCCTCATGATTGCGCCGGAGCCCTTCTTCGAGCCCCGGGGTACGCCGTTCAGCGAATACCACCGCATCCGGGCGCTCCTCGAGCTCGGCCACACGGTCGATCTCGTGACCTATCCGATCGGCCGCGACGTCTCGCTGCCGGGCTTGCGCGTGTTTCGGTGCCTGCGTCCTCCGCTCATCCGCGAAGTGCGGATCGGGCCGTCGATGGCGAAGATCCCGCTCGACCTGACCCTGACCGCTACGGTGGTTCGGCGGGCGCTGGCGCAGAAGTACGACGCGGTGCACTCGCACGAAGAGGGCAGCTTCATCGGCGTACTGGTCGCGGGCCTGCTGCGGGTGCCTCACCTGTATGACATGCACTCGAGCCTGCCGCAGCAGCTCACGAATTTCGCCTTCAGCCAGTCGCGGTCGCTCGCGCGGTTCTTCTCGTGGATGGAGCGGTTCGTGATTCGCCGCTCGAGGGTCGTGATCGTCATCTGCCCGCACCTCGAGCAGGTCGTCCGGGGAATCGAGCCGAACGTGCCGGTCGTGCTGATCGAGAACGCACCGGGATCGGGGGATGCGCCCGTCGCGGGATCCGGGGCGCCCATCCGGTCCGAACTCGGCCTGGCCGCCGATGCACCCGTGGTGCTGTATACAGGAACCTTCGAGGCGTACCAGGGACTGGACCTGCTGTTCGACGCGGCAAAGCAGGTGCTGGCCGCGCGTCCGGACGCGCGGTTCGTGCTCGCGGGAGGCCGCCCGGATCAGGTGGCACGCGCGCGGCTCGACGCCGGGCGCGCCGGGCTCGGCGCGGCGGTGGTCTTCGCCGGCCAGCGGCCGGCCGAGGACATTCCGCTTTTCCTCGATGCCGCCGATGTGCTCGTCTCGCCGCGCAGTACCGGCACCAACACTCCGCTGAAGATCTACCAGTACCTCCGGTCGGGCCGCCCGATCGTGGCGACACGCCTGCTGACCCACACGCAGGTGCTCGACGACGAGGTCGCCATCCTGACGGCGCCGACGGCCGAGGGGTTCGCCGCGGGCATTCTCGCCGCCATCGCCGATCCGGCGCGCGCGCGCAGCGTGGGCTGCCGTGCGCGGCAGCTTGCCGAGACGAAGTACTCCTACGAGGTGTACCTGGACCGGACACGGCAGGCCTGTGCGCACCTGGTCCGCGATCCGTCTCCACAGATCGCGGGAGGTGTCGCGTGAGCGCGGCGCCGCAGGCGCCGCCCGATCACTACAGCTATTCCGTGTACGCCGACCCGGCGATGGCCGAAGCCTTCGACACGATGCGCTTCGGCGGCCCCATCGGCCGGCTGATCGCGGAATCACAGGAGCGGGTCATCGCGTCGTTTCTCGCCCCGCTCGCGGGACGGACGGTGCTGGACGTCGGGACCGGGACCGGGCGGGCGGCGCTTGCCCTGGCCGTCCGCGGCGCCACGGTGACGGGCGTGGACGCGTCGGCCGAGATGCTCGCCGTCGCCGAGCGGCGAGCGAAAAGCGCCGGGATCGCCGTCACGTTCGCGCGGGGCGACGCGCACGGTCTCCACTTCGCGTCGCGGTCCTTCGACGCGGTCACGTGCCTGCGCGTGCTGATGCACACGCCCGACTGGCGTCAATCGCTCGGCGAGCTGTGCCGTGTCGCGCGCACGCGGGTCGTCTTCGACTATCCGGCGCTGGCGAGCGCGGCGGCACTCCAGGCCGCCACGCGGCACGTGGCCCATGCGTGCGGCGCGCGGGTCGAGGCCTACCGGGTGTTCTCCGATCGCGCGGTCCGCGCCACGCTCGCGGCGCACGGTTTCCGCATCGTTCAGGCTCACCGTCAGTTCGTCCTCCCGATCGCCCTGCACAAGATGATCAACTCCGCCGCCGCGACCGGCGGCGTCGAAGGCGCGCTGTCGAAGCTCGGACTGACGCGACTGCTCGGATCTCCCGTGACCGTGTCGGCAGAGCGGTGCGCGTCCTAGTCACCGGCGCGACGGGGTTTACGGGCGGCCACCTGGCGCGCACGCTCGCGGCGGGCGGCGACGAGGTGCACGCGATCGTCCGGGACGTGTCGCGCGCCGCTGACCTCGCCGCGGCCGGCATCACGCTGCACGAGGGGGACCTCCGCGACCCCAACGCGGTAGCGTCGGCGACTGCGGGCGCCCGGGTCGTCTATCACATTGCGGCCATCTACCGGCAGGCCGGTCTGCGCACCGAGGAGTACCGCGCCGTCAATACCGACGCGGTCCGCACCGTGATCGACGCAGCCGCCGCCGCGGGCGCGCGCCGCGTCGTGCACTGCAGCACGGTGGGTGTGCACGGGGATGTCGAGCACCCGCCGGCCGGCGAAGATGCGCCGCTCAGGCCGGGCGACGTCTACCAGGAAACGAAGCTCGAAGGCGAGCGAGTCGCGCGCGAGGCGGGCATGGCGGCCGGCATCGAGGTCGTCATCGCGCGGCCCACCGGGATTTATGGTCCCGGCGACCGTCGTCTTCTGAAGCTGTTCCGGGGTGTGGCGCGGCGCCGCTTCGTGATTCTCGGCGACGGCCAGATCTACTACCACCTCACCTATATCGACGACCTGGTCGAGGGGTTCCGCCTGTGCGGCACGGTTCCGGCAGCCGCCGGGCGCACCTACATCCTCGCGGGGGGCGAAGTGACGACGCTGAACGCCCTGGTGGGGCTCATCGCGGACGAGGCGGGCGTCCGGCCGCCCGGCCTCCACCTGCCCGTCTGGCCGTTCTGGATGGCCGGCGCGGCGTGCGAGGCCCTGTGCGGCCCCTTCGGCATCGAGCCGCCGATCTACCGCCGCCGCGTGGATTTCTTCACCAAGAGCCGCGCGTTCGACATCTCGCGCGCGCGAGCGGAGCTCGGCTACGCGCCCGGGGTCGGCCTGCGCGAGGGCATCCGCCGGACGCTCGACTGGTATCGGCGCTCGGGCTGGCTGTAGGCGGACTCCTACGGGCCGCCGCAGTCATAGACGCCGCGGATGATGAGATGTCCGCCCTCGCATGGGGCGCGCGAGACTGTGATCGCCTCCGACCGGTGGGCGTCCACCACCCGGTTGTACTCCCGAATCCGGACGAAATCGTTCGACGCAACGATGATGCGTTCGTCGGTCAGGAACGTGAGAGGATACGCGGTCCAGTAGTCCGCGTAGGCATACCGGATACCCCGCGCCTCGAGGTACCTGACGATCTGCTGCTTCGCTCCCACGGGGGGGTGCGCCGCGTACTCGGCGAGCAGCCGTCCCTGTGCGAGCGCCGCCACGGCCACCGTCGCGCCCGCCAGCGCGATCCATGCACGGCGCAGCAGGCGCGAGCGCTCCACGCGCAGGAACCACGCGCCGAGCCCGACCGCACCGAGAATGGACAGCAGTTCGTAGCGCATGACGACGAAATCCACCTCGCCGCATCGGCCGAGCACGTACCCCGATGCCGAGAGCAGCGCCACGAGCACCAGGTAGACGCTGAAGCCGTCAGCCGGCTTCCACGAACGCGCCGCCCGCGAGCCGCGGACAATGCCGGCCACCGCGAGGACCGCCATGGCGGCGAGGGCAATCCAGCTTCCAGGCAGGCCCTGATAGGCGCGGCTGTCGATGGCGAAGTCGGTCAGCGGCATCACGCGCGTCCCGAACAGCACCGGCCAGTGTTCGGTGAGCATCCGCCACGCGCCGCGGGGGAGCGTGGCGAGGTCCCAGCAGATGCGATTGGCGAGCTCGATGACGTTGTCCCGCGGCCGGTAGACATCCGCCATCGTCGTGCCCGGACCCGCAGCCGACGAGTACCACTTGATCCACTGCACGACCAGCCACACTTCGACGGCCGTACGCAGCATCGCGAACGTCGCCTTGAGGCCCGCCCGGGTGAACAGGGTACGCTCGAGCGCCTGGACCGCGAGGAGCGCGAGGAACCCGTAGAGCGCGAACTCACGCTGGAGGAACCCGACCCCGAAGATGAGGCCGCAGAGCGCCGGCCGGCGGCGGCTGATCCAGATCAGCAGGACGTAGAGGAAGGGTTCGATGGTGCCGCCGTTGGCTTCGAGCAGGTGCGCCGTCGTGCCCGGCGGCGGCATCGCGAAGAACAGCACCGGGACGAGCGCGACGAGCGGGCGCAGGCCGGTCTCGCGTTCGAGGGTCCGGAGCAACAGGCACGCGACGGCCAGGTTCACGCCCAGGAGCGGCAGGCGCAACGCGGTCGCCGACACCCCGAACGCCAGGAAGAACGGCGCGGCGAGCCACGCTTCGACCGCAAGCATGTAGTTCTGGCCGTAGTAGAAGACCGGGAAGGCCCGCAGCTCGCTGAGGTGCTTGGCCATCAGCCCCGTAACGGCCTGGTCGGCGTCGAACTGCGACTGCGGCCAGAAGACGAACACGGCCGACCGCAGGACGACAGCCAGCGCGACGATCGCGTACGCGATCCCGCGCTCCCGGCGCGTGGCGGAATCCATATCGAGGGGTATCATATGCTTTCATCTGCGACACGCGGCCGTACGCCTGCGCCGGAGCATCAGCGCCGAGGCGCGGACAGCGGGCCGCGGACAGCGGGCTGCGGACCGCGGAGAGCGGACTGCGGAGAGCGGAGCGCGATGAACGACATCAAGCGGGCACAGGACCAGATCTTCGACGAGCGCCAGTCGGCGCGCGAGAAGTACGCGGCCCTCGTGGTCGGACGGCCGGGATGGGGAGCGCTGCTGAAGCACGAGTTCGCGTCGCTCTTCGCTCAGGCGGTGCCGGGCGCGCTGGGGTTTGCGCTGCGCAAGGTGCTGTATCCGCGGTTGCTCGGCGCCTGCGGCCGCAACGTGATCTTCGGCCAGAACGTCGTCCTGCGCCATCCCCACAAGATCCGTCTCGGCGACAACGTCGTCATCGACGACAACTGCCTCGTGGACGCGAAGGGGGAGTCGAACCAGGGCATCACCATTGGCAACGGCGTCTTCATCGGGCGCAACACCATCCTCTCGTGCAAGAACGGCGACATCACGATCGAGGAGGGCGCCAACATCGGCTTCAACTGCGAGATCTTCTCGGCGAGCCAGGTGCGCGTCGGGCGCGACACGCTGCTGGCGGCGTACTGCTACCTGATTGGCGGCGATCACGACTTCAGCGACCCGGGCCAGGCTGTGATCGCGCAGGGGCGCCGGTCGGCGGGCGTCTCGCTCGGATCCGGCGCGTGGCTGGGGGCCGGCGCCAAGATCCTGGACGGCGTGACGATTGGCGACGGCGCGATCATCGGGGCTGGAGCCGTGGTGCGCGCCCCGGTCCCCCCCGGCGCGATTGCCGTCGGCATCCCTGCCCGTGTCGTGGGCATGCGCGAGGGGGCCGCGCAGTGAGCGAGGGACGGAAGCTCAACGTCCTCCAGGTCTGCGACCACCTCGGATGGGAGGGCTCGCGGATGCACGGGGTCAAGCGCCTGTTCGCGTGGATGATCCCGCGGTTCGATCCGGCGCGCTACAACGTGGCGCTCGTCAGCCTGCGCAGGAAGGACCTGTCCGAGGAGACGCTGGAATCGTTCGGCGTCGACATCACCTACCTGCACAAGTCGAAGTTCGATCCGGCCACCCTGCCGGCGCTCCTGAAGGTCGTCGATCGCAAGCACATCGACATCCTCCACCTGCACGGCTACGGCGCGACGACGTTCGGACGGATGGCCGGAGGGATGCGGCGTCTGCCGGCAATCCTGCACGAACACGCCAACCTCACCGACACACCCTGGTTCCAGAAGGTCGCGGACCGGGCGCTCGAGCCGCTCACCGATCTCGCCATCGCGGTGTCGCAGAGCACGGCCGAGTTCGTGATCAAGGCACGGCAGATTCCCGCGGAGAAGACGAAGGTCGTGTACCTCGGCGTGCCGCTCGAGGAGTTCAGCCGGCAGCGCCCAGCTGACGAGATCGCCGCGGCGCGCGCCGAACTCGGGATTGCCCCCGGGGAGTTCGCCATCGGCTGCGTGACGCGGCTGCACGATTCGAAGGGCAACCAGTTCCTCGTCGAGGCGGCGAAGCTCGTCGTCTCCGAGCGTCCGCAGGCGAAGTTCTTCCTCGTGGGGGAGGGGCCGCTGCTCGAATCGCTGCAGCAGCAGGCGCAGGCGCTCGGGCTCGGCGATCGGTTCGTATTCGCCGGGTTCGCCAAAGACGTCGCGCGCGTGGTCTCGGCCTTCGACGTGAGCGTCTTCCCGTCGCTCTGGGAGGGGACGCCGCTGACTGTCTTCGAAGCCCTGGCGATGGGCAAGCCGATCGTGGCGACCGATGCCGATGGACTGCTCGACGTGCTGACCGCCGATCGCGACGCGATCATCGTGCCGAAGCGCGACGCGCGCGCGCTCGCGGACGCGTTGATCCGCATGATCGACGAGCCGGAGACGCGGGCCCGGCTCGGCGCGGCGGCGTACGAAACCGGCCGGCAGTACGACATCGCCGCCTTCGTGCGCAAGATGGAACGGCTCTACGAGCTGCTCCACAGGGTGTCGCGCCCGAGCCGCAGGAAGGGCATCCTTCGAGAGGACCTCTCGTTTCTCGAAACCCGGGGGCGGGCGTGACGGCGCGGCCCGGCCTGCTGCTCGCGGCCGTGTTCCTCTGCGTGTACGGCGCGGTCGCGCTCACCGTCGATTTTCCGAGCGCCGCGATCGGCATCCAGAGCGACGAGGCGACCTACTACATGATGGCGCACAGCCTCGTCGACGACGGCGATCTCACCTATCGCCGCGAGGACCTCGAGCGCGTCTGGCATGAGTTCTCGACCGGGCCCGCCGGCGTCTTTCTGAAGAAGGGGCGCGACGTGACGGGCATCGCGCTGACAGCCTCGCCGCCATTCCTGAGGATCGAGAGCAAGCCTGATCCCAGCACCCATCGGCTCTATTACGGCAAGTCGTTCATCTACCCGGTGCTCGCCGCGCCGTTCGTGCTCGTCTTCGGGACGAACGGCTTTCTCGTCTTTCATGCGCTGCTCCTGGCGCTGTCCGTCCTCTGCGCGTACCTCTTCCTCCACGCGCGCGCGCCAGCGACGCCGTCGGCGATCCTGGCCGCGGCGTTCGTCCTGATGAGCGTGGTCCCGGTCTACTTCGTCTGGATCACTCCGGAGCTTTTCAATTTCTCGCTCTGCCTGTTCGCATATTTCTCCTGGCTGTTCAAGGAAGTCGCGACGCCTGAGCAGGCGCCGCGCGGGACCCGCTGGCTGTTCACCGGCCGCAGCGATGTCGTCGCGGCACTGCTCGTCGGGCTGGCGACATTCTCGAAGCCGTCCAACGTCCTGCTGATCCTGCCCATCGTCGTCTGGCAGATCTGGCGGCGCCGCGCCTTCGGCCGGGCGCTTGCGTCGCTCGGGGTGACGGGCGCGATCGCCGCCGGCCTCTTCGCTGTCAACGTGGCGATCTCGGGCGAGTGGAACTACCAGGGAGGGGACCGCCAGGCGTACGTCTACGAGTTCCCTTTCCAGAACGAGGTGCCGTCGGCCCCGCAGATCGGGGCGCCCAAATCGCGCGACGAGGCGCTGACCGGCGTCATCTTCGACCGTCGGGTATTCGTGCAGAACCTCACGCACAACCTCGGGTACTTCTTCGTCGGCCGCTACGCGGGACTGCTGCCGTATTACTTCCCCGGTGTGTTCGCGCTCATGGCATTCCTGGCCGCGCCGCGCCGGCGGCCGGCGTGGCAGTGGCTGGTCCTGGCGAGCGTCGTCGCACAGATCCTGTTCTTCGTCATCGTGACGCCGTACACCTGGAACGGAGGCGGCGGCTCGGTCGGCAACCGCTATTTCATGGGGCCGTACGGCATGCTCGTGTTCCTGATGCCGCCGATCGCGTCGGTCGCGGCGGCGTTCGTGCCGTGGGTCATCGGCGGGGTCTTCGTCGCCCGCATGGTGCTGAATCCGTTCGACGCGTCGTTCTATACAGGCCGGAACGCCAAGACCGGCCCGGTTCGCATGCTGCCCGTCGAGCGATCGCTCGTCAACGATCTCCCGATCATGAACGAAACAGAGAAGGTGCGGCAGTGGTTCGGCGCCCGTCCCGGTGTCGGCGATCCCGGCTTCCAGGTCTACTTCCTGGACGACAACGCCTACGGCATGGAGGCCGACAAGGCCTTCTGGGTTCGCGGCGAGTCCCGAGCGGACTTCCTGGTCAAGACCGACCGGATGATGAAGCAACTGCATTTCATCCTTGCGCCGGGGCCGGTCGATACCGACGTGACGATCTCGGTCAACGGCCGGAAGCAACGCGTGACGGTAAAAGAGCCCCTGGAGGTGACGTTCGACCTGTCGCGCGGGTATTGGTACGAGGCGCGTGCCTTTGTCTGGACCGTGTCCATTTCGAGCAGCACGGGCTTCGTGCCCATCTTCAACGGCGGGGCGGGCGACGCCCGATTCCTCGGGGTGCGCGTGACGCCCTTCGTGGTCGAATGAGCCGCATCGCCGTCGTCACGTCGAGCCCGCCGTTGGTCGAAGGCGGGCACATGGTGATTGCGCGGTCGCTCGTGCAGGCACTGCGCGAGGCGGGGCACGCCGCCGATATCGTCGTGACGCCCCAGAACCGCTTTGGCCGCCAGGCCGCCGCGTACGCGGCCACCTGGTTGACCGACCTCGGCACGGCCAACGGCGAAAAGATCGATCAGGTGATCAGCCTGCGCTATCCGAGCTACGCCGTCCGGCATGAAAAGCACGTCTGCTGGCTCAATCACACGATGCGTGAGTACTACGATCAGTGGGACCGCTTCAGCGGCCTGCTGAGCCCGCAGGGACGGCTCAAGGAGCGGATCCGACGCCGGTTCATCCACGCGGCCGATCGCTATCTGCTGACGCACAACGTCACGAAGATGTTCGTGCAGTCCCGCACCATCCAGCAGCGCCTGGCGATCTGGCCCGAGCTGCGCTCGACCGTGCTCTACCCCCCGGCGCCGCAGCGGCCCTATCGGTGCGACGGGTACGGCGACTACCTGTTCATGATCTCGCGGCTGACGCCGCTCAAGCGTGCGGACCTGCTGGTCCAGGCGCTCTCGAAGCGGCAGGCTGCCGGGATCCGGTGCGTCATCGCCGGCCAAGGCGAGGAACAGGGCCGCCTGCAGGCGCTCATCGACAGGCTCGGGCTCACCGAGCGGGTGACGCTGGCGGGGCGGCTCACCGACGCCGAGGCGCTGGACCACCTCGCGCGCTGCCGCGCGGTGGTCTTCCCGCCGTTCGAGGAGGACTACGGGTTCGTGACCGCCGAGGCTTTCGCCTCGCGCAAGGCGGTGGTCACGTGCCGCGACAGCGGCGGCCCGGCGGAGCTCGTCGAAGACGGGGTGCGAGGCTACGTGTGCGAGCCCACGGCGCCGGCGCTCGCAACCGCGCTGCAGGCCCTCATGGAGGATCGCAGTCTGGCGGAAGCCATGGGCGCCGCGGCGTTCGAGGCCGGCACGAAGCTCAACTGGGCCGAGACGGTCCGGCAGCTGACCGCGTAAGGTACGGTCAGCCAGCTGACCGCTTTGTGACACGGCCGGTCAACTGACCGCGTAAAATGATCTGACCGGCATGCCCTACAAGAGTCCCCTCGAGACCCGCCTCGCGAAGAAAGTGACGAGGGCGATCACCGATCACAACCTCGTCGAGGACGGCGACCGCATCATGGTGGGCCTGTCGGGCGGCAAGGACAGCTGGGCGCTGCTCAACATCCTCGACGTCCTGCGCGTCCGCGCGCCCATCAGCTTCTCGCTCGTCGCGGTGAACGTGGATTCCGGCTACGACGGGTACCGCCACGATCTGATCGCGAAGACGTGCGACGAGCGCGGGTGGGACTACCGGATCGAGCACACGAACATCGGCGAGACGATGGACGATCTGCTCGACGGGGCAACGCCGTGCTCGCTCTGCGCGCGCCTGAGGCGCGGTGTCCTGTATCGGCTCGCGAAGGACGTCGGCGCCACGAAAATTGCGCTCGGGCACCACCTGGACGACTTCGTCGAGACGCTGCTGCTGAACCTGTTCTTCGCCGGCAGCCTCAAGGCCATGCCCGCGCGCCTGGTGTCGGACAACGGCGAGCACGTGGTCATCCGCCCGCTGGTGTACGTCACCGAGTCGGATGCCCGGGCCTACGCGAAAGAGGAAGCGCTGCCGATCATCAGCTGCTGCTGTCCGGCCTGCGGGGACCTCGGCCTGCAGCGCCAGCGCGTCAAGCGGTTGCTGGCCCAGCTGGAGGTCGAACATCCCGACGTGAAGCACTCGATGATTCGCGCGCTGGGCAACGTCGCCAGCCGTCACCTGCTCGACCGTCGGCTGAACCCGCTGCCGGAGCTTCGCGAGGCGGCGCTCTCCGACGGCTCGGTCCCGCTGCGGATCGTCTCGCGCCTTGGGCGCCGAAGCGCGCAGCGCGAAGGCGGCTGATGCGCGCCGTCGTCCAGCGCGTGCTGCGCGCCAGCGTGACCGTGGCCGGCAGGACGGCGGGAACCATCGGCGACGGGCTGCTCGTGTTCGTGGGGGTAGCCAACGAAGACGGGCCCGCCGACGTCCAATACATCGTCGACAAGGTGCGCAATCTTCGTGTATTCCCCGACGAAGCCGGCCGGATGAATCGATCGGTCGTCGAAACGGGCGGCGCCCTCCTGGTCGTTTCGCAATTCACGCTCCAGGCCGATTGCCGGAAGGGCCGGCGGCCGTCGCTGGACCGCGCCGCGCCGCCGGGGCTCGCGCAGGCGCTCTACGACGAGGTCGTGCGAATGCTCCAGGAGGCCGGCCTGCGGGTGGAGACCGGCGTGTTCCAGGCGGACATGCAGGTGGAGCTGGTCAACGACGGCCCGGTGACCATCCTGCTGGACAGCGCGAAGAGTTTTTGACCACGGATTACACAGATTTCACAGATCGTGTCACGCTGACGGGCGGCCGGGATTCGGACGCGCGCGACCGAATCGCCCCGCTCGTGACGTGCAGAGGCCTTGACGCGTGATCTGTGTGATCTGTGGTTGGGTCCGGGCGGCTGCCGCCAGAATATGATCGTGGAGGTTCGATGAAGAGAGTTGTCGTAGCGTTGATGGTGGCCGCGGTGGTCGGCTGGGGATCCGTGGCCGCGGCCCAGCAGCGCCCGCTCGTGACCGAGGATCCCGAAACGGTCGGCTCGGGCATCGTCCTGATCGAGGGCGGCTTCGACCAGCAGCGCGACATCTTCTTTCCAGTCTCGGGCCTTCAGGGCAACCTGCTGCGGTTTCCCACGCTCGGCGTGAGCTTCGGGCTGAGCTCCATCGCGGAGCTTCAGATCGATGGCGGCCTGTACAACCGGCTGTCCATCACGTCGCGCCGAGATGCGCCCCTGTCGAACCTCCTGAACTTCACCGGCGACCGCACGTCCGATGTCGAAGACATCGTAATCGCGACGAAGATCCGACTCGTGGCGGAGACGCCGGGGCGCCCGGCAATCGGCGTGCGCTTTGCCACGAAGCTGCCCAATGCGAGCAACGAAAGCGGCCTCGGCCTCGACACGACGGACGTCTACATGTCGGCCCTGTTCGGCAAGACCGTCCAGTCGATCCGCTTCGTGGGGAACGTCGGCCTCGGGATCCTGGGGGACCCGACGGACGGCAACCGCCAGAACGACGTGCTCACGTACGGCATGTCGGTCGCGCGCGCCGTGCGGCAGGGGCTCGAGGTGGTCGGCGAAATCAACGGACGGCTGGATACGCGCTCGGGCGAGGCGCCTCCTGGGACGGACAGCCGCGGCGCGATGCGCGTCGGCGGCCGCTTCACGAGAGGCACCGTTCGGATCGATGCCGGCCTGATCCTCGGCATGACGTCGCGCGATCCGGGCTTCGGCTTCACGGCCGGCGCGACGTGGGTCTTCCGCGGCTTCACCATTCCCTGAGGCCGTGCCGCTCCAGACGTCGTGCAGCGCCTCCGGATTTCCGGCAGGATCATGATGCTGCGTCTGATCTCGCGAACGCGCGTCCGGAACGCACGATTCAAGAACTTGCACTCGCCGGATTCGCTTTCCGGGATCCGGAGGCCGCCATCCGTGCGGCCGCGCGCATGCCGCGGGATTTGTTCTCGCGACCTCTCGTAAGATGCTGCTCGTCATCGGGCAGCGTCACATACTCACCCGCAGGTCCCCCTCACAGCCCGTGGCGTTCATCGGCTGACGAATTGCAGTAACTCCTCCGGTTCATTTGTCAGGCATTCCTGACGAGGGAGATTTATGACGAGATTGCGGCACTCTGCCGGAACGGCGGCGATTACAGCACTACTCTTCCTGGCGCTCGGCCTGCCGGCGGCCGCCCAGGGAACCCTGGGTCGGGTAGTCGGGACCGTGCTCGACACGTCCGGAGGTGTCCTGCCGGGCGCGACAGTCACGATTACCAACACCCAGACCAACCAGGCGCAGACGACCGTGACGAACGAGATCGGTGCGTTTCTCTTCACCGCGCTGCCGGTTGGCACCTACACGGTCAACATCTCGCTGTCGGGGTTCAAGAACGCCGACATCACGGACGTAAAGATCACGGTTGGGCAGGAGTACTCCCTGACCGCCAAGCTGGAGATCGGCGCGATGGCCGAGACGGTCACCGTCGAAGCGGGCGTGTCGCTCGTCTCGACAACGACGCCGGAGGTGTCGAGCACCGTCATGCAGAAGCAGGTGCTCGACATTCCCCTGGCCAATCGCGACATCACGAACCTGATCAAGCTGCAGCCGGGCGTTCCCGGAATCGCGACGCGCAGCAACACCGCGATCAACGGCGGCCGGCCCACGTGGACCCAGGTGACGCTCGACGGGATCAACATCCAGGACAATTTCATTCGCACGAACTCGCTGGACTTCCTGCCGAACCGGCCCACCTCGGACAACGTGTCGGAAATCGCCATCACGACGTCGGTATCCGGTGCTGATTCGGCCGGCGGCGCGACGTCGGTGCGCATGGTCACGCCCTCGGGCACCAACCAGTTCCGGGGCAGCGTGTTCGAGTTCAATCGCGACTCGAAGTTCGCGGCGAACTCCTTCTTCAACAACGCGTCGAACGTTCCCAAGCCTGCCCTGAGCCGCCACCAGTTCGGTGGCCGCGTCGGCGGTCCGGTGATGCAGGACAAGCTGTTCTTCTTCGCCAGCTACGAGGGCTTCCGCCAGACGACGCAGACCGCGCAGAACCTGACGATTCCTGCCAGCGCCGACTTCTACAACGGCGTCTATCGGTACGTCGCGCTCGACGGCAGCGTCCAGGCGGTCAACGTGATGGGACTCTCCGGACTGCCGGTCGATTCGAAGCTGCAGTCCACGATATTTTCGAAGCTGCCAGCGCCGTCGAACGTCAACAACTACGACGTCGGAAACTCGTCGGCCACGCGGCTGCTGAACACGGCCGGCTATCGCTTCAACCAGACCGACCTGAACAACCGCGACCAGTACGTATTCCGCCTCGACTACGCAGCGCGCCAGAACCACAAGTTCGAGGGCGTCTACAGCTACTTCAAGGAAACCGACGACCGCACGGACCTCGACTTCTTCAGCCCGGACCGTCCGCTCGTCTACACGAACTCCGCGGCCAAGCGCTTTGCGCTGGCCTATCGCTGGATCGGCAGTTCGCAGTTCCAGACGGAGATCAGGGGCGGCGGCAATCTCGCGCCGGTGCAGTTCCTGAGCGACTGGGATTACGCGAGTCAGGGAGTGCTGTATGGCTCGGCGCTCGGCATCATCAACCCGGTCGGCGGCAACGGCACGGCGGCGGGATTCATGCCGCAGGGCCGGTACACGGACACCTACCAGCTCGGCACCAACTCCTCGCTGCAGCTCGGCAAGCACGACATGCAGATGGGCGGAAGCTGGCAGCGTTACCGCGTGAATCCGTACAACTACGCCGGGCAGTTCCCGACGGTGACCTTCGGCTTCAGCTCGGCGGCTCCGGCCAGCGTCCAGATGAACTCCGCGCAGTTCCCGGGCGGCATCAGCGCCACGGATCTCGCCAACGCCCGCGCGATGGCGACGTATCTCGGCGGCGTCGTCAGCAGCGTGGCGCAGACGTTCCAGGTGAAGGACGCGACGTCGGGCTACATCGCGGGCATCCCGTCCGACGAGCACTACACGCTCGACAACCTCGCCGGCTACCTCCAGGACAACTGGCGCTGGAAACCGAATTTCACAATTCGCGCCGGCCTCAAGTGGGAGTACTACAGCCCGCTGCGTGAGGACAAGAACCTCGGCTTCCTGCCGGTCATCAACGGGCGGCCGTTCGACCAGGTGATGCTCGACCCGGCCACGACCGTGAGCTTCGTCAACGGTGACTACTACAAGAAGGACCTGAACAACTTCGGGCCCACGGCCGGCTTCGCCTGGGACCTCACCAAGGACGGCAAGACCGCGGTCCGTGGCGGATACTCGCTGACGTTCGTCAACGAGGAGTCCGTGACGGCGGGCCGCTCGGCGGCGCGCGGCAACGCCGGCCTCAGCACCGGCGTGACGCTCAGTAACCAGTACACGACCGCCGCCAGCGGCGTGCCACTCCCGGCGACGCCCGCGTTCCTGGCCGTCCGCACCCTTGCCGACCAAATGGCCGTCAGCGCCACCGGCATTCTCTGGGGGATCGACCCGAACATCCAGGCGCCCCACGTCCACCAGGTCAGCCTCGGCATCCAGCGCGAACTGGCCTGGGCGACCGCGGTTGAAGCCCGGTACATCGGGACGTTCGGACGCGACATCTGGCGCGGCACCGACTACAACCAGATCATGATCAGCCCGGAGTTCCTCGCGGACTTCAACCGGGCGCGCGCCAATGGATATGCGGCACAGGCCGCCGGCCTCGCGTTCAGTCCGCTCTACAACGCGAACGTGTCAGGCAGCCAGCAGCTCACCCTGCTGCCGACCTACGGCTCTCTGCTGACGAACTCCACCGCGACCAGCCGCCTCCAGACCAACGAGGTCGCCGGGCTGGCCGACTTCTTCGTCACCAGCCGCGCCGCGGGCGCGCTCGCCACCTTCATGCAGAATCCGGGCATCTACGCCGCCCAGGGGCTGTCGAACGGCGGCTTCAGCGACTACAACGCGCTCCAGCTCGAACTGCGTCGCCAGTACCGCAACGGGTTCTTCGGACAGCTGAACTACACCTTCGCCAACACGAACACGAACTCGGCCGGCACCGCGCAGAACCGGTTCGAGGCGTTCATGGACAACAACCGGCCCGAGCTGAACACCGGCCGGTCGGTGTTCCACATCACGCACGTGGTCAACGCGAACGCCATCGTCGAGCTGCCCTTCGGCCAGGGGCGCCGCTGGCTGAACCACGGCGGCGTCGTTGACGCCATCCTCGGCCGCTGGCAGATCAGCTCGATCGTGACCTGGCAGAGCGGCAGCCCGCTGTCGATCTATTCAGGCCGCGCGACGTTCAACCGTGCGGGCCGCTCGAGCTGCGCCGATCCGATCGGGTGCAATACGGCCGTCAGCACCATCACCGTCGGGGAAGGGCCGAGTCTCGTCGTGACGACTGCCTGAATCGTTAACAGGGCCGTCACGTCGGCGGAGCCGGCGCCGCAGCGCGCGCGTCCGCATTTCACCGGCAGTGACGCCCAAGCGTTCACGCGCCGCCGAAAGCGTCGCGGCGCGAGCCGCCGCCCAGACTCCACTACAGATCGAATTCAGTGGACGGCGCGGGCCATTCTCCGGCCTGTAGTCGTTTGAGCCCTTCGCCGCCGCGCCGGCTTGCGTGCGTGCGCGACCCGTCGTAGAAAGACGGAGCAGCGCCGTAGCGCCCGCCACGCGCGCATCGCCTCGCGGACCCGTTCCCGTGTCCATCCGTCGCGATCGCGCGGGGAGGCAGCGCTTGCAATACGCGTAGGCGTCGCCCTTGCCGTTCCGCGGCGCGGTAGGCGCCCCGCACCCGCGACACACTCCCCGGTAGCGCGCCTTACTCCGCGTGCCTTGTCGCCGGTCGGATCGTAGAGATACGGCTTGACGGTCGCTTCTGCGCGTCCCAGCCGACGAGCGATCTCGCGATCGACAAACACCCTGGTCGCGGTCATGGCGGGCGAGTTGCGCCGCGCGGCACCGTTCACGACACGGTCAAGCATAACAACCCACCGTCCTCCGGGCTGGACAGCCAGCCCGAGCGCAGAAAAAGTCCATGGGGAAGGTTACCCCGCCGGGACTATGTACGTCTTTTGCAGGCGTCAGACGGGTCGTAGAAATAGCCTTTGACAGTCGCCTGCGCCCGGCCCAAGCGCTCAGCAATCTGCGCGATCGACAGACCCTCAGCCTCCCGGTAATGGCGCGCGAGCGCCACGGCACGTTGGCGCTCCGCCACCCGATCCAACCGCACATCTCCGATCGTTCCCATGCCGCGCTCGAAGGTACTGGAGCCACCTGACCGCTTCTCGACGTCCTCCTCCGTAGCGAGGGCCCGCAGGCGCGCGCTCCTGGTTCCCGAATCCCGGAGCGGTAGCGCAGCAGCGGACGCGACCGTTCTGTCCCTCGCCAGGTCAGAGCAACTTCGCCGGCAAGGCGAGACGCCCCCGCTTGGGCTCGATGCGGAAGCCACCGCTCACGCCGTCGAACGGGCTCTCGGCTCCCGGCGTCGCGCTCGCAACCATGCGAAACGGAGAGTGATCGCCCCCGTCGACACCATTCCGAAAGTCCCCAGACCAGCAGAGATTTGGGGATCGACGAGGACTTCCGCTTCGAGGATCGGCCCTTGTCGTTGCATGGGCAGCGAGCATCGGTCGGCATCTCGGCGTCGCCCACGGCCGAGTGTCGCCAGCCGTGGGCACTGCTGGTCTGGTCAGGCATAGCGGTCATCTGATCAGCTGCCAGCTGATAGCTGCCAGCGTGTCGACGATTGCTCCTCACTCAGCAGCCAGAGCACCGCTGACGTCGGCGCAGAGTGCTGCGTTCCCGTGCAAGGTGTCGCGTCAGCGGTGGCGATGTTCGACTCCGAGGAGGCCGGCTTCCTTATCGGCTAGACGCTATCGCTGAGCGGCGGCTTGACGGGGGCCGGAGGAGCGACGCGATCGACCTGCCCCTCAGCGACGCTCTCATGGTCGCGAGTCGTCCCCGGTGTCCGCAGGAGACCACGTCGGAACACAGATGGATAGCCAGCGTGCCCGACGCGAGTCAGCTCAAGCGCTGGCTGTCGGCGCGTAGACCCGCTCTACGTAGTCGTCGAGCATCCGTCCGGCGCAGAAGCCGGGAGCGAGCGTGCGGATCGACGCGCGGATGCGGGTGAGCCAGGAGCGCGGGAGCCCGTCCGCGTCGCGGTCATAGAAGTCGGGCAGGACCTGTTGTTCGAGCAGGTCGTACAGGGCGGCGGCGTCACGCGCGTCCTGCGCCGCGGGGTCGGGGTGGACGTCGCCGTCCAGCGCCCAGCCGTTGGTTCCGTCGTAGGCTTCTGCCCACCAGCCGTCGAGCACGCTCAGGTTCAGGCCGCCGTTGATGACCACTTTCATGCCACTCGTGCCGCTGGCTTCAAATGGCGGCCGTGGCAGGTTGAGCCACAGATCGCAGCCGCGCACCAGCCGCGCGGCCATCCCTAGGTCGTAGTCGTGCAGATACACGAAGCGCTCCGCGACATGGGGCGCGTCCTTGAAGCGGAACAGTTCCTGGACCACGCGCTTGGCTTCCTCGTCGCTGGGATGCGCCTTGCCGGCCAAGATGAACTGGACCGAGCGGGGCCCGGCGAGCAGGGCGAGCACCCGGTCGGGGTCGTGGCTGAGGAGCCCGAGCCGCTTGTAGGTCGCGTTGCGCCGCGCGAACCCGATCGTGAGTGCGTCCGGGTCGAACGTGCGAGCGGCCGCCTCGATTCCCGCACGCGGCTGGCGCTCGGCGAGCCGGTCGATTCCGCTGCGTTCCTTGACGAACGCCACCAGCTCTGAGCGCTGCTCGCGCCGAGCCGCCCATAGCTCGCTGTCGGGCACGGCGTCGAGCGCCTCCCAGGTCGCTGCGTCGCTCGCGTTGCGCCACCAGGCCTCACCGATGTGGCGCTCCAGCAGCCGGCGCATCGGAGCGCCAACCCAACTCGGCAGATGCGCGCCGTTGGTGACATGAATGATCGGCACCGCCTCCACCGCCCGTCCTGGCCACAGCCCGCGCCACATCGCACGCGAGACGCCGCCATGGCGGCGGCTGACACCGTTCGCCGCCCGGCTCATCCGCAAGCTGAACGTCGTCATCCCGAACGGCTCGCCATCATCCTCAGGGTGGTAGCGACCGAGCCGCAGCAGCGCCTCGCCGTCGACCCCCAGCTCCGCCATCAGATCCCCGACCGTGCCGATCACCTCCTCGCGGGGATAGGTCTCGTTGCCGGCCGCGACCGGCGTGTGCGTCGTGAACACCGTACGTTCCCGCGCGGCCTCGAGCGCCGCCTCCAGCGGCGCTCCGCGCGCCATCTCAGCGCGCGCCAGCTCAAGCACCGCGAGCGCAGCATGCCCCTCGTTCAGATGCACAAGCCCCGGATCGATGCCCAGCGCCGCCAGCGCGCGCACGCCGCCCGCGCCGAGCAGCGCGTATTGCGAGAGGCGCGTGATCGGATCAGCGACATACAGCTGCGAGGTGATCCACCGCTCGAGACGACCGTTCTCAGGCACATCAGCGTCGAGCAGGAACAACGGCACCCGCCCCACAGCCACACGCCAGATCTGAGCCCTCACCTCCCGCCCACGAATCGGCAGCGAAATCATCAACGGCCGCCCATCAACAGCGCGCACCAGGGCCGCAGGAAGCCGCTCGGGATCGACATCAATCCAGTACTCCTGCTGCCAGCCGGTCACCTCCAGGCGCTGACGGAAATACCCCTGGCGATACATCAACCCGACCGCCACCAGCGGCAGCGCCCGATCCGAAGCCTCCTTGAGCAGGTCCCCAGCCAAGGCCGCCGAGCCCACCCGAGTAGATCGGCAGCGACTGGTGCACGCCGAACTCGGCGCAGAAGAACGCAACCGGCCGCTCCGGCGCCACCGCTGCTCCCGCGGGCGGGCGCCCCAGGCCCACCGCGAAGGCGTCCTCCAGCGACGCCACCCGAGCAAGCAAAACGGGATCACCCGCCGCCCGCGCAAGCGCTTCCCCCGACACCTCCTGCAACAGGCGAACCGGGTTCTCGCCACACAACTCCCAGCGACGCTCGTCGATCGAGCGAAACACGTCCTTGCCGCCCGCATACCAGCACCAGCGATAGTTGTATGCGATTCGGGCCAGCGACGCTAGCTCTACCGGAAGCCGCCCCGCGAGGTCAGCGGCCCGACGATCAAGCTCCTCATCACCACGCAACGCCACGATCATCTCACGTCTCACACTGGCGTACCGACCCACCGCGCGGCGGTCGACCGCCGCTTTCCGGCAGCGCGCGCTCGCGGGCCGGCTGAACTGCGGGCATCCCCCGTCTGGCCAAACTGGTTGCGGACAGGATCGATGCGGCTTCGTGAACAAGCCAACACCGGCACCTGATCCTCGACAGCGAGCACGCGCACCCGCTCACGCCGATGCACTGAGGAGCGCGGATACCGCCCTACATCGCCGAGTTCGGCGACCGGCAGATCGTCGTCATACGCGATCACGACCTCCAAAGAACCCGTTCTGGACGCAAGCCCCCTGCCCCGCAAGAGCGGCGCGCGCCCACGCAAGCGATCGACGCGCATGCCGTGCTGCATCAGGTGCCGGAAGTCCTCCGGGTAGCGATGCCAGAGCTCGATCGCGCGCGCCATCGCGGACTCTCGCGCCCAGTGCGGGACATCGTGAATGACGTGTCCCGTGCTCCGCTCGGGATGATCCCGCGCAGAGTCGCGGCCAGCGACGGTATCCCCCGCCCCGCCGAGCGCCTGGACGATCGGAACCCGTCCCCCGGCGAGATCAGCGTGCGCCAGCCCGCTTGACTCAAACATGCTGGGTATGACCAGCAGGTGCGACCCGCGTACAGCCAAATCAACAGACCCCGAGACGCGCGTGCTCGTCTGCGTTGGCGAAACGGCTCCCGGTCCTCGGTCCTGCTTCTCAATCAAATACTGCTGGCGCGGTCCGCCGCGCTGAAATGTCTGCGGAGCATCGAGCACGGCATTGCACAGCCGGCCCAGCACGGAGGGTAGGACAGCCCCGACCTTCGGGGCCGAGCACTCGCGCGGTCGGGAACCCCGCCGCGCAACGGTCAAGAGGCCAGCGTCGTGGTCTTTGACAGCAAGCCGCTGCGCCACTCACCGCGAACGTTGATCAGCTCGCGATCTAACACGCGGTGGTAGGCGTCACGCACGATCAGCTCGCACGGCCGTCTGTCAGCCGCGCACCGGTGCGCCACACGGCTGGCCTCCTCCAGCGTCTTGCACGTGACCGGCTCGCGTTGGTCAGACAGCACGATCTCCCACGCTCCACGAACGTTGAGATCCACGCACACCGTCCTCAAATCCATCAGCGCACCTCGCGGTGGGACGTGGTCAGCGGATGCGACCGAGCGCCACAAGGCGTCGGGGGATGGGGCTGGCCGGCGTCGTGGCTGGTGCAGAGGCTTACTCGCCCACGCTCCATAGAACTGCAAGCACGACCGATAGGCGCAACGCGGATGCCGGTTCGACCCACCATACGATCAGCTTCCGACGAGCCGACTCAGCCGATCCGACCCGAACTCTCATCACGCATACAGACCACTCCCCCCGAACGGGGCGCGCAAGCTATCGGAAACGTAGCACCGCGGGCAGAGAATGCATCGGTACTTTCTGCTGTCCTTGCGGTGGTAGATCGCTGACCGTGACCGGGCGACCGGCTCAGCTCTCGAGCACCAGGAAGTGCGATCCCCAAGCCTCGAGAGCGACGTGGAAGCCCTGGCGGGCGAGGTCGTCGCCGGAACGCTCGAAGCGGTCATCGCTCAGCTTGTCGGCCAGCCTCCAGGATCGTCCGGCGAGGTCGCCCCACGGCAGGCGTACGCGGCCCGTGGCTCGGGCCGCCGACAGGTTGACCGCCACCAGATGGCGCGCGTCCGAGCTCGCCCAGCACCAAGCAACGAGATGACGGTGAGAGTCGTGCGTCGGACGAGCGCCCGCATTCGCACAGACGCCAGTCGCCGCTTCGCAACTGCGAGTCGGCAATCGCGCGCAACAGACGCTCGTAGAAGGCGCGCAGCTCGCTGTCGGGCGGCTCGTCCGGCCCCCGCCCAAGCTGGACCGGGACGCGCGTGCGACGACCTTCCAGCTGGCCGTCGTGGTAGAGGCGCGCACCCTGCAGCGTGGACATCACGACCGCGGCGGCGCGCGCTTGCGCGACCCCGAAGGTGGCCGCCGCCCGCGGCTCGTCGTGGTTCTCGATGAACCGGATCAGGTGCTCCTGGTAGCTGGCGTCGGCCTCCAGGTGGCCGCGCACCGACGCGGGCGAGTCGTGCACGAGCCGGTCGTAGAGCCGCTTGTCGTAACACAGCTCAAAGCCCTGCTGTTGCAGGGTCCACTCCATGTCCCAATACACCTCGGCCATGAACAGCAGATCCGGATGGGCCTGCTTGCAGCGGCCGATCACAGTCGGCCAATAGTCGGCCTCGGGGGCGCGCCCGGGCCGGTCGCCCCACGTGCGCGCGAACACCTCGTTGGTCATCAGCATCGCCATGTCGCAGCGAAGCCCATCGCATTGGTCTCCAATCGCGATCACCGTCTCGACAGCAGCATCGCGCAGCGCCGGCGAGAACGCGTTCAGCTGCAACACATCCTGCCAAGGCGCAAAATACGGGTCGCGTCCCTTCGCGAACACGCCACCAGCGATCCGCATAAACGCATCCGGGTGCCGCGCGAGCTCCTCCTCGCTGCCGCTCAGAAAGCACTGCGGACGATCCGTGACCCACGGATGGTCGAGCGCGACGTGATTTGGCACATAGTCGAGGATCAGCGCGACGCCCCGATCCGCGAGCTGCTCGCGCGCCGCCGCCAACCCGTCCCGCCCGCCGAAGCGCTCGTCGACAACGTAGCCACTGACGCAGTACGGCGAACCGATCACATCGTCGTCGCGCACGTCGGGCAGCGCAGCGCGGTAGCCGGCAAACAGCCCAGGCTCGGCAACCGCGACCGCGCGGCCGGCGGCGCTCCGCTGCCACACACCCATCAGCCACAGCGCGTCGACCCCCAGCGCCGCCAGCACGTCCCACTCGCAGCCCGGGACCTCGCCCAGCCCGAGCGGGCGCCCCCGCTCGCGACCGAGCCGCTGCAGCCACACTGCCGTGTTGATCTCATAGACAGTCGGCCGGGCCCGCAGACGCACCGCCAAGTCCTCAGCTCACGACGCCCGCGATCGCGTCAATCGGCAAGCGCAGCATGCCGCCAACCACGAGCAGCAGCGCCAAGATCCCAGCCCAGCCCGTCGGGTGGCGCGCGCCGACGCCACCGCCATTCTCGCCGGGAAATACCTCGCCCACATCCGGCCCGTTGCCATCACCGGGAAGTATGCATCCCGCGTGACCCGCCCCAACAGAAGCCAACGCGAACCGAACAACAACCCTCTGAAGCTCCCGACCCGACGCTCCACTTCACATAGAGCGCTCTCGAAATCCGAGGAGTCGAAACCGCCGCTGCCGGTGAGAGCAACGGCGTCGGGTGCGCTCGACAGGAACGCCGGCGGACCGAGCGTGTCCATGCAACGCCGCGCGCCGACTCGAGAAAGCCCAAGCCCTCACAGAACTCGAGCGCACTCCTGGTCCAGAACGATCTCGAGCGTCTCGATCGCTCCAGCCCTGAGTACCGCCGCCGCACGAAAGCAAGAGCTTCACGCTCGCCGGCAAGTTCCCTCGTATTCGCCAAACCCAGGAGAGACCGCCACAGACCTGGTCCCCAGCGTGCGAGGAGCCTCGAGGTAGCCGTCGGGAGCCTGGTCGTCAGCGGCGCTGCTGGGTTCTCGTTAGCCAAGGTGCGGCGGTGCTGCTAGCGGCCACGACGGGATCGGCGAGGCCGTCGACCGCTAGCAGGGCACCGCCGCACCAGTGGGTCTGCTAACGATCGCGCCCATTGGCGGACGCGGTAGCTTTCGCGTGGAGCGAGGGTCGCGGCGTCGAGAGCGCGAGGGCTAACTGGGTCGCGCCGGCGATGATGGCGACGTGGAGCGCGCCTCGGCCGCCGAGCGTTCCGCGGACTATGGCTCGTTGGAGAGCCTCGAAGGCGTAGGTGGTCCCGCCGGGCTTGCCGATACCCGCCTGTGGTACGCCAGCACCCGCCAGGGCTTCCTAGCCGGACGGCTGATCGGACACCGCGTCAGCCCTAGCCTGATCGCCGAGCAATGGGATGAGATGCTCAGGCTTGCGGCTCGCCCAAACAGGGCATGGTCACCGCCAGCCTGCTGGTCAGCCGCCTTCGGGCCCAGCAGCGCGGACCAAGCTCGCCGCCGCCCTGCTGGAATACGGGGCGGGCTGGTCAAGACCGAGTGCATCGTGCTACCTCGCCCGCCCTACGACCGGCGCAGCATCCACCGCCCGCTTGACAAGGGCGAGAGCATCAGCGTGCTCGAAGACGCCGTCTTCTGCGGCAACGAAGGCAAGACGATGCGCCCCCGCGTCGCGACAGTGCGCAGATGCGAGCTCGGCGAGGTCTTCGACGGCGGGCGGTCCGGGTGATCATCGCGTGGCAGGGGCGGTCGGCCGCTCGCTCTTCACGACCGGCTTTCGATGCCAGGTCACGATCACGGCAACGCGGGCTTCACCGAGAGGATCGGGGGCGTGCTCCGGGTTGGGACTCTGGCGGGGGTGGGCTGGGGGCGGGGTGCTGGTCTGATGGCGCGTGCGCTGCGCTGCGCGGGTGGGGGAAGGGCCGCTTGCCCCAGTCGGCGGCGACGGCGAAGTCGAGCAGGCACGTGAAGTAGTCGTCGAGCGGCAGCAGGCGGACGCCGGCGGGCTCCAGCCGTGCCCGGGTGAGGTGGTCTTGGAAGCGCACCCCGATGTTGAGGTAGGGGATGAACACCTGCGTGTGTTCAAGCGCCAGGCGCTGGCGGCCGCGGACGGCCCGGCGCAGCAGCGGATATAGCGCTCGGTAGATGGCCGGGGGCACGATCCAGGGCCGGGGCTGGTGGAAGCGCTCGGCGGTCATCCGCGCCACGTGTCCGGTGGTGGTGGCGCGGTCGCCGGCGACGAGGTGGAAGGTCCCGTTCGGCCCGGCGCTGCTCAGCTCGAACAGCGCGTCGGCGACGTAGTCGATCGGGACCACGTCGAGCGGCGCCCGACGGTCGAGCGGGAGCGCGCGGTAGGCGCCGGTCGAGAGGGCACGGATCGGCCCGTAGAGGACGTTGAACGCGGTGGTCCAGCCGCTCGCCTGCTCGCCGACGATGATGCTGGGGCGCGCGATCTGCACCGGCAGGCGATCCGACGCCGCCCGCACGTTGCCCTCGGACTCCCATTTGGAGCGCTCGTAAGGGTTGCGGAACCCCTGCCTGACGTCGTAGTCCTGCTCGGAGAAGTCGCCGCGGTGGGTGCCGGCGACATAAGCGGTGGAGACGTAGGTGAAGCGCTCCAGGCCGCCGCGCTGCTGGGCGCGGTCGGCAAAGCCGAGCATGTGCTGGGTGCCGCGGACGTTGATTCCGCGCGACTCGGCGAGCCCGAGTTCGAACGACACTGAGGCCGCCGCGTGCAGTACCCGGTCGATCTGCTCGGCCAGCTCGTCCAGGCGTCGGGGGTCCAGGCCGAGCCCGGGGCGCTCGATGTCGGCCGCCACCGCGGTCACGCGGCCGGGATGGGCGTCGGCGTCGCCGAACGCGGTGGCCAGCACGGCGCGCAGGCGCTGGTGGGCGTCGGCGTCGGTCCGCGCGCGGATCAGCGCGAAGATGTGCCGCTGGCTGCGCTGCAAAAAGCGCGCCATCACCTCCATGCCGACGAAGCCCGTCACGCCAGTGATCAGGAGCGGCTGGTACTCCGACGGCGGACTAGACCCCGCGGCGACGCCCATATAGAGCAACCCTACGCTACGGCGGCCGGCGTCATCCCGCCCCGGCTCAAATGCGGGTCTCCAGTGGCCCGGCCCGACCATCAAACCACCAAGCCGCCGCCATCGCGCCAAGCGTCAGCGAGCGGGAAGCCGAGGGACGCCCGCGGCTGGTGGCATGCGGCGCTGCGGGCGGCGTAGCCGGCGGCGGGCGGCCGCGCAGACCCCGGCCCGGTGGCGTCTCATAAATGAGCTTGGGCTCAAGGGGTCAGTGCACCACCCTGGACGGCTGAAGGCCGTCACGTAGAGCGGGTTGGGGAGCGGCTACCCCTACCCCCCGGCGGCGAGGCCGGGATGAGTCCGTCTGATCCGACCGCCGTGCTGGCGGAGATGAAGCGCACCGAGGCGCTGCTGCGTGACGCTCGCTCGGTGTTGCGGACGTGCTCGCCTTTCTAACGAAGCCCGTCAACAAGTCTTGACTTGGTCGGGGCGTCGGCGCTCGATTAGCACTCGCATGTCGAGCACGAGGCCGCCCTCCGTTGTGGACCGGACGGGGTTGAGGTCGCCGAAGCCCTGCTTAGCCCGGAATCCCGCCTGGGGAGCGCGCCGCGGTGCGATCGGTCACTGCACGATCCGGTTATTAAGTTGCGGGCGGCGTCCACCCAGCAGCGTTCAATAGGAGTACTCTGGCGTAGTCAGCTGGCCCTGCGGCCAGCATCCTCAGCCCTAGCCCGACAGCCGCCGACGGCGCGATGTGTGTCGTGAGGCGGAGAGCGGGGCAACTGGTTGCGATTGCGGGGTCTGGCCACTACCGGTTCGGACAAACCACCGTCCTTCCAAGGGAGCCCCAGATGTCGACTGTCGAGTCAACCGCTTACGCGGCGCCGGGCGAGTCCGGCAGCCCGGTAGCGCTCAGAGAGCGCTACGAGAACTTCATCGGCGGGGCCTGGATCGCCCCAAGCACCGGCGAGTATCGAGAGAACGTCACGCCGTCGACGGGCGAGCCGTTCTGCGAGGTCGCGCATTCCGGTGCGCAGGACATCGAGCTGGCGCTCGACGCGGCGCATGCGGCCAAGGACGAGTGGGGCGGGCGCTCGCCGGCCGAGCGTGCCGCCGTCCTAAACGCGGTTGCGGATGCGATCGAGGAGAACCTCGAGATGCTGGCGGTGGCGGAGAGCTATGAGAACGGCAAGCCGGTGCGCGAGACGCTCGCGGCCGACATTCCGCTCGCAGCCGATCACTTTCGCTACTTCGCCGGGGCGGTCCGCGCTGAGGAGGGGCGGATCTCAGAGATCGACGATCAGACCTACGCGTATCACTTCCAGGAGCCGCTGGGTGTCGTCGGGCAGATCATTCCGTTCAACTTTCCGATCCTGATGGCGGCGTGGAAGATCGCTCCGGCGCTGGCGGCGGGGAACTGCACGGTGCTGAAGCCCGCGACTCCGACGCCGTGGTCGATCCTCAAGTTCGCCGAGGTGATCGCCGAGATCCTCCCGCCTGGCGTGCTGAACATCGTCACCGGTCCGGGCGCGGAGATCGGCAAGGCGCTGGCGTCGAACAAGCGGATCGCGAAGGTCGCGTTCACGGGTGAGACGGTTACCGGCCGGCTGATCATGAGCTACGCCGCGCAGAACCTGATCCCGTCGACGACCGAGCTCGGCGGCAAGTCGCCGAACATCTTCTTCGAGGATGTGATGGCCGCCGACGACGCGTTCCTGGACAAGGCGATCGAGGGGCTCGTGCTGTACGCGTTCAACAAGGGCGAGGTGTGCACGTGCCCGTCGCGGGCGTTGATTCACGAGTCGATCTACGACGAGTTCATGGAGCGCTGCCTGGAGCGGATCCGCGCGATCAAGCAGGGCGACCCGCTCGACCGCGACACGATGATCGGCGCGCAGGTCTCAAGCGCGCAGCGCGAGAAGATCGAGAGCTACGTGAAGATCGGTCGCGACGAGGGTGCCGAGGTGCTGATCGGCGGTCAGCGCCCGGGGCTGAACGGACGCCTCGCGGGCGGCTACTACTTCGAGCCGACCGTGGTGAAGGGGCATAACAAGATGCGCGTGTTCCAGGAGGAGATCTTCGGGCCGGTACTCGCAGTGACGACGTTCCGCGACGAGGCCGAGGCGCTGGAGATCGCCAACGACACGCTGTACGGCCTCGGCGCCGGCGTGTGGACCCGTGACGGCAGTCGCGCGTTCCGGATGGGTCGTGCGATCAAGGCCGGTCGCGTGTGGACCAACTGCTTCCACCACTACCCGGCGCACGCCGCGTTCGGCGGCTACAAGAGCTCGGGCGTGGGTCGCGAGAACCACCGGATGATGCTCGAGCACTACTCACAGACCAAGTGCCTGCTCGTCAGCTATGACCCCAACCCGATGGGGTTCTTCTAATTGTGGACCCACGCTCTGACGCAGCTGAAGAGACGCGGGCGCCAGTCACAGTAACGCCGGCGGCGCTCGAGGTGATCCGTCGCCTCGAGGCCGCCCACGGGCCGCTGATGTTCTTCCAGTCTGGGGGGTGCTGCGATGGCACCTCCCCACTCTGCCTGAAGGACGGCGAGCTGCCGGCCGGGCCCCACGACGTGCGTTTGGGGGAGATCGGAGGCGCGTCGTTCTATATCGACTCAGACCAGTACGAACGCTGGGGCAGGCCCCGGTTCCTGATCGACGTCGCGTCGGGCGCCGCCGAGGGCTTCTCGCTCGAGGGGCTCGACGGTGTGCATTTCATCTCTCGCACGCCGTGACGAGCTCCGGCGCTTACGGCTCCTCGATGATCGAGCGCGACCGGTCGCGATCCGACAGCCGGCCGCGGCGGGAGGATCGTCGCGATCGTGCTGGGCTCGCTCGTCCTGCTCGCACTGGTCGTCTTGCTTGCAACACGCAGAACCCCGGGCCGACCAACCGAGCCTCACCGAGGCCGACCACCAACCCAGAAGGAAGAAGGTAACCATGGCCACCAGGTCCGTTCCCGAGGCCCACTCCGCAGAGGCCCCACCTACTACCTACCGCGCCGCGGTCGTCCATGAGTTCGGCAGCCCATTGACCGTTGAGCAGGTCCCGATGCCAGAGCTCGGTCCGGGACAGGTGCGCGTGAAGGTCGAGTGTTGCGGCCTCTGCCACACCGACATTCACGCCGCGAACGGCGACTGGCCGATCAAGCCCTCACCGCCGTTCATACCCGGCCACGAGGGCGTCGGCATCGTCACCGAGCTCGCGCCCGGCGAGCACGCCGTCGGTGACCTCACTCACAAGGTTGCCATCGGTGACCGCGTCGCGATGCCCTGGCTCGGCTACGCGTGCGGCTGCTGCAACTACTGCGCCGACGGCTGGGAGACGCTGTGCCACGAGCAGGAGATGATGGGCTACTCGATCGACGGCGGCTGGGGCGAGTACGCGGTCGCCTACGCCCGCTACGTCGTCAAGGTCCCCGAGGGCGTCGACCCGTTCGACGCCGCGCCGCTCGCGTGCGCCGGCGTGACCACCTACAAGGCGGTCAAGGTTGCGGGCACGCGCTCCTCTGATTTCGTTGCCGTGTTCGGCGTCGGCGGTTTGGGACACCTCGCGATCCAGTACGCGGCGATCGCCGGAGGTCGGGTCGTCGCGGTCGACCTGGTCGATGAGAAGCTCGAGCTCGCGCGCGAGCTCGGCGCCGAGTTCACAATCAACGCCAAGCAGGAAGACCCGGTCGAAGCGATCCAGCGGCTCGGCGGCGCCGACCAGGCAATCGCTCTGGCCGTCTCGCCTCGTGCCTTCGAGCAGGCGTATGCGTCGCTGCGGCGCGGCGGGACGCTCGTGTTCGTCGCGCTGCCAGCCGACAACGAGGTCAAGCTCCCGATCTTCGAGACCGTGCTCAACGGGATCACGATCGCGGGCTCGATCGTCGGCACCCGAAAGGACCTGCGCGAGGTATTCGAGCTCCACGCCGCCGGCAAGACACGCGTGATCCGCGAAACGCGACCACTCGACCAAGTGAACGAGGCGATCGCCGACGTCGAAGCCGCCCGAGTCCCCGCGCGGATCGTGCTCAAGCCCTAGAGGGCCAACTGAGTCGGAGTAGCCGGGAGGGACCCCCTTACCTTGTTGTAGGGCCGAGCCAGCGGCAGCGAGACTGCCGCTCAGCCGAGCATAAGGGCCACGACGTCGGCGCTGCTGCTCCAGGCGTGGAGCAGGCGCCGCCGGCCGGCGATCCTCATGACTCCTTTTGACGCTCGACGGGCGTCGCTACGCGCTTTCCCTTCGGCGACGACTCGATCGCGCCGCCTCCCATCGCCGGCGCTATCGCTTCGCCACGGTTCCGATAGTCGCGTCGACTGCGTGGTCGTGACTGCCGGCGATCACCGAACTGTGTGCTCCCCACAACCGGCGGCTGCTGACAGACGACCGCCGGCTCGCGGCGTCGCGCCTCCCCGACGGACGAATCTCGCACCGCCGGTACGCCAATCTCGCTCAGCTGCTTCTCGCTCGGTTGCGGAGTCGTGCCCGGCGACGATGTCCGACTCCGCGACCGTCGGCAGAGGTGTGCGAATCGTACGACCCGAGGGTCGACGGACGCGCGAGAAGTCGCTGCCGGCGGCTTTCTCATGGATGCTGGCCGAGGAACCTGATGTCGATCCGGCGAGGGTCCCAGAGGCGACTCGGGCGACTATCGGCCGTCATCGCCGGCGCGACCGTAACCGACTCGACGGTGTCGGTGATCAGCCGTCGCCAAGCCGCTAAGCGCTTCGCGGGTTCGCGCAGCTTGTCGATCTCGTCAGGACCGATGATGTTGCTCTCGCCGCCTATCGCCGAGTCGGGCCCGGGCGGTGTGCGCGTCATCGAGCGTCTTGGCGAGTTTCTCCAAGCTCTCCTGGCTCGCGGGCCGGCCCAACAATCCAAGCTCGCCGAGCTGCCGAATCGTGTTATCGAGATCCGCGTTGGCGCGTTCGATCGCCTCGTCGGACTCGCGGATCTGCCGCCTGCGCGACCCATGTCGGGGCGCGTCGGCCGTGGCCGAGTACGCCCGGACCGCGTCCAGCACCATCTCCTCGACCCGGTCGGCCTTGACCGCCGCTCGCCGCTGGCAGCGGTCCGCGCTCGTGTCGCCGCAGCGGTAGCTGCCGCTGTCAGCTGTTGATCACCATCCGCGAGTCGCACGTCCCGCACCGCAACACCCCCAGACGCGCCAGCAGCCGCTCGGACTTGGCTTGGCGCCCGCGCGATACCCTCCGCCGCTGCACCCGCTCAAACAGCCCGCGATCCTTCACGATCGCCTCGTGAGCGTGCGTGTTGTGCAGCTCACCGAAGTGGATCTCACCCAGGTACATCCGCGAGCGCAGCATCCAGGCCACACCGGAGAGCGCGCGCTCGATCCCGTTCCCGGCCAGCCACGCCTGAATCTCCACCAGCGAGGCGCCGCGATCGCGACGCCTGAACGCCTGCACCACGACCCTCGCCGTCGCGGGCTCCACTGTCAGCACGCCGTTCTCGCCGCGCACATACCCGACCGGGATCCTCGGGTGCGGGTAGACACCCCGCGCCACCGCCCGCGCCTGAGCCGCCGTGACCTTCTCGCCCGTGATCTCAGCAAAGTATTGGAACACCGAGCCGAGCATGTTCGTCGACAGGCGCTGCGCCGCCGTGCCGTTCGTGAGCTTGCCGTGGTCCAGCGCGAAGATCTCCCCGCCCGCCCTCTCCACCCGCTCGATCACCTCCAGCTGAACCTTGAGCGAACGCACCAGCCGATCGAAATACGCCACCACAAGCTGATCGGCCGGGCCGGCCTCGATCATCTCGATCGCCGCCAACAGGCCCGGGCGCCTAGACAGCGGCAGCCTGCCACTGACGTCAATCTCGGGAATCGGCGAGGCAACAAGCCGCTCACCACGATCCCTCGCCCACCGCCTGGCCGCCTCGATCTGCACCTCAGGCGAGTGAAAGCGCTCGTCCTCCCGGTCGCCCTTCTCGCTCACCCGGACGACCACGACATCTCTGAGCTTCGACATACGACCCCTCTCAACGGGGAGACTAACGCCCTTTAGGCGCTTAGGACCCCACGGGGGAGAAGGCCCGGGCGGTCAAGGCCCGCCACCAGGGGTGTGCCGGGGCTGCGGCGCCTATACGCAGCCGCGCAACGGCAAAGGCGACGCCTACGCCTTTGCAAGGCGTGTCACCCGGGCGCGATCGAGCGGCGCTGGACGCGTGAGCGCGTGCTCGATGCGATGCGCGTGTGGCGCGCTCGCCACGGCCGGTGCCGTCGTCCTATGACTGGTCGCGCACGCACGCCCAACGACGTGGGGGAGAGGCGCTCGAGCGACTCAGCGGAGGCGACTGGCCATCCGCGAGCGTCGTGACCGACGTCTACGGGAGCTGGAAAGCAGCACGCGCGGCGGCAGCAAAGCAGCGTGTCGAGGCTGGAGATGAAGGGCGCCGATCGCCTGATCGTCCTTCGTGACGCGCGGGGCGGCCAGCCGTGATCAGCAATCGCCCAGCAATACGGACCAGCCCTCAGGAACCTACGTGCAAATCGAGATTCAGGCCCGGAATGGCCGCGGACGTCCGCGGTGGGGCCACTGCAAACGGCCGCGGCGACGGAAACCCTGTACCTAGAACCAAGAGCCGGCCATGCGGACCGAGAGAACAAGATCCATCGGCGAAACGCCTGAACGGTCGAAACCCGGCCGCGCCGAACGTGTGCACACGAGCCGTCCTGGTTTCCGGAACATTCCGGAATCGAGTGGTCAAGACAGCAGCAACGGCCCTCATTGGGGGCATGAGGCGCAGTCAAAGGGCCGCTTGGAGAGCACGGTTTCCGGAACCAATCCGGAACGAGCGCTGAAAACGCCTGACTGGTGCGTCCAGAGCCGGGCATCGAGTAACAAAAAACCCCGGATTACCGGGGGTTTTGTGAAGCGGCTGAAGGGACTCGAACCCTCGACCTTCTGCATGGCAAGCGATACCGCATCGCGCCCAGTGGACGGTAAAAACCCTGGAAATCAGCGGAAAGCTTGAGGAGGTGACCAGGTCGAATTTGGCTGGTTTAAGGACATTTCCGCTGGGTTTAACGCCGTGGAGCGGCTCACGGGGTTAATCAAATCGACCCGGGCCAGGGGTCCATCGGCGGGGTCCTCAGAGCGTCCTGGGCAGTGGAAACGTCGGCACATGGTCGATCGCCAGCTGCCCCGCTGAGCCAGAGAGCAGCGTGAACTGCGCGCATCGCCAGCAGTACCTTCGGCTCTGCCACGCCGGCCAAGCGGACCTGGGAAGAGTTAATGTCGCGCTGCTCGGGCTGTGACCGCGAGCGCAGGGGCCCTTGAGTTCGCCGCGGCTGCTCCTCGCAGCCGTAGGACTGGGCCTTTACGCTCGTCACTGGCTCTTACTCGCCGGTCGCAGCCGCGTCGGTGCTCACGCGGAGGACGACGTGCGGCGTGCGCCCGCGTCGCTGGAGGCGGAGGGCTGGCGGCTGCGGCATTCGCTGCAGTGGCGGGGTGGGGGAGACATTGACTCGGCGGCGATCTCGCCAACCAGAATTGCGGTCGGGATCGAAACGAAGACCAGGTCGTACGACTGGTCGATCTCGCAGGGTGCCCGACCACTGGCCGGCTGTCACGGCGCCGGCGAAGACGGGCACGCCGCAGCGCGCTTGGAGTCCTGTGTCTCGTCCGTGCGCGTGGCCTCAAACGCGTTGAGCACGAGGTTGTCGTGGTCTCGATCGACCGGTTCACGCATGTTCTTCGCGTCGCGGCGGCGACGGGTCCAGACGCCCGTTCAAACAGCTGACGGCGGATCCAGGCGAGCGCTGCTCCGGCGCGCTCTACCCTGGTGATCGTGACGATCATCAGCTGCCCGAGTTGCAACGCGCGCAATCGCGTCGCCCCGATCGACCGCGGAGTCCCGCGCTGTCCGCGGTGCAAGGCCACTCTGCCTTGGGTTGTCGACGCGGACAGCGCCACGTTCGCGGCCGAGACGACCGCGTCCGTGCCCGTTGTCGTCGATTTCTGGGCGGCGTGGTGCGGGCCGTGTCGGATGATCTCGCCCGTGCTCGAGGACCTCGCTCAGAGTCACGCGGGACACCTGAAGGTCGTGAAGGTCGACGTTGACACGAATCCAGGACTCGCTTCCAAGTTTGGCGCGCAGTCGATCCCGTTGCTCGTCGTGATCCGGGATGGGAGCGAGGTCGACCGAGTTGTCGGCGCGCTTCCGCGCGCTGCGCTGGAGCAGCGGTTACGGCCGGTGCTCGCCGCCTGAGGGTTGATCCGGGCTCGACGTTCCGCCAGCGGGGCGTCTGTCCAGGCGCGGAGTTGCTCGGGCTGCGGGGCAAGGAGGTCCGCGACGTGATGGCGAGGGTTGCAACGCATCCGCGCCGACTTCGCCGGCGACCAGAGGATGCTCGTCGGCGAATCCGATTCGCAGGCCGGCGCCACGGCCGGCCGGATCGTCGCCATAGGCTCGCCGCCGGCACGCCGGCCGGACGGCGAAAGGGATCGGCTTTCAGGACCGTCGGCCGCTGAATGCAGCAGCGGGGGTCGTGGAGGGCCCGCTGATGGAGCATGCCTCAAGCAGCGACGGCGAAGTTGTGACCGCTCCGCACCACCGGCAACAGGGCGGCACTCGACTCCGACGTGATCGCAATGACGGCGATCTCGTCGCGAGGTCCCTCCAGCGGTAGTCGGCTTCGATGTCCTGTCGGCGTTTGGCGGCAAGCCCGCGCGGGCACGTCAGACGGTGCGCTGAGCGCGGAAGGCTGTTCAG